>NZ_CABHOU010000041.1 GCF_902168175.1 uncultured Chitinophaga sp. | reverse complement strand
AAATCAACACCGACAGTATGGCCGCTATCGAAATAATCGTACGCCAGCGTTGCTCCTGTGCATATTCACGGGCATTTAACTGGTCGAGGAACTGGTATTCAAAAGATGCCGCGGGTAACGCTTTACGATAGGCAGCTTCGAAAGCTGCCAGCACCTGCGGCTGCCTCGCCTGTTCATAACTTATCCATATCCCGGTAGCTACTTCTTTATGTTTGAACATCAGCAGGGGCTGTATGCTTTCGCGCAACGAACCGTAATGAAAATCTTTCACCACACCGACGATCGTTCTTACTTCATTTCCATGATAGGGATCCATACGAACCTGTGTACCAATAGGCAATTGTAAACGCGCTGCTTTTACAAAAGCTTCGTTTACAATCAGTCCATCTTCTGCTTCACCTGTAAAGAAATTACGACCTTCTTTCAGAGGAATATTGAGCGCCGTTAAATAATGTTCATCAATTACCCGATGTTTCACCTGTAGTTCCTGTTCGCCCAGTTTAACGGGCGACTCGCCGCTGTATTCGCCGCCGAACGCCAGTGCGCGCACTCCGGGCTCTTTTGCTAGTTCTGATTGCAGGAATGATTTTACGGGCAGGGGGTCGACATTACCGCCAATGTTGGAACGTATTACCTGCTGAGGATTATAACCAAGGTCTTTCGTACGTACATAATCCATTTGCCTGTAGAACAACAGGGTGCTGATCACAAGGAATACAGAGAGCGAGAATTGTACGATAACTAAACTACGCCCCAGCACATTGCGCCCCGAAAGGCGCATACGGCCGCGTAAGATATCGGCCGGCTGAAAACGATTGAGTACGACAGCGGGATAAGCGCCGGTGACCACTACTATAATGGCGAGCAGGGCGGCAGCGTATACGAAGAAGCTGATATCTAATGCTGTTGCCGGTGAAATAAAGGCACCGGTTAGCCGGTTAAACAAAGGCAGGGCATTCAAAGTAATAACCACCGCCAGCAGCAGTGCAGCGAAACAAAGCAAACCTGCTTCCAGCAAAAACTGCAGTATGATTTGCCGGGACAAACCGCCGTTAAGTTTACGTACACAAACTTCCCGCGCACGTTTCATGGCGCCGGCAATACTCAGGTTTATAAAGTTGATGCCCGCCATCAGCAGTATAAATGCCGCAATACCCAAAAATATCCAGGAATAAAGGGGATTACTTCCATTGGCTACACCGGCCTCCATGCTGCTGTTAGGTTCATATAACGGGTTAAGATGAATGGCGGTAAGCGGCTGTAAACCGTAAGCTACTTTCACCCTGCCTTTATGCGCGGCGTTCATTTTAGCGGCTACCTGCGCAGATTTTGCAGATGGGTGCAGCACTACATAAGTACCCAGGTAAAAACTATCCCAACTGTAATCTTCAAAAGAAAGTTGCATGAAACGAAAAGGCAATACCGCATCGAACCGAATGGAAGAATGAAACGGAGGATCGGCTACCACAGCCGTAATCACCATCGGTTTACCCAAACGCTGCGCGGATGGGTCGGCGCTCATTTCTAATGTACGCCCCACCACGTCGGCAGTGTTAAATAAACGTCGGGCCGCACTCTCACTAAGCACTACCGAACCGGTTTCCTGTAATGCCGTTTGTATATTACCGTATAACGTGCGGAATGAAAACACATCAAAAAATGACGGATCGGCGAACAGCAATTGTTGCTTCACAACGGTGCTGCCCGCTACCAGGTCGCCGTAAATGGAACCGCCCATTACACGGGTATAGTTTTCTATACCAGGCACCTCCGCTTTAAACGCAGCGCCCTGCACCTGACCGGTGCCGCCAACCGTCCGCTCTTTAGTGGTAGCGGTAATACGGTAGATGTTAGCGGCCTTTTCATGGAAACGATCGTACTGCCGCTCATCACGCAGGTACAAAAGCGCCAGTAAGAAACAAGCCAGACCAATTGCCAGACCGGTAATATTGATAACACTGTACAACCTCTTTTGCCAAAGGTGCCGGAAAGCCAGTTTTAGATAGTTTTTCAACATAATGTATACGGCGATTTAGGGGCAGGCGGCACAAAGAATGCCAGTTACTATCTGACTGATAATACGTTGGTTAAGTTACGGATTTCGTCCGGTTATGCAACAAGGCACGTCCGGTATTGAACGTTGCCCATTGTTGTTACGGCCGCTGAAGGGAGTGACACAGCGGCGGCCCCATGGTTATCCCTCCGCTGGTGCCCAAAATTAATTTCCGCCGGTAACCGCCCCTATGTCGTTCTACGTTCTTTTTTGTATCTTTTCACCGTTATGAAGAAATATGCACTGCTCCTGGCCATTATGGCCGCAACAACAACGGTCATGGCCCAGAAAAAACCGGTATTGAATCACATAGCGCTCTCGGTATACGACCTGGAAAAAGCCACGGTGTTTTACCGCGACATCCTCAACATCGACACCATTCCCGAGCCCTTTCACGATGGTAAACATACCTGGTTCAAGATCAGCGAACACGGGCACCTGCACCTGATCAAAAGCGCCACGTCCATTACCACACACGATAAAAACACGCATCTCTGCTTCAGCGTTCCTTCGGTGGAAGAACTGATGAAGGTGCTGGAAAAACATAAAATCCATTACGAAAACTGGACCGGCACCCCTAAAACATTTAATACCAGGGTAGATGGTGTTAAACAGATTTACCTGAAAGATCCAGACGGGTATTGGGTAGAGATCAACGATGATAAATACTGATAAATAGACAATGACGAGGCCAAAAGCTTCGTCATTTTTATTTATGGCTCTATTTTTTAACAACCAAACTCATTTCTTTTTAACTTAAGGGGCGAAAACCATCATATAAAATAAATTATCATGCACTTAACACCGAGAGAATCGGAGAAGCTTTTACTGTTTTTGGCGGGCGAACTGGCAGCGAAGCGTAAAGCGCGCGGACTGAAGCTAAACTACCCGGAAGCAGTGGCCTACATCAGCAGTCATTTGCAGGAAGCTGCGCGCGATGGTAAAAGCGTGGCGGAACTGATGCACTATGGCGCTACGGTGTTGCAACGCCACGAAGTAATGGAAGGCATTCCCGAAATGATCCATGAAATACAGATCGAGGCTACCTTTCCCGACGGCACCAAACTGGTAACCGTACATAATCCTATCCGTTAACAGCTAATACCAGCAAATGATACCAGGCGAATATTTTCTGAAACCAGGCGATGTGATTGCCAATGAAGGACGGCCTACCGTGAAACTGAAAGTAGTGAACACCGGCGACCGCCCTGTACAGATAGGCTCCCACTTCCACTTCTTCGAGGTGAACCCGATGATGGACTTCGATCGCGAAAAGGCTTTCGGCATGCGACTAAACGTACCATCCGGCAACGCTGTACGTTTTGAGCCCGGAGAAGCAAAGGAAGTAGAACTGGTAACGTTCGGCGGGCACCGCAAAGCCATCGGATTTTCGAACCTCGCTAACGGCGAAACGACTACGAACGAGGCCAAAGAAAAAGCCATGAACAACGTGGCAACACATCAATTTAAAAACACGCCTTCATGAGCCTGAAAATACCTAAAGCGAAATACGCCAGCATGTACGGCCCCACCGTGGGCGATCGCGTAAGACTGGCGGATACAGAACTGATCATCGAAATAGAAAAAGACTATAACGTTTACGGCGACGAATGTAAGTTCGGCGGTGGTAAAAGTGTGCGCGATGGCATGGCACAGTCCAGCACCGCGTTACGTGCAGACGGTGTACTCGACTTCCTGATCACCAACGTGATCATTATCGACCACTGGGGCATTGTAAAGGCCGATATCGGTATTAAGGAAGGTAAGATAGTTGGCATTGGCCAGGCGGGCAATCCCGATACGATGGATGGCGTGCATCATAATATGATCATAGGTGCTGCCACTGAAGTACATAATGGCAGCAACCTGATTGCTACCGCAGGCGGTATTGATACCCACATTCATTTTATTTGTCCGCAGCAAATAGACCATGCACTGTTCAGTGGTATTACCACTATGATCGGTGGGGGCACGGGGCCCGCAGATGGTACCAGCGCCACGACCGTTACACCCGGCAAATGGAATATCATGCGTATGCTGCAGGCCGCCGAAGCTTACCCTATGAACCTCGGCTTTTTCGGCAAAGGCAACTGTTCTACCGAACCACCACTTACCGAACAGATAGAAGCAGGCGCACTGGGACTGAAGATACACGAAGACTGGGGCAGCACTCCGGCCGTAATAGACGCCGCACTGAACGTGGCCGATAAAATGGACGTCCAGATCGCTATCCATACCGACACCCTGAATGAAGGCGGCTTCCTGGAAGATACAATGAAGGCCATCAACGGTCGCGTGATACATACCTTTCATACAGAAGGCGCCGGTGGCGGGCACGCGCCGGACATTATCCGTGCGGCGCAATACCCCAACGTATTGCCGGCATCAACAAATCCTACACGTCCCTATACGATCAATACGATTGACGAGCATCTCGATATGCTGATGGTTTGCCATCACCTGGACAAACGCGTACCGGAAGATGTGGCCTTCGCTGATTCGCGCATTCGCCCGGAAACCATTGCAGCCGAAGATATCCTGCACGACATGGGCGTATTCAGCATCATGAGTTCCGACTCGCAGGCCATGGGCAGGGTGAGCGAAGTAATTACGCGCACCTGGCAAACGGCCGATAAAATGAAGAAACAACGCGGTGCATTACCGGAAGATGAGGGAAAGGATAACGATAACCTGCGCGTGAAACGTTACGTTGCCAAATACACAATCAACGCGGCTATCGCACAAGGCATTGCCAAACATGTAGGGTCGATAGAACCAGGCAAACTGGCCGATATCGTATTATGGAAACCGGCCTTCTTCGGCGTAAAACCGGAGATGATCATTAAAGGCGGTATGATCACCGCCAGTCGTATGGGCGATCCCAACGCTTCTATCCCAACACCGCAACCAGTTATTTACAGGCATATGTTCGGTGCGCATGGAAAGGCGGCACTGCATAGCAGCGTTACCTTCGTATCGCAGGCGGCCATTAAAAACAATATCGCGCTGGAATACGGCTTGCAGAAGCAACTGCTGCCTGTAAGTGATTGCCGCAACATTGGTAAAAAGGATTTGATCCATAATGACAAAACGCCCGAAATATCTGTAAACCCGGAGAACTACGAGGTGAAGGTGGATGGTGTAAAGATCACCTGTGAGCCTGCTAAAGAAGTGGCGCTGGCACAAAGGTATTTCCTGTTTTAAACTAAGTATATGCTGATCCGTGAGAAAGTGGGAAACGTTGCCAATACTGATATTGGTAACCGCAGGAAAGACGAACTGCAGATAGAATGGTTTGATGCGCCCAAACGCATACAACGCCTCCGTACGCAAAACGGCACAGAGGTAGCGATTAAATTTTTACAGGAAGGCCAGCGGCTGGAACAGGGCGACATATTGTTCATGGACGAAACGACGGTTATTATAGTGAACATCATTTCCTGCACGGCCATTGCCATAGAACCGCGCACCATGGTGGAAATGGGAACTGTTTGTTATGAGATCGGCAATAAACACCTGCCTATCTTTTTGCAGGACGAAGAAGTGCTGATACCGTACGAAGAGCCGTTGTTTCGCTGGTTGCAGGCAGCGGGGTTTGCGCCGGAAAAAAAGGAGCGGCAGTTGCGTAACATGTTAAAGTCGAATGTAACACCACATAGTCACGGCGGTGGCAGCACGCTATTCTCGAAAATCATGAACCTGGCTTCCAAATGAGCGCACATTACCTGGGCAGCCTGCTGCACCTCGCCGACCCTACACTGCCCATTGGCGGGTACACGCACTCGGCGGGACTGGAAACCTATGTACAGCAGGGACTCGTACACAATGCAACAACCGCCGAACTGTTCGTGCGCAACATGTTACAGTATAACCTGCAGTACAATGATGCGGCCTTTGTTCACTTTGCGTACCAGGCCACCTTACAGCAAAATCTTCAACAACTGGTACAACTGGATGATGAATGCACGGCGTTAAAAACGCCGAAGGAAATACGCTTCGCCAGCCAGAAGTTAGGTTTAAGGCTGATAAAGATATTTTCGAGGCAACAACCGTTTCCCTTCGCAACTTTATGTGAAAAGGAAATTAAATCACCACACTACTGCATCGCCTTTGGTATGTATGCACAATTGCTGGGCATACCGGAAGAGGAAGCACTGGTATCGTTTTACTACAACGCAGCCGTGGGCATGGTGACCAATAATGTAAAACTGGTACCACTGGGGCAGCTGGATGGGCAGGACATCCTGTTCCGCCTGCAACCCTTAATAAAATCACTGGCAAAAGCCGGTTTGCAGCCCGACGAAAGTATGACGGGGCTCTGTAACACGGGCTTCGATATTCGCTGTATGCAGCATGAACAGTTGTATTCAAGACTGTACATGTCCTAACATCAACATAAAAAAAATGGAAAGAAAATATATAAAGATAGGTGTGGCAGGCCCGGTAGGTTCCGGTAAAACAGCCCTGATAGAAAGGCTGTCGAGGCACATGACCAACGATTACAGCATTGGTGTAATTACCAATGATATTTATACAAAGGAAGATGCGGAATTCCTGACCCGCAATAGCCTGCTGCCCGCAGCACGTATTATTGGTGTGGAAACAGGCGGCTGTCCGCACACGGCCATACGGGAGGATGCGAGCATGAACCTGGAAGCTGTAGATGAAATGGCCCAGCGCTTTCCCGACCTGGACATCATATTTATTGAAAGCGGCGGCGATAACCTGTCGGCTACTTTTAGTCCCGACCTGGCGGATGTAACCATATTCGTAATAGATGTGGCGGAGGGCGATAAAATCCCCCGTAAAGGCGGCCCTGGCATTACACGTTCCGACCTGCTGGTGATCAATAAAATTGACCTGGCGCCATACGTAAACGCCGACCTCGGCGTAATGGACCGCGATGCGAAGAAAATGCGCAATGAGCGTCCTTTCATTTTTACGAACTTAATGAGCCTCGAAGGCCTGGACAAAGTGATTAGCTGGATAAAACAACATGCGTTACTGGAAGGCGCCGAAGGATGATCAATGAGCTGAAAATAGTAACCGGGCTACGTAACAACCGCACCTACCTAAAGGACAGCTT
This sequence comes from uncultured Chitinophaga sp., assembly GCF_902168175.1. Lineage (GTDB taxonomy): Bacteria > Bacteroidota > Bacteroidia > Chitinophagales > Chitinophagaceae > Chitinophaga. The sequence continues at coordinate 140,870 of NZ_CABHOU010000041.1, read as the reverse complement.
CTTCACGCGGCCCTTTAAGCTGGCAGATGTTGGCCTCGACCGCCATGACCCGGCGCTGTACCTTACACTCATGAGTTCCTCGCCCGGCATACTCGATGGTGATGTATACGACATCCGCATTCACCTCGAAGCCGGTACACGCCTGGAAATGCAAACGCAGTCGTACCAGCGCATATTTCAAATGGAACAGGAAGCGCAGCAGCAAATGCAGGTAGTATTAGAGGATGGCGCGATGCTGAGTTACATTCCTCACCCGGTGGTACCGCATAAAAATTCTGTATTTAAAGCGCATAATAAAATCAGCATTGGCAATAATTGCAGACTGATGTGGGGGGAGATCGTGACCTGCGGACGTAAGTTATCGGGTGAAGTGTTTGAATTTAAACTGCTGAAAAACCTTACAGAGATATACATGGCAGGAAAACTGGTACTAAAAGATAACCAGTTGATGATGCCGGCTGTTATACCGCCCGGCACCATGGGTCAGCTAGAAGGTTTTACCCACCAGGCCACTTTTATATTTATGGACACGCACGCCGATGCGCCATTGTTCGAAGACAATATCCGCGCAATAATGGCAGCAGAAGAAAACATCGCCTTCGGCATTACCCGTGCCGCCGGACCGGCCGTAGTACTCCGCGTACTTGGCCACGGCGGTGAGCAGTTGTACGACTGCCTGCAAAACCTGGCAGGCCTTATCTGGCGAAATGAAATAACATTAATCAATCAAAACACCACCGATGAACGCTGAAATTGGCGCACTTATAGTTACCGCTATCGGTATTAGCTGTTTACATACTGTAACAGGCCCCGACCACTACGTGCCTTTTATTGCCATTTCCAAAGCCCGCAACTGGTCGCTGACCAAAACCATCTGGTGGACTATCGTATGCGGCATAGGCCATGTAGGCAGTTCTATTGTGCTGGGTTTCCTGGGTATTTTACTCGGCTGGCAACTCTCCAAACTCACCGGCCTCGAAGATGTACGGGGAGGCATTGCATCATGGGCGCTGCTCGCATTCGGCACGTTGTATCTAATTTACGGTATTAGACAGGCCTACCTTAACCGCGCTCACAAACACTTTGATGTGTACGACGACAACTCCGTTTATGTATACGAGCATAAGCACGGCGAAATGCCCGTATACCCACAGAAGCGCACTAAAGTAACCCCATGGATCCTGTTCATCATCTTTGTACTGGGCCCCTGCGAGCCGTTGATTCCCTTACTTACATTCCCGGCGGTACAGCAATCTACCGGGGGCATTATTCTTATCGCCAGTGTATTTACCATTTTTACATTGATAACGATGGTATCGATGGTGTTACTCGGGTACTATGGTTTCGCCTTCCTGCAAACGGGGAAGATAGAGCGGTATGTACATGTGATTGGTGGCGCGAGTATTACCATATGTGGCGTGGGCATGGTGTTTTTGGGTTGGTAAATGACGGTGTATACACCGCAATTATAAAAGAAAAAGGGGCGGTACACACCGCCCCTTTTTAATATCCTACATCTCATGCACTCCAATATCGACCTTCCTGCCCGGCTGCACCTTATTCCCAAAAATGTCGTTAACAGGCTTATCCACCACAGCCCGGCCCTTATTCGCAGCAGGCGAAGCGGGCTTTAGCTTTAAACCCTTCAACGCCTCCCAGCCAGGGTTACCACCGAGTACCAGCGACTGGAACATCGGATCGGCATTTACGGCACCGGCATCTTTTATCGCGTTGGTATGCGAACCAAAGTAGAGGTTATTCTCATAAAAAATACGCGTAGCCTTCGACGCCTGGTAATCTACCGGCGTTAAAGCAAAGAAAATATTATTGGCGAACAGCGTACTGTCCGGGTAACCATTCCAGTTATCAAATGCGATAATAGAGCTATCGATGCCTGCTTCGCGTTGCGGCACGATAATCACATTATTGTAGATCTGCGTGTTTTTTGCGGGGCCGGGTAAATGTATCACCGGAGAAAAACCTGCATGTTTACCCTGCGTACGGGAACCATCGTTGATCGAAATATTGTAACGCACCACGGTACCCACGTTACCTGCACTGTAAGATGGCTTTGCACTGCCATCATCACACACCAACAGGAAACCTCCTTCGTTATCATGGCTGTAATTGTATTGTATCAGCGTATTGCGGCAGTTCCAGTCGGAGTCGAAACCCTGACCGTCCCAGGGGGCTTTGTGGTCGCTTACTTCATTGTATTCAATTACGGTGTTATCGCAGCTCCAGGGCCATATACCTGCCGCAGCTTCGGAGTCGGGCAACAGGCGCGGGCAGTCGCGCATGGTGTTGTGCGAAATAATGGCGCCATCGCAGCCAATAGGCACAATACCATCGCCCGGAATACCTTCCAATAGATTTTTACGCACGATTACGTTGAGATGCGGAAACCAGTCGGATCGGGAAGAATTACCGGTGAACGTGATCCCATTACGGGCGGTGTTACGGATCGTACATTCTTCGATCACCAGGCCGTCAAACCTCGTTTTTATATTTCTTCCGCCCCCCATTACCATAATACCGGCACCGCCGCCTGCCGATTTTAACAGGCTGCCATTTACATCGTGTACATCTATCCCTGACAAAATAATATGATGAATAGTACCTGTATCGCGGGCCTGCACCAATATGCCATTACGCCTCGCCTCTCGTTCGGCACCGAAGTTGGATACATCGATGTTCTTCACTTCCCAGTATTCCACATTGTATAAAAACAGCGCGGCCGGCATGATGCCATTACCCTGTATACGCGGTTTATATCCTTCTCCAAAACGGTTGATGCTGATGGGTTGCCCGGCCTTACCAGAGCCCTGCACTTTCAGCTGGCCTTCGTAAATACGGCCGGCACGGAACAACAACTTATCGCCGGGTTTAAATACCTGTGTATTTACGCGCTTCAGTGTTTTCCATGCCTGCTTTTCACTGAGCCCGCTGGCAGCATCGCTGCCGTTAATGGCATCCACATAATAATCGGCTGCCCGGGTTTGTTGCAGCCCCAATAAACAACTGAGTAGTAAGATGTATTTCATATGCGTCTAAGATACAAAAAGTCCCCTGCCGTTCGAGCGATTTCGATAGCAGGGGACTGTATTTATCAACCAAAAAATCAATTAGTAACCTGGGTTTTGTTTTAATGCCAGCATCTTACGGGTTTCCACGTAAGGGATGGGCATCAGGTAATTGGCTTCGCGGAATGCGTGCCTGCGCAGCGTGTTCTCTACAGTGTAAGTAAAGTTGGCGGCAGGGCCTTTAATCCTGATACGCAGGTTAAACCCATTGTTGATCGCCTCTGCAATTTTCCAACGGCGAATATCGTTCCAGCGCTGATCTTCAAACGCCAGTTCTATCCTCCTTTCATTCTGGATAAATGCGCGCAGTTGTTCTGGCGTCATGTTTACATTAATGCCGTAGTTGCCGTCGGCACCTGGCTGTATACCTGCACGGGTCCTGATTTTGATCAACTCTGGATAAGCGAGGGACGGGTTACCGGCTTCGCTCACTGCCTCGGCATAGTTCAGCAGCACTTCTGCATAACGGATAAGCGGCCAGCCTCTTTCGGTGTTACCAGGGCTATTGGCGGCCAGGTTTTCATCGCACATTTTACGGCCATAGTAACCGGTAGCTACATCACTAAAGCCATCCTGGCTACCATCGTCGGAAGTATTGATGGCCTGTTTGGCTCCGGCGGCATTATTAAAATACAATGCGCCATGGTGAATGAGGGTATACTTAAAACGTGGCTCTCTGCCCACATAAGGTTTTGTAGCATCGTAACCGGAACCGGCTTCGGTAATGGCTTTACCGTTCAGCATGGGAAAGGCCTGTGCCAGGTTATGTGTAGGCGAACTGGTACGCGCACCGCCACGGCTGGTAGGCAGGTAAAAGCTTTCGAAGTCTTTATTACCAGCACGGTTAAACGAGAAAATATATTCGGGGTTCACCCTCATCAGGAATACCCTGTAAAAACCAAAACCTGGATTTGCAGGATCGGTATTATCTACGTACAGCGAATAATCGCCAAGCTCCATCACGGCTTTGGCGGCATCGGCTGCCCGCTGCCAGCGGGCAGCGCTATAGGTTTCATAACCCATTATCTTTTTCAGCTCAACATCGTTGGTTGCCGGGCTGCCACCGTTAAACAGCGGGCTGGCGGCATACAACAGGGTGCGGGCTTTTAAGGCCAGGCAGGCCCCTTTTGTAATGCGACCGTAATCCTGCTCGGGATAATCGTCGCGGCGAGGCAGCAGGTTAGCCGCTTCATCCAGTTCTTTCACGATATATTCTACTCCCTGCTCGTAAGTACCGCGTGCAATGTTTGGAATGTTATCGATAGTAAACAACGTATCGCCCAACATAGGCACGCCACCATAGGCGTTTAACAGGTTATGATAAAACCAGGCGCGCAGAAAACGCGCTTCGCCCGAAACTCTCGACTGTAAAGTCTTAGACAATGGTGTAGTGGGCAGTTTACGCAGCAGCAGGTTTATCGCCCTGATGTTGCTGTATGGTACTGACCAGAAATCGCCCGGCGTATTACTCGGGCTCAGTGAGCCGTTGTACATAATTACCGCCTGGTTGGTAGGACTGGAAAATGAGTACTCCGCATCATCTGTAGAATATTCTGTTTGCGCGCCGCGGCCTTTCACGAAACTAAACGTAGCCTCAGAATAAATCCTGGCCAGGAAGTTCATGGTACGGGCACTATCGGTAAATACTGTGGTTTCGTTCAGGTTGTTATCCACCTTACTGTCCAGGAAGTCCGACGACTTTTTACAGGCCACAAAGGCTACACTGGCTCCAATTATCAATAATAATTTTTTCATCTCTGATCCTTTAAAAAGTAACGTTAATACCGAAATTGTACATGCGTTGCGGAGGATAAGCCACGCGGTCTCTTGCCGACTCTACTTCCGGATCGAACTCGTACCGGCTGGCCGATTTGGTCCAGGTAAGCAGATTGGTGCCGTTTGCATATACGCGAACATCAGACAGTGCAATTTTTCTTGCCCAGGCAGTTGGCAGTGTATAACCAAGTTCCACGTTTTTCAATCTTATATAATCACCACGAACGAACCAGTAGGTGGAAGGATAGGCGTTTGGCGTATTTAAGTCAGACACAAGGCTCAACTTAGGATAACGCGCCTTGTCGCCCAGCTCCGGTGTCCATGCATAACGGTGAATATCCTGCAGGTTGGAAGAGAATGCCTGGATAGATTCAGACACACCACGGACGTTGAAGTTAGCCGCACCCTGGAAGAACATGTTAAACGAAAGACCTTTGTAGTTGAAACCTACCTGCGCGCCGTAAATCGTATTTGGCAGGTTAGGAAAGCCGCTCACCGCCCTGTCAGACTCATTGATCATACCATCACCATTCAGGTCTTTATATTCCAGGTCGCCGGGGAATGCTTTAATAGGCGTAGTTGGACGCGATTTGATATCTGCCTCGTCGGTGTAATAGTGACCGGTCCACTGGTATACCGCAATCTGTCCGGCACTTTTACCGGTTTGCTGCATCCATGGATAAGCCTGTACAGCCTCATCCATTTCCAGTATCTTATTGCGGGCGTAAGAATAAGTACCACGAACAGAGTAAGAGAAGTCTTTACCGATTTTATTGCGGTAAGTAAGCTCCAGCTCGTACCCTTTGTTCTCCATGATACCGAAGTTGGTAGGCGGCAGGCCCTGTCCAAACACCTGCGACACACCACCACGGTTGGTAATAATGTCTTTGCGTTTGTTGTAGAAGTAATCACCGGTGAAGGAAACTTTTCCGTTAAAGAACTCCAGCTCCAGACCTACGTCCGTTTTGGTTTCTTTTTCCCAGGTTACGTTATCGTTACCCAGTGTACCTTCCTGCAAACCGGTGTAGCCGTTATGCGTAGTACCAAAAGATGTTTGCTGACCACTCGCGCCGTTGTTATTGGCGTAAGTCTGCAGGTAATAGTAACGGAAAGAACCTAGGTTATCGTTACCAACCAATCCGTATGAACCACGGATTTTCATCCTGCTCACCACCGTTTTAACCGGCTCAAAGAAACTTTCTTCAGAGATATTCCATCCTGCAGATGCAGCCGGGAAGAAGCCATAACGTTTGTTGGATACAAACCTGTCGGAACCGTTGTAACCAGCATTAAACTGCACCAGGTATTTGTCTTTGTAATCGTAACCTAACCTGCCGGTGAACCCGCGGAAGTTGTTGGGTACAAAGCTGTATTCATTTGTACTGTTGAACTGCAACACCGTATTCTGGTTATACAATGCCAAACCATACACATGATGCACGCCAAAAGTACGATCGTAGTTCATGATCGCCTGCATAGTAAGGTTCCTGTAAGTAGAACCTGGTGAGTAGTTCACGAAGAAACGCCTGTTACGCAGTGCATTCGGATCTTTCGGCGTATACGTATCATTAGCCGGGTTATAGATATAAGATGGGAACAGATCGCGGTTTACGTTACGGTTATTAGAGTGGTTGGAAGTATACGCCAATGTACCTTTCAACGACAGCCCTTTTGTAATGAAATCCAGCTTCTGATTAGCCGTACCAATGAGGTTCATGTTGTTCTCAAAAGTGCGGTTGTAACCGTACATCGACATACGGCCGATCAGGTTATTGAGCGGCGCGTTGTTATAGTTCGGCCCCTGCTCTATCTGCCAGTTGCTGTAACCCCATGTTCCATTCGGGTTTTTGATGGGATAGTTCATAGGCGAAGTAACACGGAAAGTGCTATAGTCATAGAACACATCGTTATAACCGAAAGGACTGCCTACCTGCGGCGTATTTACCTGACCAACGTTACCATACAGGTCGATGCGGGCATCGAGGGTATTGGTCAGCTTCATATCCAGGTTAGAACGGTAGTTATATCTTTTGTGAAAGTAGTTGTTATTCACCCCCTGCTCAGAAGCATAATCTTTTGCAAGACCATCCTGGAACAGGTAACCTAATGAAATGAAGTACTTTACTTTTTCGGTACCACCGGCAACGTCCAGGTTGCCACGTAATTGTTTGCTATAATCTTTAAACAGGAGTTTTTTCCAGTCGTTATCCGGGTGACCATAAGGATCTTCGCCGGTGCGGAACAGTTCAATATCCTCGGCAGTCCATCTATCAGGCTGACCATCGTTTTTCCTGGCCTGGTTGTAAAGTTTGGCTACTTCGTAAGAATTGAGGTAAGAGGCCATACGTGTAGGCTGCATCATGGTACCTTCGCCACGTACAGAGATTTTGGGAGGACCAGACTTACCGCGCTGTGTGGTTACCACTACTACGCCGTTAGCGCCTTTAACACCATATACCGCGGTGGTAGCAGCATCCTTCAGGATAGTTAAGCTCTCTACTTCGTTGGGGTCCAGTCTTGCAAACTGGTCATATGTAAACTCGATATCGTCTACAATGATCAGCGGGCGGGTACTGCCACCATTAAAGGAGCTGATACCACGGATAAAGAAGTCCGCACCATCGCCACCCGGGCGACCAGAGCGCTGTTGGGCAGTAAAGCCAGGCAGGCGGCCTGCCAGCGTATTCTGCAAACTCGCCGAAGGGTTCTGACGGATCTCTTTGCCTGAAATGGTGCTGGCCGCACCGGTCATCGTAATTTTACGCTGCTGGCCATAACCAATTACAATTACCTCTCCGAGGCCTTTCGTGTCCTGCTCAACGGTCACTTCGATCACACTGCGGCCACCCACGGTAATTTCCCGCGTTATATAACCCACACCCTTCACCACCAGTATGTCACTGGTGCCTTTTAATGTGATTTTAAACTGGCCGTCCACATCGGTGATGGCACCATTATTAGGCACGTCTTTTTCTATAATGGCCACGCCTATTGCGGGACCGTCTTTATCCTTAATTACGCCGGTTACCTGCTTTTGCGCAAAGGCAAAAGAGCTGGAAAGCAGCAGTAAAGTGAGGAATGATATAATTCTTTGCATATCGTAATGTTTTGTATTGTCAGTTTTCAATGCGTTACCAGCCTTCATTCTGAACGAGTTTCAGATTTTTGGTCGTTTCATCGTACGGGATGGGCATATGGTACAACCTGTTCTGGAAAGTGAACGTAGTTACCGGCACCCTTTCGTACACGAACGTACCATTGGTCTGTTTGGTAATCTTCATCCCGGTAGCGGTGCGGTTCAGTTCCGTTCCTGCTGTTTTCCAGCGGCGGAGGTCCCAGAAACGCTGCTCTTCAAATGCCAGTTCTATCCTGCGTTCGTTCATGATCAGGCTTCTCATTTCCGCCTGCGTAATACCGGTTTTAATGCCGTAACGGGCGCCAGTGCCGGCAGTAATACCCGCTCTTTTGCGGATCTCTATCACTTCTTTCACTGCATCTTCAACCCTGTTCACTTCATTCAGCGCTTCAGCATATGCCAGCCTGGCTTCTGCAAAGCGGAACAATATAAAGTTGTGGCTCTGCGAACCGTAGGTATCGTTCGTGGCAAGGTTAGGCATAAACTTACGGGCGTAGTAGCCAGTCCTGGTTTGAACCGAAATACCACCCGGTTTATCTCTGCCACCTTCCCAGGTTTCTACCGGCCGTTTTAACCATTGCATACCATTAAAGAATACGGTGAAGCCCAGGCGCGGGTCCCTGCCTGTGTAAGGAGCAGCGGCATTATAACCGCTACCAGCTTCTGTAATTCCCAGACCGTTCGCCATCGGGTACGCATCTACCAGTTCCTGCGTAGGGCTTGTAAGACCGTTACTTAAAGCGGGCGTTCCGTAACCCATGGGGGCATTATTGGTTTCTACAGATGCACCGTTAGGCGACTGTTTTGCGAGTATGACCTCTTTGTTTCGTTTAGTGATAAACACATTGATGAAACTGGCATTCAGTTCATAAAAATTCAGCCCTCTCAGTTCTTCATAATCAGTTATTACCGTTTGCCAGCGGGTGGCATCGTAAGTAGGATAACCGGTAAGTGCTTTCTTTACGGGATCAGTTTCTATACCGCCACCGTTGAACAGCGGACTGGCACAGTACAGGTGTACACGCAGCTTCAGTGCGATGGCAGCGCCTTTAGGTACGCGCCCCCAGTCTGTATCGGTAAGTGCCGACTCCGGGCGAAGGCTGTCTTTTACCGCATCACACTCTGTTACTATGTAATCAACACACTCTGCAAAAGTGTTACGGGGTAACTGCAGGTTGTCTGACGGTTTAAAAAGTGTGTCGCCTATCAATGGCACACCACCGTAACGTTTCATCAGTTCGAAGTAAAACAGTGCGCGTAAAAAACGGGCTTCTGCTTTCCAATACCTGATGGTTAATGCCGGGGCGGGTACTTTATCTATATTTTTAAGGAAGATATTAGACCTGCGGATGCCGGCATAACTGCTACCCCAGTATGGATCGGGATTGTTTACCACACTCACCCTGCCATTCGTATATGCTTCTATCGGACGGTTATTGCGTGAAGGCACGGCATCGCCGGCGGCACAATCCAGATAGTCGCCGGTGTTAGCGCCAATACGGTTAAACCCGGTGGGCATATAGTTGTAGGCATCGTTTAATACCCATTGAGCGATCGTGGCATTTTTATCCATTTCGTCCCACACTAGGTCGTCCAGGATCCAGTCCTTTGGCTCGGTTTCCTCTTTTTTACAGGCGGAAAAGCTCAGTAGTACCGCGAGGGTAAACAGGCAAATCGAAACGCTTCTGTTCATATCTTTCATATTTTTTCTTAGTCAAAATTGAGATACCGCTTCAGTTACAGCTTAATGTTGATGCCTATGTTCACCATTTTCTGGAGAGGATAAGCATTGTAGAAAGCTTCCGGATCGAGGCTGTTGTCCAAACCAGAGAAAGTAAGCAGGTTCAACCCGTTTACAAACACCCTGGCGGAAGTAAGTCTTACCCTTTTAATCACCGATGCCGGCAGCGAATAACCCAGCTCTATGCTTTTCAAACGCATGTAGTTACCACTGCGCAGCCAGTAATCTGAAGCCGCTTCGTTATTGATATTGTTATCGAGGCTCAGGCGGGGATAAGTAGCTGTAGCAGCAGTAGCCGGCGTCCAGCGGCCGAGGTGCTGACTGTAGGCCTGGTTAAAACCATTACCCTGGAACTCGTAATAATACTGGTCGAGGTAATAGTCACGGTTTACCAAACCTTGCAGCAGTGCATTGAAGTCGAAACCATTCCAGTTAGCGCCCAGGCTAAAACCAAGGCTTATTGTTGGTTTCTGAACACCGATAGGGGCAACGTCGAACTGGTTAATTACACCATCGCCGTTGAGGTCTTTATATTTGATATCGCCGGGCTGCGGGTTGTAACCCTGTACCGTTGGAGAGGTTTTAATTTCATCGATCGTCTGGAACAATCCGTCGGATTTATATCCGAAACGCTGACCGATCATACGGCCACTGGTGCGCATCCAGTCGTACTCGCGGTATACTTCATCTGTATACTGGGATACGGTGTTAATTACACCACCGTTCACATTCACGTAGTAAGAGAATTTGCCGCGTGTTTCGCGCCAGTTCAGATTTGCATCCAAACCACTGTAACGGTAACGGCCGATATTTTCTGAAGGATAAGTGTTACCCAGGATAGTAGTGTTCCTGCCCTTCACCATCAGCATGTCATAAAACTTATTGTCGTACACTTCGGCGCTAAAGCCCAACCGGTTGTTGAACAATGCGGTTTGTATACCAACGTTAAATTTCTTCGCTTTCTCGAAAGTGATATTTTCGTTCGCCAAAGGCTGCTCCACCATTGTTAACACACCGCCGGCACTGGTACCAAAGTACACGTTAGGGCCATCGAAGTAACGCTGGATGTAGGAGAAGTACCCCGGGTTATCCCAACCTGTTTTACCATAAGAAGTAAACAGTTTAAGGGTAGTGATCCATGGAACGCTTTTCATGAAATCTTCGCGGTCGAGGTTCCAGGCGGCGCCTACAGCAGGGAAAGTGCCGTATTTATAATCACCATCCGGTGGGTAACGGTTAGAACCGTTGATGCCCAGCGTACCTTCCAGCACGTACTTCTGTTTGTAGTTGTACGCCACCCTTGCACTACCTCCAAAAATGATGTAGGGCAGGTCGCCATCTGTTACCTGTGCATCGTTGTTCACCAGTACTACCGCATCTATACCATGTGTATTGTTGAACACGCGGTTGTAACCGATCGATCCTTCGAGGTAAGTAGAACGGCGAACATACTCCATACTGTTACTGTTACCCATCGTGGAGTTGGTGCTGAACTGCTGGTAACTGGTATCGCCGGCAGGTGAGATATTCATTTTAAACGACGCCTGTGTTTTAGTCCTCATAATCCATTCCGACGCGGCAGAATAGTAAGCCAGCATACCTTTTACCCAAAGGCCCGGCGTTACTTCATCAAGCGTACGTTTCAGGTACACGTCGGCCATAATGTCGCGGCGGTAGTTATTGCGGTAACCGCGGCCGGTAGACTCGATCCATACGTTATTCTGGAACTGCTGCGAAGCACCTGGCGTACCGTTTACGTTCGTAACAGGGTAAGCGTTGTTAGGTGTGTTCGTAACCGCTGCAACAACGGTAGGACTGGTAGATCCGGGTTCGTTCACCGTCCATATCCTGCCCAGCAGGTTAATGCCGGTAGTGATCTTAGAGGTCACGTTGATGTCCACATTAGAGCGGATCACATAACTTTTAGATTCCGTGTTGGTGCTGTAGCGGTTACTGTCCAGGGTTTTGAAAACGCCCGTCTGGTTAAAGTGCTCCAGCGCCACGAAGTAACGTGCGAATTTATTACCGCCCCTTGCCGTTAACGTATAACGGTCGAAGCGCGATGACTTACGCAGCACCTGGTCTGCCCAGTTTACATCCGGGTGGGTGAAAGGAGAGGAATGGTCTTTATATTTCTGCAGGTCGTCAGCTGTATACACCGGCGACAAACCTTCGTTAGCCCTTGCTTCGTTATAAAGCGTAGCGAAATTGAAAGCGTTCAGGCCTTCCGGCAAACCCATTGGTTTCTGGAAAGCCGTTTGTGCGGTGAAAGATATCTGCTGGCGGCTGGGTGTACCTTTACGGGTAGACACGAGCAGTGCGCCGTTCGAACCTCTGACGCCCAGCATAGCAGTAGCCAGTGCATCTTTAAGCAGCGTAACCGATTCTATTTCTTCCAGGTCGAAAGTTGTTACCGGACGGGGAACACCATCAACCAATACAATAGGCGAACGGCCGCGCACCTGGAACGACACCTCGTCGTAACCCGGCTGACCAGAGCTTTGATTGGTAATAAGTCCGGCGAACTGACCTACCAGTGCGTTCTTTAACGAAGGCACCGTCATACGGGCAATATCATCTGTATACACCGCCTGGGTAGAAGCGGCGGTAAGATGCGGGGCGGCAGTAACCAGGTTGCTGAAGCGCACTGGTTTAATACGGTTAAGCGCAAGATTGCGGGAACTGATTGCAAAACGTACGCTGCTTTCATTACCCAATACAAATGTAGCCAGGAAGGCATTGCCGTAACTTACATCTACAGCATCGCCCCTGAGGCCATTGAGTTTGAAATTGCCACCGGCATCTGTTTGCGCGGTAAAGCCCGAACGCCTTACTTTAAGTGTAGCGTCCGCAATAGGTACGTCCTTATCGTCGGTAAGAACGCCCCCATAAAAGGTAGCCGAATCTTGTCGTACTGCCATTTCCGTAGCAGCAATGCTGTTAGCAGCGCGGCTTACGGTAGATGCCAGTGGCACAGCGGCGATGCCCATCGCCGACATGAGTAAGAAACGGTAAGGAGCAGTTTTTGGTAAACACAGCTTCATAATGGCACGTGGTATTATTAGATAAATGATTTCATTTCAGGTACTGGCAGGCGCTTCAGGGCACACCATCTCCAAACATCAGTTTGATGACGGCAATCCAGGCAGGGAATGCTCAGAATTCTCTTTTCTGCGTTTGGTCGACGGGGAAATTAAGGGACGATTAATCTCTTCATAACGATGTTTTCTCCGTGAAAGGTTCGATTAGTGTCAGATTCAGCCCGCAGCCGGCCGAGTCTTTTCTGCTTACTTCTACTTTGATTTCAGTTTTTAACGTGTTATACCTATTCGTCTATTGCAATCGATTTACAAATCTTGTGTGGAATGTTGCTATTTTCTCGTAACCATTGGTTGATTCCTTTCGGACATTAATTGTCATTTATACATTTAAGGTAAACTTAGAATTCCTTTGTCGTTCAATATACGCAATTTTTAACATGGAGTACGCCGATTTTAACCTTTTCACAAAATTTTGTTAAGATCTTATCTAGCAAACATTGCTTAATCGATAAAGCATGAAGGCTGCGTCTGGTAAGGATTTACGAACTATGTGTACGGCATACGCCATTTATACACCGGCGGTAGTTCAGGCACAAATGGTAAAATGCTATCTGTTATGTCCCTGTTGATGAAAACCTCACTTCTGAACGTCCATTCTTCATGGATGTATCGTGCATCCTGTAGGGGTCCTTTAGAGATGTCCCATATATGAGTCATATCTAAGCCATATATGTCCCATATATGAGCCATATCTTAAAAGGAATGGAATATCTATGGCTTAAACCTGGGTTAACTACGGGTAACCTATAAAGGATGTATAAAGGATGCTGCAAGTATGCACGAAGTATGGTGAGAGCATGGTGAAGCGGAGGATGAGCGGACGGTGAAGCATGTTTTAGACATGCGGGTGTGATTGCGACACTGCTATTGAGCAAGGGGTGGATAGAAGTTTATATGTCCAATGTTGTTACGGCCGGTGAAAGGAGTGACTTTTAGGTTTGTAGGCGGTACGACATTTCATTGCAACGAAAGCTCCCTACTTACGCCTATTATTCTATTGTATGCCCGCGTTAGCGGGCATCACCCAGGGAGTTGCCGCTGAAGGGAGTGACACAACGGCGGCCGAATAATAGTACTTCCGCCTGTCCCCCCTTTTTATAACTATGCGAACAATTTCCATAAAATACCTAAGTTTAACCCGCCATATGATCAAGTACAACACCATCATCAAAAAGGACGAACGCGGCGGCGATAAAACCGGCTGGACGTTTATTATTATCCCGGCTCAGGTGGCCAGCCAGATAAGCGGGGGCAGTAAAAAGTCGTTTCGGGTAAAGGGGTTGATGGACGACTTTGCGATTGAGGCAGTGGCGTTACTGCCCATTGGGGAGGGGGATTTTATGTTGCCCATCAACGCGGCAATGCGGAAAGGTACGGGTAAAAGGAAGGGGGATAAAATTACGGTGCAGCTCGAAGCGGACACGAACCCTGAGCCGATCAAATCGCCGGAATTTATGATGTGTTTAGAGGATGAACCAGAAGCCCTTGCATTTTTTAACAGCCTGACCCGATCGCACCGGGAATACTTTTTGAAGTGGATAGAAAGCGCGAAAACGGAACAAACCAAGGCAAAAAGGATTGCCCAGTCGCTGACAGGCCTTACCCGGAAATTCGATTACGGCACCATGATCCGGTATTTCAGGGATAATAAGGACGACCTGCCCGGCATCCAATAATCCGGGGCTTTTTACCGTTTTATTCAGGAACTTGCCGCAATGGCAATCGCCAAATATTGCCTAATTTAGTGCAGTGTGCGCACGAAGAACGCAATTCAGATTTTTAAACTAGCTCGCAATGAAAAGGATTTTAGCATCAATACTACTTATACTCCCGTTATTGGCCGGTGCACAATCGAAGTTAACCCAGCAGCAAATCGACGATTTCTCGGACAAGTCGGCGGTACGTTACCTGCAACCCAACGACTCGCTGTTTGGCTTTATTGCCGAACAAATGAGCCGCAGCGGTGCAGGCGGACTGGAGATAGATAAAACCATGACGGAACTGAAAAAGGACCCGACCGCGCTGGACGCCACGCTGAAGTACCTTTTCCAATACAGCAACGGTAACCGGCAAACGCTGATCGCTAATTTAAGGGCGATGGATATCCAGTCGAGCTATGTGTTTCCCATTGCCACTTATACCGTAAATAAGTTTAAGGACCAGGCCAAACTACTGGCGGAAGACAAGCCCGGCGTGACCTTTACCCTGCCCAGGCGTGTAAGCGCCCCCGTAGCAACACCGTCAGAAACCAGTACAGCCGTTGCCAGCACCGCTACAACCAGCGGAGAAACAACCTCCGCCACAGCGACTCCCGGCTCAACACCTGCGGCGGCTACTGCACCGGCAGCTACTGGCGAAGATGGCATTAACTGGGAAGTGCGCGATATATTTAAAATAGCAAACCCTCAGCAACTGGCGCAGGCCTACGGTACTGCTAACATAGCGGTACGGATGGCGCAGGACCTTTCAGGCAACGATATTGGCAAGGCGTATTATGTGTTTCCTGATACAGACAATGAACTGGAGTTGATATTCCTGGGCGATACCGCTAAAATTGTATCCTTTAGCCGCGAGAACGCGAAATGGAAATCACCCTTCGGTATTAAAGTGGGCGACCCGATAGAGAAACTGGTGAAAATGAACGGCCGCAACTTCCGCTTCAACGCGTTCGAATGGACGGATGGCGGAACGATCAGCAGCTGGCAGGGCGGGCAGCTCGACAACAAAGGCGTGTACCTGTTATTAAAGGCAGTGCGCTCCGGCGACAACAAACTGTACGACCAGGTAACGGGCGATAAGATACTTTCCAGCGATAATAGTGCGGTGAAGAAAATTGGGGTGGTGGTAGAAAAAGTGATGTTCCGTACAGGCAGCTGATTTTAACGACATTGGTAATAGCGTGAAGCGGCGGTGTATACACCGTCGCTTTTTTATTTAAGCCTTAAACTGGGTGGTTTACGGATGGTAAAAGCGCGGGCAGGGTTTTCGACCATCATGCGTTTGATTTCGGCTTCTGTAAAGCCATTTTGGCGGAGTAAGGGCAGGAAACCGGTAAACAGGTAATTATAGTCGCGGAATTTGCCGCCGCCAGGTTCGCCCACATGGTACCAGCCGGCATCCTGGGAAATGAGGACATTATCCATCAGGCTATGTTGCTTCATGTGTTTTAACATAGCCAGGTAATCGTTGGCAGCGGTTTTAGAGATGCCATCGAACGATATCCATGCACCGGCATGGGCCAGGCGTTCGTGGAAAGAAAGGTCCTTTTCGTTCTGTGCATGGATCCAGATAAAGGCATCGAGCGGTACACCTGTTTCTTTGAGAACACCGGCTTCTTCGAGTGCCGCGGTGCCGTTACCGGTATGTATGCCAACCGGAAGCCCCGTTTGTAAATGGGTTAGTCCGGCCGCCTCTACCAGTTTACGTTGCATATCGCTCAGCGGCCCGTTATCTACCCCACTTTTAATGAACCCCGGTTTTATAGTGGTGCCATCAATACCGTTCCTCCATTCATCAATCCAACGGATGGCCAGCTGCTCTGCCGTTTCGGCCTGTGCGTAACCTGGCAGGTATTTATGATTACCGGCACCATACAACCCGGTATTAGTAAGGATGCAGATGCCGGAACTGCGGGACAGCCTTTGCAGCAGGCGCACATTTCGCCCGAGAAAAGCGGGCGTACACTCCACCAGGGTTTCGCAGCCCAGGCGGCGTAACGACTGTAAATGGGGCAACACCGTATTAAACACTTCGTCTTCTTTATACCGGTCGCTATTGATTTCGGCGGCACCGATAAAATCCACCATCACATGCTCATGTACGAGGGTAACGCCGAGCTGCGAGGGGCGCAGGGGGCCATTTACGGCGATCACCGAATCGGTTGTTTGCCGCACGGAGCCTGCCGCCTGCAGCCATATACTGGCGCTTGCCATGCCCAGGCTGTAACCCAGGAAAGTTCTGCGTGAAAGTGTGCGGGACATGGTATCAGTTTTTCTTCTTACTGCAATTTATGTACCTGCTTCTAAAAACACAAGCAACCCCGCCCCCCGTTACCTGCGTATACCATTGCGGATTCTCAACATCAAACCATCTAAACATGCGAAAATTGCTATTAAAAATGCTCGCCTTAGCGGCGCCGGGACTGTTATGCATATCCTGCTCGAAGAATGAAGCAACACCTGCCGAAAAACTGAACATCACGGTAAAAACGACTGCTAACCTGGGAAAAGTGCTGGCCGATTCGAAGGGAATGACATTGTACTATTTTACGAAAGACACATCAGACAATTCAACCTGCACCGGCGGCTGTGCGGCTGTGTGGCCCGCGTTTTACGCAGAAACGTTAAAGGCCGACACTTCGCTGGCCACTGCCGATTTCGCCACCATTACACGGCCCGATGGTACTAAACAAACCACCTATAAGGGCTGGCCACTGTACTACTACGAACCTGATGCCACCAGCGCCGATGTAAAAGGCGAAAACGTAAACCAGTTATGGTATGTGGCCAAACCCGATTACACCATTACGCTGATGAACAACCAGCTGACCGGCCACAATGGCAAACAGTACACCAGCACCTACGTGGAAGGCCAGGAAGTAGTGCAATACTTCAACGATGCTTATGGTCGCACGTTGTATGGTTTTAAAAACGATAAGTTCAAAAAGAACAATTTTACCAAAGACGATTTCTCCAATGACCCGGTATGGCCTATTTACCAGGCAAGTTTAAAAAGCCTGCCCTCCACGCTTAACGCCGCCGATTTTGCGGTGATAGATGTATTTGGCAAACAACAGCTTACCTACAAAGGCTGGCCGCTGTATTACTTTGGTCAGGACGCGCAGGTGAAAGGCAAAAACAAAGGCATTAGTTTCCCGCAGCCGGGGATTTGGCCCATAGTTAACTCTCAAACGGCGGTTGCCCCGCCACAATAGAAGGCGATAAATAGAGGCCGCCTCCTTCGCCGGGGCGGCGGCCTTTATTCCTTTCACAGTACATTCTGTCATTTCATGCAGGTTTTTCTACGACTCACGCCATAACACCTGCCCCGCCCCCCATTTAGGGCCACCTTTGCGAAAAAAAGAGATGAAACCATTGATTTGGGTGCTTGGCCTTTTATTGCCATTGCACAGCTTCCCCCAGCAAGTACTTTCCACCCAAACTGTAAAGGGTGTTGTAACCGACCGTAACACACACAGTCCCCTCCCGGGCGTTACTGTTCAACTGAACAATACCGGCGCCACCACCAACGAAAAAGGCGAGTTCCGCATCAATGCGGTTGCTCTTGGCCGGCATACCGTGCAGGTCTCCCTCATGGGGTACGAAGCCGTAACACTTCATAACATAGAGGTAAACGCAGGTAAGGAAACTGTATTAGAAATTTCACTGGCAGAACGTATTGTAAACCTGAAAGACTTTACGGTAACGGGGCAGAACAAAAAAGATGCGATCAATCCCCTATCACAGGTTAGTACTCGGCAACTGAGTATGGAAGAGGGGATGCGGTATGCAGGCAGTCGTAACGATCCTTCGCGTATGGCGCAAAACTTTGCGGGTGTAGTAGGTGGTAACGATGCCAGCAACGACATCGTGATCCGTGGCAACTCTCCTGCCGGCGTATTGTACCGCATCGAGGGTGTTGATGTGCCTAACCCCAACCACTTTAACACACTGGGCGCTTCCGGCGGGCCGGTAACGATCCTTAACACCAACACGCTGCGCAGTTCCGACTTCATGACAGGCGCATTTCCTTCGCCGTATGGCAATGCACTGGCCGGGGCGTTTGATTTAAGGTTGCGGAATGGCAACAAGGATAAGTATGAATTTTTGGCCGAAGTAGGTTTTAATGGATTCGAAGCAGCCGTAGAAGGCCCCTTAGGCAAACCCGGTAAAGCCTCGTTCCTGCTCGACTACCGCTATTCCACCGTGGCACTGGCACATGCGCTGGGTGCGAATGTAGGCACCGGTGTTGCCGTTCCTTACTACCAGGATATCAATGCAAAAATTCACATCTCTACAAATAAAGCGGGCACCTTTAATATTTTCGCAGTAGGTGGTACCAGCAAAATACATTTCGGGCCAGATGAGGATACGACGGGGCTTTATGGTAGCGACAATGCAGATCGCGACAGGAAGTACCGTTCAGGTACAGGCGTGCTTGGCATTACACACAGTTACAACTTTAACGCTAACACCTTTGGTCGTGCTTTTGCTGCCGTATCGCTGGCGACCAATGTGGCCAATGAATACATTGTAGCAGAAGATAAACCGGCAGAACAGGCGGTAGAAATAAGCACGCGCCAGTTGAAAACCAGTGTGGGCTATCAGCTCGAACATCGCTTTTCGCCCCGGAACCAGTTGAGTGCCGGTGTGGCGGGCGACTTTATGAACCTCTCGCTGGACCAGTCGTATATTAAGGACGGGGATTCTGCCATGTCGAAAGATCTTGACTCGGATGAATCTACCAGCCTGATAAGAGGCTGGGTAAACTGGCAACATCGTTTTTCGAACCAGCTTACGGCCAACACAGGTGTTTATTCTCAATATTTTATGTTGAACAGTGCCTACGCCGTTGAACCTCGTTTTAACATCAAATACACCAGTACGGCGGGCCATGCGCTAAGCATGGGCGTGGGTCTGCACAGCCAGTTGCAGCCGCTGGAAGTATATTTCAGGCAAACAGAAGGCCAGCTTACCAATAAAGAACTGGACTTTAGCCGCAGCCTGCATGCTGTATTGGGTTACGACGTAAACCTCGGCCAGAAGTTCCGTGCCAAAGTAGAAACTTACTACCAGCATATATTTGATGTGCCTGTTGAACAACAATCCAGCCCCTTTAGCATGTTGAATACCGGTGCCCAGTTTGGCTTCCCCGACAAAGCGGAACTCGTGAACAAAGGACTGGGTAAGAACTACGGGATCGAATTAACACTGGAGAAGTTCCTGGAGAAAGGATTTTACCTGTTGTTTACACAAAGCGTGTTTAATTCCAAATACCGCCCGAGCGACAGGGTATGGCGCAACACCGCCTTCAACTCCCGGTATGCTACTAACTTCTTAACGGGCAAAGAATGGAAAGTGAAACCAGGGTTTAATGTGGGTATAGATACAAAACTGTCGCTGGCTGGTGGACAGTGGTACACACCGTTTAATGTGGAGGAAACAGTGGAAAAAGGTTACGCTGTGTACGACGAAACAAAACCTTTTACATTGCGTTATAACCCTTATTTTCGGTGGGACGTGAAATTGTCTTTTACCTGGGAAATAGGTCGTACTACCCAGAAATTCTTTATAGATTTCCAGAATGTGACGGCTAAAAAGAACATCTACGTTAAACGGATCAATACCACCACCGGTACGGTTTCGGACATTAACCAGATAGGTTTTTTCCCTAACGTTAACTACCAGTTTACTTTCTAACTATGCGTAAAAAAAGCGTCCGCGAGGCTTTGGGGTTTAATGATACCTGGTTCCTGATATTGGGTATTCCCCTGCTGGGTTTTATTACCCCCATTATCTACGTGGGCGCCCGATTTCACCGTCCGCCGTACTATGTGTGGCAGTCGTTCGTGTTCACCACCCTTATTACTGCGGTATTCTGGCTGGGTAACCGGATGATATTGATATGGCTCCGGAGAAGATATCCAGCTTTTGAGGATTCGCGCAAACGCATATTTATTACAGGCTTCGCCATGCTGATATACACCCTGATGGTAGCCAACCTTAATGGCGTTACGCCGCCCTTTTGGGCAAAGGATGAAATATGGTATGGGCCGGGTTGTAATGTGATGGGCATCGTTAATACTATCGCCGTAGCGAGCGTGTACGAAATTGTATATTACATGCGGCAGTTAAAAATATCTGTAACCAGGCAGGAAGAATTGAAAAACGAAAGCCTGATGGCGCAGATAAAAGCGTTGAAAAGCCAGGTAGATCCGCACTTCCTTTTCAACAACCTCAACACCCTCAGCGCCATCGTACAGGACGACCCGCAACTGGCCGAACCATTTATACAACAGCTTGCGAAGCTGTACCGCTACATTCTGGAAATGCCGGAATCAACGCTGATCACCGTAAAAGAGGAACTGGACTTATTAGAAGCCTATGCTTATCTATTACGTACACGTTTTGGCGACAGCCTTAGTGTTACGATCGACATACCACCCTCCCATCACGCTAAAAAAATAATACCTTTTGCCCTGCAACTACTGGTAGAAAATGCGATAAAACACAACATTGCATCCACCGCAAAACCGCTGCTGGTAAACATCGAAGCACTGGACGGACGGATTACCGTTACTAACAACCTGCAGAAAAAACAACAACCGGTTATCTCTACAGGCAAAGGTTTAGAGAATATCAACAGCCGCATACGATTGCTGGCCAACCAGGAAATGACCTGTATTACTACCATGGACAAGTATATCGTTACCTTACCCTTATTCCCTGAAGCATGATCCGCACGGTTATTATAGAAGATGAGGCACCGGCCGCCAAAAAACTCCGCAACCTGCTGGAGAAAATGAACAGCGATATAACAGTACTGGCCACACTGGATAGCATCGAGGAAAGCGTAAAGTGGTTCTCCGTGTTCCCGCAACCCGACCTGATATTTATGGACGTGCAACTGGCCGATGGCTTAAGCCTGGAAATCTTTAACCAGGCTACGATCACCGCCCCGGTTATATTCACTACCGCGTACGACCAGTATATGTTACAGGCGTTCAAGAGCAATGGTATAGAGTACCTGCTGAAACCGTTGAATGCGGAGGAACTGGAACAGGCCGTGCAGAAGTTCAGGCAGTTTTTCGGGCAAAACATCCAGCTGGAAAATAAGATAGAACAACTGCTGCAACAACTGCAGCCCCCCACCTACAAAGACCGCTTTTTAGTGAAGACCGGCCAGCATATGTATCACATCAACACCAGTGAAATTGCCTGCATGTACGCAGTAGGTAAACTGGCGTATACACTCGACTTCACCGGTAAAAAACATTTGATGGAAGACAGTCTTTCCACACTGGAAACACAACTGCCTCCTGATAACTTTTACAAGGTAAGCAGGCATTTGGTAGTGAACATTAAAAGTGTTCGCTGTATACACACCTGGTTTAGCGGGCGGTTGAAGCTGGAGTTACATCCCACACCGGAGGTAGAGTTAGAGGTGAGCAGGGACAGGGTTCCGGGGTTTAAGGAGTGGTTGGGGAAGTGATGATAGGTTGTATTGGCGGTGTATACACCGCGTTTACATTAAAGCAGCATCAATGCAGTACAGCAATAAAAAAAGAGGGGCGGTATATACACCGTCCCTCTTTCATTTTATTTCGGTATACACCGTCTATTTAATATCAAATGTATAAGCACCCGCATCAACTCTGTACTCATTCGCCACAGCAACCTCCTTCCCATTCCTGAACAACTTCTTGCCAGCAGGCACATCTAACCGTATCAGTGCCGTGGAGTTAGCAGGAATTACTGCATTATAGGTAACACCGCCCGCTGTTCTCTTCCACGAAGAAACGATCGTTCCATAAGGTCCGTCATGTTTCGCCTCGAAGCGATCGAGTCCTGTTACAAAATGGGGTTCGAGTAATACTTCGCTGAAACCAGGCCCGGCTTCGTTGGGCATAATACCGCCCAGGCCCTTGTACATCCATGCTCCAATTTCACCGAACATAATATGGTTACGCGACAAATCGGAAGCAGCATGCGGGTCCCAGTTTTCATAAAGGGTGGTAGCGCCGGTCTTAATCCAGTACCCCCAGGAAGGGAAGTCCTCCTGTGCAGCTACTTTATACGCAACATCCGCATACCCGTTTTCGCTCAGGGCATTCAGGATACTTTTGGTTCCCAGCAAACCTACATCGAGATGGAACTTATCCTGCTCTACACGTTTAGCCAGGTTAGCGGCCACGCGGGCCTTAAACGCCTCGGGCACCAGGCCCCAGTAAAGCGCGGAGCTGAGTTCTGTCTGTACACCGGCATTATAAATAGCCGTCGACTCGTTCAGGTATTTCTTATTGAATGCGGTTTTTATTTTCTCTGCAAGTTCACTGTATTTCTTGTAATCATCTTCCTTACCCAATAGCTTAGCCGCTTTAGACAATATCACCGCATCTTTATAATAAAAGCAGGAAGAAGTAAACTCCACCGGCGTTTTAGATTTTACCGGCACCCAGTCGCCCAGGCCCCAGGTAGTTAAGCCCGAAGGACTGATGTCCGTGATATGGTCTACGTACTTTTTAATGTTGTCGTAACAATCGGCCAGCAGTTTGCTATCACCATAAAACAGGTAGATGTTCCATGGAATAATAGCGATGGTGCTGGTCCAGTCGGGCCCGTTACCCCAATCGTAGCCCCAGCCGCCGGTGGGAATAATAGATGGCAATACACCGTTAGGCTTCTGCTCATCGCGGTGATCGGCCAGCCATTTTTCGTACACCGTAATACCATCGAAGTTGTACAAACCCGTTTCGCTCGCAATGTGCGCATCGCCCGTCCAACCGTTTTTCTCACGTTGCGGACAATCGGTAGGGTAACCGAACAGGTTGGAGAGATATGCGTTGTTGGTAGCCCACCAAAGTTTATTGATCATATTGCTGGAAGAGGTTACGTTACCAGCTACCGGCACGGCGCTGTGCATAAAATAACCGGTAAGGCTTTCTTTGCTCAGCTTTAGTGGCTGGCTGCTCGTTACTTCCACGTACTGAAAACCTTTGTAGTTAAACCGTGGCATAAACTCCTCCACGCCTTTACCATTCAGGATAAAGATATCCGTCTGGAAAGGATCGGATTTATCTTTCGGGCGGTAGTGTACGATAATATTTGCGAGGTCGGCACGGCCCTCCTTATTGAGATCTTCGGAGTGTTTTAAACGGATAACAGTACCTGCCGGTCCGCTCACTTTAATTTTACTTACACCTGAGATGTTACGGCCAAGGTCGAACAGGTAAGTAGTATCGTTAAACTTACGGATCGATTTCGCCGGGATAGTTTCTACATTCTCTACCGGGTGCATAGCCTGGGCAACAATATTGCCCGATGGCGCTTTGCGGGCAATTACCGGTTTCCAGGCGGCATCGCTGAACGTGGCGGTATTCCATCCTGGCAATTCTAAGCGCGCATCGTAATGCTCCGCCGTATAAATACTATTAAAAATAACCGGGCTTAACGCTGTTTTCCAGTCGCGGCCAGATTTTATTATCTCTGAAGTACCGTCGGCATAAGTTACCTGTAAATCAAGGCAAAACGCCGGACGGGCACGCCAGGGCGCTTTATGAAAATCCCATACCGCTGTTGACTGGTGATTGTACCAGCCGTTGCCAAGTAATACGCCTATAGCGTTGTTGCCCTGCTGCAACTGCGACGTAACATCGTAGGTTACATACAGGTTGCGCCTGTCGAAACGCGTGTACATTGGATCGAGGCGGTGATTGCCTGTTTTTTTACCGTTGATGTACAGCTCATACAAACCAGCCACCGCGATGTAAGCACGGGCGGAGCTTATCTTTTTACCAGCCGTAAATACCTTGCGGAAGTACGCGGCAGGCTTAAGGTCTACATCTTCTGTATCGCTTATCCATTCGCCCTTCCAGTTACCCGTGCCCATCATCCCTGTTTCAAAACTGGCAAGGGGAGAAGTAGCTGTTTTTCCATCTTTATCCCAAACCTGCACCTTCCACCAGTATTTGGTGAAAGGCGTAAGGTTGCTGCCATTATAGGTAGCAAGAATATGACTGTTATTGACTTTACCGCTTTCCCAGAGCAGTTTGCTGCCCATCGCGTCTGTATAAACGAACAGCTGGTAGGCCGTTTGCCGGGCACCGGCGCGTTTATCGTCCAGCTTCCAGGTAAAACGCGGGTGTTGTGCGTCCAGCCCGATAGGGTTTACCAGGTACTCACATTTTAAGCCCACAGGCCCCGCGGCCTGTAGCTGTGTTACTGAAAATGCGGCTATAAGCCCCACGAGCAACGTTTTCCGGTAATGTAACATCTTCATCTGCATATTTAAAACATCAATATAAAACATCTTCTCACTTATCCCGCTCAAAATTCCATAATTGGAAGATGATTGCCGGGCAGTGACCCTAAGTACCTTAAAGAGCCCTTATCCCCTTAATACTTACCACATTATTACATGGATGGCGGCCTAAAATAGAGAAAGCCCGGAACGATGGCGTCCCGGGCTTCCTGTATCTGAAATGATATATTAGTTGATAACGGCGGTTTTGTCGCTGCGTACGGACAATTCGCTGTTCGATTTGTTGTAGGTAACCTGCAGGTAATAATGGTTATCTACCATTTCCTTTATTCTGTAGGTGGCGCTTGAAGAGGACCCGTTTTTATCGTTAGTCAGTGCTATTTTAAGACTTTCCAGCTGGTCGCCCACCTGTTTTGTGCCATAGGAAACGGAGCAACCGTTTTTGAAAAATGCTTTCACCACATCGTCCCAGCCATTTTGCAGGAGCAGATCGAAACCTTCCGCCTTAGCATCTTTGCCAAGCAGTGTGCGCAGGTCCAGTTGCAGGGTGATAACATTTGCATCTTCCTGAAATTTAGCGCCTTCAGGCAATGTCCATTCGACCGCATTACGGGAAATAGTAGTTATTGGCCGGCTATCAGCAATGCCAATGGAGAAGCTGGAAATAGAGAGCGCCAGGCAGGGCAGCGCAAACAGGTACAAGGCCTTTTTCATGTTATTAGATTTAGTTGTGAACAAAAATTGGATCCGCGTTTTTATCGGATGTTTGCTGTAAAGATTATACAGCGGGGCATTATGGGATGTCCCCGCGCTGAAGCGGAGCAGCATTTCCGCGTAATCTGTGGCGGGCACAGCACCTGCCACCAGGGCGTCGGCCTCATATTCGTGTACCTCCTTCAAAGCCTTACCGAGTCGGTATATAAATGGATTAAACCAGAAAACGATCTTCGCCACTTCTACCATCATTGTATCCACACTATGCCACAACCGGCGATGCGCCGCTTCATGTAACAGTATCATCTCCTCCTCTTCCTGTTGAATGCCCGCCTGTATAAAAATGTAGTGAAAGAAAGATGCATTTAACCGTGCAGTACGCACGATGTTCACCCCTCCCAGTACCTCGTGCCGACTGTTGCGGATGGTGCGAGCAATATTAGCCAGTCCTGCTGCGAAGATGATAAAGGCAATGGTAACACCTGCCAGGTAAATGACCAGCGCCCAGTTATCCCACTGAACACTCACGTCAGGAACCGCCGACCGGACGGGCGAAACGGGTATTTCGCTATGAGCCGCTACGCCTTCCATCGGCACAACAGCAGCGGCAACCTGCGGAGTATAAATAGTAAACACCGGCTTCTGCACCAGTGGCACTAACAACGAAATCACCAGGGAGGCTAAAAGGTAAATGCGGTTCCAGCGATAAAAGCTAAGATCACGCAGCCAGGCATTATACACCAGCCAGAAAAACAACAGGCTGCCGGAACTATATAACAAATAGGTAATGAAAAGCGTCATGGCTGTTTCTTTTTAGCGTCAATCAATTGCTGCAACTCCCGAATCTCCTCATTATCCAGGTCGCGCTCTTTCATTAATAAGGATAAAAGATTGGAAGTCCTATCGTTAAAATAGTTTTTTAACATCTTCTGTAAACTGCCCTTACCATATTCCTCGCGGCTCACCTGGGGTATATACTCATGCGTTTTGCCATACGCCTTATGGCCTACATACCCCTTCGTTTCCAGGTTACGAACGATCGAGGATACGGTAGTATAGGGCGGCTTCGGATCATCCATCTTCTCCAGTATATCCTTCACAAAAGCCCTTTCCAGTTGCCAGAGAATTTGCATGATCTGTTCTTCTGTATGATTCAGAGGTTCCATGTTCATCTATTGTGCAACAAACGTATAACTAATAATCCAGTTAAACAACTATTATTTAGTTATACAACTAAAATTAAGTTAACCGATGCGAAAAAGAGTATAGAATAATTGTAACGGGCAACACTCCTGATCCGCCCTTACTAAGAATAAAGGCTTGTTAATCCGACATTTAGCGCTACGTAAAAATGACTACCAGCGCTAACAATCGTATCTTTTTATAGCACAATTGTACTCCTGATTTTGTAACTTTCTGTACGTATCATATATTCATCAGGACCACAAACTATGCCCGAGTATGCCGCGTAAAAGCTACCTGCAGAACGTTGATTTAACACCGCCCCACCAGTTGCAGACCCTGGTGGAAAACAGGCGGGTATTTAATCTGAAGAATTGTGAACTGAACATTTTTGAATGTTACCAGCCAGCGTGGCACCTCCCCCTGGCCTTTTCCGATTTCGTTATCACCAGTATGATGCGGGGTAAAAAAGTAATGCACCTGTACGATGATCCCGCGTTCGACTACCTGCCCGGCGAAACGGTGATTATTCCGGCACATGAAACTATGCACATCGACTTCCCGGAGTCTACGACCGACACCCCTACCCAGTGTATGGCACTGGCGGTGGATGAAGGTTACATGCAGGACACCCTCTCGTATCTCAACAACTACTATAATAACAGTCCCGACGAAAACACGCCCTGGGATTTACAGTTTTCGCAGTACCATTTTTCCAACAACACGGAAATCACCGATCTTATTAATAAGATCATCCGTGTATGCAGCAGTTCCGACAAAACAAAGAACATATTCGCCGACCTGTCTATAAAGGAACTACTCATCAGGCTGATTCAAAACCAGCGGATGTACAAAGTGAGTGCAGAACGTACCATCAGCACAAACGAAACGCGCTCTCATTTTGTACTCAGCTACATACACGAGCATCTGTCAGAAAAAATAGCAGTGGATGTGTTATGCCGCAAGGCGTACCTTAGCCGAAACATGTTCTTTAAGTGGTTTAAGGAACAATTTGGTATCAGTCCGCTCGAATACATCAACAACGAACGGGTAAAACAAGCCAAACAGCTGCTTACTGCCGGCGGACAGGATATTCGTACCATCAGTGAAATGTGTGGTTTTAACGATGTAAACTATTTTACGCGGGTGTTTAAGAAAGTAGAAGGCATAACGCCCGGCGGCTACCGGGAATATGTAGGGAGATATCAACCTGACTCGATATAAGAAAGGCCTGCATCGCTGCAGGCCTTTCTATTAAATATAATAGTGAGCCAGGCGGCGGATATCGATTAAGCCCCCGTTGCGTCGCACACTTCAACAGTATTTACAACATGGGGCAAAAAAAAATCCCCCGGGCCAAAAGACCCAGGAGATTACTATATTAAATCAAATTAGTATACTATTCTAAAGCTCCGTTGTAATCAGATTCTTTCAACGGAATTTTCCAGGTCCATTTGTTGTTGGCTTCCGGAGTAATGGTAAGTGCCAGTACAGACAGGAAGTTACCACCACCAGCATAATCATGCCTTACAACAGGATCGCCCCAGCGTTTCAGATCGAACCAGTCAAAACCTTCGCCCCACAGTTCAATGGCGCGGTAAGTTTTGATCTCATCGAGCAGCGCCGTACCAGTTGCCACGCAGTTGTAGCTGGCATCGCGACCTGAAGTGGCCGTGAGTGCGTTCAATACCGCCTGAACTTCAGCTGCTGGTTTAGTCTGGAAATACTTGGCTTCTGCTTCGATCAGGTACATCTCCGCAGAACGGAAGTGGTTAAGGTTACCCACACCAGGCAGATCGTTTGCTTTCACTTTAAACTGCATATAAGCGAATGCAGAAGAAGTGCTGTAAATATCAGGATACAAAGCAAATGCCCTTGTTTTTAACGCCGCGCCTGCCGCACCGGTAGCAGTAGTATACGTGTAGCCGGTAGGGTCAAGGAACATACCTTTACGGATATCCGTTGCAGGAATTTTGTTATACAGTTCCCG
The DNA here is from genome assembly GCF_902168175.1 of uncultured Chitinophaga sp. Classification (GTDB taxonomy): domain Bacteria; phylum Bacteroidota; class Bacteroidia; order Chitinophagales; family Chitinophagaceae; genus Chitinophaga. The sequence goes on along the minus strand of NZ_CABHOU010000041.1, from coordinate 112,168 downwards.
GCTGATACATTTAGGCGTAGTTCTTACAGCCGACGCACTTGAGTTGTAAGCGATGTAAGACTGGTAAGAGTAGAAGTACAGTGTTTCATCAGAGGCACCGTAGCTACCCCAGATCCATTCCTGGTTAGGTGTGGAAAAACCAGCTTTATACTCGGTGTTAGTCATTAGTGCGTAACCTGTCCTTGCTTTTACAGCATAAGACTCTGCGGTAGGATAATCCTGCCTGTTGAGTGCTGCACGGGCGTAGATGGCGTACGCTACGTTTGCGTCCACTTCGTAGTTTTTAGTCCTTGCGTTGCCAGAAGTTGTGTACAACTCGATCGCCTTGTCAAGGTCGTCATAAATCAGCTCATAAGTTTCAAGCATGGTAGATTGAGGCAAATCACCGGTAGAAAGATCGACCCTTAACACCAGGCCTTTGGTAGCACCACTGTTGGTATCAGACCACCTGTTGCCGTACAGTTGCGCCAGCATCATGTAGCTGTAGGCCCTGTAAGTGTAAGCCTGCGCTTTAATGAATTGTTTATCCTTTTCCGGACCAGTAGCACCGTCAATGTTAGCGATGATAGCGTTTGCGTTACCGATGATCTTATAATAATAATACCATGGGTAGTACAGGTAAATGCTGGATACGTTTTCGTTATAAGTAGAGTTAATGATCGCAGCCCAACCAGAAAGGTTTACGAAAAAGTGGTTACCGGGGTAGTTGCCGTAGTACATCTTAATCGTACCCTCACCGTTAAAGCCTTGTGAGCTCAGGTATTGCTGGGTCATCATTTTTGCCAGTCCGTTAACCGCACCTTTTGCATTTTCAGTATTAGCAAATACAGTGGCAGTACTGGTAGAGTTTGTTGGTGTAGTGTCCAGGTAATCCTTCTTGCACGAAGCGGCCAGCAGGGAAACAGACAGTAAACCTATACTTAGTATCCTATTCATCTTCTCTTTAGTTTTTTTGTTATAAACCAATGTTTACACCTACAGACATTACGCGTGGCGTTACGAAAGCGTTTACGCTTCTACCGTTCCAGGACTGCTGTGGGTTCATACCCTGCAGTTTGGTGAAGGTGGCCAGGTTTTCAATGCCTGCGTTGATACGTACAGAGCTCAGATCGATCCTTTTGAGCAGTGATGAGGGTACGCTATAGCTTAGTGCAATGTTTTTTACCACGAAGTAAGAACCGTTCTGCAGGAAGCGGGTAGACATACCGTTATTCAGTATGCTCTTAGAGAAATCTACCACAGGAATACCATCAGGATCGATGCGGTTGGCCGAAGTTTCAGTCATACCTTCAGGAATACCGTCCCATGCTTTCAGCAGATCTTTATGCAGGTTGCTAACAGAACCAGACATGCTCATCAGGCTCAGGTAAGAGTCATCGTAAGTTTTACCGCCGATAGAGTAAGTAAAGATACCGGAGAGGGTAAAGCTTTTGTAAGATAAACCGGTAGAAAAGCTACCATACACATCAGGAATAGCACTACCGCTCCAGTCGCGTTTAGCGTACGTATTATTAGTGGTATAGTTTTTATCGCCGATCGTTACCAGGTATGGAAACCAGGCGCCACCGGTGTTTTTAGGATCAAATGCAACATCATCGGCCAGGTACAGTGATTTACCTGTCATCTGATCAACACCAGCGAACTGGTATGTCCAGAAGTCATAGATACCGTGACCTTTCAGCAGTTTGTAGTTACCAGTGATAATACCGTTTTCGGCATTTTCTTTAGGCAGTTTTACCACTTCATTTTTCATCCAGGTTGCGTTAGCACCAACGTTCCATCTCCAGTTTTTGGTTTTAACGATATCCACATCAAAAGTAACCTCGATACCTTTGTTAGAGATAGAACCGATATTAGCCGTTTGTACCGATTCAGCTGTACCAGAAGAAGTACCGCCTGCAGAAAGTGGCAGGTTTACGTCGAACAACAGGTTCTGAGAACGTTTATCGAAGTATTCTACAACGATGTTAGCCCTGTCGTAAATACGGGTTTCGAGGGCAGCTGTAATAGAAGAGGAAGTTTCCCACTGGAGGTTCTTCGCTTCATTCTGTATTTTATAGAGCGCTGCAGAGTTACCGTTCTGCTCCAGGGTGTACAAAGCCATCCAGGCATACGTATCAGCACCGGCATCGTTACCAACTTCACCGTAAGAAGCACGCAGTTTAGCGTAATCTACTACGTTAGTAAGCGGCAGGAAGAAGTTTTCTTTTGACAGTAACCAGCTACCACCTAAAGACCAGAAGTTACCCCAACGAGAATCTTCAAAGAATTTAGACGTTCCATCTCTCCTGTAAGAACCATCGAGGTAGTACTTTTCATTGAAATTGTAACGGGCGCGGGCAAGATAGCCTTCCGTTCTGTAATCTACCCTGTAACCATCAAGGTTAGTAATCTGGGTGAAGTTCGAGAAATCGGGCTGACCTGCAAAAGTCTGGTTAGTTTTATAACCATACAGGTAGTTATAGCTATCATAATAATTCTCGTGCGCTACTAATACATCTACATTATGCTGGCCAAACGATTTGCCCCAGTTCAGCAATTGCTGTGCAGTGTAATTTTTATAACGGTAGTTCTCTGAAGATGCGCGGCCGTTGTTACCGGAACCATCGCCAATAATCGCGTTGCTGTATGTATTGTTATCGTTGTTACGAACGTTCATGTCGCCTTTAAGGGTTAAAGTGAAATCCTTCAGGAATTTAACATCAATGAAAACCTGACCCTGCAGGGTGTTCCTGATCGTTCTGTCCTGGTTCAGTTCATTTTCCCAGATAGTGTGGCGGCCGATCAACTGGTTACGCGAGCTGGTACCGTCATCAAACTGTTTGTTTCCATCCGCATCTAGTGCAAAGCCGCCAGTGGCTTCGTCATGCAGGTATATAGGATAGATAGGCGCTATATTTCTTGCGAAATAAAACGGGTTTACGATAGATCCTGAACTACCGGTAGTACCAGGAGCACCGTTTGATTTCTGGTGAGAACCGGCGATGTTGAAACCGTATTTCATCCATTCCTTCGCTTGTATATCGGCATTAATCCTACCTGTTACACGCTGGAAGTCGGTAGTTTTTACATAACCCTTCTCATCGAGGTAACCCAGCGAGTAGTACAGGTTGCTCTTTTTGCTACGGGCACTACCGCTAAGGGTATAATCCTGGCGGTAACCAGTTCTTTCCATACCATCAAACCAGTCGAGGTCACCCCTGTAACCGTCGCGGATCTTAGCATTGGCCACCAGTTTACCATTCGCATCGAACAGCGCGCCGTCCGGCTGATCGTAAATATTCAGGTATAAGTAGTCAGAAATAAGGCTGGCAGTAGCTTTAGCACCTGCAGCAGCATCTGTAGGATACACTGTTGGGTTGGTAGACCGCAGGTTGTTCCTGTAACCTTTCCACATGGTTTCCATGTACTGGTTGGGGTTAAGAGTTTCGTACTCCTTAATACCACGGCCATAAACACCCTGGTTAATTACCAGGTTCATAGAACCATCTGCACCTTTGGCCCTTTTGGTGGTCATAATAACAACACCGTTAGAAGCCCTTGCACCGTACAATGCAGAAGAAGCCGCATCTTTCAGCACAGAAATAGATTCGATATCGTTAGGGTTGATGTCGGCAACGTTGCCTGCAAAAGGAACACCATCAATTACGTACAGCGGCGCGTTATTGGCATCGCCGCTAACAGTCGTAAAACCACGGATACGTATAGAAGGCGATGAACCAGGCTGACCGGTCGTGTTGTTTACCTGTACACCAGCAGCAGCACCTTCCAGTACGCTCATGGCGTTAGTAACAGGACGCTTCTCAATATCTTTGGCAGTAATGGCCGATACAGAACCGGTAAGTGACTCTTTCTTAGCCTTACCAAATGCTACAACCACCACCTCGTTAAGGTCGCCTGATTCAGCGGTAAGTATGATGTTAATAACATTGGAAGCGCCTACTGTAATCGTTTTCTCGGCGAAACCAATAGAACGTATCAGCAATTCCTTTCCTTGTGGAACCGTAAGGGAAAAGTTACCATTACCATCAGTTTGGGTGCCGGAATTAGTTCCTTTAATAATTACAGAGGTGCCTGGGATAGCACTTCCATCATTGGCGTCGGTAACTCTACCAGTTACCTTCTTGTCCTGCGCGAATGCCACTGTAACCTGTAGCACCGTCATTAAGAAAAAACCAAGCAATTTTTGCCTCATGTAGATTTTGATTTAGATTTAATATAGATAGTAGGAAACCCTATAAACAAAGTATAGAAGCTGGTATAGATGAAGACTCGCTTATAGAAGTGCCTTTACAGTGACGGTCACTGTAACATTACGCATAAATAAAACTTGTAAAAAGGGACGGTTTGCTGTACATGTACAGACAACGTTTACTTACTGTTAAATAAGCTTGCTTGCTCTCATAAACTTTTTTCCCTCAATCTCTTAATTGCTGTAATACGATTTAAATTCTGGTTTAGAAAAGGAAACAATGCGGTTATTCTATTAATAAATAACGACAGCTGCTTATTGCTCACTTTTAATTACTCACGTTCTAACTTCTCATAAACGATACGTCTCACAAACTTTCTCATATACAATTGCCTCAACAGAGACAAGACGGCTGCGTTAAACTTTTGTTGTAATTTTTCACCATCAAGACAAAAATCGTAAATTTTTGGATTAAATCGGTCAATTCTTAACAAAAATTTTAGTATCCGGTAACATTTACATCTTTTGTGTCACATTGATTAAAAAAAATACTGATTTATTATTTGCTTAATCTATAGACCTTATAGAGCTTACAACCCATGCGCTGTCATTACAGTTATTATAGTAATTTCGTTTCTTCATTAAGAATATTATGATTGGTAAACTGCCAGGGCATCATGACACAATAGTTGCAGTAGCAACAGCACCGGGAATAGGCGCTATCGCGGTAATAAGGTTAAGCGGGGTGGAGGCGATTACAATTACAGATAAACTATTCCCGGCGAAAGATCTTACAACCGTGCCGGGGCATACGTTGCACTTTGGTGTACTATTGCATCCGGAAACAGGTAAAGCGATAGATGAAGTAGTGGTGAGCATTTTTAAGAACCCACGTTCTTATACCGGTGAAGACGTTACAGAAATATCCTGTCACGGCTCTCCATATATACAACAGCAGATTATAGACGCCTGTATACAATCCGGTGCGCGTATGGCGCAGCCGGGTGAATTTACACAGCGCGCCTTCCTCAATGGCAAACTCGATCTTACCCAGGCCGAATCAGTAGCCGACCTTATTGCCAGCAATACCGCCGCATCGCACCAAACAGCTATGCAACAAATGCGCGGTGGTTTTTCGAAGGAGTTAAAAGCATTACGCGAACACCTGATCCGCTTCTCCGCCCTTATAGAGCTGGAACTGGACTTCAGCCAGGAGGACGTAGAATTTGCCGACCGCACGCAATTTTTCGACCTGGTCACATCAGCGACCGTCACCGTTAAACACCTCATCGATTCTTTCAGCATGGGTAACGTGATCAAGAATGGTGTAAACACGGCAATTATCGGCAAACCCAATGCAGGTAAATCCACGCTGTTAAATACCCTTTTGAACGAGAACCGTGCCATCGTAAGCGATATAGCCGGCACTACGCGCGATACCATTGAAGAAGTATTAAACATAAAAGGCGTTTTGTTCCGCCTTATCGACACGGCAGGCATCCGCGAAAGTGTAGACGCCATTGAAAGCATTGGCGTACAGAAGTCGCTCGAGAAAATGCGTGAAGCCGGATTAGTGATCTACCTGTTTGATGTAAACGAGTACAGTGCAGCCGACATTCAAAACCAGGTCACTGCATTTGAAGCCGAAAATATCAACTACTTACTCGTAGGCAACAAAACAGATATCACACCTGGCGCCACTGCAAAGTTTGCCGCCATCCCCAACATCCTTTTCATATCTGCCCGCAACCACAACGATATCGACCAGCTTAAAAATACACTGGTAGACAAAGTAATGAGCGGCAACATTAACACCGAAGACACTGTAATCACGAACTCGCGGCATTACGCTGCACTCCAGGAAGTGTTACGTGCATTACTGGATGTGCGCAATGGACTTGACAATAAACTACCCGGCGATTTGCTGGCATTGGATATCAGGATGTGTTTGCACCATTTGGGACTGATTACTGGTGAAGTGACGAATGAGGACAGGTTGGATTTTATATTCTCAAAGTTCTGTATCGGTAAATAATTACTACAATCACTGACAAATGGCTACACACCTTTTCGCTCAAAAGGATTGTAGCCATTTTTGTTTGTATCGAAGCCACGCAACCATTAATAATTCAACCGCTGCCGAAAATACTCACGCACACTGAATTCGCCAACCACTGCCACTGATTCTCCATTGCCACTTACAAGGTTTTGTTCAACATTTGCATAGTAAGGTAAAACGGACGAAACTCAAGCCCCAAAGGGGCATCGACCTTTTATTGCCATCACCCTGAAACGTTCTAAAAAATACATCATGCAAAGTGTAACCGCAACCGTTAATGCAACAAACGTCAGCACCCTGTTTGCTACCGCTAATGGTAAAAACATCGCTTACCGCTCGCTGGGCGAAGGCACTCCCTTTATATTATGTCAGCGGTTTCGCGGCAACCTCGATGATTGGGACCCTTTGTTTCTCGACCTGCTGGCCGTAAACTACCAGGTAATTATTTTTAATTATAGCGGGATGGGATCATCTACGGGCGAGCCTAACAGTGATATGAAATCCTTTGCACAGGATGTAATTGATCTGGCAGATTACCTGTCCATCGACCGCTTCCTGCTCGGGGGATGGTCGCTGGGCGGATGGGTAGCGCAAATCGCTACCACCTCTTTTCCTTCACGTGTACAGCAGCTCGTACTGATAGGTACTAAACCGCCGGGACAGGTAACGCATCCTGTGGAAGAAATTTTTCTAAAAACGGCTTACATAGAGGATTACACTTTTGAACATGAAATTATTCTCTTCTTCGAACCTATCTCCGAACGCAGCAAACAGGCCGCCTGGGCCAGTCACCAGCGCATCAATGCGCGTACCGACCGTGACCCTAAGGTAAAACCCGAAGTGTGGCAGTATTACGGAATGGGAGCGGAAGATTATTCAAAAGATCCTTACGATGCGAGGAGAAAATTAACGGAAACGAACATCCCCATCCTGGTGATCTCCGGCGATCATGAAGTGTGCTTTCCACCGGAAAACTGGTTCGAACTTAACCGCCAGTTGCCAACAACCCAGGTCGTAGTAATGCCCAGGGCCGGCCATGGACCGCATCATCAACATCCGGAAATGACAACGCGGTATATACATGCTTTTATAGAGGAGCATGCAAATGCCTAACTGCGCCGGCACCAACTTATAAACACACAAATTAATACATATGAAACGGATATTAACACTTATCTGCTGGGCCCTTATGCCCGCAACCGCCGCTTTCGCAGGAGAATATTGCGACTCCTGCCAGAAGTTAAAAAAGGAAAAATCGAACATCAACGAAACTGATTACAAAATAACAGGCGCCTCAGTTACGCACAACAAAAAGTGGGGCCAGTTAGAGTTTGAAATTAATGTGCAGGGACAAGCAGGCCGCAGTGTTTCTTCGCCCGCGGGACAAATGAACGGCGCGCCTGTAGATGGTTATGTGTTCCCCACCACCCTATCTTCAGAAGATATTGGGTTTAGTAAAACAGATGGCATTGTAGCCCTTGCCCTAACTGCCCATCCTGATTTCGACGACACCCCGCTTTGGGATGAAGACGGTGATGGAGACTATACCAACGACAAAATAATATGGCATCCGCACTGGGTGGTATTGGTAGAGGACAAACGCGTGCCGGGCGGTTTATCGGTGAAAGAATTTAACGCTGCCGACAAATCAGTTGTTCTTCCCAAAACCAATCCGGGCATGCCCATGTACATGGACTCTCCCGGCTTCCAGGTGGTTACAGAAGGGAAATCTATCAGGGTAGTGGTACCCGACTACAGGGTGCGGTTTAAAACTGATTTTAAGTATGATGCTGTGGGCGCTTATATGCAACTTTCTACCGGCGAAGGCGGCGCACACCTGGCAGATGGAAAAATGCCAATGCTCGGCGTTTACAAGGTGTACAGCGTGTTATCCAAAAACCTGTCGCTCCCCTACCAGGTAAAAGGGAAATAACATCGGGGGATGAATTAGATTTTGTACATTTCGTTACCTAATCTGATTACCCTATGACACCCGACAAGATAGAACTGATAGCTGTATTTAAACAGCCGGTGGAGCTGGAAGATGCGCAGGCACTCCTCCGCATCAAAGCAATAAGATATAGAACAGGGATGGACTCCAGCCGGGGCAAACTTTATTTTTACAGCACAGGCCCGAAGTTCATTCTTACTTTTCTAACAGACATAGAAAAGACCGATGCAAAAGCTTACCTGGAAGCACTGACTGAAATACATGAGGTGTATACACCGGACTGGGATAAATGTAAAGACTAATAAAAAAGCCGGCCCCTGACAGGCCGGCTTTTTTATTGATACAAACATTCCTACTTCTGCGGTTCCTGCGATTTTGTAAAATCCATGGATGATCCATCGTCATAATAAATATGCCATGATTTGATCTTACCGGCTTCCTTCTTAAATTCGATATCCGTATACTGTACCTGCTTTTTAGGGTACAGTTCATCGGCGCCGTACTTTTTGGTTTTACCGTTGTCAGAACCGCCGCAGGACTGGTACCCACGGTAGTTACCGGCGGCCGAATAGAATTTGAAACTGTTGTTGGTGAGATCGACTTCTACCGTACCTTCTTTGTAGCCCAACACCTGCGAACGGCAACCACTGTTGGTATTGGTGTAATAAAAATACTCCCTCGCCCTGCCATCTTTAAACAACATATAACCCACTGCCAGTTCGAAACCAGCGCCCTGGTAACTGCCATCGTAGCCCCAGAAACTTCCGATGGAAGTAGAGCCCGCCAGCCAGTAACCCACAAGATCGTCCGGAACAATTGTTTTGGGGTTGTTACCATAATTGCCATTTTCATCTTTGTCTTTTGAGCAGCTGTTCAGGGTTACCATCAATGTTGCAAACAGGATTAACGTCAATGTTTTTTTCATGCTTCTTTTAATTTTTTTGCGAAACTATCATTGCAGCAGGTAAACTTTTTTTGACGTATTACCGGGATGTATCAATTTTAAGCTGAGTTGTAGATATTACGGGTCAAATTAATTAGCACCTCCGCTCCACCCAGCGTACATCCGCCCCGCATCACCAGCACCCGCATACTAACGAGTAGCTATTTATACAACAGCTTCCCAAACAGTCATATATACACAGCCCGGCAAGGCCTTACTTTCATTATGTATCTCATCCCCCTAAACCCCGATCACCAATAACATAACATGTACGGTAAACGGAGCCGCCATTCACCGTTTATCCGAACATGTCTGTAAGCCAGGCGCTACAGTTGAACACCCGAATTCTACATCTCATCACCATTACCGCATTTATTAAGCGGGAAAGGGGGAACTTTGTGCCGGACAAAACCCCAATAATTATTAACCCCGAAAGCTGCCATTATTTACGAGTGTAACTGCTGACAACAACACTTCTTCGCCATTGCGTGGAGTGGCTTAGCATAAACGGAAACTAAAAAGAAACAACTTATGAATTTGAAATTGATGATGCCCCTGGTATGTTTGGTTCTCACATTGGGAACATCCTGCACAAAGGAAATTGACGGACACGGGCCCAGCAGAACAGAAACAAGAACGGTATCGGCATTTACTGACTTAGTAGTAGATGTTCCCGCCCGTGTGATAGTGACACAGGAACAAGATTACAGTCTCACCATTGAGGGCCAGCAAAATGTACTCAACGTCATTCGTACCTCGGTTGGTGCAGGCGAGTTGCGTATTAAGTTTTTAGAAAAAACTTCTATTGGCCGCCACAATCGGGTAGTGATCAGGGTAAGCGCGCCATTATTTAAAAAATTATTTATTACCGCCGACAGCGATTTAACCTGCGACGATGTACTCAATACCTCTAACATTAAACTGGAGGCAAAGGCCAATGCAAACATCAATCTGACCGGTGTGGAAGCAACCGGTCGTATAGATGCCTATATCAACGGTTCCGGCAACATCCAGATCCATTCCGGATATGCTGTAGCCGGTGAGATATCGATCAACGGAAGTGGCGATATGGAGATGACGGACCTGATCTTTAAGAAAGTAACTGCAATCGTAAACGGCTCTGGCGATATTCGCGCTGGTGTTTCGGATGAGTTGAATGCGAGAATATCGGGTAGTGGTTCAATTTACTACAAAGGTAATGCGGCCGTTACGAGTAAAATTAGTGGTTCGGGTGAGGTGAAGAAGTTGTAGGTTTTTAATATAGGACCCTCAATAGCTTCGACCGCCGGTTAATAACCCAGGCGTAGCAACACCTTCAGGTGATCCGTTGCAGCTCCGGTTGAAGTGCGGGTTATTCGTTTTAAATATTACTTCTTGTAAAAGCAAGGGCTGTCTCCGGTAAAAGGGACAGCCCTTTTTATATGGCACTGGTTATTATTTCAGCACTTCTGCTAACTTAAGGTCCAATGCTTCCCCATTAAGGTTTCTTGCAATAATCTTACCATCAGGCCCCACGAGGAAGTTCTGGGGAATAGCCATTACACTGTAAAGGTCAGATGCTTTCTCCTCGCCGAGATCAATCACCTGCGGCCAGGTAAGCTGGTCGTCAGCAATGGCCTTCAGCCAGGCAGACCGGCCTCTTTCCACATCGAGCGACACGCCGAGTATCTCGAAGTTCTTGTCCTTAAACGCTGCGTAAACTTTGCGCAGGTGTGGATTTTCCGCACGGCAGGGTTTACACCACGATGCCCAGAAATCGATCAGTACGTACTTGCCACGGAAGTCGGTCAGTTTAAGCGTAACGCCACTGGTATCTGCCTTTTCAAACAACGGCGCCAGTTCGCCTACGTCTGATTTCTGCAGTTTAGCGATATTGGCGGCATACAGTTTACCTTGTTTGCTATTTTTCACACCAGGCGAAAGGCTGTTAAATAATGGGCTGATGTCATGCGCTGCAGGCATAAATCCTACGTAATCCTTAATCACGTCCATACTAACGATCGTATTGGGGTGCGATTTGATGAAGGCGGCCTGCACGGCTTTCCGTTCTGCTTCCAGCGCATCCATTTTGGCAGCGCGGGCTTCTTTGTTTGCATCTGCACTTACCTCTTTTCTCTTTTTGTTGATGAGGGCCATCCGCTGTTTCAAGTCTGCATGCGCTTTGTTAGTGGCACCGGCTGTTACAGTAGCGCCACTCATCACCGTACCACTTTTTATGTTGATAGTGCCGCCCTCTATATAAAATGTAAGCCTGTCCGCATACGTTTCTTTTATACCAGGGCCTTTGACCAGGGTAAGATAACCTGATACAGGTTCGTCTACCTTTCCTTTGATGTTATATACACCTTTCACTACTGCGGCGGAATCCCTTACCGGTTTTCCATCCTGCACATAATATAGATAAACTTTGGCCGGAGCGTCTATACTGTCGGCATATCCTTTAATGGTAAAGGATTGGGCAAATAAAGCCCCTGGCGCAGCGATGGCTGCGGCTAAAAATAGTTGCTGAAACATATGTCCTGGTGTTTGTTAGTTAAAAGGTCTGGTGTCTGGCTGTAATCCCCATTGCGGATTAAAAAACAGGACGTTGTTGGAAATTGGCAGTACAAAAAGTGAGTGATCAATGGTGGCTTCAAATGTTTCTGCCCCCATAGTATGCATCACTTTTGTTTTTCCCCAGGGTTTACCCGGTTCCAGGCAAAAGCGCTTGAGGTCGAGCAAACGTTTGATGTGTCCCAGCGGTAATTCGCGGCGGCGTTCCTCCAGTACGATCTGTATCACTTCGTCCTGCGATGCGGGCGTTGGCAGGTCGGCGGTGCCGGTTACAAAGCGGTTGCGTCTCAGCAGGTTTACATCCGCCATGGCTTCCGTCAGTTTGTTCGTACGCGCATATCCCTCTGCTCTCATCAGCAATAACTCCGGATAGGTAAAACCTGCTGTCATCTGGAACCTGGATATTCCCGAAGTAGTGGTGCCGCGATAGTATTGTAGTCTTTTGCCATCATCGTACACCGTTCCGTTGTAAGTAGTTTTATACCCATTGGCCATCAGCAAAAAATACTTAAAACGGAGGTCACGGGCCTGGTCGAATAATGCGATAAATTCCTGAGAAGGATAACCGTTATTAGCCTTCCCTACACCGTTATCAGTACTACGGAAGAACAGGATTTCGCGGCTGTTGGGGAGTTGGATCTTACTGTCCGGGCTCCTGATCTGGCTCACCAGTTCATTGGCAGGATCGGCCAGTGAAAGCGTATTGTAATCGTACAATACCGTGTTTACTCCTTTAGCCGAAGCTGCCGTCCAGGCGAGGTTGGCGTAATACGCTACGCTGTCGTATTTGGCGGTAAACAGGTGGTAATAGGCCAGCATAGCCTGCGTAGCTGCCTTATTCGGGCGAGAGGGATAATTGGTCACCTCGGGCACGTTTGCCAGGCCGGCATGCAACTCCGCCAGTACTTTGGTAAACACCTCTTCCTGTGTAGAGAGGTCGGGCATTTTCGCCGCCACATCGCTGCTGGTGAGGTAAGGGATGGTTTTGGTAGTATTGGCGCCTCCCGGTTTATATACCGGCCCATATATAAGGGTGGTGTGAAAATAACTCCAGGCCCTGTTTACATAAGCCTGTGCAAGCACCGCATCGGCCTGCGCGGCATTATCCGCCGTACGTAGTTTGCTCACGCCATCTATTACATTGTTGAAGTATTTCATAGAGCGGTAAGTACCCCAATCCCAGAAATAGTCAACATTATTGGGATTTCTAAACGGCGCGCGAAAAGTATAGCCGTAAAAATTATCAATGTTAGGTGAATTATTGGCTTTGTAGTACACTTTTCCAAGTCCTTCCGACAGCTCCACATTATCGGTCATATAACCTAACATGCTGCCGTTGTTGTTATTCAGGAAAGGATATTGCACAATGTCCGCATTATCGAGCAGGTGATCGAATTCTGCAATGCTGGTGGGAATAAGTTTGCCTTTGGGTTTTACATCCAGGAATTTGTTGCAGGACGTAAGTGTTACACAGGCAGTAAATATGATGATGGATATTGATCGCATGAGCATTACTGTTAAAGTTTAAAGATTGATACGCAGGCCCAGGTAAAATTCAGGCATCGGGCGGAAGGGGGTGTACCCAAGTTCCGCATTCACCGGATCGGCGGCATTCAGCTCATAAGCTTCCGGATCGAGCTTATCGCTGTTAGCGGCAAGCAGCAGCAGGTTACGGCCCTGGAAGGTAACGCTGGCATTAGTTAGGCCAATTTTACGAAGCAGGATGCGGTCAAAATTATAAGTGAGCGATGCGTCGCGCAGCTTCAGGTAGTTGGCGCTTTCCATGAAAATGTCTGAATAGGGAAAATAAAACATCTCTACGGAATAGGGTACTAGCTTAGGATACATCACTGTAGCTTCATCACCCGCTTTTCTCCAGCGTTTTGCTACGTCTGCATGTTGAATGGCCGACCCGTCATACGCATATCTCCGCATCACCCCACCTGTTTTAGCCAGCAGCATGAACGAAAGGTCGAAGCTTTTATAATGGAATGTATTTGTAAGACTATATGCCGCTTTAGGACGGAAGGTACCGCTGTACACTACATCGCCCAACGCCAGCGCACCGCTATTAATCTTTTTACCCGACTTGTCCAGGTAAAGTGGCGTACCGTTGTTATCGATGCCACCAGCACGATAGGTAAATACAGCGTTGGCTGGATAACCTTCTCGGTTTACAGACAGCATGGTGAGTGAAGAATGGCTTGGATAACTGGCGTTGTACTCAATTACCTTATTGTTGTTAAAACTGGCGGTACCCAATACATTCCAGCTAAAATCGCCCTGCTTCATCACAGTACCATCTATAGTTATCTCCAACCCGTTATTATTGATCTGGCCTAAGTTGCGTATAAGACTGGCATAACCAAGCGTGGGATCTACCACGTTGGTAGCCAACAATTCTTTGCTTTTACGCAGGTAATAATCTGCCGATACATTGATGCGCGAAAGGAAGGTCATATCTACACCAAAGTTATTCGTGGCGGTTTTTTCCCAACGCAGTGAGTTGTTGGGCGGTGATACTATTCTCCATGAAATATCGCCGGTAAGGTTGGAATAAGTGCCCGGGGCAATAATCAGGAAAGGGCCTGCATCGAGGGAGATGTTACCGTTAATGCCATATGATCCTCTCACATAGAGTTTGGTTAACCAGCTTACGTCAAAAAACTGCTCATTCGATAACTTATAAGTGCCGCCTACCGACCATAACGGTTTGTAACGGAACTTTGGATCGGTACCAAAAAAGTTCGTCTGATCCAGACGAATACTGCCGCTTACCAGGAATCGGTTATCATACTCGTACGATCCATTGGCGTACCAGGAAACAAAACGGTTATCGCGGAATACGATGGAGCCAATATTTACAGGCGATTGCGGCTTGCTTGTACCGAGCATATCCGCGTTATACAAACCGGCGTTGTAGTCGGCATAGTTAAAGGTAGCGAAAGTGCCTGCCTGGTCGTTGTACCCGAAACGCGTAGGAAAGATGTTATTATCCCTTGTATCTCTCGACACTTCGGTACCGGCAATAGCAATTACGCTATGTTTACCAAACTCCCTGTTAAAATTAAGTTGGGCACGTACGGAGTAGGCCTGGTTAATGTTCCTGCTTTCTGTAACCATATCGCCTTCGGGCAGATAGTGTTTAGAAGGATTAGAGATAGAGGTACCGTCGTTGTAGCCTACACGCATGCGGTACGAGTCTTTACTGTACACGCTGCGGCTAAACAGGTTACCCCTCGTCCACGAGCCGCCTGCCTCTACATTCAGCCCCTGGGCCAGCAATATATTTATACCCCCGTTAAGGCGAAACTGCAGGTTCTGCGTTCTGCTCATCTCCTGGGCAAGATCTAATAGCGGGTTAAAAGTCATCGGTTTTAAACCGGGTATATTCGCATAACGCGCCATCTTTTTCGGGTTGATGGCGAACATCTCCTGCGGCTCGCCAGTGGCAGGGTCTACCACCAGGTCGTAGGGATGAAATATTTTATTCGACAGGTACTCCAGGAATTCGCCTGCCTGCCTCACCGGTGCCTTAGCGGTGCTATAGTTCACATTTGATAACAACCTAACGGAGATGCGCTTAGAAGGTTTCCAGTCGTTACGCAAATCAAGTATCAGCCTGTTATCGCCGGTAAAAAGCATATTACCCCTGTTGCCAATAAACTTGGCCGTGGCGGTGGTTTGCAATTTATCACTGCCGCCGGAAAGCGAAAGGTTATGTTGCTGCGTTTGCTGGTTGCGGAACAGGTGCTTTTGCAGTTGTCCTATTCCATCATAAGTTTTCATTCGTGCTATTTCGGCATCCACGTCTGCGGCGGGCATAAGACCCAGATCTTTTGCTACCAGCAGGTAGTTAACACGGGAAATATTACGGTCTACGTTATACGCGTTTTGCACCGATACCGGGTCTTGCTGGTAAATCTCCATTTCCGCATCTATATAATCCGCTGAATTGGCTCTGCGCAAATAGCCCAGGTCTGGTTTTTGGGTGATGCCATAAGAGCCGCTATAGGCAACGTTTAACGCGCCCTTGCGTCCTTGTTTGGTAGTAACAACAATTACTCCGTTAGAGGACCGTGCACCGTAAATAGATGCTGCCACACCATCTTTGAGTAACGTAATGGTTTCTATGTTTTCTACGTTCAGTGTTTCCAGTCCACCGGTGAGTATAAAGCCATCTACAATTACCAATGGCGCCAGCTCGGCGTTAAATGTGGATATACCACGCACCTCCAGGTTACCGTCATTCTTTAACACCATACCAGCTACCTGACCTTCCATGGCCGCTTTAAGGTCGGGCCGTATTTTATTCTCCAGTTGTTTGCTGGTAATGATAGAAAAAGCACCCGTAGCACGTTCGCGCGGAATACTTTGGTAACCGGTATTGAGTGTTACTGCTATTCCTGCCATGGTAGTACTTTCGCGGAGCATAGCGATCATTAGTGTACGTTCGCCGGCAAAACGAATTTCTTTTGTTTTGTAACCTACGTAAGAAATCACCAGCACATCGCCAGGCTCGGCCTGTATCGTAAACTGGCCTACGTTGTCGGATACTGTTGATGTTTCGGCACCCTTTATTCTGATACTCGCCCCCGCCAGTGGTATGCCTAAGGAGTCGGCCACAATACCGTTCACGGCTACCGGTACCGGTACGGGAGCTGCATTGCCCGTCGCTCTTTTACGAATAAAAACGGTTTGCTTTTCCACACTAAATTCGAGTGGCTGGCCTTTAAGCACCATCGACAGGAAGTTTTCCAGCGGCACATTTTTCGCGTCCACCGTAACGGGTGTAGCCTGGTTTAATAACTGTACACTTACAAACACTACATGCCCGGTTTGTTTTTCGATCTCAGTAAAAACCCTTTCCATCGGCACTTTTCGGCCGGAAAAAGTGATGGTTTGCGCTACACTGTTTGCTGTTACATGTAAACAAAAAGCAAGGAGCAGGAAAAAGGTCAGTTTCATGACACGTACCATTTTGGTTGCACACCGGGAGTATGGCGCCAGACTGGCTAAAAGCCATGTGGGCAGCACATAGTAATCCCGGTTACGAAAAGCTTGAAAAAACATACTTTTGTAACGGTTTTTGGTTGATTAAGAAAGGATCGCCTGAAACTTCCGCCGCTTCGTGATTCAGACGGAGCGGCTTCGTTTTTATCTTTATCTGTTATGGTAACACCACTAGTTTTTTCCCATTATTTTCTATCCTGAATTTTACACCTGCACCTTCCAATCCCTTCAGTACCTGCAACAGGCTCAGGTTGCGGCCCATCTTACCCCAGAACTCTGTCGTGGGCGCAGTGCCCTGGTACTCCACCTCTATATCGTACCAGCGCGATAGCTGGCGCATCACCTCTTTTAGTTCGGCATGACTAAAGTCGAACACCCCGTTTTTCCAGGCTACTACCTTGTTTACATTAACACTGTTCGTTGTCCTGATACCATTGGCTGCCTGTGCCTGTTCACCCGGTTTCAGTATGGCCGACTGCTGACCGTTCCATACCCTGACGGCACCAAACACCAACGTGGTTTTAATACTTTGCTCATCTTCATAAGCATTGATATTAAAACTGGTGCCCAGTACTTCAACCGTGTTCAACTCATCCACTTTTACACGAAAAGGCATAGCCGCATTTTTTGCCACTTCGAAATACGCTTCGCCCGTTACTTCCACTTTACGTTCATTACCATTAAACACCGTAGGGAAGCGGATCGACGATGCTGCATTCAGCCATACGCCTGTACCGTCGGGCAGCGTTAACTGGAACTGGCCGCCACGGGGCGTGCGCAACGTGTTATAACCTACAGTAGCCGCTCCGTCCTGCACATCGTATGAAAGTTTACCGCCTTGCTGGCGGATATTAACGGCACCTTTCACCAATACCTGGTTCCCGGCACTGTCCAGCGTTATTACAGCACCGTCATCCAGCGTAAGGGTGGCTTTTGAACTGCCGGGTAAGGCGTCGTTCACAACCGTTTGCTGCGCCAGTTCTGTTAATGGTTTGGCCGGGCGTAGCAGGAAGAACGTGCCTGTTGCCGCTAATAGTAGTACTGCGGCAGCAGCGGGCCAGTAAAACCTCATACGTTTCACTTTTACCGGCTGTTTTTCTACGGCCAGTACCGCCTCCACTACATGGTTAAGTTCACCCTGGTTAGCAGCAGGCAGGTGGTCCGGCAGGTCGTTTAATACCGCGTTTATTTGGGCTGTATAAGCACCTTCTTCGTCCTCCCGCAGGTACAACTGCAGTTCGGCCAAAACATCGGCCGTGGCACTGCCGTCCAGTACCTGTTTTAACAGTTGGCTGATATGAGTTGATTTATCCAATTTCCGGCAGATTGATAATGAGGAATAATTACGTTGGGGAGTCCCCACATACAGCAGATGCGCGGAAAATCATTTAGTACCTATCTGCCTGGAAAAAATTATGGAAGGTCCCTGAACATCATCAGGCAGAGGGGCAGGAACACGCCATGTTTAAGCAGGTACTCTCGTATGCTCTTAAGGGCACGGCTCAGGGTGTTCTTTACAGTTTGAAGGGAGAGTTGCAGCTCGTCGGCTATATCGGCCAGTTTACGGCCTTCGGTACGGCTTAACAGGTATACTTTTTTTGCCTGAGGAGGCAGTAATTCGATGGCCTCGTTTACCAGTCGGGCCATCTCCCTGAGTTCCACCGTTTGTTCCGTATAGGTTTCGCTTGTTTCCGTACCAACAGCACGGTTACGTACTGCGTTTTTACGCAGGTACCCGAAACAATCGTGAAAGGTGATTTTTAGTATCCAGGAGCGGGGATTCTCGATATCCGGCAACTGCCCCCTCGACATCCAAATCTTAAAGAAAACGTCCTGCAGGATGTCTTCGATGGAGTATTCTGTTTTGGTCAGTTTGTAAATAAGCGGGCGCAGTATGGGGGTATAAATACGGAAGAGTTCCCGGAAGGCATCTTCATCCCCTTCCGTTATCTGTAAAAACAGTGCCCGTTCTTTATCTCGTGTACTCTCCATTCCCATTAACCCGCATATAGAGCTTTGATATCTGGTTGATTTGCGGGTTAAAAGTAAATAAAAACAGCCGCAATTTATTGCTCATCCTGCGGCTCGGGGCCTGGCCCGCGTTCTATCATGGGTACTACGATACTGATCATATCCTGATATTGCTTAGTAGCGGTTAACACTGTTACGCGTTCGTATGCCGTTTTCAGCGCCTCCAGCATAGTAATATCCGTTGCCATGATCTCTTCGGCAGGCACCGTGGTCAGGTCTTCTGCCATCGGCCCCATATCGGATATCACGGCATTATAGAACTTCACCGACTCTTCCGCCATGCCTATATCTTCCATGGCCATGCCTACGGCTACCATATCGGGCCCCACGCTATGAGGGTAATGACTCATGATGGCAGTGGTGATGCTGCATTTATCATACAACACGCTGTAGCGGGCATCTTTATCTCCCGTTACTAAAAATCTGTCGGCCAGCACACCGCACCATTCTCTGATCACAGCACCGGCCATCCATACATTGGCTTTAATGGAAGTATTGGGGTAGTCGCCCGCGGCTTCCTGCATCTGGCCTGCCAGGTCTTCAGTTATCTCCAGCAGCAGGTCAACAAAATCGGGGCGGGCAGCTGCGTAACGGCCATTCTGTTCCAACGCCATGAATAACCTTACCAGTTCAGCAAACTGGGCATCGCCCCCCGTAACAGCGTTCAGTTTCGGGTCGGGCAGGCGGGTTTGGCCGGATAATATAACGCCGGCTATCTCCAGCGGGGCAGGAAACACTTTACCCGAGTGGGGCTTGGAGGCGGCAGCCTTATATGGTTTGATGAAGAAGCCGGCTTCCTCTATACGATTATCGGCAATTGCCTGCCACAGCGGCTGGTATTCGTCACTTGGTTTTATATGGGAGAACTGCGTCAACTGAGTGGTTTTGAGGGAGCAAAAGTAAGTAAAAAATCAGTTGCGGCTTGTTGGCAGCGGTCATGTTACAGCCAGAGCAGGTCAATAAGTATCAAAAAAAATCCCTCACCGGCTAACCAGTGAGGGATTTCTATTATGGAAGAGCAGGGTACTACTCTTGCAAAGTAAAGCGGATCGGCAGGTTAAACTGTACAGATACCTGGCGGCCGTTTTGTTTACCTGGTTTCCATTTAGGCATACCACGTACAACACGAACAGCTTCTTCTTCCAGGCCGCCACCTTTTTTGGCGCCTACAGTTTTAACGTCCTTAATATTACCATCCGAATCTACCACGAAGGTTACGAATACAGTACCAGAGATACCATTTTCTGTAGCCAGGTGAGGATAGCGGATGTTTTTGCTAAGATATTTGTTAAGTGCTTCCTCACCACCCGGGAAGGTTGGAGGTTGCTCCACAAATGTGAAAATCTCTTCTTTTGGAGGAGGAGGCGGAGCCTCTACTACACCAGTA
Organism: uncultured Chitinophaga sp.; assembly: GCF_902168175.1. Classification (GTDB taxonomy): domain Bacteria; phylum Bacteroidota; class Bacteroidia; order Chitinophagales; family Chitinophagaceae; genus Chitinophaga. The sequence goes on along the minus strand of NZ_CABHOU010000041.1, from coordinate 92,039 downwards.
CCTTTGCTATCGCTCAGCAATCCGGGATCTATACCGTTTACATCGCCTTCAACAGTTTTGGTACTTACCGCTTTATCCTTGATATCTTCGATTTTTGGAGGTTCCTCTTCAGGTGGTACCTCGTTATCTTTTTTAATCACGGGCGGCGTGAACTGTACTGTTGGTTTTACTGGTGGTGGTGGTGCCGGAGGCGGCGGAGGTGGTGGAGGTGTTTTAGGATCCTCTGGTGGGATCTCTAAATCCTGCATCTTGATCTCCTCAACCTTAGGCTTGTTGCTGGCATCGTTATCGGCGGCGTTCAGATTACTATAAATCAGATAGCTGCCGAAAATCAATAAAGCCAGCGAGGCGGTCCCGATGATGGAATTCCGCACGCGCTTCTCATACTGCCTTCTCAGGTCGTATGCACCGTACTCCTTGTTCCTTTGTTCAAAAAGGATGTCAAGAAAGTCGGACTTTAAGATTTTAGCTGAATCCATTTGCTTGTTAATTTATGGATGCAAAATAAATTGCTTGATTATTTAATGCCGTTTGCAGTTTCGGTAGACGCAATCCATTGCTTGTCCTGGTCAGTAATGTCTACGGTCGCATACTTCTGAATGCGGTTGATAGCCATTTCATCGAGGATGTCCACGAAGTTCTGGTAAACAGCTTGGTCGTCAGCTTTGATCATGATCACTACGTCTTCGGGTTGTCCTTTTGCGTTACGCAGTCTGGCAACTTCATCCCTCTTTTTGATGATCACATCGCGGATACCGTCTTTGTTTGCAAAGGTGGTAGCCTTGAAGAAATCGGGGCTAGCCGAGGCGTTAGGGTCTTGAGCAAGACCTTCGTAATAGTAAACCTGGTTCTTTTTGCCAAGCAGAATAGTGAGTGCAGTACTTTCTTTTACTTTGTTCTGCTCTTCCACTTTTTCTGTGTCCTTCGGCATTATCAGGTCCATAGTCTTAGGCTTCGCCATAGTGGTGGTGAGCATGAAGAAGGTAATCAGGAGAAAGCCCAGATCCACCATCGGAGTCATGTCCACACGGGTACTCTGCTTCTTCGATTTCGTTCCGCCGTGTTTACCTTTACCACCACTACTGCTGGTATCCATTTCAGCCATGGTAACTTGTTTTTTTGGTTTTTAAATCACCGTTAACCTCTCCGGCTAACGACTATTTACTCTTCTCTTCTTTCCTGAAGATAGCTGCTGCCGATCCGGCCGGTGCTTCTTCCAGGTTTGTTACCAGGTTGAGTTTCTGGATTTTCTTCTCTTTGAAGGTGTCCAGCACTTTTTTGATAACAGGATAAGGCGTTTGGTTATCGGCCTTAATACAATACTTGAGATCTCTCAGGTCTTGTCCCTGTGCAACTCTACCATACTCGATCCAAACTGCCAGTTCATTGTTGGCAGAATCCAACGGTATACCTTTTTCAAAACCTTTACGATCGTCGGGCTTCATATTGAGCACGCTTTTCAGGGCTTTGATCTCGGTACCGAAGCTTGAACCCAGAGCGAAAGCAGTTTGCTCTGCGTCAGAAAGACCAAGATGATAACTTTCGTTAAGATCAGAGATCAGTCTTTTTCTTTTCGGCTGGCCGTCCATGCTAAAAAACACTCTGCCATCTTTATCGATCGTGATCAGGATCACGTCAGCATCGGGAAGCAGGGAGGTGTTAATAGATGACGGAGTAACTACCACTACCGGCTCATCCGGCTTAAACTTGGTAGCCAGCATGAAGAAAGTCAAAAGCAGGAAGGCCACATCACACATTGCCGTCATATCGATAGCAGTGCTCTTCCTTGGCATTTTAATCTTTGGCATGTTTACTCCTTTTTGTGTTTACTTTAATTAAGATTCAAATCCTCGCTAATTCCATACAGAATGTACGAAATTATTTGTGGTTAGCCGCGAAGCTCTGAGTTAAAGTAAAGCCAGACTCGTCAATAGAGTAAGTGATAGCGTCGATATTGGTAGTAAAGTAGTTGTACATTACGATCGCAATAGCAGAAGTACCGATACCTAAAGCTGTGTTAATCAAGGCTTCAGAGATACCAAGTGCCAGTGCAGATGAATCTGGAGCACCAGTGTTAGACATCGCAGAGAACGCCTTGATCATACCCAATACTGTACCGAACAGACCCACGAGGGTCGCTACAGAAGCGATGGTTGACAGGAACACCAGGTTTTTTTCCATCATTGGCAGTTCCAGGGCAGTTGTTTCTTCGATCTCATTTTTGATGGTCAGGATTTTCTGATCTGTGTCCAGCTCAGTGTTACCGATCATCTCTTTGTACTTTTTCAGACCAGCTTTCAGTACGTTACCTACAGAACCTTTCTGTTTGTCGCACTCAGCCAGCGCTGCGTCAATGTTTTTGTTAGCCAGGTGATACTGAACTTTTCTTACCAGCTCAGCACCGCTGAATTTACCTTTAGCTTTAGAGAGGTACATGAACCTTTCGATTACGAAAGTCAGGCACACCAACAAAATAGCAATCAGGACAGGTACTACCGCTCCACCTTTATAAATGGTACCAAACCATTTACCAATACCCTCAGCAACAGGGTGTCCCTCTGTTGTACCACCTTCAAAGTTTGCTGGGTTACCCAGTACAAAGACATAAAACAAAATTCCTATCGCGATGCAGATCGGCACAGCCAACACGGCAAACAGGTTAGAAGACTTCTTAGGTTGATGAGATGATGTTTTCGCAGTAGCTGCAGTCACAGTTGTTTTAGTCTCAGCCATGTTGATTGAATTTTTAGTGTTAAAAATTAACTGTTTGTTTTGTTAGTAATTATTTAAAAATCAGTGATTCGCAAAGTTATACGCTTACCCCAAAAAAACAAGTGCCGCTCAAAAAATGTCCCAAAATTTAACTCACCGTCGAAAGCCCTGTCAGTAGGGCGTTTCGTTCAATTACACATTTTTATGAGCAAACACTTAGATAACAATACAAAATATGGTAAACATGCCCTCCTTTGGGTCCACCGATTCCATGACGTGGGAATCGATTGGAAAATTTTCAAAGTTGGACGCACAATTTAAGAAAATTATTAAAAGTTCCAACAGAAATTTTGTTTTCCACATTATAGGGGTATTTCCCCGCTGGTATTGACAATGCCGCCTTTATCCATAACCTAGCATACCCGCTTATCATCGAAAATGTCATTTTGACCCTTTTTAACGCGTTCTCATTCCTACACCCCTCCTTATATATATAATAGTTATTTATGCAACACTTCCTACCCTCTCAAACCGCCTCTTTTTTCCATTCTTAACCCTTTTTAGACGTTTATGGAATTTACTGATAAGTTAACACTTTATGACTTTATTTGCATCCTGGCATTTTACCAACCATTTTTAGTAGTCTATGCCTGTTCCTAACTGTATATCGAAATCAAACAATCATTAATACCAGATCAAACATGCATTTACACGGCAAATTTGTGAAGGCCGTTACGGGTATCATATGCGCAACCTGCATATTTACCGCAAACGCCGACGCACAAAGAAAAAAGAAAAAAGATCAACCCACCACTCCTACGCCAGCCAGCACTACTGCCCGTAGAGACACTACAGCCAGACCAATGATGGGTCAGGGCGGCCCTTCTACCGGCGCCCCTAAAGCTGCACCTAAAAAATTCGCTGAGTTCATTACACCTAAAGCGGTTTCGGATTCGGGCCTCTTTAATGTGTACAAACAAGACGACCGTTACTTCTTCGAGATCGCTGATGCCCTGCTGGGTCGCGATATCCTCGTTGTAAACAGGATCAGCAAAGCTTCAGCTGATATGCGCTCGGGCATGAGCGGTTACGCCGGCGACCAGATCAACGAAAACGTGATCCGCTTCGAAAAAGGACCTAACAACAGGATATTCCTTAAAAACATCTCTTTCTCCGAAAGGTCGAAAGACTCCTCTATGCCTATGTACACGGCGGTGATGAACTCTAACCTCCAGCCGGTAGTTGCGTCTTTCGATATTAAGGCGTTCTCTAAAGGCAACAACGGTAGCGTTATTGATCTTACTGAGTATATCTCCGGCGATAACGATATCCTCTTCTTCGATGCCCGCTATAAAACTGCCCTGAGACTGGGTATGCCACAGGCGGATAAATCTTACATTCAGGATGTAAAATCTTTCCCGAATAACACGGAAATCAAAACGGTTAAAACGTACAGCAAATCCGGCGCCTCTCCGGTACCTGGCATGCCGCCTTCTGGTGGCGGTTCTGCTACCGTGGAACTTAACAGCTCGATCGTATTGCTGCCTGCCAAGCCAATGCAGCCGCGTTACTTTGATAACCGCGTAGGTTACTTCGCTACGGGTTACACCGACTTCGATGCCGATCCACAGGGTGTTAAAAGAATTGCGATGATCACCCGCTGGCGCCTGGAGCCTAAGGACGAAGACAGGGCTAAATGGATGAAGGGCGAACTGGTTGAACCTAAGAAGCCTATCATTTTCTACATCGACCCTGCTACTCCTGAAAAATGGCGTAAATACCTGATCCTCGGTGTTAATGACTGGCAAGCTGCCTTCGAACAGGCTGGTTTCAAAAACGCGGTAATGGCTAAAATGGCCCCTACCAAAGAAGAAGATTCTACCTGGAGCCTTGAAGACGCCCGCTACTCTGCGATCGTTTACAAACCTTCTGATATTCCTAACGCCAGCGGTCCTCACGTACACGACCCCCGCTCCGGCGAAATCATCGAAAGCCACATTAACTGGTACCACAACGTAATGCACCTGCTGCGCAACTGGTACCTGGTACAGTGTTCCCCTAACGATCCGCGCGCACGTTCTATGCAATTCAGTGATGAGCTGATGGGCGACCTGATCCGCTTCGTATCATCTCATGAAGTGGGTCACACCCTGGGCCTCCGTCACAACTTCGGTTCCAGCTCTGCCTTCCCTGTAGAAAAACTGCGTGATAAAGAATGGGTAAAAGCTAACGGCTTCGCTCCTTCTATCATGGACTACGCCCGCTTTAACTACGTAGCACAACCTGGCGACGGTATCACCGGCGCCGACCTGTACCCCCGCATTAACTTCTACGACAAATGGGCGATTGAATGGGGTTACAAATATGTACCTGCTAACTCTGCGGAAGAAGAAGTGCCTGTCCTCAATCAGTGGACAATCAACAGGCTGAAAGATAAAAAATACTGGTTCGGTACAGAGTCTAACCCCGACGATCCACGTTCGCAGAACGAAGACCTGGGCGACGATGCGATGAAAGCCGGCACTTATGGTATCAAAAACCTGCAGCGCATTATTCCTAATCTGCTCGAGTGGACTAAAGTGAAGAACGAAGGTTATACCGACCTCGCTGAAGTGTATAGCGAAGTATTAGGTCAGTTTGGCCGTTACAATGGGCACGTGGCTAAAAACATCGGCGGTGTTTACGAAACGCCTAAAACGGTAGAACAAACCGGTGCTGTGTACGAAATCGTACCAAAAGCTACGCAGAAACAGGCAGTGGCTTTCTTACAGACTAACCTGTTCACCACGCCTAAATGGATCATTAACACTGATATCATCAGCCGCATCAACGCCAACGCTACTACCCTGGTATTGTCCAGGCAGGAGCAGGTGCTTGCCCGCCTGTTAAGCAGCAACACGCTTAACAAAATGGTAAACGCCCAGGCTAACTATGGCGCGAAAGCGTACCCTGTAGACGAGTACCTGAACGACCTGAAAAGAGGCATCTTTAAGGAAGTGGCAGCGGGCCAGCCTATTGAGGTGTTCCGTCGTAACCTGCAGAAGTCTTATGTAACGGCAATGATCAACATCGTTAAACCTCAGGAAACTGCCCCTAACCCAATGGTAATGGCGATGGGCGGTGCAGCCAGCGCTTCTCCGATGAAGAGCGATGTATACAGCGTTTCCCGCGCTCACCTGGTAGCACTTCGTAACGAACTGCGCGCCGGTGCCGGTAACGCCGATGCCCTGAGCCGCTACCATGTTCAGGACCTGGTGGAAAGGATCAACAACACACTGGACCCTAAATAAGTTCGGTATATATACATTATAGCAAGGGGGCGACTAAAAAGGTATTATACTTTTTAGTCGCCCCCTTCTTCGTTTTAGAAGATGCTCACTATCGTTCCTAATTTGCTCCTATTTAAAAGGAAGCTGTAAGCGTTATTGAAACAGGGTTTTCAATTTTTCTTCGAGTTCTTTCCCATGTAGCGTTTTTGCAATAATCTTTCCGTCGGGGCCAATCAGGATATTGTCCGGAATAGCTTTGATGTTGTACAACCCTGCTGCTTCGTTTTTCCATATCCGTAGGTCCGATACATGGTCCCACGTGAGCCCGTCATCTGCAATCGCTTTTGTCCACGCCAGCGAATCTTTATCGAACGATACGCCAAGTATTTTGAAATTCTTATCGCTGAATTTCTCATAAATACGTTTCAGTTCCGGATTCTCGTCGCGGCAGGGCTTGCACCAGCTGGCCCAGAAGTCGACCAGCAGGTAGCTGCCTTTATAGTCGGCGGTGCTGATTGTTTTGCCTTCCGGGGTTTTGGACGAAAAGTGCAGTGCGGCCTGCCCGGGCTCCACCCGGCGTATAGTGGCCAGCTCCTGCTGCAATGCAACGCCAACGGCTGATGTCAGTAGTTTTGGCGACAGGCGGGCAGCGAGGCTGTCAAGTGTTGCCAGTGAACTGAATCGCACCATTTCCCGGAGTTTATACAAACTTACATAGCTGTCAGGATACTGTTTAATGAATGCCGGTAAGATCACACCGTATTCCTGCTGCTGCAGTTTTTCGAATACGCCAAGTAAACTATCTCTCTTACTCCCATCTTTTTGAAGCGCAACAAACAGCTCATCACTTCTTCTGCTGATCTCTGCGGTCGCTTTTTTATAGCGTTCGTACGAGACCTGTGTCGCTCCCCCGGCTACCTTTGAATAGGCCACGGAATCAGGTTTGATAAACACATTTGTTTCACCTGCATCCACGAAAAAAGACAGCGATGCTTTATTTTTCATATAAATAGATGCCTGCTGCGGATGTTCCAGTTTGCCGGTGAATGTAAACTTGCCATTAACGATCTGCGTGGAGTCTGTTGGAGAACTTACCCCCGTATTTCGGTACATGTATATCTTCTTCCCTTCTGCCCCATCTATATGGCCTTTTATTGTATAACCTTCACCCGTTTGCAGGTTAACCGCCATTAACAGGCACATTAAATTAATAACCATCATTCTGATCCAGTTTAATATTACGTGTTAGTTCAGTGGCCGGGAACGGGAAGTACAGGCGAGTGCTGTCGCGACCTTTATCCTTAAGAAATGGCAGGGCCGATTTAAAGCGGCGCATATCCTGCCAGCGCCTGCCTTCGCCCACCAGTTCACGGCGGCGTTCTTTTTCAATCTCAGCGAGAAAGGCTTCCGGACTGGCAAAATCGCCGGCTGACTGAATGCTGGCATTTCGTGCGGCACGCAGCTCGTTGAAATAGGTTACGTCTACAATACCCTGCCTGGCCGCAGCTTCTGCCGCAATCAGGTAGGCCTCGCTGATGCGCAGCTGGGGGTAAATACAGTACACATTGCCGGCGGCCTGTAAGGTGTCGCCGGAGTACTTCAGCAGGTAGTTCAGCTGCCTGCCTACAGTACCGTTCATCTGCATGCGGATCACTTCACGACGGGTATCGCTGGTTTCGTACAGGGCTACCAGCTGGTCATCCATCCAGGTAAGTCCGGTGCCGTTACCGCGGAAAGGAGCGGGAGGGCTATACAGGGAGAAGAGCCCGTAACGATCGTAGGCCGATTGTACCGGCCCTTCGGCAGTTTGAAACAGCATTTCACGCGCGCTGCTGTTAAAGCGGAAGATCGGCGAAAATGATCCGGTTAAAAGCTGTCTTTTACCGGATGTAATCACTGCAGTAGCGAGTGTCTGCGCTTCGGGCGCACGGTCGCGCTGCAACAGTACACGGGCCAGCAGCAGTTGTGCCGATTGTTTAGACATCCGGTTGGGGGAAGTAAAATCACCCATCAGCGGAATGGCTTGCTGCAACTGGCTGATAATAGTGTCATACACTTCCTGTTCGGGCTGTTTGTTGCGCCTGATGACATTTATATCGGTTTCACTTTGTGTGGTGATAATAACGCCGCCGAATATTTCCGCCAGTTGTAAAAAAGCGAATGCCCTTAAGGTAAGCGCCTCTCCTAATGCCTGATGAAGAGCAGGATTGTTGCGCTGGCGTATAAAGTTGATCAGGAAGTTTGCGTTGCCCACCGTACCATAGGCCGACGAATAATACCGGCCAATGCCGAAACCATCGGCCGGATAGGGTTCGCAGGCCTCGTAAGCCTGCGGGTTAAACTGAGCCGGGTTACCGCCCTGTATGGACACAATATCGTCACTGTAGATGTCCGTCATCGGGTAGGACTGTGGGGGCCACGAACTAAGTGTTGTTTTGTAAACACCGTTCAGCAATAATGGTACATCCTGTTCGGTGATCTGTTTCTGGCTGATGGCCGTATCGGGCACGGGCTGATCGAGGTAACGGTCGCAGGCTGTTAGCCCCGCTATCATGATAAAAAGTATGGTGATAATATTTTTAACAGACATGTTTGATCTTTTTTAAGGTGATGCTAGAAACGTATATCAAAGCCTATGGAAAAAGAGCGCGGCAGTGGTGCAACCGACTGCTGTATGCCGCTTTCCAGCGCCTGTTCGGGATCATCGGCAAGCAGGGCTTTATCTTTGATCGTAAATACGTTTTGTGCGGATACATACAATCTAACCTGCTGCATCGCTATTTTACCCGTGTACTGTGCCGGTACATCGTAACCGAATGTGATGTTCCGGCAACGCAGGTAAGAACCATCGAACAGGTAGTGGGTAGATGCCCGGGTATTCCAGTCGGTGGTACTGCCTTCGCCATGCGGACCTGTAATGGCCCTGGGATAATAACTTTTATCGCCTGGTGTTTTCCAGCGGTCCAGCACCCAGTCAGGCTTATTGCTCATTACGCCGGTATATATATCAAACCCATAGTTGCGTGCAGTTTGCTCGCTGAAGTTGAATATTTTGTTGCCAATGGTAAACGCAAACTGTGTATTCAGCGTAAATCCTTTCCAGCCTAAATCTGCGGTAAAGCCGCCGGTTGATTTAGGTTGTGCAACCGCTACAAATACCATGTCCGCGGGAGTAATCATCCCATCTTTATTACGGTCTTCGTACATCAGGTCGCCCGTTTCGGGATTCACGCCCAACGATTTATATAATTGCAGCATGCCCACGGGTTGACCCAGACGGATGAACCCCTGCGGACTGCCGGGGTAATACACGCCATAACCAATTACGGAATCGCGCAGTTGTGTTACTTTGTTACGATTAAAGTTGGCCACTGCGCTAAGCTCCCACTTAAACTGCTGCTTGCCCGAGGTTTTGTTACCGTAGGAAACCGACAGGTCTATCCCTTTATTTTCCATACCGCCGAGGTTCACACGCTGCGATATAAATCCGCCACTGGACCAGGGAATCTGCATACTGGTAAGCAACCCATCGGTTTTCTTCATATAATATTCAGCGGTAATGCTCAAACGGTCGTTCAGCAATTGTACGTCCAACCCTATATCGTACTGGCGCGTGCGCTCCCATTTCAGGTCAGGGTTACCCATGGTGGTACTCAGCCGGAGTGCGGGTGAATTAAGGTGGGGCACGCTGTTTACGAGGTCTTCCACATCAAACAATCCCAATGGCCTGATGTTACCGGTAATACCATAGCTGCCGCGTACTTTCAGCAGGTTGACCAGCGACTGTTGCTTCAGGAAAGCTTCTTCCGATAGTATCCATCCGCCGGAAACAGCCGGGAACCAGGCATACCGGTTATTACGGAGCTTCGAGGAGCCGTCGCGACGCAAACTTGCGCTCAACAGGTATTTGCCATCCCAGCTCATATTACTGCGCAGGAAGTAAGATTCGGTAAAGTCTTCGTATTTACGGTTGCCCGACATATAGTAATTGGTTACCGATGAGGCATTACCTGGTTCCCACAGACCAGACGACATGGGAAAGCCCTGGTAGTTAAATGCTGTCGTTTTATACTGGTTGCCGGTAAATTCCTGCCCCAATACTGCATCGCCCTTCAGTTTGCTGAACAGGAAGCGCCATGTAAGTACGTTATTCGCTGTATACCTTAAGCCGCTATTGCCTTCGCTGATATAATCGCCTTTTACGCCCTGGCCGCCATAACTGAGGGGCGACATGAAATATTCCTGGAGAATGTCACTTTTGGAGCCTGCAAGCATGGAGCGGAAGGAGATGTTCTTAGTAAGGCTGGCTTCTGCAAATACATTACCGGTATAGTTCCAGGCGTCGTTCTGGTTTTTATGATAACCTGTTAAAATGCCTAAAGGATGTTCCTGTAAGCCATAGGCGTATGCCCAGGTACCATCCGCAGTTACCGGAATAGAATCCGGCGTATCGGGGCGGGCGTTAATGGCGCCTCCGATGGCACTGAGAATGCCATCGCGTACCACTTTTGACACTGCCAGGTCGGCCCCCATTTTAAGCCAGCGGTTCACCTTTTGTGTAACGGCCAGTTTGCCTGAATAGCGATCGAGCTTCCCCACACCATCGGCCGCCGATTCGCTGTACTTTCCGAACGAAAAGTAATAGCTGGTTTGCTCGCTGCCACCGCTCACATTAGCCTGGATGTTGCTGAGTGGCGCGTTGCGTGGTACCACGCGGTCCAGCCAGTTAATATCCGTATCGCCCATTTGCAACTGGTTAATCTGCGATTGCATAATCTGCCTTTCGTTTTGCAGCTGCGTAATTTGTCCGGGTGTAAGCCCGCCGGCACCCAGTTGCCGGTCTATATCGCCGATGCGGTTGCTGCGGGCCTCTTTAAATACGGTTTCGTATTCCGCACTGTTAAGCGGCCTGTAACTAAAACGCGAACTGGCTTTACCCCAGTAACTGTTTACGGTTACCACGGGTTTGGCACCGAATGTTCCTTTTTTGGTGGTGATCAGTATAACGCCCTGTGCGCCACGCGCACCGTAGATGGCCGACGAAGCGGCATCTTTCAGTACCTCGATCGATGCAATGTCCTGAGGATTCAGGTTCATCATACTAAAGTTGGCGTTCGCACCACTCGGCGCCGCATCTATTACCAGTCCATCCACCACGATCAGCGGGTTGGAGCCGGAGCCGGATACATTGCTCTGGGTGGTTTGTATGCCGCGGATCATGAAGTTGGGCATGGAGCCGGGCCCCGAACCTGTATTTTGTACGGTAAGGCCTGCTACCCGGCCTTGTAATGCCGTAATGGAATTGCTCACCATGTTTTCTTCCGGCTTAAGCGTACCTATTTTGGCAATGGAGCCAGACAATTCCCTTTTCTGCTGGGTACCATACCCAACCACCACTACTTCATTTAAACGCGAACCGCCTGTTTGCAACGGTAGTTGTATAAAGAAGTCGTTGCGGGCGTCCAGCGCTACTTCCATTTGTTTGTAGCCTAATGAACTGATCACAAGCACTGCATTTTCGCCAACACCGTTTAAGGAGAAGTTGCCTTCTTCGTTGGTGATCGTTCCTAAACGCGTTTGTTTCAATATTACGGTAGCGCCTATTACAGGCTGCCCGTCGTCGCCGGTCACTTTGCCGGATATACTCCTGGAGGTGTCGGCGGTAGTAGTGGTTTGGGCCTGTACGAGTATGCGATTGTCTACCTGTTTAAAAGTAAGCGCGGCGGGCGAAAGCAGCGACCGGAGTACTTCGGCCAGGTTATGTTTACCCGGGCGGGTACTAAGGTGGCGAATGTTGCTGACATCCGATTTACGGTACATAAAACGGTAGCCTGTTTGCTTCTCGATTTTACGGAAGGCATCCAGCAGCGTTTCATCTTTCAGCGATAATTCGATCACCTGATCTTCGATACGCTGTGCATTTGCATTGGCTGCCAGCAGTATGTGTGTAAACAAAGTTACCAGGAAGGCGGCTAGTACGGATATGCGCATAATTTTAATCAATAGTGGCCATAGGGCTCGTATAAGAAAAACAAGCCCGTATCCTGCCTCGCGTGCAGAAAAAATCATAATTTTGGTTGTTAGAAGTGATACAAATTCCCGTTACAGCGGGTGTTTGAAAGCTAAAACATAAGCCTCTGCATAAAGCTTACCTGCAAGTAAGTTGAATGCGGAGGTTTTTTAATTAAGGTGGCTGGTTGTTACGGAACATACATTTCATTTGGTTGTTAGTTATTTACGGCTGATGCGCACGATTTTCTGATCTTTATCGTAAGTGTATGATGCGTTGTTGAAAGCGCAGATGCTGGTTAATACCTGTTCCAGGCTTTCGTTTTTGCCGAATGTGGTGGAGAAGCGCTGGTTAATGAGTTGTTCATCTTCGATTACGATGTTTACGCCAAAACGTTCTTCAAGCAGCAGTGCCGCATTTTTCAGCGTCACATCGTCGAATAACATATCATCGGCCTTCCAGGCCATCAGCAGTTTGGCGTCTGTTTTTTGCCGTATGGTTTCCAGGCTGGCGGTTTTAATCACAACCTGTTCATCCTTTGTAAGTACCGCCAGTGGCTGCTGCTGTTTCGTCACCTTTACCTTACCACTTACCACGGTTACAGTAATATTGTCCGCGCCCGGCAATGCCTGTACTTCGAAGGCAGTACCCAGTACTGTAGTTTGCAGGTTGCCGGTATGTACAATAAATATTTTGGATGATGCGTGACGAATGTCGAAAAAGGCTTTGCCTTCCAGGTATACTTCCCGTTTATCGTGACCTTCGAAAGAGGCCGGGTACAGCAGGCGGCTGCCCGGACTTACAATAGCCGTGCTGCCGTCCGGCAGTTGCACCAGGCTGTTTTCGCGCTCCGGTGCTACTTTTTGCTGATCAGCGATTACGGCCTGCTTTTCGGGCGACCGTTTCAATACCATTACACTCAATGTGCCGCCGGCCAGTATCGCAAATACGGCAGCGGCCTTCCACCAGCTAAAATAAACACGCCGCACAGCAGCCTTCTTACTTTCCTGTTGTGCAATTTTGTCCCATATGCCGGCGTGAAGCATGGTTTTGAGCCGCTGTTTTTCCGCGTCGGTAAGCAGGCCGGTAACGTCCTGCTGCGACTCAAAAATATCATAGTAGGCATGAATAAACCGTTCTTCTTCGGCAGTGGCAACACCTTCGCGGTAACGTTTTAATAATTCAAGAAAATAAGCTTTGTCCATAGATTGTAGTACGCTCTATGATAATGACAGGCGAAAAGAATAAAATCCCACGCGTCGGCAATTTATTTTTTCTGACGGGGATTACCGGGGCCTTCCCGCTATGGCAGATGAACAAAAGCGATCCCCCACATCAGCAGCGCCAGCGACGCCCGCAGTTGCGCGAGTGCTTTTCCTAACTGGTTCTGTACTGTTTTACGGGAAATCTGTAATTGAAGGGCAATTTCTTCTGTAGAAGCACCTTCTTCGTAACTAAGACGGAATATGGCCTGCCGGGCGGCGGGCATGGTGTTTACCAGCGCATTATAAGCCAGTAATAATTCATTTTTCAGCGCGTTCGCATCGGCCTGGTCGGCCCTGGAAGAGGGGAGTTCCATCAACAGTAGTTCGGGAATGGACACAAACTTTTTGCCCGCTTCTATTTGATTGAGCACCCGGTTGCGTACCGCGGTAAACATATAGGCAGGCAGGTTGCGGATCTCCAGTTCATGCCGTTTGGTCCAAAGCGTCAGGAAAATGTCCTGCGTAATATCTTTGGCCATATCGGCATCGTTCAGGCGTTTGAAGGCTGCGGAGTACACCTGTTGCCAGTAACGTTCGTACAACTGATTGAACGCATCACTGCTGTTGTTTTTCATCCTGCCCAGCAGCAATGCATCGTCCCCTGTATGTCCATTATTCACCATGTGTCCGCCATGAAGATAAAAATAGGATTTGACTTATTCCAATTTATGCAGCAGCGAATGATGGATGGCCATACGAACAGCAAGCGAATGATCTTCAAAATAAAGTGGGACAAGCTTTGGGAATTCTACTCAGCCGCCGTTGTGTCACTCCCTTCAGCGGGCACAACAACACTGGGCGGGCCATACAGTGCTACTATGATAATAACGGCGGCCCGGGTGACGTTCCTGCTGCCTGTTCCATATCTATACCCCTGTCGCAAACACACCCGTGTGCTAAAAACAGGTCTCACCCTCCGCTTCACCATACTCTCTCCTTACTTCCACCTAACTCCTGAACCTGTATTTACAGGGGGCTACCATGATGTTAAACTCCCTGCCCTTACCATACTCTCCGTCAAGGTGCATATCCAATGGCGCGGGCGACTCTATCCGTATACCACGGGTGCGTACGGAAGAGATGAAGGGAACGTTTTCGTGGCGGCCTGTCCTTACCTTGTGCAAATTAAACAGCCGGTCCCAAAGAGAGGTTTCGCGGATGAGTATCACGTCGAGCATAGCGTCGGCAAGGTTAGCGTCGGGGGCTATACGGAAGCCGCCGCCGTAAGAGGAGCCGTTGGCGATCGTGATCATGAAGAAATAACCGTTAAAGGCGGCGTTGTCGGTATTGATGGTGAGGTAACGTTCCTTATAGGAGAATAATAGCAGGAACACCTTGGTATAATAGGCGAGGTGGCCGCTGAGCCAGCTGCCGCGGCGCATGTTTTTCACTACTTTGCCGTCAAAACCCAGTCCCACGCCGTTCAGGAAAATGCGGTTGTTGCACATGCCGGCATCCAGCCAGCGCACCTTGCCCTCTATGGCTATCCGTATCTGCTCGTCGATCCCGAGGCGGGCACCGTGCAGGGAAAAGGCAAAGTCGTTGCCCGTACCGGCACTTATGAGGCTGATAGGTATGATAATCTCTCCGAAATGGTTCGCCACATGGTTGAGCGTGCCATCGCCGCCAATAACCAGCAGGTCGGTGAATGTGCTGAGCGAGGGTGGTAACTCGTTGTCAAAAACGGTGTAAAGGATGCCCTGCTTCCCGAAAGCGCTGCTCACCTTTTGCAGCAAAGTGCGCATATTGCCCGTTCCGGCAGTGGGATTGCCGTAAATGGCGAAATTTCTGGGGAAATTTTCAGTTCTTAACATCCAGGCGATTATAAGGAGTAGGGGTGTTTACTAAAGTTAAGGATAAAACCAGCGATATCGTATTAATTCCTTAATATAGCTACCGATTATAAGCACCCAAAGTGAAAGAACGTAACAGCACCAATAAAATAACGATCTACGACATCGCTAAAGCGCTTAGTCTTTCCGCTTCCACGGTATCGAGAGCACTGCAAAACAATCCCCTGATTAACGAGGATACGCGTGAAAAGGTGCAGCAAATGGCTACCGAAATGGGTTATGTACCCAACTGGATAGCTTCGAGCCTGCGCAAAAAGCGGTCGAACATCATCGGCCTTATTGTACCCCGAACCTCCATGTACTTCCAGAGCACCGCCATCAGCGGTATTCAGCACGAAGCACATAAGTACGGGTTCAGTATCGTTATAGGCCAGTCGGACGAAACCGTGGCCATGGAAAAAGAACTGGTACACACCTTTTACTCGCTGAGGGTAGACGGGCTGCTGGCCGTATCGTCCATGTTCACCACCAACTTCGACCACTTCAATCCCTTTGTTAAAAATAATATCCCCCTGATATTCTACGACCGGGTACCGGCCGATTTCAAGGGGTATACGATTACGGGCGACGACTTCAAAGGCGGTTTCCTGGCAACGGAGCATCTTATAGAACAGGGCTGCAAACGTATTGCCCACTTCTCCGGGGTGTTAACCTGTAACCTTTACCAGCAACGCCTGGCGGGTTATAAGGCGGCACTTGAAAAGTATGGCATCCCTTTCGACGAGAAACTCGTATCTGTTCATAACCTCACCCTGGACGCCGCACTGGAAGCCAGCGAGCAAATGCTGGCCGGTCCCGACCTGCCCGACGGACTGTTTTCTGCGAATGATATGTCGGCCGTAGGTTTCATACAGGAGGCCAGGAGGCGGAACATCGCGATACCGGAGCAGATCAAGGTGGTGGGCTACTCCAACGACCTTTCTTCCCGTATTATCACCCCCTCGCTTACTACCGTGGAGCAATCGGGGTATAAAATGGGCGAAAAGGCCATAGAAACGCTTGTACAACTCATTAACCAGGACGAGAAAAGCCGTATCATCAAAAATTATGTATTTGAAGTAGAACTCATCAAAAGAGATTCGACCCGGAAATAATGCCTGAATTGTAACATTTTCGACCATTCCAACATCTATATTACGTACCTACAATAAACTATATGAGAATCTATGTATTCCTGTGCCTGGCTGTTATTACCTGCGCCTTTAGCGCATGTACAGAAACCATGCATGTTTATGTGCCCAGCGCCGTAAACGTTCCCCTGTTAAAAGAAAAAAATGAAGTTAAAGGTCTCGTATCCCTCAACGCCGCTCAAATTGCCTACGCTCCCACCGATCACTTTGCCGTTATGGCTGGCGGACAGTGGGTATTTAACCGTAGCTGGCTGTATGGCGGCGATAATGGAGAGTACTATGGCGACGACGACGTGATCGACTACGATGCCCGGGGCAGCTCGGTGGAAGTAGGAGCAGGTTACTTTACCGCCCTCGATGAAAAACGCAGAGCGGTGTTCGATGTGTATGGCGGTGTTGGCATAGGTAACTTCCGCACCATCGACGATGCGTATTATCAAAACGCGGGCACCGATAAGAAAGTCGATTACAAGGTAGGCAGCCGCTTTACTAAATTCTTTGTGCAGCCTTCCATTGGCCTGTCGCATAAAGTAATTGAGGTAGCGTTTACGCCGCGCTTTTCTGTAGTACGCTTCCATAGTCAAACCAGGAACTCACTGGCGTTTGCCAATGATCCGGAGGGCCTGGCCAACTTTACTTCCCTTAACAATACCTGGGTACCTTTCCTGGAACCTACCGTTACTTTTAAGGTGGGTTACAAGTACATCAAATACTCTATGCAGCTCACCGTATCAAACGCGCTGCGCGATGATGAATACAGCGACACTTACATCACCGACTACTTTCAAAGGGTAGCCTTTAACGTAGGCGCATCGTTCAACTTCGGCAGTTGGCTGAATGCGAAAAGATAAAACACGCTCCCCTGTCGTTACCGCGGCAGGGGATTTTTAGTTTGGCCCAAAATCTATCACCGTATGAAACATTTATCGGCCCGGACTTCGCACTCAGCTGCTCCCGGTAATGAAGAGATCACCGCTAAATGACCGCAGCCATGAAATAAAAAATACCGATCTTTAAGCACTGTTATACTGATCTATAAACATCCTTTATCACGCTCAACCATCCCCTGCATGAAACAATCACTTATTCTGATTCTTTCCGCGTTTACCGCCATCCTCTGCTCCTGCTCCGACAAGATGCACATTTATGTACCAAACGCCGTAAATGCGCCTGTTTTACAGGAAAAGAACGAACTGAAGGCCAACCTTACGTTTACCAACTATCAGCTGGCCTACGCTGTTACCGACCACATAGGCATTATGGCCAACGGCCAGTACGTGTTCCGCTTTGACAACGGCAACAATCCCGACGACGATCCTACGTACCCTTATGATAATGATGTACGGGGCGGACTGTTTGAAGTGGGCGCCGGTTACTTTAACAGGTTCGGCAGGTCGCGCACCAAGGCTAAAGTGTTTGAAGTATATGGCGGTTATGGGCGTGGTAACTTCAGAACAGTAGCCGCTAATTATTACGATACAGAAGATCCGGTGCGCAGCACCAAACGTGATTACAAGATCACTGCCGGCTTCGATAAGTTTTTTATCCAACCTGGGTTCGGGATAGCGCACAAAGTGGTCGACTTCTCAATTGCCAGCCGCTTTTCGGTACTGCACTTTAACAAAGCGTCTATAGGCCCTCTGGCTTTCCAGGACGATGATTATTACCAGCAAAACTTCCTGGAATTCCGGGACAAGTGGATGGTAAACTGGGAACCTGCGGCTACTATCAAAGTAGGCTTTAAGTACGTGCGTTTTATGGGACAGATCGGGTTTGTTCTGCCGTTCGACAGGGCGCCGAACGTGACCGGCAGCAATAATGCCGAATATGACGACTGGGACCATGGCGAATACTTCCAGCCGATCAACTTTCACCTTGGCGTATCCTTCCACTTTGCCAAATGGCTGAACGAAATAAAGTAGAAAAAGCAGAAGGCCATCCGTAACGGAATGGCCTTCTGCTTTTCTATCTATTCAAAAATTATTACCCCAGTTTAATAGCTACTGCGTGTGAAAAAACACTTTTGCGGGCCGACGCTGGTATAGCGATCACGGTTTCATCGCCGTTCGCTTTCCAGGATAAATTTCCTTTAGCGCCCAGGATAGATACTTTCGTTCCTTTTTTCAGGTTCAGTCCTTTGAAGCTGATGGTGGCAGGCAGGCCTTCATTTTCCTCCAGCAGGTAGATGGCATAAATAGCGCCGCCGTTCTTCTTCTGGGTGAAACATACCTTTCCATCTTTGTAAGGCGCTACTGCACGGGTGCCATAAATCGCCTCACCGTTCTGTTTCATCCATGCACCTATTTCTTCCATGCGGGTATAAGCTTCGTTGTGCCACTCGCCGTTCGGGCCGGGGCCAACGTTGAGCAGGTAGTTACCGCCCTTGGCCACAATATCCACCAGGTTATGAATGATGGTATTTGTTGGTTTATACACATCATTCGGCACATACGACCATGAGCCGCCCATGGTCATACAGGTTTCCCATGGATAACTCAGTGGCTTCTCAGGGATCTGTTGTTCCGGCGTACGGTAGTTCTCGAACGGACCATGTACGCTGCGATCGACCACGATCAAACCCGGCTGATGCTGGCGCGCCATTTTAGTAATGCCGGCCATATCAATGTCCTGGTCCTGCGCAGGTGTTTTATTCCAGGAGAGTGATTCTTTGTTGTGCATATTCAGCGGACGTACCCAGCCGCCGTCCAGCCAGAGTATTTCCACGTTACCGTAACCCGTCATCAGTTCTTCGATCTGGTTATAAGTAAACTGCCGGAACTTCTTCCACCTGTCAGGATATTTAGCGATCTCGTAGTTCACGTTCCTGTCTTTCGGCGGGAAGTACGACCACCAGTAATTCTCCGTATTCCAGTCGGGCTTTGAAAAGTAAGCGCCTACATGGATACCTTCTTTGCGGAAAGCGCCGAATACTTCTTTGGTGATGTTCGCACGCGGGTTCTTGCTAAAAGGCACATTAGGTGCGGTTACACGATAGTCTGTTTGCTTCGTATCGAACATACAGAAACCATCGTGGTGTTTGGTGGTGAAAATCATGTATTGCATGCCGGCGCCTTTTGCCGCTTTGGCCCATCTTTCAGGGTCAAAGGCAGATGGGTTAAAGGTGTTGGCCAGGGCTTCGTACTTTTTAACATAGTCGTAGTAAGGAATGCCTGCGGGCGTACGCTGCGTCCATCCTTCATCCTCCGGGCAAAGGCTCCACGATTCAACGATACCCCACTGGGAATAAGTGCCCCAGTGCATGATCAGTCCGAATTTCCAGTCCTGCCAATCGTCCAGCTTCTTCGCCACCACCGGGTCCTTTTCGGGCACGTAAGGCGTTTCCTCCTGCGCTTTGGCGGCTGTAAAACACAGCATTCCAAGGCAACATGCAATCAATACTCTTTTCATATTGGTTAATTGTAGTTCTAATTATTTCCCGCGTTGTAAAGGCTGCTCACCTGCAGGCCTTTCTTCACCTGCTCCAGGCTGTTAGTAGTTGTTATCGTCACTGTTCTTTCCTCACCCGGCATCATGTCAAAGTAGTTATCGCCGAAATGGGAGGCATTGTCACTGTTTAAGAAAAGATACACGTTTTTCGCCAGCTTCTTTGTTTTCAGTGTTACGCTTATCACCCCATCCTTTTCACTTATTTCCTGCGTAATACCTGGTTCCGAAAGTGCCAGCGATTTCGGTTTAGCAAAATAAAACACATTATCGCCCGTTATCTGAGCGTTCTTTACCAATTTCGAATAGAATATTACCCTCGAAGTATCTACACCCTTTAATAACGCTGTTAAAGCGATGCTATGCTGCACCGCGCTGGTGTTCGCCTTTGCGGTAATCACCTGCTGCTTTTTCCAGATCACTTTACCCTCCAGGTCTGTTAGCGACAATTCCAGTTGCAGCTTTTCATCGGTGAGTTTGTCCGACACCACGTAAGTGTTTAGTTTATCTTTCTCTATTACGTTCGATACGAGTACCGGCTCGTAAGCTTTCTTCACGTAATAGTGCATTGCTTTCCATCTCCCGTAATAATCAATGCCCGACCACGAAGCGGCCGGCCAGCAGTCGTTTACCTGCCAGTACAGTGTTCCCATACAATAAGGCATCGCGCGACGGTGTGCTTCCATGCCCACTTTCATACCTTCCGCCTGCAAAACATGGTTGACGTATAAAAAAGATGAGAAGTCCTTTGGTTCATTGTAGTAATGTAACATGTAAGTGCGGATGGCCGCATTACCACGCGTAGTACTGCGCTGGTGAGCCATCATCACAAACGAATTGATATTATAATCACTTTCGTTCGCAAACCTGCGCACCGTATGCAGGTCGGGAAACGACTGAAAGCCATACTCACTCATAAAACGCGGCACTTTGGTCAGGAAAGCCTCAAACCATTCCATACCGTGCCATACTCCCCAGTAATGGTTATCGCCTTTGGTAAAATCCTGCGGCGTACCCCAGTTGCTGATAGGTGAGGAATGGAAATAGAAACGTTCCGGATCATTGGCTTTTACCTGGGCAGGCAACAGTTCTTTAAACAACTGATCATAACCTTTCAGCAGGGTGTTCCACTGCGCATCGGTATAACCATAACCATCTTTCCAGCCCCAGTTATTAATGGCAACACCAATTTCATTATTACCACACCAGAGTGCAAGCGATGGATGTGTGCGAAGGCGTTTGATATTTTGCGCAGCCTCTTCGGTTACCTGTTGCAGAAAGTCTTTGTCAGAAGGGTACAGTGAGCAGGCAAACATAAAGTCCTGCCATACCAGTATACCGTTTTCATCGGCGAGGTCGTAGAAGATATCGTTTTCGTAAATGCCGCCGCCCCATACGCGCACCATGTTGAAGTTGGCTTCTTTCATATCGGCAAACAGCTTGCGGTAGCGGGCGTCGGTAACACGTGGTAAAAAGTTATCCTGCGGAATGTAGTTGGCGCCTTTCATGAACACCGGCACGTTATTCACTTTTACGTAAAAGCTTTCGCCCAGGCTATCCGGCTTATTCACCACTTCGATGGAGCGCAGGCCTATTCTTTGGGTTTGGGTAGATAAGGTATCCTTACCATCCAGCAAGGCCACCTGCACATTATACAGTTTTTGCGCACCTAAGCCGAGCGGCCACCAGCGCTGCGGATTGCTGATGCTGAACGGCAGGGCCACGGTATGTTTTCCGGGCTGCAGGTCCAGTGGTAACACCTGATCTTTAAACGCTTTATCGAGGCTATGCACCAGCAAACGGTATTTACCGGCCTGCTGTACATCGATTACTGCGGTGGCGGAGAGGTCTGCCTTTTTATCGTCGAGTTTCAGTTGTTTCACCCACACGTCGTGCTGTGCGGCTTTTCCTCTCGCCTGCAGGTAAACCGGTTTCCATATACCGGAAGTGACAAGGCGCGGGCCCCAGTCCCAGCCGTAATGGTAGGGCGCTTTACGGGCGTAGATGCTTAAAGGGATGTCCATCTGGTCGTTGCCTGCGGGGTATAAGAAACCATCGCGCAGGAACTTCGGCATATCCTTTTTTATCGGACTGTGAAACACGATGCGAATGCTGTTGCTGCCTGCTTTCAGGTGTTGTTTTATTTCCGTTTGATGCGCCACGAACATGTTCTGCGACTGCAGCACCTGCTGGTCGTTTATGTATACATCGGCGTAGGTGTCCAGGCCTTCCGTTACCAGGTCAACAAACGGCTGTTGAAGCAGGCTGGCCGGGATATTTACATTAGTGCGATATTCCCAGTCGAGTTTATCCAGCCATTGCATTCCCTTTTCATTGGTACCGAAATAGGGATCAGGAATTTTCTTATTGTTGATCAGGTCCGTATGCACGGCACCGGGCACTGTGGCCGGCAACCAGTGGTTGTCGTCCAGGCGGCGGAATTCCCAGCCTTTATCCAGTGGAATACGTTGTGTTTGTGCAATAATGGTGTTCATAGCCCCCATCATTAAAAAGATCAAAATCACCGATCTGATCGAAAAAAGCCTGCTCTTCATGAAAAATCTTTGCATAAAAATGCTCAATTAATCACTGGCAGCCAAATTTGGGGGATATTTGCAGGAGAAAAGGACATTTATGAAAAGTATTTTTCAACAGATAGCGCAGTACCTGTTTCTCAGGAAAAAAGACCCATCGGCACCCGCGGGCATTAACACCCGCATGATGCATGGTATGAACAGGATATCCATCCTGCTGTTCCTGGTAGCATTGGTGATTATGATCATCCGCCTGTTCAGGCATCATTAAAGCATGTCTACAATTGCTTTGGCGGCGCGGCGCGAAGCGTTGCCTTCGCCCAGCAGCGTCCAGAGGGCAGCGTAGTCGGCTTTCATCTGCTGCTTTCTGTGTTCGTCTTTTAGCAGGAGGGTTAATTCTTTCAGCAGTTTTTCTTCCGTAAGGTCGTGTTGTATCAGTTCTTTCACCACCGGTTTATCCATGATCAGGTTGACCAGCGAAATGTATTTTACTTTAATCAGGCGTTTGGCCAGGAAGTAGGAGATGGAACTGCCTTTGTAACAAACCACTTCGGGCACACCGAACAAGGCGGTTTCCAGGGTGGCGGTGCCGGAAGTAACCAGTGCGGCACTGGCCTGCATCAGCAAAGAATATGTTTGTCCTTTTACCAGCGATACGTTGGGATAAGCTGATACAAAACTGTTCACGAAAGCATCGTCAAGACTAGGGGCCTGGGCTACCACGAACTGGTATTCGGGGAAGTAGCGGGCCATGGTGAGCATGATAGGCAGTTTCATCGTTACCTCCTGTTTGCGGCTGCCGGGCAGCAGGGCAATAACAGGCTTATCGGAAAACTTCGGCGCGGCAGGTTGTTCTCTCGCCTCTTTCACCACTTCTATCAGCGGATGGCCTACATATTCCACTTCGTAATTCCACTTATCCCGGTAATAGTCTTTCTCGAAAGGCAGTATCACCAGCATCTTATCCACCGTTTCCCTTATCTTTTTCACCCTTCCTTCTTTCCAGGCCCATACCTGGGGAGAGATGTAAAAAGCGACCTTGATTCCCTGCTGTTTTGCCCATTCGGCAATACGCAGGTTAAAACCGGGGTAGTCGATCAATACGAGAATATCAGGTTTATAAGCGAGTATATCTTGTTTGCAGATGTCGAGGTTCTTAAGAATGGTGCGCAGGTTCATCACCACCTCTATAAAGCCCATGAAAGCCAGGTCGCGATAGTGTTTCACTACTTTTGCGCCAGCCTGTTCCATCATATCGCCGCCCCAGCAACGTATATCGGCCGCTGTGTCCAGTTGCTTCAATTGTTTGATGAGGTTACTCCCATGCAGATCTCCCGAAGCCTCACCGGCGATAATGTAGTATTTCATGCTCCTTCTCCTTTCTAAAAAATAAGTTTGAGCAGCAAGATAACAATTGCGTACAACATGGTAACCAGGAAAATGCCTTTAGCCGTTACATCGCGGCGTTTGCGGGTGTACAGGTAAAACACCAGGCCATTGAGCAACAGCGATACGCTGATGAACTTAGGCAGCAGAAAACGATTAGTTCCCAGCAGCTCGACGAAACCGGTAAACGACAAACCTTTCGGTAAAAACGCGAGGAAATAATAGAGTATCATACCTACCACCGGGGTAAGCAGACCAAGTATGACGCCCAGCAGGAGGTTATCTTTTTTTAACATGGTATTAATGGGATTATTGGTCAGAACTTCCATTCGGATATAAGTTGTTGCTTTAGTTTATAATCGGTAAGATCATACTGTACAGGTACCAGCGATGTATACCCGTTTTCCAGCGCCCACACGTCGGTATCATCGCCCTCATCCAGGTTACGGAACTCACCGGTAAGCCAGTAATACTTCTTGCTATGCGGATCAACTCTTTCCTCAAACTCTTCTACCCATTTTGCATTGGCCTGCCTGCATATACGGATGCCTTTATAATCTTTAACGTCCAGCTTCGGAATGTTTACATTGAATAACGTTCCGGCCGGCAGTTTGGTATTGATCATTTTTGCTGTTACCTCGTGCGCTACCTGCTGCGGCAGGGTGAAATCCGCATCGTAGTTGTAATCGAGGTACGAGAAACCTACTGAAGGCACACCTTCCAGGGCTGCTTCCATCGCGGCCGACATGGTGCCGGAATAAATGATATTGATGGAGTGGTTAGCGCCGTGGTTAATACCGCTTACACAGATATCGGGCCTGCGGTGCAGGATTTTGGCCCGGGCCAGCTTTACACAATCTACCGGTGTTCCTGAACATTGCCAGGACTCTACTCCTTCGAAAACATCCACCTGGTCCAGCCGCAGCGGTGTTCCAATAGTAATAGCATGCCCCTTGCCCGACTGCGGACTGTCGGGCGCTACCACTACTACCCTGCCCAATGATTTTACCGCATTTACCAGCGCACGTATGCCCGGGGCGGTAATGCCATCATCGTTGGTAACCAGTATGGTTATTTCCTCATTTTTCAATTGTAAAGGCTTTAGACAACAAATTTAACCTCCGGCGGCTACAATCAGAAATATTAAATGTTAAATAAAAAAATATAGTATAAGAATATGAAAAAAAGGGAGGAAGATGGGAGATATTACCTCCCGCCTTCCTCCCTTGCTAAACCAGCTGTGATCTTATTACAGATCGGCCTTTGCCATTTTCCGGTACACCAGGTAACCGAACAGGCCTATATAAGCCACTATCGTAAGCGCATACACTGTAGGAGAATAAAGGCTTACGTTGGGTACCATTTTGTCCACTATCGGCAGGGGCATCATTTCATCGCCAGCCTGTATGGGCAGTAATGTAAATACCGATCCCACGTACTTCTTGCCTACCGCTACGATCAACTGCTCTACCCCCATGGTATAAGCCAGGTACAGCACCATGGCCAGTCCCGCACGTTTCACAAACATGCCGACAAACAACGCCATGGTTAACATCAGCACCATTTGGCCGAAATAGAACCACACGGCACTGAAATCGTCGAAGCCGATGTCGCTCTTGCCATACACCAGGCCCAGGCACAACCCGGTAATAACGGTGATGATCAGCGCAAATACGGAGAGGAACAATACCCAGAATACTTTGGAGAGCAGGAAATCAACCCGGCTCCAGCCATCGATTACGTTCTGGCGGTGTGTTTTAAAGGTGAACTCATTGGTAACCAATATAATAACCAGGAACCCGAAAAAGATGGTGAACAGGGACGTTACATTCCCCATCATGCGCCACACGGTATCGAAGTCGTAAAGGGCGATAGAAAACAGGCCTTTTGTTTCGCCTTTTATATTCCGGTTAAATTCGGCCACGATAATGTTAATGGCCGGTATAAAAAGCACGGCTACGCCAAACAGTACCCAAAATGTGCGGTACGTTCTTACCTTCAGCCATTCTGTACGTATAATATTGAACATGATGATTAAGCTTTGGTGATTTCAAAAAATGCCGCTTCCAGGCTCTTTTTGCGGATGATGAGATGGTTAAGACGTACGCCGTTCTCGAAGCACCAGGCGTTTACTTCTTCCGCGGTAGTTCCATTGTGGAAGCTTACCTGCAGCGTTTCTGTACTGGCTACAATGCTTGAAAAGGCAGGATGCCCGGCTATCACCTGCTTCAGCCTTTCCAGGTCGGCAGCACCCATCTCTATAAAATCTTCCCGGCTTATCACCTGCGATACAGGCCCGCTCATCAGCAGGTTACCTTTTAACATGATCGCCACATGATCGCACACCTTCTCTACCTCATCCAGCAGATGGCTGGCCATAATTACGGTTTTACCCATACCGGCCAGCTCCTTGATCAGGCGCCTTACTTCAGCAATACCCACTGGATCGAGGCCGTTGGTGGGCTCATCCAGCACCAGTACGCCTGGGTCGCCCAGCAGCGCGGAGGCAATGGCCAGGCGCTGTTTCATACCCAGGGAAAAGGTTTTGAATTTGGAGTGCTGACGCTCGGTAAGACCGGCAATGCCAAGTACACGTTGTATATCATCCTCGCCACGACCTTTAATAGCCGCTGCAATGCGCAGGTTATCGAAGGCCGACAGGTAATGGTAAAAGTTGGGCGTTTCCAGCAGCGTGCCTATTTGTTTACGGGCATCGGCACCCGCGGGGCCGTCAAACAGGGTAAAGGTGCCGGAATCGGCTTTGAGCACATCGGTTACTATACCTAACAGGGTAGTTTTACCACTACCGTTAGGCCCGAGTATGCCGAAAACGCTACCCGCCGGGACGTCGAACGAAACGCCTTTTAGCGCCTGTATACGTCCGTAGCTTTTAGCGATGTTGTTGAGGGATAGAATTGACACAGTTGATAAATTTTAGGTGAATATAGGGCGAGATATAAAAAAAGGGGTGTTTGTTTGACCAACACCCCTTTTCTATCACCCAACAGGTTAAAATTTCTAGTTACGGAGGGGTTTGCCGGTTTTAAGCATCGCCTGCAGGCGTTCGAGCGTTTTCCTTTCACCACAAAGGCTCAGGAAGGCTTCCCTTTCCAGGTCCAGCAGGTATTGCTCGCTCACCAGCGTAGGTTCGCTCAGGTCGCC
Source organism: uncultured Chitinophaga sp. (assembly GCF_902168175.1). Classification (GTDB taxonomy): domain Bacteria; phylum Bacteroidota; class Bacteroidia; order Chitinophagales; family Chitinophagaceae; genus Chitinophaga. The sequence continues at coordinate 65,274 of NZ_CABHOU010000041.1, read as the reverse complement.
GCCACACATTACGTACGCCAGCTTGCCTGCTATCTTAGCATCATGCTCGGAAATGTAATTACCGAACTTCATCCCGTTCACACCGGCCAGCATAGCGCCTAAACCACCGCGACCCAATACTTTCACATCGGTACGTTCTACCGGCCTGGTATAACCATCGGCCGCTATCTCTATCACACTGCGTTTCGCATCGGCAATCACCCGGCTTTGGTTAAGACTTATTTCATCTGTACCATGCCTTAAAATACCTAAGTCAAAGGCTTCGTGCGCGGAGGTACTCACTTTAGCGGTGGCTATTGTAAGATAACGCTCCTGGAGGATATTATTCTCCACTAATCCATCTTTAAATTCATCGGCTGCCCTTAAAGCCATTTCTTTAGTACCGCCGCCGCCTGGAATAAGACCTACACCAAATTCCACGAGGCCAATATAACTTTCTGCTGCGGCCTGCACTTTATCTGCATGTAAACTCATCTCGCAGCCACCACCTAACGTAAGACCATGAGGAGCCACTACTACAGGGATGGAGGAGTAACGCAGGCGCATGGTCGTACGCTGGAACAGGCGAACGGCCATGTCCAGTTCATCGTACTCCTGCTCTGCCGCAAACATAAATATCATACCCACATTGGCGCCTGCCGAAAACACGGCACCATCGTTCCCTATCACTAAACCAAGGAAATCTTTTTCCGCACGGTCTACTGCTTTATGAATTCCTTCCAGCACTTCACCGCCAATGGTGTTCATCTTTGTTTTCCAATCGAGGCAGGCTACACCATCGCCCAGGTCGTACAAACTACAGGCGGCGTTTTTCCAGATAACGTTGCCTGCATAGTTTTCAAGTATCACGAAGTTATCGGTACCCGGTATAGCTTCGTATTGCTGCGATACCTGGCTGTAGTAATACTTTTTACCGTTCTCTATTTTGTAGAAGTGCTTAATGCCTTTGCCCAGCATATCTTTCACCCATTGGGCAACGGTTAAACCTTTCGCTTCGATGGTTTTGATACCGCTTTCCACGCCCAGCAAATCCCAGGTTTCGAAAGCACCTATCTCCCAGCCAAAACCGGCTTTCATGGCATCGTCCACTTTATAAAGATCATCGGCTACTTCGGGAATACGGTGTGAGATGTAAGAGAAAAGATAAGCATGGAAAGATTGATAGAACTGCCCCGCTTTGTCGGTGCCATTCGCCACTGCACGTATCCGCTGTTTCAGGTCGTCTATCGGTTTGGCCGCTTCTATGCTGCCGAACCTTGCCTTCTGGCGCGGGCCATACTCCATGGTTTGCAGGTTTAGCGTCAGTATTTCTTTTCCGCCTTCTCCTTTTGTTTTCTTATAAAACCCCTGGCCTGTTTTATCGCCCAGCCATTTGTTGTCTACGATCTTTTGCAGGAAAGCGGGTATTTTAAATATCGCTTTTGCTTCGTCCTGCGGACAGTTTTGTTCCACTCCCACGGCCACTTTCACGAGGGTGTCGATACCCACCACATCGGCCGTACGGAACGTGGCCGATTTAGGGCGGCCAATTACAGGGCCGGTCAGCGTATCTATTTCATCCACGTTTAAGCCCATCTCCTCCATAATATGAAAGATGGCCATAATGGAAAATACGCCCACGCGGTTAGCGATGAAGGCAGGAGTATCTTTCGCCAGCACCGTGGTTTTACCCAGGTACAGGTCGCCGTAGTGCATCAGGAAATCCACTACTTCAGGATCGGTATGCGGTGTTGGAATTACTTCCAGCAGGCGCAGGTAACGCGGCGGGTTGAAGAAGTGCGTACCGCAGAAATGTTTTTTAAAGTCTTCGCTCCGGCCCTCCGTCATCAAATGAATAGGAATGCCCGATGTATTGGAAGTAATGAGGGTACCGGGTTTACGGAATTGTTCTACCTGTTCGAACACCGACTTCTTCACCTCCAGGTTTTCCACCACCACCTCAATGATCCAGTCGTAACCCGCAATATCTTTCATATTGTCGGTAAAGTTGCCCGTCCTGATATGTTTAGCCACCTCTTTATTAAAAACAGGCGAAGGGTTCGATTTTAAAGCAGCCTGCAAAGCCTCGTTTACAATACGGTTTTTCACAGCCGGATGATCAGTACTGAGGCCTTTCGCTTTCTCCGCGTCGTTCGGTTCTTTCGGTGCAATGTCCAGCAACAGTACTTTAACGCCAATGCCTGCAAAATGACAGGCAATTCTTGAGCCCATTACCCCTGATCCCAGCACAGCTACTTTATTGATTCTTCTTTGCATGTTTCCTGCTTTTATGCGGTTATTGAACTTGTGGAATAATAAATGAATTTAGTGTTTTTTGCCATTCGTACATCAAACAGGCAGATGAAACTTTGCCTCGCCCGCCAACCCGCGCTGGTAAACAAGCTACCGTACGCACCACCACTGTTTGCAGCAGAAAATATTGCCAATGCCGCTTTCACAACGCCCTATATAGTAACAATCAATTGATTGTGAACAACATTAAAACAAAAAAACACAACAAACGCTGACGCCTGTTGTGTTTTTAAAGCCTTTAAAGCAGTATTATAAACGGCCGTTGATAGGCGGCCATTCTTATTTCAGTAAGATTAGCTTACGTTACTACCGGGCGCTACCGCCTCGGCAGGGTTCACGAATACCAGGCGGCCATCTTCATCTTCCGCCATCAGTATCATACCCTGGCTTTCGATACCGCGCATTTTGCGTGGGGCCAGGTTGGCAACGAGCGTAACCTGTTTGCCTACGATATCCTCTGGTTTATAGTGCATGGCAATACCAGAAACTACAGTGCGTTGTTCGCTACCCAGGTCTACGGTCAGTTTCAGCAGTTTGTCTGCTTTCTCGACCTTCTCAGCCGCGGTAATGGTACCGGCTTTCAGTTCCAGTTTCGCGAAGTCGTCGTATTGGATTTCTGCTTTCTTTGGCGCTGCTGGTTTAGCGGGTTCTGCGGCGGCTTGTGCGGCGGCAGACTGCGCTAAACCTGCATGCAATTTATCTACTTGTTCTTTCACCTGTTCGTCTTCTATTTTCTTAAATAATAATTCCGGCGCGCGTAAAGTATAACCCACGCTCACCAGCTTCATGCTGCCGGCGTTGCTCCATTCAAGCATACGATCGACCACCTTCAGCATATGGCAGATTTTCTGCGCGGTGAAAGGCAGGAAAGGATTGGCGAATATCGCCAGGTTAGCGGTCAGTTGTAAACACACGTGCAAACAGTTATCGATCACCTTTTGATTTTCGGCCTGTAGTTCTGGTGTTTTTGCCAGCAGCCATGGCGCCTTTTCCTGTAAATAACGGTTGCCTTCACGCGCTACGTTCATCATTTCCGACAGGGCTTCCCGGAAACGGTAGTTTTCCAGCGAATCGGTGATTTTCTGTTTTGCGCTCTGCAACATCTGAAACACCGCATCGTCCCTTTCATCCTTCACATCCGCATGTATGGGCGGCACTTTACCCCCACACAGCTTGTGCATAAGCACCATGGTACGGTTCACGAAATTACCGAAGATGGATACCAGCTCGCTGTTATTGCGATCCTGAAAGTCTTTCCAGGTAAAGTCATTATCTTTTGTTTCCGGCGCAGTGCTGCATAATACATAACGCAGCACATCCTGCTGATCGGGAAAGTCCTTTACATAATCGTTTACCCACACCGCCCAGTTGCGCGATGTTGATACCTTTTCGCCTTCAATGTTCAGGAACTCGTTAGCGGGTACGTTTTCGGGCAACACGAAATTACCGTGCGCCTTCAACATAGCCGGGAATATAATACAGTGGAACACGATATTGTCCTTACCGATAAAATGTACCAGTTTGGTATCGTCCTGGCACCAGTACTTTTGCCAGTCGGGCGTCAGTTCTTTGGTGGCAGATATGTAACCGATAGGCGCATCGAACCAAACATATAACACCTTGCCTTCCGCATCCGGTAAAGGCACTTTAATGCCCCAGTTGCTGTCGCGGGTCATGGCGCGACTTTGCAGGCCACTGTCTATCCAGCTTTTACACTGTCCGTATACGTTATTTTTCCACTCTTTATGTCCTTCCAGCAACCATTCTTTCAACCATGGTTCGTACTGCTGTAAAGGCATGTACCAGTGTTTTGTTTTCCTTTTCACAGGCACTGCATCGCTCAGTGCAGATCTTGGGTTGATGAGTTCATCCGGGCTCAGCGAGGTGCCGCAACGTTCGCACTGGTCGCCGTATGCTTTATCGTTACCACATTTAGGGCAGGTACCGATAATGTAACGATCGGCCAGGAACACGTTTTTCACTTCATCATAATACTGCTCCGATTCTTTTTCTTCGAACAGTCCTTTTTCGTACATGTTGGTGAAGAAGGCAGAAGCGGTTTCGTGATGTACTGTATTGGAGGTACGCGAGAACACATCGAAAGATATACCCATCGCTGCGAAGCTGTCGCGTATGATCGCGTAATATTTGTCTACAATATCCTGCGGGGTTACGTTTTCCTTCATCGCCTTAATGGTGATGGGAACTCCATGTTCGTCCGTGCCGCATATGAATTTTACGTCTGCCCCGGTTGCCCGCAGGTAACGCACGTATATATCCGAAGGTAGGTAACAACCCGCCAGGTGCCCGATATGCACGGGGCCATTGGCGTATGGAAGCGCTGCTGTGACCAGGTATCTGTTAAACTGTTTCATCCGTACTTATTTGTCTTTTTTCCGGCGGATGAAACCTGGCAGTGTGAATTTATTTTATTCATTACCGGGTTTCAATTTCCGTCTTAAAATATTGCTTATACTTGTTGGCAATATTATGTCAATTAATCAGCAAAGGTAACTAAAGCACTTAAGAATGATAAAAATTCCACCATATCTGAAAAAAGGTGACCTGATCGGTATTACCTGTGCGAGTAGCAAAATGGAGTTGTACCAGGCCGAATACGCCGCCAGTGTGTTGGAATCGTGGGGGTACAGGGTACATCTGGGCATTACCGTAGGCACCAGTTTTCATAACTTTTCGGCCCCGGAGGAACTGCGCCTCGAGGAACTGCAGGACATGCTAGACGATCCCGAAATCAAGGCTATACTGTTTGGCCGCGGAGGGTATGGCATGATCTGTATCATCGACCAGCTTAACTTCTCAAAATTCCGTAAAAATCCTAAGTGGTTATGCGGCTACAGCGATGTTACTGTACTTCATGCCCATGTACATCAGAAAGTAGGGGTGGCCACCATCCACTCTATGATGAGCAGCGGTATTACCATCGCTACGCAGGAAGACCAGTACGTGCAGAGCCTTCGCCTGGCCCTCGCCGGCAAAAGTTATAAATACACTCATGGCCCGCACCCCATGAACCGCAATGGATCTGGCTCAGGCGAACTGGTAGGGGGTAACCTTACCCTGTTAGCCGCCTCCTCAGGCTCGCCTTCACAAATCGATACGAAGGGAAAAATATTGGTATTGGAAGATATCGGGGAGTACCGTTATAGTGTAGATCGTATGATGTACACCCTGAAACGGGCTGGCTGGCTCGATAAACTGGCGGGCCTCATTGTAGGTGGGTTTACCGACCCCCGTGAAACCGAAACGCCTTTTGGCCAAACAGAGTACGAAATCATTCGCCACGTAGTGAAGGAATTCAGCTACCCGGTATGTTACGGCTTCCCGGTAGGCCACCAGGAACAGAACTTCGCGTTAAAACTGGGCTTAAAACATGAGTTGAAGGTGGGTGCCACGGGTGTTAGCCTGAAACCGCTGAAATAATCGTTTACGATACTAAGTTAAATGCCTGCCGGTAACCGGCAGGCATTTTTTAATTATTTAAGATGGAATCTATCTTTTGTTCGTACACCTTAAACTTAGTTAATCCGTTATGATGCCCCTCCGGGATGGTGATAAACTCGTCCGTCGGCTTTAGTAACGGCTTCAGCTTCTCAGCCGACCCGTAAGGTACCACGGCGTCTTCTGTTCCATGAAATATGGTGATCGGCTCCTTTACATCTGGAATAAAAGAATACGTAGGAAATTTAAAGTTCATCAGGTAGTCGTACGGGTATAGTGGTGCGTACTGCATCACCACATCGGGCAAACTGTAATAAGGCGTTTCCAGCACCAGGGCCTTACATTCCCTTACAGAAGCCAGCTGCGAAGCAATACCGGTACCCAGCGACTTCCCGTAAACCACTATTTGCCAGGGTGCGTAGTGAGCGCGGGCCACTTTGTACATCTGCAGCGCATCTGCATAAAAGGTTTCTTCCTTTAAACGCCCCGTGCTTTTTCCAAACTGCCTGTAATCCATGATCAACGCATCATAACCGTTGCGGGTAAAGTACTTCATGTACCCGGCATAACGTTCTATATTCTGCCCGTTACCGTGAAAATACAGCACCATGCCACGGGGCTTGTCCGCTTTAAATAACACTGCACTTATCTTTTCCTTCTTATTTACAGGTATCAGCAACTCTTCAAAAGGTACATCGAACTTATACTGGTAGTTAACCGGTAGTACGGTGGGGTGAAAAATGAGTCGCTCCTGGACGTAGTACAATACTACCCCGCCACCGATATACAGCGCAATAATCCATAACAGTGCCCTTTTCCAGGGGAATTTTGATAACGATGCTTTCATGTACTGTTTAATGTTGCAAAATGTCTCTTATAAAGGCATGATACTCGTGAAAAACCGGCAGGTTGTTATGCCTCCCTCCTTCTATCCTGATAAGTGTAATCATGTTCGGATTGAGCGCCTGCAGATGCTCGCTGTGGCGGATAGGGATCAGCCGGTCTTTGGTGCCGTGTAAAATATAGGTGTGGCAGGTTACCTTTTTGATCCACAGGTCGGTACGCAGGTGATAACGCAGTACCCAGCGCAGGGGCAGTATTGGTAAAAACCTTTTTACTACCCGGGCAAAACTATAATAGGGAGCATCCAGTATCAGGTAGCGCGGGTGATTATCACTGGCCACTTTGGCGGCAAAACCACTGCCAATGCTTCTGCCGTACACCAATATGCAATGTTCCGGCTGGGCGGCTAACAGCGTGTCATACACGAACTGCGCATCTTTCAGTAACTGCTGTTCGCTGCGTTTACCGGTGCTTTTGCCAAACCCGCGGTAATCGATCATGATCACATCGTAACCATACCGGGTAAAATCTTTCGCGAACTTACCCCAGCCTTTAATGCTGCGGCTGTTGCCATGAAAATACAGGATGGTACCGTGCGGTTTATCTACCAGGAAATGTAACCCGTTAATGCGTACACCCGGCGCTACTTCGTAAAACAACTCCTCAAACGGCTGATCGTACTTAAAAGCGAAGTCCTGGCGCAGCTTTTCCGGCTTAAAGATAAAGAACTCCTGTACCAGGTAGGCCAGTACAATTAATGCCAGGTAGCCGGCAATGATATAGATCACCGTTGGGCTCATGCTTCCCTTAAGGTACGTAAAATCTAATCCTCCACGTCGGGCTCTATCACCATTCCGTATTCCTCAGCCGTAAGCAGGCCTTTGGCCAGCGTTTCTTCAATTACCACCGCGTCTGGTGTTATGCTTTCGATGTTGAATTGCTGGTGCAGGAAGTCGAAGCTGAACAGGCGACCAATACCTGGCACTTCCAGGATGTACTGGATAACCCCGTTTACGAGCTGGGTAGCCGCTGCACCATGCGTAAAGGCCAGGGCACCGGCGTCGAAATTGCGAAACTCATCAATCTTCTTACTCACACAACGGTAACTGGCGCTTTTGCTGCCACCTGCCAGCGGGAAGTTAAATCCACCCCACCAGGCTACCCAGTTATGCACTTCGCCTATAACGAAAGGTTTGCCTGTGGTTATACAGGCGTCGTTCACCACCAGGTGTGTGGGCTGGTGCTGACTGCAATCTATTATAATATCGAATTCACGGATTACGGTGAGTACGTTTTCGGGCTTTACCTGTATCAGTAAAGGATAGTGTTTGGTAAAGGGATTAAAGGCCCACATCCTGCTGGAGGCCATTTTCGCTTTATGTTTCCGGATGTCCTGTATCTGGAAAAGCGGGGTACGCGCCAGATCTTCTTCGAGCAGCACTCCATAATCGGCAATGCCTATTACACCTACGCCGGCGGCGCTCAGGTATTGTATTACGGTAGCACCTAAACCACCGCAGCCGATCACCAGTATACGGCTGTTCTTTATTTTGTCCTGCATATCAATACCTACACCGGGAACGGCAATAGGGTGTTTGAAACGCAGCAGTTCTCTTTCTGTTAATGCCATTTTTCCTTGCTGTTATAGTATTTAGTCCTGGGGGAATTCCAGTGTAAATTTACTGCCTTTACCGACGGCGCTCTCCGCTTTTATCTTTCCCTTGTGCGCGTCCACAATGGTTTTTACGTACGACAAGCCCAGGCCGAAGCCTTTTACATTGTGTACATTGCCCGTGTGCGCCCGGTAAAACTTCTCAAAGATACGTGAAACCGTATCCCTGGTCATACCTATACCATTATCGGAAATAGTGATAATGAGATGTTTGCGGGTATTATGGGTGTGGATTTTTACTTCCAGGTTCTGTTTAGAGTACTTGATCGCGTTATCCAACAGGTTAAAGATCACGTTGCCAAAGTGTACCTCGTCTACCTTCAGGATGGGCTGGATGGCCTGTAACTGCAAGTCTACTTTACCATTTTTACTGTCCAGTTGTAGTTGCAAATTTTCCACGGTATGGGTAATTAACTGGTGCACATCGATCACCTGCAGGTTGAGCGCGATCTCTTCTTTTTCCATCATGGCACTTTGCAGGATCGTTTCTACCTGTTTATTCATCCTTTTGTTCTCTTCTTTGATCATGCTGGAGAACTGGCGGATTTTGTCGGGGTGACCAATTACCTTTTCATTGCCGATGGCGTCGATGGCCAGTGAGATAGTGGCCAGTGGCGTTTTCAGCTCGTGAGTCATATTATTGATGAAGTCCGACTTTATTTCTGATAACTTTTTCTGGTTAAGCAGGGTGCGGATGGTAAGTAAAAAGGCCATGATAATGATGGTGGTAAACAGGATGCTGCCCACGATCATGAACCCGAGGTACTTAAAAATATAGGGGCTTTGCTGGGGAATAATTACCTGCAACGACTCGGGGGCTACCAGTGTGGGCATCTCCATATCGCTTAAAAACACCCCGTACACCCGGTAGCTGTTAGAGTCTACCACGGTAGCATTGTACACCATCTTCTCAAAACCTGCCGACTTTAAATGATAACTTCTTTCGCCTACCACTGCAAACTCAAAGTCCGTTTGGATCTTATTATTGGCCATGGCCCTTTTCAGCAAAGCTGTCACTTCGTCAGCCGAAAAACGGGCACCAATAGGTTCAAATAGTGGCATTATGTCACGGCTCAGCCGGATATTCCGGGAGTCGGCTAAGGTTTGGTCGAGGCGGAGTGTTTTAAAATTGCGGCTCATCATCGACCTGGCCACGGTATCCATAACGCGATACATACGCTGGTCGCGTTCTTCGCGTTTAATTACGGCTGCGTTCCTTATCCAGCTTACCTGTATGTAAATAATACCGGCGAGGGAGAGTGTGATCAGGACAACTATCAGGGGAAATGTTTTCTTTAAAGGCAACATGCTTAAATCTGGTGAATATTTTTTAAAGATAGCCAATCAAACTGACCGGGAAAGGCTACAATTTGTTAAAAATCAGCGTATAACCGCCATAGATGTGAACCCGGGCCATAGCAGGGCCATTGCTGACAATTATTATTGCTATAGCAACGATGATACAAAATTAAAGCGCTGAAAGGCGCATCCATACTGTTTTTACGAAAACACTATCACTTTAACGTAACTTTAACGCAAAATTTACATCATATTTCCCTGCACTTTACCTAACTTTGCTGAGCAATCTGGTACTAAATTTGATATTCTAGTACTGGTTGATAAAAAGATAAAAATTTATTTCTACATACATCGACGTGGATTCTTTCCATAAGCGATTTAGATTTTGGTTGATAAAATGGTAAGGGGGTTGTCTAGCCTCCTTCTTTTTTTTATATACCCCTCCCATTCTTCCCCTCAAATAGCTAAATTTGGTTAGACGCAAGCAAAAATTTAGTGTATGGTTCAGTTATCGCCAGGTATATTGCTTATTGCGGACCCTTTTTTGAAAGATCCGAATTTCGCCCGTGCTGTTATACTACTGTGCGAACATCAGGACAGAGGAAGTTTTGGCTTTGTGATCAATAAGCTGTTCGATCAGCGGCTCGACGAGCTTATTCCCGATATTATTCCCTCCAACATCCCGGTATTTAACGGCGGCCCTGTACAGCAGGACACAATTCATTTCGTACACCAGGTACCCGAGCTTATTGAAGGCGGCTTTGAGATCGTACCCGGCCTTTACTGGGGCGGGCGTTTCGATGCGGCTGTTGAGCTTATTAATGCCGGCAAAATGGATTTGAGCAAGATCAAGTTTTTCATTGGTTACTCCGGCTGGAGTACCGGTCAACTGGAAGCCGAGTTCAAGGATAAAAGCTGGATACTCTCCCATATTAGTGTACCGCTGGTATTTAAGGAAAAAGACCAGGACGTCTGGAAACTGGCGCTTAAGAACCTGGGGCATTCTTTTGCCATGATGGCTAACTTCCCTATCGACCCATCACTGAACTAGCATTTTTAAAATGAACAGGAATGAACAGCCCTTTATCTGCATATTGGGTTAACTTAGTTATGCTATAACTGTAAAAGGCGAAACACCCGTCCATGGCTGTTTTAGTCATTTCATACCAACCGTTATAAACGATTTAGGGGTTTAATATGCGCCAGGCAATGACTCATAGCGTTGTCTTCGTATATCTAAACGTAGGGTAACCCGGTCTGCATTCTTACCGGCCGGTTGTATTTCATCTTAGACTTTAATGGATTAAGTACAAAAAAAGGCCGGGTAATCTTACCCGGCCTTTTACTATCTGCTAATCTTACGATAATCGTAATTACTTGCCAGTTGGCACAACACCTTCTACCAGTACGGTAGCTTTGTTGTTCAGCACTTCTACGAAGCCGCCTTCAATAACATAATGTTCTGCATGCGTCTTGTCGGCCAACACCTTCATTTTGCCGTTAGCCAGCGCAGCAATCAGCGGCGCGTGCCTGTCGAGGATCTCGAAAGAGCCGTCTACGCCGGGCAGTTGTATACCGTATACTTCGCCTGTAAAAAGCTTTTTTTCCGGTGTTAATATTTCTAATAACATGATTGAATGCGTTGCGTTAATGGATCCTTTTTACACCGCTGTCCTCTCGGGCAGCTCTGTCCTTAGCGGGCAGATTCGAGCAGTTTCTTACCTTTCTCCATCGCATCTTCGATGGTACCTACCAGGTTGAAAGCCGCTTCCGGATAATCATCCACATCGCCGTCCATGATCATGTTGAAACCTTTGATGGTATCTTCGATCGGAACCAGTACACCTTTAAGACCTGTAAACTGCTCTGCCACGTGGAAAGGCTGTGACAGGAAACGCTGTACTTTACGGGCGCGGAATACGGTTTGTTTATCTTCGTCGCTCAACTCGTCCATACCCAGGATCGCGATGATGTCCTGCAGTTCTTTATAGCGCTGGAGGATCATTTTCACCCTTTGAGCACAGTTGTAGTGTGCTTCACCGATGATAGAAGGTGAAAGGATACGGGAAGTAGAGTCCAATGGATCTACCGCAGGGTAGATACCAAGGTCAGCGATTTTACGGCTCAATACCGTAGTCGCGTCAAGGTGGGCGAAGGTTGTTGCCGGAGCCGGATCGGTCAAGTCATCCGCAGGTACATATACCGCCTGTACGGAGGTAATTGAACCGTTTTTGGTAGAAGTGATACGTTCCTGCATCAGACCCATCTCAGTTGCCAGGGTTGGCTGGTAACCTACCGCTGATGGCATACGACCTAACAGCGCGGATACTTCAGAACCTGCCTGGGTGAAACGGAAGATATTATCTACGAAGAAGAGGATGTCTTTACCACCACCTGCAGTACCATCTCCATCACGGAAATATTCTGCGATAGTAAGACCAGACAGGGCTACCCTTGCACGGGCTCCGGGAGGTTCGTTCATCTGACCGAAGATAAAGGTAGCCTGTGATTGCTCCAGTTCCTTTTTATCTACAGCAGACAGGTCCCATCCGCCTTCTTCCATTGAATGTTTGAATTTCTCGCCGTATTTAACGATACCAGCTTCGATCATTTCACGCATCAGATCGTTACCCTCACGTGTACGCTCACCAACACCGGCGAATACAGACAAACCTTCGTAACCTTTTGCAATGTTGTTGATCAGCTCCTGGATCAATACGGTTTTACCCACACCAGCACCACCGAACAAACCGATTTTACCACCCTTTGCGTATGGCTCGATCAGGTCGATTACTTTAATACCGGTAAACAGCACTTCAGTATCAGTAGCCAGGTCCTCGAAGCGAGGCGGCTTACGGTGAATAGGGTAACCATTAGAAGCGTCTACGTTACCGAGACCGTCGATAGCCTCACCTACCACGTTGAACAAACGACCTTTGATCTGTTCGCCTACGGGCATTTTGATCGGGGAGCCAAGGTCTGCAACAGCCATACCGCGTACAAGACCGTCGGTAGAATCCATCGCTACTGTACGAACGCTGTCTTCACCCAGGTGCGTCTGAACTTCCAGGATCAGTTTCTGGCCGTTATCACGTGTAATTTCCAGGGCGTTGTAGATTTCGGGCAATTTTCCTTCAAAATGCACGTCCACTACGGGACCGATGATTTGTTTGATCTTACCTGTGTTAGGCATATTAATCGAAATTTATAGTGCGGTTTTATGAAATTTTGCGCAAAGGTAAGGGTTAGAAACAGAAATTCAAAAACCCCGGCAACCCTAATTGCCTGATTTTTTAAACTTATTTTCTGCCCGTTGAAAAACCTTGTAAAAGTCACGCAATATCGGTGATAATATTTATTTAACCTGCCTTTTATCATAAAACACTGGAAATAAATCTCCCACCGGCTATTTTTACGCACTCCTACCTAACACATATAAAAGATCTATTGAATGAAGAACAAACAACTTCACCGCCGCGACTTCCTCGGCAACCTCTCCAAAGCCGGCCTGCTGGGCACTATTGGTTTTGGGCTGGCCCCGGCGGCAAAAGCCGGCGGATTATTACGCCAGGAAGAGCCCCTAACTGAAGGCAACCACGTTTTTACCACTAAACCTTATCTGCAGTGCCCTACACCTACGTCTATGACCATTATGTGGATGACGGCCAAACCCTGCTATAGTTGGGTGGAGTATGGCGAAAAGGGCCAACGCGACAAAAAAGCCCATCACCTCACCAACGGTATGGTGGAAGCCTACGAGCGCCTGAATAAGATACGCCTCGAAGGACTTACACCCGGCACCACATACAGCTACCAGGTTAAATCGAAGGAAATAACCGAGTTCCAGCCCTATAAACTTACTTATGGCGAAACCATTGAAAGTGATGTACTGACTTTTACCACACCGGCCAGTAACCCGAAAGAGGTGAGCTGGCTGGTACTGAACGATATTCACGACCGCCCTGCCTCGTTCGCACCACTGGTGGCGCTTAACAAAGGCGAACACTTCGACTACCTGTTCCTGAACGGCGATATGTTTGATTACCAGACAGATGAACAGCAGATAGTAGACCACCTGCTTACCCCGCTGGGCGACACCTTCTCTTCTACCACCCCGTTCATATTTGTACGCGGCAACCACGAAACCCGTGGTAAATTCCGCATGCACCTGCACGAGTACTTCGATACACCGGAACACCGCAATTATTTCCAGTACACCTGGGGACCCGTACACTTTACCGTACTGGATACCGGCGAAGACAAGGAAGATACCGCCCCTGTGTATGCCGGCATCGTAGACTTCGACAATTACAGGAGCCAGCAGGCCGAATGGCTGAAACAGGTAGTAAAATCACCCGCTTTCAGGAACGCCAGGTTCCGCGTGGTAATGATGCACATCCCCCACTATCACTCCGGCGACTGGCACGGCCCTATGGACTGCCGCAAGAAGTTCGGCCCTATATTCGAACAGGCAAAGATCGACCTGCTCATTAGCGGGCATACGCACAAATTCGGCGTACATGAAGCCCAAACCGACCATAGCTACCCGATCGTCATCGGTGGCGGACCTAAAGACGGTAACAGAACACTGATTAAGGTAAAAGCGGACCAGAAGGAACTGAACCTGCAGATGTTGAAAGATGATGGAAGTGAGGTAGGAAAGCTAAACTTCAGGAGTAAACGATAGTTGATTGTGCCCCGGTGTTACAGCCGGGGCTTTCCTTTACCAGTTGCGTGCGGTGTATACACCGCCGCCGACATCAATCCTCCACATGCGGCCGGCACACATACACCTTCGTATGTAACTCCGACCTCACCCGGCGGAACACCTCGTGCCCATCCCCCATACCTTTATACATCAGCATCATGGGTATCGGGTCTTCACCCTGCCGGTAAGGCGGTTGCTCATAAGGATATCCAAAAGCGCGGAAGCCTGCCCGCTCGTAAAAGCGGATGCGGCGCTCCGCATCTGCATCACCTGGCAGCTCTACCTCCAGGATTATCGCATGAAAGGTTTTACAGAACAGTTCCATCACCTGGCTGCCCATCCCATTACCGCGCATAGCAGCCAGTACCGCAAAATGTTCGATATATGTAAAGCCATTCAGCGGCCAGTAAAACAGGAAACCGGCAAAGTCGCCGGCCTGTTGCAGCAGCGACAAACGCAGGTGACCATCGGCCAGGAACTGTAGTTGTGGTGCCCAGTCGCGCCGCTCGGCCAGCGGAAAACTTTCTTCATAGAGCAACTGTACGTCGGGTGTGGCTTCTGTAGCCGGTTGTAATATCAGCATAGTGCTAAGATAACGCAACCTGGCTGCACATGGTTCGCTGTGGGATAATCTGTATATTTGAGGCTAATGATCAAACCTGAACTAATGAGAAAAATAATATGCCTGATAGTGGCGGGCCTGCTTAGCACCGCTGCCGTTTTTGCCCAAAAAAACATCCCTTCGGCACAACCGGGTGCCACCTATGGCCGCACTATCGATGCCAGCCATGCTATCAAAATGAACGAACTGCAAACCAAACTGAAAACGGACAGTGTATATACCGGCAAGGTAGAAGCTACCGTAGTGGAAGTTTGCAAAAAGAAAGGCTGTTTCATGAAACTCACCCGCGCTAATGGCGAGCCTGTAATGGTACGCTTCAAAGACTATGGCTTCTTTATGCCGCAGGACATTGTGGGCAAAACTGTAGTGATAGATGGTATCGCCAAGGTGAAAGAAACCTCTGTGGAACGCCTGAAACACTTTGCGGAAGACGCCGGTAAAAGCAAAGAAGAGATCGAAAAGATCACCCAGCCTAAAACCGATATCGAGTTTATGGCCGACGGTGTATACATCGTAAAATAACCAGAACGGTATTATATAGCGAAGGGCTTCCACACTGGGAGCCCTTTTCTTTTACATAAAAAACCGCCCCATTTACACGGGGCGGCTGCTGATTGTTCCAGGGGTTGGCAATACTATTGCAAATTCGTGCACAGGTAAGGGTCCGGATCGTCGGCCGCCACCTTTTTATCTTTCGACCAACACAGGTTCATCGCCTGGCTGGTAATACTTTTTAACGCTACCTCTACTTTCATGCCCTTACGGCTGTTGCTCGCTTTCACGCTACCACGGCCCTTTGCGGAGATATTTTTGATCGCATATTCTTCCGTTTTAAATACCTTGCCCTTACTCTTCAGGTACGTCACCTTCACCACCACATTATCCACCGGGTACTCGCTCTGGTTTTGCACTACGATGTCCAAGTCCTTGATACCGCCCAGTAAGCCGGTCCGGTAATCGCTGGTCGTTACTGTGATGAACTGTTTCCAGTTATGGCGGTAATACGTACGCTGATCAACAAACTGATCTGCCTGGTGCTGCATCATGTCTTTACGATCGGCTATTTGCCGGGCAGTGCCGGATGTAAGTTCCAGATTGGCGCGCAGGTCGCGGTTTTCACGGAGCAAACGTTCATTCTCCTTATACAGCCGCGCCGACTGCCGGTTTTCGCGGCAGGCATTCACGCCAAAGATCAATACCAGCAAGGCAGCTAATCCAAAAAACAACAGGTTCTTTCGCTTCATGCCCATCAGTAATGAAAAAATAATGCCGGATTTTGGTAACCAACCACAGAATAAGCATGAGGCCGCCGTTGTGTCACTCCCTTCAGCCGCAACCACACTATCAACAAGCTTTTCAACACCTGATCCACTGTATACCGTCCGCACCGGATAGCTGCATCCTTTACAAATCCTTTAGAGATGTCCCGTATATGTCCCGTATATGAGCCGTATATGACCCGTAGATGAGCCGTATCTTTAAAGATATGGGACATCTATGACTTAACTATGGCTCATATATGACTCATATATGGGACATCTCTAAACGATCCCTATAGGATCTGACAACTACAGAGGGAGTATGCTGAAGCGTAGGACAAGACATATTTCAGTCAGGCGGGTGTGATTGCGACAGGTTAATTATACATGCCCGGTATTGTTCCAACCGCTGAAGGGAGTGACCTTTAGGTTTGTACCCGGTACCACATGTTATTGCAGCGAAAGCCCCCTAAGGATGCCCAATTATTCCATTGTGTGCCCGCGTTAGCGGGCATCACCCTGACCGTCATCGCGAGGAACGAAGCGATCCTCGTGCGCAGTCTTCGCATCAGTAAAACAGTGTGGGCCAGCGTATATCAGTACGGGCAAAGGAGTCGGGATTTCGCAAGGCACAGCCTATCATGCAGGTAATGCCCGCCTTCCTTACAACCAATTATTTCAGGCAATGACTACACAGGAGGATCGCTTCGTTCCTCGCGATGACGGGAAGGGAGTTGCCGCTGAAGGGAGTGACACAACGGCGGCCTCATGCTTATTCTACTGCCTGTCCCATCATTAAAAAACCCGCACCCGTTAGTACGGGGGCGGGTGTATAGCTGTTGATCACTTGCTTATTCTTCGAACTGGTAACTGATACGCTCGTTTTTCTCGAAATCATAGAGCGTGAGGGCGCGTACGGTGTAGTAGGCGTTCCAGAAAGAGCGGAGGGCACCTACGTAACTCTGGCTGGCGGTATTTTTCTCCTGTTGGGCCAGGTTAAGGTCTGTAATGGAGATTTTACCGATCAGGTAACGTTGTTTGGTGATCTCGTAACGCAGGCCAGCAATGGTATCGGCTTTGCCGGCGCTGGCGAGCTGCTTTTTCTGGATATTAAAAAGCTGTGTTTGCAGGTATACTTCCTGTTCGAAGCTACGCTCCTGTTGCTGCACATCTATCTCTACCAGTTCGGCGTTGGCCTTGGCCTGCTTTACGCGGTAGCGCGATTTACCCCAGTCTACGATCGGGATAGAAACACCCACCGACAACAACTGGTTCTGTTGCAGGGCGCGGCCTGCATAGGCATCTTTGATACTTGCACCACTCTGGCTTTGACCCAGGCTGGCGGCGAGATTAAACTGGTAACCGTTATTACCGCGGGCTTCGGCCACATCGCGTTCGGCCTGTATTCGCATACGGCGGAACTCAAGTACCGCCTGCCGGTTGTTGGCAGCTTCTAACACCGCACGTTCCAGCAATACGTTGAATTGCGGCACATCTGCGGGTGGCAACACTTCTATTTCTGCGTCCTTGGGCATGTTCAGGAAGCGGGTCAGTTCGCGGTAAGCCATTTGTTTATTTAGCTGCGCCTGTTCCAGGGCGGTTTGGGCATTCAGCAGGCTCAGTTCTATCTGCAACAATTCGTTTTCAGCGATCCTACCGAGTTCGTAACGGCCTTTGGATATTTTATACAGCGTATCCGTATTACTTACGTTGGCTTGTAAAATGGACTCATTCTGTTTAGCGGTCAGCGCATCGAAAAAGTAGCGGGTAGCTTCCAGCGCAGCGCGTTCCAGGTCTTCCACATAACGGCGGGTACTTTCCTCGTACAACAACGGGCTGATCTTCTTCTCCCATTTATATGGGTTGTACAGCAACATGGGCTGTGCATAACGAATGGCGAAGGGCGTAGACAGGAAACTCACCGTATCCGGGCGAAACAGGTCGTTTCGCTGCAGGTTCGTTTCCAGTGAAAAGGTACCACCGGTAAACGGCACTATCTGGTCGAGCGACATGCCCACATTGGTATAGGAGAAATAACTCCTGTTAAACGCATAACTACCATCGGGCTGGCGAATGCTGGATATATTACCCAGGAAGCTGCTCGTATTATCAGCCGCCAGTCTGAGTTGCGGGCGACGGTTAGCCACGTAATAACGGTAGGAATACAAACTATTCATGGCATTACTACGCGCACGATAGTACGAAGGTGAACTTTTCTGCGCCTGCGATATGACGCCGGGCAGCGTAAGCATTTGTTGCGAATAGCCAGTAACAGCCGTCAGCAAAGCAAAAAGATATATGACAATGATTTTCATGATCAGGTGTGTCTTAAACATTCAATAGGGTTCTGATTAGAAGCCTTACGGGCGGGCGATATACCGAATATGAGCCCTACCGAAGACGCCAGCACAAAGGAAATAAAGATGGAAACGCCGGAGATGAGCGTATTAATATCAGCAATTTTATCGACCAGGTAAGCACCCAGTACGCCCAGTATAATACCGATAATACCGCCACCCAGGCTGATTAACACCGCTTCGAACAGGAACTGCATCACGATATCTTTCTTCTGCGCGCCCATGGCCATACGTATGCCTATTTCCTTGGTACGCTCCAGCACAGAGGCCAGCATAATGTTCATAATACCAATACCACCCACCAGCAGTGATATACCTGCAATGGCGCTGAGTACAATATTGAAAACATCCTTGGTTTTCTGTTGCTGCTTCAGTAACTCCTCCGGTATGGCGATCTCAAAGTCCGTTACATCACTGTGGCGGCGTTTGAGCATACGGTTGATGATACCCGCTGTTTCCGTAAGCTGCGAAGCGTCGTATACCTTTACCACCAACTGATCGAGCTGATGCTGCGTTTGCGCTTTTTGCGCCATCGACTCCATATACTCGGGGCTGTAATACACACCCTCCTGCCTGCCGGCATTCAGGATAGCAGGGTTTTTATACCGTATGAGCATGGTGCGGATCGGGATATAAATATCCATGTTATAATCGCGTATACCCAGGTTCGATTTGGTAGCGCTGCTGATGTATTTTTCTTCGGTAACACCTATCACCTTTACCCATTGCAAACCGCACTTAATACTTTTTCCAATAGGATCTTCAGTAAGAAAAAACCGGCGTTTCACACCACTGCCGATAATACATACCGCTTCGCCAGTTTGCTGCTGTTCTGCATTAAACATGACACCCGACGAAAGCCCGATATTATTAATGGAAAAAAACGAAGGCTCTACACCCGCCATCTTTAACCTCCCGCTTTTACTGCGGTAAATGATATCCTCTTCCTCCAGCATTTCGGGGCTGATGGACTCTACAGAAGGCAGTGTGTTACGAATGTTCTGCGCATCAAGAATAGTGAGGCCGCGGCTGAAACGTTTCTTCTTTTGTTCCGTAGGTTGTTGCGAATCTTTGCTATCGGCCGACTCTCCCGAGTCGCCCTTATCATCGTTACCCTTTGCGTCTTCGCGCATGGGTTTAATTACAATATTATTGACCCCGACCAGTTTCATCTGGTTAAGAATTTCTTCCTTGGCACCTTTACCGATGGCCAGCATGGCAATTACGGCACCTACGCCGAAAATGATGCCCAGCGCGGTAAGGAACGATCGCAGCCGGTTAGCGGCGAGCGAGTCCAGTGCTATCTGGAGGTTATTAAGATTACGAGTGCCCCATAATGGTCGCATGCATGGTTAATTTAGGGGTGATGTGTTAAAGGCGTTTCACCTTATGATCTTTTGCAGCAGCGGGTTCGGCCAGTAATACTTCATCCCCTTCTTCCAGTCCCTTTTCAACAATCACCGCTTCGTCGTTAGAGCGGCCCAGTTTCACTTCTTTCTTGGTGGGCACGCCACCGTTCTTCAGGTATACAAAGCTGATATCCTTCCCATCTTCCTTGCTGGAAAACACGGCTTCCAGCGGGATCATCAGCTTATTCGGTATTTCATTAATGAGGATGTTATTGGCGGTGGTCATACCCGGTTTGAGGATAGAGTCCACTTTATTAAGGCGGATCATTACCTCGAATACTTTAGCATTAGAGCCGGGACGGTTTTCACCGATATTGGCCACCGACTTAACAATACCTTCCAGTTTAACATCAGGAAAGGCATCGAGTCCTATATTTACTTTCTGATCTTTTTTCAGTTTGCTGATATCTACCTCATTGATGTATGTTTTAGACAACATGCTGGAGAGGTCGGGCAACATGGCCAGGCGCGCATCCCATGGGCGGATAGACGAACCTGTTTTCTTTTTACCCCCATAGTCGTTGATATATACCAGCAGGCCGTTTTTAGGCGCTTTGATCTCGAAGCGGTTGCGGAGGTCGATAAGATCGTTGATCAAACTTTGATAACGGGAAACACCTGCAGCAGCCTGTTGCATTTTAGAAGCAGCCTGTCGGTTTTTCAGCAGGTAGTTTTCCTGCATCTGTTTCAGGTCGCGTTCCGCCTTTTCCAGGTCTATTTCCGCCTGGCGGATGGTAGCGGGAGGTTCGTACTTGCTAAGCTGGAGGGCAAGACCTTTTTGTTCCATCTGGAATTTGAGGTTAGTAATACCATCGCGGGCTTCGCGCATAGACAGGGCAGTGTCCAGCGCAGTTTGGCTTACCGTAGCTGCGGCGCGGTCCAGTTCTACCTGGAACTCCTGGATACGTTTGTTGACCAGCGTTGGGTCCAGGGAGGCTACACGATCGCCCGCCTTCACGAACGTACCTTCCGGCACCATGTCCTGGATTTTTACGTCCTCGTAAATCTGGTTCGACTGCATGTCGGACGGGCCATTGATGTATTCCGTATTCTCGGCCATTAATTCTCCCGGGCTCACCACCACATCGCGGAAGCTCGATTTTGCGACCTTCACGCTAACGCCCTGGTCTTCGGCCTTATTTCCTAAAACCACATAAGCAACGATTGCGGCCAGGATAACTAATGCGGCGATAAGCCACCATTTTTTCTTAAACATAGGTGAAACTGATAGTAATAAAAGAGTGAATTAACAATATGACGGTTAAATGTTGAATGTAAATGTTTGATAAGCTGCACAGGGACCAGATGCGACGGGTTCAATATTCCATAAAAATAGCGGCCGTATCTATAACGATTTGTTAATTGTGCCGAACGGGTGAATAACGAGGATAGACTCATCATTATTATTTATAAGATTAAAAATATCAATAAGATAGCCACTAGATAAGCAATACAAACTCCGCAAGTTTTTTCTTAACTATATTGTGCTTAATTTCGACATTTGGAGTGCAGTTAGCTTATGGAAAATTTCATCGTTTCGGCAAGGAAGTACCGTCCTCAGAATTTCTCAACAGTAGTGGGCCAGTCCCATATTACTACCACGCTTAAAAATGCGATACGTAACAGTCAGCTGGCGCATGCATTTTTATTCTGCGGCCCCCGTGGTGTGGGTAAAACCACTTGTGCGCGTATTCTTGCCAAAACAATTAACTGCGAAACGCCGCTGGCGGACGGAGAGGCCTGTAACCATTGCCAAAGCTGTCTGTCCTTCAACGACGGCGCTTCATTTAACATTCACGAGCTGGATGCCGCTTCCAACAACTCGGTAGACGATATCCGTACGCTCGTGGAGCAGGTGCGATTCGCTCCCCAGGCAGGCAAATACAAGATCTATATTATAGATGAGGTGCACATGCTAAGCTCCTCGGCCTTTAATGCCTTCCTGAAAACACTCGAAGAACCGCCATCCTACGCGATCTTCATCCTGGCTACCACCGAAAAGCACAAGATCCTGCCCACGATCCTGAGCCGATGCCAGATATTCGACTTCAAACGCATTACCATACAGGATACTGTTGACCACCTCAAAGAGATATGTGAAAAAGAAACTATCTCCGCAGAAGGCGACGCCCTGCACCTTATAGCGCAGAAAACCGACGGGTGTATGCGCGACTCTCTCAGTACACTTGACAAGATAGTAAGTTTCACTGCGGGCCAGCTTACATACCAGAATACCCTTGAGCATCTTAACATCCTGGATTACGATTACTTTTTTAAGGTGATGGACTGCGTTTTGCAGCAGGATATAGGCGGGGCGCTGCTCATTTTTGATGAGATATTGCAGAAAGGCTTCGAGGGCGACAACTTCCTGGGCGGCTGGGCCGAGTTCCTGCGTAACCTGCTGGTATGTAAAGACGAGAAGGTGTTACACCTGATGGAAGTATCGGCCAACCTGAAAGACCGTTACAAACAGCTTTCCGGCAAAGTGAGTGCCCAGTACCTGGTAACTGCCCTGCACCTGCTGAACGAAACAGAGATCAACTACCGTATGGCGCGTAACAAACGCCTGCATGTGGAAATGGCCCTGATCAAGCTGTGTTACCTCCAGCAGGCCGTTAGCCTGGTAAGCAACGACCAGAACGGTGAAGTATTAAAAAAAAACTTAGTTCCTGAAGCAGCACCGCAAAGGCTGCGGGCGCCTTTTATGGTGGCCGCATCGGGTAAAATAACTGCCTATACGGAGGCTGCTGAAACGCCGGCAAAGAACCCGGCTGCACGACCAGCCAATGGTGGCAGTCCGGCTACGGCGCCGAAACTCACTATAGAATCCGGCGTAACGCCGCCACCAGCAACAACTCCGCGCCCAACAGTGACGCCAACGCCCATCAGCAAACCGGCCACCGCACCGGCAGCTACCACCAGCGCCACAGCAGCCACCTCCGGCATTAAACTTACCGGGCTGGCAGCGATGAAGCAGGCATTGGCCGCAAAACAAAACGCCGAGGTAGTAACCAGCATACCGATTACCCTGGGCGCACTGTCGGTTTACTGGGACGAGTTTATCGACGTATACCGCCAGGCCAAACGGACCAGCGTGGTAAGTAACCTGCAGCTGGCCGAACTACAGCTGCCCGATCCCCAGGAAATAGCCATCATAAGCCGTAACATTGTAATGTTGCGCTTCCTGGAAGAAGAAAAGCTCGATATATCTGAGTACTTTAAGAGAAAGTTCAGGAATAAGGACATTACGGTTACCCTGTCGCTCGACGAAAGCAAGCAGGTAGATATCGATAACGGGCCACAACCCATGTCCAGCAAGGAACAATACCTGAAAATGCTCGAGAAATACCCGCTTATAGCGGAATTGAAGAATGGCTTGGGAATGGAACTGGATTTCTAGGAAGCCGGAAAACGAGGAAAGAGGAAAAAATATTATCTGAAAATATCACCCGATTTTTAAACACTCACCAACTCTTACTTTGCGTTTTTGCGCAAAATCATGTAGGTTTGGGCAAAATTTTGAAGAAACACTATGGCAGAAGTTATCAGAATGCCCCTTTTAAGCGACACGATGACCGAAGGGGTGATTGCGGAATGGCATAAGAAAGTAGGAGATACCGTTAAATCCGACGACGTTATTGCTGAAGTGGAGACAGACAAGGCTACCATGGAAGTAATGGGTTATGCGGACGGCACTATCTTATATATAGGTGTAGAAAAAGGAAAGGCTGCGAAGGTGAATGATATCATTGCCATTGTAGGGAAACCGGGAGAAGACTATAAATCGCTCCTGTCTGGTGGTAGCAGTGCGCCTGCTGCAACAGAGGCACCAAAAGCAGAAGCAGCTGCTCCTGCCCAGGAAGCCGCTCCCGCCGCCAAAGCCGACGACGCTGCTGTAGCAGAAGCTCTCAAAAACGCCACTGTTATTCGTATGCCGCTGCTCAGCGACACTATGACAGAAGGTAAAATCGTTGCCTGGAATAAAAAAGTAGGCGATACTGTTAAATCTGATGATGTACTGGCCGAAGTGGAAACCGATAAGGCGACCATGGAGGTTATCGGTTATGCCGATGGTACATTACTTTATATAGGTGTTAAAGAAGGTGAAGCTGCCAAAGTAAACGGCATTATGGCCATCGTTGGTAAACAGGGTACTAATGTAGATGCTATCCTGGCCGCCGAAAAAGGTGGTAACGCCGCTCCTGCAGCCAAAGCAACAGAGCAACCGGCAGCACCGGCCGCCAATGCAGCTCCCGCAGCAACAGCCGCTCCTGCCGAAGCACCAGCCGCCAGCAACGACGGTGGCCGTGTTAAAGCATCTCCCCTCGCTAAAAAACTCGCAGAAGATAAAGGCATCGACATCCGCCAGGTTACTGGTTCCGGTGACAATGGCCGTATCGTGAAAA
Organism: uncultured Chitinophaga sp.; assembly: GCF_902168175.1. Classification (GTDB taxonomy): domain Bacteria; phylum Bacteroidota; class Bacteroidia; order Chitinophagales; family Chitinophagaceae; genus Chitinophaga. Next base: position 40,948 of record NZ_CABHOU010000041.1, on the reverse strand, counting down.
AAGACGTTGACAGCTTTGTACCTGCCGCCAAATCAGCACCATCTGCACCAGCAGCTACCGGTTCCGGTTCTGCCGCAGCAGCACCACAGGTTGCAGCGTTCCTGCCTGCAGGCGAAGAGCGTTTCGAAGACATCGCGGTTACCACTATGCGTAAGGTGATCAGCAAACGCCTCAGCGAAAGCAAATTCACTGCTCCTGAATTCTACCTCACCATGGAAATTAACATGGACGAGGCTATGAAAAACAGGGAAGCGATCAATAAAGTATCTCCTGTAAAGGTTTCCTTCAACGATATGGTGATCAAAGCCGCCGCACTCGCACTGCGTCAGCACCCGTACGTGAACAGCAGCTGGCTGGGTGATACCATCCGCATGAACCAGCATGTTCACATCGGTTCTGCCGTGGCAGTAGAAGAAGGCCTCATCGTTCCGGTAATCCGTTTCGCCGATCAGAAGTCGCTGAGCCAGATCGCTGCCGATGCGAAAGAGCTGTACGGAAAAGCCAAAAACAAAAAACTGCAGCCGAATGAGTTCAGCGGCAGCACCTTTACCGTGTCTAACCTTGGTATGATGGGCATCGAACAGTTCACCGCCATCATTAACGCGCCTAACTCCGCTATCCTGGCAGTGGGCAGCATTAAAGAAGTGGTAGTATCTGACAAAGGCCAGTTCAAAGTAACCAACATCATGAAAGTGACCCTTACCTGCGATCACCGCACGGTAGACGGCGCTGTTGGTTCGGCCTTCCTGGTAACATTCAAAGGTTTCCTTGAGAACCCTGTTACCATGCTCGTTTAGTAATATTTATCATATTTTTCTATATAAAAGCGCGGTACTTACCGCGCTTTTTTTATATTTAGGCAAATTCTTATCCATGTACCTGTTGCTCGACGTTAATGCCTGGTGGGCAGAGAAAGCCGCCTTTGAAAGGATCTATTGGATCATCACCCTCGCTTTTACCCTTTTCTTCATATTACAAATGGGCATGACCCTGCTAGGCGGCGACCACGACGGCACAGTAGGCGATGCTGACGATGCCGTTTCCGGCGACGACGGGATAGGATTCCAATTCTTCACCATCAAAAATATGCTGGCCTTTTTCACCATCCTGGGTTGGACAGGACTGGCCTGTATTAATTCCGGCGTGAGCCCGATGGCCACCGTTGGCATCTCCGTATTCTGCGGCCTCGTGATGATGGTGATCATGTCGGCCTTGTTTTACTATACCAGCAAATTATCCCACAGTGGCACCCTCAATATCAAAAACGCGGTTGGCCAAACTGGCGAAGTATACCTGAAAATACCTGCAGCCCGTAGCGGCACGGGCAAGGTACTGGTCAAAGTACAAGGCTCCATCCGCGAGCTCGATGCCCTTACCGACGACTTTACCGACCTGCCCAGCCATAGCCGCATCCGCGTACAGCAATCACTTGGCGACGACCTGTTACTCGTTACACGGTTGTAAAAATTATCCCGTTATAAACAATTACTCTATATGCAATACACTTTCATCGCGATACTACTGAGCGTAGTATTTGTTTTCGTTTTTGTCTATGCGTTGTTCCGCCGTTACAAGCGCTGCCCCTCCGACCGTATACTCGTAGTGTATGGACGCGTAGGATCTAATGCAGAAGGAAACCTGAGCGCCAAATGTATACATGGCGGCGCGGCCTTTATCTGGCCTATTATCCAGGATTACGCCTTTATGGACCTTACACCTACTTCGATAGAAGTAAACCTTACCAATGCACTGAGTAAGCAAAACATCCGTATCGACGTACCCTCCCGCTTTACCATTGCCATTTCCACCGAACCCGGTGTAATGACCAATGCGGCAGAACGTTTGCTGGGCCTCCAACGTCCACAGATACACGATTTGGCGAAAGACATCATTTTCGGCCAGCTTCGTCTGGTGGTAGCCACCATGGATATCGAGGAAATTAACAGCAACCGCGATAAATTCCTTTCCAACGTAGCCGCCAACGTTGAAGCCGAGCTTAAAAAGATAGGTCTCAAGCTGATTAACGTGAACCTCACCGACATCAAAGACGAATCGGGTTACATTGAGGCACTGGGTAAAGAAGCAGCAGCAAAAGCCATCAACGAAGCCAAAAAGAGCGTAGCCGAGCAGGAACGTTTTGGTGAAATTGGTAAAGCAGAAGCCAACAAAGACAAAGACATCAAGATTGCCGAAACCATGCGCGACAGGGATACCAGTATCGCGAGCGCCAATAAAGACAAAGAGATACTGATAGCCGGTGCGCAGAGAGACGAAAGCATTGGCAGGATAGAAGCAGAAAGAGATACCCGTATCAAATCCGCCGAAGCCAACTCCAACGCCATCCAGGGTGAGAACCTTGCGAAAATCCAGATCGCACAGTCTGAAGCCACCAGGAGAGAACGGGAAGCAGAATCGCTGAAAAAAGCGATGGCAGCCGAAAAAGTACAGGCAGCAAAAGCCCTCGAAGAATCGTACGAGGCCGAGCAGAAAGCCGAAGCCGCGCGTGCCGCCAGGGAACGTGCTACACAGGAAGCCAACATCGTAGTAGCAGCAGAAATCCAGAAACAAAAAGCCATCATCGAAGCCCAGGCAGAAGCGGAAAAAATCCGTCAGCGTGCAAAAGGTGAGGCCGATGCGATATTCCTCAAAATGGAAGCCGAAGCGAAAGGTATGTTCGAGATCCTGACCAAACAGGCCGAAGGTATGAACCGTGTAGTACAGGCTGCGGGTAACAACAGCAAAGATGCGGCACTGCTGCTTATTGCAGACAAACTGCCTGAACTGGTACGCCTGCAAACCGAGGCAATCAAAAATATTAAGATCGATAAGGTAACGGTATGGGACGGCGGCGGAGCCGGCACTGACAGTAAAGGCTCTACGGCCAACTTCATCAGCGGCTTGTACAAATCCGTACCACCCCTAAAAGATATCTTCAACATGGCCGGTATGGACCTGCCCGAATTCCTGGGTAAGCCTAAAGAGGCCGGCGATACTAACGCCGAGATAGTTTCCTGATAAACGTTATAAGAAGGGCCGGTAATTTCCGGTCCTTCTTTGCTAAAAAAACAAAAAACATTTAGCCGTACTATTTAAAGTAGTATATTTAGTACACCCCTTCAAAACATCCAGAACTACATGGAAGCACCCAAGAACGCCATCAACTGGTTTGAGATTCCCGTGAATGACTTTAATAGGGCGAAGAAATTTTATACGACGATATTTGAATGCGAGATGCAGGAAATGGAGCTGGGCAGCGACAGATTAGCCCTTTTTCCTTACAATCCTGAACACGGCATAGGAGGCGCTATTGCCCATGGCCCGGACTATTTGCCCAGCCAGCGGGGCAGCCTTGTATACCTTAACGCCGGCGAAGACCTCTCCATCGTTCTAAACCGCGTACCCGATGCAGGCGGTAAAATAGAACTCGACAAAAAACTGGTATCCGACCAAAGCGACCTTGGTTACTATGCTATTTTCCAGGATACAGAGGGAAACCGTGTAGCCTTACATTCACGAAACTAAGGCCCTCATTCTAAAGCAAAAACAGTTGCCATTGCGGGCAAGAATGTGTTCACAACCGCCGGAACGGTTGATACTCAATTAACCCCTCAAAGCCCGCATCTACCTTGAAAAATAGTGTATCCCCCTGCCGTTAGTCCTTTATCAGACAATACCCAATGATATTTTTTATACATAATTTCAAATTCTTTTGAAAGTTCGGAAACTTACCATTATTTTTGAGCCATGAAGTTTACGGAGGCAAAAGCACAGTTTATACAAGCCTGGGGATCGTTAGGTGCACAGTGGGGCATCAACCGCACAATGGCACAGATACATGCCTTGTTGCTGATTGCACCTGAAGCATTAAGTGCCGACGAGATCATGGAGGAACTGAACATTTCGAGAGGTAACACCAACATGAATGTGCGTGAGCTGATTAACTGGGGAATAGTGGATAAAGTGCTGGTACCCGGTGAACGTAAAGAGTACTTTACCGCAGAGAAAGACATCTGGAAAGTGGGTACCGCTATTGCCCGTGAAAGAAAGAAACGCGAGCTGGACCCGATCTTAAAGATACTGACCGCGCTGCAAAACGTAGAAGGCGATCAAAAGGACAAGTACGTAAAATCATTCCGCGACTCTATACAAAACATCAGCAGGTTTGCACAGCAAACCGATGCCACGCTTAATACATTTATCAAAGCAGAAGAAAACTGGTTCTACAGCACCTTGCTGAAAGTATTCAAGTAATATTTTTTATCCCTATATTTCATTTTTTACTGAAAGTTCTGAACTAACCATGACTGGCAAAAAGATCATCCTGGCGGGCGGGACCGGCTTCATAGGCGAAGCCCTCGTAAAGTACTACGCCGCAGAGAACGAAGTAACCGTACTTACAAGAAATCCCGCAGCAGGCAAACCACCAGCGAAATATGTATACTGGAACGGAGAAACATTCGGAGGCTGGGAACAGTTGATCGATGGCGCCGACCTGTTGATCAACCTTGCCGGCAAAAGCGTAAACTGCCGGTACACCGAGGCCAATAAAGCCAGGATAATGGCAAGCCGGGTAAACAGTACAAAAATCCTGGGCGAGGCTGTAAAACAGGCAGCAAATCCGCCTGCCCTGTGGATCAATACCGCATCGGCCACTATTTACCGCCACGCCGAAGACCGGCCGATGGACGAACTTACCGGCGAGATACAAGACGACTTTTCTGTACAGGTTTGTAAACAGTGGGAACAGGCGTTTAATGCCGCCGACACACCGCGCACCCGCAAAGCCATATTGCGTACCGCCATTACCCTTGGCGCGCACGGCGGCGCGATGGAGCCCTTGCTGAACATGGCCAAATACGCGCTGGGAGGCAGGCAGGCCAGCGGACAACAGATGTTTAGCTGGGTACACATAGAAGACTTTTGCAGGCTGACAGAATGGCTATTTGAACATGAAAACGCAAGTGGCATCTACAACTGTTCTGCTCCCCAACCTGTTACTAATGAAACATTTATGCACACCCTGCGGAATGTTACCGGCAATAAAATAGGTTTACCCGCGCCGAAATGGCTGCTGCGCATAGGCGCCACGCTTATCGGTACGGAAATTGAACTATTGGTCAAAAGCCGCTGGGTAGTGCCCACAAGGTTAATGCAGGAAGGTTTCCGGTTCTATTACCCACAACTGGAACCCGCACTGGAAGAGATTGTACACGAACTACCGAGGCGGCGTTATCATTTGTTTTAATTCTCTTTTTTATGAAAGATCTGAAACTCACCGTAGTCATAGGCGCATCGCCAAACCCGGACAGGTATAGCTTTTTAGCGGTTAACAAGTTAAGAGCGCATAACCACCCGGTTGTAGCCATCGGTAAAAGGGCAGGCGATATTAATGGTACACCTGTTATTGCAGAACATCCGGCACTGGAAAACGTAGATACCATCACGTTATACATGAACCCAACACGCCAGCAGGAGTACTACGGTTATATTTTAAGCCTGAACCCGAAACGCATCATCTTTAATCCCGGTACCGAAAATCCGGAACTGGAAGCGATGGCCGAAAAACAGGGTATCAAAACCATGGAAGCCTGCACCCTCGTGATGCTGGGCACCGGTCAATATTAAAAGTTTGTACCTGTACCGAAACAAAACTTAATTCTCCCTTCATACTAGCACTTCATATTTTTCGTATATTCGGTTTAACGAAGTATGCATCCATTGCCATACAATAACGAAACCGATAACGACGGTTAACCCGCTACCATCAGACAGGCATAACATTCAGACAGGACGTATCTCCTTATCCGTACTTATTCACCCATTAAATAATAACTTTTATGAAGTGGAGACGATTCAACGGGGAGTCCATCAACCTACCCATCAAAGAAGAAGTAGAACACGCGATTGTGCGTGAAAGCCAGCATTTCAAGTTAAAAGTTTGCATTGGCACCGACTCCCAGGTAAAAGGACTGGAAACGGAATTTGCCACCGTAATTGTGTTCCTGCGTGAAGGGCACGGCGGCTTTATGTTTATCCACAACGAGAAAACACGCGATGTATATTCCATTAAGGAACGTATGCTCGTGGAAGTGGCCAAAAGCATAGAAATAGCCTACGAGCTTTGCGACCTGTTTACGTTGTACGATGTAGACATGGAAGTGCATGCAGACATTAACACCAATCCCCAGTTTAAGAGCAACCTGGCCTTACGGGAGGCCATGGGCTATATACTGGGTATGGGCTTCGCCTTTAAAGCCAAACCAGAAGCTTTTGCCAGCAGTAGCTGTGCAAACAAGATGGTGAACTGATTTTACCGGTAAACTGCCGGGAGCATCTATTTATTTTTTGGTGCGGACACGCGCCAGGAGGGACCGTCACCCTCATGCAAGCCCCCTGAACCTCGCATTTAACTCGTCTACAAAGGCGAGGATCTTGTCTCTCCCCATTCTTTTTACGGTAGAAGTTACATAGTGTGCCGGCAAAAATTCCCAGTTTTCGCGGAGTTTATTGAGGAAAGCCTTGATGTTACGGCTTACTTCGAGCTGTGTGGTTTTATCGGCCTTGGTAAACACCAGGCTGAAAGGTACCTGCCATTCGCCCAGTTGGTTCACGAAATCGAGATCGAGCTGCTGTGGGCTGTGCCGGCTGTCGATTAACACAAAAACATTTACCAGGCTGGTCCTTTTACGAAGATAATTTTCGATCATCTGGCTCCACTGCCGCCTTTGCGACTGAGAAACCTTTGCGAAGCCGTAACCCGGCAAATCCACGATATACCATTGGTTATTAATCAGAAAATGGTTGATTAGCTGTGTTTTACCCGGGGTACCAGAGGTTTTCGCCAGCTTCTCCCGGCCAGTGATCATATTGATCAGCGACGACTTGCCCACATTAGACCGGCCGATGAAGGCATATTCAGGCATATCAGGCGGAGGACACTTTTCCCAGTCGGGGCTGCTGATAATATATTCTGCTGATTTGATGTTAATATCCATTTTCTTCTATTTAAATTTTACCTGCCCTGGCAATTCAGGGCAACCGGGAGCTTCGCCGAAAACCTTTTTTAGCTAACTTTGCTGCCTATGGCAAATACCGAGACAGTTCAGAAAGTGATCCCTTTCAAGGAGTCAAAATTAAGCAAGAAGGAGCAGATAGCGAGCATGTTCGATCAGATTGCAGGCAGATACGACTTCATGAACCACTTTATGTCGCTGGGAATAGACCACATATGGCGCAGGATAGCCCTTCAACAGCTAAAATCCCTGAAGCCAAAAAATATGCTGGATGTGGCTACCGGCACAGGCGATTTTGCTATCAGGGCCAATAAAACCCTTAACCCCGACAAAATAACCGGCATAGATATATCCGAAGGCATGCTGGAACTGGGTCGGCAGAAGATCGAAAAACTCGGTTTGTCGCACAAGATCACCCTGCAGGCAGGCGATAGCGAAACAATAACTTTCCCCGATGAAACGTTTGATGCGATAACGGTTGCCTTTGGTGTGCGCAATTTCGAAAACCTGGAAAAAGGGTTATCTGAAATGAGGCGGGTACTGAGGCCTGGAGGAAAAGTAGTGATCCTGGAGTTTTCCAATCCTACCGCCTTCCCCGTTAAGCAGTTGTACAATTTTTATTTCCGCTACATTACCCCGCTTATCGGGAAGTATATAGCAAAAAGCGAAGCCGCCTACAGTTACCTACCCGATTCGGTAAAAGCTTTCCCACAGGGACAAGCCATGGTAAGTATACTTAATGGCCTTGGCTTTCAGTCCGTTACATGCAAAACACTAACTTTCGGCATATGCTCCGTTTATTGCGCTACCCGATAGGGCTGCTTATCCTGTGTTTAACCTATTTACCGGCCAGTGCGCAATTGAACATGGAAGAACATGATCAAAAGCCCTACTATTTCGGTATTACGCTTGCCACCAACCAGTCTAATTTCAAACTTTACCACTCCGATCGTTTCCTGACGCAGGACACCATAATGGTGATAGAGCCGTTGAAAACCGTAGGTTTTAACCTCGGATTGCTGGCCAACCTGCGGCTGAACAAACGTTTCGACCTTCGTTTTAACCCGCAGTTGATTTTCGCCTCCAAGCATCTTTATTATAAAGAGCAATACCCTTCGCAGGAAACCTCGAAAAACATCGAGTCCATCCTGCTGAGCTTTCCTTTCCAGATCAAGTTTAAGTCCGACCGTATACGGAACATGCGCGTGTACACCATTGCCGGCATGAAGTACGATTACGATCTGGCGTCGAACGCAAGGGCGCGCCGGGCAGAAGACCTGGTGAAGGTTAAAAAAGGCGACTACGGTTACGAAGTAGGCGCGGGCTTTGAATTTTACTTCCAGAGCTTCATTTTTGCCCCCGAGTTCAAGATCAGTAACGGTTTGGGAGATGTGCATGTGCGCGATAACGCGCTGCGCTATTCCAACAACGTAGAATCGCTTAAAACCCGCATGATCGTATTCTCCATTCACCTTGAAGGTTGATTTTTAATAGCCCCGGCTGCTGATAGCGCGCAAGGATTTAATACCTTTGCGGCATGCAAAATTATTTGATCAGGAATATTGCGGTGGTAAACGAAGGCCGCACGCAGGTACAGGATGTACTGCTCCGCAACGGGCGCATTGAGAAAATAGCCCCGCAAATCAATGAAAAAAGTAATTACACCGAGATTAACGGCGAAGGCAAACACCTGCTGCCCGGTGCTATAGACGACCAGGTGCATTTCCGCGAGCCTGGCCTTACCCACAAAGCCAATATCCACTCCGAAGCGCGGGCAGCCGTGGCGGGCGGCGTTACCAGCTTTATGGAGATGCCTAACACCAAACCCGAGGCCATTACCCAGGAACGACTGGAAGACAAATACACCATCGGCGCCAACACCTCCATCGCTAACTATTCCTTTTTTATGGGAGTGAGCAACGATAATGCAGAAGAAGTGTTGCGTACAAATGAGAAAAAAGACCGTGTATGCGGTGTAAAAATATTCATGGGTTCCTCCACCGGTAATATGCTGGTCGACAACTTCGTTACCCTGAACAAAATATTTGGGGGTACCGAGCTGCTGATTGCCACCCATTGCGAAGATGAGAAGATCATCCGCGAGAACATGGAGCAGTTTAAACGCAACAAAGGAGACCAGCTCTCCGCCGCCGATCATCCGCTGATCCGCAATGAAGACGCCTGTTTCGAATCATCGTTTACTGCCGTGCAGTTGGCCAAAAAATACGACAGCCGCCTGCATATACTCCACATCTCCACAGAAAAAGAGTTACAACTGTTCTCGAATATGCTGCCACTGGCGGAGAAACGTATTACCGCGGAAGTATGTGTACATCACCTGTACTTCACCGCCGACGACTACGCGAAATACGGCAACCTCATCAAATGCAATCCCGCTATCAAAGCGCCTAAACACAGAGAAGCGCTGTGGAAAGCCCTGGTAGACGATCGCCTGGACATTATCGCCACCGACCATGCGCCCCATACCTGGGACGAGAAAGAACAGCCTTACCTGCAATCGCCGTCGGGCGTGCCATTGGTACAACATACCGTATTAATGATGTTGGAAGCCGTGAAACAGGGCCGTTTTACCATTGAGAAGATGGTAGAGAAAATGAGCCATGCACCGGCCATCTGTTTCCAGATAAAAGAAAGAGGATACCTGCGCGAAGGTTATTTTGCAGACTGTGTAATTGCCGACCTTAACGCCAGCACAACCGTAACCAAAGATAATATCTACTACCATTGCGCCTGGAGCCCCTTCGAAGGTCACACCTTCCCGGCGGCACTTACCCACACCTTTGTAAATGGCCATCTTGCCTACCAGCAGGGTCAGTTTAACGAAAGTGTAAAAGGACAAAGGTTGTTATTTGCAAGATAATCAGACATGGCCGTCGCCGTTAAGGTGGCGGCCCTATCCTACCCCTGTTTATGGAAAAAAACCAACTTCGCATCTTCCCTTCCGAATGGCAGCAAGGCCTTTAATTTTATCCCTATTAACTGTAATTTCACTTAAAATACGTTGCGAATGGAACTGGACAAAACGACCTATCTCGACCTTTCTATTTTTAACCGCGATGAGGAGTATTCGCTGTTACACAAGCTGGATTTTACTACCACTTCGGGGGGACGGGATTATTTGCGGACTCTTTTTGCCAACCCGTTAAAAGACATACAATCCATCCAGCACCGGCAGGAAATGTTACAGTTTATCCTGGAACAGGAAAATCAGTGGCCGAGTACTATTACCAATGGTACTATAGTCGTGGTTGAAAATTACCTCACCGCTGACATTGAACCTATTTCCAGTGCCGACGGACTTGGCCTTGTGGTAAGCGCAACGATGATGAAAACCATTTATGCACCCGACTTCGGCTTCATCCGGTTTTCGTTTACACAGTTACTAAACCTGCTGCTGGGCTTCAGACAGTTGGCCGACACTTATAACAAGCCCGAAACCCCTTCTATTCTCCGCAGCCTGGTAGAGCGGGCGGCGCACCTGTTACGTCAGCGTGAGTTTGATGATATCATCGGAAAGGAAGCAGCCGGCACCCTTAATTACATACAAATACTGCGGTACGACAACCTTATCCGCAAAAAGCATAAAAAAGTATTGTGGGAACTAACGGAGCTGTATACACGACTAGATGCCTATTACAGCATGGCGATGGCCGTTAAGCGCTTCAACCTGAAGTTCCCGGTTTTTCGTGAGGGCAAAGATCCCTATATCGATGCAAAGGGACTTTACCATATTATTCTCCCACAGCCTGTAGCCTACGACACCACCTTTACAAAGGAGCACCACTTTATGTTCCTGACCGGTGCTAACATGGCCGGTAAAACCACCTTTATTAAAGCAGTTGGAGTGGCGGTGTTCCTGGCGCATATTGGCATGGGCGTACCTGCGCACAGGATGGAGCTGAGTTTCTTTCATGGAATACTTAGTAATATACAGGTGCAGGATAATATTTTTAAGGGAGAGAGTTATTTCTACAGCGAAGTGCAGCGTATTAAAAACACGATCATCAAAATCAGTGATGGAAAAAACTGGCTAATTCTTATTGATGAGATGTTTAAAGGTACGAATGTTGAAGACGCGAGAAACTGTTCCCTGGCCGTGATACGTGGATTACTACACAACCGCCATTCCCTTTTCATACTCTCCACCCACCTTTATGAAATTGCCGACGATCTGCAGAAAGATGGCAGTATTATCTTTAAACACTTCGAGTCGCAGGTAATTGACGATACTCTTTATTTTACTTACCAGTTAAAAGACGGCATTGCGAAAGAGAAGATAGGATACCTGATTTTGAAGCGCGAAAAAGTATTAGATCTGCTCGAAGGCATGAAGTCAAACTGACAATTTCTCAGTTCCACTGGAGATCGGATGCGATTGTATATGTATACACCGCATCCGATTTTGCGTTATTAAACGGATTGGTTTAATTGCTACATTCGCTGTAAACCAACCATTGTGCATGTTAATCAAAACCTTTGGCAGCGCTGTTTTCGGGATAGATGCCATTACCATATCGATAGAAGTAAATATAGTCCAGGGCACCAAAACTTATATCGTGGGTTTACCCGACAATGCGGTGAAAGAAAGCCAATACCGGATTGAAGCGGTGATAAAAAACATAGGTTACAGGCTGCCGCGTTTGCGCACTATCGTAAACATGGCGCCGGCAGATATCAAAAAGGCAGGTGCCGCTTACGATCTCCCCATTGCATTGGGTATAATTGCTGCATCGAAGCAGATCACTTTAAAAGATGATCCGCGCAGCTATGTTATTATGGGCGAGTTATCGCTCGACGGCAGTTTGAAGCCCATACGCGGTGCATTACCCATGGCTTTACAGGCAAGAAAGGAAGGATTCAGGGGATTGATATTACCGGCACAAAATGCCCGTGAAGCGGCAATGATATCGCAACTGGATGTGTATGGCGTCAACCATATTAATGAGGTTATCCAATTTTTTCAAGGGAACAGCGTACTACAGCCCGTAGTAGTACAAACCAGGGAAGAATTTTTCGCGACACAATACGATTTCGAGATGGACTTTTCAGAAGTGAAGGGTCAGCAAAATATTAAACGCGCACTGGAAATTGCAGCGGCGGGCGGGCATAATGCGATACTCATTGGTCCGCCCGGAGCAGGCAAAACCATGCTGGCCCGGCGAATGCCCACTATTTTACCACCGCTTACCCTCCAGGAGGCGCTGGAAACTACACGTATCCATTCCGTGGCGGGAAAGTTACCGGAGAATGCGACACTCGTTTCACGGCGGCCGTTCCGTTCGCCACATCATACTATCAGTGATGTGGCGCTGGTAGGTGGCGGGCATGGCATTCCGCAGCCGGGCGAAATATCGCTGGCACATAATGGCATTTTATTTTTAGATGAATTACCAGAGTTTAAGCGCAGTGTGCTGGAAGTAATGCGGCAACCGATCGAAGAAAGGCGTGTTACTATTTCACGGGCGCGTATGTCGATAGATTTTCCGACCGGTTTTTTACTGCTGGCAGCTCTTAACCCCTGCCCTTGTGGATACTTTAATCATCCCAGCCGGGATTGTACCTGTTCGCCAGCACTGGTACAAAAATATTTCTCCAAAATATCCGGCCCGCTGCTCGACCGTATTGATTTGCATGTAGAAGTAACACCCGTGGCCCAGTCGGAGTTCTCATCCACACAGAGCGCAGAACCGAGTGCCGCTATACGGGAACGCGTTATTGCAGCACGTAACATACAGCTACAGCGTTTCGAGGGGCAGGCAGGCGTTTACAGCAATGCGCAGATGAACAGCAAACAATTGAAAGAGATCTGCGTACTGGACACCCAGAGCCAGCACCTGTTAAAAACAGCAATGGAGCGACTGCATCTTTCAGCCAGGGCCTACGACAGAATATTGAAAGTCAGCAGAACTGTAGCCGATCTGGAAGCAAGTGCTGCCATTAAAAGCGAACATGTTGCAGCCGCCATTCAATTTCGCAACCTTGACCGGGAAAGTTGGGGCATTTAGTTTACTATACGTAAACTAACGTTTACGACTATTCTAACACAACTGGTTAAATTTCAGTTAACAACCGCCAATATGGATCGTTTACCAATAAAAAAACGACTTTCACGAATATGCATTTGTATAGTTAGTGCGCCTGACTATCTTTGCATTAGGTTTTTCATAGGATATGGTTAAAATAACTGAGGGTGGTATTCTTACCGCCCTTTATTTTTTCTCCTAACTGCCGGTTTCCTCTCCAACACTTCACCTCACAATTACCCATCTTCATTACTACTACTGCAGCCGATTGATGTTTCAATTTGTGTATTAGCGACTTATAGATTCTCGTTTAGTCCAGGCAGGGAAATAATACACCACTAACGATGGTTAAATTTCCGTTAACAGCCTCCATTACCACACTTTCACCAAGTAAAACACGACGTTCACTCATTTGATACCGCAACTTAAAATGCCAGCCATATCTTTGCATCAGGTTTTTCATAGGATATGGTTAAAATAACTGAGGGTGGTATTCTTACCGCCCTTTATTTTTTCTCCTAACTGCCGATTCCTCTCAAACACTTCACCTCACCATTACCCACTTTATTACTACCACTGCAGCCGATTGATGTTTCAATTTGTGTGTTAGCGACTTATGGATTCTCGTTTATTCCAGGTACACAACTAACGATGGTTAAATTTCCGTTAACAGCCTCCATTAACACACTTTCACCAACTAAAACACGACGTTCACTCATTTGATACTGCAACTTAAAATGCCAAGCATATCTTTGCATCAGGTTTTTCATAGGATATGGTTAAAATAACTGAGGGTGGTATTCTTACCGCCCTTTATTTTTTCTCCCAACTGCCGCTCCCTCTCCAACACTTCACCTCACCATTACCCATCTTCATTACTCCTACTGCAGCCGATTGATGTTTCAATTTGTGTGTTAGCGACTTATAGATTCTCGTTTAGTCCAGGCAGGGAAACAATACACCACTAACGATGGTTAAATTTCCGTTAACAGCCTCCATTACTACACTTTCACCAAGTAAAACACGACGTTCACTCATTTGATACCGCATCTTAAAATGCCAGCCATATCTTTGCATTAGGTTTTTCATAGGATATGGTTAAAATAACTGAGGGTGGTATTCTTACCGCCCTTTATTTTTTCTCCCAACTGCCGGTTCCTCTCCAACACTTCACCTAACAATTACCCATCTTCATTACTACTATTGCAGCCGATTGATGTTTCAATTTGTGTGTTATTGACTTATAGATTCTCGTTTAGTCCAGGCAGGGAAATAATACACCACTAACGATGGTTAAATTTCCGTTAACAGCCTCCATTAACACACTTTCACCAACTAAAACACGACGTTCACTCATTTGATACCGTAACTTAAAATGCCAAGCATATCTTTGCATTAGGTTTTTCATAGGATATGGTTAAAATAACTGAGGGCGGTATTCTTACCGCCCTTTATTTTTTCTCTAACACTAACCATGTACGCCATTTTGGGCTTCCATTTTCTTATAATCCTCCGCCAGCTTTTTCTGTAGTTCACCAGGTACTGGCGCATACTCTGCAAATACCGCTTTTACCTTCGCTCTGCCTTGTGTAACGTTCCGGAGAGCGGCGAACAACTTATCTAATTCTGCCTGCGGGGTTCGCGCCTTTATTACCTGGGAAGCATTGTTACTGTCCATCCCTGTGATAATACTGCGATGGCTTTGCAATTCGCTCATGATATCACCCATCATCACATCGGGTGCCGCTGCTTCCAGGTCGTATACGGGTTCCAGCAATTGCGGGGCCGCCTGGTGAAAAGCGTCGCGGAAGGCCATCATGCCGGCTATTTTGAAGGATATATCATTGCTGTCTACCGGGTGCATCTTACCATCGTACACACTAACCCGCACATCGCGTACGTACGAGCCGGTAAGCGGGCCTTCGTGCATCTTCTCCATTACCCCTTTTAATATCGATGGCAGGAAGCGGGTATCGATAGCACCGCCCACGATGCAATTGTTAAACACCAGCTTGCCTCCCCAGGCAAGTGCTATTTCCTCTGTATCCCGCACGGGATATTCCTTTAGCGGAGGCATCCCTTCGAAATAAGGTTCTATCTTAATGAATACTTCTCCAAACTGTCCGGCACCACCAGATTGCTTTTTATGCCGGTAAGAGGCCAGTGCCTGCTTCTGAATAGTTTCGCGATAGGGAATACGGGCTGAATGGAAATCGACCTGCATATTGTAGATATGCTCCAGCCGCCAGCGGGTGATGGCCAGGTGCAGTTCGCCCTGTCCGTGCAGGATTACCTGTTTCAGTTCACGGTTATACTCGATTTCCAGCGTAGGGTCTTCCATATGAATTTCGGCCAGTACTTCACTCAGCTTTTCATCGTCCGATTTGTTCCTGGCAACGATAGCTGTACGCACTTTGGGCGCGGGGAAGTGGAGCGGGTCCAGTTGCCAGCTGGCAGCTTTATCGTTGAGGGTGTGATTGGTAAATGTATTTTTCAGTTTGAGCGTACAACCGATATCCCCCGCCCGTAACCGGTTCACGTTATTCCTGTTCCGCCCATCTGCTATGAACAGTTGGTTCAGCCGTTCGGTAGTATTGCTTTTTTCGTTGTATAATTCCATTCCTGCCCTTACTTCGCCACTCATCACCTTAAAAAAAGATAACCGGCCTATATGAGGCTCTAAAAGCGTTTTAAATACAAAGAGGCTGGTAGGACCGGAAGGATCACATTTAATCTCTTTTCCATCTTCCGACATTTCCTGCGGCATGTCTACCGCCGAAGGGGCAACGTTATCGATAAAGCCCATTAGCCGCCCACTACCCATATTGTTCTTGGCGGACAGGCAGAAGAGGGGGAACACCTGGTGTTTCATCATCCCTATTTTGAGCCCTTGCCGGAGTTCGTCTTCGTCGAGGTTCCCCTTTTCGAAATACATTTCCATAAGGGCATCGTCGTTTTCTGCGGCTTTTTCCACCAGTTCATTGTGCAAACGGGACGCAGTTTCCTGTTCTTCCGGAGGGATGGGTAGCTTTTCGGGCTTCCCTCCGCCTTCGGGAAAGCGATAGAGGGTCATTTTAAGGAGGTCGATGATAGCGTTGAAGTCCGGACCCGGATTAACCGGGTATTGCATAACAGTTACGGCGGAACCAAAGAATTCCCTGGCCTGATCCAGTACCTGCTGAAAATTGGCTTTTTCGCCGTCCAGGCTGTTAACGGCCAGGATCGTTGGCTTTTTATAACGGTCCACATAGTCCCAGATCAGTTCCGTACCCACTTCTACCCCATACTGGGCATTCAGCAACAGCAGTGCAGTATCGCATACACGTACGGAGGCAGTCACTTCGCCGGCAAAGTCCTCCAGCCCCGGGGTATCAATAATATTGATTTTGTAGTCGCGCCACTCGGTGTGCAAAGTCGTGGCATACACCGAGTTCCCCCTTTCATGTTCTACTTCGTGATAATCGCTGACCGTGTTCCGTTCCTCTACGGAGCCACGTTTGGGGATAATGCCAGCTTCGAATAACATGGCCTCCGCCAATGTCGTTTTGCCGCTCTTGGCGGCGCCAATGAGCACAATATTTTTAACGTGTTTTTCATCATACATTTTCATAACGGTTACGTTTTGGGTGGGTGGAAGAGAAGATGGTCCGTGGCGCCTGGTGATGGCCGGTAGTGATGGTAGAAATGACCCTTTTATGCTGTGCTTAAGCCTGTTTGTTGTGGTACTGTTAAGTTACGATTTTTATCGATCGACCCTGCTGAGGGGGTTGCTATTCCGGTAGATGTGACAACATTTATCGAGCATGGTTTTTCCCTACCTTTGCGGCATGCGATTATTGCTCTCTTATCTAAAAAACTATAAGTGGCTCATTGTGCTGGCGTTGTTACTGGCCACTATTAACCAGGTTTTCTCTCTGCTGGACCCATACATTTTTGGTAAAATCGTCGACCGGTTTGCCTCTCATCCTACCACTGCGGCTCCGGCCGGTGTTACGCCGGAGGTGCCGCGCAGTAAAGGCGACTACCTGTTAGGGGTGGGGCTGTTGCTGCTGGCCTCTATTGGAGTGGCCATGGTATCGAGGATTGCCAAGGCCTTCCAGGACTATTTTGTTAATGTAATTATCCAGAAGTTTGGTGCCAAAGTGTATACGGATGGTTTACGCCACTCCCTCCGTTTGCCCTACCAGCAGTTTGAGGACCAACGCAGCGGCGAAACGCTTGCGGTATTACAAAAGGTGCGGCTGGACAGTGAGAAGTTCATTACCATGTTCATTAACGTACTATTTACTTCCCTGATCGGGGTGGTTTTCGTGATGGTATACGCCTTTACCGTGCACTGGACGCTGGTGCCGGTTTACTTTGTTGGCTGTTTCCTGCTGGCAGTGGTGATCAGCTACCTGAGCAGGAAGATCAAAACCATCCAGAAAACCATCGTAAAAGAAACCACTATGCTGGCCGGCGCTACTACCGAGTCGCTCCGTAACATAGAACTGGTAAAAAGCCTTGGCCTTACCCACCAGGAAATCAGGCGGCTGAACAGTACTACGATGAAAATACTGATGCTGGAACTGAAAAAAGTGCGGAGTGTGCGAAGTATCAACTTTGTGCAGGGTACTTTCGTAAACCTGTTGCGCTCCTGTATCTTATTCCTGCTGTTGTATATGCTGTACGGCCCTCCGGGTACCGCTACTGCTTCACTGGGACAATTATTTACACTACAGTTGTATTCCTTCTTTATTTTCGGTCCTATGCAGGAGCTTGGTAATATCATCCTGGCTTACCGCGAAACACAGGTATCGCTGGCCAACTTTGAGCAGATCTTAAAAACACCTGTTGAAGTAACGCCTGCCGACCCTGTACACCTGACCGCTATAAAGGAACTGGCATTCAGGAACGTAGGTTTCCAGCACCTTACTGCTAAAACCAAGGCGCTGGATGAGATCACGTTTACGGTGAACACCGGCGAAACCATTGCCTTCGTAGGCCCATCGGGCTCCGGAAAAACTACGCTGGTGAAGTTGCTCGTTGGCCTCTATAAACCGAAGCAGGGGAATATCCTGTACAACAACATCGACACAGATGCAGTAGATATCGAAGAACTGCGTCACCAGATAGGTTTCGTAACCCAGGATACGCAGTTGTTTTCCGGTACCATCAAAGAAAATATGCTCTTCGTAAATCCCCGTGCCACCGACGAACAGATCATGGACGCGCTGACCAAAGCATCAGCGTTCAGCCTGCTGTCGCGTGCGGAAAACGGGATTGATACGATGATCGGGGAAGGGGGAATTAAGATTTCAGGCGGCGAGAAGCAAAGGCTCAGTATTGCCCGCGCACTGCTGCGCCATCCAAGACTGCTCGTATTCGATGAAGCCACTTCGGCGCTGGACTCGCTCACCGAAGAGCAGATCACGCAAACGGTGCGTAATGTCACCTCTACCAAAGAACATATAACCGTGATGATCGCCCACAGGCTTTCCACCATCATGCACGCAGACCGTATATACGTACTGGAGAAAGGCCGCATCATCGAAACCGGCGACCACTACTCGCTGCTGGCCGAAAAAGGACTGTACTACGCCATGTGGAGGCAGCAGATCGGTGAAAAGAAGGAAGATGCAGTAACAGAGGCCAAATAGTCTTTCTCTGTCATAAAAAATGAGGAATGTCATCAAAGCACTGTAGGTAAAAGATTAACTTTGCGTACCATGAGCAACAAACCTAATTACTTCTTAAGCCTGCTTCAAATGAAATGCCCGCGTTGCCGAAAAGGTCACATGTTCCGGACCCGCAATCCTTTTCATTGGCGGTTTTCCAGAATATTCGACATGCACGACAACTGTCCTGTATGTAAACAGAAATTCGAACTGGAAACAGGCTTCTGGTTTGGTACTGGTTATGTTAGTTATGCGCTGGGCGTGGCGTTATCGGTGTTTAACCTCATATGGTTCTGGTTGTTTATCGGCCTTACCTGGAGAGATAACAGCATCATGGTTTGGCTGGCTGTGAACGGGGTGATATTACTCCTTTGCCAGCCATGGCTAATGCGTATTTCAAGAGTAATTTACCTTTACTTCTTTGTATACTACGACGAGGAAACAGCCAGTTTACTGGAAGAAAAATAATTGCTACAACAAGTTTTTATAAAAGATCAAGGGCCGTAAAAACGGCCCTTTTCTCTTTTCATCCAAAATCTGAGCAGTATGTCAGATCTATCTTTAATATCTTTTGTTGCTGAGTGTAATGTTGTAGATACGGCCGGAACAGGCCAGGTTAATGGAAAACAGGGATGAGGATTAAACGCTCAAAAGGCGTGTCCAAAGATATAACATTCATTTTTTAATTTTCCTACATATTTACCTGCGGTTATTAAAAAGGGAGTGGGATAATTCCCATCTCCCTCTCTAAATTATTGAAATACATTTCATTTACCTGAATTCCAGCGGCACAGAAACCTTCACACTGAAATTCCTGCCCATACCGAATACGCCCGTACGGCCTGTTATTACATTCTCACCCGCATACTTCAATCTGTTCAAATGATTCTGATATGCTTCGTCAGTAATATTGTTTGCCGCCACATGTAATGCAAACAATGTTTTGTTGCTTTTGTTCACAAATTCCGCGCCCACACCGGCATTCAGCAGGGCATAACCACCGGTTACCGTTTCCGTATTATAAGCACTGTATACATTTTTCTGATCGAACAACTTATCTAGCTGCACCTTTGCGTACACATTACGAATGCCTTTGCCATTCTTCCTGAAATCGCCACGTAATTCGGACAACCAGCGTAATGGTGGAATAGCAGGAAGATATTTCGTTGAATCATTTCCGTTAGCCAGCCTTGCTTCTACCCACGAAATTGAATTTTCGAAGTGCAGCCAGTGGATGGGATGCGGGTGGATATCGATCGTAAGTTCGCCGCCGTACAGGTAAGCCCTGCCCTGCTGGTATTTGAAAGCGGCATAACCGTCTTCATTCTCTGTAGCGGGGATAGAATCGGTACCGTCGGCGCCCAGGAGTTTGCGGGAGTAAATGTAATTGCTGATGTTATTATAGAACGCATTTACGCCAAAGCTCACATGCTCTGTATTCACTTCCAGACCGGCATCTACCTGCGTGCTGACTTCCGCGTCCAGTCCCGTATTACCGTATTCGTAACGGATAGTGCCTTCATGCACACCATTTGCTGAAAGCTCGGCTATATTAGGTGAACGGAAACCTCTCGCCACATTCAGCTTCAACGTAAGCTGGTCGATGGGGGCATAACTTAAACCCACGCTACCGGAAACATTGGAGAAGTCGCGTTCAAAACTTTCGAACCTCGTCACGCCATTTGTCACAGGGTTTGATACTGGTTTCTCGTCTTCGTCGAGGTACAGCGCATCAGATTTAATATTACGATAGTCAGAGCGCAATCCACCCGCGATGGTCAGTTTTCCGAACGATTTACGGGTGAGGGCAAATACGCCTGCATCAAACAAACTGTACGAGGGGATCAGGAATTCTGCGCCATGATTACTGTTTTGCTGTTGCATACCGTTAACGCCTACCGTTGTTTGCCAGCCATTCATGTCGGCAAAGAAGTATTTAAGACCGTAGTTGAATGTTTTGAGTTTGAAATACAGTGCCACTTCGTCGGGAGCCAGTACATCTTCGAACTCGCGGCGTTTATTTACCTGGTACCCGAGGTTCACTCCCAGCCTTGCTCCGTTTGAGAGATACAGGTTATTGTCCCAGATCAGCTTTTGATGATCAATTTTCTGTTTAGGAAAAAGGGGATGATAAGATTTGAAATCACCGTTATCTGCCGCCACTTCTTCCACCGAACCATTATCGTTTACCGGTTTGATGAATTTACCGTTCTCATCTCGTTCGCCCTCTACCAAACCTGGCTCCAGGCTGTAGGAGGAGAAAGACAGGCGGGAGTATCCCCAGCTTTTATTCAATCCAATGCCCGCTCCATAATTGGTGTTGCGGAATTTGGAGTTTAGCACATAGTCGTCGTACTTGTTTTTGTAATCGTGCGCCAGCTTTTGGGTGCCGTATAACTTCCAGTTAAAACCGTTCTGGTTACCGGCGATATTGGCGTGGTAACCGAACATCCCATTATTACTCTGGTAATTGGCGTCTATGCCACCACGGATCGTGCCCATAGGTACGGGCATATCTGAGATGATATTCACCACGCCGGCCAGCGCGTCAGAGCCGTACATCAGGGAAGCAGGGCCTTTCAGTATTTCGATCTTGTTCACATTATAATCGTCTACTTCCAGTCCATGCTCATCACCCCATTGCTGCCCTTCCTGGCGTACTTCATCGTTTACGACTACTACGCGGTTATAACCCAGCCCGCGGATTACCGGTTTAGATATTGCCGGACCGGTGCTTACCTGGCTTATACCGGGCAACTGGGAAATGGCATCCACCAGGTTGGAAGAAACGGTGCGGTCGAGATAGTCTTTGCGCACAATGCTGATGGGTGTTGGATTCTGGCGCAACTGTGTAGCCACGTTTACGCCGGTAACCACTACCTCGTTCTGCTCGGTTACAGAAACACCGAGTACAAAATCCATGGTCGTGTTGCCCTTAATTACCAGCTGGTTGGTAATAGCGGCATGACCGATATAGCGCACCTCCACCAGGAAACGACCCTGTGGCAGATGTTTTACGGAATATTTACCCTGTGCATCGGCCACTGCCCCAATTTTCAGGTCAGGAAAATAAATGGTGGCGCCGGGCAAGGGACTTTGATCAGATTTATCGGTAACAGTGCCCGAAAGCGTATTATCCTGCCCTGAAGGCGGATTTTCGTTGGCAAATAAAGAGAAAGGCAATATAAATAGCAGGCACATAGCCAGCAAACGTGTATAATTCATGTTTGACACAACTGAGTTGATATAATAAATACGGGATAACCGGACCTACATGAGGTCGCATCGGCTTAAACAACAGTTGTGCAAACAGGGGGGCCGCGTAAAGAAAAGAAATGTTTGTAAGCGGCAGTTACATAAGCGGGCAGTACCGGTTCGGCGGTGTTAAACTGTATATAGGCGCTTTCGAGGATGGTAATATGTGAAGAAAGATAGAGGTCTACCTCCCAGTGCAGCCATTCGCAATGACGGTGTTGTTCAGCCACCATGGTACCTTTGTACTCATTCTGAGCCATGTGTACCTCATCGGATGTATCAGTATGGCCGGCAAAATGGTGCAGGAAATCCCTGGGCGTAATATAAAAGCTGAATACGCCCAGCATGACCAATACCCCGATTTTGTGCAGCATTTTCCTCACTCCATCTTATTTACGGAGCAAATATAGGAAAGTATTGCAACAAAGTTGCAGGAGGTATCATTATCTCACTTTCAGCATGGTACGCACCTGCTGCGTAATACCATTCTGGAAACGGGCGTAATAAATACCGTTTGGCAGCATGGTAGCATCGAATTCCACGGTGTATTTACCCGCCACCAGGTCTTTATCCAGCGGTGTGGCCAGCAAACGGCCCATGGTATCGAATATTTGTATGAGGGTGTGACTACCTTTCGTTTCGTACGAAATAATGGTCTTAGTAGTGAAAGGATTGGGATAGTTGGTGATGAGGTTCTGCCCTGCGTTCTGGTTCACATCCGGATTGCTGGTTACCAGGCTGCAGGCAATGCTGTTCACGATGGGCAGGCTCTGGTAATTTTTGAGCATCACCTCGTTCAGGGCGGCTGGTTTTACGCAGAACCATTGTTCCAGTATGGAAGCATATACAGAACGGAAGTCGTACTGCATCGGGATGTTATCATTCACATTGGCCGTGGTAGGCATATCGGGCGTATTACCCAATACCCCGGGATTAATATAATCACCGAAGATGATCATGGGGGCAGAGGCGCCATGGTCGGTACCCATACTGCCGTTTGATTTAATACGGCGTCCAAATTCGGAGAAGGTCATGCCCACCACCCTTTTAGAGGCTTTAAGGCCTTTAAGGTCGGCCATAAACTCGCCGATAGCGTTTGACAGGTTGCCGAGCAGGTTGGCGTGTGCGCCAGTGGATGTATCGCCCGAGTTGGTTTGACTGGCATGGGTGTCGAAACCACCAATGCTTACCATGTACAAACGGGTTTTAAGTCCGCCTGCTATCAAACGGGCTACTATTTTTAATTGCTGGGAAATAGAAGTATTGCTGTAGGTGCCCTGGCTGGTTACTTTACCGGCCGCCAGTTTAATAGAGTCGGCAAACTTGTTCGACTGTTTGGCGATCATACGGATGTACTTCAGCTCTTTACCGGCTTTGGTATTGGGCACATCGTCTTCTTTACCTTCCAGCAGGTCGTAAAAACTGCTGGTGCTGGTAATGGCCATACCGGCATTGGTTACCGGGCCCTGGAAAGCGGGCGACACGATAGAACCTATCTGTATGGCCAACGGATCGGGCATTTCGGCATTCGGGAAACCAACGGGATAGTTAGGGTACTCGGTTTGCAGGTACCTGCCACCCCAGCCTGTGTTCAACACCTGGTTGGCGTCGGAGCCGGTGAGGTAAATATCGGTAGCACGGAAGTGCGAGAAGTTTGGAGATGGATAACCCACGCTCTGCACGATACACACCTTACCCTGGGTGTAGAGGTCCTGTACCCTGGTCATAGATGGGTGAATGCCGGCCTTTTTAACGTTGGTAAGCGGAAGTATTCTTCCTTCTGCGATCGCAATGTTTTTACGGGCATTAAAGTAGCCGGAATATTTATCGATGGGGATTACCATGTTAAGACCGTCGTTACCACCTGTCATCTGTATCATCACCAGCACATGGTCGTTGTCGGTAGCGGCGCCCTGTAAAGCGTTCAGTAATGGGGATGAGCCGAATGCCTTTACGGAGAAACCATTGATAAAAGACGGCAATATGGCTGCCGGTGCGGTATATTTAAAGAAATCTCTTCTTTTCATAGTAGGCTTTTCAAAAAGTTGATCAGGATAATTGATATTCAGACAGGTCCATAATGTACTTGTAGAACGGTTGCAAACGGTTCAGCACAACGCTTTTATTCATATCGTTGCTGGGATCTACTTTGTACGTGTTCCAGGCAACGGTCCAGTAGTAATCACTGGGTTCGCCGGACAAAAGGATCAGTCGGAGCTGTTCTTTCACCTCTGCTGAAACATCCATCCTGTGCAAAATAGCCAGCGATTCATCCCTTAACGTTATCAGGTCTTCGGGTGCGCTTAGCTGGTCGGCAAAGGCTATCGGATCAATTACGATCGTACCACCCCCGCGCGAATACCCGGAAGTGATCATCTGATCGGTGAACATATTACGTTTGGGGTAAGTATCTGTGTTAATCCACAACTCATGGAACTGCGGTTCCTGGAAGTAAGCTTCCCAGCCCGACACCAGCGGAGGATCACCAATGTTTTGCTGCTGACCTGCCGCAGCACCCTGCACAACGCTCCACACACCATATGCGGCCTCGTAATCGGTAGCAGCGGGGAAGGTTACGCCGTACTCACGGCAAAGTCCTACGGTGAGATCAACCGGGCTTTTAATTAAGCACGACATATTCAACGGATCGTAAAAATGTTCGCTTTTGAAAAGTGCGGAGAGTAGAGGTTTTATTTCATAATTACTTGTTCTGAATATTTCTGCCAAAGGTTCGATCACATTCGTTTCTGTAGCCGCATCGATTTCGTAGTACACGAAGAAACGATAGAATTTACGGCAGAGGAATTTGGCAACTTCCGGCTGCTGGAAAATGATGCTCAGCATTTCGTCGAGTTCCAGTACACCATTTGTGCCTGTTCTGCCGGAAATAACGCGGTTAGACAGGAACGCCGAGAAGGTTTTGTTTTCTATATCGTGTTTGGTAGCGTCAAAGAAATAATTGATGCCAGTGGGATCTACGCGGTAGCCTGTAAGCACCCGGGCGGCCGCTCTCACATCTTCTTCTGTGTATTTGGACTCAGGGCCCTTTCCGCAGGTGAACAACTCCAGCAACTCGCGTGCATAGTTTTCGTCCGCGGCTGTTTTCTCGTTCAGGTAACCGTTAAGATAAACCAGCATACCAGGATCGAGTGTTACTGCTTTGGTAAGGTCTTTGAAATTGCCCAGGGCGTTAGCGCGCAGCATTGTATTGTGTTTGTACACATAACGTGCGTCTTTTATCGTACTTGCTTCTGTTGCGAAGTGATTGTGCCAGAAGAGGGTCATTTTTTCGCGCATGCTCCTTGGCTGGCTCACCATCAATCCAATCCACCATGCTTTAAATGATTGCCTGCGTGCGTTCTCCAGGTCGTCCATATCGGTTACCGGTGGCGCTGCTACCCAGGTAGCACCTGCGGCGATATAAGGATCGGCTTCGTCTGCCTGGTAATTATTAACAGGCGGTGCCGGCGTTACGTCTGCAAAGTTAAGCAGCGCATCTACAGCGGCCGACATCGACATTCCTTTGAAGTGAGTAAGATCTGCCGGAGTGGCTCCGAACATGGCTCTTTTCAGGAGATGCACTACCTGGGGAGTGTCCCACGTGCCAGTGTAAGGGGCTAGTCCTGAAAGCGTACGCGCGGCTTTCACAGGCGCTTTTTTATTGCGCGATGGGGCGAGTGTTAAAAAACTTCTGCGATCCATGAGATACGGTTAGTGAATTGATGATGGTTTTTCAGGAACCAAATTAATAAATTCTTTAATTCAATTGTATTATTTTATATAATTCAGGAAAAAAGATGGCATTGGGACTGGATTTGAGCGATTTAGCGACGATTACATCCTGGGATTTCCTATTAACTATATATCAAATATTACCTGACTCAGGGCAATTTGGTAGTTGATAAACGTACGGGGCCATATTTAATTGTATGCAGACATAAAAAAAGTGCCGGCCCATGGCCAGCACCTCATTATAAAATAGTTAACTGATTACAAACGTTCTATCACACCCGCGATACCCTGTCCGCCACCCACACAGGCGGTTACAATACCATATTTTTTGTTCAGCCTTTTCAGATCGCTGAGCAGTTGTATAGACAGTTTTGCACCGGTACAACCCAACGGGTGCCCCAATGCAATGGCGCCACCATTGATATTCACTTTCCCGGGGTCCATACCCAGCTCGCGGATAACGGCTACAGACTGCGAGGCGAAAGCCTCATTCAGCTCCACCAGGTCGATGTCGTTAAGCGACAACCCTGCGCGGGACAATGCCTTGGGTACTGCTGCAATTGGACCAACACCCATGATGCGGGGATGTACACCTGCAGATACGCAGGATACAAGGCGACCAATGGGCTCCAGCCCCAGTTCCTTCATCATTTTGCCACTCATTACCACCACAAACGCTGCACCATCGGAAGTTTGCGAAGAGTTGCCCGCAGTTACAGAACCATTCGCAGCAAATACGGGTTTCAGTTTACCCAGCGCGTCCAGCGATGTGTCGGCGCGTGGCCCCTCATCTGTATCTACCGTATAACTGCGTTTTTGCTTTTTACCTTTTTCATCGAGGTACACTTCTTCCACATTAATAGGAAGAATACCTTCTTTGAAATGCCCGTTTTTAATGGCATTAATAGCGCGCTGGTGCGACTGGTACGAGAACTCGTCCTGCTGCTGGCGGCTGATATTGAATTCGTTGGCTACCGCTTCGGCGGTGAGGCCCATGCTGAGATAATAGTCGGGAGTAGTGCTGGTAACGGTGTAGTTGGGTACTGTTTTCCAACCGGCAACGGGTACAAGGCTCATGCTTTCGGTTCCCCCTGCGATAATACAATCGGCCTGGCCGCTTTGAATTTTGGCCGTGGCGATGGCAATGGTTTCGAGGCCCGAGGCACAGTAACGGTTCACCGTCATGCCCGGCACTTCTATTCCCAATGCACGTACCGAAATAAGACGACCTATTTGCAGGCCCTGTTCAGCTTCCGGTACGGCGTTACCTACTATCAGATCGTCGACCCGGCCCGGTTCCAGTTGAGGCACCGATTTTAATAACCCGGTAATCACATCCACGGCCAGGTCGTCGGGACGGTAAAAGCGGAATCCTCCCCGCTTAGATTTCGTCACGGCAGTCCTGTAACCGGCTACGATAAATGCTTCCTGCATGGCTAACTGATTTTGTCCATACCAAATTTAAGGTTTCCTGATCAATTTGCCTTAAACGGAACGCGGGTACTGTTAATACCTGCCACAATGCCATAACCGCCGGTTACATTTGAAAAAACCGTAGCTGGTTCAACCAGGGGATTCTCCACATTAGCACCCTGATACTGAAGGCTTTTCAGGTACTTGAAAGCCGTTGGGGTAAGCGCGGTGACTTCCACCACCAGGTACTGATCTGCCGGTAAAGGATTTTCTGTTTGCATCACTACATTTACCTCGCTGCCGCTAAACCTTTCGTCGCTAATGATATTCGTGACATAATATTCGCGGCTGAAGATATCGATGAACTCATTATTATAAGAAGGATCAAAACGCACTTTCAGCGGTGTTACCGGAACTGGCCGGCCGCCGGATACCTCTGCCAGGTAAATACGAAAGCGGTAATAATCGGTAAAACCTGCACGGTCCTGCAGCTTAAACTGAATTCTGTTACCACCCACAAAACCCGAGGGCAGACCTACCATAGGTTGCTGCGGCAGCGAATCAACAGCACTTACAGCAGTAAGATTATCGGCGGTGGCTTTTACCTTATAGTTGTAACCATATTTTATTTGCCGGGCAGATACAAAATATCCCAAACCATTAATCACTTTGCGGGTAACCGGAATTTCCTGGTCGTTCTCGAACAGCGACACCGTGGCCTTATCCAGTTCCGTAAATGAGTTGCTGCCCGGCGGCTCACTTTTGGTAACACGTATATACACCACACTATCTACCTGCATAAAGGCGTTTACCACTATTTTATCCCCATCATACGGCAAATCCATATCCACCGTCTTCAGGCAGGAAGTAAACAGGAAAGCGCTAATTATCAGCAATGTTATCTTTCTCATCATTAAAAACGCATTGAAAAAGTGAGACTCGGCAATACAGGGATCAGCGTTAACTGTGTAAGCTCCCGTTTTCCGGTTCCCTCATTATGAGCATAATAGTAATAGAACGGGTTCATTTGGTTATAAGCATTATACACGCTTAGGTTGATCATATAGGCAAATAGTTTCCGCTGCCAGTTATAACTAACGCTAACGTCCAGGCGATGCTGCTCGGCCATACGGAGTGTATTTCGATCTTTCACCAGGTCTACCTGTCCATTGCCAGGGTCCACGACCGGGTCGTACGGCGAAGCGCCAGTACCAGGTTCATAACTGGCCGAAGGCATCGTTAAAGGAACGCCCGAGGAAAATTCCCAGTTAGCAGCCAGTTCCCAGTTCTTTTTGAACTTATGCATAATGGTGAATTCCACATCATGCAAACGATCGTACTTGTAAGGGAAGACACGGCCGTTGTTGATAGTGGGAAAACTGCGGTTAGAGCGCGACAGCGTGTAGGCTACAGAACCCTGTGTACGACCGGTTTTCTTTTGCACCAGCAACTCCATTCCATAACTGCTGCCACTCCCTCTGATTACTTTTTCATCCCAGTTTTTTGAAGCAGACTGAAAATTCGATACCTGTTCTTCGTACTCAATTACGTTATTCAGCGACTTATAATAACCTTCCAGTGAAACTTCGTACTGCTGATCTTTACTGGTTTTGGCGAGTCCAATTGCCACCTGGTTAGACGTCATGGGTTTTACCTTTTCGGTAACCGGTACCCAGAGATCGGTAGGCAGGTAAGTATTGTTATTGGTGAGCAGGTGAATGTATTGCACCATGTTGGTATAAGACAATTTCACTGCCCAGTTACGCGGCAACATGTAACGAAAACCCAGCCGGGGCTGTACCGAAACATAGGTTTTAGGAAATATCATGAAGGCTGAGATATGCACGCCCAGGTTGAGGTGCAGGGAGTCGCGGATGCGCCAGTCGTCTTCGCCGTACAGCGACAACTCGAGTCCTCCGGGTTTCTGTTTGTTATAAACTGTATCCGTTTTAGGCCGGTCTTCTCCATCATCAGCAAACTGAGTGATACCCGGTTCAAAAATATGATAGGTACTATGCAGTCCGAAACGCACTGCATGATCAGGATGCGGCCTGTAATCAAAATCCATTTTTAAAGAGCCGTTCTGTGAACGGGAATAATACTTGCCGAACAGGTTATCTCTGTCGGGCACTTTGTACGACTCGTATCGATAACGATAGTCTGTCAGGAAAAAGAACTGGGAAAAGCTGGTGGTGACATTAGAAAACAGCCTTGGATTAAATATATGGTTCCAGCGTATGGAATAAATCTGGTTGCCCCAGCCTAACCTGAAATTGAGATATTCATTGAAACTTTTCACCCCATCTGCATCGAACTTATCAATGTCCTTCAGCACCTTCATATTATCCTGCCCGCCGTAAGCACTGATGAACAAACGGTCGCGCGAAGAAAAGATGTGGTTGATCTTAGCATTCACATCATAGAAGTAGGCGAAGAATTCACCTTTTTCGCCAAGTTCCAGTTCCTGGTCAGCCAGGTCGCTAAGATACATATCGAACAAGCTGCGCCGGCCGGTAACCACAAACGATGTCTTATTTTTCCAGATGGGCCCTTCCACCATAAACTTCGCAGAAAGTATGCCCAGCGATACCTCGCCATGATACTTACGCATATCTCCGTCTTTAAGTGAGATATCGGCTACCGACGACAAACGGCCACCATATCTGGCCGGGAACGCGCCCTTATACAGCTCGACATTCTTTACCATGTCCGGATTAAAAACAGAGAAAATGCCAAAAGCGTGGGAAGGATTATATACCGGCGTACCGTCCAGCAACACCAGGTTCTGATCGGGGCTGCCACCACGCACATTCAGTCCGCTAGCGCCTTCACGGCCGCCGCTTACGCCGGGCATCGACATCATTGCACGCATCACATCCGCCTCTCCCAATAACTTTGGCATCGCTTTTACACTCACCATTGGCAGGCTCACACGACTCATCTGCGTTTGGTCTTGCAGCTTGGGTGTAGACTCCGATACTTCTACCTGTTTTAACATATTCGATGGCGTAAGCTGCACTTTGATCTGCCGGCTCATTTTATCCTCCAGCCTTAATACCAGGGGGTCGTAGCCGAGGTAAGTAACAATCAGGGTAAGGGTATCTTTTTTAGTGGTGATACTATAGAAGCCATATTGGTTGGTAACCGTGCCCACCTGCAGCACAGGCGAATAAATGGTAGCACCGATCAGCCTTTCGCCCGTGCGCCCATCCTCTATATAACCATTAATGGTACGTTGTTCTTTCTTTTTCACCGTAAGTACGATCTGTTCACCGATCTTTTTATACTCCACCCCATTTTCTTCGAACAGCATTTCCATTACACGTTTGAGCGGAACGTTCTTCACATCAATATCTACCGGCTGCGACATTTTTACAATATCGCGGCTGTAGGCAAACAAAATACCGTATTCTTTTTCGAGATGACGACATACTTCGTGCAGGGGTTGTTTTTTGAGGGAAACAGATACACGTGTACGCCAGTTCCATGCCCACGACTGTAGCGGACAATATAGCAAAAGCATTCCCAACAGCAGTTTCCTGGCTAGCGGTTTCATTATAAGGCGTTACGAGTTATAGCTTTTATTATTCGATGATATACAGACCCGGGGCTTTAATTTCTATCGTTGTATTTGTCATAAATTCCAGCGTTTCCAATACCTTCTCTATAGGTTCGTTGCTGAAATTAGTTTTTAGAGGCATTTTTAACAGCGCCGCATCTTTCACTTCAAACTTCACGTTATACACCGTTTCCACTGTTTCCAGCACTGCCGAAAGCGGGGCGTCGTCAAACGACAATTCCTTTTTCTCTACGCTTACCACATGTTCTACTATCTGCGGTTTAACACCGGGCTTTTCCTGGTGCAGCAGCATGCCGGGCGTAAGCACTACGCTCCTGTTTTGTTTGCTGCTCATCACCATAATTTTACCACTTACTACGTGAATATTTAGTGGTATGTTCTCACGGAAGTCGATAGAGAACTGTGTTCCCAGCACCCTTACCTTCATATCGTCGTTCATGCGCACTTCGAAGGGGTGCTTTTCATCGGCCGTGATATCGAAAAAGGCTTTTCCTTTGAGATATACTACCCTGTCATTTTTGCCAAAATCGCCGGCAACTGTAATTTCGGAGAGGCTGTCCAGCTTCACCGTACTGCCATCGGGCAGGGTTTGTACCAGCGGGCCGGCCAGGGCCTTCACCACTGCATCCTCTTTATAAATCATATTATAAAGACCAAGTCCTACGGCGATAACCACCACTGCCGCCGCGGCATAATACCAGCGGAAGCCCGGCTTTTTGGTTTCGGGCAGCTTAAATACCGGTGTTTCCTGCACTTCAGGCTGAATGGTATTTAAAAGCCTTTGCCACGAAGCCTCCGTATCCACTGTTTGACTGCTGAACTGCGCCGGCATTGGCGCGTTCAGCATTTTACGCACCCCATCGAGCACCGCCTTATTGGCGGTGTTCCCCTGTAACCAGGAGTCCACCCATTGCCTTTCTACAGCGTCTGCTTCATTAAGCAGGTACTTGCAGAGCAGGGAATACAATGCCTCGTCGGGATGTAATTCGCTCATTTGAACAGTGTAACTTTTATATGTGACGCGTGGAGGGTAGGTAGCCCCCTACGCCGTTCTAATTTTTTTTCATGATCTGTAACAGCACCAGTAGCAGCGGCAGGTATTCCCTCAGTTCCCCGTGCAGAATTTTGAGGGCTTTCCCCATCTGGTTCTCCACGGTTTTAACAGAAATATCCATGACTACGGCTATTTCGGCATACTTCAGGTGCTGCTGACGGCTTAATACAAAAACCTCTCGGCAGCGTTCCGGCAACTTTTCAAGTGCCTTATGCAGCAACTTTTCCAGTTCGCGGGCCTGTACGTTCGATTCTATCGTAGCGGTCTGCAACTGGCCAAAGCCCGTTTCCCGGTCGCTGCGCACCTGTTGTTTACGCCACTGACTGATGGCAGTGTTGCGGATGGCGGTAAACAGGTAAGATTTTACGGAACCCGTAATAGCGATAGCCGCCCGCTTTTCCCATAACTGGGCGAAAACAAGCTGTACTACCTCCTCCCCATCCAGCGGATCGCCCGTATAATGCCTGGCGAAAGCCAGGCAGTGAGCATGGTATTCCTTAAATATCTTTTCGAATTCCCGTAACTCCATCTGTGCAATTAACAGGGCAAATGTAATTTGCCCAGCCCAAACTTCAAGTAGTCTGCGCGGAATTATAGTAAATATTGACGAAAGGTAATATACATCTGATATTTACCTATACTTTATCTTTGCACCACGCATGTACGGAATTATAAAGAAAATACTCTTCGGCTTTCCTCCTGAAAGCATTCACCACAGCGTTATGCGTGGTTTAAAAACGATCAATGGTCTTCCTTTTGGCAAGGACCTTTTAGGCGCATTTTGCAAGCCCGACAACAGCGGACTGCAAAAAGAAGTATTCGGCCTCACCTTCAGCAACCCTGTAGGTTTGGCTGCCGGCTTCGACAAAGACGCTAAATATATCGATGAGCTGGCCCAGCTCGGTTTTGGCTTCGTTGAAATAGGTACGGTAACACCAGTTGCCCAGCCAGGCAACGATTTGCCCCGCCTTTTCCGCCTGCCGGCCGACCAGGCGCTGATTAACCGGATGGGCTTTAATAACGAAGGCGCCAAAGCGGCCG
The DNA here is from genome assembly GCF_902168175.1 of uncultured Chitinophaga sp. Classification (GTDB taxonomy): domain Bacteria; phylum Bacteroidota; class Bacteroidia; order Chitinophagales; family Chitinophagaceae; genus Chitinophaga. The sequence goes on along the minus strand of NZ_CABHOU010000041.1, from coordinate 8,159 downwards.
CTAAACGTTTAACGCTGCGCAAGTCCAATATTATAGTGGGCGGCAACATCGGTAAAAATAAACTGACGCCAAACGAGGATGCTGTAAGCGATTACGAAAAGTGTTTCCACGCCCTGTACGACGGGGTGGATTATTTTGTAGTGAATGTTAGTTCGCCCAACACGCCAGGTTTACGGGCCCTGCAGGAAAAAGAGCCGCTTAAACAACTGCTGCACCACCTGCAAACCATTAACAATCAAAAGCCTAAGGCTAAACCCATACTGCTTAAAATTGCCCCGGACTTAACGCTGGAGCAACTGGACGATATTATCGAGATTGTACACGAAACTAAGCTGGCGGGCATTGTAGCCACCAATACCACCATCAGCCGCGAACACCTTGTTACGCCTGCCGCCGAACTGGAGAAGATAGGCGCGGGAGGGTTAAGCGGACTGCCGGTAAAAGAAAAAGCCACGGAAGTAATTCGTTACATCCACCGCAAATCGGGCGGCAGCATTCCAATTATTGCTGTGGGCGGTATTTTCACCGCAGCCGACGCCCAGGAAAAACTGGATGCCGGCGCCGCACTGGTACAGGTATACACTGGCTTCATCTACGAAGGCCCTGCTATCGTAAAGAAAATTTGCCAGGGACTTAAAAAGTAAATAACCCAACTAAAATAAATCATGGAACATCTGCTTACGGTTGATTCGCTAATCAGCCTGCTCACTTTGGTGCTGATGGAAGTTGTGCTCGGGATCGACAACGTAATTTTCGTATCTATTGTAATGAACCGCCTACCGGAGGAAAAAAGACTGGCGGCGCGTCGTATCTGGATGTTAACCGGCATTGCGGTACGTATTGTACTGTTGCTTTGCATCGGTTACATTGTAAGGGCGGTACACCCCCTGTTCACCATCTGGGGTCACGGTTTTAGTCTTCGCGACCTGATCATGCTGGCCGGTGGACTGTTTTTGCTGGTAAAAACAACGATGGAGATTCACCACAAGCTGGAGGGCGAGGAAGAAGCCACTATCCAGAAAGGCGCTGCGGGCGGTACCGCCAAGCTGGCCAATGTGGTAGGACAAATCATCCTTATCGATACTGTTTTCTCGTTCGACAGTATCATTACAGCCGTAGGTTTGGCCAAACATGTACCGATTATGATCATTGCGGTGGTGATCGCCATGTTCGTGATGTTCCTGTTCGCCCCTAAGATCAGCGACTTCATCCACAAACATCCTACGTTTAAGATGCTGGCACTCAGCTTCCTGGTAATGGTGGGTGTGGTATTGATCGTGGAAGGCTGGAGCGCGTCGGCGGCACATGACCTGCACCTGAAGAACTATGTATACTTCGCTATGGCCTTCTCGTTCCTGGTAGAACTGCTGAATATGAAGATGCGGAAGAATACCAAACCCGTTGAACTTCGGGAACCGAAGCTGGAAGAATAATATTACAAAGAGCCCCGCAGCATTGCGGGGCTCTTTGTTTAAATACTATCAGGTTGAGGGCAGGTCTGCTACACTATGGACCGACGATGAACCGACCATGAACCGACGAACCATGCTTTCACCTTGCTTTCTACCAGGGGTTAGGCAGGCTTGAGGAATCTTGTTCTTATATTATTTTGCCTGGCAGCTTACGCTTTGACCTATCCCTGCTTTTTAACAGCGTTGTGTTTCCCTTTCGGTACCATGTCATTTTAGAAAGGAAAAGCTGCCCGCTACGGCATACATACCACCGCGCTGAAAGACCTAAACTTTGCCCAGTGTTGTACCTACGGCTGAAGAGAGCGACGCAACGGCGGCTAAATAGTTGTTCAAAAGCCCGCCCATATTGAATAATAATTTATCCTTCCGGGTATTTCCGAATTAATCGTTGTTTACTTACCTTTGCACCCGAAAATGAGGGGTTTTGCCCTTTTATATAAATCCATAATATTATATGTCTGGACAGCTTAAAGAAGTTCGTAACCGTATAAAATCTGTACAATCTACCCAGCAGATCACTAAAGCCATGAAAATGGTGAGTGCTGCAAAACTGCGCCGTGCCCAGGATGCTATTCAGCAAATGCGCCCTTACGCAGTTAAACTGCAGGAAATGCTCCAAAACATCGTTAGCAGCACCGAAGGTGAGCTGGAAATGTCTTTGGCTGCTACCAGGCAGGTAGAAAAAGTACTGATCGTGGTAGTAACCTCCGACAGGGGACTCTGCGGCGCCTACAACTCCAACATCATTAAGCTGGCTAAACAAACTATCCGGGAGAAATATTCAGAGCAGTACGCGAAAGGCAATGTAGAAATACTGCCGATCGGTAAAAAAGGCTTCGAAGCATTCTCTAAAGCTGGTTTTAAAGTAAACGACGAACATTGGACCATTTTCGCCGACCTGAGCTTCGAAGCAGTTAAACATGCTGCAGCCGTTGCCCTTGAAGGTTATACAAAAGGTGATTACGATGCGGTGGAACTTGTATACAGCCAGTTCAGGAACGCTGCTACCCAGGTATTTACCGTAGAACAGTTCCTGCCTATCGCGAAAGTTGAAAACACGGAATCTAAAGGCCTTAAAGCCGATTACATATTCGAACCCGAAAAAGACGTGCTGATCGCCGAACTGATGCCGAAAATCCTGAACACACAGTTCTTCAAAGCTGTACTGGACGGTCAGGCTTCTGAACATGGTGCCAGGATGACTGCTATGGATAAAGCATCTGAGAATGCTGCCGACATCCTCCGCAGCCTGAAAATTTCTTACAACCGTGCCCGTCAGGCCGCTATTACAACGGAACTGACCGAGATCGTGAGCGGTGCTGCTGCCCTGGTTGGATAATTATTCACAAGAAATCAACAGCATTTTATTTATATTTTTGGAATAAGGTCAAAGACTGTATTTTCGGTCTTTGACTTTTTTCTTTTACGCCGGGGGCGCAGGTTCCCGCACATTCAAAGCACACGCACCCAATATGGAAATCTCCCAGCTCATCCCTCATGTGGAAGCCCTGATTTTTGCAGCCGACAGACCGTTGCCGGCCGCGGACATACTGGAACTCCTGAATAGCGCACTGGCCTTTTTAGAGGACCGTGCCTCTATGGAGCAGGTAGAAACCGCCATTGAAGCCATTTCCGAAAAATACAATTCAGAGTTTTACGCCTTCGAAGTGCGCGAAAGCGGCGGCGGGTATCAATTCCTTACTAAAAGGGATTATTACCAGACCGTAGCCCAGTTAAACGGCGAGAAGTATCTCAAACGACTTTCCACCGCCGCCCTGGAAACCCTGGCCATCATTGCCTACAAACAACCCATTTCCAAAGGCGAAATAGAACACATCCGCGGCGTAAGCACCGATTACTCTATCACCAAACTGCTGGAAAAGGAACTCATCGTGATATCTGGCCGTAGCGAGGATTTACCCGGTAAACCCCTGCTCTACCGCACCTCCAAAGCCTTCATGGATTATTTCGGCATCAACTCCCCCGCCGATTTACCCAAACTCAAAGAAGTTTTCGACGAAGAATATATCCAGCCCACCCTCATGGACCAAACCGAGGACAGCCCCACGGCCATCCCCGCATCCACAGAGGAAGAACTGGAGGCCGAAGGTCATTTCATCGTTTCTGAGGATGGAGAACTAACGAAAACCGTCACCCTTATGATCGATGACGAGGTAGCGGAAGAAGGCGAAAGCGAAGGTGACGAAGGCCCGCAGGGTATTGTGGTGCCTACAGAAGTTGCTGAAGGCGATGTAGTGGAGGATGAAGATTATGAAGACGACGCCATCGTTGATGTTTCCGCCGAAGAACCGACAGAGGAAATGCCCGGTGCGGATGCTGATGAAGATTCTGTTATAGAGGGTGAGGATGAGGAGGATGAGGAGATTTTAGATGAGTTGAATACGGGTATAGAGGTGGATTTGTCCACTACCGAAACGTTGGAGGACGGCTCGATCATTGAACACATACATATTCAGGAAATAATGCCGGACCCTCTTGAAATGGAGGATACTGGAGATGAGGAACTGTTTACAGAAGAATCATCTAAAGAAAAGAGCGAAGATGAGGAAGATGAAGATGATGAGGAGGAGGAAGATGAAGATGAAGATGATGAAGACGAAGATGAGGATGAGGAGGAAGATGAGGATGAGGATGAGGATGAGGAAGATGATGAAGAAGATGAGGATAGTGAAAATGATGATGACAAAAAGAAGTAATCATAAACGAAGCCGGTCACTGATGACCGGCTTTGTTATTTTATAAGCCCTGGCCCGAGGCTGGTGTGAGCTGCGAGCCTCTCCCAGCGCGTCATGGCGAGGAACGAAGTCTTCCTCGTGTGTAGTCATTGCCTGCAATAACTGGTTGTAGGGAAAGCGGGGAAGCGTTACATGCTTACCTTCACGGGGGCTGTGCCAGGCGAAAGTGCCGATGCTTCGCTCCTGCCAATTTACCCTGGCTCGCAAGCCTTTACTGAAGCGAAGACTGCGCACGAGGATGGCTTCGTTCCTCGCCATGACGATCGGGGTAAGCGTTGTTCCGGTAACACACCTGCGCGCAGCGCTTTTTACTGAAGCGAAGACTGCGCACGAGGATGGCTTCGTGCCTCGCCATGACGATTGGGGTAAACGTTGCTCCGGTAACACACCTGCGCACAGCGCTTTTTACTGAAGCGAAGACTGCGCACGAGGATGGCTTCGTGCCTCGCCATGACGGTCGGGGAAAGGCCGCCAGACCAACGAAGGAACGCTTCTCGCGCCTGACCAAAGCGACGGTTTCCTTCACTGCGTTCACGATGACGGGTAGCGAGATGCCCGGTATGTCAACGTTAAAACATACCTCGCGCCTGACTAACGCCAAGACCGAAGCAAAAGTGCCCTTCATTTCATTCGCAATGATGATCCGGAAGAAGCTTGCGGTGATCGACTACAGAGAAGTACCATCAAAAAAAATGACGAGCCTTTATCAAGCCCGTCATTCTACATTAAAAAGTTTATCGCTTACTTCAACTCCAACAACACCTGCACCGGAAAATGATCCGAAGGATATTTACCACGGTAAGTATCCGTCAAGATTCCCCATTTGGAAGCAGAGAACTGCGGGGTCACGAAGATGTGATCGATTACGCCTTCGTCATCTATCTGTTTTCCAAAACTGTTGTACGAAGAATTATTTGCGTAAGGGTATTTCACCATGCCGTAAGTGTCTTTAATGATGCCCGAAGTGGCCAGTATTTTATAGGGCTCGCTTTCTGGTTTAGCGTTGAAATCGCCGGTGAGGATTACCGGTGATTTACCGGCGATGGCGGGGATTTTTGCGAGTAACAATTTGCTGCTTTCGCGGCGCGCTACTTTGCCCTGGTGGTCGTAATGAACGTTGAAGAAGTAAAAGGTTTTCTTCGATTTGATGTCTTGTAATTTTACCCAGGAGCAAATGCGGTTGCAGCAGGTGGCATCCCAGCCGAGGCCTGGTTTATCGGGTGTTTCGGACAGCCAGAAGTCGCCTTTATCGAGCAGTTTGAATTTATCTTTTTTGAAGAAGATAGCAGAATGTTCGCCCGCATCGCCGCCATTGTCGCGGCCTTTGCCGTAACGTTCGTAGTTAGGCAGCGCGGTAGCAACGTCGTCCAACTGGTTTTTCAGCGCTTCCTGGGTGCCGAAAATATCGAAGTCGTGGTAACGGATCAGGTTAGCCACGATGGGGGCACGGTTTTTCCAGAGGTTACCCGTGTCTTTCGGGTTGTCGTAACGCAGGTTGTACGTGCCGATGTTCAGTTGCTGCGCCTGGGCCAGTGGCGCAAGCAGGGCGCAGAAAAGCAGCGTAGTCAGTATCTTCTTCATCCTTTCTAATTTGGTCTAAATATAAAACAAAGAATGTTGCAGCTACAGTAGTTTGTATGACCGGTATGTTAAGATTTGTGGACCAGCTTTAGTACTGCTATTGACCATCCGTTGCGACGCTCCGTTCAGCGGCGGGAAGGCTGGCCGGGCATAGAAATGCGGGAATTTAACTATCTTGTCGGCCAATTTTTACACACTTTGTTATATCTATACGCTAAATATACCGCGCGCACGGCGCTTAAGATATTCTCCAGCCGTTTATACATCGGCGGTTACGACTTCTCGCAAATCGAGGGACCGATCGTATTGGCCGTCAACCACTCCGGCTCTTTCCTGGATGCCATGATGCTGGGCGCGCTCTGGAACCGCGACATCCACTTCCTGGCCCGTGGCGATGCTTTTAAGAAGCCGCTGGCTAACAAGTTGCTCACCGCGCTGCACAATATTCCCATCTTCCGCCTTAGTGAAGGCAAAGAGAACCTCGGCAACAACGACGAAACGTTTGAACGCTGCCAGGAAATCTTCCGTAAAAAGGGTATTGTACTCATCTTTGCCGAAGGACTTTGCATACACGAATGGAAACTGCGCCCGGTAAAGAAAGGTACGGCCCGCATGGCACTCAGCGCCTGGGAAGATAAAACGACCGAAGATCTCACCATCCTGCCTATCGGTGTGAATTACAGTTCCTTCCACAACTTCGATGCCCGCATCTTTATTAATGTTGGCGCACCTATCAGTGCAAAAACAGTGGAAGAAGCGAAGGGCATGGTGAACCCTTTACAGGTAAACCGTGTACTCACCACGGCTATGGAAGAACAGATCTTCCACTTCCCGAACGAAGACGCTACGTATGCCGCTGCCTACGCCGCCATGCTGTACAACGCACCTACGACCAATAAAGACGTGATACATGCCATGGGCAAAAAGCTGGAGGCAACGCCGAAAGAAAAATTATCTTTCTTCCCCACGCCCGGCCATAAAGCCATTGCCTGGAACAGCACGCAACTCATCTTCTCATTCATTACCGCGTTAATACTCTGTATCCCTGCACTGGCAGGCTTCCTGCTTAATGCGCCTTACTACTATCCTGTCAGGAACTTCGCCCGCAAAAAGACCCGCAAAACGGTGTTCTTCGGATCAGTGTTCTTTGGTTTGCTGATGATCACGTACCCATACTATGCACTCATCCTCTCAGCACTGACCTGTATATTCCTCGGACCATGGGGATTATTAGGCCTGGTGGTACTACCATTCCTCGGCTGGACGGTGAATAAATTCCGTGATAGCTGGTGGAGATTAGTAAACTGGGGGAAACTGAAAAAAGAGGACAGGGAATATTTAAGACAACTATTCAACTAACATAAAAAGGAAAGCACCGCGGTTAATGCGGTGCTTTCCTTTTATTATTTCACTTTGCTCCAGGCCATACAACCGATCATCCAGTTGGGCAGGGGCTTTTGTACTTTACGTTTTGTGAGGTCTAAGTACCAGCCTATCTTTTTGAGGATGGGCACTTTATGTGTTTCCACCAATTCTATCAATGTACCATCCGGATCTTCCAGGTAGGCGAAACGGCCTGCGGCCTGGCCCATGGAAAAGGAATCGGCACTATCGATCGTAAAAGGGAAACCGGCTGCTGTAGCCTGCTCTTTCAGTTTCACCATATCAGTAACATCGAGGCAAAGATGAATGAAACCAAGGTCGCCCCAATAGCGGTTCTCGAATATTTTACGGGGACTGCGTTCGAGGCATTGCACCAGTTCAATTTCAACACCACCTAACAGACGGGAAAATGCACCGTTTTCTTTACCGGTTTTACGCAGTAATACACGACGGTATTTTTCGCCTGCATATGCTGGCTGCGGTATATCATCGAAATGACCGGTAACATCGTATATCACTTCATTAATACCCAGTACATCGCGGTATAACTTCAGGGCTTTATCAATATCGCTCACACCGATCACGGCACCGTAAACACCACCTACGTTGTGCGTAGGCGCAGGATCGCGGAACCATTCTTTGCTTTGTACGACGTTGAAGTAATTACCCTGAGGGTCTTGCAGCCAGAAGTGTTTATCGCCATGCGCACCTTTTACGATGGCAGATACCGTAGCGTTTTCGGCCAGGTAAAAACGGTGAGCAGCATCGATATCGTTGCATTTGATCTTAGCAGCAAAAGTACCCAGATCACCAAATGCAGGTGTGAAGTCGGCAGGAACTGGCGTTCTGCTCACGTACTGCCATATTTCCATACCACCGCCACCGGCAATGTTGAGGGTAAGCAGTGCGTGGCGGGAATGTACTTTACCGCCGGTATAGATGGTCATTAAAGGAGCTTCGGCCGCAT
>NZ_CABHOU010000040.1 GCF_902168175.1 uncultured Chitinophaga sp. | reverse complement strand
ACTGGCGCAGGTGGTAATACCTTCCTTTATGGCGGAGAAGCTGGTGTTTGGTCCGCAGGGAGCTACACACTTCGTAATACAGGTGGTAGCCACGGCCATTGATTTTGCCGCGGGCACTTACGAGAGCAGTACGGCTGAAACGGAGAACATCGCATTGGATGCGGAAGTTACCGGCGGCATCACCTTACAGGTACAGTTGCCTGCCAACAGCGAACATCCGCAGTTTCTGGTAATGGGTATCCAGTTCACCCAGGTAATGCACGGCGTTACTTATACGCTTAGCAACGATGCCTACAACGCGTTAGCGGTAGTGCTGGTTAACACAGTTTAAAATTTTTAACGATCGCCCCAGGGCCCGGGGTGTTTGTTATAGACAGGCGGTGGGAGCGGCCTATGTAACAGCTCCTTTCAAAATTAAATTTTCAAATTATTAATATCATGAGAAAGAATTTATTAAAAAAGATAGAAGGAACAATCGCCGGTCAAACATTAATTAAATCCGGCGATGGTGTTAAAGCAAGAAGGCAGCGCGGTATAAGCGCAGAACGTATCCAGAACGATGCAGCCTTTCAGGGTACAAGGGAAGTGAATTCCAATTTTACGGCCGCGGCAAAAGCAGGAATGGCTTTACGCGATTCGTTTAACGAAGCCACCTCACATCTGAACGACAAAAAACTGAGCAACCGACTGAACAGTCTGATGCGGGTAATACTCAAAACAGATGTAACGAACGCACCGGGCTTACGAACGGTTGCCAGCGGCGATTTATCATTGCTCAACGGCTTTCAGCTGAACAGCAGGTGTAAGCCAGGCAGTAGTCTGCGCAAAGACCATGTTGCCACGATCGACAGGGTTACAGGAGAAGCGAAAGTACTGATCCCATCCTTCGAACCACTGGGTAATGTGTACGGCCCGTCAGGCTCAACACACTTCGTGCTGGTGCTGGCTGCGTCGGCGGTGGATTTCGAAACAGGTAAATCGCAGAAAGCGCTCGTAAAGTCGCAGGCTTTTCCGATTAGCATGGGCCAGACAGGCGACATTGAGCTGACGGCGCTGTTACCGGCCGACAGTGAACTGCCATTGTTTGCGGCCTTCGGTATCTACTTTGTGGAAATTATAGGTGACATGACCCGTGTATGCCGCAACGGTGCCTTTAACGAAATGGCCATTGTAGCGGTAGACGCTGAGTAAGGATAGTGTGATGTATATAACGGCCCCGGACTGGGGCCGTTTTTTTTATTGGGTTGATTTCTATTTTCTCATTTTACCTTAAATTCGTGTCCTCTTCCAATTGCCAGGACAAATGACGGTTACGACTCCGGTAACTGAACATCCCACGTATTATTTTTAACCATAAAACCTACCTGCGACATGCAGCAAGAACTGATTGCGCTGGAAACGCTTGTTAACCGGCATTTACCTCCCCATAACCACCCAAGCCTGAATACAACGGCAAAGTATGTTTCCAAAACCGCCGACCATGCAGAAGAAGTAATGGCTGCATTATGGCATAGCATGGCTAACATGGCCCTCACCAGTACAGACGACAGGCAGGCTGCCATGCAGGTTCAATTTTGCCAGCGAAGTGTTACGACGTTACTGGATACGATCGATGAAAAACAAAAAGAGGAAACGTCGGACAGGCACCGGCATGCAATGGGTGCGCTGGCCGATAAGATGGAACTGTTCCTGCAGAAAATGGAAAAGTTTTTCCCGTCGCATTACAGTGACGAAATGGCCCTGCCGAAAATCACGAGGTTACAGGCCGGCCCGGTTATCATCTGCAAAGCGAAAGAGCTGTTTCGCCTGCTGGAAGGCTGGGGCATAAGCGAGGACTTCCGGTTAATGATGGCTGTTTGGGTGGAAAGGCTATTATCTCATTCCGGCGACCATTGCAGTCGTCGTCAGTTGAGGTATACGGAAGAAGTGCTGGACGTGCTGTCTGCACTTTCTGCATCTGCACAAACGCCGAACCAGCGGCAATTCCATGAAAAGTTGGCGGAGTATAACTTTAACCACCCGTTATACGTGACATACTGTACTCTGCGTATGGAGCGTAAACTCGGCAACCTGCGCAGTAACATGGAAAAAGTATCGCAACTGATGTTGATCAGAAAACGTGTAAGTCAGTTCAATTATGGCGAAAGACCCGGGTACGACAAGACGAAACCTTCCCTGCAGCAACAACTGTTAAACTGGCTGGAAGTGGGCATACTGTTCTATGAAATGGCACCGTCTTCCTCACTCAAAGAAATAAATAATACTGATAAACTGAGGATCAACTTCAATACAGGCGAACTGGCCTGCTTTCTCAATATTGCCGTGGAAGCGTCCCTGATCAAGGAAACGAACAACCGTCGCCTGCTTGATATTGCGGCACGTTGTTTCTCTGCAAGCAGCATGGATACGTTAAATGCAGACACACTCTACACACTGTTCTACAAAAATAAGCCCTCCATCCTTGACGCTGTAAAAACAAAATTGCAACAAATGATATACCTGATAGAAACTAAAAAATCAGAGGGGCCAAGAGAATAATATCTGTATGATTATCAATTGCTTAAACGAGTTTGTATAAACCGGTTTGCAGATTTGCTGAGGACGAATAACGATCTTCGTATCCTCATCAAAAAACACCATATTTTATGAAGAAAAGTTTACACACAAACGAAGAAACCCGCATTATCTACGCTAAAGATGCGGCGAAAGTTATCGGTAAAACAGAAAGAAGCGGGCAACGCCTGCTGGACAGGATCCGGAAAAAGTTAGGCAAGCATAAAGGCGCAGCGATCAGGCTTCCCGAATTCTGCGCGTTTATGGGAATGTTGTATGAAGAGGTGTTGTGGGTGTTGACGTAGAAAGAAGATCGCACCTGACACTACTGCTATCTATCAGCATTAAAAGAACTGCTGAAGCCCTTTCCACGGCTAAGGCAGTGACCCAACGACAACCCTATAGCAGTACTATCGCCTGTTCCCCCACAATATTACCTTCGTTCCTGAATATCGCAATGAAGCTGGCAAGCACCAATACCACTACGTTAACGATCGCTTCACGGCCTTCTTTATACCGAAGGTGATGAATGAGCGCAAACACCATGGCAACACCAACTGCTATAGCGGTAAGGGGCGTAAGGGTAGGGGCGATACCGGCAAGGCGTGGGATAATAAATCCTAGTCCTGCGAGCAGTTCGAGTACTCCAATACCTTTTACAACGGCAGGGTGAAAGCGGGTTGTCCAGGGAAGTTGGGGGCCAAGTCTGGTGTGATCTTCGATAATTTTTCTAAGTCCGGCAAGGGTAAATGAAATACCTAAAAACGCCTGGACTAGCCATAATGCAGTGTTCATGTAGTGAGCATGGATTAATGTGGAATTTTTGCTGGTATATTCATCAGGAGGACAATCCTTATCTGCTAGACTTACGGGTAACTGTATTGGATAAAATAACTGTGAACGCAATATACATCTTCAAATGAAAATACCAAACTTTTAAAGCCGTTGCCCACTGATCAAAAAAACAAGTGTAAAAAAGCGTTTTATTAATATATTGACCCTCATATCCACTTCATGTATTAAACATATTGTAATGAAAAAAATTCTCACGTTATCGCTTTTAACGTTGGCGGCCTTTGCCAATGCCCAGGAAAAGGCATGGAAAGTAGTGCCGGGCAAGATCAGCACCAGTTGGAGCGAGCAGGTAAATCCGGCGGCGCCTTTGCCTGAATATCCCCGTCCGCAGTTTGTTCGCAGCAACTGGAAGAACCTGAACGGGCTTTGGGACTATGCGATTACCGGTATGAATGGTGCGCCATCGGCCTACCAGGGTAAGATATTAGTGCCTTTTGCGGTAGAATCGGCTATTTCAGGCGTGGGAAGAACAGTAGGTAAAGACAGCCTGCTATGGTACCGTACCAGCTTTGCGGTGCCGTCGGCCATGAAAGGCAAACGTATACTGCTTCATTTCGGCGCAGTAGACTGGAAAACGAAGGTACTGGTGAATGGCAAAGAGGCCGGAACACACGAGGGCGGTTTCGATCCATTCAGCTTTGATGTAACTGCGT
>NZ_CABHOU010000039.1 GCF_902168175.1 uncultured Chitinophaga sp. | reverse complement strand
GATCTAAGGTTGATCCTAGGTTCATTCCAGGCTATTTAACCTAGAATGAACCTAGAATGAACCTAGGATAAACCTAGGATGAACCTAGGATGAGGCCAGGATCTATCATGGATCATGCCGGGATGGTACGACCATCCGCCACCCGGCAGGCGTTTTTCAGCCGGGAAACAGACCAGTAGCCATACGGCACCTGTCGATAACAAATAGCTATAAATCAATAAGATAATACCACCCAAGGCTGGTTGGGGGGAATGCCTTGGCAGAAAGGAAATGTAATCAGGTAGCTTTCAGGTCGATGGGTTGTGCAGAGGCCCGCATGGCAGGATACCAGCCGGCCAGGAAGCCAATGACCAGTACGGTACCACTGACGAGCAGGAAGTCGTCGAGGTGCATTTCTACCGGGAACGCATCTATCAAAAACGAATCGCCACCGAGTTTAACGATGCCGAATTGCTGTTGCAGCGTAAGGAAAATAAGGGCAATGGAAAAACCGATGAGCGAGCCTATACCGGCTATGATGAGCCCTTCACTCAGGAAGATGCGGAGGATACGGTTATTAGGGCTGCCCATAGCCTTCAGGATAGTAATGTCTTTCCGCTTCTCGATCACCAGCATAGAAAGGGAGCCGATCATGTTAAAGGCGGCAATTACCAAGATAAAACTGAGAAAGATGTACACCACCCACTTCTCCATACGCATGATGATGTAAAGGGTTTGGTTTTGCTCGAACCGCGTTTGTACCCTCACTTTATCGCCGAGCAACTCCTGTAGCTGCTCTTTAATCCGTTCATCATTTGCTTTGGGTGTAATGGCTATTTCGAGGGCGGAGAGTTCGCCGGGTGCCATGCTCAGTAAACTGCGCATGAAGTTGATGTGGGTTAACACATACTTGCTGTCGAAGTCTTGTTGTATGGCGAAAGTGCCTACGGGATACAAAACACCGTTACTCAGCGCCTGTTCGGGCAAACTGAGATCGATGCCCTGGCTGCTGGCACCTTCGCGGCGGGGCACATATACGGAAACAGGCACAAGGCTATGTTCCACATCTACCCCAAGGGCTGTTTCAAGACCAATACCTACTACGGCTTTATAACTTTCTTCATCGCCGGTTTCAAACTTACCCCTGATTATCTTGGACTGAATGCCCGCCACTTTCAGGTAATTGTCATCCACCCCTTTCATTACAGCGATCGTTTGATCGCCGCCGTAACTAAGTACTGCTTTTTCTTCGATGATCTCGGTATAGTGCGCCACCCCGGGCACCTGGGCGATTTGCTTCAGTTGCGCCGGTGTTAACAGGAAGGTTTTACCACCCTCGGGCACTATTTTAAGACTGGGGTAAAAAGAGGAATAGAGCGATTTAACAAGTCCTTCAAAGCCGTTAAATACGCTTAATACAATAACAAGGGCCGCTGTACCAACGGCAATGGCGCCCACGCTTACCCAGGCAATGATATTAATAGCATTGGTAGATTTCCTTGCCCAGAAGTAACGGGATGCGAATTGCCAGATCATGCGGGTGCTTTAAGCTTTCCTTTCTTCGTCGTCTTTCTCTATCTTTTTAAATACCTCTTCCATCTTAAACACATATTCCAGCGTATCATCTACAAAGAAAGCCAGGTAAGGGATACGGCGTAATTGTTTGGCCATACGGTTGCCCAGTTCTTTCCTGATCTCACCGGTACGGTCTTGAATACTGGTCAGCATCTCCACCTGGTCCTTTATCTGGAAAAGGCTCAGGTACACACGCGCTTCCAGCAGGTCGGGGGTCATTTTAACAGAAGCGATAGATATCATCCCTCCGTTTATCACGTTCAGCCCCATACGTTGGAAAATTTGGCTAAGCTCCTGCTGCACCTGCTGTGCTACTTGTTTCTGCCTTTTTGTTTCTTGCATATTTGTCGTTTTTAATCTGAACAATAGCCTGCTCTCTATCCATTTCACTTATTGTTCAGCCACGAAATTAACCATTTCCGGCGGATTAACAGGCGCAGGCCCCAAACCGATTAAATGTAGTAATTTGCGGACTGACAAAGATTTATTGAGAATGAAAGTTTTCAGGCGGCTGCTTCAATTTGCCACTCCTCTACATCACTTTTTACCGGAATACCTGATATATACGTTCTTCGGCATCATTTTCGGCATGCTGAACTTCGCAATGCTGATACCTTTGCTGGATACGCTCTTTAAAACAAAAGACCATGCGCCGGTAACTGCAATGCCCGAATTCGCGATCGCTAACATACAGAAATACCTCACCGGTGCGTTCGAATATTACAACTGGAGCATTATCCAAAAATACGGCCCGATCGATGGGCCGGTGTACGCACTTGGTTTTGTTTGCGCCATCATTGTAGTAGCTTCGATACTCGCCAATATTGCCCGTTACATGGCTTCCCGCGTAATGGGGCGCCTTAGAATGAAGATATTGGAGCGGATGCGTAACGATGTATACACCCATCTCTCCCATCAGTCACTTGCATTTTACCATAAACGACAAAAGGGACAAATACTTTCAACACTCACCAATGATGCGCAGGAAGTAGAAAACTCTGTGGTAAACTCTATCCAGGTTTTTCTCCGCGACCCGTTCATTATCATCGGTTACTTCGTTGTATTATTCCTCATCTCCGCTAAACTCACGCTGTTCACTATCATCTTCTTCCCTTTATCCGGTGCATTGATCGGGTATATTTCGAAGAAGTTGAAAAACAAAAGCCGTTACAGCCAGGAAATGCTGGGTAAAATACTGAACGTATCTGAAGAAACGATTGGCGGTATCCGTATTGTGCAGGGTTTTACGGCCGAAGGTTTCATGCAGCGTAAGCTGGCATACATCAACCAGCAGTTCTCCCGCATCAGCAGGTCGATGTTTAATCAACGTGAAATGGCATCGCCCGTTTCGGAAGTGCTGGGTGTGGGCGTAGTGGTGATATTAGTGATGTATGGGGGCAGCATGATCCTTTCTGACCAGGGCGACGCCATTGGAGCGGCGGCATTTATTGGTTACCTGGCCTTGTATTCGCAGATCCTTCAGCCTGCGAAAAATATCTCGAACGCAGTCACCACCATGCAACGTGGCATTGTAGCGGCCGAACGCATTTACGAAGTACTCGACGAACCCATTTCTGTTACAGAGAAAGAGAATGCACAACCTGTAACTAACTTCGAAAACGCGATCTCGTACGAGAACATGTCGTTTAAATACGACGATCAGCACGAAATATTAAAGAACGTCAATCTCAATATTACGAAAGGAAAAATGGTAGCGCTTGTTGGACGAAGCGGTGCCGGTAAATCCACCATGGTAGATCTTTTACCAAGATTCTATGATGTAACCAACGGTAGTATTAAGATAGATGGAAAAGATATCCGCGACCTGAAAATGAAAGACCTTCGCCAGTTGATGGGCATTGTGTCGCAGGAAGCGATTTTGTTTAATGAAACCGTGTTTAACAACATTGCGTTCGGTCAGCCCGACGCCAACCGCGAGGCAGTAATACAGGCCGCTAAAATCGCCAATGCCCACGAATTTATTGAGCAACTGGAAAACGGTTACGATACTAATATTGGCGACCGTGGTCTTAAACTGAGTGGCGGTCAGCGCCAGCGCCTTACTATTGCCCGCGCCATCTTCAAAAACCCTCCTATTCTTATACTCGACGAAGCCACTTCGGCCCTTGATACCGAATCGGAAAAACTGGTGCAGGATGCATTGAACAACCTGATGAAGAACCGTACCAGCATTGTGATCGCACACCGTCTTTCTACTATTCAGCATGCGGATGAGATCATCGTGATGGAAAAAGGAGAGATCGTAGAACGGGGCAGGCACGATGAGTTATTAAATACAAACGGCATCTATAAAAAGCTGGTGGAAATGCAGGAATTCAAATAGTCGTAAAACACCATAAAAACTTAACAGGAACGGGGCTGCCCGTTCCTTTTTTTATACCCTCTGGTATCATTTTTGGGGCCTTGGTGCGAACCTAAAAATGTGTCTCCTATGATATCAATTGTAATACCCGTGTTGAACGAAGGAAAAACCATCAGGCAGGTAATCAGAACGCTTAGAAAAACATCCAGGAAGATAGAGATCATCGTAGTAGACGACAACTCCTCCGACAATTCGGTGGAAGAAGCTTTGAAAGAAAAAGTGCGGGTTATTACGAGCAGCCAGCGAGGCAAAGGCGTATCGATGCGTGAGGGAATGATGGCAGCAAAACATGATATCGTTGCATATGTGGACGGAGATATTCTTACCTACCCGGAAAACATCGTAGAATTACTCACCGATCCGATCGTGAATGACGAAGCAGATTTTACAAAGTCGTATTTCGAAAGGCAGGCAGGCCGCGTAACCAAACTGGTAGCCAAACCACTGCTTAGTATTTTATTCCCCGATCTCGAATATTTCCAACAACCGCTTAGTGGTATGATTGCCGCACGTAAGTCGTTTTTACGAGGTGTTAAATTCGAAAATGATTATGGGGTAGATATCGGTTTACTGATAGATATGCACCTTAGTGGTGCGCGCATATCCGAAGTAAATATAGGCCGTGTCGAAAACGCCATGCAAACCTGGGAACAACTGAGCAAGATGTCGCGCGAGGTATCGCGCACCATTCTGCACAAAGCAGAAAGTATCCCGCAGCAGAACCTGGAAACACTTGGCAATATTAATATCATTCGCGAGCAAATGGAATATTCCATTCTCGAATCGATAGACAAGCTGCAAAAGATGGTGATCTTTAATCTCGACGAAACCATCTTCCAGCAAAGTTATCTCTACCTCGCAGCAGCTGTATTTGACAGGGAAGAATCACTGGTGCAGATCCTTCATCATTACAAAGATCCCATCTCCATCCTTTCCCGCACCGCGGCGCTGTTCCAGGACCGCAACCTGGCGGAGTTGCTGGAGGTGGCAGATAGTATTCCTGTTACCGCGGATATTCGCGGAGTAGTAAAAGCATTAAAGAAACGCGGGTATGTGGTGGGCCTGGTAACCGATGGTTTTGAATGCGTGGCCAATCATATGAAAAATAAACTGGGGATGGACTTTGCCTTTGCAAACCGGCTGCATTTATTTCACAGTGTGGCTACCGGTGAAATTACGATTCCCGATTACTTCCTGCAGCACGACGGCGCTGCCGAGGCTCCGCCTGTTTATAACCGTAGTCACTTACTGGAATATGTGCGTACTAAATATCATATCCCTGCGCAGAACGTAATATTTGTAGGCAATGGTACCATGGACATCGACATGTTACGCGAATCGGGAATAGGTGTTGCGTTTGATCCACAGGATGAGGAAGTATGCGCAGTAGCAGATAAAATTATCAGGGGCGGGCAGTTGGCTCCGTTACTGGATATTGCGCAGGCATCCCCCGAAAAAACAGCACAAAAATGGAGCGATCGAAAGAGTTTGCGGAGAATAGGTGTTGGTAGCCTGATTGGCTTAGCCACTGCGGGACTATTATACCTGGCGGTAAAATCGCTGGGAAGTGCGAAGGAGCCGCAGCCCTGTTAATAAACCTAAAAGGCCACCTGCAAGCAGGTGGCCTTTTCAATAGAAGTTCAGAATAAATTACTTGCTCTTGGCCAGTTTCGCTTCGATGCTTAATGTAGCATGCGGAACAGCTTTAAGACGAGCCTTATCGATAAGTTTACCGGTTACGCGGCAAATTCCGTAAGTTTTGTTCTCAATACGCATAAGCGCTTTTTCGAGGTGATCGATGAACTGGATCTGGCGGGAAGCCATTTGGTTAAGCTGCTCACGTTCCTGGGAGCCGCTGCCATCTTCCATGCTCATGTACTTGTTCTCAGTATCATCAGTACCAGCTTCGTCTTTGCGGGTAATAAGACCCTGGAGGTAAACCAGTTCTTTTTTAGCGGCATCAACTTTCTTCATGATGATTTCCTTAAACTCACCCAATTCTGAGTCGCTGTAACGGTAAACGGGACCTACAGCAGCATCAGGTTGGTCCAGTACAGACTTTGTGAATTCAGGTTGATAAGAAACAGTTTGCATCACCGTTTTGGTGCTAGCCTTCGCTTCGGCAGCCCTTGAAGAGGCTGGCCTTACAGTGGCACGCACTACCGGCTTTTCAACTGGCTTAACGGCTTCTACCGGCTTTGCTTTGCTTGTTGTTTCTTTCTCCTTTTTCTCCTGTACAACTTTCTTTGCTGGCATATCTTCTTTTTCTACGGGTTTAGAAATTACCGGTTTTGAAGTTTTCACTGCCGGAATGCTTTTTATCGATGGTTTCTGCGGGACGGCAGGAACCTTTTTAATTGCTGGTGCCTTGGCAACAGGTGCTGTTTTCTTAGCAACTACCGGGCCTTTCTTAGCAACTGCAGAAGCGGTACTTTTAGCAGCTCGTTTTGCTGCCGGTAAAGGCTTTGCGGCTGCCTTTTTAGGAGCCGGCTTAACCGGAGCAGCTTTTTTGGCTACCGGTTTTGCGGCTGCCTTTTTCGGCGCGGCTGTAGTTTTAGCTTTTGCAGGAGCAGCTTTCTTTGCAGGAGCAGGCTTCACTGCGGCTTTTTTAGCCACAGGTGCAGGCTTGGCGACAGTTTTTTTAGCCGGAGCTACTTTCTTGGTAGTTTTACTAGCAACCTTCTTTTTTGTTGCCATGGGGACTAGCTTTTTTTGTTAACTAATACATTAAATTTTAATTCGTTAACTTCAACTTCTGTTCCTTCCTGTAATTGCGGCACTATTTCCAAGCTATCTGCCAAAATTTCCGTGCAAATATAGTTATTAAAGTTAAGAATCGCTGTTTTGAGCTCCTCCGGAGCAGCCACCGTCACCTCTATCCTGTCCGTAAGTTCAAAGCCACTGTCCTTCCGGATTTTCTGTATCCGGTTAACGAGCTCTCGGGCGTTTCCTTCGTCCTGTAATTCGGGTGTAATGGTAATATCAAGGGCAACCGTAAGTGGTCCTTTGTTGGCTACCGTCCATCCGGGAATGTCTTCAGAGATTATCTCTACATCAGACAGCGAGATCGATACTCGTTCATTATCAACGATTAAGCCAAACTCACCTGTTTTTTCAATCGTGGCTATGTCATGTTGGGTAAATTGGGCAATGGCGTTTGCTACTGCTTTCATTTTGGCGCCCATCTTGCTGCCCAATGTCTTGAAGTTTGCCTTAATCTTTTTCTTGATAAAGCCCTCGGTTTCGGTAAGATACTCAATACTTTTTACATTCACTTCACTTTTTATCAAGTGTTCTATCAACTGAACCTGCTGTTGCATATGAGGGTCCAGTACCGGTATCAGGATCTTCTGCAGCGGCTGCCTTACCTTAAGATTGGTTTTCTTACGCAGGCTCAACACCAGTGATGAGATATCCTGGGCCAGCTGCATCCGCTCCTCCAGTTCCGGGTCCACTGCCTTTTCATCTGCTTTCGGGAAAGCGGTAAGATGTACAGACGCCGCTTTAACACGGTTGCTGACACTGTTCAGGTTACCGAACATCCAGTCGGCAAAAAATGGCGATACGGGGGCCATCATCTGCACTATTTTCTCTAAACACTCATATAAGGTCTGGTAAGCGCTGATTTTGTCCTGGTTATACTCCCCTTTCCAGAAACGGCGACGGCAAAGGCGCACGTACCAGTTGCTAAGGTGTTCATCTACAAACTCTTGTATAGCACGGCCGGCCTGGGTAGGCTCGTAATCATCGAAGCTCGTATTTACTTTCTTCACCAGGGTATTGAGCAGGGAAATGATCCAACGGTCGATTTCCGGACGCTCTTCCAGCGGAACGTACTGCTCGGCAAAACTGAATTTGTCGAGGTTGGCGTACATCGCGAAGAAGTTATAGGTATTATATAATGTAGAGAAGATCTTACGCTGCGCTTCTTTGATCCCTTCGGCATCAAACTTCACACTGTCCCATGGGGAAGCGTTGGTGATCAGGTACCAGCGGGTAGCGTCGGCGCCCATTTTCTCGATGGTGTCGAATGGGTCTACGATGTTACCCAGCCGTTTACTCATCTTCACTCCATTTTTGTCGAGTACCAAACCATTGGAAACAACGGTTTTATAGGCTACGCTATCGAACAGCATTACACCGAGCGCATGCAACGTGTAAAACCATCCACGGGTCTGATCCACACCTTCGGCAATAAAATCAGCAGGGAACGCTTTTGCAGGTGCGTCCACCATATCTTTATTTTCGAATGGATAGTGCCATTGTGCGTAGGGCATAGCACCGCTGTCAAACCAAACATCTACCAGGTCAGGCTCGCGTTTCATGGGTTTGCCAGATGGGCTCACCAGGATAATATCGTCTACATAAGGCTTGTGCAGATCAAGAATGCCTTCGTGGAGGTAATGCGTATTCACATCGCCGCCCAGCACTTCACTGGCTTTACGTATCTCTTTATTTAACTCTTCTATACTGCCGATACAGATCTCTTCGCTGCCGTCTTCTGTACGCCAGATAGGTAAAGGCGTACCCCAGTAACGGCTGCGGCTCAGGTTCCAGTCCACCATATTCTCCAGCCAGTTACCAAAACGGCCGGTACCGGTAGAAGCAGGTTTCCAGTTGATGGTTTTGTTCAGCTCCACCATCCTGTCTTTAACCGCGGTGGTTTTTATAAACCAGGCGTCCAGCGGGTAGTACAGTACGGGTTTATCGGTACGCCAGCAGTGCGGGTAGGTATGTTCATACTTCTCTACTTTAAAGGCGCGGTTTTCTTGTTTCAGTTTGATGGCGATGTCTACATCCACCTCTTTATATTCCGGGTCGCTCTTATAATTCTTTACATAGCGGCCGGAAAACTCACCCACGTTATCCGTGAATTTACCCTGGCGGTCAACCAGTGTAAGGATGCCGATACCGTATTTCTTACCCACGCGGTTATCATCCGCACCAAAAGCCGGCGCGGTATGCACGATACCCGTACCATCTTCCGTGGTTACGAAATCGCCGATCAGCACACGGAAAGGGTCACCTTCCTCGGGCTGGGCATAGGGGAACAGTTGCTCGTAGCGCAGATTTTCAAGCTGGCTCCCCGTAAAAGAACTGAGGATAGTCCAGGGGATGAGTTTATCTCCTTCTTTATATTCACCGAAATCCGCATTCTCCGCCTCCGGTTTGAAATACTTGCCGAGCAGGGCTTTGGCAATTATCACATTGATGGGCTGGTAGGTATACTGGTTGAATGTTTTAACCAATACATATTCTATTTTAGCCCCAACAGTCAAGCCCAGGTTGGAAGGCAGCGTCCAGGGGGTGGTGGTCCAGGCCAGGAAATATACCTGGTCGTTACCCGCCGCATCGAACAGGAATTTCGATTCATCCGACTGAACAGCCTTAAACATCGCTACGATCGTGGTATCCTTCACATCTTTATAGGTACCGGGCATGTTCAGTTCGGCAGAACTTAAACCTGTACCTGCAGCCGGTGAATATGGCTGGATACTTACACTTTTATAAAGGAAACCCTTTTTGTAGAGCGTTTGCAGCGCCCACCAGAGGCTTTCTATATAGTTATTCTCAAATGTTACGTAAGGTTTCTCAAGATCTACCCAATAACCCATTTTATGGGTCAGTTCGTCCCATTTGTCCTTAAACTTGAGTACCTCGCGGCGGCAGGTTTCATTATAATCCGCGATAGATATCTTTTTACCGATATCTTCTTTAGTAATGCCCAGCATTCTTTCCACGCCAATTTCCACTGGCAGGCCGTGGGTATCCCAACCGCCCTTACGTTTCACCTGGAAACCCTGCATGGTTTTATAGCGGCAAACCAGGTCCTTCACTGCACGGGAAATTACGTGGTGAATACCAGGCATGCCATTAGCGCTTGGAGGGCCTTCGTAGAACACGAAAGGAACGGCGCCTTCACGCTCATCTATACTTTTTTCGAATATCTGGTGCTGTTCCCACTGTTGAAGTATTTCTCTTTCTATCTGTGGTAAATTCAATTGGCTATATTCCTGGTACTTGCTGGACATAAACAATCCCCTTGCCTTTGTTGTTATTGGATAATGTAAAAGATTGCAAAGTTACAAAATACGCGCGTATTGCCAGATAACCAGTTTTTTGGGAGAAATTGGAGGATTTTTAATAATTTTGGTTGAAATTTTGCGTAATTTACAATAATTAAGTGTTAAGTTTCGTTTTTGGCATTGTTTTCGCTTAGTGTTTTAGAGTTACAGCTAAGCAATTTAACCATACAAACACCATGTCTTTATGAAAAGAGTAACCTTAATTATTTGTGCTGCCTTGCTGTCTTCAGGCATGGCTTTTGCACAACAAAAGAAATCGCCGAAAAAAACAACGAAAGTTGCTGTAAAGAAAGTTGAGGCCCCTGAAAATGTTAAAACTGCTTTTCAACAAAACTTTACTGGGTCTTCCGACGTTATATGGACGAAATCAAGTTCAGGTAACTGGATCGCTAATTTCAATAATGCAGAAGTGAAAACATCTGCAGAATATGGTGGAGAGGGAAACTGGGTAGCAACCAGAACTGAGTTTGGAACTAATATTCCGGAAGGAGTTAGTTCAACGCTAAAGAACAAATATCCCGCTGCGGTTGTTAAAGAAGGATGGAAGATAGAGAGATCGGACGTAGCGGCATATTACAAAATCAGCATCGATGATAATGGCGCAGCAAAAACAGTTTTGCTGAACGAAGCCGGAACAATCACCGAGTAAGATTTTTCAACAACGTATTTCATAGGTATAGGGATAAATAGGACAGACCCTGCTCTTTTGGGCGGGGTTTTCTTTTTGTGTTAACTCAAGACTTATTACATACTCACGGCTTGCCTGGTTGGCAGGCCTTTTACATTTTGTCAGCACGCCAGACATCTTTGCACGTACAATTGCTGTGATATTGCGGGCGATTAATAAACAGCCCAATAGTGAACTTACTGATGAAGAGTGTGACACAACGGCGGCCGACCAAAGGGCTACTGCCCGTACCATGATCATATTACCTACTATCTGAACGGCTGTTAGTACGGCTAAATATGGCAATGCTATCGGCTTACCTGCATGATAGGCTGTGCCTTGCGAAATCCCAACTTCTTTGCCCGTACTAACATACGCTGGCACACACTGTTTTACTGATGCGAAGACTGCGCAAGAGGATCGCTTCGTTCCTCGCGATGACGGTCAGGGTGATGCCCGCTAACGCGGCACACAATAGAAGAATTAGGCATCCTTAGGGGGCTTTCGCTGTAATAACATGTGGTACGGAGTACAAACCTAAAAGTCACTCACTTCAGCGACAGCAACAACATGAGCAATAATCGATTTGCGGTAAATAAATCTAAAGATCACTTTTTAAAAAGGGCATAAAAAAAGCCGTCCCGGCAATGCGGGACGGCTTGTGCAAATTACGGTGGAAAAACTTAAAGACCCGGCAATGCAATTTAAGGTCAAATGGTGTTTGATGTGCATTGCCGTTTAATAATGGCTTTACTATCGTCTTAAAGCTTTTCCTTTTTTAAGGTCAAATCTGATAAGGAAGCTTATGATAAAATCGGGATAGATATCCTTCGATCGTGATACAAAGGAACATCAAATGCCCGAAGAGTAGTTTCGAAATCGGGAAAAGAAAAGATCGTATCCGGAAAAATGAAAATGTCCCGGCTAGCGGGACATTTAATATACTGGTAATCAATATAATATTATCTTAAAAGCAATTCGCAGGGTTTAAGGCCGGTGTGCTTTTTAAAGGCGGTAGAGAAGTGGGAGATGCAGGAATAACCCATCATGATAGCTACTTCAGATACGGATAGTCCTTTTTCATACAACAAGCCCTTCGCTTTCTCCATTCTTTCTTTCTGGAAGTAGTCATAAATAGTAGTACCGTAAGTGGCCTTAAAACCTTTCTTCAGGTAACATTCGTTCATGGCAATACGACGGGCCAGTTCACGTATCGTGATTGGCGCATCCAACTGCTCCAGCAGGATATCGCGGGCTTTGGTGATCTTCTCACGGTCTTCCATATGCGTAAGGAAGCGGCAGCCATAACGTTCGTCCGTATCGTTCTGAATAAACTGGTCGGAACTGAACAGCAGGAGCTCGAGCGCCTTACTTTGCAGGAAGATATTTTTCAGGATACCTTCGTAATTATGATGCACCATTTGCTCTAACACCTTTTTAGATTTGGTGCAGGGTGCAATCGTTTTAACGAATGGTTTCTTTGATTGTAATTCGAAAAGAGTAGAGTTGGAATTTCCCTTTTGCAGTGTTTGAATGAAACCGGGTTGGAAACGCACAGTAATCATATCTACAGAAGGCACCCGTTCGTTACAGGTTTCCTTATCGTGTTTGTTGCCACCGGCGCATACCTGGTCGGTACAGCCTGGGTTAGTACAGTACTTACTGCCGGCCACGCAATAGCGCAACTCTATCGCAGCAGACTGTCCCCTTTTTGCAGGCTGGTAAACCACCATTGCCACATCTTCTACCGGTAAAGGCCTGTCGTATGTAAACCGTTGTAATGTAAAATCAAGGCAATCAGGAACAGCCACTGCATCCGACTCGGCCAGCTTAAGCTGATCGTGCATGGCTGGCTGCTGGATTGCGAGCATTAATATGTCCTGTAGTTCTTTCATCTGTTAAAGCGAAGCAAAAATACAGAATCACGGGTTAACATTTGGCGGTTTGACACTCACCTTACAATATAGCGGTCACCTGCAAGTAACCACGATTGATTATCAATATATAAATACATTAACTAAATACCACATTTACACCTCAAAGTGCAGAGTTCCCCGCTTGGTATGGATTTAGTACAACATATAGTCTACCAATTTGTCGTACATGAAAAAGTTCCTTAAAGTGGCGTTGATTACCCTGGCTGTGCTGATAGTCGCGGTGGTTATTACGGGCATTTACCTGAACAATCACTGGAAGCGTATTCTCAATAAGGAGTTGAAGATTTACGTGCAGAAAGCCACTGATAGTCTTTACCATCTTAGCTATACCGATATAGATATGAACGTGCTTACCGGTAACGTGAGCATTGCCAATGCAGAATTGCGGCCCGATAGCCTACGTTACCGTCAGCTGCAGGCCGAACAACGGGCTACCGAGGCCGTATTCTCGCTCAAAGTACCGGTATTGGAGGTAAGGGGTGTGAAGATATTCCGCTATCTGAGGAAACATGAGATCGCCATCGGTTCGCTGGTATTGCGCGACCCGGAAATAACGATGGTGCGCGACGCCAACAGCGTGGACACAAGCGTTAAAAAGGGCATGGATAAGATTCAGGGACTTAGTTTGGGCAGGATAGACCTTTCAAACATTACCTTTTTAATGACCGACATCAGGAAAGACAGTGTTCGGGTGCTTACAAAATACACCGAAGTGGATGTTCGGGTACGCGATCTTCAAATAGACTCCCTCTCTGCCAAAGACCCCGACAGGTTCTTCTATGCACGGGAATTTGACGTCGATCTTAAAAAATACGACTTCCGAACGCCGGACAGCCTGTACTGGCTGCACGTAAAGGATGTGAAATACCGGGCCGCAGCCCAGGAACTGTCTGTAGCGCAGGCAGTACTGGAGCCGCGCTACAGCAGGGCCGAACAGGATAAAAGAGTAGGTGTACAGAAAGACAGGTTCGATATAAAATTTGACAGCATTACCGCGCAGGGCTTTAAACCGCAAAACCTGATGCAGGGCCAGGTTTTCATTTCGATGCTGCGTATCAAGAGCGGGAAACTGGACGTTTACCGTAACAGAACCCTCCCTATGCCGCCCGGCAACAAACTGGGATCTTTCCCCAACCAGATGATACTGAAGCTGAAACTGCCGTTGCGCCTGGATACGCTTAAGCCTGGCAGCGTAGACATTACTTATACAGAGTTGAACCCGAAGTCCAGGAAGCTGGGAACCGTGAAATTCCTGGATGCCGGCGGCACCCTTACCAACATTACAAATGTAGATACGGTAATTGCACGTAATAAGAGCATGGTGGCCGATTTACATGCCAAAGTAATGCAAAGCGGACCGTTAAAAACGCGGTTCGAGTTTATGCTGGATGATAGTTCAGGCGCTTTTAACATAACAGGTCATATGGGTGCTATGGACGCTGCCAAAGAGTTTACCCCTGTAGTACGTGGAATGGCAAAGGTGGAGATAAAATCCTGCAATGTGAAGTCGGTCGACTTCGACATTAAAGGAAATGAGATGAGTGCAAAAGGTGTGGTGAAATTTATTTATAGCGATCTGAAGATCAATGTAATGGAAGAGGACGAGGATACCAAAAAGCTGAAAAAGAAGGGGTTTAAATCGATGCTGGCCAATATCATTGCCATTAAACAGGATAACCCTGCACGCGGCGAAGCCGCCAGGGTGGCCTATCCCACTAATCAAAGAGACATTAAAAAGTCGTTTTTCAACCTGGTATGGAAGAACCTCTCTAAGGGGTTGATGGAGATCGCCGCAACCGACGCCATCCAGGCTTTATAATCACAACTTTTCAACATTTCCGCAAAAGCACTGTTTTCGGGCATCTTGACTGCTCAGAAACAGTGCTTTTTTTATGGAAATCAGCTTGATTTAGCTTATTTTTGCCTGATTCTCGACTGTTTTGTTAAAAAAAGAATTTCATCAAAAAATATGAGTGAAGAATTAGTGAAAGCTCCTACCCCAAACAGCGGCTACGACGCGGGTAGTATTCAGGTTTTAGAAGGATTGGAAGCAGTGCGGAAAAGACCAGCTATGTACATTGGTGATATAGGCGTTAAAGGCTTACACCACCTCGTATACGAAGTAGTTGACAACTCCATAGATGAAGCCCTCGCAGGATACTGCAAAAATATAGAAGTTAATATTCTTGAAGATAACTCGATCCGCGTGTCAGACGATGGTCGTGGTATTCCTACCGGTATGCACCCGAAAGAAGGCCGCTCGGCCCTCGAAGTTGTAATGACAGTGCTGCACGCCGGTGGTAAATTCGACAAGAATACATATAAGGTATCCGGCGGTTTGCACGGTGTGGGTGTAAGTTGTGTGAACGCACTTAGCGCTGTACTGAACGTAACCGTTAACCGCGAAGGCAAAACCTTCGAGCAGGAATACCGCCAGGGTACTCCCCAATACCCCGTTCGCGAAATTGGTGTGAGCGAGCTTACCGGTACTACCGTGCATTTTAAGCCAGACGACGAGATATTTAAAGAAAGGACCTATAACCGCGAAATACTCGCAGGCCGCTTACGCGAACTGGCCTACCTGAACCGCAAGATCAGGATCGTGCTTACCGACGAGCGTGAGCTTGACGAAAACGGCGCCCCTGTTTCCGAAGTGTTCTACAGCGAAGGTGGTATCGTAGAATTCGTTGAAATGCTGGATAAAAACGGCCGTCGTAATGGTTTGCTGCCTTCTCCTATTTATGTAGAAACAGTGGATGCTGGTTCTAACGTAGCGGTGGAAGTAGCCCTCGTATACAACGATTCCTTCAACGAACATATCTTCTCTTACGTAAACAACATCAACACCATCGAAGGTGGTACGCACGTTGCGGGTTTCCGCCGCGCTATTACCCGCGTGTTTAAAGCTTACGGCGATAAGAACAAGATGTTCGAAAAAACCAAGATCGAGGTAACCGGCGATGACTTCCGTGAAGGATTAAGCGCCGTTATCAGTGTTAAGGTCCCTGAACCACAGTTCGAAGGTCAGACCAAAACCAAACTCGGTAACTCCG
This sequence comes from uncultured Chitinophaga sp., assembly GCF_902168175.1. Taxonomy (GTDB): domain Bacteria; phylum Bacteroidota; class Bacteroidia; order Chitinophagales; family Chitinophagaceae; genus Chitinophaga. Next base: position 1,067 of record NZ_CABHOU010000039.1, on the reverse strand, counting down.
ATGTTATGGGTGTGGTAGACAGTGCGGTGGCACAGGTAATTGACCATTACCTCGAAGAGCATCCTAAAGAAGCGAAGATCATTATTAATAAAGTGGTACTGGCTGCACAGGCGCGCGAAGCTGCCCGTAAAGCCCGCCAGCTCGTACAGCGTAAAAGCGTTATGAGCGGAAGCGGCCTGCCGGGCAAACTGGCCGACTGCTCCGATAACGATCCTAAAAAATGTGAACTGTACCTTGTCGAAGGAGACTCGGCGGGTGGTACTGCCAAGCAGGGCCGCAACCGTAACTTCCAGGCCATCCTGCCACTGCGTGGTAAGATCCTGAACGTGGAGAAGGCAATGGAACACAAGATTTATGAGAACGAGGAGATCAAAAACATCTTTACCGCCCTTGGCGTAACCATCGGTACAGAAGAAGATGATAAGGCCCTCAACCTCAGCAAACTCCGTTATCACAAGCTGATTATCATGACGGATGCCGACGTGGACGGAAGCCACATCGCCACCCTGATATTAACTTTCGTGTTCCGTTATATGAAAGACCTGGTAGACCAGGGTTACGTATACATTGCACAACCACCACTGTACCTTGTTAAGAAAGGTAAAGAACAGGAATACGCCTGGACGGAAGAACAGCGTAAAGCAGCAGTAGCAAGACTTGCAGGCGGCGGTAAAGAAGATAGTGTGAACATCCAGCGTTATAAAGGTTTGGGTGAGATGAATGCCGAGCAGCTGTGGGATACCACCATGGACCCGGGAACACGTACGCTGAAGCAGGTGACCATCGAAAGCGCTGCCGAAGCCGACCGCGTATTCAGCATGCTAATGGGCGACGAGGTTCCTCCACGCCGAGAATTCATCGAATCGCACGCTAAGTATGCGAAAATTGACGCTTAATTGTGTTTTTAAAATGATATTTTAGACGAAAGGGCTGGCTTTATGTGGCCGTTGCACAACAGTTAGTTTAAATGGCTGAATAATCAAATTTGCTAGGCAAATGGTTATTCAGCCATTTGCTTTTAAGCCTCTTCAGATTTTGTGTTATGGCTTGTACGATGGCGCTATAGC
>NZ_CABHOU010000038.1 GCF_902168175.1 uncultured Chitinophaga sp. | reverse complement strand
TTTGGGCGATGAAGTTGAGGTTAGGCAGGAAGTTTTCTTTCGATAATTTCTTCAGCGGTTCGTACATCGGCACATCAATTTTCGGGTACTCCATGATCTCCGCGAAGTTCTCGATCAGTATCGTACGAATGCGGTCGGGTATATGCAGGCCGCTGAATATTAGTTTCGGAATGGTAATGGCCGGATTGATGGCTTCAAAAGTGGTGTTAGCCACAACGGCAATATTGATCTTTGGTCTTGGAACTACCTTTCCTAAATTCTTTGCCGTTTGTATCACTCCGAGCGACTCTCTCAGCGCCAGTTTAAACTTACGCGCCTCCGCACTATCCGTACTACCGCCCGTGGCAGGCGTAACGCCCCCTCCAGGTTCGCTTAGTACGAAGTCCGGACTATTCGGCCAGCTGTCTATCGATTCAGGTGTTTGGTTCTCTTCCGCAATACTATCTGCATATTTCACTGCCTTTTCCCACTTCATCACTAACCCTAAAACAGTCATCAGCGCCGCGGCTATCACACCTAACACAGAGGCGATAAACACAATGCCCGAAAATAAAAAGATCAGCAGCAGGAAAAATGCGATGGCGATTATAAGGGCCCATTTCAACCATGGGAAACGACGGATCAGATCGAGAATGAATGGCGGTACGTTGGTGGGCGTAGCTCCTTCCGCCACCTGGTCTACCGTAGGCAGTTCGGGCGATATCACTTTGGGTGGTGCGATCACTATTTCCCCATCGTTGATACGGGTAATGAGATTATCTTTTGTAGCGGCACCTTCAAATATACTTTTCTTCATCACCCTGCCACCCGGACGTATCACTTTACGCATGGAGGGCGAAGTAACAGATTGTGTGATCACACTCTGTGCCACATGATGATGTACCGTAACACCCGCCTGTGTGTCCAGCACACGCCGCTGCACCGGTGCCATCAACAACAGTGATTTCTCCGGCGAATAACTGCGCATAGTACCGAGGTGTTTATGGTACCAGCTCAGTGATACCAGCCGCGCGAAATGCGAGTACCGCAATTTGCGGTTACCTTCCAGCACATCACCCACCTGTTCCCAGGCGGCTTCCATATAATTTTCCTGGTTGTCCTGCACCACCTTTGTACCATAACCTGCCGCTACCCGCCAGCGTGGATCGAGGTTTAACTGGTGTACCCAGTTGCGGTTAAATGCTGCATCGGTGCCATCACGTTTAGTCAGCAACCTGTCGGTAGTGGCATGCCAGCGCCCATACAGCGGCGGCGTGATCATCGGGTCCTTATTCGTCTGGATATCCGGATGTAAATCTGTGGCGGCATTCGCCTCATCGGCCGGCTTATCTGAATAGTCATCGGCCAGGTTAATGAACTGCGCAAGATCCTGCTGGAAAGGTTGCGGATAACCCACCTGGTCCCAGGTATCGTACCTGGTTACTTCTGCCTGGTCTTCAGGCGTCATCGTCATGAAAGGCACCTTTAACGCCCCGCCCAGTTTCAGTATCCCATGCAAATCGGGATTGGTGATGCCGTCGATATTACTACCGGGGTTCATCACATCAATATCCCTTCTGCCCACTCTTTTATCGATAGGTTGCGGCTTGAGCAGGCGCACCAGGTATTCGAAATCACCTACATCACCGGTACGGAAAAACCAGCGGTGATATACCGGGAAGTTCTCCGGTTCCGGCTTATCGCCATAATTACCCCATGCAGAGAAAGTGGCATGCGGCATAGCCGGAGCCGCCGGATCGAGCCCGAGACCTGCAAGGCGGCCGGTTTCGAAAGTAGGGATCAGGAAAGCATGGTAAGCCGTGTTGCTTTCCAGTTTTATCGGGCAAAGAATACGCGAGCTGGCCAGATCGGGATTTTTGTTCATCACCGCCTGGAAAGCGGTGGCGATCTTATTGGTATCTGCTTCTACTATTTTAGTATCCTGGTCCATGAGGCTTTCGCTTACATGCACGTGCGCCCATGCCCATAACTGATCGGCTGGCGGAAACTTCGTATCTGCATTGGGAACTGTGATGTACGACAGTGGTTTTCCTTGTATGTTTTTAGCTTCCTCGAACTCCCCTTCTTTAACCACTACCAAAGCAATCCATGGACGCAGACGGTCGTCGCCCGGCCTTGCAGGCGTATACCGCCAGGGAAAACTTTCTTCATAAAACTCAACATAAGGCAGGTAGTTGGGCTCGAAGTTAGTGATCCAGTTATGCGGTTCGTTTTTGATCACCACTTTAGGGTCGATACCGATGATATCGCCCGGACCATACAGTTCCACATCTTTTGTAAAAGGTTCCGAAGCACTGCTACCATCCACCTTTTCGAGTTGCAGCTTAAAGTCTACTTTAATTTTTGCACGCACCTTTACACCGGCGTCATTGTCCGCCGTATCGATCTTGTTGGCGATACCTTGCCGCAACCAGGGAAGAAACGTGTAGTTCGCTATGTTATAACTCATGCTGCGGGGTTTAATTCATGATGGGAAATAACGTGTAATGATTCCTTCAGATTAGGATCGGCCGAGATCTGCTGATTCATGAACTCGCGGGCCTGTGCCTCGCTGGCGAACATGGCAGATGTACCATACGCTTTATTGTTCATTGTGTTAGCCACTGCAAAACCTGGTTGTGTTGCCACCACTTTATCTTTGTAAGGATTGAGCTTTTGTTTGGAAGCAGCTGATAAGGGCGAACGGGCCACCGCATTGTTCCGCAGGAAATGGGAGAACACGAGGGAACTGAAGAAACTGATAAAGCGGTTGATGAAACGTTTGAAGTTGTTATCCACGATAATCAGTTCGTACCTCACCACCCTTCTCACCGCCCTGCCGGTTTTAACCTGCGCACCAGCACCGGATAATTCCAGCCCGCTCAGTTCTTTCTCAAACGAAGGACGGGAAAGCTTTTCTTCATTCTTCATGTCCTGAAACTGCGCCATCGCAAAGTTCTCCCGCAGGTCGTTCACCTTCTCTAAACCACTACCATCGGCCGTTTCCGCAGTCAGTTTTTTAACGTCCGAGGTCTTTTGTGAACCCACCTTTTCGATGGTTAACCCCAATGGTACGTAACGCTGACTTACCTGTAAGGTGCCGATCGGGTGTAACACCAGTTCCTGCGACTCATCGATCTTACGCAGCGATACGAGTATATTGCTGCCTGCCGGCAACTTCGCCTGCCAGTTCGATAACTTGTTGAACTCTTCGCGCACCTTCGGCAGTATCTCTATCGGTGGCATCAGCGTATTGCGCGATTCTCCCCATGTTTCGTCGAAGTCTACATCGAAATCGAAGAACAGGATAGAGATCGTTCCTGTACCCTTTGCACGGTAAGGTGTTGGCCCTTCGAGCGACATACGTACGCTTACACTGAACAGGCCTATACCAAATACCTTCACAGACAGGGAAGCGGAAATTTGTATAATGAAGTAGAAAGGCGAGAACTGGAACAGCGCGTCGAAACCAAGATGCCCTTCGAGTTTACAGGCAGAGAAACCTAACATGATCTCCACCCTGGCACCGAATTGTACCGTATTCGAGGTAACCGCAAAATATCCGAGTACACGCACCTTCGCTACCGACGTATTGATAATGTTGAACGCGATCCTGTCGGGCGCGGGGAATGGCAGCGGCGGTGGATTAAATGCAGGATGGAAACCACCCATACTGATCACGAAGTTCGAATCATCGCCCCATGCGATGAGCAGTCCCATGCCACCTTCGATGGTCATGAACAGTACGCGGGATTCGTACAACACCGCGTAAAACCACAGGCGTTTTTTATCGAACTCTATCGCCCCTATAAAGTTCACCTGAATTTGTATGATCGCCGCTTCTTCCGTAGGTAAAGCTATTTTTATGATGCCTACGATCGCGATGTTACCTGGTATTTCGATGATAATACCGAGCGATACGGAGATGAGTGCCGGTGTACCCCAGCCCAGTTTGGCCATAGGGCCTATCAGGAATTTATCCTGTTCTATCGGGAAAAAGGTGCGCAGATCGCTGATAATACGCGGCGCATTTTCAATAATATTCTGCGGGAACATCACACTATTCACCCCACCGGTACGTACACCTTCGGCCAACGCCGTGAGGTTCATGGTACGATTGAGTCCCAGCAAACCTCCTACGCCTAACAACACGAAGCCAAAACCCAGTTGTATACCGGTGCCGAATTCGGCAGTGATGATAATGAGCATGGAGAAGCCCTTGGAACCATCGGGCATTTTGGTATTGATGATACCGATGGCTTTCAGCGATATCACTTCGCTGAACGTGAGTTCCAATGCACCGGCATATTCCCCTTTATCAAAGTCGAGGAACAGGTAACCGCCGCCTTTAATGATACCGGCATCTACCGCTAATCCTACACCATTGGGTGGACGGAAACCCAAGGCCAGGTTAACAGGACCAAGATTACCTTTACCATCTGCCGGGAAAGTGAAGATGGCCTTTAGACCAATATTTTCTACAGTAGCTTTTAATACACCGAGGTCGCCTTTGATGGTAGCTGCTAACTCCAGTGGTATTTCACCATTCCTGGGTTTCAGCGCAATCATGGCCGAAGTGATTTCTATAGGCCCTAATTGTATGTGTGCAGGCAACTGGATTTCCAGTCCGCCGCTGCCGCCGAAGTATAATCCCTGAGTAGAAGAAAATCCAACTGTAAGATCGAAACCAACATTAATACCATCACCTGGCAACAATGTTGCGAGGAAACCATCGGCCTCTCCTGCTTTGATCACTATTTTCCCCTGCTGTACACCAAACTCCGTGAACACTTCAAACTTGCCACCCTGCCCCTGGAACCGTGTACCTGCCTCCGCAGATATACTTCCTATTTCGAGCCTGCTGGCATCGCGGGAGCCGATAAGGATAAAAGGTTCGCCTGGATTGTGTACAGAAAATTGTGCGCTGACCGTACCGGTCAGGTTACCGGGAGTGCCGCTGTCGAGTCCTGCAAAAGCTTTGATGTCTTTACCCGGACGAACAAGAATACCGACGCCGCCCGTGAGGTCGAGCGCAGCTTTTATAATGAGGCTTAATTTATCAGTGATCTCTATTGCCTGTTCCAGTTCTCCATGCAGGAACGGCATCAGCGCAAAGCCTGGCTTTTCCGTGGCTGTTTCAGGCGTGATGAACAGTCCGACCCCGGCATTGAGTGAATTGGGATCGTTAGCCGATTTAATGAAGTAGGCTTTAAGGGCGGAGAATTCGGCCGTAGAAGGATCCAGTGCGTTCTTTGTGAGTTCGGCCAATGCTGCGGGCGAGAGGCCTGCTATTTCTACATCCAGCCCCCATGCGTCCAGCAGTTCCATCACCGCATCCTGCCATTCGAGGCCACGGAACTCCGACTGGCCCCATTTGAACGCATTTTTAAAGAAGGTGAGCGGATCGCTGAACAGGTTAGCGAACTCCGAGAAAGCGAAAGTGCGGCGGCGGTAGGCTACACGGCCGGCGGCAGCCGGAATATCTTCCAACCGGATAATGCCAAGAACACGGAGCAGTTGTCCGAACGCTTTCTGGTTTTTAAGGAAGTATTCCACCAGCAGGTATTCGAGTAACTGCCCGGGTAATTCGTTGGCCATGGCCGGCACCATTCCTCCGGCCGACTTCAGGTTGGCAATGGCTTCAAACGCACCTTTTACCGCGGTAATGAGTTGTTGTACATCCGAGGCTTTAAACCCCTCGTTATCTGTACCCATTCGTGTAGCCAGTTCTGCCGGTGCTTTCAGCGCGTTAACAGCGGCAGGTGGTGCTACGTCCCAGCCCAGGTCAGACAGGAAATCGCGTAAGGCTCCGGGGGACGAGGTAGCTTCTTTAAGTGGCTGCAAGGCCTTGCCCAGCTCTTCGGCGATTACGACCAGTGTATCTTTTGCTTCCATGGATACCGTTGTGAGGTGTTGGAAAAATTATACCGTTGCGAAAAAATTAGTGTCCGTTTCTACCAGTCCCGTTGTAATAGCCGGGTTGGGCGAACCTGCATTAGGATGATAATTGAACACGATGTTGCCCAGGTTGGCAGCCGCCATGTCCATTATAGGAATGATCAGCGTGTATACGGAAGCCCTGCCTGTGCATACCAGTTTTTTACCCACCTTCTGGAACGTCCAGTCCTGCTCACTCAGAAAATCGGCTTTACTGGCGTACCCGTAGCGTTCATACTCAGGGTAAGGATGCGAGGAATCGAACATCTCTATCGTATCCGAATCGCGGTATTTGGCAGTGTCGACGGCGGCGGTGAGTTCCGCCATTTGCGCGGAAGCTGTGCCCGGCACCTGGCTCGCAGCGCCATACGTGATGGTAAAAGTATAGGCACGCCTGCGATAGCGGAATTCTCTGTTAACCGAGATCGTTGTGCGCGTCCCAACCGGGGTACCGAGATTAGGAGAAACTGAAACAGAGGAATTGGCTGTGATGGTCCGTGGCACCCAGGCTTCGAAGTCGGTGAGCGGAATAGCCGTTCCATCGAAAAATGTAAAACCTCCTGCATCCAGTGCCGCTACGTAAGCAGCCCGGTTGGCAAAAGGTGTTTTAACCTGTAGCTTAATCTCATAACACATAAACTCCCATACCCCAAAAGAAGGATGATGGTACAGTCCGTAAAAATGCAAAGGCGCTGTAACGTTCACATTGCCCCCAAGGGCCGATTTCAAAGCCGTTAAAAATGCGGTAGCCCGCCCAACATTGCAACCTTTAATATGAAAATTATTGGTGATGGGGTCGCCCGGTGTATAACCGATCAGCGTATCGGGCACAGCGATGGAAGTAAGCGTAATATCGGGTGTGGTAGTGTAACTACCGATAGCCCCCGTTTCAGAATCCTCCATTACCTCGTAACCCGTATCCCCGATCTGCCTGTCGTATACCAATGCTTCAAGATACCCCTGCGAGTTGGCGTGTGTACCCAACAGCATGTCCCCAATAGGTTTGGTGACCGACGCCGTGGAATCGAGGTGTTTAATAAATTCCCGGATGGTATTTCGGGTAGCGTTAGGCGCAATATCTGTTGTATTGCCCCTTCTGGCAAAATACCGGGCAAGCAGTGCATAAAAGCCTGCAGACCCTGCGCGGAACGAATAATCCATGCACTCCTTTTTAGGGTTAAGAAAAGCTGCCGCATGTACCACGTACAAACGGGTATTAATTTCTTTCTCTCCGGGGCATTACTTGCGTTTGATAGGGAAAATTGCTAATAAATCTTAGCTGATGCACGTTTTCGGGGCCGCACTTTTTTCAGTAGCTGTTAAATCCTTGGTTCTTAAAAAGATGTAGCCGCCTTTAGACAGGCGACTACACATAGTTACAAAAAAAATCCGGATTAAGTGAAAAAAAATTGATAATTCGTTGAATACCTGTAGTTTCCTTCGAAAGATGGAGTGGCTGGTACCAAATTTTCTAACGCTTCAGTTTATTGATATCCAGTACCATAAAACTCTTAGCTTCCCGCCCGGCGAGCATCAACCAGTTATCAACGATGGCAATACCATATACCCGTTTTAATAAAGGGTGCTGAAGGAAGGTCTCCATTTCCATTCTTCCTTCCTTATTGGTACGAATGATAGCAACGGAGTTATTTACTGAGTTTAAGACAAAAGCACTATCCCCGAAAAATGCGATACGACCTGGGCCGCGCATGTGGACATCACTGATCGACTGCACCACCTTCGGATGCAGGGGATCTTTTATATCCAGGCTCCATACGGTTTCAGCGTTATACGCTGTAACATACAGGTATTGCCCTCTTATCGCCAAAGCGCAGGTCCCTTTTAATGTTACCGGGTCATATATTCTATCGGTGATCACCGGATTTTTTTTATCGCTGATATCCACCGTTATTACCGAAGAACCGGGACCATAACCAGCCAGGTACAAAGTATGGTGGTGTACCAAAGCAGCAAAAGCACCATCCCCGGTATGGAAACTACTGACAATAGCCGGTGCCGCCGGACGTTTTACATCCAGTATATACACCTTACTTTCGGAACTGTGAGTTACATACGCATAGCCGTCTTGCACCACGATTTTACGCAGCCGGGTATAGTTGGAGCGGTAGGTTTGGAGATAAGACCCTTCTCCTCCCACTTTTATGGCTGCTACCTTTTTTGGTTGACCTGGATTGCTGATCCGGTAAACAGAAACCATCGCATTAGTCATGGAAAGCACGAAAAGGTAATCCTTTTCAATGGCGACACTAAACGCATCCAGGATATCCGGATCTTTCAGCTTAGCAGCCAGCAACGGTTTTGCAGGGTTCCTGATATCAATGATGGCCACATTATTACCATCGCGGCAGGGGATATATGCAAAATCCCTATGCACCACAATATCTTCCGGTTCATTCAGGGCGTTAACGTCCACCAACTGCCCAATGATCGCTTCATGTGGAATATTCAAACGCCTTGAAGGGTCAATGCTGGTTTTGGTATTATTCCATTGATCCAGCTCCTGCGCTAAACGGCTTTTATGAAAGGCTGTCCGCAACATAAAACCTTTATGTGTGCCGGATAAAGTAATAATGGAATCGGCGGTTTCGAGCCTTACCCCATGATCGAGCCAGTCATTTTCTTGCGTCGGTAGTTTTCCCAGCGAGATCCACGTTTTGCCATAGTCGATTGTCAGGTAAACTTCCTTTCTTTCGGTATACGTACTGTAATAGGCAGCTCCGTAACCTATGTTCACGAAGTCATCTGCCGCCCCTGTTAAATGAGCCACGGAATCCCATTCATACCCTAAATTACGGCTACGAAAAACCTTGCCGGCCTGATCGGCCTGCAATACAACACTCATGCCCATGTACTCTGTTGCAAACAGTGCGGTATCGGTTAGCTGCTGCATTTTATTCCAGGTAACACCATCATCTATGCTTTTATAAACGGCACCCTGCCAGCCATTCACAACAATCCCGTTACCGGTCCTTTCTAAACGATACAACGCATTATGGGAAATGGCGCCCCTATCCTGCCAGGTTTTTCCTTTATCGGAGGAACGGTAAATATGACCGCCATCTGAGTCGGTATCCGTTACCAGCAGCGTTCCCTGATCGGTGTACATGATGGCGTACGATGCTGCATATTTCTGGCGGTTACGGTTGTTGGGTAACAGCGTTTTGAGGTGTGCCCATGTTTTGCCGCCATCGATGGTACCCCATACTTCGGCAGTACCGGTAAGGATATAAAACTCATTGCGCCTGCCGGTTTCCGCAATACAGGTGATGTCCACCGTTACCGGTTGAGCCAGGAAGCGCCAGCTTAAGCCTTTGTCCTCACTGATGAATAATTTCCCTTTATGAGGGCCCCTTGTGGCACACAACACTACTTCTTCATCCAACTGACGAATAGCGTCTATCCTTCCCCCTTCTGCCAACTGAGTTACGGACCATTTACCGAAATAGGCCCTCAGAGAATCTTCACTGACCGACCTTACACCGGATTGTGCCATTACCATTTTACAACCCGTGAATGCCAGCAGTATTAGTAACCAATATTTCCTCATGATATACGCTTTTAAAAGCTCCCGCGAAACAGCAACTGACACTATTCGCGGGAGCATCTATTACAAATCGAAACTGTTTTTATTTAAGGTTGCCACCACATCCTGTGATTCATATTGTCATTCCCCATTCTCGCAGCAGCATCGGTGTAATTGGTTCTGTTCAAAGACTGTTCACTTAGGGGATAAGGAATGCGGTTCGGTATTTTGCCATCGTTTACATTGGTAGGCCCGGGCACTAAAACCGGGTAACCGGTACGGCGATATTCATTCCATGCCTCCATACCGGTAAAAAACAAGGCATAGAATTTTTGCAGGTATATTTTTGACAGGCTGCCATCATACACCACTCCTTGTTGCGTCAGGTAACTTTCTGTAAATGGCGCCCCCCAATAGGCGAAAGACGCTTTAATGGCCGCTTCATATAAATCTTTCGGCTGGCCATTGTAATATCCTTTCTGTGCTGCTTCCGTTTTTAAAAACAATAGCTCGGAAAAGGTCATCCAGATGGCGGGCTCTGTGTTAGATTGAAAGCGGGTACCCAGGTATGACTGAAAATTATATCCTCCGTTGTAGTTGGCCGACTCGGTTACCGGCAAGGCATTGGGCAAACCGACATACTGTGGATTGGCCGTATTGGCAGAAGCATTGGTTGGCCTTGCAAATTGAAACAGGCGACTGTCATTAAACTTTTTCAGTGAGTCTACGATAAAGGCACTTACAGATTTATATTTGAAATCAAAGTCACGAACATAGTTCAGTGATAAAGCATTGGCATCCGGCAGACTTCCGCTGTAACGGTATACAAAATTATCATCGTTGCTTTCCATCACCGGGTACTGCTGCGGATCGGATAACAGGGTTTGTATTTCCGTAACGGCTGCCGGTAGTTTTGCGGAAACACGCATGAGTAAACGCAAACGTAAACTGTTGGCAAATTTTTGCCAGCGGGCCAGGTTACCGTTATATACCGGATCGCCACCATATAACAGCGGGCTGGAAGTCTTCAACGTTTCGGCAGCCTGCTTCAGTCTTTCCAGCATTTGTACGTAAATGTCTTCCTGTTTATCATACTTCGGCATATATACATTCCCCGTTGCACCCAGTCCTGCTTCCGAAAATGGTATATCGCCATAGGTATCTGTGAGTACGGAGAAAATGTAGGTTTGGATGATGATCGCGATCGCTTTATAGTTCTCCAGACCTGCTGTTTTTTCTCCCGCAACGATAATATCATTCAAGTCACGCATGCGGCTGTACAAACCCCATAATCCATTGGAGTTAGAGGGCAGGAGTTTAAACCGCTGCACTTCGGTAAAAGTATTGTTCATGCAGGTATACTGGATAAGCTCGTTGTTCAGCTCAAAGGCATTACCCACCAGTGTATTGGACGTATTGTAAATAACCTGTGGCAGGATAATGCCCGGGTTTACAGTCGATGGAACGTTAGGATTGGTATTATCCATTTCGGTGCAGGCGGTAATGCCTGCCGCCAGCATGAACAGCCCTATTTTTAAAATTCGCATGTTAATCTGTTTAGAAAGTAAGTTTAATATCAATACCGATGCTCCTGGTGGAGGGTATTTGTGCATTTTCAACACCCGGCACTACCGTACCGCCGGATACAAATGAAGTTTCCGGGTCTACACCGGGTACTTTTGTGAAGAGCAACAGGTTCCTGCCTGTCAGACTGCAATCTAACGACTGAATCAATTTGTCTTTCAGGAGCCTGGCCGGTAAACGGTAGCCTACAATCACCTCCCGTAACTTCACAAAACTTGCATCAAAGGTGCTTGACTCTACATTGGGTCTTTTATAATAACCACGGTAGTAAGTATAGGCGGCCACCCGCTCCGTATTCGGTGTATAAGAACCATCGGCGTTTAACACCACCCCATCACCTACTATACCTTCTTCCCTGCCGGGTAATGTATTAGCCAGGCTTCCCGCTTCCGTACCAGTTACATGGGTGAAGGAATAAATTTTACCCCCAAACTTGCCATCCAGCAACACGCTCATTGACCAGTCTTTGTACCGCAGGCTGTTTCTTATTCCACCCAGCCAGTCCGGGTTATAGTTTCCTAACCTGAGGGTATTACTGGTAAACACCGGTACTCCGCCTTTATACACTACCTGGCCCTGTTCATTTCTTAATAAACCTACGCCGTAAATATCCCCCATTCTGCCTCCGACGCGGGCTTCAATTGTAGCCCCCTGTGCCGAAGCCATTACATAACTTTCTACACCGTCTGCCAGTTCCACCACTTTACTTCTGTTAGCGGAAGCGGTGAAGAAAATATCCCATACCAGCTTCTTTTTAACAGGTGTTACGCCTAATACCATCTCCCATCCCTTGTTGCTGATCTCTCCGGCATTCATCACTTTTGAACCGTAGTACGTCGCCTGCGACAAGGGGCTTCTCAGAATCTGGTTTTTACTGGTGGCCGAATACCAGCTTGCATCCAGACTAACGCGGTTGTTCAGGAGTTTTAACTCCGTACCTATTTCAAACGAGCCGGTGATTTCGGGTTTCAGGTTGGTATTAGGTATGGCAGCAGGAAGCCCTACGGTGCCGGGAAGCGTGTTGTATTCGTAATAGGCGCTGGTTTGATAAGGGTCGGTATCGTTGCCTACCTGCGCATAGGACGCCCGTAATTTCCAATAATTCAGTATGTCTGATTTAATATTTAATGCCTCTGTCATCAAAGCACTCAGCGATGCGGAGGAATAGAAGTAGGAATTATTGTTTTTAGGTAAGGTAGATGACCAGTCGTTTCTGGCGGTCAGTTGCAGAAAGAACGTATTGTCATAGTCCAGGTCTGCCACGCCATATAAACTGTTGACTATTTTCTGTGAATTGAATTCCTCTACTATCGGTCTTCCGGAAGCATTGCCTAAATTATAGACGCCGGGTATCACAAGACCATTGGCAGTAACTGTATTGCTGCTGGTATTAATCTGCAGGTTATTACCGCCGGCAGTGGCAGACAGGTTAAATTTACCAATTTTAGGTGCCGTATAAGCCAATAAGAAATCTGAGTTTCTTTCCATGTAGCTCAGGTCCTGTCGCCTGTATAAACCATTAATGGCTACTACTGAACTTTTGGGTCTTTGAGAGCCTCTTTTTTCGCCGGAGTAATCCAGGCCGGTACGCACCATCAAAGTTAAATTGGGGAGGATGGAATAATTAAAATGTACGTTACCAAACAACCTGTTCCTGTCCATACCATTTAACTGCTCATACATCGTCATATAGGGGTTGTCGCCCCAGGTAAAATAATAGTCCTGCTTAATTCCTTCCTGGCCTTTTTGCCAATAATTCCGGAACCAGTCCATAGATGCATTTCTTTCTGTCCAGATAAAATTATAGGTAGGAGAAGCCCCGCCATATCCAATCACGGGCAGGTTATCACTAAAACTGTTTATATAATTTACGTTGGCATTAAAACTCAGTTTGGGCGACAGCCTGATGGTGCTGTTGGTATTAAACTGGTGGCGGTTCAGCTCCGTATTGGGCATGATACCCGTTTGCCTGTAGTTGTTATATGAGGCACGGAAATTCCCCATATCTCCTGACTTTTGCACGGAGAGCCCGTTCATGTAAGTAATCCCCGTAACATAAAAGTCTTTTACATTATCAGGATGTGCCTGCCAGGGAATAGCGGTCCTTTTGCCATCAGGTCCGATAGGTGAACCATACTGGATAAAATTTTGTCCGTTAAATTTAGCGCCCCAGTTGTGCCCAGAGTTCGAGGTATTGGGACCATCCGGGCCGTCGCCGTAGGAATAGTAGGTTAAGCCTACACCGGTACCACCACCGTATTCATTTTGAAAGTCGGGAGTTTGCAGCACCCTGTCAAAGCTGGTATTACTGGTCAAAGAAATGCCCAACTTTTTTCCTTCAGCAGCTTTTTTGGTTTTGATGATAATTACCCCGTTTGCCGCCCGGCTCCCATATAATGCAGCCGCATTCGGGCCCTTCATGATACTGATTGACGCAATATCATCGGGATTGATCTCCGCACCACCACTGCCATAATCAACTGATAAATCACTGGACGCCCCGGTGCCCAGGTTGTTGTTAATCGGTACCCCATCTACCACCACCATGGCGATGTTCTTATTAAGGTTCAGGGAAGATTCGCCGCGCAGCACTATCCTGTTGGAGCCAGCCAGTCCGCCCGACACCTGGGTCATGTTCAACCCCGCCACTTTACCCTGTAGCCCGCTTAACATATTACCTCCCTTCGCCGTATTGAGATCCGCCCCCTTTACTTCCTGCACCGCGTAACCCAGGCGCTTCTTTTCTTTGGTGATACCAAGCGAAGTAACAATTACCTCATTAAGGCTGTTGTCTACCGCTTTCAGTTTAACCAGCAGGGAGTTATTTTCTCCCTCTTTAATGAGCAAGGCCGAAATACTGTGCCTGGTATAATTCAGGTGTGAGAAAAACAGGTCATATTTACTACCGTCCCTTAGACCTGTAATAGAAAACTCACCTTTTTCATTGCTGAAAGTAGTGATGATCTTCTCACTTTTCATTTGTGGTTTACATTCGATACTTACACCGCTCACCGGCTCATTAACTGCATCCATCACGATGCCTTTAATTCCCCCGGACTGGGCATTCAGCTGTACCTGACAGCAGAGTATTACGATCAGCAGCATAAAGGCCGCTTTTATTTGTTTACAATATCTCATTTCTATTTTTGTTTAGGCAACAGGATCCCTGTACACGCCCGGGTGTGTACTGTACATCCTCTTGATTCATTGATTATTTGCTTATACTGAAACCCTGATCATTAGTGGTAATGGTGAGATTATTGATCTTTGCTATTATCCCCAGAATATTTTTAAGTTCCTCGTTCTCCTGGAAGGTCCCGGTAAATAACATACCGGCCATTTCAACTTTATTGAACTTTATTTTCACCTTGTATTTCCTCTCCAGTGCCGTTAATACTTTTTCCATTGCAACCTGCTTAAAAGTCAGGTCGCCTGTTTTCCCAGTTAACCTGCTTCCTCCGGTTGACGACACCAGTGCTTTCCCACGAACCTCTCTCATTATGGCCGTTTGCCTGTTATATGTCAGGGCCCGCTGCTGCGGAGCAAGCAGCACCTGCGTTTCATTTCCTCCACCCAGCGCCTGTACTTTAACAGCACCTTCCAACAGGTAAACAACGGTACTATCCCCTGTTGCTGTTACTTCGAACACCGTACCTAATGCGGTGGTAATATTATTGTTGGTGTAAACGACAAAAGGCCGCTTTTCATCTTTCTTAACAGTGAATCTGGCCCTTCCGTTTAATACCAGCCTTCGCGTTGAAATATTATAACTACTGTCGTATTCCAATGTACTTCCTTCATACAAAAACACTTCACTGCTGTCTGCGAGCCAAATCGTTTTCTGTTCCGCGAGCGCATAAATAACCGTTGCATCAGCATAAACAGTGATCGCCTCCTTTTTTTGTCTGCCTGACCGGTTTTGCCAGTAAAGAACAGAGAGTAATACCAGAAAGCCTGCACAGGCAGCGGCGATGGCGCTACTTCTTCTCAACAGGTGCCTTACTTTAACCTGCGGTATACTATCCGCCACTTGCGCTCCCTCAGTTCGCAGCTTACGCAAAATGACCGCCTTACTCTTCTCCCGGTCAAACCCGGCAACCAACTCCGGCTGCGAGGCAATGTTATTCCTGATAGCCGGTTCCCACTCCCTGTAAAGTTCCTGCTCCTGCTTATCCAGTAAGTTCAATAGCTCATGCAGTTCATTCACTGAAGCAGTTCCATCCTGGTATTTATTAATAAGTGATGATAAGTATCGCATCTTCGATATAAAATGTAAAAAAGTGAAAAGAAGGGGGTGGCTCTACTGTTACGTAATTGTTAACAAACTCAGGCTATAAAAAAAACGAAGAGCGTATAAAAGGCAACATCGCTCTTAGCGGCCATTTGCCTCAGCATCTGGATAGCGGATTTCACATATTCTTTGACCGTTTCTTCTTTGATGCCCAATGTATCGGCCACTTCCTTATAGGATTTCCCCTGTATTTTGTATAATTCAAATGCCAGGCGCTTTCTTTCCGGTAACAAATCAATTGCTTCTCTTAAAAAGACAGTTTGCTTTTCATAACGATCGTCCCCATCCGGCTCCTCCTGCTTCATTTCAAGCGATGTTTCTGCAAGCATCTCTATCCTGATTTTCACCTTTTTCCTGAGGCAGGTCATTGTCATATAAAAGCTGGTGGTAAACAACCAACCCGCAACAGACTGCTTAGTATTAAGGGAATGCCGTTGCTCCCATAACTTCAGAAAAACAGTTTGCAATACATCTTCTGCCTCCTGGATATCAGGTAATAATTTATAGATGTTTCTGAACAGCGCCTCACTGTAATAATCATACAACTGGCCAAAAAGCTGCTCATCGCCTTCAGCGAGTGCTTTAATGATGCTATTATTTTCCGGAAGTACTTTCATTATCTGCAAAAGTAGAGTACAGTCCGTTGGCCGGACATTAAGAAAATGTAAAATATCCTGTTATAGCTTTTATGCGAAAGGTCAATTGGATAAGTTGTTATAACAAGTTACAGTGCGCCAGGAAGTATTATTGACCCATTAAGACCGGTGCTAATAGACACCGGCAAAGAATTTTCTGAACGAACAACAATGTCCGGCCTTAAGATTTATTTGCGCAAGTAAATACTTGCATGTATATTCGCAAGTAAATACTTGCATATGGAATCCAGGAGAGATGTTTTCCAGGCGATAGCCGACCCTACACGAAGACAGATAATAGACATGCTGGCAGCGCAGCCATTGAACCTTAATTCTATTGCAGAACACTTTGAAGTAAGCCGCCAGGCCGTATCCCTGCATGTTAAAATACTGGAGGAATGCGGGTTGATAGAGATCAGCAAACAGGGGCGGGAACGATACTGTGAAGCCCGGCTTGATCAGCTGGGCGAAGTAGCCAACTGGGTTACACAGCACCAGCGTTTCTGGATGCAAAAGTTCAAATCGCTCGATAAATACCTGCAAAAAACTGCTAAAAAGAAATAGTTATGCGTACAACAACTGAAAAGTTCAGGCTCGTGTATACCTTTGATGCACCAAAGGAACTTGTATTTAATGCATTCGCAGATGCAGATGCCCTCAATGAATGGTGGGGACCTGCTGAAACCGATAACAGCGTTATTTCGCTCGACTTTACCCCCGGCGGCATCTTTCATTTCAAGATGGACTATAATGGCCATATCAGCTACGGCCGTTTCCTGTTCCGCCAGATCCAACCACACGACCTGCTGGAATATACCAATGCGTTTTGCAACGAACATGCACAGGTAATACCTGCACCATTCGATGTAAAACTGCCGTTGGAAATTCTTTACAGAATGGAGTTTACGGAAGCGAATGGAAAAACGAAGATCACGATGACAGGTGAACCCGTAAATGCCAGCCGCGAAGAAGAAGAAGGTTTTTCTGCCATCAACGAAAGTATGCAGCAAGGATTTGCAGGGACGTTTGACAAACTTGTTAAATATCTTGCCAAAACATATCGCGGGATAGATTCGTAACTGCCGGCCCTGGTGGGCTTCATGTCATCGCGCTGCTTCAGCAACCGGTTTCATGCTGCTCTCTTTAGGGCATAATGGAAGGCCGATAGCCCAATATATAGTTCTTACGTTTCTCCGTATCCAGCAACACGCCGTTTACGGGCAGTACTTTCCCACTTTCCACCTGGTAATCTGTTTTACCTGGCTTCACTGCCAGTTTCTCCACACTTAACAGTTCTCCATTGATATTGCTGCCATAGAATAGTGGATTTTCATGGTATTGCCAGGTAACCAGCGTGTATTGCGCTCCCGGCTGATGTGTTCCATTTCCGGCCAGGGCTGCGTTGTATGCCGCGGCATTGCCGTACAGTATGCTCATGGTGGCTGATTTTTTATTAACAGCATGACTGATTACCTGCTGGTCTCCCGCATCATATACAATACGGCGGGCCGATGTTTGAGCTTCCGGGCGGCAGGAAAATAGTATCATCATACTAACGAAGATGGGAATGATCAGTTTCATGGTGTGCTGGTTTACAGGTTAAGTTTTAAAGGAACATTGAACAGGTAGCCGGTTTCTTCGGCCAGCTGGCGGTGACAACTAATACAGGAGATGGAAGCGAAGTTAGCAGCCTTCCCGGTTGGCTTCAGTTCCTGGCCGTTGAACTTGGCAAAACCCCAGCCTTCGGTATCTTTATACCTTGCCGCATCTTTTACCATGAATTGGGCATTGATAAATTTACCGGGCCTTACTTCTCCATATTCATTTTCAACCTGTTCCCATACTGCTTTCACCACTGCCGCACCATCGGGCCATGGATGAAAGTTCTCTGTTTCAATAGCTTTTACGGCGATGTCGTTACCATAAATCACCCGCATCGATTTATCGTACAGGGTAGTCATACTAATTACTTTCCATGATTTGAATGCATCTGAATAGGTAATACCATTGGGTGATACGGGGGCTGTGATAGTCTTCAGGCCTTTCCATTCGTCATAAGCCTTATTGGCACCGTTGATCGTATTACTATCGGCCGGTTGATCACCGGTAACAGACAGTACATAGTTTTTGATGGTTTCCACTTCCGCCGGTGTTACCCGGGCACCAGGGTGCAGTAAGGCATAACGTTCCAGCGGCATTTTGCCTGCCTTTACCATATTCAGGATACCCCAGAGTTTACCTTTTTGTTCGCCTTTCGTGAGTTTTTCCCATTCGGAGAAGTTCATCACCTCGCGGGCGCGGCTGATGTCTTTGTTCACCTGCCAGGAAACCGGGGCTACCTGGTTATACCAGGGCAATTCGGGCTCGTTGGAGTGACAGTCGTAACAAGCACGCTCAAAAATGGCGGCCACGGCTGCGGGGGCTTCTATTTCCGCCGTTACGGGCTTGGTTTCCAGCGGTTCGTTGATACATTGTAATACCACAAAAATGGCTACCAGTACCGCTACTACTTTCCAGGTGGTGATCTTCATCAGGTTATTGCTTTTCAGGTCCATAACTATCTGCTTTTCGACAAAGCTATGGCAGTATCGATGCCTGTCCTTACTACAAATACCTGAGCCGGACATATCCAGTCCCGAACCGGACAAACCACGGGGGCTAAAAATACTCGGGCTGCGGTGTATATGTGGCCGCCGCAATTGTCCGTTTGGCACATCAATCTGTCTGCCTGCCCTTATCAAACCTTTTCAAAGGCAGCAACAGCCTTTAGTTTTGGTGTATTGTTCATCAATAAATCAACAGAAAATGAAAAGGATATTTCAGAGCATCGCATTACTGGGACTATTTACAGGTACTGCCGCATTCCTGGCATACGAGCCAAAGGTGATACTGAACCAACCAGACGATAAAGGTTTTGCAGTGGTAGAACTGTTTACCTCGGAAGGCTGCTCCAGTTGCCCGCCCGCAGATAAAATACTTGAACAGCTGGAACAACAACACCTCGACGGACAACTGTACGTACTGGCCTTTCACGTAGACTACTGGGACCACCAGGGCTGGAAAGACCGCTTCAGCGATAAAACCTATTCTCTCCGCCAGCAACAATATGCAAGCTGGCTGAACGTGAGAACGGTTTATACACCGCAACTGATCGTGAACGGCAGCAGCGAACATATCGGCTCAGATGCCAGTGCAGTGTCTAACGTCATTAACCACCAATTGCAACAACCAGCTTCCCGCAGCCTTAAACTGGAAGGCAAGGTAGATGGGAAAAGGCTGACCGTGCAGCACAACCTGAACAGCGTAACCGGCTCCAACCTAGTAGTTACACTCGTGCAACGCCAGGCCCGCAGCAGGGTGAAAGCAGGCGAAAACGCCGGCAGCGATTTAGCACATGTGCAGATTGTAAGGGCAATGAAGCAGGTACCACCTGAAACCGGTAAGGACGTGGTGTTGTCGTTACCATCAGATTACGACAAACAACAGTGGGAAGTAATCGGATTTGTGCAGGACAGGCAAACGGGAAAAATAACAGATGCCGCCCGCGTTAGTTTGTAGCTGAATATCTGGTGAAACAGGCTGCTCCGGACCCGGGGCGGCCTGTTTTTTTTTAACAGGGTCGAATATAAGCGGTGTATACACCGCATACGACGTTGTCAGTTTACCAAGGCTGATCTGGCAGGCGGTTAACTTTTATACACGAATAATAAAAAACCGCCCTGATTACCAGGACGGTTTTCCTCCACATGTTCTTCCCGCTTAATTCACTTTAATCTCCACCCCTATATTCCCGCGGGTAGCCTTAGAATAAGGACATGTTTGATGCGCCTGCGCCACTATCTCTTTCGCTACTTCGTCCGCCAAACCTGGCAGCTTTACATGCAGCCGCGCTTGTAAAAGGTAACCGCTATCCCCCATTCCCAAATCTACTTCCGCATCTACCGCGGTGCCTTCAGGCAACGCTATCTTTAACTGCTTTGCCGCAAACCCCATCGCCCCTATAAAGCACGCCGACCAGCCAGCGGCAAACAACTGTTCGGGATTAGTACCCGCCCCTGTGGAACCGGGCGAACTAAGCTGGATATCAAGACGGCCATCGGAGCTTTTAGCGCTACCTTCCCTACCGCCGGTGGTATGTGTTTTACCGGTGTATAATACCTTCTGTACGGCATTGTCTATCGTGTTCATGTTACTTACCTTTAAATGATGATCAATTTATCAGCAAGTTGGCTCAATATCTGAACACGACACAGGTATAATACGCTGAAGTGGACAACCATCACCACCAGGCGGACAATTACCACCTGGAACTAAAGCGTGAAACCGCCATCGATCACAAATTCGGAACCGGTGATGTACGTAGCCGCATCGTCGCTCAGGTAAGCCACCAGCGATGCTACATCTTCAGGCGTACCTACTTTACGTAACGGAATACGGGTAGCCGACAGCTGATCGAATATACCGTCGGCCGTAGCGGCATCGATACCAGCCTTGCTTAATACGGCGGTACGCGTTGGGCCCGGACTTACAATATTCACCCGCACTTTTTTAGGTGCCAGCTCCGCCGCAGCGGTTTTAGCGATCGAATTAAGGGCCGCTTTACTCGCCTGGTAAATGGAACTGTTCGGCTGATAAGTAGACGCTACGATCGAAGACAATATCACCACCGACGCCCCTTCGCCCAGCAACGGCACAAACCTGCTCAACGTGAAATAAGCACCTTTAAAATTGATGTTCATTACATTGTCGAAGTTATCCTCTGTTGCTTCTTCGATCAATGTACTGTGGCCGGTAATACCTGCGTTAATGAACAGGATATCCACCTTACCGTATTGCTGCTGTACGCTGGTAAACAACGCTTCTGTATCTTTCAGGTTTGCCTGATCCGCTACGAAAGGAATAGCGCCTATTTCAGCGGCCGCCTTTTCTATCGCCTCTTTCCTGCGGCCGGTAATAATTACGGTAGCACCCAGGCTTACCAGTTTCTCTGCCGCTGCATATCCTATCCCGCTATTGCCGCCGGTAACCACGGCTACTTTGTTTTCAAACTTTTTCATGATGATCTTATTTGACAACAAAGCTACTGCGATATTGGTATACAAATGTAACCAGTATCACAGAGTATACCAGTATAATCAGGCATTTACGAACATTAACGATGTTCGCCAGGTTATAAGTGGCACCTGTTTAAAAGGCACTGCTTACAAACAAAAAGCCTGGCAATCACCAGGCTCTTTGTTATGAAAGTAATATGCAATTACCGCTCTTCCATCCACGACAGAAAGTGCTGCGATTTTTCTTTATTGACCAACAGCTTCTCCGGCGTTTCAATCGTTAATTTAACGTACAACTTACGCAGGAAATAAGGCTCTATCTCTTTAATCGCCTTAAAGTTAACCAGGAACTGCCTGTTAAGCCGGTAAAACTGCTGCGCCGATACCGATTGCGCAATCTGGTCGAGCGACTGATTGATCGGGTATTGCTGTTTATCGAAACAGAGTATCCAGGTAGCGTCGTATTTGATATAGAACAGGGCTATTTCTTCAATATTGATGGTGCGGTATTTCTGCTGCTGAAACACCAGGAAACTTGTTTTACCAGCCGGAGGGGCGAGTTTCGATAACAGTTGGGTAAGGTCAGGCATCGCTTTCTGCTGGAAGAAGTTTTTCAGTTCATCCACTTTACGCAGCGCTTCTTCTATATCCTGTTTTGAGAAAGGCTTTAACACATAATCCACGCCATTACTTTTAAAGGCTTCCAGTGTGTATTCATCATAGGCTGTACAAAAAACAACGGGACAAGTGATCTTTACGGCTTTAAAGATTTCGAAGCAACGACCATCTGCCAACTGAATGTCCATAAAGATCAGGTCGGGCATAGGGCCGGCAGTTAAGGCCTTTACGGTACCCGCCACACTCTGATAGCGCCCCGTAACGGAGGCACCTGGCTTTAGTTCGAGTATGGTGCGTTCCAGCGATTGCGCGGTTTTCAGCTCGTCCTCAACGATGATGATGTTCATATATCAGCGGTAATTTAATTTGAAATAATTCCTGGCTATGCTCGATCTCTACCTGCCGGTTGAGCAGGTGACCATACCGCATGTTGATGTTCTCCAATCCAACACCCAGTGAATCTTCCTCGCCCGACTTCGGTTGCACGGGGTTCTCCACCACAATCTTTCCTTCCTCATCGTAAACCCGGATATGTAAAGGTTTTTCCAGCGACACTACATTATGTTTGATGCAATTCTCTACCAGTAGTTGCAACGTAAATGGCGGTATCAGCGTTTCCATTGTGGCAGCGCTCAGCTCCTGGTGAAACACCAATCCGTCTTCAAACCGGGCCTTTTGCAGGAACAGGTAAGCGCTCAATATCTCCATTTCCTCCCGCACATGTATTAAATCCAGCTTGCGGCTTTCGAGTGTATAACGGTAAAAATTAGATAGTTTGATGATAAATGGCACAGCTTCCTGTTCACCACTTTCTACCATGGCCTTTAACGTATTGAGGCTATTAAAAAGGAAGTGGGGATTTACCTGCTGCTTCAGCAACTCGTACTGCGCGCTGAGGTGATCGGTGCGTATGCGTTCAAGCTCCATGCTTACATGTTGGTTCTCATGGTTCTGCTGCAACAGGTGCAGGAACATATAAAACACCAGGTTAATGAGGATACCCCGAACTTCCACCATCAGCATCGCAGGCCCGAAATCGATGTGCGACAATATCAGTTGCTGGATGTAAGCCAGTATCAGCATAACCACCAGGCCAAACAGCAAACTACTGAACAGGTGTTTGTAAGAAATACTCTGTTTACGCGTATTGCCACTTCTCCTCGACAGTACATAGATGTTAAAGTACCACATCAGCAAAGCAAAAGTGGCCGTGATGCCAGCGTTTACTGCCGCCTCCGCAGCATTAAAATGCCTGGCGGCCAGTTGAGGCACAGAGGATAATAGTCCCAGTAAAATGGAGCTGATCCATATCATGGCCTGGGAAATCTTTAATCCGGTTCCTTTCATACGTACTTGTTAACGGGAGCAAAATAACTGATTATCTCCGAAATCATAAATGGTCGGCCCCTATGATCGCGGAACAAAAATACCTGTCAACAATCTCTATGGAAACGAATTTACACCCGAACCGGACAAATCGTACCGCGAACCGGACAATTGGCGGCGCATACCTGGGAGGGTCTATTCACGAATCAGGTGTTGGTATATTGAATTTATCCCTTCATCTTCCCCAACTCCTGTTCCAGCCGGTCAAAGTTCTCTTCATTCTTATCCCCTGCAAATGCCTTTACCTTATTACACTCATCTGCCGAACTAAAGATCTGCTTAAACACGATCTCTGTTTTATCCGGTGCCACTTCTTCAAATGTGACTGCTCCCAGGAATAAGGGTTTGGTAAAACGCTTCCAGGCGATGGAGGCGGGCTTTTCTATTTTGATGAACTCGCATTCATTGGCGTAATTGCCTTGGTCGGGCCCGTGCATGATGAAATTCCACTTGCCCCCTTCCCGGAAGTCGAACTCGTTAAAGGTGTTGGTAAAGCCTGCGGGGCCCCACCAGTTACTTAAATGGTCTGGATTAGCCCAGGCAGCGAAGGCCAGCTCCCTAGGTACGTTAAATACTCTTGTGGTCGTTATTTCGCAATCGGGTGTAGATGGAATCAGGTCGGGTATCATGTTTTCCGGGTTTTGTGTACACAAAAATGGGAATAATTAAGCGTAATCCAGCTTAATTATTCCCTCCGGGAATTAGAATGGGCGGTTAAACAGTTAACCCGGGTTCTTTTCCAGCCACTGCTGCCTCCTGGTGTCTGGAATATGTTTCACCTTAAAATGCTCGAAACGGGCCTCAAACCCCTTACCGTCGGGCGATGCTGCCATGAGCCCTACCTGAACGGGGTGATTGTCTTTTAAAGGCGCATTACGGGTCATGATGTAATTCTTATCGTCGTAAGAGTAGTAAATTTCCACCGCATCCAGTTTCCTTACGGCTTTTACCCAGATGAAATCGGGGGTTTTGTCCAGCGGGGTTACGCTCCAGTCGCTGGTGATATGCGTTACCACGGTGCTGATGTTAAACTTGCCATCCACGAACTCAATGCCTGTTTTGATGTAGTTTTCATGATCCGTTCTGATCATTAGTCCCATTTGATCGAAGCGGGCTTTGTATTTGCCCATCAATTTTACTTTTACCTCAAATTCGCCGCCGTAGTTGCTGTAATAGAAAGGGGCATCATCAACCGTAAAGCCGTAATGCGAAATACGCCAATAGTCGCTTTGCGGGGTTACGAACAGTTGCAGGCCCTCGTTCTTTATCTCCCATTTCTCCGGCTCGTTAAACCATTGCATTTTCTGAAGACTTTGTGCAGATACGGTTTTAACGACCAGCATCAGCAAGGCACTCATTACATAATATTTCATCTGATCTATATTTTGATAGTTAAGCGTTTACCAGGGTAAACCGTTAAATAAAGCAGGATTTCCCTAATTTGCCCGGGATTTCCCATTATGCCGGGCTATACCAATGGCTATGCAAAATTAAAGGTCAGCCCGGTTGGCACAATGGTGAATAATAACCATTTTAACAGGAGATGAAGGATATTGTAAGTTTATTGAACGATCACCTGCTGAAACAAACGTTTCACGACGAAGAAGATCCGGGCGTACAACTGGCCAACAGTCAGTTGATAGCCCAGATGTATGCCAGGATGGAAAATGCGGTGAGCGTGTTAAGTGACCTGAAGGCCGATAAAAGTTATGTGTATTACGGAGGTGCCGCTACCGCACTCGGACTTCCCGATGCCGGCACTCACAAAGAGATCCCGTCTATCTGGGAAAAAGACATCTTCGACAAGGTACACCCCGACGACCTGCTGGAAAAACACACACTGGAACTCAAATTCTTTCATCTCGTAAAAGACTTCTCCCCCGCCGAACGGCGCGACTATGAAATTATCAGTCGCCTGCGGATGCAAAACAACAATGGGAACTATGTACCCATTGAACACCGCATGTTCTATATTGGCAACGACAAAAACGGCAGTATCCGGCTGGCCCTTTGCCTGTACCACTTTTCCCGCCATATGCCCGACGATAAAAGCTACCAGGGCATGATCATCAATACCCGGTCGGGCGAAATAGTGACGCCCGATAAAAAGGCCATCAGCAATATCCTTTCCGACAGGGAAAAAGATGTACTGCGGCTGATCAAAAAGGGAAGGCAAAGTAAGGAGATCGCCGACCTGCTGACCATCAGTGTATACACCGTAAACAGGCACCGGCAAAACATCCTTGAAAAGTTACAGGTGAGTAATTCGATGGAAGCATGCAGGGTGGCAGAATCGATGCTCCTGCTATAATCACTGTATCAACCCCTGTTCCTGTTGCCCAAATCATGTTGAAAACGCCCTTTCTCCTGTTTATTCGCTAACTTCATGCTACTTCGACTGGTCACATGTTACTGACGGTACCGCATTGGGCGCCCTGCCCGATGTATCGCAGGAAAAATTGTTTATTAACTATTAAACGTAAAGACATGACCTTAAGTGAAAATTTCGGCACTTTATCGCAAACACTGGATGGATTAAAACTGCAAGGCTACACTATTGACTTCAATGTACGGGAAGAGTGCCTGGTATGTCCTCAAAACGACATTATGTTATCGCCCGATGAATTCCATATCGACAAAGTATATCGTTTCGAGGGCGAAACCGATCCCGATGATCAGTCGATCGTTTTTGCCATCTCTTCTCCTAAATTTAAAGCTAAAGGGGTGCTGGTAAACGGATATGGAATATTCGCTGACGAAACGGCTTCGAAACTGATCGAAAAGTTACAAACACACGCACCGTTCATTATCGTAAAGCGCATAGAAGCTACGCCGCAACGCACCGATGGCGACCGGTTAATTGATGCGCCGCTGTTAGAAATGGACCTGAACAAGCTGATCGAAAAGATGAAAATCGAAAGCAACTGGAATAAAAACGGTCATAATTCCATCACCATTCTTAAATCTGCCAATATGCGCATTGTATTGCTGGGACTTCGTGCAAATTCAGAAATGAAGGAGCATAAAGCGGGCGGGGTAATCAGTGTACAGGTATTGGAGGGTAAAATCAATTTCATCACCGCAGAACAAAACGCTGTGATAGAAAAAGGACAGATGATATCATTGCAGGAAAACATATTACATAAAGTGCAGGCACAAACTGACAGTTTCTTTCTGCTTACGCTGGCTATGCATGCTTAATTTATAAGGAAGCCCGGCGCATATGAACACCGGGCTTCCTTATCTTTTACAGCGATTCCAGCCGCTTCATCTCATATCCTTCAAAATCACGCACCACCTCCATCGATAACCCAAGCGCAGCCGCCACGCCTTTGCCATAAGCCGGATCGGCCTGGTAACAATTACGAATATGCCTTACCTGGATAAATAATTGTGCCCCTCCTACGGCGGCAGCGGTATTACTGAACAACAACGCCCTTTGTGCATCAGACATCAGCCTGAACAAATTACCAGGCTG
This sequence comes from uncultured Chitinophaga sp., assembly GCF_902168175.1. GTDB lineage: Bacteria > Bacteroidota > Bacteroidia > Chitinophagales > Chitinophagaceae > Chitinophaga. The sequence continues at coordinate 63,154 of NZ_CABHOU010000038.1, read as the reverse complement.
ACTGAAATAATCCTCATCCTCGCGATGGTCCCAATGTGCTGCATCTCCTGTAATCTTCAACGGTGGCTCTTTATGTTCCGGCTGTTCCTTCCATTGCCCGAAACTGTTAGGTTCATAGGGCGTTGAACCTCCGTAGTTACCGTCCGTTCGCATAGCCCCATCGCGATGATAAGCGTGGTAGGGGCATTGGGGCGCGTTTACCGGTATTTGGTGATGGTTTACGCCAAGGCGGTAACGTTGTGCATCGCCATACGAAAACAACCGCCCCTGCAACATTTTATCGGGTGAAAAACTAATGCCGGGTACTACCTGTGCAGGGTTAAAGGCCGATTGCTCCACTTCTGCAAAGTAGTTGGCAGGGTTATGATTAAGCTCGAACTCCCCTACCGGTATCAGCGGATAATCGCCATGAGGCCATACTTTGGTAAGATCAAAGGGATTGATGTGGTAGGTGTTTGCATCCTCCTCCTCCATCACCTGCACGTACATCGTCCATTTGGGGTAGTTGCCCGCTTCTATATTGTTGTAAAGATCGCGTTGGTGACTTTCACGGTCGCCGCCGATGATGGCAGCCGCTTCTTCGTTGGTCAGGTTCTGTATGCCCTGCTGTGTTTTGAAATGAAACTTTACCCAGTAACGTTGCTGATCGGCATTAATGAAACTGAAAGTATGACTGCCGAAACCGTTCATATGGCGGTACGATTTAGGGATACCGCGGTCGCTCATTACAATCGTTACCTGGTGTAAGGCTTCCGGCAGCAGCGTCCAGAAATCCCAGTTGCTGTCGGCGTTGTGCATATTCGTACGCGGATCCCTTTTCACCACATGGTTCAGGTCCGGAAACTTCAGCGGATCGCGCATGAAGAACACCGGCGTATTGTTTCCTACCAAATCCCAGATGCCTTCTTCCGTATAGAACTTCAGCGCAAAACCACGAATATCCCGCTCTGCGTCTGCTGCTCCCTTTTCACCGGCCACGGTAGAGAATCTTAAGAACAAAGGTGTCTGTTTACCGATAGCCGAGAACAATTTCGCCTTTGTAAACCGGGTAATATCATGCGTAACTGTAAACGTACCATAAGCGCCCGACCCCTTGGCGTGCATGCGTCGCTCAGGTATCAGTTCCCGGTCGAAATGCGCCATCTTTTCCAGGAACCATACATCCTGTAACAAAACAGGGCCACGCTTACCTGCTGTCATAATATGCTGATTATCTACAACGGGCGACCCGGTGCGGGTGGTTAGTTTGTTGTTGTCCATACAGTAAATGTTATGCTGCAAATGTGCAGTAAAACAGATGCGGAGGCAATGGATATATGCAGGTGATGTATTCATATATCATAGCAATTAATAAGTACCGGGCAGGCTGTACACACCCGCACCGGCCCTATTATGTTTGCCCCGGCTACCCCCCTTTTTTTAAACCAATATGTCAAAGAACTCTCAAATGAATGGGAAGCTTTCCTCCCTTTCCACGTGGTCACCTTCAAAGCATCTTCCGACGGTAAAAAGGTGCGGATCACGGTCGATAAAGCAAAGGTACAACGGTGAGATGCCGGTATGTTGTAAAAAGGAATGAAGTATGCAAGACGGGGGAATGAAGGGTGCAAGACGAGGGAACGAAAGCCCTCTTAACCCCCTGAAACTCTTCACCAGTAAGGAATACAACTCATATAAACATCTTGCAGATATTCAATTAATTCAATTTCAGATCATTGAAGAGTTACAATACAGCAGCAACCGCTAAAAACCGCGCTGCAATTACTTTCTTCCGGCGAAGGTATATCGATCCTATATCGATCCTTTAATAGCCGTGTACAGGGGCGCGGGTTTCAGCGGAAACGGATATAGGATCGATAAAGGATCGATATAGAATGGGGTATGTTTTTTTGATGGAGTGTCAGCTTCAATATATTCGACAGCACCGGGTTATGGTCGTCGGCCCGCCAGTTGATATACAGCTCCGTTTTAAACGGCAGCCTGATGAACCGGATACCGGGACTTTCATGGTACATATAGGAATCAGGGAGGATGGCAATGCCCCGCCTTTTTCTGACCAGTGCAATAATGGTGGAGCCGAATTCGGAATGGACGTTTACATCAGGCGTTACGCCAAAGGAATCGAACATTTGCCGGATGATTTCGCCGTAACTGGTTCTTCCCCTGAAATACCCAAAGTAGTGATGACCAGGTTTATTTCTTTGCCAGGATCTTTATATTGAATTCAATGGAATCCGAAATCGCTTTATCAGCTAAATTGTCATAAAACTTTCCCGACTTGTAACGGATGCCCCAATCTGTTCGATCGATAGTCAGGTTCGCTTCCGCTTTGATGGTTCCACCCTCAACCTGTATCCTGGCCGGAAAGATGACCGGGCGTTTGATACCCTTAATAGTAAGGTTTCCTGTCACTGTCTTATGCTCCCCGTTTATAGTTGCAACCCTGGTAATTACGATTGTAGAAAAGGGAAATTTTTCAACATCAAAAAAATCAGGACTTTTTAAGTGATTAATAAGGTTATTATCCTTATCGTGACCAGGACCCTCACTCTTGTTCATGTCTATTTCAACTGTTCCACCAGCAAGTTGATCGTTTTCAACCAGCAATTCTCCTTTTGAAATATACGAGTAGCCATCATGCTTTCCCTCAAGACTGGAACCCATCCAACTTATCACACTTTCCTTTGTATCTATTGTAAAATGTTTTTCATCCCCAACATGTAGGGATATGGAACTTGCCGGTCCGTCCTTCTTTTTTTCCTCTTTTGCAGGTCCACCACATCCGAAAACAAAAAGACTGATAATTAAATATAGGTAAGTGAATGATAACTTGTAGTTCATAATAAAAGGGTTGTATTGAGTAATGATAATGACAATTGATTTCAAGTTCAGCAAGGCACATTATTTCTGACCGTCTTTTTCTTTAAAGTCCGTGATGGTCTTTCCATTATAACGATACACTTTACTCGCAGGCCCCCTCGCTCCAACCCAAATACTTCCATCGTTAGCCTCTAATATCCCAAACAAAAAACTGTTTTCTCCTGACACTTTAATCTCTTTTACAGTTGGGGTTATATTGAACAAGGACTGTTCATCATAACAAAAAATGCTACTCCCTGAACTAGTCCAGATATTGCCTTTTTTATCTTCGATTATGGAATAAGCCCCCGTCTGCGACACCTTCGTAAAGGTTTTGCCATCATAGCGAAAAAGACCATCTTCAGCGAACCAAATGTTTCCTTTTTTATCTTCGATTATTGACCAAACACTGTTAAATGCTTTGCCATCTTTGTTTTTTAAAACGGTAAATGTTTTTCCCTGCCCAACTTCGCCATTCAGGCGGGCATCATAAACGAACATATTTTCTCCATGTCCACCAAACCAAAGCTTGCCGGTTTTGTCTTCAAGAAGTAAACGAACATTGTTGCTGGGAAATCCATCTTTTGTAGTAAAATTTCGAAAAGATTCCCCATCGTAACGGGTTGTTCCGAACCAAATGTTACCGGCTCTATCTTCATAAAGATGAAGCGCCATATTACTGGCAAGCCCGTCCTTTGTTGTAAAATGTTGAACGGATTTACCATTGAAACAATAGACCCCTGAATCTCGGGAAGCGAACCAAAGATTTCCTTTTCGATCTTCCAGAACATCGAAGAAGCTGGGGGTATTTATTTTACCTGTTAAATTGGTAAACGATTTTCCATCGTACCGGAACACGCCCAGGAAAGAAGCAATCAAAATGTCTCCGTTCCTGGCTTGCTTTATATTTCGGACCATACTATTAGGCACCTGGGAAATGATTGAATCTTTAGTTTCGGGCTTGACATTTTGTTTCGGGAGGTCTGGTTTGTTTTGTCCTTCACCGGAAGTGCAAAAAAACAACATTAGGAACAAGGTGTAAATGTGTGCGTATCTCTTAAGTTTACATTTCATACTCCTATCAAATTTTGATTCAGCAAATCTACTTTGATATTTTTCGGTGCGACGAATTTGGATTGTAAATAGAAATGTAAACTTTGTAAAAAATCATGTTTTAAGCTATATATATATGATAATGAGGTGATTCTCTGGGTATACACAAGTTAACTTTGCCTAACAAAACGCATAAACCAGCAGCTATTCATGAGTTTTTTTAGCATTTTACAGCATTAAAAAAACGCAGTAAATTTGCCGTATGAACGAAGTAAGGATCAACAGGGTATTGCCCGGTCAGGTGGCTGAATTACAAATCATTTCGCGCAGCACGTTCATAGAAACGTTTGCTGACGTGAATACCCCGGAAAACATGAACAAGTACCTGGAAGACAACCTGACGACGGAGCAACTGTCCGGGGAGCTTAATAACGAACAATCTCAGTTTTACTTCGCAGTAACCGATGGCCAGGTAAGCGGTTACCTCAAGCTGAACTTTGGCCAGGCACAAACAGAACCGCAGGGCGACAATTCCCTCGAAATAGAACGCATTTATGTGCTGCAGGCCTATCATGGACAAAAGGTGGGGCAGGCACTTTATGAACATGCCGTGCAGGTAGCCGTTGAAGCCGGCGCTCCATATATTTGGCTGGGTGTATGGGAAAAGAATGCCAGGGCGATAAAATTCTATGCCAAAAACGGGTTTTCGGAGTTCAGCCAACATACCTTCCGGCTGGGTAATGATGTACAAACCGACATCCTGATGAAAAAAGCTTTAACCCGGTAATTTCAGGCAGGCCTCATTCCTCATGGAGAAAAACATCTTTTACTGATCCTGCTGATCATCGGCACCGCCTTCCGGGGTGTATCGTATTCCATTAGCAAACTGGCTATCGGACATTCATCTTCCTCTACCTTCCTGTTCTACCGGTTCCTGATGGCCACTATCGTGCTGGCGCTGATCTTCCGGAAGCAGTTGAAAACGGCAGATGGCACAGCCGCCGGTATGTGTGTGATCATGCTTCCTTTAATGAAACTGCTGATTTACCCTACAGCAGCGCCGTTTAAGATATGGATCGCGGAGCTTGATTTAGAAGGGAAAAAAAGGTGGTGGTGGATATTAAATAACCGGCACGCCAGTGCTATATAATGCGCGCTCCGGCTGTCGGCGATTGAATACAGTTGTGAGCAATATCGTTAATGCGCTCAATAACGATATAAGCGCCACCACCAGAAAGATTATGCCCTTACTGCCCGTAACGTCGATGATCTTGCCCATTAACGGTTCGCCAATAGCAGCAAATACATAGGCTACCATGTTCATGATGCCTGTACCTGTGCCCACATACGACTGGCCCAATAGTTCCGGCGCCAGCGGCCAGAAGTTAGCCTGCGGTCCGTAGGCGAAGAAGCCGGAAAAGAACACCAGGACACAAATGGCTATGCCGGTTTTTATTTGCAGGTAATAGATAGCGGCCGACAATACACTGCAGGCAGCCATGCCAATACAAATAGAAATAATGCGGTTTGAGCGGAACAGCCAGTCAGAGATAAAACCGAACGAGATAGCGCCGGCAGCCATACCTATGGGCAGCAAAAGGGTAATCCATAATTTGGAAGGTGCATCACTAAATTCTGAACTTAAAAAATAGACAGGCAACCAGAAAATCAACGCATATCGCGCCATGCTCTGAAAACCAAGAGAGAGGCACACCACGAGAAATTTACGATTGGATAATACCTCCCGGTAAGCTTGCTTCCAGCCAGGTTCAACAGCGGCCCCGGTTTGTCCGGCAGTTGTTTCTTCCGGTGCATTTTTCACGAAGATGAAAAAAATGACTACTGCAACGGCCAGGAACAATACGGGTATCCTGAAAAGGTTACGCCAGCTTTCATTCACCAGCATAATAGAAAAAAGATAGGTAATCACCGACGACAAACCCGCAGCCATGGTATATAAACCGAAGGCAAGCCCCCGGTCATTCGCCATCCACCAGTTAGCAATAATACGGCTGCCCGAAGCCCAGGCCATCGACTGGAAATAACCGTTCAAACTCCAGAGGACCAGTATCATGGTAAAGGAAGAGGAGAAACTGATGGCAATGTTGGCCGCTACCGACAAAAGCCCACCTGCGGCGATCATATGTTTCGGGCTTAAACGATCAGCGAGGTTGCCATTGATCAACTGGCCCAGGGCATAGCCTACCAGCATGGCAAAGCTGATCCAGCCAATTCGTTCGTATGATATTTTCAGCGTATCGGCCAACTGGTGCGCCGCCCAGCCAAAATTATGACGGCCGGTGTAGAAAAACAAATAGCAGAACATCGTGAGCAGTAACATCTTCCAACGTTGTGCCATCACACTCTTTTGTGCAGTTTCCGTAAACATTCGGTGTAGTTAATTGAATAGCCCCTCCATTACAAGGCCGGGTGAAGAATAGTTACTAGTTTCGCCTCATCAGTAAAACAAAAAGCAGGAAATTATTTCCAATAACGAAAATAACTTTCTTAATAATTAACTTCGCCTTAGTATTTTTAAATAATCGTTAAGTTCATGAACCAGGAATCAGTTGGCGGCGGACAGCTTGTCTACCATAGAATAGGAGGACTCATCCGCAAGTACCGCAAAGACAAAGGCCTTAAGCTGCTGGACCTTTCCGCGGTTACGGGCATTAAGTCAGCCTTGTTATCTAAAATTGAAAATGGCCGTATGCTTCCGACCATTCCCACGCTGTTTACCATCATACAAAAGCTGGGTATTAGTGCCGAAGTGTTTTTTGCCGAGTTAAGCGCCGAAAACGATTTTCCCGGGTACCTCTTCCTTCCAAAAAATAACTATTCATCTTATGAGAAAGAAGAAGGTGCTATCGGTTTCCAGTATGAATCCATACTCGAATCGAGTTTCGACGGCGGTGCTTTTCAAATATCACTGCTAACGCTGAGTCCCGGTTCACAACGGTCGCAGGTAACTACTGCAGCTTACGAATTCATTTACGTGTTAACAGGCGACCTCCAATACCAGTTAGAAGACAAAACGTTCGATCTCTCGGAGGGCGATGCATTGTTCTTCGATGGCAGCATCGGGCACGTACCCATTAATCACCTTAACACCACCGTTCGCCTGCTGGTGATGTACTTCTTCGGCGAGCTGCGCAAATAACTTTGCTAAGATAATAAAGAAGCCGCGCTGCAGATAAAGCTGCGCGGCCTCTTTACTTTCCAGCCGCTTTACAGTCCAAGCACCGGCAGCAACTCACCCAGGCTATTGATAATAAAATCGGGAGAAGCAGTTTCTAATTGCCCGCGGGTATGCGCACCGGTTGTTATACCAATAGACAGGCCACATCCGGCATTTTTCCCTTCCTCCACATCAATCGTTGAATCACCTACTTTTATCACGGTTTTCGGATCGCTGATACCAAAGCGCTCCATGGCCAGCAGTATCATATCGGGGTGCGGGCGATTACGCGTTACATCGCTGGCAGTGATCAGCGCATCATAATCAGACCCCGGTACCCAGCCCAATTTACGTACAAGCCCTTCAGCGACCGAACCCTGGTAGCCGGTATTCAGCACCACATGAATACCCCGCTTGCGCAGGGCGAAAAATGTTTCTTTTGCGGCAGGCTGTTCCTTCACCTGCAGTTCATTGTAAGCACTTTCCAGCATCACTTTAAAACGTTCAAAAATGGCATTGGCCAGCTCTTCATCCGTATTACCCAAATGCACTTCCATCACACTCTTTATGGCCTGTAACTTCTCCTTTCCGGCACCGTTTGCCAGCACCTGCTCCAGTGTAAGATCAAATCCTTTCTCATTGATTGCCTGCCGTACGGTTTTATACACCACATTGTCTTCGTCTACCGTGGTGCCAGCCATGTCAAACACTACCATTTTTATCATTATACTTTCTAATTTAATGTTGATGCGGGTAATACGTATTTTCTATCGTGCCGTCGTCATATAGTTTCAGGATGGCGTAACCCGGCGGCGTTTCCTGTACATAACAGGGGCCTGCCGACTTCTCATCGCCCTTCTCCCACCAAAAACCACTCATGGCTCCGTTGCAAAGATAATGCACGCCATTGTACACGCAGTTATCCAGCAAATGCTGGTGGCCGCTGAGGCACACCCTCACTTTATCTTTATGTTGATAGAACAGGTTCTTTAATTCCTTATGATCTTTGTGCTGACCGCCTACCAAAGCTCCTGTAACAGTAAGTATCGGGTAGTGCGACATCAGCAGAACATGATGCCCGGCAGGAACGGCTGCCAGTCCGGCTTTGAGCCACTCCATTTGCGGAGCGTCCAGCGACACACCAGGGTTATTGCCATCAAGCACGAAAAAATGCCAGTTCTTTTTACTGAAGCTGTAATACCTGGCGGGCATACCGGCACGTTTTACCGCATAAGCCACACCGTACATTTCATCTTCTTTAGACGGCGCTGCCCACCATGGATCGTGGTTACCAATGCAGGTGTATACATCGTACGATTGCAGCATTTTCATACAATCGTCCCAGGCCGCCCACTGTTCGAGCACCCGCTCGCGTGTGATATGGCCGTAATCGGCCGCATGAATAGAATCGCCGGTATTCAGGAAAAAATCGACCTTATGGCGTTTTACTTCCTCCAGGCATTTTTTGTACCGTTCGGGCACATTTTCCTCAGGGCGTATATGAACGTCTGTTATATGACCGATAGTTAATGCAGGTTTTTTGCCTGCTTTTTCCACAGGCGCTGCCAGCGCCTGCGAAACTCCCCCGGTAGCGGCTATGCCGGCTACCAGGGGAATATTTCTCAGAAAGTTCCTTCTTTTCATTTTTAGAATTTAATACCTACCCTCAACGGTTTATGCGCTACCGCGTATACAAATGCATGTTCCACTTCGTCCAGCGAAAACTCTTTTTCCACGACTTCGATAAAAGGATACTTTTGCCAGTTACGATCCATAAAATCGAACGCGTATTGGAAGTCCTCGTAGTTGTAGTTATGAATGCCCCTGATGGTAATGAGACTACGGATGATGCGCTCCGGGTCGATTTGCAGCGGCCGTGTATTGAACACCGCTCCTACCCAAATGGCGCAGCCGCCAATACCAAGACCGGCAATCCCGAATTCCATGGCATCCGGCGCACCGCTCATATCAAATACTACGTCAGCGCCCTTACCACCGGTGGAGGCTATGATGGAACGTAACAACACGTCCGTATCTGCGTTCATATCAAACACCTCGTCTGCTCCAAAACTCAACGCATCGTTCAGTCGTTTTGCCGACACGTCTGCCCCGCCAATCCAGGTAGCACCAGCTTCGCGGCACATAGCGGCACAGGTAATACCAAGGTGGCCCATCCCGGTGATCAGCACCGTTTTGCCTTTGATATTGCCCGCCATGCGCAAAGCACCTGCCACCGTAGATACCGAACAGTTAAGCGTAGCTGCTACGGGCAAAGGCATCGTATCTGCCAGTTTAATGATGCCCGTATCCGGCTGAAGTATGCAGTACGTAGCCAGCCCGCCATGGAACACCTCATGGCCAGAAGCCTGAACGTGACCGTACTTGTAAAGCTTATCACCTTTCTGTGGCATACCGCGCAGGGAGTTTACCGAGTTCGGATCACTGGAAAAAACCGTCCAGGTAATACGATCGCCCACCTCCAACTGCCGGCCGCGTAAATCGATACCAGGGTGACCGGGTGCAATTTCCAGCACCTCGCCTACAATTTCGTGCCCCAATACGGTCGGACATGGCTCGTTCCTCAAACCGCAATAAGTGTGCAGGTCGCTGCCGCAAATAGTGGTATACACATTCTTTACCAGCACTTCGCCAGGACGCAGGGGGCGGACCTTGAACATTTTAAGTTCAAAGTCCTGCCCTGGTCCCTTAAATAAGGCTATTTCACCTTCGCGGGACGTGGATGCTTCAACATAGATCTCCAATTCATTCAATTGCGGTAACGCTTCGTTGTTGTCTTTCATTCTATTTTACCACCCTGGGTTAGGTTTTAGGTTAGTATTGAGGCGCAACTGGTCCTGCGGCATCGGCGACAGGTAATCCCTGTTCACATTGAATTTAAAGCCCGTGGACAAATTAGCGATGATTTTATATGGCTCGATGTAACCATCTGCATTTACCTGGTATTTAGCCAGCGCAGTGGCATTTACGAGTGTTGTAAATTGATTCTTTTTCGCACCCAGTGGTTTCCAGCCAACGAGTAATTCATCGGCAGCAGCCCAGCGGTAAATATCATCTCTCCGGAAACCTTCGCAGGCGAGTTCCACCCTTCTTTCCCTGCGCACCTCGTTAATAATTGGCGTAAGTGTAGGGAACTCCCAGTTAGGGTCCGTAACAATAGCACCGATTACCAGGTTAGGCATACCTACGCGGCTGCGCAGTTTGTTGATGGTGAGGTCTACATCGGCCTGTGTAAGTGTTCCCAATTCAGCCTTCGCTTCTGCAAAGTTAAGCAGCGCTTCTGCATAACGGAACAAAATGAGTGCAGTGGTACCTACTTCGGCAGCATACTGCTGGTTGTAGTCCGGGTTATGGCCTTTGTAAATCTGGTAACCTGTTGGATTACTTTCCGTACCACCGCCCGTAAGTTGTGGCACTGTAAAGATAGTGGGTGCCGCACCATTAGGTTTGTTATTTGTGGTGATGTGTTTACCATCGGCCACGTACACTGTTTGGTTCAGCCTGGGATCGCGGTCGGCCACTACTCGTACGATAGAATCGTCGCCGCGGTATAACGGGCTCACTGCAATCGGCTGCCCATCTTTACAAAGGTAGTAATCTACAAGATCTTTAGTAATACCACGTGCTGAACCGCCTATCGAATAGCGGTGCCAGTTGTGCACGATCACACCGATCTTATACTGCCTCCATAACATGATTTCCTTACTGCCACTGTAATCTGTTTGGTTAAACAGGCTCCAGTAGTTGGTTTCAGACGGCACGGTATTATCCAGTGAGAATACACCGGAAGTCATCACTGCTTCAGCAGCGGTAGCCGCCTTTTGCAACAATGCCGATCCGTCGGAACCGGTAACACCGAACGGCGTGCCCGCATGGTATTTTTCCCAGGTACCTTCGTACAAAGCAATACGCGACTGCAATAACATCGCCAGCTCTTTATGTACACGCGAGGCAGCCTGTTTCGATTTTGAGGGCAGATAGGCAATAGCGCTGTCCAGGTCCCTGATGATCGAATCGGTGATCATTTTACGGCTTAACCTTGCATCAAACAATGCAGGATCGTTTAAGTCCACTATCGGTTTTGTGATCCATGGCAGATCGCCGAAGGTTTTCATCATACCGAAATAAAACTGTGCCCGGAAGAAAAGCGCTTCGCCCACATAAGGTTTCACTACATCCCAGGAAGCGTTTACCGTTTGGTAGTGCGTCATGAAATAGTTCACGTTCTTGAGCGTACCCCAGCTCCAGCCGCCGCCGGAAGCAGGTATTACCCTTTCTCCATTCATAGCGGTATTATAACCATCGCCGATCACCGCATTATCGCTGCCCTGGTCTGCATCTAAACTATAGATGCCGAGCGAACCGAAACCGGTATAAGATGGAAATGTATTATAAAAGTTATTACAATAGAGTTGCAGATCGCTGGTAGACTTCCAGAATTCACCGTCGCTTACATTAGATAGCGGCGCCCTGTCCAGATAGTCTTCGCTGCAGGCTGCGAGCAACGACATAGCGCCTGCAGCCAGCATGAAAAGTTTATTCGTAAGTTTCCTCATAAAATCATTTTAACAACTGGTTAGAAAGTGACATTTACACCGCAGGTATAAGTACGTTGCAGCGGGTAAATTTTAGCATCGCCAAGCGACAGTTCCGGGTCCATGGTTTTAATCAGCTTCGTAAACGTGGCCAGGTTCTCTACTGCGCCATATACACGAAGTTTTTTCATGAACGCTTTGCCTGCAATTCTTTCTGGCAGTGTATAGCCAAGTTGCAGGTTTTTGATGCGCAGGTAAGATGCATTCTGCAAATACCTTGTTTGCACCTGGTGATTTTTATCCACTTCCGAATTCATGTAAATACGCGGGAAATAACCGGATGTTTTTTCAGGCGACCAGGTATCTCTGTGTACAGAAAACGGAGAACTCTGCCACTCACTGCTCATGATGCCCCAGAAGTAGTTAGAACCGCTGCCGAAACCATAATCGCGCTTACCAATACCCTGCATGAACATCGACAGGTCAAAACCTTTCCAGCCTACATCGAACGTAAAGCTGTAAGCATAACGCGGTGTGCTGTTACCAATTACGCGGTAGTCGCCAGAGCTGTCGGCAGTCCATTTACCATAATCGATACGGCCGCTTTTATCCAGGTCGGCATAACGCACGTCACCTGCCTGCCATCTGCCTGTCCAGAATACAGCCGGTATGGCGTCTTTCGCATTGGCGTCAGACAGCAAACCGTCTGAAGAATATCCCCAGATGTTGCCCATTACCTCACCTACATACCAGTTATCGAGGGAACGTGTGGCGTTATTGTACTTCGTTACTTTTCCTTTGTAGTCAGAGAGTACGCCGCGAACGGAGTAGCTAACATCACCGATCTGGTCGCGCCACATAGCGGTAAGTTCGAAACCTCTTGTTTCCATGCCCGCATTGTTGGCGGCAGGAACACCAGCACCGAGTACGCCGGGCAGTACCATCGCCGGACCAGAGAAGTCGTCGGCACGACGTACATAATAATCGAAGCTAAGCGACAATTTGTCTTTCAGTAAACCCGCGTCTACACCTACACCATAAGAGGTAGTAGTTACCCATGTAAGAGCGGTGTTAACCAGGCCCGGCATACTTACAGAAGCCTGTTGCGTACCGCCAAACAACCACGAGTTACTGGTAGGCGCTGCCGTACCAAGGCTTGGGTAGAAAGGATAATAAGTACCTACAGACGGGTCGCCCAGGAAGCCCTGATCGCCGAGGCTACCATAGTTAGCGCGGATCTTAAACCTGTTCACCGTGCTTGCCAGCGGCGCCCAGAAAGACTCACGATCTAAATTCCAGCCGGCAGATGCACCGGGATAGAACTTCATACGGTAGTCGGACAGGAAGCGTGAAGTACCGTCGTAACGACCGCTTACTTCCAGCAGATACTTGTCTTTATAATTATAGTTGAAACGGCCGAAGTAACCTTGTATGGCTAACTGGCGCATCTGATCGCCTATGCTCGGCGCAGTACCGAACGTTGTATTCAGCGATGGAATGTTGTCAGAATAAAGGCTGTTGTTACCGGCAGAAAACGTAGTGTAGTCCGTTAACTCACGCATTAAACCACCCAGTATTTTGAAGTTATGCGCGCCGAACGCCTTTTCATAGGAAGAGTACAAATTGAGGATGGTATGCTCTGTTTTGGTACTGCTGCGGCTGAATGAGTTTGGAGAAGTACCACTCACAGGAAGTAATGCTCCACTTGGTGCCGTCGTATACAGGATTTTAGTGTGGTTGGAGGCGTCAGAATAAATACCATCGAACGTAAAGTTACCGGTAATGTTCCAGCCCTTCAGCGGTTTAATAGAGATTTCGCCCGTTACCACCGCATCGTTACGTGTGCTTTTGCTTCTGCCACCCTGGTGTAATAACACATCGCTGGGATCAGAATAGCCACCATCCGGATTGAACAATGCTACGTTCGGGAACTTACGCGCGATCTGGTGCATATAGTTACCACCCGTTTTACCCGAATAGGTATTAGGCGTGTTGCCCAATGCCCTGGCCAGGCTGGTACGGAAGCCCACCGACATCCAGTTTGTAACCGCAGCATCTACGTTTGCGCGAATGTTATAACGTTTGTACGAGTCGTCGCCAAAATTGTACATCCCCTGGCGGTCGTTATAACCCATACCCACGTAATAGTTCGATTTGTTACCACCGCCCGAAATGCCGAGGTTGTGTTGCTGGCTGGGCGAAAAGTCTTTGAAGTACACTTTAAACCAGTCGTGGTTAGCATTACCCTCAAACCAGCTACCCCAGGTATCTGAGCCGTTTGCCGCTGTAACCGTTTCCGTATTAATTTTACCAGACTGGTAATCTTTCATACGCTGAATGGTTTCGTCCGTAAATGCAGCCCCACGGCCCGCATTAGCGTAAGCCTGGTTATACATTTCCGCAAACTCTACTGAATTCAGCATTTTGGGCAGGTTGATGGGTTGCGCCCACGACAGCACATTATTATACGTAACTGCCGGCGCACTGCCGGCTTTGCCCTTTTTCGTTGTAATGAGAATTACACCGTAAGGGGCACTGGAACCGTAAATAGCAGCCGATGCCGCATCTTTAATTACGGAAATACTTTCTACGTCTGCAGGATTAATAGAGTTGATGTCGCCACCCTGCACTCCATCAATTACTACCAGCGGAGAACCGGTAGACCCCATGCCAGTAAAGCCGCGTACGTTGATTCCCTGCGTAGCAGCCGGCGCACCGCCGCCAGTGTTAGTTGTGATGTTCAAACCAGCCACAACACCCTGCAGGCCCTGCGACAAACGCGTAATCGGGCGGTTTTCCAGCATTTTAGCAGACACCTGGTCTACCGCACCGGTTAAACTCGCTTTTTTCTGGGTACCATAACCCACTACTACTACCCCTTCCAGGCTTTGGTCGGAGGGTTCCATGCGGATGTTTACATCCACATCTTTTTTGGCAATAAACTGCCGGGTGTCGTAACCCATAAAGGTAATTTCAATAACGCTGTTCTCCGGCACACTAAAGGAGAAACGGCCAGACGCATCCGTGCTGCCGCCGGTTGTGCCACCTTTTACGCGTAAGGTGGCACCTAATAAGGGTTGATTTTGGTCATCTGTTACTTTTCCTTTTACCAGGATGTTCACTGTTTGAAATGCATGTACATGCATGCTTCCGGCGATCAGGAGGAGCAGCGTACAGCAAAGCCGTAGCCAGCGCGCGTACTCGCTGCTAATTCGGCTGATGTTGTTCTTCTTCATAGATGTTTTGCTTTAGGTTAGGAAAATAAAAGAATTGTTGTAGATAAATATTTCCTGAAACGAAATTATTATTTCCTTTCAAGAAATTATAACTTTGGTAACTTTATTATCAAGAAATAATATTTCCGTAACAGAAACATAACATCTATTTTTTGGGGTAAATTCCTGGAATAAAGTAACTTTCTACGTATTAGATATTGTGAATCATACAATTAAGAGGTAGATACAGAAACTTTGATGCCTGAACAGCAATAATTTCCTGTCAGGAAAAAAAATCAATAAAAAAAGCTGAAGCATATATGCACGAAAAAGACTCCCCCGGCCTGGATCGCCGAACGTTTATCAGTCAATCCGCCGCCGCTTGTCTGGCCCTCGCCATCCCTGCCGCCGCACGGGCTGCCTTTAAAGGACACGACCGTGTGAGTATGGCGCTCATTACCGACCTGCACCACGACATTATGCACGACGGCCGCGAGCGGCTGCAGGCATTTGTGGACTTTGTAAAACGCCGTAAACCAGATGCGGTGATGCAGCTTGGCGACTTCGCCTATCCAAATGAAAAGAACAAGGATGTGATCGGCCTGTTTAATACGTGCCACGCTACACGTCTCCACGTAATAGGCAACCACGATACCGATCTGCGGCACACACATGCGCAATGCGTAACCACCTGGGGAATGCCGGCGCCTTATTATGCGCAAACGGTGAACGGTATCAGGATGATCGTACTCAATGGCAATGAACACGGTTCGCCCACGCATAAAGGTGGTTACCCTGCTTATATAGGCAAGGAGCAGGCAGCCTGGCTGGCGAAAGAACTGAATGACGGCACGCTGCCTGTTATTATTATATCGCACCAGCCGTTAACCGGTTTTTATGCAGTAGACAATGCTACAGACATCCAGCAACAGATTACTGCTGCACGCCATCGTGTGATCATGGCGATCAATGGTCATACGCATGTAGACAGTCTTCAGTATGTAGATGATATCCCCTATCTTACCATTAATTCGGCTTCTTACTTTTGGGTAGGTGAGCAGTTTAAACACAACAGCTATACCCCGGAAATTCATGCTGCTCACCCCTGGATATCCAGCACATGCCCGTATAAAGATCCATTGTTCACTGTACTCACGATCGATCCGGACAACTTTACCATCCGTCTGGAATCACGTAAAAGCGAATGGGTGGGTAAATCGCCTGCTGCATTAGGCTTTACTGATAAACAGCCCTTACGGACCGGAGAAGAAATTGTACCGTTCATCCGTCCTTACAAATTATCGGTTCAGCAGCGGATGAAGAGGCAACGTAAATAACCAGGCCGGCATAAGCTTATTGTGATCTGTTCAAATTAATTAAATGAAAACATTACGCCTCCTACCGTTATTGCTTTTGTTTTGGGCCAACAACGCTGTTGCACAAAAGCAGCCAAATATCATCTTATTTATGGTAGATGATATGGGCTGGCAGGATTGTTCCGTGCCTTTCTGGAAAGACACCACGGCTTTTAACCGCCGTTACCGCACACCCAATATGGAGCGCCTGGCGCGTGAGGGCATGAAGTTCACCAATGCCTACGCCACACCTGTTTGCTCGCCCAGCCGGGTTAGCCTGATGACCGGCATGAACGCCGCGCGGCACCGGGTTACCAACTGGACGCTGCGTAAGAATGCGACGGTTGATGCGAACGATTCCCTGCTGGTACCACCCGACTGGAATGTGAACGGCTTATCACCTGTAAAAGGAATTGAAAAATCTGTTTATGCCACCCCTTTACCACAGTTGTTGAAAACCGCCGGATATTATACGATCCATTGTGGCAAAGCGCATTTCGGTGCCATGGAAACACCGGCGGAAGATCCTTTAAAAACAGGCTTTATGATCAATATTGCCGGCCATGCAGCAGGAGGGCCGGGCAGTTACCTTGGTGAGAAAAACTACGGAAATAATGGCGATGGGCCAACACCCCCATGGGGCGTACCAGGCCTGCAGCCTTATCATGGCAAACCGGTTTTCCTGACAGAAGCATTGACCCAAGAAGCACTTTCAGCATTGGAAAAGCCCATCGCCTCGAATCAACCATTCTTCCTTTACATGGCACATTACGCGGTACATGTACCGTTCGCAGCAGACGAACGTTTTATTGAACGTTACCGCAAAATGGGCTTACCAGAACCGGAAGCCCAATACGCCGCCATGGTCGAAGGCATGGATAAAAGCCTGGGCGATTTGATGGACTACCTTGAACAAAAAAACCTGGTGAACAATACCGTCATACTTTTTATGAGCGATAATGGCGGCTACTGCGGCAGTCCGCGTGCCGGCCAAGCCTTTACCCAAAACAGTCCGCTGCGCGCCGGCAAAGGGTCGGTATATGAAGGCGGCATCCGCGAACCGATGATCGTTAAATGGCCCGGCGTAGTACAACCTGCAACTGTTACCTCTCAATACGTGATCATAGAAGACTTCTTTCCCACCATTTTGCATATGGCGGGCAAAAAACGGTTAAACACGGTGCAAAAAGTAGACGGCAGAGACTTTACCTCCCTGCTGAAGGGCAACGCTGTTGCCGACACTACCCGTCTACTGGTATGGCACTTCCCGAACAAATGGATAGGCAGCGATGATCAGGGCATTAATTTCCGCAGCGCTGCGCGCAAAGGCAACTGGAAGCTGGTGTATGATCAGAAAACCGGGAAGAAAGAATTGTATGACCTGGCTAATGATATCGGAGAAACAAAGGATGTTTCGGCCGATCATCCAAGGGTTACCAACGAGATGTCGAAAGCACTCGCCCGGGCACTACGCGGTTACCAGGCACAAATGCCTGCCGTAAAAGCTACTGCCAAAGCCATTCCGTATCCGGATGAGTTGTAAGTAACTGTGATAACAGGGGCGGTAAAGTTCCCTGTTATCCTTTTAGTTCGATCTGCTTTGATACCCGCCCTGAACTACAGCCCGGTTCTTTACATACAAATACCTCATTTCAGCTACAAAACACCTCAATACAGTTACAGGCAACCCGCTCCATCCACCGACCTTTGTTGTGTTCAAATGTAAAACACAACAATCATGGAAAATAAAATCTGGTTCATTACAGGAACCTCAAGAGGATTTGGAAGAATATGGGCAGAAGCCGCACTCAAACGTGGCGACAAGGTAGCAGCCACTGCACGTAACATAGCCAGCATTGCCGATTTTAAAGAGAAGTACGGCGACAATGTACTCACACTTGCGCTGGACGTAACCGATACCGCACAGGTGAAAGCAGTGGTAGCGCAGGCACACGCGCATTTCGGGCGACTGGACATCGTACTCAACAACGCTGGTTATTCATTGGTTGGGACTATTGAAGAAGCCAGCGCCGAAGAAGTAAAAGCGATGTATGACACCAATATTTTCGGGCCGCTCGCTGTTATACAGGCCGCACTGCCCTTACTGCGTCAGCAGGGCGGCGGCCACATCATGGGCACCTCCAGCAACCTGGGCCATATAACATTCCCGGTAATCGGTTATTACGCTTCGTCCAAGTGGGCCTTCGAGGCCATTCACGAAAGCCTCGCCGCAGAAGTAAAAGCCTTTGGTATCAAAGTAACGATCATCGAGCCCGGCGCCTATGCCACCGAATTCGGCAGCCAGGAATCGTTAAAGTTCGCGACAGGCATGGATGTATACACCGACTTTAAAGCGCAGTTCATGGATAGTTTACGCCACTTCGAAAGAGGCAACCCGGCCGCGACCCCTGAGGCTCTCTTTAAGGTGGTAGATGCGGAGGAGCCACCATTAAGGTTCTTCCTTGGCAGCCATAACTTACCGGACGTAAAGGCTGCGTATGCCGAACGCCTCTCCATCTGGGAGGCATGGAACGACATATCCGCCGCCGCACAAGGAAATTGATAATTGCAGCATGATAACCGATCTTTGTGTCGGTTATCATGCTTTTTAAAGTGATGTATATGAAGAAAGAAGAAAACGTTCCGCATAGACTCGGCTCTTTAACAGAAGTGCACCGCACCATGGGTTTACCTCAGCCGAAACACCCGCTGATAAGCCTGCTGAACGTTACCCATACGCCCGTTACGCCACCATCCGGCACACATGTGCTGAACTACTACAAAATATCATACAAACCCAAGTTCAGCGGTAAATTAAAGTACGGGCAGGGTTATTACGACTTCGACGAAGGCGGACTTCTGTTCGCCGCACCCGGCCAGGTGATTGGCCATGCCAACGATATGGAGTCCGGCACCTGTTCTGAATACATATTACTGATACATCCCGATTTCCTGCTGAATTACCCTATCGCCAAAAAGATCAAACAATACGGCTTTTTCTCCTACACCGCCGACGAAGCACTGTATGTATCTGAAGAAGAAAAAAACACGATCTTTTCTATCTTCAAAATGATAGAAACAGAACTCAACAGCCGCATTGACGACTTCAGCCAGGACGTGATGATCTCCCACATCGAACTCCTGCTCAACTACGCCAACCGCTTCTACAAACGCCAGTTTATCACCCGTAAAGTCGTTAACAACGATGTATTGCAAAAGCTCGATGATCTGCTGGTTAACTACTTTAACGACAACTCCCTGAGAGAAGGCCTGCCCACCGTTCACTACCTGGCACAGCAACTTAACCTCTCGCCCAGTTACCTGAGCGATATGCTCCGTTCCCTGATCGGACAAAATGCCCAGCAATACATACATGAAAAGCTTGTGGAGAAGGCGAAAGAGCTTTTGTCTACCACATCGTTATCGATATCGGAAGTGGCGTTTCAATTAGGCTTTGAACATTCGCAATCGTTTAGCCGTTTCTTTAAGACAAAGGCGAACGTATCGCCAGGGGAGTTTAGGGGGGCGTTTAATTGAGGTTGCTCTGCACGCAGGGACCTTGACTACGTCGCCACCAATCACACACATCAGCACACAAGGCTTACTGGTGTGAAGACCGCGCACGACGGTTGCTTCAATGACGGCGGTGTGGTCCGCTACTACAGCGATTATCTCGCCAACGAGCTGATAAACGATTCCCGTCAACGCAAGCCAATATGTGGCAGCTAACCCCACCAGATTGACGGAAACAACCCCGAAAAGTTCGCAATAAGCCTCCCTGCACCAGGATGTATGAACTACCTTTGAACTACAATCAAATCCTTAGTTATGCACTCAAAAAGAATATGGGCTAACTTCAGTGTCAGCGACCTGGACAGAACAACAAATTTCTACACGCAACTTGGGTTCAAACACAATGGTGCATCGGAGCAGTTGACCAGCTTCTTCTTCGGTGACAATAACTTTATCATTCATTTCTTTTTGAAGGATATATTGGAACCAGCTATGAAGGGTCCGATTGCTGATGCAATATCCGGGAATGAAATTATTTTCACGCTTTCTGCAGAAAGTAAAGAAGAGGTGAATAGCTGGGAAAAAGAAATACGGGAGGCCGGAGGCACGATCGTTTCCGAACCAGAAGTGTTTGGAGAAGGCTATTACGGTTTTGTATTTGCCGACCCCGATGGCCATAAGTTCAATGTGTTTCATATGTAAAGTTCATTTATGGAAAACACCCAACTCTCCCGTTTCTGCCAAACCATTGATCTCTGGATCTCTTTTTTACCTGACTACAGCATGGAACAACTCAGTAAACGCCCGCACGCAGGCGCATGGTCGCTGGGGCAGGTATACAAACACCTGGTGATTGATACGGGATTTTTCGCGGAGCAGATGCAGTTGGCGCTTACGGCGGGCAATGCAGACGAACACATGCATCCCCACGCTATTACTATTTTTGCTAACAACAGCTTTCCGGACGAACCGCAGGCCAACCCCTATAACGACATCAACATGCCGCAACCGGGTAGCAAAGAGGAGCTGGCAAAAGCGCTGATCGCGATTAAAAACGATGTACTGCAACTGGAGTTCGATGGCCGTACATCCGGCAAAACAAAACATCCCGGGCTGGGGTACTTTACGGCGCAGGAATGGCTACAGTTCGCGGATATGCATATGCGGCATCACTTGCGGCAAAAACGGGATATTGATGCGGCGCTGGGAAATACCACTTTATCCCATTAAAAAATGCCTTTTCTTTGTACGCTATAAAAACATGTAATGACATCTCCCCTGCCCCAAGACTTATTGCTGGCGAAAGAACTGGTGTATGACAAATGCGGATGGCCGCTCAGCAATTTCCGGCTGCATACGGAAAGCCAGGAATACAGCGCCTGTAATTTCACTTTGAACAATTACCAAATCCAATATAGGGAAGCCAGGATTACTCCTACAAAAGCAGGACTGTTCGTAACGATCTGGAAACGGAATGATCAGGGTATCACGGCTCCTTTTGATATTGCGGACGATATCGACTTCCTGGTGATAACGACGAGAAACGGGGCGCGCTTCGGACAGTTTATTTTCCCGAAATCAGTATTAGCAGCTAGAGCAGTTTTTACAGATAATGGGAAAGACGGGAAACGGGGGATCAGGGTATACCCGCCATGGGACGTGGAGTTGAATAAACAGGCGGTTAACACACAGGCGTGGCAGGCGACCTTCTTTTTGAAGATAGATACCCTGGTGGATATGCACGATGTGAAGCTGAAGTTTTTACACCCTTAACCCTATTGCCTTTTGCAGACCTTATTTTATAACCGGCACCCTCGCGGTAAGTATCTGTTACCCCGGCATTGCGGCAAACCCACCATTATCCGCACGCTTCCTGCCTGATATTTTATACCTTTAAGCGACGTAATACGCTGAATGGACAGGCAAACAACCAACAACACGAACACTACTGCTTTATGGACCGCCTTTTGTAATGGCGACCAGGAGGCGAACAGTGTACAACCTGATGCACCGGGGCCTTATTAGCAATCCGAACAAAGCCAATCTGAGGTGTTTCATCTGATCTTTCTTTGAATTAACGGTTTAGAATATTCCCTAAATATTAAGCATTTAACTGAAGTTACAAGTTTTCACAAAAAACCAGGTGTTAACATTAAGGGTGCCGGATATAAAAAGGGGAAACTGCCCGTAAAGGCAGTCTCCCCAACAAAAATTACGTTCCGCTATTTGAAATTGCAGGTAAAGAAAGTACCTGCAGGGAAATTAGTGTAGTTCTTATAGTTAGCGGTCAATGCAGTGCCATTGCTGAAGTTAAAAACGCTGGTATTATTGATCAGGTAATCCAGTCCGTAGGCTTTGATCGTGTTTAAATACACCTCGCCTGTAACCGGGTGTACGGCGATATTGTTGTACAAAATGTTCGCATTTTCCACCATGGTTTTAGCATCAACCATAAACTCCGTGGCCCCGATGCTGAAAATATGGCGATAGATTTTGGTACCAGCGCCGCTGAAGTAAAGGGTATCGCCTTTTGCGGTGATGCCCGGAGTAGCACCGAAACCTGCGCTTACACTACCTACGGTGATATCGTTGGCTTTAATCACAGAATAATCCCTGTAATTGATCTTGGAGATCCTGGCAGGAGAACCGGTGTTAGATACCCATATGTTACCATCGCTGGCCTTTACCACTCCGCTTACGGACGCTTTGATATCCAGCGCTATCGTCAGTGTATCTTTATTGGGCTCTACCACGAACACTTTAGTACCGGCGGCAGCAAACAGCTTGTTGTTTGATACAGCCATGGTAAGCTTTGCGGCCGACCTGGAACCTTTGATGAAAGTAAGTACTTTGGTCGTGGTATTGAAGCGGTGCAACCCTTTATTGTCGCGGATGATCACATTTTCTTCGTTCAATACAGCCACGTGCGTAGGCCAGCTCAGCGTAGCCAGTTCGTCATTATAAGCTGCTTCTTTTTTCAGCGTTTCGGCATTGGCTACCACCAGCAGGCCATCATTGGTGAATGATGCGCCTACGGCGTTCTTTTTACCGTTTTGAGAAATGATGTAGATCTTGTTGTTCTGTATGTACAGGTCCTGGGCAACGTTGCCAAGCTCCGTACCATTCGCTTTATAATACGCGCTGTCGGTCACGATACCTTTCGGGCTAATGAAGGTGAGACTACCATTTTCAGTAGTCATATTGCCTTCATTTAATACGAAGGTGCCGAACTTGTACTTGCCATACACGAATATCTTTTCATGCGAAGTAGCTGTTTGCCCATTCCTGGAAGCGGTTACGGTAATGGTGTGTTCGCCCAACTCGCTGGTAACAAACTTAAAGATGGAATCTTTAACAATTGCGTCTTTACCGTCTACAGTCCATGCAAAGGTACTACCCTGGCTCGCTTTCACTTTAAAAAACAAGGTATCTTCCTGTGCCACCGTTGTTTCAGAAAGCACATTTACAATATCTACCTCAGGTACAGGTGCATCTGTATCATTTTTAGAACAGGATACTACTGCCATGGCGGTGAACGCCCCCAATGCTAAAACACGTCTCTTCATAAATTTTGACTCTAATTGAATTCTATTAAGTGTATTGTTAATTTTCAATGGTGTATACTATAATCATAAACATGCTGACCATACGGGGTAATATTACCCTGTAAGTATTGCTAACAGCCGTTTCCGCGTTACAAGTCAAAACTATTGAACGATGGTTTCGATATTAAGCCCTAACAGGTGCAGGTCTTCACCTCGCCCCACTTCGGTGGACGCTTCGCCCAGCCAGCCGTTTTCCTGGTCAATACCATTATAAACTTTTACGAAGTCGATGCCTGGCAGGTTTGCCTTCTTACCGTTTTTATCAATAGCCCAGTCGATATCGATACCGGAGTTGTTATGCGGATTAGGATAGTTATCTACGTAACCATACCTGAACGCATACAGTACAAAGTAGCTTCCACTCCCACTCTCCTCAATACCATTAGTGGCGAGGCGGATACCCTTGTAAGTAATCTTATCTTCTTTCACCCAACCCGGGTAGTAGCTCTGGGTATGGAATGTGTTCTTCACTTTGTAACCTTCCTGTCCCTGGTTGTCGGCCCAGCGGATGTAATTACCAATGCTTACATGGCCCTGAGGTGCAGGCGATGGCGTTTCTGTTGCCGGACGATGATAGGTCATTTCGTAGCTGCGGAAAGTACGCACATCATTTTTAACCGAAACCGCTACACTGTACCAGGGCTCCGCTTCTGCAGAAAAGTTAGCGCTGCCTTTTATTTCATACCACTCATCTTCATCCGGTTTACCGTTTTTATTTTTATCGTAGGCCACCATAATGATACCTGGCTCACAACTGCCCCCAAAAGGTGCGTTAGGGCGGGGATTGGCATTAGCGCCAAATGCGTTGCCGTGAATCCTGAAATCGCGCCTGCCTGGTACGTTCACCACGGTATGATCGAAGCCCACCACTACATAACCACCCCAACCACCTAAGGTGATCATATTTGCCTCTTCGCCAATCAGTTCCTTACCCGCTTTGGCTACCATTGTTTCGTAGGTATCACCTGCATTATACTTTGGCAACTCGTTTACGAACTGGCCCGGAGCCGGCAGGTAATCGAACACACTTTTAATGTAAGGCGACGGCGCCAGGTCGGGTTGACGCACGGTAACCAGCAATGTATCTACCAAATTACCGGAGGATACTTTTAGCTTGTAGCTGCCCCTGGTAACTGCGGAAAACAGCGCCGTCTGCGTAGCCGTGGTATCAGTAAGCCTGTATAATCCGGACGGGGCGGAAAGCACTTCCCACTTCAGATCAGTTTTGCCTGCAAATTTGGCGGACGCCCCGATCTTTAAAATGGTATTGCTGGTGGTCGACCAGTTTAAATAACGGCCTGTAGTAATTTGTATCACCTTCTGGAAAATATTACCGGCATTGTAAGCCATCACGATCAGGCTGTAAGCCCCGGGATCAGCCGGCGCCTCGAAGGTGTATTCCAGTGCATTGGCCACTCTTTTACCGTTCACTAACCATACGATGGAATCTACACGATTTTCGAGGGCGGGTTTAAGCTGTATATTTTCTTTTATCACCACATAATAATCAGACTCAAGGCCGGCGATAACAGGCGCCGGTTCAGGGAGTTCAGCATCCTTTTTTCCACAACTGCTGATCAACAGTGAAGCGCAGGTAAGCGAAGCGAGTATTTTATATCTGAGATTCATTTTATCGGATTAATTGTATTTTAAAAAAGCCGGGCACTATTCGATTATATATTACAGGGTTACTTCAACGTCATCTATACACACATATGCCGGTGTATTGAGTCCGTAGTCGCCATAGTCATTACCAACAATGTTGAATTCAACACGGGTAACATTCCCTAAAAGCGACAAGTCAAAATAAGTCCATGAGGTTAACGGTCCGGCTACGGGCAGGTAGCCACTGTATCTTGCCAAATCAATCTCCACGGGAAGACCGCTGTTGGTAGGTGTGCTGCCATTGAAGCCGAACGCCTGTAACGTTAAATGTCCGGTTCCACCGGCCACGTTTGAAAGTGGTGTTGCAGCGCCTGCAGCGCCAAATCCATTCCCATTCATAATTACGCCGTAGGTGTAAGAGGAAAGACATACCTGCATGCCCTCTATAGTGCCGCTACCGGATGTAAAATCCAGCGTTGGAGGTGTAACGTAACTGCTGTTAAAGAAATCTACGTAACCAAACATTACAGCGAAATTGCTGCTGCCGCCGGCACCGCCATTCTTAGCACCGTGCGTACCCGAATAAACACTGCACTGGTTGAGGTACGAGTACCACCAGTCGCCCGATTTTCCTGGAATATTCTGTTTATAGTTCCAATCCGAAACAACAAACCCACCGTCCCAGAACTCCACCGGGTTAACACCGCCTGCGCCTTTGATAGCGAAGCGAAGGTTGCTGGGCGAATGTACGTATGGGGCTATCTGGGTACCACCCCAGGAAGAGTAGGTGTTATCACCATAGGAGGTAGAGTCGGCCATATAACTACGACTTAATCCCTCGAAAGTGATAGTGTAGGTCGTCAGCAGTTTGTTCAGGCCATTTGATGCACCGGTTTCCAGCGTTGGCGCTGTGTCCTGCAGGTCATTTTGCTTTGAACAGGAGGTTGCTGTAACAAGACAAATGACCGCTACCACCAGCGATTTACTAAAATGTGTGTGTTTCATGAGTCTACATTTTTTTGAGTTAAACAAATATTGGAGTTACCCGGCTTTTTTAGTTTTTAAGATGCCTGTCCAGGATTCCGAACACCTGCGACATTCTACCTTCCTCCATGTTCCAGTCTTTCACGATCCCGAGACCGGTATCCAACTGGAAAGGATACACCACCTTCTGCACCCTGATGAAATCGATACCCGGCAGGCTCACGCTCTCACCTTTCGCATTTACCGCCATCTCAATATCAATATTCAACTTCTGCTGAAACTGAACAGCACCGCTCACATTCCTGCTGATTCGTTTTCCTTTACGGGTAAACGAAGTTGGCCAGCCATTCATCACCACCATTTGTTTGGTTGCGGTATCGGGCATTGTATAACCAGGAAAAAGCCCCTTGGTAGAGAAAACATTCGCCGTAGTCATAGCAGTACTCATGATCTTAACATATTGCACCTCACCGGAAACTGGTTCCTCCTGGTTATCTTTCCAGGTAAAGTAGTGGTACATTCTCCTCGCGTCGAATTCCACCCGGCTATAGGCATAGCTTATCTGGTACTCGGCTATATCTTCTATCCCATAATCTTCATTTTTGATCTCATACCACTCGTCTGCATCAGGCTGGCCATTTTTATTACGGTCATATGCCACGTACACAGCCGGCACGTCGAGGCGGGAATAAACAGCTGTCATTTCCAGATCGGGTTTACCCTGTGCATTCACCACCGTATGATCAAACTTAAAGGTGGCAGACCCGCCCCAGGAGCCGAGTACAAGTCCGTTATTGGGGCTTAACTTCCTTAACTCAGAAGACTTAGCCAGGTAATCATTGTAAGAAAGCGGGAATTCAGCGCCGTACCTCCAGTTATCCGCATAACCGATCACTGACCAATTCTGACCTTTTGCCGGTGAAGGCAGGTATTCGAGCAGCGTGTACGCATTTTTCACATACTGCTCCGCCTTTACTGTTACCGAACGGTTGATAGTGGTGCTTTGTTTACCGGCGGTAATACGAAACGTAAGCTCGTAGGTACCGGCTTCTGGCGCAATAAATTCCAGGTTACGTTTTTTACCGATAACAGAATCACCAATCGACCACTGGTACTCATAATCCGTACGATCAGGACCTGTAATAGCTGGCGCAATTTCCAGTACGTTACACATCGAAACCGCCAGCGGGTCGGCAATAGTGATCGCAATTGGCTTTTCCACGAGTATCTTGTACGACTGCTCGTCGTTACCACCCTTGTTGTTCACTTTTAAAGTAACATCGAAGTTACCCGGTTCCGTAGCAGCAAAGGTGTAATTGAGCTGACTGGCTGCCACCTGCTTATTATTCACCCACCAGCTGTAACTATTGCCTTTGGTATTAGTGATATTAGGTGCCAGCACTATTTCATCGCCGATGTTCATAGTGATGGTATCTGTTCCGATCCCTGAAAGCGTCGGGGCATTGTACTGCTCTTTCCGGCAGGAGGCCGTAAATAAACTAACGACCGTAAGCAGTGTTAGAAAAACGATTTTCTTCATGTGGTTTGTTTTCGGGTTGTCCTATTTTTTAGTTTATAATTTCGGTAATAGTGCAAAATGCGCAGGTATATCACCAGTCCGGACGCTCCATTTCTTCTTACCTTCTTTTGAAAAGCAGTACAATATGCCCGGCGATACATAGTTGCCGGCATCCGTTACGTAGATGTCTTTTGTAACAGGATTCACCATGATGCCGTAGGGGATCTCTATCTCCTTATCCGTTCCATCTGTAATAAATGAACGGGTAACCACTTCACGGGTGCGCGTATTTACAATACCATAAGTGATAACATTGGAATAAGTGATGTAACTCCACTCCGTACTGTATACATATAATGAGTCGCCATCGAGGAAGTAATTGCTGACGGCCACATCCAAAGTATCCGTTACCTTTTGTTCGTTTTTATCGATGAAATAAAGCCTGGAAGGCAACTTCTTATAATCGCCCCTGGAGGTTACCCACAAATCGCCGCGTTTATCGGCCTTTATGTGATGCAGGTTATAGGCTACATCAATCCGTTTGTCTTCTTTAAAAGTGACGAGATCGATTACAGATACGGTGCGTTCGTACTTTTCGGTGCTGCCCGCCCCCATGTAACCACCGGAGTTAGCGACATAAATCTTACCGCCGGTTATTTCAAGATTATCCGGCTGGAAGCCTACGATACATTTATCAACGATGGCCAGCGTAGCCGTATCTACTTTAGCCACATATCCTTTTTGGGTGTAGTTTGGATTTACTTCGATGGGGCCTGCGTAAGAAGTGATATAGGCAAACCCTTTATCAAACTTGATGTAACGGCAGTTAGGGATCTCGATCTGCCCGATCTTTTTGGCCGTACGGGCATCCATCACATCTACTTTGTTAGAGGCATTGATCACCGCATAGAGCCTGCTGCCGTAAATAGCAATATCATTTCCCACATCGCCCAGTTCTTTGGGAACGGTTGGATTCGTAGCGGCATAAATATTTCTCTGATACCTGCCCGTAGCATAATCAAAAAAGTCGAGCGTGCTTTTATTACTGCCCATATTCCCTTCATTCAGCAGGTAGAAACCTGCGAAGCCGTTTATCGTGGCAGAATCTACGCGAATGTCCTCATTCATGAACACTGCCACGTCTTTCCTGCAGGAGGCCGCCAGTAACAAAACAATGAATAATGCGTACTTTCTCATAGTTCAACAGATAAAATGATTTTATAATTTCGTTTAGGCATGGGGTAGTTTACTACTACTTCGTAATCCTGGTTAAATACATTATTCAGTTCGCCCGCCAGTTTGAAACGTATCGTTTTAAACCTTACCTCTCCTGATGCCGACAAGTCGCTGGTATACCAGGGCTGCTCGTAATTCTCCGGGATGTTGGCCGAGTTATGGTACCGCTCCCCTACATAGATGAAGCTGTAGTTCAACCGCCACGCTTTATACAACAAACTGGATATTACCGAACCGCTGTGCCAGGGTATATAAGGAATTTGCCCGCCGTAAGTGATCTTTTGCAACTCGGGGTTCTTTCGTTTGGTAAAATCCTGCGCCTGCTGGTAAGTGTAAGTCACTCTCAGGTTGAGTAAAAAATCGGCCGGCAGCGAAAAGGCCTGGTCCGCCACAACATCCACACCCTTTATCTCTACATCTCCGATATTCATCATCATCCAGCGGTACATGCCGGTGCCTTTGGGCACAGCAACGATCTTATTCGTCACCTTGTTAAAATAGAAATCTGACTGCAGTTGAAACTCGCTCAACACCGTACCCGGGCGGCTTTTATGGTACAGGAAACCTATATTGTACTGGTGTGTATACTCCGGTTCAAGCGCGATGTTGCCAATGTCGGTGTAATACAGATCATTAAAAGTGGGCATACGGAAGATATTCTTATAAAAGGCCCTTATGTTGAAATCGGCTTTATCAAAAGGTTTATAGGAGAAGAAAACAGCCGGCGTAATTTCATTTTTGGCAGGTGCGGCAATAGCAGAATCGCCTATGGAAGTATTGCCCCTGGTGATATGCTCATTGATGAACGTGCCTAACACACTGGCCTGCATCTTTATCTTCCCAAAATCCGCCGCCCCGGCCAATGCTACCAGGGAAGTAAAGCGTTTAGGAAACACAAATCCATCGAGGTTAGCGTTCAGTGCATTATACTGGAAGTCTGTTGACAGGTTGATATCTATTTTATCTGATATGCTGTATTTGTTAGCCACGGAACCATACCATTCCTGCTGACTGAAATTATTGTCTATATACATCAACGTGGTATCGGGGTTCAGGTAACGCATGTAATCGTTGGCGTACTTGGCATTCACCTGTATATCGTATCCTTTTACCACATTCTGCTGGAAAGATCCCTGGGCGAAGAAGTTACGGTCCCATTGCCTTTGCGAACGTTTCCAGACATTATTAACGATAGCGCCGGGTATGCCCCTTTCGGAGTTATAGAAGTAGGCCTTCGCATTCCACACACCACGGTTTACGTTTCCATAGATGCCGCTTTCCAGCCGCAATCCTTCGATATCACCGTTTTGCCTGGTGGCGGTAGTGTCCCAGGCAATGCTGCCAGATTCATGAAACACTCTTTTATAGCGGAACGGGGAGCGGCCGGAAGACTTAACGTACTCGCTGCTGAAGGAGTAATTGACATGTTGTGGGAGCTTTTGCTCGAGTAATATCGAGGGATTGATCAAATCAAAGGAACCCGTTTTAAACACCGCTTTAACATTGGTTGTTTTGGCAGAATCAAACACCGGCTTACGACTGCGCAGGTAAATAGTGCCCGACGACCCATAATCCCTGGCAGGTTGAAATATCTCGCTCTTCTGCCCATTATATACAGAGATCGATTCAATATTATCCATGGAGAACTTACCAAGATCGATCTGCCCGTTTTGCGCATTACCCAACTGTATACCGTCGTAAAACACGCCCATATGGTTAGTGCCCATACTGCGCATATCCACGGTTTTAAGGCCACCAATGCCCCCATAGTCTTTTACCTGCACGCCCGCGAAATAGCGAATAGCATCGGCTACGGAGAAGCTGTTTAAGCTCCTGAGGTTATCGCCGGAAAGCTTTTGGGAAGGGATAACTTCTTTATAGGCAGATGTGAAAATAGTGACACCGCGCAACGTCTTTACACGGCTCGTATCCACGCGCGCAGCATCGCGGTTGGGTTGCTGGGCGTACAGGTGCGTGCAAATGAATGCACAAAACGTTATTAGCAACGTTTTTAATGCGTTTGACATATGTATATCAATAATTAAATACCCTCCGGTTTTTTACCGGACGACATACGAAAACAAATAGACGCTGAAATGATTTCAGTGTAAGTTGTATTCAAAGCCTCTTCCTCGAAAGCTTTCGAAAATGTTTGCAGTGGCAGGTCTCCTGACTTATTCTCACTTTAGACGGCCTTCCCATTTTTATTCACTAAAAACAGTGGCTTTGCAGAATGTCTAAGTGTTGTTATAGAACTTACAGTAGCGGGTCTGCTCAGGATTTACACCTGATTCCCTATTAATTTTAACATTGTGAAACCTATGTTAAAAACCAATTGCGGCGTGAAAGTACGATAAAATTATTGATTTGGAGAAGCCGGGTTTAATGCGGATAATTTAGAAGGGTTAATTTATTATCTTTCGAAGGACTCAATTCTGCAGCATGCCCGCAAACGATACATCACGTTTATCGCGCCTCACCGCCATACTTAACCAGCTACAGGCCAAACGGATGGTGACGGCCACCGCACTGGCCGAAAAATTCGGCATCAGCGTACGCACCGTTTACCGAGACATCCGCGCACTGGAACAATCCGGCGTGCCTATACTCACCGAGGAAGGCAAAGGATATTACCTGATGGAAGGGTACCGCATCCCTCCTATCAGTTTTACAGAAACAGAGGCAAACGCCCTGATCACCGCTCAGCAATTCGTATTGAAAAATAAAGATGCCTCTTTCGTAAAGGCATATACGGATGCCATCGATAAAATAAAAGCCGTGTTACGGCATACTGCCAGGGAACAGGCTGAAATGTTATCGTCCCGCACAGCCGTAAGCGAGAGCAGTGCTGCTGTGCATACCAGTAATCACCTCGCCATCCTGCAGCAGGCACTCACCGGCTTTAATTTGGTACAGCTCTCCTACCAGAAACCGGGTGAAGACAAAACCGAAAGCCGTACAGTAGAGCCGTTCGCCATCCTCAGCACACAAGACAACTGGCTGTTAGTAGCCTGGTGCCGGCTTCGCAACGACTTCCGCAACTTCCGCCTCGACCGCATCCGGCAGGTAATTGTATCAGAAGATAAGTTTAAACCCCATGAATTGACCCTGGAAGCCTACTTTAAAAAAACCTGGAAATAATTCTGACACCCCTGACACAAGGCTGTCACCCTGCCTGCCGACCTTTGTTTTATCAATCACTTAAAACAATATCATCATGGCAACACCCAACACACTCCGCGGCCTCGCAACCCTTACTTTCTACGCAACAGATCTTGCAGCAGCACGCGACTGGTACGCGCAATTCCTCGGTACCGAAGCTTACTTCGCCTTTCCCAAAACAGGCAACCCCGCTTATGTGGAGTTTCGTATAGGCGATTACCAGCACGAGCTGGGTATTATCGACGCACAATATGCTCCACGTCCGTTAGGCGAAGCCGGAGGCCCTATTGCCTACTGGCATGTAGATGATATTGAAGCCGTGTACACCAGGCTGTTATCGCTGGGCGCCACCGAATTCGAACCAATTACCCAACGTGCGAACAGCAACTTCGTGACCGCCTCTGTTATTGATCCGTTCGGCAATTTGCTGGGTATCATGTACAACCCTCATTACCTCGAAATAGTAAGTGCTATTCAATAATACCTTAAACAACAATCATCATGATCGCCACCACCCATATATTAAAACTGAGCAGTGCCGCCGAATGGCGGAACTGGCTCAGCAAACATCATGAGTCAACAGCAACAGTGTGGGTAGCTGTATCCAGGAAAAACGCACCCACTTTCACCCTCAGTCAAAACGAAGCGGTGCTGGAAGCACTGTGTTATGGATGGATAGATGGAACTGCCCGGCCGTTGAATGAGCATTATTTCCTGCAGTCGTTCAGCCGCCGCAAACCCAAAAGCGTTTGGAGTAAAATCAATAAGGAAAGAGTGAAACAGTTTATAAAAGATGGCCGTATGGCGCAGCCTGGGTTAGACAGTATTACAGTAGCAAAGTCGAACGGGTACTGGTCGATACTCGACGATGTAGAAGCACTGATCATCCCGACCGACCTTGCTACTGAACTTAAGAAAGACAAAGCAACTGCAGCCTATTTCGAAGGCCTGGCACGAAGCAACAAGAAACAACTACTACAATTGATCGTGCTGGCGCAACGTCCTGAAACCAGGGCGAAACGTCTACTTGAAGTGGTAACGGCTGCGCAGCAGGGGCAAAAGCCAGCGCGATTTAGTTGACTACTTCCATCCTGCCTGCATGCCCGCAAAGCGAAGTACCTCTGCCCAGTCATACAAATTCAGATCATGCTTGCCTTCCCGGAAATGATACCCGATCACCGATTGCATGATGGGCTTGTTCGTGGCAGGGAACGTCACGGGCAAAGTCAGTTGTGGGTTATACAAACGGTATGCAGGCAATGCGTTTACAACAGAGAGATAAGACCCCACCGGATCAGCCCATCTGTCTTCCACTGCATTTGTTGTATACACTGGTCTGGGTGCTATTAACCCTATCAACATATGCTGATCTACAGGTAATGCGTTTACATCGTTGCTGTAGTTCTTATAGTTATCGTTAAACCAATAGCCAAACTGTTTATTGATCAGGCTCACAGTTTCGCCGTACTTACGCCTTGCCAGCGAAGCGCCTGAACTGCCTGAGCAACTGCTCACCACCATTGCAAAACGGGTGTCCTGCGCGCCCGCCCACAAAGCAGTTTTACCGCCACGGGAGTGCCCTACAACCGCCACTTTCTTCGCATTTATATCCGGGTTTGTTTCGAAATAGTCTAATACCCTGCTGGCCGTCCATGCCCAGGTACCAATTGCTTTCATGCCATCGGGCTTTTGCAGCATTTCGGGAAATAGCTGGTCCAGCACCCCATGCTGATAAGTATCCTTTTTATCGGGTGCCGCATCGTTGATGTTAAAAGCTGCGATAGCATAACCGCTGTCGATCACCATTTCTGCAGGCCAGAAGGTGCTTTTTACAGCGCGTGTCGGATCGGTATTTCTTTTAGGACGATTGTTGATCAGCAGGAATACGGGCACAGGCTTCTTACGGTTGTTCGGTGTGAACAGCACTACAGGTACCGTTACCGACTTCCCTTTATTCCACAGGGTGATCGCTACTTCTTTCAGATGCGCGCGGCCTTCCATGGCCCGGGGCACATCATTGGTGACCCGGTAGCGTACGCTGTCAAATTTCTTTGGCGTACGGCCGTACACGTTCTCTTCAAAAAGCCCTATAATCTCCGGCCGGCGTTGTTTTTCCCAAGCGGAAGAATTATTTACCAGCCGTCCTTTCAAGGTTTTTAATAGCGCTGGCAATACATACGACGGCACGGCCGCCTCGTCGTAGTTCACGATCTCGTTCATGAACTTATCCGTTTTCTGGGCGAACGCGTTCATGCTACAAAACAACAGGCCCAAGGCCGCCAGTTTCAATTTTATCGACATGCTCAGTTATAGTTTTGAAACCCGGCAGCATCGCTGCCGCCGGGCAGTATATTTAATGTTATTCATAACCAGGGTTCTGGCCAAGCTTCTTCGCCCTATTGATCTCGCTCTGCTGGATAGGATAAAAGTAATTCTTTGCAGCGAACACTCTCGTTTCAATTACAAATGGCGTGTAAGTGAGTGTAGTGCCGGATTTAGTAATCCGCATCCCGTGTACGGCCGCATCGAAATAAGTATCACCCTCCTTCCAGCGGCGTACGTCGAAGAAGCGTTGTTCTTCGAAACAAAGCTCCACACGTCGTTCGTTTTTGATCCTTTCGCGCATTTGCTCCTGCGTTAAGCCGTCTGGCAACGAAGGCATGCCTGCACGGTTACGAACGGCGTTCATATCGGCATACACATCCGCATTAGCCCCAACTGCCTCGTTCAGTGCCTCGGCATGCATCAGCAGGATATCGGCGTAACGGAACAATACCCAGGGCCTGCGCACATTCGTAATGCTGGTTACGTTGTAGGTAGCATTGCTGCTCAGGAATTTACGCATGTAATATCCGGACTTCGTACTGTTAACGTTTGTTGGCACATTATCCAGTCCGCCATCGAACGTTTCCACCGCGCGGGTCAGACTGCCCGTTTTGAACGTAGCGCCATTGTACACCACAAACTGGTTAAGCCTCGGATCGCGGGCAGCGTAAGGGTTTTGCGGGTTGTAACCGGAAGCGGGATCGCTGATAGGCAACCCACTGGCCATTTCAAATGCATCTACCAAATCCTGTGTTGGATTCGTTCTGCCCAGCCCGCCTGTAAAACCTACCGGCGCGTTATTAGCTTCAATCGTATTGGTATTGCTTGCAGAGGTGGCGAATATGACCTCTTTGTTATAAGTAGTGGCCGTTGCCGTATAATCCCAGAGTGACGGAAATTCGGCTTTGGGTAACAGGCCATGTTTATTCTGGTCCATTAACGCTTTGGCGGCATTCGCGGCATCCTGCCATCTTGTTAAATCGTTAGTGCCATTATGCAGGGGACTCGCATAGTACAGCAGCACCTTCGCTTTCAATGCCATACCGGCAGCTTTGGTAGCCCGCCCCCAGTTAGCGGCGTCCCAGTCTTTGGTCCAGGCAGGGCCGATTTGCGCGATTGCAGAGTCACAATCGGTAACGATGTGCTTCACCACTTCATCTACTGTATTACGTGGAATATTTAAATCGTCTGCAGGGGAGAACGGCTTCGTCGCCAGTACAATACCGCCATATCTTTTAAACAGCTCAAAATGCAGCATCGCCCGCATAAAGAAAGCTTCTCCTCTTAACCCGGCCAGGTCGCTGGCGGGGTATACTACCGCGGTAGGCGACTTTTGCAAAAAGGTGTTCACCACCCAAAGACCAGTATACAGGTTTGTATACTGCTCATCGAACGTTTTCAGGCTGCCCCAGGTACCGTTGTTGAAATAGTTAACATTGCTGTTCAGGTTAGAGTTTACGGCTTCATCACTTCCACTTGCCAGCAGGGCACCACCGTTGTCTATATTGTAACGCGACAACATGTACGTATAACCGTTGTTCAGGTATTCACGTACACGCCGGTCGGTAGTCCAGATGGCATCTTCAGAAATAGGGCCTTCGCTGTACTCAGGGGCGAAGAAGTCTTTTTTGCATGCGCCACCCAACAGGAGCAACAGCAGCAACGTACTATATATTTTCAAATAGCTTTTGTTCATCGTCGGGTAGTTTATATTTTAACGGTAATACCTATCGAATAGGTTTTTACATACGGGAAGCTCGTGCCTCTGCCAGCGTTGGGCGTTTCAGGATCGATGCCAAGGTCGTTGAGCTTTGAGAACGTTAACAGGTTATAGCCACTCAGAAAAAACCTGGCGCCCTTGAAACGATAGCGCTGGTTGAAACCCTCAGAAGTACTATACCCAAGTTCTGCCGTGCGCATTTTCAGGAAGTCGCCCGACCGCAGCCAGAAGGTAGAATTCGCGGTGTTGTTGCCGTTATCGGTTAAACCCACACGCGGGTATTTAGCGTTGGTGGCAGTGGCGGGCGTCCAGCTATCCAGCATCAACCTGTTAAAACCATTGGGACCGGCACGCAACTGGCCATTGAGATTAACCGTGCGCCCTTCCACACCCTGGAACTGGGTACCAAGATCAAACTGCTTATACCGGATATTCAACCCAAAACCGTAATACATCTTTGGAATGTCGGTATAGTCGGTGGCCACATCATCCTTCGCATCTATCACTTTATCATTGTTAACATCTTTGTACCTGATATCACCCGGCACTACAAGACCAGAAAGTGTTTGCTTCGGGCTTGCATCTATTTCCGCCTGGTTCTGGAAGATGCCTTCTGCAATGTAATAGTGCCCACTGTTCACATACCGGCCTTCCTGCGACTGACCATCCAGCCCGTTTGTTACGGCACGTACCAGCACGGTGTTTTTTGCATAAGTAAGATTAGTATTCAATGCGATGTTCACATCCCCCCACTGTTTGTTATACAAGACCGTAAAATCAGCGCCCTGACTGCTCACCTTACCAGAATTCACCTGGGCAATAGACATACCAAGGATACCCGGCAAATTTGGTGGGCCGAGGATATCGTGACGCGTTTCATTAAAGTAATCGGCCGACAGCGACAAAGTATTTTTAAACAAAGAGATATCAGCCCCCACATTTAAGCGGTCGATTTTTTCCCAGGTAGTGGCCATGTTGCCTGCCGGCGCCACGAGGTATGCGGTGGTAGAAGTAGAAAAGGATGATCCCAGCAACGGTCCGGCACCCCTGGTGAACTGCGTACGATAGGGCAAACGCACTATGTTACCATTTGCATCATAAGTGGGCCCGATATTACCGGAGCGGCCTGCAGATGCACGCACTTTCAGGTAACCGATGGTTTTGAAATCTTTCAGGAAGTTTTCGTCAGATGCCAGCCAGCCAGCCGATACGGCGGGAAAGAACCCAAAGCGGTGCCCCGGGGCAAAGTTTTCCGAACCACTGTAGCTGCCTGTGAAACCAAGCATATACCTTTGTTGGTAGCTGTAATCCGCACGGCCAACGAGCATGCGCTCGCGATAATCCAGCCGGTCTACGGCAGCACTAATATACTGTTGGACACGTACAGACGCTACCACTTTGTGGTTACCGGAAAACGCGCGGTCGTAGTCAAACCCCATCCACAATTCATTGTTTTTTGTATTGGTTTGAAAAGCTGCAGTGCGGTAAGCAATAGCAGCGGGCGTACGATAGGTTTGCGCCGGCGTTACGGATTTATTCACCACTGCATAGTTTTGCGTCAGGCCGTCACCGTAGTTACCATATCCATCATAAGAAAAAAAGATATTGGCAGATAGACCTTTCGTGATAAATTCGAGTTTCTGCTTACCCATAATGCTTGCCAGCAAAACATTCGTAGTGGTGCGGGAAAAACCGGTAGCCTGCAATTGTCCCAAGGGGTTATTCTGGTAGATGGAAGTTCCACCATAAGTACCGTCCTCATTCAATATGGGGAACGCATTCGGTGGCAGGTTAGAAATATTATTGAATACTGCGGAGGCGCCATCGCCCACATCATTACGCACCTCACTTCTCAGGCCAGACAATAATGTAAAGCTGAGTGATTCAGTGACATCATAATCCAGGTTGATGCGAAAGTTGTAACGCTGATAACCGTAGTTCGAATTATAGTTATCGTTCTTCGTGTGTCTGAACAGCCCTTTCTGATTGAAATAACTGATCGTGGTAAAATATCGTATCCGCTGGCTACCGCCGCTGAACGACACCGCATAACGCTGCGTGGGGGCCGATTTATTCAGGAACCGG
This sequence comes from uncultured Chitinophaga sp., assembly GCF_902168175.1. Taxonomy (GTDB): domain Bacteria; phylum Bacteroidota; class Bacteroidia; order Chitinophagales; family Chitinophagaceae; genus Chitinophaga. Next base: position 25,187 of record NZ_CABHOU010000038.1, on the reverse strand, counting down.
TCCTGGTAATTATTATCCGGGTACAGGTAAAGATCAGTGCGATCTTTATAAGCGGCTAATGCTGTAGCATCGTACGCCGGTGCCTGACCAACGTTGGTAAGCGCCTGGTTGTACAATGTAGCAAATTCGTAAGAATTCAGCGGCTTAACCAGGTTGCTGGCCGACTGAAACCCGCCCTGTGCATCCACCGTAATATGGCGGGTGTTGGCTTTACCATGTTTGGTCGTAACCAGTATAGCGCCGTTACCGCCGCTAAGGCCGTACCAGTTCAGTGCGCCGGCATCTTTCAACACCGACACACTTTCGATCTCATTGATATCCATATCTTCAAAATCCCTTACCACACCATCTACCAGTACCATTGGCGTACTGCCGCCTGCGTACGAAGACCTACCCCTTACCTGGTGCGTGAGGTTGCCGCCGCCAGGCTGGTTGCCCGTCCAGTTAACCCACAATCCGCTCAGTCTGCCGATCAATAAGCCCGACATATTGCTCGTCGGAATTTTCGCTAACTGATCGGCCCGCAGGGCGCTCACCGCATAATTAAGTTCGGCCCTGGTGCGGGAAGCGAATGGAATAAATACTTCTTCGGCGCCCATATCCGCAGCCAGGCGTTCTTTGTTATTCTTGGCAGTATCCTCCGGTGCAGCGTTCTGAGCGAATGAAACCATGCAGAGCATGCAAATCACCGCCATGGTCAGGCCCGTCAGTTTTATATATTTAGTCATGTTGATGCTGATTAATTGAATGTGTACAAATGGTTTACTCCTCCCACCCCGTGTTCTGAATCAGTGCGCCCGAGGTCTTGTTCATCTCAGCGCGTGGTATCGGGTACAGGTACATCCTGTCTGTAAACACTTTCTGAAATACGGGCAGGTCTACTACGTTGTAAGTAAAAGTTCCATTGGCGTTTTTGATCACCTTCATGCCTTTCATTGGACGGGCAACGATTTCTGCACCTTTCTTCCACCGGAGGATGTCCCACCAGCGCATATCTTCAAAGGCAAATTCAACTGCACGTTCGTTTCGTATACGCGCCCGCATTTCTTCCTGCGACAATCCTTCTGGCAACTCAGGCATTACCGCCCTTTTACGGACAGCATTCACCGATTTGTACACTTCCTCATTGGGGCCGGATGCTTCGTTCACTGCTTCCGCGTAATTGAGCAATACTTCCGCATATCGATAAAAAACATAATTCAGTAAAGCATTGGCTGTTGAGCCGGAGCGGGATGCTTCGGGCCAAAGGCGTTTGAGGTAATAGCTGGTTTTAGTTACACTGATGGCAGTACCGTGATCCCTGCCATAGGTAATTACACCCTGCGCGTTCGGCTCTGTTTGCCAGGTTTCTATCGCGCGTCCCTGCCAGGTTACGTTATTGTACAAAATATTCACATAGAAACGCGGATCGCGGTTGAGGTAAGGGCTTTGCGGATCGTAACCGGAGGTGGCATCGGTAATGGGTTTGCCGTTTTTCATCTCATACAGGTCTACATGGTTTTGCACCGGCGACAGGTTCGATTGCGCACCGCCCATGCTCGTGGGGATCAGGAAATCGCTGAGATAAGTGCCGATAAACCCACGGCCGCCGCGTGGCCATATGCGGATGTATTCCACAGAATTGGCTACGGTTAACACATTAGCATAAGTAGGCTCCAGCGAATACTTACCCAGGTCGATAATGGCTTTGGACGCCGCAGCGGCCTTCTGCCATTTAGCGGCATCGTTGCCGGCGTTATTCAGCGGACTGGCATCGAACATCAGCAACCGCGCTTTCAAAGCCATGGCTGCTGCACCAGTAGCCCTGTTTGCCTGGGCGGCAGGATTAGGCCAGTCGTTGTTGGTTAATGGCAACAGGGTAATTGCCTGCTCCACATCGGCCAATATCTGCGCCATGGTTTCTTCGTAGGTGCTGCGCGGCAGGTCTTTAGACGCCTCTGTAAAGTCCAGCGCCTGGTCCAGCAATACCACGCCACCAAAACGCCGCAGCAGTTCGAAGTAGAAGTATGCGCGCAGGTACAACTGCTCGCCCTTAATAAAATTCGGATTATATTCCGGCGTCCATGGCGTTTTCTCCATGAACTGTAACATGATGTTCGCATTGCGGATGCCCCGGTACATTTGTGTATAAATCCCGCTTACATCGGCCGCACCGCCATCCAGCCACTGCCCCGAGTTCATGGTCGCTACCTCTGCCTGTGCGTTATTCGCGATCGATTCATCGGTAAACTGTGACGTCATACCTTTGTAACCGCTTAAGCGGCCGTAATCATTAATAGAGAACGTATAGGTAAAGTCACCGTAACGTGATGCCTGCAGCGGATCTTTAAATACTTCTTCCAGGTCGGTCTGGATACCCACATCCCTTTGTAAGAAATCTTTCTGGCAGGAGAGCATGGTTATCGTCATAACCAAACTAAACAGGTATATGAATTTTTTCATGGCTTGTAGATCGTTGGTTATAAAGAAAGGTTCAGACCGAAGTTCAGCACTTTGGTTGTAGGAATAGTGGTGGTGGCGGGTGCGTACGCATTGCCCGTCATCGTATTTTCCGGATCGAGGCCGTAGAACTTAGTCCAGGTGATTAAATTCTGACCGCTGGCCACCAGCGTAAGATTGGTCAGGCGTAACCGGCTTAACCAACGCCGCGGCAATGAATAGCTGAGTTGCACGTTGCGTAGTTTGATATAAGATGCATCCTGCAGCATGAAATCGTTCAGGCTCTCGTTCGGGTTAGCATTTAAACCCGGACGGCTCGCCGGCCTTGTGGCATTGGGATTATCGGGCGTCCACCTGTCTAACATCGGTGCATAATATTGCCCTAATGTGCCGCTCTGGAAAATTACGTTTGAACTCACGTTCGTCACGCCATTGAACAACACCGATAACTGGAAACCTTTATAACCAGCCTGCAGATTTACACTCGCATTATACTCCGGAATATTAGGATGCCCGATCGGCATTACGTCCTGGTTATTGATAATGCCATCGCCATTAACATCCTGGTATTTAAAGTCGCCAGGGATCGAGGGGTATGCGGTTACCTTATTCACCGGACTTTTGTCAATATCATTCTGGTCGGCATAAAAACCCAGTACATGATAGCCGAAGTAAGTACCCAGCGGTGTACCGGTGGCTTTCAGATTGGTGGCAAGTCCCGGCGCCTCATCCAGTATCCGGCGTTCGTTATGCGCATAACTCAGGTTACCCGTTACCGAATAGGTGAAATCATTCGCGCGGTTACGGTACATCACCGACAGTTCGTAGCCGCGGTTACTGTTCATACCGTAGTTGGTACTCGGCACCGTAGCTCCATAGGTCGCGAAGCTGGTAGCTGAGCGGGTGGCAAGGATGTCTGAACGCGTATCGTTAAATACATCTGCAGTTATACTCAGCTTATCGTTAAACAACAATACATCTATCCCGATATTTTTCTTTAATGATACTTCGAATGTTACGAATGGGTTGCCGTATTGTGTTTGGATATAAGTTGGGGCGGCGAAGTTACTGTTTGGGTTACCGAAAGGCACCGTAGATCCCGCACCAAATTTGTTCTGGTAGTAAAAACGGCCGGTACCCGGGCTCGGAATACCTACCCTGCCCACTGAACCGCGTACTTTCAGCATATTGATCCATTCATATTGTTTCATGAACGATTCGTTGGCCAGGTTATAGCCCAGTGAGGCCGACGGGAAAAAGCCATAACGATAACCTTTCGCATAGTTCTCCGATCCGTTATAGGTAGCGCTTGCCGTTAAAAAATAGCGGTTGGCGTAATTGTAAGTAAGCTGGGAAATAATACCCTGGTTCGCGAACGGCGCAGCGGCGGCAGTGGCGCCCTGTAGCTCCCTTTGCCCGATCAGGTTGGCGCTTACATTATGCTTTTCGAATGCACGGGCGTAATTTATAAATACCTGCAGGTTGGTTTTCGTGAAACCGCTGCGGGTATAAGCCGGCGCACCAAAGAAGTCGTTGTAAGAACCTGCCACCGGCGTTAACTCCTTCGTATTCCTGTCGAGGTTAAAATAGCCGATGCTGCCGCGTTGCAGCTTGCCCGACATTTGCGTGGCATCGTACCCGAACTGGGCTTTTACCGATAAGCCCTGGGTAATCACGTCCAGCTTCTGGCTGAGCGTAAACACCGATTCCGCTACATTGTTATCGGTAAATGCATAACCGCCGTACGTCAGCAGTGCATACGGGTTAACTGAGTTTACCCCGGTGAGGTTATAGTTCACGATATGGTTATAAGTACCGTCCAAACCGATAGTTGCCGGATCGCTTGAATTGATGTATTCTTTAAAAAACGGCTGGCCCCAGGCAGGTATTTTCAACGCACGGCCTACCACACCTTCTATCCCGTTGGTCACTGCTCCTCCCGGATCGTTGTATTCGGTGAAGCCGGTAGGCGAATAACGATGCTCGTTACGGCCCGCCAGGTTTACTTCAAAGTTGGTAGAATTGGTTATATCCATGCTCACTCTTGCGCGAAAATTGTAACGCTGGTAGCTGGGCGTGGTGGAATAGTCCAACGGCGTCCTGAACTCCTTAAAGTTCCCATTTTCAAACTGATGCCCGAAAGAGGTAAAGTATTTAATCTTCTGCGTACCGCCGGACACCGTCAGGTTTTGCTGGTTCTGCCACCAATGGTCCTTCACCAGTTCATCGTACCAGTTCACGTTCGGGTATAATAACTTATCGCCCGTACCGGATTTAAATATTGCGAGGTCTTCGTCCGTAAACGTACGCGGTTCGCCTGTATTGATCTGCCCTTCGTTCAGCAACATGGCGCTTTCATAGGCGGAAAGAATGTCGGGGCGTTCGGTAGGGCTCAGCAGGCCGAAATTGCTCGTAAACGTCACACGGGCCGGGCCTTCTTTCCCTCTTTTTGTCGTGATCACAAATACACCGTTGGCTCCTTTTAAACCATATAACGCGGTAGAAGAGGCATCTTTCAGAATGTTGATACTCTCGATCTCATTTGGATCGATATCTCCAAACGTGGTACGTTCCACCCCGTCTACGATAATCAGTGCCGTGGCGTTGGAAGATACCTGTCCGCGGATATACAGCGCTGCCGTATTCAACCCTGGTCTGCCGGTGGTTTGCTGCACCACCAGTCCCGGTACGAGCCCCGCCAGTGCGTTGGTAACGTTGGTTACCGGCGCTTTTAAAATATCACGCCCCGAAACCGTGCTGATAGCCGCCGTTACATCCGAGCGCCGTTGCGAGGTATACCCGTTTACCACTACCATATCGATGGCGCTTTGTTTGCCCACCAGGGAGACATTAAGGTTATTACCCGCCGCTATCACTTCTTTAGATTCAAATCCTATATAAGAAAGCACCACTGTGGCGCCGCGATCTGCATTAATGGAAAACTCGCCGCGTTCGTTGGTTTGCGTACCATCGGTGGTACCCTTTATTTTTACGCTTACCCCGGGCAGTGGCGTGCCTGCATCATCTGTTACCCGGCCGCGCACTTCATTTAATAAGAAATTCGCCACCAGTGGTATATCCAGGGGGGCAGGCGTTTCTTTTTCCTTTACAATGATGGTGGTTTTGTTGATACTATAGGTAAGCACCTGCGCGCGAAAAATCTCATCGAGCGCGTCTTTCAGCTCAACGTTTTTCAAACGGATGTTCACCAGTTTCGATTCCTTCAAACTCGACTCCGTGATCACAAAATTATAGCCGCACTGTTTCCCGATGTCTTTCAGCACCGCCTTCAGGGAAGCATTGCTGGCATTAAGACTGACCTTCTGTGCAACCGTTTTTGCACTGACCTGCATTAGCGTGGCTAACATTATGACTGTAATGAGACGCATCATCAACAAGAATTTTGCAAAATAGGGATGTATCGGCAAGCGCTTGCCGAGTTCCTTGGTAGAAATTCTATACATTTGTTTTGTCTGGTTTTTGCAGCCGCCCCCGTGTCGAAGCAAAGGTGGACTGCGATGAACGTGGTATTTAATAGTACTATGGATCATGAACCTAAGATGACCAGGGGTGTTTCCGCACTCCTGGTTTCTTTTTTTAAGCTCATTTCCTACTGCTTAACATGGAATTTTCTGTTGCCATAACGTTGGATTTTTTTATTGTTATTTCATACGGTTAGCTGATAGGTTTGTTTTTACAAATATTGTTTTCCCTTCTATCGTGAAACTGATGCTTTTGGTTGACTCTAGTATTTTGAGAATTTCAGATACATTTTCATAGCGGGATATCCCCCCGTAAAACTTTTCGTCAGATATCGCGCCTTCGTAGACTACTTCTACGTTATACCACCTTTCCACCATGCGCATGATATATTGGATATTATCCCCGTCAAACACGAACTTATCATCCTTCCAGGCCGTAGCCTGGTCGGGGTCGGCCTCCTGCACCCCCATACTGCCGTTCCGGAGCATGGATTGCTGGCCGGGTTTGATGATCACATCAGCATTACCGGCACTCACTTTCACGCTTCCTTCCAGCAGTGTGGTACGGGTGGCGGGTTCATTGGGATAGGCATTGATATTGAAATGTGTGCCCAGTACAGTTACCTGCTGCTTAGGCGTATTTACTTTAAAAGGATGCTGCTGATCTTTCGCCACTTCGAAATAACCTTCACCGGTAAGCGTTACCTGGCGGTCGCCCCCCGTAAATCGTGCGGGATAGGTTAAAGAGGAAGCGGCGTTCAGCCATACTTCCGTTTTATCCGGCAGGATGATCTTATAAGTTTCTCCTTTGGCGGTAGACAGTGTATTTAATGAATTGGCAGGTACTTTATCGTTATCGGCCACGGTGTATACAAGCACCCCGTTTTTAGCCTTACTGATCTGCACCCCTGCCTGTTTGGCAATTTCACCATCTATTTCGTCCGACAACACGATCTTTTGCCCATTGGCCAGGGTAAGCGTGGCCTTGTTGCCGCCCGGTGCTACGTCCTGCACAACCGGCTGCGAAACCTGGGGCTCCATCATCCTGCTTTCACGGTAGATATAACCACCAGTCACTAAACAGGCCAGTACGGCGGCAGCTACCGCGATGCGCGGCCATAAACGGCGCACCTTTGCCGGTTGTGGCTGACTCACTACGCGTTCGTACAGCAAAGCTGCTTCCTCAGTACTGATATCGTCGGCAGCCGGCACGGCCTTCCCCCATTCCTCCCCCATAATCTCATGCAGCAGGGAATCATGCCGGGGGTCCGACAGGGCAGCAAGCCATTCTTCGCGCTCGGCGGGGGTCTGCGAGCGGCGCTGATATTGTTGGAACAGGTAATTAAGTCTGTCTTTATTCATCAGGAATTAGCCAGCGTTTATCAGCTGCCTATTAGAATAGACGAACGAGCGGCACAATCGGGGTAATGCGCCGTAAAAAAAATTATAAAAGATGGCAGATGACCAGTAGAATGGCTACATCCGTATGTTCCTGCATGTAGCGGCGCAGGAATTTGAGGGCAAGTTTCATGTGCGTTTGCACCGTTCCATGAGAAATATTGAGCCTGGCGGCCGCCTCTTCGTACTTCAACCCCTGCTGCTGGCAAAGCTGGTACACGAGGTGCTGCTGCTTCGGCAACTGACGGATACCTTCTTCCAGAATTCTACGGGTTTCTTTCAGCAGGATGTGTTCTTCTGTTTCGTTATGTGCTTCCGCCGACGTGTAGCTGATCTCGGCTTCTACCCTGGCAGAGAGTTCACGCTTCCGGAGCAGGTCGATCGCATGATGCCGTACGATTTTATGCAGGTATGCTTCTAGATTATCTATCTTATACAACTGATCGCCCAACTGCCAGAGCTTCAGCATCGTTTCCTGCAACACCTCCTGTGCCACCGCGCGGGATTGTAACAGGCGGAAGGCGAAGTGGTAGATACGTTGGTAATAATTGTCGTAAATTTCTTTGAAAGCACGGCTGTCCCCTTCGGCTATTTTAGCCAGCAACATTTTTTCATTTGTGGGATGCCGGGAAGTCATGCAGTTTCGTATCAGTAGTTAAAGCTAAAAAAAAGCATTTAGATTTTCTACTAGTTACTTCGAAAGGGGGATAACTGTCTGCCAGCTCCCGCTCATAACCTGATACCCGCACCTATTGACAGGAAAATATTGTACATCCGGAAATCCGTTCCCCTAAAGGTATCAGGAAATACCGGCCGGAGGCCCCATGCCAGGGCGGCGGTCACAAACCAACGTTTACCCAGCGTTCTTTGCCCGCCCAGTTGCAGCCCCCAGTCAAAAGTTCGTTGTTCTTCCGCGAAATCGAAGGTAGCCTTGCCGATCACCACCTCTTCGCCTAGCGAATTTCCTTTCCTGATATAACCATTGCTAACATCGCCCCTGAAGTAGGGCGTAATAAGCCAGGCTTTTCGCCGGAAGCAGAAATTACGATAGTTAATTTCTGAATATCGATCAGAAAAGAAAAAAGAAACAGCTTTTTCCTATTACATAACAGAGGGATAAAGATGATAAGGGAAACTTAAAGCCTCCGTTACCATTTATAATAAACACATGATTTCCCTGCCGTTTGTAAGGCATCTTTCCTTTTTTAGCTGGCAGGCATTGTTGCGGTGGGCAGGCACGTCAGGGATTCATTTCCATTTCCCACAACCAGCCCCGGTTCCAGCAGTTCGCCAGCTTGAGCATATATGGCCACAGCCATGGCAACATCTCCCCCGTTTCGGATACACATCCCGTAGATATGGATACTTTTCCCCCGCCGCTCCTTCGGACATTTGCACTACAAACAATTAGCAAATGAGCAATATCAAACAAAAGAAACTCGGCAGCCAGGGATTAGAAGTACCGGTTTTAGGATTAGGCTGTATGGGTATGACCGTATTTGCCGGAGGCAGCGATATGTATGGCCGCACCAGCGAAGCAGACGCTATCAACACCATCCACCGGGCAAAGGAACTGGGTTGCAACTTTTTAGATACCGCCGATATATACGGCCCGTTCCTGAATGAAGAACTGATAGCCAAAGCTATACAGGGCAACCGGAATGACTATATCATCGCCACCAAGTTCGGGTACGAGATCAACGACGACAACCAGCCTACCTGGCAGATCAACGGCAGCAAAGACTATGTAAGGAAAGCCGTAGAGAAGTCGCTCCGCGCCCTGGGTACAGATTATATCGACCTTTACTACCTGCACCGCCTCGATGCACGGGTACCGGTAGAGGAAACGGTGGGCGCTATGGCCGACCTCGTTAAAGAAGGCAAAGTGGGCTATATCGGCTTATCAGAGGTGTCGAGCGATACCATCCGCAGGGGGCATGCGGTTCATCCTTTAACGGCTGTACAATCAGAGTATTCCCTTTTTGAGAGAAGTATTGAGCAGGCAGGCATCGTTAACACGCTGCAGGAATTGGGCATTGGCCTGGTAGCCTACTCCCCGCTGGGCCGTGGTTACCTGACCGGCAACATCCGTACACCGGAAGACTTGCCTGCCGATGATTTCAGGAACTCGATGCCGCGCTTTCAGGGCGAGCAGTTTGTGAAGAACCTGGAACTGGCCGGTGCCATTACCGCTATGGCGGAAGAAAAAAGTATACAGCCCTCTCAGCTGGCTATCGCATGGGTTTTAGCTAAAGGGCACGCACCTATCCCAGGCACCAAACGGGTGAAGTACCTGGAGCAGAACATAGCAGCCGCATCCATCAGCTTATCTGCAGACGATATGAACAGGCTGGAATCTATTATCCCGCTGGGCACATTCCTGGGCGACCGCTACGACAGCGCCTCTATGAACAGCATTGACCAGTAAATCTTACTTTTGTATCAACCATACAGGATGAAGAAAGAAGTTCCATATCATGTAAAGACAGTTTCCGATCAGCACCGGATACTGTCTTTGCCTAAACCACATCATCCACTCGTGAGTGTGTTTAATTTTGAAGACATTGTGTACGATGCGGACGAGCGATATCGCAGCGTCGTTTTAGACCTGTACTGCATCTCTATCAAGAAAAATGTAGCTCAAAAAGTTAAGTACGGGCAGAGCCATTACGATTTCGATGAAGGCGTTATGTCGTTCATCGCTCCCAAACAGATAATTTCCAATATACCCGAAGGACATAAACCCTTGGGCTGGTGCCTGGTATTTCATCCCGATTTTATCAGGAAACATGCAGTGGCTACCCGGATAAAAGGCTGCGAGTTCTTTAGTTACGCGGCCAATGAAGCCCTTCATCTTTCTGAAAAAGAAGAAGACACCATTGTTAGCATTATGGACATGCTGCGCCTGGAATTAGAGAAAGGTATCGACACTTACAGCGAAGGGGTCATCCTTTCTTATATTGACCTCATCCTGAGTTATTCCGACCGGTTTTACAACAGGCAGTTCCTCACCCGTAAAACATGGAACTCCGACCTGCTGACGAAGTTCGAAGAACTGTTATCCGCCAGTTTCGCGGCGCAACATACCCACCAGGAAGCTCTGCCCTCCGTACAGTATTTCTCTGACCAGTTACACCTCTCTCCCAATTACCTGAGCAGCATGTTGCGTTCTTTAACCGGCAAAAGTACGCAACAACACATCCAGGACCGGCTGATCGAGAAATCCAAAGAATTACTGACCACCACCAGCCTGACGGTTGCAGAAATCGCTTACCTGTTCGGCTTCGATTATCCACAGTCATTTAACAAACTTTTTAAGAACAAAACACAGCATACACCCCTGGCTTACAGAAAACTTTTTAATTAAACACTTACTTTCCTTATTTTTGTAATGATTACTACAAAATATGAAAGGAAGACCATCAACATTCGACCAGGAACGTGTTTTAGAGAAAGCGCAGCAGGTATTCTGGCAAAAAGGATTCGCCGCCACATCGCTCGACGACTTATTGAAAGCCATGAGCATGGGCAGCGGCAGCTTCTACAATACGTTTAAAGGCGGAAAAAAAGAACTGTTCAGCAAGGCTTTACAGCAGCGCAGGCAGGCATTCATGGACTTCAAAGCAATTTTACATAAAAGCAAATCTCCTGTTGATGAGATCAAATCCTTTTTCAGGTCGCTGGCCAGCGCGAGCGAGCAAGAGCATCTGAAGGGCTGTATTATTGCCAATACCGTGGTAGAAATGACTTTCCAGGATGAAGAACTGGAACAGGAAGCGGTGACTATCTTAAAAGAAGTAGAAAAGATGTTTGCCTGGGCCATACAGAAAGGAAAGGAAAGCGGAGAAATTACTAATCCCGCCCCGGCTGACTTACTGGCGCGTTACCTTATCACCGTGTGGAACGGTTTGAACGTGACCAGGCGCATGTATCCCCGTGCGCAAAGCCTGCAAAAATTAATTGAACTACAACTGTCAGTCCTCAACTGACCTTTTTTTCGTCAATTTTTGTAACGATCAATACAATAATAAAATAACAGATATGGATTTACAGTTAAAGGGAAAAACCGCCTTTATAAGTGGCGCCACGCAGGGTATAGGTTTTGCAATAGCGACACAGCTATTGAAAGAAGGCGCACATGTGATTATCAATGGAAGAACACAGCAGAAAATAGATGCTGCTATCGGGCAACTTATGCAAAACATTCCCGGCGCAAGCGTGTCCGGCATTGCAGCCGACTTTGGTAAAGAAGCGGAGGTGAACAAACTGCTGGCCCAACTCCCGGAAATTGACATCCTGGTAAACAACGTAGGCATCTTCGCCCTTAAAGACTTTGAAAGCATTGAAGATAGTGAGTGGCAGGCCATGTTCGACGTGAATGTAATGAGTGGCGTACGGCTGTCGCGTGCATTATTGCCTAAAATGCTCAACCGCAACTGGGGCCGGGTCATTTTTATCAGCAGCGAGTCGGGCGTTAATGTGCCAGGCAACATGATACACTACGGCATCACCAAAACGGCCATGCTTTCACTGGGCAACGGATTATCGAAACTTACCAAGGGAACTGCCGTTACTGTCAACACTATACTTGGCGGCCCCACTTATTCCGACGGAGTGGCCACTACGGTGAAACATATTGCCCAGGCTAACAATACCAGTGAGGATGATATGAAGACCGCGATCCTGCAAGGCACCAATCCACATTCGCTGCTGCAGCGGTTTATTGCCCCGGAAGAAATATCCGGTATTACCGCTTATTTGTGTAGTCCGTTGGCCGCCGCGATTAATGGGGCTGCGCTCAGGGTTGATGGAGGCGTGTTGAATACGGTGTTGTAGTCGGGAACTGACTGAAAAAAGACGCCCGCAGAATATCTGCGGGCGTCTTTTTTCAGTCGGGCATAAGTGTTGCGGCACCACATCGGGAAGACACCGGCGTTTCCGGATAAGTCGAAACAGATAAGATAACGCGTAAAAAAAAGACTCGTTTTACGAGCCTTTTTTTATCATTCAATTCCGATAATAATTCAGCAGCAGCGCGCCATCTCCATATTCATCCAATGTGAAATCCCCCGTCTTCAAAACGTTACCGTCTTTGCTCAGGATCGAGATGGTATATTTTGCTCCGGGTACGCCGTTGCTGACACTGGCGGAGAAGCCTGCCCCTGCAATGTTTTTATGAAGGGTTACCGTCTTTTCCCATGGCGGCGTTACCTGTTCTTCATACTCAAGATCGTCAGGCACTTCCGTCATATTGGGATCGGTCATGGTAGGCGTATACTGTACCTGCACCACCGTAGCAGCAGGGCCGGCCAGTTTGTAGGTGTAGGTGTAGTTGGGCGAGCTTTCGCCCCCTTTAGAACAACTGATCAGCAAAGTCGTGGCGAGCAGAATAAATAATGCAAGGATGTTTACTCTCATAAGTGTATTAGTTAACGTTAGGGCGGCTGAGCGCAAATACCATACCATGGTGGCCACACCTATCAGTTAACAGATTTTTTTTGCTGCATGTTTTATCAGTCATCCTCCCTTAATAATTTACGAAACTGTTCCTGATCGATTTAGTCCCTGGGGCTTGCAAGCTAACCCTGCATGAATTGGATCAGTACAATTAAAGGTTTACCAGTGGCGACAGCTTCGTGCCCATCAGCTCAATAGACTGCATCAGCTTTTCATGTGGCAACCCGGCGGTGTCCATCTGGAAAGTGAGCCGGGAAATACCACCCAGTGCTTCGCTATGCCGCTGTATCTTTTTCGCTATTTCTTCCGGGCCGCCCACCAGTAGTGCGCCAGATGGCCCCGCCTGTGCTTCAAAACGTGCTTTCGTCATCGGAGGCCAGCCGCGTTCCCTGCCGATCTTCGTCATGGCGGCAGCATAACCGGGATAAAACTCTTCGAATGCTTCCTCATCGGTAGCGCTCACATAACCCAGGGAGTGCAGTCCTACGGTCAGTTTTTCCGGGGCATGCCCTGCTCTTTTACCAGCCTCCCTGTACAAGTCTACCAGCGGCCGGAAATGATGTGTTTCGCCGCCAATGACAGCTACCATCAAAGGCAGGCCAAGCGTACCGGCACGAATGAAAGAGGCAGGCGTACCGCCCACGCCTATCCATATGGGCAAAGTGTCCTGCAAAGGACGGGGGTATACCGGCTGGTTGCGTAAAGCAGGCCTGAACTTGCCTTGCCAGGTTACAAACTCATGCTGTTGCAATTGCAGCAGCAGGTCCAGCTTTTCGGTGAACAATTCATCGTAATCCTCCAGGTTCAAACCAAACAGGGGGAAGGCGTCGGTAAACGAACCACGACCTACCACCATCTCCGCCCTTCCCTGTGAAATAAGGTCGAGCGTGGCAAAACTCTGGAATACCCTTACCGGATCGGCTGCACTCAATACCGTAACCGCACTGGCCAGTTTGATGCGTTTCGTGCGCGATGCGGCAGCAGCCAATATATGTGTGGGGGCAGAGTCGAGAAAATCCTTGCGGTGGTGTTCTCCGATGCCAAATACATCCAGTCCAACTTCGTCGGCGTATTGCATACGGTCAAGCAACTGGCCCATTGCGGTAGCATTGTTCTTTGCCGATCCGGTACTGCCAGCCATTTCAGCGGCAAAACTGTCTATTCCTATCTCCATAAAACATTCCTTTAATTGATAAGAATGCAAAGATAGAACAATGTATAGCTGGTTCCATAATGTAAGCAGTATACAAAAGGATACCGCTAAGCGCTGTAGGCCGCCCGGAAGGGCTGTGTGCTATTCGGTAATACGCCGGCTGCCTTCAGCGCCATCACTTTCTTCCACAGGAAATACGGCACCAGCATAATGGCCAGTACGATCAGGGGGAACAGTACGAAGAACAGTGGCTGTCCCACGATGGCCCAGGATACAGCAGCCATGATGAAGTTGAAAGTCAGTCCCGCAAAAGCCCATTCCTTGATGGTGATGAACTTGTTTTGGAGGATGGCGATAGCCGCCAGTAATTTCGCAACGCCTGTAATGGGCATGATATACTCAGGATATCCCAGCTGCCGCATGGCTACTTTACCATCTTCTGAGCCGGAAAGTCCGCCTATGCCGTCCATGATCAGCAACAGGGCAAAGAAAATAGTAAAAGACCAGTAGAGGATGTTTAATGTTTTCGGTTTCATATTATGTCGTTTTTGGTAGTACAAACTTAGGATGGTTATACGTGTCAGGCGGGGTGTGAATGCGGCAATGTGAGGGGCTGAATGCGGCGGGGGGATGTTTCTCCGGTATAACCCGGCTTATTGGAACGAAAAAGGACAAAATGGAGCAATACCAAAACTATTGGGATCTATCCCCTTGCGGGATGAAAAAACACCATCCTCCAACGTAAACAGGCCGTTAAACGTCCGGGAAGGGTAGCAATCTTTAATTGGAGCGGGATGATCTTCTTAAGCGCTGATTTCAAGCTTATATCCTTTGCCGCGTATAACAACAATTTTGATATTCGGATCAAATTCAAGCTTTTTTCTAAGTTTTGATATGAACATATCAAGACTGCGGCCTACTATAACACCTTCATCTTCCCATATCTCTTTTTGTAGCCGGCTTCGCTCTATAGTCTCGTTAGGAGACAACGCAAACATGCGTAGTACACGGGTTTCAGTTCTGGTCAGGTCGATGGTCTTTCCATCTATCAGGAGCTTACGGTTCTCCGTGTCGAACAACATTGACCCCAAGGTGAGCATATCAGAATGCCGACTGTCAGGTATCTCGGGTGCATCGGCGTCAGCTAAGGCAGGTATGCCGGTTAAGGTCCTTCGTGGCTTAACAGCTCTCAAAAAAACAAATCCAACAAATGCCAAAAATGACAGCCCGCCCAGGAAATATCCATTCTTAGCTGAAGTTAAACCCGTTGGTTTAAATTTAATGTTGATCATGTAACATGCTATAGGTTGAGTTCTTCCTACACAGGCAACAATATCATCTTTCTTATTTTTTGATATAGCATATCCATAAGCTACGCTGGCATCGTTACAGTTCAGTACATTAACAACATAATCACTTGAGAGCGGGTCTTTGGCTAACAAACGCTGGGTAGTATTCACCAAAAGGTCGGGTTGAAAGGTAAAGGGATTCTCAAAACTGACCTGGTATTCATTTTCAGCTATCTTTTTTACCGGAAGTACCTGTGATGTACTGTCGCCAGACTGTAATAGTATTTCATGCCCGATCCGGCGGAGTAAAACTTCCCTCCGGGCTATATCAAAGTCCTCACTGCCCGACATACCGAAAGCCACGCAGATCAGAGAGATAAACATGAGTAGTACCAATCCGTACAGGTATTTATATTTCCAAAACAGGAGATTTATTTTGACAAACATCATGTAACGATATTATGTACGAAGTTTACATCATTATTTACAATCCTGGTTCCCCGGACGAAAGATATCAAAGTAATTTCGCTGATTCAAAATTGCCAGGATATGAAAAACAAAAAAAGTGTTAGTGTTCGCAAAAAGATGAAACAGGAAGCTACATTAACCGCTATTGGAACCCTACAGCTAATACCAAAATTAAATAATAATCTATGAAACACCTAAGCGTATATACATTTGCCCTTAATGTCTGTTTTTCTCTCCACCTGTGGACAAACCCAAAAAGATATTATCAAGACCAAAACCAAAGGCCCTTTACTAAACAATCCAATATTATCATTCCGTAAACTCAGCCATTAACGCACCACTAAAACCGGCCTGGCAACCGCCCATCCATTCGCCCCCTCTCCCCCATTTCTCTACCAATGTTATTTCACTAACTTACCAAGGTCAAATCCAAGAAAAACACGTCATATGAGTGATAACCGAAGGGAGTTCCTGAAGAAATCCATGCTACTTTCCGGCGCGGCCGGACTTTCCACGATCTTACCCTCTTCCATTCAACGGGCTTTTGCTATTGATCCTGCGCCTGGCAGCACTTTCCTCGATGCGGAACACGTGGTGATACTGATGCAGGAGAACCGCTCGTTTGATCATTGCTTCGGTACGCTGCAGGGTGTACGGGGTTTTAACGATCCCCGGGCTATTTCGCTGCCGGATAAAAAGCCGGTGTGGCTGCAAACCAACGAAAAGGGGGAAACGTATGCGCCTTTCCGCCTGGACATGAAAGACACGAAGATCACGTGGATGGGCTCTTTACCACACTCCAGGGCCAGCCAGGTGGATGCGTACAATGAGGGTAAATATGACAACTGGCTCATCGCCAAAAGACCGGGTAATAAACTGTACGCCGGCATGCCGCTTACATTGGGATATTATACACGGGAGGACCTGCCATTCAACTACGCCATGGCCGATGCTTTTACGGTGTGCGACCAAAACTTCTGCTCTGCCATGACCAGCACCACGCCCAACCGTTCTTTTTTCTGGACGGGGAAAATCACGCATAACTGGGATGGTATTGAGAAAGCGCATATCCGTAACGACGACTTCAGCTTCGGCAAACTGGACTGGGGTACCTTCCCCGAATTGCTGGAGAAAAATGGGATCAACTGGCGGTTTTACCAGAACGAGATCAGTTGCGGTGGCGGTTGGAAAGGTGAAGAGAAATCATGGCTCGCCAACTTCGGCTGTAACCTGCTCGAGTTCTTCGCTCCTTACAACGTGAAGTTCAGCGAACGTTATGTAGCGGGACTGCAAAAGCTGGTGGATACTCTGCCTGGCGAGATCAACCAACTGCAGGAAGAAAGCCCTTCTTCCGAAGAAACAGCGGCTAAAAACCGGGCCGCTGTTGTAAAAAAGCAGCAGGCGCTGGATAATGCGCGTACAGAACTGGCCAAATGGAACAAAGGGGAATACGATAAGTTATCGGACAAGGAAAAGCAGCTTCACATGCAGGCTTTCGTGGTAAATAACGGCGATCCGGGTTTTCGTTCCGTAACGAAAATGCAATATAAAGATGGCAATAAGGAAAGAGAAGTAACCGTGCCTTCGGGCGATATACTGCACCAGTTCCGCAAAGATGTGAATGAGGGCAAACTGCCTGCCGTGTCGTGGCTGGCAGGGCCGCAGAACTTCTCCGACCATCCCAGCGCTCCATGGTACGGCGCCTGGTACGTGTCGGAAGTTCTGGATGTGCTGACGAAGAATCCGGAGGTATGGAAGAAAACGATTTTCATTGTTACTTACGATGAAAACGATGGCTACTATGATCACGTGCCTCCGTTCTCTATTCCCGACAACAATAAACCTGGCACAGGCAAGGTATCGCCGGGGATTGATACAGAGGTGGAGCATGTAAGGCTGGCCAATGAACTGAAACAGGGCGTAGCGGAAAAACAGGCACGTGAAGCGCCTATAGGACTGGGCTTCCGGGTGCCGATGCTTATTGCCTCGCCATGGAGCCGCGGCGGCAGGGTGTGTTCAGAAGTGTTTGAACATACCTCTACGCTTCAATTCCTGGAAACATTCATCAACAAAAAGTACAACAAAAACATACGCCTGGATAACATCAGCAAGTGGCGCAGGGCGATTAGCGGTGACCTCACCTCGGCCTTCACGCCTTTTGATGGCAACAGCCCGGAAAAGCTGCCTTTCCTTAACCGGGATAAGTTCGTGCAGGACATCTACAACGCGAAGTTTAAAGCAGAACCAACGGGCTTCAAGGAACTGGGCGCGGCGGAAATCAGCAGCGCAATCAGGAACCCGATGAACATTGCTGCTAAACAGGAAAAAGGTGTACGCCCGGCTGCTGCGTTGCCTTACGAGTTATACGCACACGGCCAGTGGAACAGGGAACAGCAGTTATTCGAAATAAAGATGGAAGCCGGGAATAAACTGTTTGGCGAAAGATCAGCCGGATCGCCTTTTACGGTATATACACCGGGTGCTTTTACGGATGAAAATGGAAGAACGGACGTTTGCCGTAACTGGTCGTTTGCGGTAGTACCGGGCGGCGAACTGGATTACGGCTGGGCAGGCAAAGGTTTTGAGCGTGGGCGTTATCACCTGCGCCTGAACGGCCCTAATGGCTTCTTCCGCGAGTTTAAGGGCAGTGCAAAAGATCCGCAGTTGTGGGTGCGTTGTGAATATGCCCCAAATGGTAACCTGCTGGTAAAACTAAAATCGGACGGTGCAGCCACGATCACGATAGCAGATAATGCGTACGGTCAGAAACAGGTATCGCGCAGCATACAGGGCGACGAAACCATCAACCTCTCATTAGCCAAAAGCTTTGGTTGGTACGATATCAGCATCCGTGTAAAAGGTGCGGGTGATTATGAACAACGTTTCGCGGGACACGTGGAAACGGGGAAAGATAGCTTTACAGACCCATTGATGGGCGCATAAAATAACCAGGAGAAAGAAATGACGATCAGGAGAGGTGAGGTAACAGCCCCACGCTATCTACTGTATTTTCATTTCTTTCTCTCTTTCATATAAAAACGTATCAGGGTTAATGAATAACTGTGAGAATAACGCAGCATCTACCCGGCTGCCGGGGCGGTATTGCCCGGTACCTTTCAGGAAAGCAGCCATCAGCTCCCCGCGATTGGCGAAGACCCGCTAAAATAAAACCAATACGGCAATAACTGCGATGATTACGCCAACTTCCGCATATGTACATTATATAAATTTGTGCGTTTCAGAATTTCTATGGAGTTTTGTGGTACAAAGCATTCGCTTTTTTAGTTGACCTGCAATTGAACTACACTAATACTTAGCCTACACTGTCGTCACTATGTTTACTTGGTAAGCTGTTCCGGATGGAACGGTCAATTGGATTATTTAAAGCGCGCAGGCAATGAGTATTCATGTAGAAATGGCTCCTCAGTATGAGTTTTTAAGGGATTATATTGAGGATATTCCCGGCAGGTTCAATTCTATGGGTGTTGTAGTACACAAGGCCCGTAATATTATTCGTGTAGACGTAGAAAAGAATATCAAACTGGTGATCAAATCGTACCAGCAGATCTATCTTTTTAACCGCTTCTTTTACGCGAACTTACTACCCTCTAAGGCTAAACGGGCCTTTAACTACGCGGGTAAACTTATCAACAAAGGTTTTCAAACGCCGGAACCGGTAGCTTATATAGAATGTGTGGATAATGGACTGATGAAAGAAAGTTATTTCATCTGCACCTACACCGACTCCCTCCCCTTAAAAAACATACTGGACCTGCCACGCGAGGAGTCGCGCCAGGTACTGGACGGACTGGCCAGCTTTACCGCCCATTTACATGCGCAGGACATTTATCACAAAGACTTTTCGGTAGGTAACATTCTTTACAAACAGGATGAAACAGGCGCTTACAGCTTTTCGCTGGTGGATAACAACCGCATGAAGTTTGGCCACAGTTCCTTCGCTTACAGGATGAAAAATATGCGCAGGCTCGATTTACCACTGCCTATGCTGGCCTTCTACTGCCAGCAATACGCCAGGGCAACCGGTGAGAACGAGTTGCTTACGCTTACCACCATGCTCAACTATCGTAAAAAACGTATGTTGTTCCGCTACCGGAAGGGGCAGCTTAAACACTTCTTCCGCCGTTTCCTATCTCTGCCGCCAGTGCAACATTTAAGTATGGAGCAAAAAAAAGCAGGATAAATATCCCGCTCATGAACGCGTCAAATAAATAGTCAATTAAACCGGGGGTTCCCTCCCTGTATTACACCTAATAAAAAAGAGTTAACGGTAATGGGACACGCGTTCTTTTATAGCCGGCGGTATACATTACATACCACTGACCGTATCAAACAAAAGGAATAAAATAAAGGTAACGCAGCACACTGCCGCCGGACTTCACATGATAACGGTTCCTTAAAAAAAGAGGACGGGCTACTGCAACGCCGGGCACTAACTCTTTGAAAGGATGTGTATACGAACAATTCTCAAACACATATAACGGCAAATTTATTACCCGGGGACCATATCGCGGAAAAAAATTAGTCAGTATACTACGGCAGAGTCTTCATAGTTAATACGTTGGATTTTCGGGGAGCAGGCAACCCATCTTATTTTATCTCAGGGGGTATCAGGACTACTTTAACGCAGCTGCAGCTTTCTTCTTCTCCAGTTTATTTTTGAAGATGATATACACCACCAGTAGTACCACCGAAATGCCGGCTATCCATAACAGCGCCCGCTCTATACGGCCACCATTACCAAAAATGGCCAGCAGTATCACCAGCGGCGTTATGCCGGCCATGGTGGCCAGTATAAATCGCTTGTACTGCATCCGCAGGAAACCCGCCACAATACCCAGCGCATCGTTAGAGATAGAGGCAAGGCGGGTAATAATAATAGCTGGTATACCGTAAAGTTTGAGGTAAAGCGCTATTTTTTCCTGTGCCTTTGCACTGATCAGTTTACGAATTACCCCGGGACCAAGGTAACGGCCCATTACATACCCCAGAGAAGAAGAACAGAAAACGCCTGTTAAAGAGATCAAAGAACCCCACACAGGACCGTAAGCCGTAATAGCGATTATCATGACCAGTATATTGGGTATGACGATCAGGAACATTTGCACCACCATCACCATCACCAGTACAATGGGGCCACCGATGCCAAATTCCGCCACCCAGTCCTGTATACGCTCTTTATCCCGGCTTGTAAGTACGTCAAAAGCCTCCTTTACCCAGTCCTGGAAAGCTGGGATCAGGAAATATAAACCGGCCAGCGTGCCTAACACACCAGCTGCAATAAAGAACGGTAGCCTGCTTTGCGGTTGATCGGTTACTTTGGTCATTTCCTTACTCATCCTTTTGCTATAACAATTTATATACCATGAGCCCGGCGCATTTCTTACTTTTATACACGCCCCGGCCCGAAAGTTGTGCAGTACAGCCCGCCGGTAAAGGATAAAAAAACGAAGCCCCGTATGAATACACTGTGGAAATATTTCAAAGAACAAAGATGGCGGGTAATACTGGCGCTATTGCTGGCAGGCACTGCGCAGCTGTTAAGTCTTGTAGACCCCATCATTTTCGGAAAGATCATCGACGATTATGCCACTAAACCTGTTAGCACTAATCAGCAGGAAATGGTGAACGGTGTACTGTACTGGCTGGGCATTGCGGTAGGCGTTGCCATACTGGCCCGTATAGCACGGGCGTTCCAGGATTTCGTGACGCGGCAGGCAGTACAAACCTTCGGCATGCAGATATTTAACGATGGCCTAAAACAAACCCTTCGCCTCTCGTTCCAGGAATTTGAGGAGCAGCGCAGCGGGGAAACTTTATCTATCCTGCAAAAAGTGAAAATAGACACAGAACGTTTCATCAACTCTTTCATTAACGTATTGTTTTCGTCTGTAGTAGGCATGGGCTTTCTGATATGGTATTCGATCACTAAAAACTGGTTACTGGTGCCGGTATTCGTGGTGGGTATACTGGTACTGGGCTCTCTCACCGGTTTATTAAGTAAAAAGATAAAGACCGTACAGCGCACGATCAATAAAGAAACAAATAAGATGTCGGGGGTGATAACGGAGTCGCTCCGTAATATAGAACTCGTAAAAAGCCTGGGCCTCACCTTCCCCGAAATACGCCGTTTAAAGATACAAACCCAGCGGATATACGACCTGGAGATGATGAAGACCAAACGGGTACGAACACTCTCATTTTTACAGGGCACCACGCTTAACCTGCTTCGCCAGTCGATCCTCTTCATCCTGTTATGGCTTATTTTCCGCCATGTGCTTACCACGGGTGAACTGATTGCCATGCAATTCATCTCTACCGCTATCTTCGGTCCCCTCCAGGATTTGGGTAATATTATCCTCAGTTACCGCGAGGTAGAAGCTTCTATTCACAACTTCGACCAGCTGATGCAAAAGCCGATAGAACAAAGGCCGGACACCCCGGTAGAAACAGGACCATTGAGAAGCATCCGTTTTGAGGACGTACTGTTCCGGCACAAAACGGCACATATCAATGCGATCGACGGGGTATCGTTCAACGTCAACTCCGGACAAACAATCGCTTTTGTGGGGCCTTCGGGCTCAGGTAAATCCACACTGGTAAAATTGCTGGTCGGACTGTACCCACCGGTATCGGGCCACATACTGTTCAATGATGTACCGGCTACCGATATACGATACAATGAACTGCGCAGGCAAATAGGGTTTGTTACGCAGGATACACAACTGTTCGCCGGAACTATCAAAGAGAACATGTTATTCGTAAAAGCTGATGCCACTGAAGCGGAAATTATGGACGCCCTGAACAAGGCATCCTGTGCCGGACTTCTCTCCCGCTCAGCCAAAGGCCTTGACACGATACTGGGCGAAGGCGGCATGAAACTCTCCGGCGGCGAAAAACAACGTATTTCCATCGCCAGGGCATTACTCCGTAATCCCAGGCTGCTCATATTCGACGAAGCCACTTCGGCCCTCGACTCTCTAACGGAAGAAGACATTACCGCCACCATCCGCGAAGTGTCGGCCAGCCGCGAACGGATTACCATCCTGATCGCACACCGGCTTTCCACCATTATGCACGCCGATGTGATTTACGTACTCGAAAAAGGACGTATATCGGAAACGGGGCATCATGATGCATTACTGGAACAAAAGGGATTGTACTATGCCATGTGGCGGCAGCAGGTGGGCGAACGGCGAGAAATGGTTTAAAAGAAGAAAGGCCTGCATCGCTGCAGGCCTTTTGCGATACAATACCTGCCCCTCGTGCAAAAAAATGGGCCGCCCATAGGCAGCCCTCACTGTTTTCCAAGTCGATCTATAGAAGTGTTAATCTTCGACTATTGCTTTTCCTGATATGGTGTAGTAAAAGAAATGCCTGTCAGGGTGCGCTCCCTCCGGCCTCCTGAGTTTTTTATACGAGTATAATCCTAGTGATGTTGTGTTTTCCTCAAAAATTTTTTCTCATCAAAATGTTCCATAACCAGGGCGGCGGCGCCTAACCTTTCCGCTTCATAGCCAAGCGGGGAAATAGTGATCTCAATATTCTCGGCTATCCGTGGTATACAGTGTTCGTTAAGGGCCTGTTGTATGGGCGCCATCCACAGTCGGCCAGCTAAAGCCCCGCGACCGCTCAGCACTATTAAACCCGGGTTCATGATATGTATAAGTATCGCTACCCCGCGACCAATATGGTACGCCGCCTGCGACAACAACTCTACCGCATACTTATCACCCTTTACCGCAGCGTTCATGATCTTTATAAATGCTTCCTCGAGATTGTTCAGCGATAAATCTTTTATCATCGTGGTACGGCCTTCCTGCATACCTGCCACTGCTTTTTCGGCAATTACCGACAGGGAGGTTTCTGTTTCCAGGCAGCCCATCTTTCCACAACCACACATCTTATTATTAGTGAACAGTGGAATGTGACTAAACTCACCTGCAAAACCGCTTTCGCCCCTGAACAGGCTGCCGTTTAACACCATACCAAGACCAATGCCCCAGCCGATATTAATGACCATCGCGTTTTGCCTGTTCCTGGCCGCGCCGAGCTTCAGTTCCGCCAGCGCAATCAGGCTCGAGTCGTTATCTATCAACACCGGCACGCCCGTTAGCATTTCCAGGTACTCTGTAATGCTGGCCTTTCCTGAATCGAGGAACGAGTAGTTCACACCTTTCGTTACATCCACAAAACCCGGCATACCAATACCGATCCCTGCTATCTTATCTTTAGAAATACCCGATTCGCGTATAAAAGCCACCAGGTACTCTCCCAAATCCTGCAAAGCGTTCGGGTTAGCAGAAAGATCCAGCGCAAACTGTTGCTGCCCGCCAATAAACTGGTTGTGCATATCCACAATACCGATACGGGTAACGTATTGGTCCATGGCCACTGAAATAATATACATGATATCCGCCTTCAGCGAATACATTTGCGGACGGCGGCCACCGGTGGAACTTGCATACCCCGATTCCAGCACATCGCCCCGCTCTACCAGTTCGTACAAAGCCTTCGAAGTATGCGGAAGACTTTTGTCCGTAAGCAGGCTCAAATCCGCGCACGACAGTTCCTTACTGAAGTACAGGTGTTTGATCAGAGATTTTTTATATAGTATCTGCCTGTCGGACAAAGTAATACTGGATTTAGAAGTTGTTTGGCCTGCCCGCAAAACCGGGCTCTCATCAAATGCAATCACGTTATCTACAAAGTTCGCTAACAAGTTATGTTTATCTCTTACCGGAGCAACCGGTTGGTGTTCGTACACCTAAGTATCAGTTATCGCAACACATTTCTCATAAACCAGGTTAGGCCTGTAAGCTGGATCTAAAATAGAAAAACTTCTTTAAATTATACAAGAAGTCTAAAAGAAATTTAAATAGATAGCTATAATTAGCACATTTTCGCGTAGAAGTCATGCATTTGTGGCAATTTTACATCAGTACCCTTATAAATAGCATTATAGGCGACTTAACTTTCCCTTAACTTTCTTTCTGCCAGGAATAGGATTTGGGGGCGAACAGCGGTAGTTCTATCCGGCCGCCGTTGTGTCACACCCTTCAGCGGCAGTAACAACCTTGGACAAAAACCTGTCGCAATCACACCCGCAAGTACTAGAACATGTTTAACCCTCCGCTTACGTTCCGCTTCTCCATACGCTCACCATACTCCCTGCATACTGGCTACATCCTTTAAGGATACTTGCCCGGTTAGCAATATCAGATCCGAGATTAAGTCATAGATATCCCAACCCTTTTAAGATATGGGACATCTATGGCTTATATATGACTCATATATGGCTCATATATGGGACATCTATAAAGGATCGTCAAAGGATCTGACCCAACGGGCTGAACGGTCTTGTCCTGCTCTAGGTTTACACCCATTGTTAGAAAATACTGAATTTGGTTTACAAAGATCTCTAGTTGTTCTGGAAGCGGTTTACAGTTGTTGCTGATTGTCCTGTTGTGGGTTGACAGCTCT
>NZ_CABHOU010000037.1 GCF_902168175.1 uncultured Chitinophaga sp. | reverse complement strand
CTGTTGCGAAGACTTAAGCGGAGGATGGCTTCGTTCCTCGCCATGACGATCTTAGTGACGCCCGCTAACGCGGGCAGTGGTGCTTAGTTTCTGCCCAATAATGTTCAAACAGTTGAAGGGAGTGACATAACGGCGGCTTAATAGTGATCTGTAGCTGGTCCCTGACACTTTCTTATGGCTCTTAAAAAGCCTGTAGAGAGCCTATATAAAAGGAGTTTGTGTGGAGTTGATGTGGACTTGATCGGGGGATAAGGTGTGGGCGGGGCGGAAATGAAAAAAGAGGGGCTACATGAGGTATAGGCACAAAAAAAGGCGGAATTTATCCGCCAGACGTGTATAAATGAAGTGAGGTAAGAGGGGAAAAGTAGTGAAAAAGGGCAAAATCAGACATAGGGGCATGAGGGGGCGTTCCGCGGGGATTTGCCGGCGGTTTATGGATGAATTGTTAGTCTAGCCGGGAGAAGGGCCCTGTTGCAGGTGTAAACTGCCGGTAATGTCGGCTGGAAGCGATATTGCAGGCGATTCGCTGTAGACAGTGTTTACAGTAGCGGCTTTGCGGGCGCTCATTACCGCTATTACCTCTGTAGCCTGGAAGCGCATGGTGGTACGCAGTCCTCTATCGCCGGCAGCTATTACTTCCAGCATCACGATAGCGGCTTTGCCGGCGGGAGTGGGAATTATCAGTTCGATGGGTGGATGAACATCGCCGGCCGGCACATCTACATACTCCGACACAAAGGTTTTGCACATGCCGAGGGCAAAGTCGGGGCAGATAGCGATCGCCCGGAAGCGGAAATACTTGTCTGCCTGCGACAGTCCCTGGTGCGGGGCCTTTACCGTTACGGCGATGTGGCCATTATGACAACGTACCGTATCCGTTTCACTATAAATGGAGGCCTTCGTATTTACCCGAAAGCCAATCAGCCGTTGCAGGGAGCCCGTGGTTACCTGGCGTTTGCCGCGTGGATGTGTGATGTCATCCCTTACGATGACGCCCATCTCTTTATTCAAGCGGTTGAGGAAACTGCCGTCGAAGTGTGTGCTTACCGCCTGGTCTATGGCGTGGCGAATAATGCGGGCCGCACGGCTGGCAGTGCCGAAATCCCGGGCAGCCTCACGGGTAGCGAGGGTTTGGCGCACCACTTCCGGCGCGGCGCGGGCATAGAACTTCCCGTTTATGGAGTAATTGATAATGCCCTTTATCTTCCCTCTTAGCCTTAAAATACTATCTGATTTTGCCATTATACTATTGGTTTTGATGAGCCGAATAATAGCAAAAACCGAGCCGTATTTAAATGTTAATGCCTTGCAATCAATCCGTTAGATGGCGTTCCGGTGATGAGGCCCATCAAACTACACGGGGTTACGGCAAAAGGGGAATGGGCGGAAAGACGTGGGTGTTTAACAGGGGCCGGGAGCTATCTTTAAAGAGCGCTGACTTTCGCGAAAAAGAGATGACGACAGGACAAATGTTAACCGCGCATTCTAAACTCCATTTGCTGTTTCCCCAAATCTTCCTACCTTTGAAATTCATCAGATGATATGATGAATTAGAAATTTTAAGATGATGATCCAGAAAAAATCGCTGGCGGATGAAGTAGCGATGCGTTTGCAGGAGCAGGTGTCGCTGGGGCAGTATAAGCCAGGGGAGAAGTTGCCGATAGAGCCGGAGCTGATGAAAGCTTTTGGCGTAGGGCGTTCTACCATCCGGGAGGCCATCCGCATACTTGTTAATTCAGGTTTATTGCGGGTGCAGCAGGGCGCAGGCACCTTTGTAGATGCATCTACCGGGAACAAGGAACCTATATCGCAGCGGTTGCAGCGGGCCAGTGAAGAAGATCTTGATGAAGTGCGGGCGCTGGTGGAAATGAAGATCGCGGAGAAAGCAGCCTTCAACCGTTCAAAGGCCGACCTGGCGGTGATGAAGACGTACCTGCGCGACCGGAAAACGGCGGCAGATGCCGGCGATCTGGAAGCCTGTGTGGATGCAGATATTGCTTTTCACGTGGCGATAGCCGAGGCTTCGGGTAACCAGGTGCTGGCCGATTTATACAAGTCGGTGTCGGTCCATTTGCGAAAGTGGTTCCTGGTAAGGTTCCCCGATACGGCTTCGTTTATTGGTTCGCACTCCTTACATGAACAATTATTCAAACACATTACAGACGGTGAGGCAAAAAAGGCATGGAACACCGCCGCTAAGATTATTGCGTGGCATTAAAGTATTGGATTTTATGAAAAACACATCTATGGCGGCAACAGTGGAAGCGCCCGGAAAACTGGCACAGAACACCGTTTTCTCTATTCTCTTTTCGATCAGTTTTGCGCATCTCACCAATGATATGCTACAGTCGGTAATACCCTCGGTATACCCGATCTTTAAAGACAAGTACCATCTTACGTTTACACAGATCGGGCTTATTACACTTGTGTACCAGCTAACAGCTTCACTGCTGCAGCCATTAGTAGGTGTATATACAGACAAAAGGGCACGGCCTTATTCTTTGCCAGTGGGCATGGGTTTTACACTCGTGGGGTTGATAGCGCTGGCCTTTGCTAACAGCTTCTACAATATTCTGATATCGGTGAGTTTTATCGGTATCGGGTCTTCTATCTTTCACCCGGAATCGTCGCGCGTGGCGCACCTGGCTTCTGGTGGTAAAAAGGGACTGGCGCAGTCTATTTTCCAGTTGGGCGGTAATGCAGGTAGCGCGATAGGCCCTTTGCTGGCGGCCCTGATCATTGCCCCGTATGGGCAGATCAATATCATATGGTTTACGCTGGTGGCGTTGATCGGTATATTGGTGTTAACGCGGGTAAGCAA
This sequence comes from uncultured Chitinophaga sp., assembly GCF_902168175.1. GTDB lineage: Bacteria > Bacteroidota > Bacteroidia > Chitinophagales > Chitinophagaceae > Chitinophaga. The sequence goes on along the minus strand of NZ_CABHOU010000037.1, from coordinate 33,775 downwards.
GTGGTATGGTGCGCACATACTGGAAAAGGCGGCGCGTAAAACAGAGCATGCAGAGCAGGTGTTTTCTAAGAAGAAAGTGATCACTGCATTGTGTATCCTCATTGTACTCATCTTCTCCAAGTATTTCTACATGGCCAGCATGAGCAGTTACTATACTTTCTTTTTGATAGATAAGTTTCATGTTACCACACAGCAATCGCAGTTATACCTTTTCATCTTCCTCGGCGCTGTTGCGGCGGGTACGTTTATCGGCGGACCACTGGGCGATCGTTTCGGCAGGAAGTACATCATCTGGTTCTCTATACTGGGCGTGGCGCCGTTTACGTTATTGCTGCCTTACGTACCTTTATTCTGGACAGCCGTACTGTCGGTCGTTATCGGCGTGGTGATCGCTTCAGCCTTTAGCGCCATCCTCGTATATGCTACAGAGCTGGTGCCAGGGAAGGTAGGTATGATTGCCGGGCTCTTTTTCGGACTTGCATTTGGGATGGGTGGACTAGGCTCCGCAGTATTAGGTAAACTGGCCGACCTGACCAGTATCTCGTACGTTTTTTCGGTCTGTGCTTATTTACCATTGATAGGAATACTAACAGGTTTACTTCCCAATATAGAACAAAAGAAAGTGCGGTAAAAATTAGAGGCTGTTTCGGAGAAAGAGACAGCCTTTTTTATTTCCTTATGCCAGAGTCTGATTTTCGAAATAGAAATTTAGTTTAGTTTTATCATCGTCAAAGCAATTGTTTGAGCCCGTTGAGTAACTGTAGCCAGCGCCCGGATGGCCGGGCCCCCAAAATGATTATGTGCAGCAGTTCCCCCAGTTTCAGCCTATTTACTTCGTGTGTCGCTGAGTAAGTGCCGCAATGCGGATTTATTTGCTTTTTGTCGCCGGTGATGAACCGGTGCATTCACCATATTGTTCACCATCAATCCACATCCATCTTATGGAGTCGTACATTTCCACCATCATGCTGTGGGCTGCAACGTTTGCACCCCGCGGTTGGGCCTATTGTCAGGGCCAGATTATATCCATTGCACAGAATACTGCCTTGTTTGCATTATTAGGCACTACTTACGGCGGTAATGGTCAAACCACTTTTGCCCTGCCAGATTTTCGAAGCCGTGTTCCTGTTGGTCCGGGGCAGGGGCCGGGTTTATCCAATTATGTTTTAGGGCAGGTTGGCGGAACAGAAACAGTAACACTGATCGGTACACAGATTCCTGCACATACGCACAGTGTTGCGTTAACGGCCACTATTTCAGCTTCTAATGCGGCTGCTACCACAGGCGTTCCGGCTGCCGGCACCAATACTTTAGCTGCTCCTATAGATCCGGGTACAGGCAATCCTTTGTTTGCGTACAACAATGCAGCGCCAAACGTAGTGTTGAACACTGGAACAAGTAATGTAAGCGGCGAATCAGGTATTTACGGTGGCGGCCAGCCACATAGTAATATGCAGCCCTACCTGTGTATGAATTTCATTATCTGTATGGAAGGTATTTTTCCTTCGCGTGATTAAACTTACCAGCGGGAAGCTAAGGCTTCCCGCTTTTATCCCATTGTTATGAAAAAGGTCACTATTGGTTTAATGTTGCCCTGGTCTGGTGTTTTCAGGAACCTGAAAGAAGCCTTCCTGAACGGATTCGAATTAGGAATGAAGCCCGCCACCGAAGTGTGCAACGTACACTACATCCGCGAATTTATATACATGGGCGAGCAGAAGCAGGTGGAAGAAGCCGCCCGGAAGCTCATCCTGTTCGAGAACGCCGACCTGCTTGCCGGTGTGGTAGGCTCCCGCGTAATACCCAAACTGGCGCCGCTGCTGGAGCAATACGGAACACCTGCGATGCTCAGTAATCCTGGCGGATTTATCCCCACCTTCAGCGGTATTTCTCCCTGGTTATTTTACAACAGCCTGCATTTATGGCATAGTCAGTGGGCAATGGGCAGGTGGATGCAGCAGCGTTATGGAGGCGAGCCCTCTATTAGTATGGCTACTTACGAAAGCGGTTACAATCTGCACGAGTGTTTTAAACTCGGTACCTCCGCTTCGGGTGCCTTACAGGTAAAACTGAACGTTATCAAAAACTATATAAACGAACCCGATACCACCGCCTTCCTGCACCTGTTGCAGGAGCAGCATCCCGGGCATGCGCACATCCTGTTATCAGGCAAAGAGGGTATACAGTTCCGGCAGTTACTGGCTACCTCACCACTTAGAAATGAAGTACCCATCAGTGTAAATCCCTTTATGGTAGAAGATGGACTGTATCGTTATGATAGTACGATGTCGGACTATTACAATGCCATTAGCTGGACGTATACACAGCCCAATGATAGTAACCGTTTGTTCGTGGAGCGATACGAATCCGCTTATGGCGAACGGCCGGATGTGTACAGCCTGTTAGGATATGAAAGCGGCATGGCCACCGCAGCAGCTATTTGTGCAAAGCCCGATGGTCGTGCCGGTATAGCCGCATTACTGAGAACAGAACAACCCGAAGGGCCAAGAGGCGCTATCCGGCTCGATACGCAGCATATGGCATTGCCACAGCAGGTGTATATCCGAAAACCCGGCGTAAGAGCAGGAGGAGCGGAAGTAGAAAATGAGATCGTGGAAGCCGTGCAGGGGGTAACGCTCGAAGATCCCGAAATCATCCAAAGTATAGCCATGAACTTCTCCGGCTGGCAGAACCCGTATTTATGTGTTTGATCATCTTATAAAAGGAAACATGCAGAAATTTTACTTATTGATGCTGTGTTTGTGCCTGACTATTACCCAACACGTTTCAGCACAAGTTTACAGCAGCGAATCCACCACTACTTTTCCCTCGATGCAGTTCGCCAGCCGTTCAGCCATTGGCGATTTTGATGGCGACGGGGATGCGGACGTACTTTATCAGACAGGCGGCAACGGTTCTGCCTGGAATTATGCGCGGGCATTGGGCAATGGTACGTTCCAGATCGAAACAGGCGCCGGGTTGCCCGGTACGCCGTTCGCAGGAATTACCCAATTCGACTTCGGCGGAGTAGCCGGTGCGTTGATCCGCGTTCGCGATTTCGATGGAGATGGCGATGTAGACGTATGGATGCAGGTTGCACCCGCAGTTATTGCTGCAGGCGGACGTTATCTGCGGAACGAAAACAATACTTCCTTTATAGAGATAACAGGGGCTGCTTATCCTTTCCCGGCAGTGCCATTCACATCCCGGACCGTACTAAATGATTTTGATGGTGACGGAGATGTGGATATACTTTACCAGTCGGGGGGAAATGGCAGTACATGGGTATATGGCCTGAATAATTCCGGGACCTATACATACAACATTACCGTTGGTTTACCGGGAACTCCTTTTGCGGGCGTTACCCAGTTTGATTTCAACGGCTTTTATCGTTTCGGAGATTTCGACGGCGACCGCGACATAGACATTCTATTTGCGGATTTTAATGTGACTGGCCACTATCTCGTGAACAACAACAATACTTCTTATAGCGATTTATCAGGGGGCGCATTTCCGTTCCCGGTGTTTCAGTTTCCTGGTCGCAGCATCGCTGGCGACTTCGATTCAGACGGTGATGCAGATTTATTGTACCAGAGTGCAGGCGATGGATCGGCATGGGGTTATGTGAGGAGCGATGGCGCTACGCTTGCTACGATCGTAACTGCGGGTTTACCTGGTACACCATTCAGTGGTATCACACAAACAAATTTTGCTGAAGGCAGCGGTACGGTGGCGGTACCAGAGGATTATGACGGCGATTCTGATGTTGATGTGTGGTTGTTCTCTGGCTCCTCGCAGGGCACCTATCTCCGGCAGAACGAAAACCCGCCCTTACTGAGCAGTTTAACACCGGCAGATAATGCTACCGGTATAGCCCTGGCCACCAACCTTACGATCGTATTTACCGAAACGGTGGTAAAGGGAACGGGTAATATTTACATCGTCCGCACCAGCGACAACGTAGTCGTATCTACCATTGCGGTGGGTGATGCAGCCGTTACCGGTTCGGGTACTACCTGGGTGATAGACCCGCCTGCAAATCTGGCGGCCCTCACGGCTTATGCCATCCGTATGGATGCCGGCGTATTCAAACGTTCGGATAACGTTTGGTTCATGGGCATCAGCGACAATACCACCTGGAACTTTGTAACCGTCAATCCCCCTAACCAGCCACCGGTACTTACAAATCCGGCCACGCTGAACATACCGGAAGATGTAACCACTGCACTTAGCGGCATCTCCGTATCAGATCCTGATGCCGGTGCAGCTAACCTTACACTTACGCTCACGGTGCCTGCCGGTGCATTGGCAGCTACGTCCGGCGGTGGTGTTACAGTGGGCGGTACCGCAACAGCGTTAACGCTTACCGGTCCGGCCGCCAACATTAATACGTTTATAACGGGATCTTCCCTTACTTATACTTCGGTGCTTAACACGCCTGGTAACGTTACCTTATCGCTTGACCTGACTGATAATGGCAATTCCGGTACAGGAGGGCCTCTGTCAGTGAGCGGTACTACTACGCTTAACGTAACGGCGGTTAACGACAACCCTGTACTTACTGTACCGGTATCGGTCAACGTAACCGAAGATGTGGCAGGTGCCATTACCGGGATCAGTGTAACAGACGCAGATGCCGGTGTGGCTGTGGTGAGCATTAGCTTTTCCTTACCAGCAGGTAGCTTTACGGCCACTTCTGGTGCCGGTGTAACCGTTGCCGGTAGTCCGGGTGGCCCGGTAGTACTAAACGGCACCATGACCAACATCAATGCATTTATTGCAGCCGGCAGCCTTACGTTCACCACTGCTGCCAATAGTGCCACCGCCCAAACTGTAACAGTGGTGGCCAACGACAATGGTAATACAGGTACAGGTGGCGCGTTAACAGATACCGAAACCTTCCAGGTAACCGTAACCGCAGTTAACGATGCACCGGTGAACGTTGTTCCGGGCGCACAGCAGGTGAATAAGAACGCAGTGCTGGTATTTAATACCGGAAACTCCAATCTTATTTCTACCAGTGATGTGGATGCGGGTACGTTAAGCGTAACCCTGACCGCCACGAATGGTACGATTACGTTATCCGGTATTGCCGGCTTATCGTTCGTTACCGGGACTGGTACTGCTAATGCCACCATGACCTTTACAGGCACAACGGCCAGTATCAACACCGCCCTCAACGGTTTGTCGTTTACACCTGCCAATAACTATTTCGGAGCGGCCACGTTCCAGATCGTTACCGACGATCAGGGCTTAACGCCAGCGCCAGCGCAAACCGATACCGACATTATCAATATCACCGTAAATCCGCTGAACCCGGTAATACTACAGGGAAGCGCTACTACGGCAGATGGTATGTACAATACGGGAGATGTGATCGAACTGACGATCACCTTTGATGTACCGGTGAATGTAACCGGTGCGCCCACCCTGTTACTGGAAACGGGTACTACGGACAGGCAGGCATCGTATACAGGCGGCTCAGGAACCAGTACCCTTACATTTAGTTATACCGTACAGGCAGGCGATGCTTCGGCCGACCTGGATTACCAGTCGGTAAATGCGCTGGCTTTAAATGGCGGTACTATTGAGGGAGCAGGCAACCTGGCCGCGGTACTTACGCTTCCAGCCACGGGGAGCGCCAACGCTATTGCAGGTTCACGGGCCATCGTGGTAGATGGTATTATCCCTGTGGTGAATACCGTTACTGTGCCGGCCAACGCGACTTATGTAGTGGGACAGTTACTCGACTTTACCGTAAACCTGAGCGAAGCTGTAACCATAACTGGCGGTACGCCTTCCCTGGCAATAACGATCGGCAGCACTACTGTAAATGCTACTTATTTATCAGGTAGTGGCACCGCAGCATTAGTATTCCGGTATACCGTGCTGGATGGTCAGCAGGACCTGGACGGCATTACGATCGGCGCACAGCTAACCGCTAATGGCGCTACTATCGCTGATGCAGCAGGCAATTTGGCTGATCCGCAGTTAAACGGTGTGGGTGTTACTACAGGCGTACTGGTAAATGCAGTGGGTGCTGCGGTGACCTCGGTTACTGTACCCGCAAACGATACCTACATTACCGGCGAGTTGCTCAACTTCACCGTTAACTATACTTCCGCAATCACCATTACCGGCGGTACACCATCGTTAAAAGTAACGATTGGCAGTACGGTGGTAGATGCAAATTACACAACAGGCAGCGGTACTGCCGCCTTGAATTTTGCATATACTGTACAGGCGGGGGAGTTGGATACAGACGGTATTACAGTAAACAGCCTGAGTGTGAACGGCGCCACATTAAAAGACGCGTTGACCAATAATCCTTCCATCACCCTTAATAACATCGGTATTACTTCGGCGGTACTGGTAGATGCAGTAGCGCCGGTAGTCAACAGTGTAACCGTACCTGCTGATGGCACTTACGCCACCGCGCAGGTACTGACCTTCAGTGTGAACTTCAGCGAGAATGTAACAGTTACAGGAGGTACGCCTAACCTTGCAGTCACTATTGGAGGTACTACGGTCAATGCTGCCTATGTATCCGGTTCCGGCAGTACAGCGCTTGTCTTTAGTTACACGGTACTGGCTGGTCAGCAAGACGCCGATGGTATTTCAATTGGAGCGCTGCAGGCCAATGGAGCGGTACTGGCGGATGCAGCCGGTAACAATGCCGTGCTGACGCTGAATAATGTGGGTGTTACCAATAATGTGCTGGTGAATGCGGTGGGTGCTACCGTTACCTCGGTAACAGTGCCTGCAAACGATACCTACATTACAGGGGAAGTACTTTCCTTCACCGTTAACTACAGTGCTGCTGTTACGATCACGGGCGGTATACCGTCGTTAAAAGTGACGATTGGCAGCACCGTCACAGATGCGAACTATGTAAGCGGCAGCGGTACTACGGCACTGGTGTTTACTTACACCGTGCTGGCCGGGCAGCTGGATACGGACGGTATTACGGTTAACTCGCTCAGCTTAAATGGAGCGGTGTTAAAAGACGTGCTGACAAACGATCCTTCCATTACACTCAACAACATTGGCAATACAACCCTGGTACGGGTAGATGCGATCGCGCCGGCCATTACATCGGTCAGCGTACCGGCGAACGGTACCTATGTTACTTCACAGGTACTCACGTTCCAGGTAACCTTTAATGAGAACGTGGTGGTTACAGGTACGCCGTTGTTGCCATTAACGATCGGCAGCACGAATGTGAACGCGGCTTATGTATCCGGATCGGGTACCAATGTGCTTACGTTCAGTTATACAGTGTTGGCCGGTCAGCAGGACCTTGATGGTATTGCGGTAGGTACCGCTTTAAATGCGAACGGCGGTACAGTGGGTGATGCGGCAGGCAACAATGCAATGCTGCAGTTGAACAATGTGGGTGCTACTACGGCAGTACTGGTAAATGCGGTAGGTGCTACGGTTACAGCCGTGAATGTGCCGGGCAACGGTACCTATGGCATTGGCACTACACTTACCTTCACCGTGAACTATACGTCCGCAGTTACCATTACGGGTGGCGTACCATCACTAAAAGTGACGATAGGCAGTACAGTGGTAGATGCGTTGTATGTTAGCGGCAGCGGTACAACGGCGCTGGTTTTCACTTACACTATACTCACAGGCCAGCTCGATACCGATGGTATTACCGTTAATTCACTGAGCGCAAACGGTGCGGTACTGAAAGATATATTAACGAATGATCCGTCATTGACCCTGAATAACATTGGTAACACCACTGCCGTACTGGTAGATGGCGTAGCGCCGGTGGTATCGGGTGTGGTGGCGCCTGCAAACAAAGTGTATAAGGCTGGAGAAACACTGTCATTTACCGTGAACTTTAGCGAGAACGTGGTTCTGGCAGGCGGCACACCGACCATCAACCTGGTGGTAGGCAGCAATGGCCGCAGTCTTACGTATGTGAGCGGCAGCGGTACGAACGCCTGGATATTTAGTTACGTGGTACAGGCAGGAGAGCTGGATGCCGACGGTGTACAACCGGGCACCACCATCCTGCTAAATGGTGCTACGATCAGGGATGCCGGGCAGAATAACCTGGTAGTGACCCTGAACAATGTTGGGGTTACGACGGGCGTAAGCGTGGATGCAGTGCCGCCGGTAGTAACAGCAGCACAGGTATTTACCATCGCGGAAAATAGCGCGCTCAACACGGTGGTGGGCAACGTAGCGGCAACAGATGCCGGGGCGGTACTGCCGTTACAGCAATACACCATTACGATAAATGCAGATAAGGACAATGACAACGTGCCTGCGTTTACGATCAACCCCAATACGGGAGCGGTACAGGTCAACGATGTAAATGAGTTCGACTTTGAAACCAATCCGCAGTTCGTGATCAGTGTAACGGTGAGCGACGGGGTGAATACAAGCGCCGCACAAACTGTAACCATCAACTTAACTGATGTGGTGGAAGGTCCTACGGACATTACGCTCAGCAATGCGGCTATCAATGAAAACAATACTCCTAACGCGGTAATAGGAACACTGGGCAGTGTACACCCGACACCGGGCGCCACCTTTACTTATACGCTGGTGACTGGCCCGGGTAGTACCGACAATGCTGCGTTCGACATCAACGGCGGTCAGTTGCGTGCATCGCAGGCGTTTAACTTCGAAGCGAAGAGCAGCTACAGCGTGAGGATACGTAGTACCGATAACTTGGGACTGTTTTACGAAGAAGCCTTTACCATTGCGATAAACGATGTAAACGAAGCGCCGACCATCAGTCCGATTGCCGAACAATTGCTTTGTATCAATCCAGGTGCAACAACCGTGCAGGTGGCTGGCTTGTCGGCCGGCCCGGAAACGGCACAGACTTATACGCTGAGCATTACCGCTGATAACAACATCTTCGACGTGTTGACAATTAACAGCAGTGGGCTGATTAACTACACGGTGAAACCCAATACTAGCGGAGTGGCAAATGTGACGGTAACGATCAGGGACAATGGAGGCGTTGCGAACGGAGGCATCGATCAGGCGGCGACTACATTTAAGGTAACCGTGAGTCCTGCACCTTTAGCAGTTATCACTTCCAATATCGGTCTTTCCATCTCTAAAGGTGATATCGCCATATTGACAGCAACAGGAGGTTTGACCTATGCCTGGGCCGATGCGCCCGGCATTATCGGTACACAGTACCTGCCAGTGCTTACGGTGCGGCCGATGGAGAACACTACCTACGCCGTAACGGTAACTACTGCCGCCGGATGTACAGGTACTGCCCAGGTATCGGTCACTGTAAACGTCGACTTCAAGCTGGACGCTACCAATATCCTCACACCAAATGGCGATGGACGTAACGACCGTTGGGTAATCAGGAACATCGACAGTTACCCGGATAATGAAGTACAGGTGTTTGACCGTAGCGGCCGACTGGTATTCCGTAAGCGTGGCTATATGAATGAGTGGGAGGGTAAGGTGAACGGCGTGCCATTACAGGAAGGTACTTACTACTACCTGGTGACGCTTGGGCAGGGTGCGAAGGTGTACAAAGGTTACATCACCATTGTAAGGGATAATTATTAGATCACCATTAAAGTTACAGCAATGATATATCGCATATTATATAAAGTGGCGCTGGTTACAGGTTTGGTAGGGTTTGCGGGAAATCTGCATGCACAAAGCATTGGATCTACGGTTGCCGTTACAGATCCACTGGGCACTTCATTTTTCCAGAACCAGTACCTGGCAAATCCGGCTATGGCGGGCATCGATTCCGGCCTGCACCTCAACATGGCTTATCGCAGGCAGTGGAACGATATGCCGGAAGGGCCTGAAACCAAGGCGTTTACTGCCGATGCCTATATCGGCAAACGCATAGGTGGCGGTGTTAGCGTGTATAAAGATCACGCTGGTCTGCTGGACAGAACAAGGGTGGCGCTTACGTATGCTTACCATCTCCCCTTAAATAATCGTGGCGACCAGTCCCTGCATTTTGGCCTGTCCGCCGCCCTGCAAACTTATCGCCTCGATACCAAAGGCCTAAATGGTGATCCGGATGATCCGTCGATTGGCCAGTTTAACAGGCGCGATAATTACTTTGAAGGCGATTTTGGGATGAGTTATACCGGCCACCAGCTAACAGTGCAGGCAGCACTGCCGGGTATGGTCGGCTTTTTAAAGGATAATGATGAGGAAATTACGGGGCGCGCCACCTTCTTTTCTGCTGTTAGTTACCGCATACTCACCGGTATGCAGATCAACTACATCGAACCCAAGGTTTGTTATCGTGGGGTAAAAGGAGGGAACGGTATTGTTGATGTGGGTGCTAATGTGAGCATGTTCAACAACATGGCCAATGTATTTGCACTCTATCACACCTCCAAAGCCTTTACCGCGGGCGTGGGCTACAGTATTAAGCATATTGTAACGCTGCAAGCCATGTACCAGTGGCAGTCGGGCGGATTTAAGAATTACAGCGATGGTAATTTTGAGATCGGGTTAACGGTTGATCTTTTCAGAAGTAAGTTGTATTAGGACATACATGTGAAAAAAGAAGAAGGGCCGGCTCGTACAAAGCCGGCCCTTTTCTTTTATTTACCACCCGCAGCGCGTAAGTGCATAAACGCAATAGCGCCCAGCATCACCACGATACCTGAAGCCTGTAACCAGCTTACCGGTTCGTGCAGTACGAAGTGAGCGCAAATAACCGCTACCGGTAACTCGGCTGTCATAATAATGGCGCTAAGTCCCGCCCCGATGCGCGGAATACCTTTCGTGAACAACACCGGTGGTATAATTGTTCCGAACAACGCCAGGAAGGCTGCCCAGGGCAGTAGTGGCCAGTCGTAATGTACACTGGTGGACAGTTGTGGCGCATTTACCAGGAAAATACCAAGCGTGGAGCCCGTCATCATCACGGCACTGCGTTGAAACGACGGTACTTGCTGGTCGGTGCGGCTATTGGCAACGATGTAGATGGCGTATAAAACAGACGCTCCTAATGCCAGCAATACACCTGTTAAAGAAGCTTCTCCGCTAATGCCAGCTGCCATTACGGTACCGGTTAACACCGCCAGCGTACACCACCACAGGGCTTTCCCTGCTTTGATGCCAAACAGTACCCGCTCCAGCACGATGCTGATCCAGGTGAACTGCATCAGCAGGACAATGGCCAGTGATGCCGAAATGTAGTGGACAGACAGGTAGTACACGAAAGTGGTGATGCCAATAGTGGCGCCGGTAAGTAGTAAAGGCCACATGTTACGCCAGCTGAGCAACCACTTTTTTCTTTCTGTCAGTAAAGTGATGCCCCACAAAGCCAGCATGCCCACAAAGGCCTGCGATACGGCAATTTCGGCAGGTGTGTAGCCCTGCCTATATGCGATTTTTACGAATGTAGACAGTATCCCGAAGCTGCATGCGCCGGCGAATACCATCAGTATATATTTAGTCATTAATGTCCGGTTGTTGAATTGAAAAGACTGATATGTGCGTGAGACACAGGCGCAAACAACCGGGCCGGCAGTACCGGCAGCAGGAGGCTAAAGGCCGCCCGGGTTATTTTGCCTGCAAAACAACCGGTGGAGGTGTGTTGGAAAGATGGAAGTAAATCATGAAGTGAAAATACGATGAATTTTATAATTTGCGAACACTATGAAGAAACGATGGATGTGCCTGTTTATACTGATGGCTATGTGCGCCTGCCATCAACCTGCGAGGCACGAGTCAAACGCTTTAGACAGCCTGCCGCCTGCTTCGGTAGATAAATCCGAAGAAAAACCTGTTGATAAAGAGGCCGCGCGTTTTGCCGGACTTGACAGTGTGATGGCTTATTACATCGGTAAAACGGATAATGAAATGCTCAGTTTGGCGCGTAACGACAGCAGTAAGCTGGAATGGTACATTGACCGGCTGGATAAGCAATACATTGTGGCACCTGTCGGTATTACGGTGACGGAGCCCGACGGGAGCAGCCCGCGTTTTAATACAATGATGTGGCTGCATGTCGATTCGGCCACCATGGAGATTTACGAATATGACCTGCCGAACGATACGCTGATAAAATGGGGATATTGATTAAAGGGCTGCAAATGCCGCAACCGGACGTTCCGTAATAAATATCTTTCGCCAACTGGCACCAGAGCCATGGCCAACCCACATACCGATTTTACCGGATTTACGATCGTTCAGTTTATTGACGATCAGGCTGGGGATGGTGCTGTTGTTCACGAACACCGAAATTGCTTTCCCTTTCACCTCTATCCGCACATGGAACCAGTCGTTAGGATCGGGCGCGGGCTCTACCGCCTGTTCGTATTTATTGGGGAATTGCTGGCGTAAAACGGGCCAGTCGTGTTTCGGGTTGGAGATATATTGTACACTATGGCTCTTCCGCACCGCATCGGTGGCCTTGAAGTTAAAGGGCCGGAAATAGACCGCATCATAAGTGGTGTCGTTCTGCCCATGGAAAGCCACGCCCACGAAACTCTTTTGCAGTACATCTTTCCCTTTCACATCAAACTCAATGGTACCCTCACTAAATGTTTTGTCTCCAAACCATACCACACCAACGCCCGGCTGTTCGTCGACTTCTATTACACCACCAGACTGTGTTAACTTACGATTTACCGCTCCGGCTGTTTGGGAACTGGCATAATCGGTTTGAGCAAAAGCGGGAAGGCTGATGAGCAGTGATAAAGCGAAAAGGAGTTGTTTCATGATTAGGAGGGTTAATTTGTATTTAAAAATAACGTCTTTCAGGCAGAGAAGGAAGGGGAATTTAATCATGATAACATCTGTGGTTTTGTCAGCTGTACGATATTAATTGGTTAAAGGCCCGGGCCGATAACACCGTCCCGTCTAAATACCTGTTCTTCCGGGGCGTGGGTTTGGCGAAAGATAATCCTGCAATAGTGGACGTGTATAAATGGCGCGGTTTAAACCTGTTAGGTTTTGCGCTGATGGAAGCCCGCGAGGCTTTATAAAATTATGTTTGTTATATTTACCCCCGATACACCAAAATCAACCATTCCTGATATTTATCGGGAAAGCAGGCAAAATCTAGTTTAACAAAATCGCAAACGTTTGGCGCTCAACGAAAGTCGTGCATATAATGAGCCGGTATTGCTGGAGGCGATCGCAAAGGGGGATGGCATTGCTTTCAGAGCTGTTTTCGACCACTATTGGGATAAGATTTACTCTATGGCACTGGCCTATACCAAATCCGCATCGCTTGCCGATGATGTGGTACAGGAGGTGTTTATTAAAATATGGGGCAAACGCGAACAGCTGCCGGCCGTGGAAAAGTTCGACGCTTATCTTTTCATCAGCGCCCGTAATGAGATTATCAGCACACTCCGCAAAAAAGTAATACATCTTCCCCTCGAAGAACATTTGCATCAACATATTTCAGCACAAACGCCCGTGCCCGACGAGGTGTTGTCGTTAAAAGAATCGCAGGCGCTGATAAGCGAGGCGGTTGCTATATTACCACCACAGCAGCAGCGTATTTACATCCTTAGCCGTACAGAAGGCCTCTCGCAGCAGCAAATTTCGGAGCAGTTAGGTATTTCGGTGTCTACCGTAAAAGTACATATGAACAAAGCGCTGCATACTATCAAAGCCTACCTGGCCGCACATGCGGATAAAGGCACCATGCTCTGGTGGCTTGTCCTCGCAGTGATCAGCAAATAAATTCCACCGTTACTACTTCATCCTTGTACCGCAACATCCTTTTTTCATCTTTTCCCCGGGAGGAAGAAAAAGGCTTGAAAGTTTTTTTTCAAAGGGACTAATACCTGGCCCTTTTTCCTGCGTCTTTAAGGAGCGGGAAGATCAGAAAGGCCTGTTTGTCCCTTAACGGTTAATAGAATTTATGCAACCAACACTAGAAGATTTACTGGCAAAATACCTGGCCAATGAGCTTACGGAACAAGAGTGTGATGCGCTTTACGGCTTCCTGCGTTCGCCCGTACACCAGGGTGAGCTGGAACAACTGATAGACGCCGGCTTCCGTGACGATGTGTTTACCGGGCTAAGTGACCGAAGCCGTGGTGATATATTGTTTGGCCGGATCATGGAAACGGCACAGCCTAAAGTGCGCCGTATGCAATGGTGGAAGTACGCAGCCGCAGCGGCAGTGATCATTGGTCTGGCCACAGGTATTTACCATTGGTCATCGCTTAACAGCAACAGGCAGCCGGACGTTGCGGCCGTGGTAAAACCCGGCAGCAGCAAAGCCCTGTTAACATTGGCCGACGGATCGGTGGTGGAGCTGGACAGTGCCGGCAGGCGGGTGATAGGCAAGGGCGTACGCCAGCAAAACGGACAACTGGTTTACGACCATTCCATGGAAACAGGCTATAACACACTCACCGTGCCCCGTGGCGGCCAGTTCGAGGTTACGTTACCCGATGGCAGTCATGCCTGGTTAAACTCTGCCTCGTCGCTCCGTTACCCTGTTGCATTTAACGGTAAGGAACGTGTAGTAGAACTGCAGGGGCAGGGATATTTTGAAATAACTAAGGACCAAAACCAACCATTTAAAGTACTGGTGAACGATGTGGCCGTAGATGTGCTGGGTACGAGTTTCGACATCATGGCCTATGCCAACGAACACCAGGTTAGTACAACACTTGTAACAGGCGCCGTAAGAGTGAGCAGGGGCGGGGTGTTTACCCTGCTTCGGCCCGGCCGCCAGGCTGTATTTACGGCCAGCGCTGCACAGGCGCAAGTGCAGGAGGCAGATGTAGAACAGGTAACCGCCTGGACAACAGGCTTCTTCGAATTCACAGATACCGAATTACCGGTGATCATGCGCCAGCTGGAAAGATGGTATGATGTGGAGGTGGTGTATAAAGATGCTCCGCTCAAAGAACGCTTCTTCGGCCGCACCAGTCGTAGCCTGCCTGTTACCGAAGTGCTTAAAATGCTTGAAGGAGATAAAATAAAATTCAAACTGGAAGGCCGTACGCTAACCGTAATGCCCAGGTAACATCAAACTATATACATATGACTTAATGCCGCCTACACCAGATGTCAAAAAAAAACGGAAGTGCGGGAACACTTCCGGAACAACTTTGATATCCCGGTAAAACGTCCTTGCGAGACTTTTTCTGAAACTATCAAAATCAACCAAAAGTATGACTTTTACCTTAACGGGAGAAGCCCCCCGGCTATTGGGGCTGCCAGCCAAAATCTACAGGGTTATGAGAATGACCGCTTTTTTATTATTAGTAACCTGCCTGCACGTGTGTGCCAGCGGGTTTGGACAAAAGGTAACCCTGTCTGTAAAACGGGCACCGCTTCAAAAAGTATTTATTGAAATTTCGAGGCAAACGGGTATTTCTATTATCTGTAACGAGCAAACTATACAGGGCCTGGGACCGGTAAGTATCGATGTAAAAGAGGCTCCGTTAATGGATGTGCTGGACCTCTGCCTGAAAGGTAAAGCGGTAGATTACACTACGGAGAACAACGCCATCTTCATAAGACCTGCCGGTAAAACCAGGGAAACCGTTAAAGCCGGAAGGGCCGACAGCACGATCACCGTAACCGGGAGAATCGTAAATACGAAGGGAGAGGCCTTACCTTTCGCCACGATCATACCTAAAATTAACGGCGCCAAAGGCACACAGACCAACGAAAACGGGGTGTTCGTGATCAAAGTCCCCAGTGAGTCTGCCATACTTTCCATCACCTTTGTGGGTTTTAAACCGCTCGAGATCAAAGCATGGAGCAGCGGCGTAAAAACTATTGTGATGGAAGCTTCCGCGCGTACTATACAGGATGTGGAAGTACGTACCGGTATGTTTACCCGTAACAAACAAACCTTTACCGGCGCTGTGGCTTCCTTTTCGGGGCAGGACCTGAAACAGATCGGTAATAACAATATCATACAAAGCCTTCGTACGCTCGATCCCTCTTTTATCATCGCCATCGATAACCTGCAGGGCTCTAACCCCAACCAACTGCCTAAGATCGAGATGCGTGGTAAAACAAGTTTGACCACCACCGACGTACGCGACCAGTTTTCCAGCGATCCCAACCAGCCGCTGTTTATCCTGAACGGAATGGAAACTACACTGCGCCAGATTATGGACCTGGATATGAACCGGGTAAAATCCATCACGCTTTTAAAAGATGCTTCGTCTACTGCCGTATACGGCTCCCGGGCGGCCAACGGTGTATTGGTGGTAGAAACCATACCGCCGCAACCAGGGCAGATGAGCCTTGCTTACACCGCCGATATGCGCTGGGAAATTCCCGACCTGCATGATTATAATATGATGAATGCCGCAGAGAACCTGGAATTTCAGCGCCTGGCAGGTATGTATATAGATGGTTTGGGCGTTAACGCTATTTACCTGTCGCAGCTTTACAATCAGCGCCTTGCCGCGGTAAAAAGTGGTGTAAATAGTTACTGGCTGAATGTGCCTTTGCGTAACAGTTTTACCAACGGGCATTCGCTGAGGGTATCAGGCGGCAGCCAGGAGTTCCAGTATGGCGTATCGGGTAGTTACCGTAACCAGCAGGGGGTGATGAAAGGAAGTGGCAGAAATACGTGGAGCGGAACGGTAGACCTGAGTTATCGCCATAAAAAACTGAACGTCACCAACCAGACCTATATCAACGGGTTTGATGCAGATGAATCGCCGTACGGATCATTCAGCACCTTCGTACGCGTAAATCCTTATTACCAAAAGCGGAAAGAGGATGGAAGCGTAAACAAAGATAAATACCTGGAAGTATACCGCATGCCACGTGGTGCAAGCGATTTCCGGCTGGATACCATACGTGTACCCAATCCTTTGTACAATGCCTCGCTGAACCCAAAAAACAATACCAGGAGTTTTAATGTACAGAACAACCTGAGCTTACTATATGATATTGCGGCAGACTGGCGGATTTCGGCAGGTTTGCAACTGACTAAAGGCATCAATCATATTGTTCAGTTCACCCCATCGGCCAACACTGCTTACGATGCTGCGGGCGTATTTGAGAAAGGTTTCTACAGCAGCAGCCGTGCCGACCTGTCAGGATACCAGGGCAACCTGATGCTCACTTACCGGAAAGTGTTGAACGAGGTACACAGTATTACGGGCAACATCCGCGGCGAAATACAGGAGCAGAAGAATACCCTGGAGTCGTACGCTGCCACCGGTTTCCCGGTTGGAGTGGAGCCTAATCCCGCTTTTGCTGTTGGGTTTATAACAGGCACCAAACCCGGTTATTCTGAGATCGTTGTCCGGAGAGTGAATGCGCTGGCCAGTTTGAACTATGCATACGATAACCGGTATTATGCCGATCTGAATTACAGGATCGATGGCTCTACCTCCTTCGGGTCAGAAAATAAGTATTCGCCTTTCTGGTCGGCCGGCCTTGGCTGGACTATCAGCCGTGAGCAGTTTCTGAATGATGTGCGGTGGATTGACCTGCTTCGCCTGCGTGGTAACATTGGTACTTCAGGCAACCAGGCGCTTGGCAGTTTTGCTTCTTCCTCCATCTACAAATATGAGAACAACCTCAGCATGTTCGGTCAGGGTCTTTACCTGTCGCAGCTCGGTAATCCGAATCTCGACTGGCAAAACACACGGAGCATCAGCACCGGTATTGACGCCGCGCTGTTTGGTAATCGCCTCATGCTGACGTTGAACGCTTACGAGAAGTTGTCGAGCCCGTTAATTACCTCGGCCTCCGTGCCGGCTTCCACTGGCGTGTCTGTAATGCCGTTTAATGTAGGAGAGATGCGTACCAGGGGAGCAGAGGCCATCCTGCGTTTCTCACCTGTTTACAGGCAGCAGGATAATATCATGTGGACCCTCGGTTATACCGGTGGTATCTACAAGAGCAAATATGAAGGTTTTTCCAATGCGCTGAAGAGTCTCAATGAAGCCTCGCAGGCATCCTCCTCCCTGCAGCGGTATATAGATGGTTACAGTCCTGATGAATTGTGGGCCGTTACCTCCCTGGGTATAGATCCTGCTACTGGTAAAGAAGTATTCCGTAAAAAGAGCGGCGAGCGCACATTCATCTACGACCCGCAGGATATTGTGCCGCAGGGTAACGGTCGTCCGGTAATCGAGGGCGTGTTTAGCTCCAACCTCAATATCAAAGGTTTTTTACTGGGTGTTAACCTTCGTTACAGTATAGGGCAGTACATCTTCAACAATGCCCTTTATAACAAAGTAGAGAACATCAGTAAAGCCGCGTTACAGAACAACCAGGACAAACGTGCGCTGGAGCTTAGGTGGAAGGCGGTGGGAGATGAGGCCCCGTTCCGGGGCATCAGCATTACCGATGTAACACCTACTTCCTCGCGTTTTGTGCAAAGAGAAAACTACCTGTCCGGCGAGTCGATCAACGCAGGCTACGAATTCCTGCCCAAATACCATCCCTGGCTGCGACAGTCGCGTATTAAAGGCCTTCGCATCAACGCGTATATGAACGACATCTTCCGGTTGTCGAACATACAGGCCGAGCGTGGTATCGATTATCCATTCAGCAATGCGCTGGCAGTAAGTGTAAACGTGTACTTCTAAATGAACTTATTTATGCGATATATAAAACTTCTTTTACCAGCGCTGCTACTACTGTTGCTGGTATCGTGCAACAAATTCCTGGATGTGCAGCCGGTCGATAAATTCCTGGACAGGCAGGTGTACAGTAATTCGGCTACGATAAAAACGGTGCTTACAGGCATTTACCTTAACATGGCAAAGCCGGGCATGTATGGGGAAGGGCTGAGTTCTACTACGGTAGATGTGATGGGGCAGTATTACAACATCGCGTCAACGGCCGATACTTTTTACAGTGTGATGCGCTACAATTATAACGATGCCAGCAGCGTATCGCGCCTGGGCAGGATATGGTCGGCTTCTTATGGTGCCATCCTGAACGTTAACCTGTTCCTGTATAATGTATCCAGAACGGAAGGTGTACTCAGCGAAAATGAGAAACGGTGGATGATGGGGGAGGCCTACGCTATTCGCGCCTATGTAGCCTTCGATCTGTTAAGGTTGTTTGGCCCGGTGTACGCGAAAGATTCTACCCTGAATGCCATACCGTACCCGGTGGTGCCGGGTACAGAAATACAACCCGTATTGCCCGCCAACAGGGTAATGGACAGTATCATGGCTGATATTGGCCAGGCAGAAACCTTGCTGCAGAACGATCCGGTAAGGACAGAGGGCGTGGCCGCACAAGGCAACGACAATGCCGATAACTTCTTCCGTATGCGCAACCGCAGGATGAATTATTATACCGTTAAAGCCTTAACGGCCCGTTTCCAGCTATATCGTCGCAACAAAGCGGCAGCTATGGAAGCGGCGAGGTTGGTGATCACAGAAGCAGGAGGCTTTTTTCCGTTCGTGAATCCGGATGCTGTGGCTTCGGGAGTTACACAACCCAACCGTGTATTCAGCACCGAAGTAATTACCGGTCTTGAGAACGCCGATATGTACCCCAGCTACCAGGCATGGTTTAAGGCATCCGGTTTAGACTCACGCGCTAACCTGCTGCGGCCCGAGCCAAACAACCTGGAAGCTACCTACGAAAGTATGCCTAACGACATTCGCTACCGCAACTGGTTTTATGTAGATCCGGTTTCGTCAACACCTGTAAAAACCTTTTTTAAGTATGATGCGACCGTGCGTACGCCGTACACGCACTTTCAACCATTAATCCGCATATCGGAGATGTACTACATCATGGTGGAATGTGAACCCGAAGAGGCGACGGCGCAGACCTGGTTCAATACCATGCGTACCAGTCGCGGACTGCCAGATGTAACATTTGCGGGGGACAGGCAAACTTATCTCGATAAAGAATACCGTAAAGAGTTTTGGGGCGAAGGACAGTTGTTCTTCTACTACAAGCGCCTGAACAAAACAGCCATCCCGAACGGCGCGGTGGCCAGTGGTACCATTAATATGACCACTACACAGTACGTGCCGCCAATGCCTTTGCTGGAAACCGAATTCAGATAATTTAAACAGGTTTTTATGAAATCATTTTCGCTATCTATATCTATCTTAATGTTGATGCTTACCGCCTGTGAAAAAACAGCGCTGCTGCGGTATCAATCATCCAACGATATCTATTTTAACTACCAGGTATCATCCGTTCAGCGGGATTCCATGAACATGCAGTTTGCCGTAGTAAAAGATGTGGCAGATACTTTCTCCATCCCGGTGAAAGTACTGGGCAAAGCAGCAGATGTTCCAAGGTCGTTCACGTTACGTGTGAACCAATCCCTTACTACCGCAGAAGCCGGCAAACACTATGCATTAACGCCGGCAGACAGCCATTTCATACCCGCCAAAGTGATCGATGGTGCCTTTACGATCATCCTGAAGCGGCCGGCCGACCTGTATGAGAAGAAAGTAGACCTGGTGCTGGACTTGTTGCCGGATGAAAACTTTACCACTAATATGAAGGTGTTTGATTATACCGCATTGCGACCGTTGAAAGCCACGCAGTGGAAAGTAACGATCGAAGACATCCTGTACGAGCCTACTAACTGGACGTTCAGTGCTGCGTACCTCGGTACGTATTCAAGAGAAAAGCTGACGTTGATGGCGTCCACACAAAATCTGACCCTCAATCTCTTTTACGCAGCGCCTTTGTATTCGGCAACACAGCAGAACAATTTTGCGATTACGATGCAAAAGTACCTGAATGCACAAAAGGCATTGGGTAACACCGTTTATGAAAGGGACGGAACGGAAATGGTAATGGGAGCATCCGCACAGTAACCGCATTTATCACGGCATTAACTGAAAAGAAATGAAACGTTTTATCAATATATTAGTTGTACTGGCCTGTATTGTACCGGGTGCCTGTATGAAAGATAAAGGTAACTACGATTACCACCCGATTAACCGGATTGCGATTAAGGGCGTGGATTCCCTTTACATCCTGGACTATGGCAGCAGGTTAACCATAAGACCGGAGCTGAGTTTTACTGACGGGGGGAAAGAAGACACCGCCAATTACAGTTACGCCTGGGTGCAAAACCGCCTGATCGGGTATACGGGTGCGGCGAGAGTATTGTCTACCCGCCGCGATCTGGATACCAATATCCGCATTGCTTACGGCAGTTACGAAATGTACTACCGTGTAACGGATAAGCGCACTAACGTATTTACTGATGCTGTTTTTACGCTTACAGTAGGCTCACCTTCTTATGAAGGCTGGATGGCGCTTTGCGATATGGAAAACGGCAACAGCCGGCTCGATATGGTATCGCGCCGTGGCCCACTGGACATTATTTACAGGAATGTGCTGGATACTGTACGCTCTGCGTTTAAAACAACCGGTACACCGTCCTTTATATCAGTGGCTTATACCCTGATCCCCCCGGGGCAGGGTACAAATACTACGTTTATCGGTACATCCACAACGGCTGCCCTGCTCGGCCGCGATTCCCTGGATTATAGCGGTTCATCGAACTTCAATAACCTGTTTAATGTAAACGCGGTTAAACCGGTTGATTATACCGGTGCGCGCATCTACCTGCGTATTTATGCCGGGATTTTGTATGCGGAGAACAGGTTGTTCCGCGTAGATATAAGTAACCTGTCTGTAGCCGTAAACAAGCAGGATGCCAATACCGCTTTGTTTAAACCTTCGCCCTATGTGGCGCTGGGTGCCAGCACATCTATCGTATTTAACGAGGATAATAAAACATTCTTAAGGCTCACTTCCAGCGGCGCTTCGTGCTTAACTATAGCGCCAGGTACGCTGTTCAATTATAGTCAGCCTGATAAGGACCTGGTTTGGATGGACTTTTCGACCTATAATGGCGGAGAAGCGTTTGCGGTGCTGAAGCGGCCGGCCGATAATAAAATGTTTCTCGCCCGTTTCCTCACTACGGGGCTGGGCCAAAACTACTATGATGAAATTATTGCAACCGACATCGATAAGGCAGAACATTTTTGTGTAAGCCCCGAGTACGGTTATCTTTTTTACAGCGTAGGCAGCAAGGTGTACGAGTATGATTTTGCGCTGAAGAAAAGCTGGCTGATGAAAGATTACGGCAGCAAAAAGATAACGATCATGAAGTTTCAACGTTTCCTGAGCCTGTCCGCAACGGGCGTCAACATCGCCCTCTATACCGAACTGTCGAGGAAGCTGGCGATAGGTACCTACGAAGAAGGGAACCCAATTACTTCAGGCGTATTAGACCTCTACACAGTACCAGGTATTAATGGTAACATCCGTATTTACAAATCATACGAAGGTTTGGGAAAAATAGCCAGCCTTACTTACAGAGAAAGATAAAACCACATTAAAAATGAAGAAAGTATTTGTAGCAGCATTCCTGTTGATCGCATTGTCTGCCGGTGCGCAGCAGCAGTTTACCGTAAAAGGGAAAATCGGCCATTACAACGCTCCGGGTTATGCGATATTGAATTACCAGAAAGGAAACGAATCGGTGGTAGATACACTGGAAATTAAAGATGGAGCGTTCGAGGCCAGCGGCAACGTGGCTAAAACAACTAAAGCCATGATTCTTATTTCGCCTCAAGGAGTATATGAAAACTACTTAACCAGAAATGTAGTTAACTTCTACCTCGAGGCCGGCACTATTACAATAACCAGCGCAGATTACGCGTCGCGTGCCAAGGTGGCCGGCACGCCAACTAACGTAGCGCAGCAGCAGTACCAGGACATGCTGGTGCCGATAGCCGCGAAGCGCGATTCGGCCCAGCAGGTGTATAATGATTTTTCGACGCTGATGGCGGAGGAGAAGATGAAACAGGTAAGGGCATATATTGCTAAGTACCCGGAATCCCCCATTCTTTATACGGTAATGAGTGAATATATGGGGCGCCAGCCTTCGCTGGAACTCCAGGACTCCATGTACAACGCCCTGCCCGCCATCAGTAAAAAATCTGTTGGCGGAAAGGAACTGGAAGCTAAGATCCGGGCCCTGAAATCGGTAACGGTGGGCAGTATGGCGCCCGATTTTACACAGAAGGATACAGCGGGTTTGCCTGTATCATTAAAAAGTTTCCGTGGTAAATATGTGCTGGTCGACTTCTGGGCGTCCTGGTGTGTGCCATGCCGTGCAGAAAACCCTCATGTAGTGGAGGCTTATCACAAGTATAAAGACAAAAACTTCACGGTACTGGGTGTTTCGCTCGATCGCGAAAAGGACGGCGATTTATGGATAAAAGCGATTCATGACGACAAACTCGAATGGACGCAGGTGAGCGATCTCCAGTTCTGGAATAACAGTGTAGTCAAAATGTATGGCGTAAATTCTATTCCTGCCAATTTCCTGATCAATCCGAAGGGCCGCATTGTAGCCAAAGGATTGCGTGGAGCTGCGCTGGAAGCTAAGCTGGCTGAATTACTGAAATAATCTTCGATGTTTTTTGACAGGCCCTGTTACTTCTGTAACGGGGCTTTTATTTTACCAGCTTCGCCAAATCAATCCCCTTCCCAAGTACGGGTTTAAATATATCTCCTTCCTTCTTCGCCCTTGCTACAGCCGTTTTAATCGTAAAGTGCGACAGTTTTAAACCTTTCTTTACCTCCGACCAGTCCAGTGGCATAGATACCGTGGCGCCGGGTTTGGGGCGGAGCGAGTAGGCGGCGGCAAGGGTTGCTTTAGCCCTGTTCTGGAGGTAATCAATGTATAATTTTCCTTTGCGGTTACGGGTCATGCGCTCGATGCTGGTGAATTTAGGCAGGCGTTCGTGTACCTGCGTGGCAATTATTTTACCGAGCAGCTGGCATTGGTCGTAGTCGTATTTTGCGTTAAGTGGTATATAGATGTGGATGCCGGTTGAGCCTGATGTTTTGGGGTACCCGGTGATACCCATTTCATCCATCACCGCTTTCACTGCAAGCGCCGTTTCAATTACCTGTTCAAAGGTATTACCTGTGTCCGGATCGAGGTCGAGGCAACACCAGTCGGGATTATCGGGATTATGGATGGTGCTGTTCCATGGGTTCATTTCAATGGCACCGGTATTGGCCATGTATAGCAGATCGGCCTCGCTTTTGGGCACCATGAAGTTTTTGTCTTCGCCTTCGCCCGTGGTGTAGGGAAACTGTTCAATCCAGTCTGGCACCTTACCCGTTACATCTTTCTGATAAAAACTTTTACCGTTAATGCCGTTAGGGTAGCGGTTCAGCGATTGTGGCCGGTCTACGAGATAGGGCAGTATGTAGGGCGCTATCTGGTAGTAGTAATTAAGCATATCGCGTTTCGTATAACCTTCGTCCGGCCAGTATATTTTATCCAGGTTCGTAAAGTTCAGTTCATGGCCGTTCACTTTCCTTACCTGCGTTTTATCGGCGGGGTTTAGTAAAGTATTCCGGGAAGATGCGCCTGCACTTTTCACGATTTTCTTTACCGGGTTTGGTTTATCTTCTTCCACGATGGCCTCCGTATCTACCGGTACTTCTGCTTTTACGGTGCTTGCTTTTTTATCCTCCCGCATACCTTCGAAACTGGGGTGCCGCATTACACCATCACTGGTCATTTCGGTATAACTTACCTCGCAAACCAGTTGCGGTTTAAGCCAGGTAACCGTGGCGTTCGGGGGATTGGGGCGGAAGCGGGAAGGTTTATTTACATCCGGAGTTTCTGTAAAGGGCACTGCTTTGGTGATGAGGGGTTTAAACAGCTTCATCATTTCCTTTTGCTGTTGGTCATTGAAGCCTGTGCCGATTTTACCAGTGTATTTCAGCTTCTTGTTTTCATACACGCCCACCAGCAGCGAGCTGAATGTTTTAGCAGATCCCTCGTTATTCGTAAAACCACCAATCACCACCTCATGCCTTTTATTGATCTTGATCTTCAGCCAGTCGCGGCTGCGGTCGCCAGGGTGGTAAAGACTATCTGCTTTTTTGGCGATAATGCCTTCCAGTCCCATTTGCCCGGCCGCTTCCAGGAATTCTTCTGCTGTGCTGGAAAAGTTATCGCTCATGCGGACCATTCCATCTTTAGGAATGAGGGGCGCCAGTAAAGCCCTGCGTTCCGTAAGCGGCAGGCCCGTTACATCATGGCCATCCAGCCAGAGGATGTCGAACACATAGTACATCAGTTGCCCGTCCGCCTCACTACGCCAGTTTTGCAGGCGGCCAAAGTTGGAGATGCCTTCATCGTTGATCACACATATTTCGCCATCTACGATTGCATTGATGCCCCAGCGGGTAACCGCCTGGTGTACCGGGTAAAATTTATCGTTAAAGGATTTGTTGTTGCGTGATATAAGCTCCGTTTTGCCTTTGTTGCAGAGCGCCAGCGCACGGTATCCATCCCACTTTATTTCGTAAAGCCAGCCGGGTTCGTCGAAAGCTTTATCGACCAATGTGGCCAGCATGGGCGAAGTGGTTTTAGGGAAAGCGCGTTTAGGCGCTTTTTTCAGGTCGGCGGTGGCCCGGGCGGTACTGACGGTACTTCGCTTTTTGGTAAGGGCGGGGGTTTTAGCTTTTTTTTTAGGGGTGGATGGGGATGCTTTTTTTTCCTGTGTTGCCTTATTGGCAGCGGCCTTTTTTGGAGCTACGGCCTTCGCAACGGCTTTCTTGGGTGCCGCTTTATTTGCCGCCGCCTTTTTTGGGGCTACAGCTTTCTTTGCGGCCGCTTTCTTCGGAGCAGCCGCCTTCTTTGCAGTCGCCTTATCTTCCTTTATCTTTTCCTGCAATGCCTTTTTCCCCGTCTTACGACCATAAATATTGGTGCTGGTTTTCTCTATCTCCTCCAGTGTTTTATCAGATATTACGGACCTCACCTTTCTCGTTACATCTGTTTCTTTTGCAAATTTATCGCGGTGTTTGATCAGCAGCCAGGCATTACCTTCATCCGCATTCTTTAGCCGCACCAGTGCAAACTCTCCCTGCAGCTTTTTGCCTTTCAGGGAAACCTTGATGGAGCCGGATTTCAGTTGCTTCAGTAGTGCTTTTTCGTCTTTCTTTTTATCTCCGGTAGGTTCAAGCGGTTCGTAAGTTCCTTCGTCCCACACGATGACAGTACCGGCGCCGTAGTTGCCTTTCGGTATAATACCCTCGAAGCTGCGGTAGTCAAACGGGTGGTCTTCCACCATCATGGCCAGGCGTTTGTCCTGCGGATTAAGAGAGGGCCCTTTGGGCACCGCCCAGCTTTTGAGCACGCCTTCCATTTCCAGGCGGAAGTCGTAGTGCAGCCGCGATGCATCGTGTTTCTGTACCACGAAGCGTAAAGTGGTTGCATCAGGTTTGCCACCCTGTGGTTCCGGGGTTTCATTAAAGCTTCTCTTTTTCTTATAGGTTGTTAAAGCCATGGTTTATGGTTTTGAGTATAAAACAATTTATAGCCACTTCTTGCGCTTAAACCAGGCATATATCAGCCCGGTAACGAGTACCATCAGCAGCATTACCGCTGGGTAACCCGCGCGCCACCTTAATTCAGGCATAAAATCAAAGTTCATTCCATATACCCCCACGATAAACGTGAGCGGCAGGAAAAAAACCGAGAATATAGTAAGCACCCGTATGGTTTCGTTCGTTTTTTGAGCAGATATATTAAAGTAAATGCCCAGCAGGTGCGTGGTGTTTTCGGCCAGCATATCGTATATGCTCTGCTGCTTTATATAAAGATCGCGGAGGTCGCGGGTATGAATATCATTGCGTTCGGGCGGGTCCAGGCGTTCGATGATATCCCGTGTAAGCAACAGTATATGCCGTATTACATCTACTTTCCGTTTGATATAATAGAGGCCTTTAAGCATGGGCGCCTTTCGGTTTTTAAGGAACACCTGTTCTTCATAAAGGTCGATTGAGTGATTGAGCTTAATGGCCGGTTCATCAAAGCTTTGCAGCGCAGCACGTACAACTTCAATTAATGCGTGAAAGGGTGAGTCGCAGTCGCCGTTACTCACCGCCTGACTGATGTTTTCCAGTGCCGGCCAGGGTTCACGGTGCATGGTAACGATATAGTCTTCTCCAAAAAAAATAGCAGCTTTGTTCGTGAGTTCTTTCACGGTGTCGGCGCCATTTACCGGGCGATTGCCGTCGAATTGGCGGATGATCACAAAACCATAGTCTTTCTGCTTCTCAAATTTGGGCAGGTGATCTGCTTCCAGCGCGTCCGTCATCCATGCTTTGGGCAGCTGGTATGTTTGGGCGATGGTGGCAAACTCGGGCTCTTCGGGGTTGGACAAATCTATCCATGTATACCCATTCTTTTCTTTAACTGCTAGTTCCTGACGCATAATATTGATGCCTTTGCACCCCATAGCGATACAAAAAAGGCACCACAATTGTCGCTACACGGCTATTTCGCGGTTATACTTGGCCCTGTATTGCACCGGGGAAAGGCCCGTGATGCGTTTAAAGGTGATGCGAAAGGCTTTGGGATCGGTATAGCCTACTTTGTACATTACCTCGTTTACATTGTCGCGGCCCGACTCCAGGTTGAGTTTGGCGGCTTCTATCTTTACACGTTGTATATATTCCACCACAGTATTAGATGTAGCCTTCTTAAACCTCCGTTCCAGGTTACGGCGGCCCAGGGCAAAGGCCGACGCCAGCTGGTCGACGGTAATCTTTTCTGAGAAGTTCTGTTCAATAAACTCTTGTGCCTTTTTTATTGGTTCGTCTTCATGTTCTTTCTGTCCTTTAAAAATGATGAAGGGCGACTGGCTGTTGCGGTCGATATCGATTTCGAACATTTTAGACGATAGCAGGGCCATATTGCGCCCGGCGTACTTCTCCACCAGGTAAAGGATGAGATTGAGGGACGAATAAGCGCCGCCGCTGGTGTAGATCCCGCTTTCGTCCGTAAGTACTTTGTAGGGCTGCAATTTTACCTCAGGAAACATTTCGCGGAACTCCCCGGCAGCCAGCCAGTGCGTAGTACAGCTTTTGCCATTTAATAACCCGGTAGAGGCCAGTATGAACGCGCCAATGCACAACGATACTACTTCCGCGCCGCCTGCATATTGTTTTACGATCCAGGGAATAAAATCCTGGTTGGCTGCAATTACTTCTTTCATATCGCCGTGGGTAGCGGGTATTACTACCAAATCGGCCCGCATGGGGTCTTTGATGGACAATTCAGGTTTGATGGTAAATAGTCCTTTACCCAGGGTTGTTTCCGGGGTAATACCTACCAGCTGGACCTTAAACAACGGCGCATTCCCCATTCGTTCCACAGCCTCGTTTACTTTAGTGAACATCTTATACGAGGCCTCTATATTGCTGAGGCTTGTTTCGCCCCGGGGAATGATAATTGCAATGTGTTTCATAGCATAAAAATAGGGGAAAGGAATGTCGCGATCAACCCCTGTCTTTGCCGTATATATACCGCCTTGCCCCGGGATATCCTTCGTAAGTTTGAATACTAAAAACTTCCACTTATGTCGCAGATCAATGCTTACCTGGTATTTAGTGGTAATTGCCGCGAGGCGATGACCTTTTACAAAGACAGCCTGGGTGGCGAACTTACCCTGGTGATGATCGGGGAATCGCCCATGGCGCAGCAATGGCCCGCGGCTATGCAGCAGCAGGTGTTACATGCAAGCCTGGCACAAAATGGCTTTACCTTACTTGGTTCCGATGCGGCCGGCGCAGGTGGCGTATTGAAAGGGAATACCGTGCAGCTGAACCTTACCTGCGATACGCCTGAGCAGGCCAGGGAGTACATTAGCAAACTGGGTGCCGGCGGCAGCATTACCCGGGAATTACACGAGTTTTTCGACGGGTGGATAGGGGCGCTGACAGATAAATTCGGGTTCGACTGGATGTTTTATGCATCGAAGTAAGGTTAGAAGTATCTGTCTGGATTTGGGTTGTGGAAATGCTTCTGAGCTATTATTAGCTTCCACGGTTAGAGAATCTTCATTACAGGCAAAATACTAGTATCAAAATATTTCATCAACATAAAAAGTAAACACCATGCAAACAATCAAAAAAACAGTGGCTATAAAAGCCCCAAGCACAACGGTTTGGAATACGCTGACCGACGACGCTCAATCGCGCCAGTGGTTTGCTGAATTTAACGAAGGCACGCACGCTATTACAGATGGCTGGCAGGAAGGCAGTAAGGTAATTTACACGGATGGAGATTTTGGTATGATCGGCCGTATACAGGTAGCTAAACCGGGAGAGGAACTGGATGTGGAGTTTATAGGTGTATTGGAAAAAGGTGCCGAAGTGTACGACGGCCCAGATGCCGACGCTCTGAAAGGCGGGCATGAAAGATACATACTGAAGGAGCAAAATGGTACGACTACTTTGAATATAGAGGCCGATATGGATGACAAATACGTGGAAGATATGTCGAACCGCTGGGATAAGGCATTAGTGGTATTGAAAGAGCTGGCAGAAAAAAATTAAAATGCAAAAGCCCCGGACCATTCCGGGGCTTTTTGCTAAGGTTTAATCATGGCGGTTACCGGGGTTGGCCGACGTTAAACATCCACTGTACCCCGAATTTATCAGTGAAGTCACCGTAAAAATCGCCCCAGGGGGCTTTCTCGAAGGGCATGTTTACTTTACCGCCTGCCGAAAGCGCCTTAAACTGTTCACCGGCCGATACTTCATCATCGCCAATAATAGCCACGTAAAAAAGGTTGCCGTCTTTACCAGGGCCAAATGATTTAGGACGGTCGCTGCCCATGAGCATGCTGCTGCCAATAGGCAGCGCCATGTGCATGATCAGGTTTTCTTCGCCCGGGGCTAAGTGCGGACCGGGCATATCGCCCATACGCATGAGCATTTCATACTCGCCACCAAACACGGATTTGTAAAAACCAAAGGCCTCTTCACAAGTGCCGTCGAAGTTCAGATAAGGGTAAGCAGCTATCATACATAGAATTTTTGGGTGAAACGATAGTCAAACTTACGCAGATACTTTAAACTGTACAGTGGGCTAATATGACAAATAGCGGGTACTTTGCGACAATCTTCCCGCGCTAAAATCTTATCTTTATATGGCTTCTTTTAAACTTAAAAAGAGATGCTATATGTTTACCAGGCAACAGATTGAAGCAGCCCACGCAAAGGTGAAGAGCGGCGCCGATTTTCCCAAACTGGTGAAGGAACTCAGGCAAATGGGGGTCATGAGCTATGAGCATTTTGTGTCCGAAGGTTCGAATGTGTTTTACGGAGATGACGATTACTCGGTAAGTATTCAAATGAACAAGGAAGCAGTAGCCGTAGCCAACAGCTCATCCACTGAAAAACTAACGGCCGTTTTACATGATCACCGGCAGGGACAAACAGATTATCACACATTTTGCGTGGAAGCCGGCAAGGCGGGTGTACAAAAATGGGTGATAGATATGGGGGACATGACGGCCACTTACCTCGATAAAACAGGTGCGGCCTTATTGACAGAACCCATTCCCAAAGCCTGAAAGTATAAAACGGAAAGAGTCCTGACTGCCAGGACTCTTTCCGTTTAAATTAATACCTTGCCCAGAAAGGTGTCGGTTCTATACCCAGTGCGCGCAGGTACACATAACCCTGGCCGCGGTGATGAATTTCATTGTCTATCAGATAAAGCAGTGTTCCGATACCGGTGTTTTCGTATTGACCGAATGCTGCTTCCTTTTCCTGCCAGCGTGTCGGCGCTATTTGCGGAAAGTATTGATCGATATCAGCAGTTACTTTATCCCACTGTTCCAGCAACTCCGCTTTAGTGGTAATGCCATGATCGGTGTTGTTATGCTTAGGTCCGCCTGGTATGCTCCAGTCGCCGGTAGCCAGGCCTTTTGCGCCACCAGCAGCAAGATCGATCATTTCCAGCGCCAGCTGGGCATAAGTGCGCATCCCACCAATAGAAAACTCAAAAAGTTCTTTTTCCGGGAACTGGTCCAGTATCCTTCGGGAAAGGTCGCGGTGGCCCTGCCAGTGCTTTTGAATGACTTCAGGGGTAATAACGTTAACAGTGTTTTCAAGAATGTTTGCCATGATGAAGTGTTTTTGTTTGATGAAACAAAGTAACAATGGGGGAGTGACAACCTTATGTCAGCAGCCTTCCAACTTTTTTTAAAAATGACGGATTTGACCCGCGAGGCAGGCATTATGCGTTGCGTGATGTATTTCCAAACCGCATATCGCAAGATGCGGTGCATTTTAAAGCAATACGTTCGCAAACGGCGTATCATGACAGGAAAGCGGCCGATCGTGAACATAAATAATGTGATGATGAACGAATTTCGTAACGTAAGGTTTTAATAAACGCGAAGGATATGCTGCATCGAGCAGCATTAGGTGAAATATTTTATGTGAATAACCTAATGGGTTAATCATATGTACAGTGTCTTTACTATTGGTTAGAGCAATCAGAACTTAGTTCCCTGGTGTCAACCGGGGATTCTTCTATCCTTTTTAAAAACCGTATTTTATGAAACAGAAAAGAGAAACTATCATTACGACTACCACCGACATCTTATTCTGGATCACCATGGGCTTCCTGTTCACCGCTAGTTATCTCCTTCTTGTGGGTCATTTTTAGCGGCTGCGTTGCCAGGGTCAGCTTTAAACACCTGTGGGGCTACCTTGAATTTTTTACGGAATAATCTCGTAAAGTGGCTACCGGATGAGTAACCCAGTGAATAGGCCACGTCTGTTACCGATCGTTCTCCCTGCAATAACAGCTCCTTCGCCTTTTCCAGTTTTTTTTGCTGCAGGTAGCTGTAATAACTTTGCTTATACATCTTTACAAACAACGACTTAAATTTCGAAGGACTCACACCGATTCTGGCAGCCGCTTCGCTTATGCGGGGGCTAGCCGTAGTTAAGTCCTGCAATAATTCATCGACCAGTTGCGCCAGCTTGCGCACCTCCGGCTTTTGCGACGACTGGGCCGTGCCGGCAATCATAGGCAGCGATTGTGCCAGCAGCTGGTTAATGCTGCCCTTGATGTAAAAGAAGTCGGCGCTGTTGTTGTGCAGATTTTCTTCCATCTGGTGAATAAGATCAAATTGTTCAGGCGATATCTGGAAGAGGCCGGGTTTGGTCCAGGTCGTCATCGGTAAATCGGGTAACAGTTTGCCCAGATATTCGGGCGTAGTGAGCATTATAAATGAAATCACCGTTTCATTGGCCTTTACAATAATTTCCGACTGAGAATCCGAGTTGTTGATAAAGGCCGAGTACTTATGCATCTGGTTCAGGTAAATCACCCCACCTTCGATCTTTAGGGTGAGCCCCTTGGCACTGCCATTGTAGCCGATGAGGATACGCTTATGTTCCGGGGGCATATTCCTGCGAAAGATGACGTCATTTTTCGGAGCGAAGTGGACATAGATGGCAGTGAGCTCACATTCCACCCGCCATTGTTTAATATAGCCCGTTCCGAAAGTTTCCGGAAGTGTAAAACAATTGTCCGTTACGATGCCGGGGTTACCATAAATTTCGTGCATTTGTTTAGAAAGGGCCACCAGCCAGGAAGTATCCAGCGACCATGCCACGTCCAGCACGACCCCTTGCGGGGAATCGTTCATGTTCATAAAAATAGATTAAGTGTCGGCGACTCTGTTACAGCAATCCTTCGAATTGTCGTTGGTAGTCTTTTGGTGAAACATTAAAGCATTCCTTAAAAAGCTTGGCAAAATGCCCCGCGTTTTTATATCCCAGGTCGTGTACGATGTTGGTGACGTTCATATCTGCCGACTGGAACATCTCTTTTGCCCGTATCAGTCGCAGGCGCTGGTGATATTTATGATAAGTTGTCTGGTACGTTAAGCGGAAGAGTTTTTTAAACTTGGTAAGGCACATGCAGGAACGGCGTGCCGCTTCTTCAAGGGAAGGTAATTCCTGCTCCATGTTTGCAGCAATGTCCTCATTCACTTCTATCAGCCGGCAAATACCTGTCAGGCCTTTATTCGCCAGGGTAGGTGAGGGGTTCAGCAGTTCGTTGAGGAAAAGTGATAGTACTTCGTAAATGCATCCCCTCACTTTATACAGGTTAACCGTGTTGTGCCCAGCCAGGCGCGGGAGTTTCATCAGCGCGTGGATCATTTTCATTGTCATGGGAATCATTCCATGAAAGCTGCCGGGGTACAGGGTTTTCTTCAGGAGGGCGATATTAGTACTATTGTCGTTTGACGTGGCAAAGTACTGGTTAAATACTTCCGGCCGTATCATCAGCTGCAGGCTGTGCGCCTTATTGTTGTGCGGTATTATGAACTCGCTGCCGCTGCCCGACATGCCGTAATATACATTGTACATGCTGGCGGCGTCTGCTGTATCAGACAGATCGAAATAAAGATAATAATACCTCGGTTGCTGATCGGTGGCAATGCTGTATTTCACGTCCACTTTTTGCACGTAACAGTTGTAAATAGCTGTCAGTCCTTCTTCCAGGGCCCAGTGTTTCAGGTATCCTTCCGCCATGGTGTTTGGCAGGTGGAGTTGTGTGTTTGCGGCTCCTGTGTTTTTACGAAGAAGGTGTTTTTCTTCGAATGAGGTGTAATTATATATCCATATATCGTCATAAGTGAGTTTGTACTCAAAGGTGACTTCAGCCATAGGATGGTGTTTAGGATCAAACAGATAATTAGGTGTTTCCTGATTTAAATGGCTCTCATTGTGTCTTTTTAAAACTGTTGCTTAAGCCATACATCTCGCTATTCTAAAATCTTCTAACAGACTGAGGCGTAAAATTGTTTAATTAGTTGCGGGTTTTCGTTAACAAAGATATTCCTAATAATGCGTTGCCAGATAGTTAACGTAAAAATTTGTCTTGTTTTGACAGATAAAAGTCTTTTTGTACAACACCGCCCGCTATCTTGTGCGAAAAGGAGATGGTCTGATATTTGGGCCAAAGCGAAACATGGCAAAAAAAGAA
>NZ_CABHOU010000036.1 GCF_902168175.1 uncultured Chitinophaga sp. | reverse complement strand
CGCTCGATCGTATTGCGCGACACTTCCGAAGCTGCGGTGGCAAAAGTAGTTTGCGCAGAAAGGGAAAGTCCCATCATTTCGGCCAGCCGCATGGAGCGCCGATGCACCAGCACCAGGTCCATTTCATTATTGAGCGTTACTCTTACCAGTTCGTGTGTCATCTTTTTATATTGTTACTTTACAAAAAGCAATGGACATGTCGTCTGTATTACGCGAAAAATCGCGGAACATAGCCGCGGCTGCCACCGACAGGTCATTACGGAGGATGCCCGGGTATTTTGAGAGATCCCAGCGCGACTTAAAACCATCGCTGCACATCACTATCGTTTGCCCCTTTTCGTATTCAATTTCCTGGTCTTTCATGGTATTGGGAATGTTGTGCCCTATAATACCATTATAACCCAGGTAGTTTTTGGAACCTACCGGGTTGTGAAGCCTGGATTGAATATTGCCAATACCGCAAATCAGCCATTTTTTGTCCTTCTTGTCAAAATAAGCGGCGGTACCAACAAGGCCGCGGCTTCGTTTAACAGAGGTGTGAATGAACCGTAACGTTTCCAGCGGGCTGTCGTAGGGGCAAATCTTAAAGGCGTCTATGGCTAAATCAACGGCTGCCTGTGCATCTTTCCCGTGTCCCAGTCCATCACCGAGAAATAGTTTGATATGTTCTGGTGTTTCTTTCGCATAAAAGCCGTCGCCGCAAAATGTTTCCCCGGGTTTGGGAACCACCAGCGACCGGATCTCTGTTTTCTTCTGTTTAATGCGGGTAGGAAGTGCTTTGTTGTATACTACAACATATAACACCGTTCCCCATCCCTTTACGGAATAGATCTGGCATATGTTCGACAGGCGGTGTATGGCGCCAAGCCCTTGCCCCAACGTACTTTTGGTGGATACGCCATCTGCCATCATCTTCGGTACATCGCTCATGCCTGGTCCACGGTCGAGCGCTGTAAGCTCAATGCCCTGGATACCTTCTTCCTCTTTCAACTTCACGAACAGCTCTCCTTCCATTGCATGTTTAGCCAGGTTCGACACTATTTCGGCTACGATAATATCTATTTCCGCCAGTTTCCTGGGTGTAAAGCCTGCGGAAGCGGCCAGCGCGTGAATTTCTTTTTTGAGGATGGCGAAGTAACTACGGTCGGCAGCATTAAATCTCAGGTGAACCGTATTAACCATTTTTCCATTTTATGACGGTAACCGTCGTTCCTTTTCCAGGTGTGCTTTTAATATCAAATTCGCTTACCAGTCTTTTGGCGCCTGGTAAGCCCAGGCCCAGGCTTTTGCCGGTGGAATAGCCATCTTGCATGGCCAGCGGAATGTCTTTTATACCAGGGCCTTTGTCTGCAAAGGTGAGTCGTATACCATTTTCACGGCCTTTACTGATCACCTCGATCAGTGTACTGCCGCCTCCGCCATATTTTAGCATATTTCGCACCAGTTCAGAGGCTGCGGTGATAAGTTTTGTCTGGTTCACCAGGCTCATACCAATTTTTACCGCGTACTCCTTTACGCGGTTCCGGAAGGGAACTACATCCTGTTCCTTCTGTATGGCCATGGCGTCTTTACTCAATACTATTATCATCGGCGTCTTCCTCCTTTTCTTCGTCTTCGAAAGAACCGACTTTGGTATGTAATAGTTGCATGCCTTTTTCCACGTTAAGCGCGGTACTAACACCTTTGAGTTCGAGGCCTAATTCTACCAGGGTGATAGCTACAGCAGGCTGCATGCCTACCACTACAGATTCGGCATCCATGATTTTACTCATGGTGCCAATGTTGCCCAGTATCCTTCCCATAAATGAATCGACGATGGATAACGCGGAAATATCAATCAAAACACCTCTTGCGCCGGTTTTATTCACCATGTTCGCAAGGTCTGTTTCGAGATTTAAGGCAAGACGGTCGTAAAGGTCCACCTGGATGGTTACCAGGAGGAATTTGCCCATTTGAAGAATAGGTATTCTATCCATAAATGCTTAAAAAGTAGTTTTTGTTTTCACTGTTTTTCTCACTTCCAGGTTGGTGATGGAAAATGCATACTTTAATGCGCTTGCCAGTGTGGCTTTGGTAACGATATTAGAAAGGTCGATACCTAAGTGTACAACGGTTTGAGCGATCTCAGGGCGAATGCCGCTGATAATACATTCTGCCCCCATTAATCTTGTAGCGTTAATGGTTTTGATCAGGTGCTGGGCCACCAGGGAATCTACAGCCGGTACGCCGGATATATCAAGAATGGCGATGCTGCTGCCTGTTTCCACGATGCGCTGTAACAAATTTTCCATTACCACCTGGGTACGGCTGCTGTCAAGAGTGCCTATAATAGGCAGGCCCAAAATGCCATCCCATAATTGTATAACGGGTGTTGATATTTCAGTGATCTCATCGGTTTGGCGGAGAATTACTTCTTCCCTTCCTTTAATGAACGTTTCGAAAGTTGTTACGCCAAAACTGTCGAGCAGGCGGCTGATGCCCATCGATACGCGGAACAGCTCTGTTGGATCGGTGATCTCGTCCTGTAACACCTCCAACAGGGCATCTTTTAAACTGAAGATGTATGCTCCTGTTTCACGGGGTGAATAACCCTGGCGCGCACGGGTAATTGAAATTCCGGAAAGGATCTCAAATACCTGGTCGAAGTCCGAAGACTGGTGGTTGCTGAGGTTTTTATCGTTCACTGACTTCGTAAGGGCGGTAAGCAATTCGTCCGACTGAACACGAAGTTCCTCATTGGTCATCAGGTCGTCGCGCAGACTGTCGTCGGCCAGTTGATTTTTCATCCACAACTCAAGAATTTTTTTTCGCTCTTTCTGAAGAAGTTTAGATGTGTTTACGCTCATACAACTTATAGTTTGGTAGTAAAAATATAGAGATAAGTTTTGTCTTAAGAAACCAATAGTACAGCTTAAAACCCAATATATTTAAAGGTCTACGTCAGATATTTTCTAATTATATGCGTGTGGGGAATTATATCCCCGTTATCCCGGCAAAATACTTAAATAGCATTTTTGGGGCCAGTTGTGTACGCTTTCGTCTTTCGAAAAAAAGCCCACTTTTTTGTATCTTATTTGACAGTAATTAACCCGCAAAAATGACCCGTTTATGAAGCTTAGTCTCGATAAATATAATTTGGTGGCTAAAGAGTTGTTAGGCTCCCGCCTGAAGTTGATTTTTGAGGATAAATATGAAATGGATGAAAAACGCGTATTAGAGTTAATAGATGTAATTGCATTTTTCGACAGAACTTCGGAAAACACTGAAGTACGTGCGTTGAAAATTGATAACGATGGTAATGGTACTTATAAGTTTGATGTGGCGGCGTTGTTGGACCAGCCGGAGATATCTGACTACAGCGAGGTGTTTTTATTTAGTGATGCAGAGGGTATAGGCTTCGTGTTTCGCGGCCTGGCCAGGCAGGTAAATTTCCGCCCGTTTGAAAAACAGGACGGGGCGTAACACAACACGATGAAATTTACTATTTTCATGCCCTATGGAAAACTATACGTTATACTCCCATAAGATAGGGTTTGATGAAATTGTAGAAGCAGTTAAAGCGGCTTTCCCTTCGGCTACTCCGTCCGTAAATGGCGATTGGGAAGGGAAAGAACTCGGCCTCCATATTAAAGGGGGATTATTTTCGGGATCGAAAAAGTTAAGCATCCGCTATCGCGAAAGAGCCAAACCATCATTTAACCTTGACAATGCCGATTGCCCGCTGGGGCAACAAATAAACGGCATGTTTAATTACGTGGCGTCCCTGCCTGCCACGAACGAACAGGTGCGCGGGTTACTGCTGCAAAAGATAAGAACGATCAATTCTGAATGCTCCTTTAGTGTAGAACCTAAGCTCACGGCTGATTTTGAAACGTTGCTGCTAAATCTCTCCCGCCAGTATGATGTGTTTATTTTCGCTACCGTACCCAAAGGAAAAGGCCAGGAGCAAAAGTTCCTGGACGCGGAAATGAACCTCGTTATTGACACAGATGGTAACTGCGGCGATGCACTGTTAAAAGTGCAGATAGACGCACAGTACTTCGATAACCAGGCGCCCGCAAGACCAGACACGGAAGCGCGCAAAGCCAGGACGGAAGAGTTTCTCAGGAGCCGGGGCGTAAAAATAAATGAATGGCTGCCGTTTACGGAAAGTGAAGAAGCATTAGAACTGCGTAGCACGAAGGAGATAACAGACCGTATGTACGCGCTGGCCATTATAGCCGCCAAAGGTGAAGGTGTTGAGCAGGAGCGCCTGGATCAGGCGGTGAAAGATTTTTCGGTGAATAGTTTTTCTTTCGAAGAACAGCGTGTATTTGATACCGTAACATTAACTGAACAGGACCGGATTAATTCTATCTGGCGTTACGAGGGATTGAATGTAATGATGTGGGCATTGGGCCTCGTAAAAGAACTGGTATATCCATCTACTATTTGCGAGGTGTCGACCATCGTAGGAATAGTGGTGGGCCAGTCGCGCGAGGCGTTGGAGAGCCAGGTGAAGCTGCGCAGCAAAAGTGAAATACTGGATGAGCTGGATAAGATTTACAGAATGAACTGGGCCTGCGTAGATGCCCGCCTGCACGGTCAGAAGCCTGGCGGTGAGCTGGACAGCAGTGTGGTGTACGAAAGGCATTACGCCCTTAACTGGCTTACGTGTTATGGAAATGCGGAGTGGGATGACGTGACTACGGATACGTGATGGGGGGAGCAAACAGTTTTACGTGTTGTTGGGCGATGTATACACCGCCGCAGTGGGAAAACTGAACATTGCCCAATGTTGTTACGGCCGCTGAAGGGAGTGACACAACGGCGGCTGAGTAAAGAACTGATGTTTGTACCATAAATAAAAACGTGTTGCACAAGATACCTGCGCAACACGTTTTTTTATTACCCTTTCAGATGATGTTTTTCCACCACCTGTGCGCTGATGCTATCGCCCGATTTGGGGTTGGGCATGCCTTTGCCGGTGGTGATGAGGCTTTTAAGGCTGCGTTGCACGAAGCTGGTCCACGATTCGGTGCAAACCTGGTAACATTCGTACGTGGGCACTAAGCCCTGGTGTGTTAACCGGATTTGTGTCTGCCCGTTTTTCTCCGTTATTTCGAAAAGCATGCTGGTGCCCGTCCATTCGCTTTCATCTTTCGTGAAACTGAAGTAGTTCTCTATTACCTGCCAGGCTACCTTTTTCCCGGGAACAAGCGCCGTTACACGGATTTTGCAGCGGTGTACATCCTGGTAATGATAGTCAAACTCGCCGTTCAGCGTGTCTGTACTGCCTTCTATATTTTCAGACCACCAGCCGCGAACGTTGTTGATGGCGGCATATGCTGCTTCCGGTGATTGGTCCACCAGCACAGTAGTTGAAAAATCCTGTGTTTGCATGGTTTAATTTTTAGTAAATGTACCTTGCTTAATAACGACTTAAAGGGTGCAGTTGAGACAAATTGCGGGGCGATTAAGACAAAAAAAGGCCGCATCGGTGGATGCGGCCTGGCAGTGTTTATAATTTGATGAATTGCAGCGACTTAGCGCCTGTTTTTCCTTCGATCCGTAGTATATAGGTACCACTTTCGAGGAAGCTCACGTTTCGGGTAAACTTCGTTTCGCCTTTCTGTGTAAACCAGCGTTTGATGAGCCTTCCGCTCAGGTCCAGTAACTCAACTGACTGGTAATCGTGCTGACCAAGTTCCAGCGTAATGTTAGCCGAAGTTGGGTTTGGATACACCTTAATGGCGCCCGATAAGTTTTCGAAATGCAGGCGCTGCGGGCTGTATGCCAGTGGGCTCGCGCTCGTATCCACCGCACAGTTGTCCAGGCTCCACCAGTTGAACTTGAAGCTGCCGGAGTGTACGCGTACGTTAATGTAGCTGATGCCCGGCAGCGTAATGGTATCGGAAATCGTCATCCACTCGCCGTTGGTGTTCGGGATGTTGATGTAACCGAAGTTGGTGCCGCTTTCTTCCATCCTTATTTTAGCCGTTGCTGTTGTCAATACCCGGAAGCGGATGTTGTACTTGCCGCGTACAGGCAGGTTCACCTTATTGTACGCAAACCAATGGTTCACCAGTATACCTGTAAAGTTCTGTACCCCGCTTGTGTCTGTAGTGGTTTCCAGCGTTGGTACGGTGGAGCGGGACGATGCACTTTCTGCTTCATAACGTTTGTTGAACGAGCAGATGTAGTCCAGCGTAAACACGCCCGAACCGCTGATGGAGTCTTTCGTGGCGGTCACAATACCAGGATTGGTGCCAGCGGTAAGCGCGCCGCCCTGTGTAATGGTGTTGCCGCTGCCGGTAACTGTCCATACCGGGGCGGTAAATGTAAACGCATTATTATACTGATCGTACCCTTTGGCAGTAAAGAGTTGCGAAGCTCCGTAAGGTACTACTACCGTATCGGGCACAATTTCAATACGTGTTAACTTAGGAAGACCCAGCACGTTTATTTTAGCCGTATCCCTAACGCCGCCAACGGTTGCGTACACCTGGTAAAGTCCGGCAACTGAATCAGCTTTGAATATGCCTTTGTAATTATCGAAGCTGCCAGCGCCAGGCTGCGCGCTCCATACGGGAACTGCATCAAACTTGCTGTTGTCGGGGCCATAAGCGGCGGCTGTAAACTGTTTGCGGTTACCCACTACAACGCTGGAGCTGTCGGGTGTAATTACTACTCTCGCCACATTCATATCGCTGGCTTTTACTACACGCAGCCAGTTAAAGTTCCAGCCGGAAGTAACTGCCTGCAATTTGATGGTTTGGTTACCGGCGGGCAGATAAATGGGTTCGGTGGTTATGGTCACCCAGTTTTGCCAACCACCGCTGGCGGGCAGTTTTACGGTAGATAGTATATTATTGTCTTTTAAGATCTGCAGGGTGCTGACTGTATTAACCGCGACGCGGAACTGGAAGCGGAAAGTATCGGCCGTAGCCACGTTGATGTCGTATTCCAGCCAACTGGTATTGCCAATGTAACTCACATTTAAGCCGCCGCTTGTATCGGCTGCTGTTTCGGTGCAGCACACATTGGTGTAATCGAAGTTTTCGGCTTCTATACGCGCGGGTACGGGTTTATAGTTGGGCGTACGTAAGGTAGCGGTAGTTGACTTGCTGATGGTAACACCATTGTGTGTGGCGGTGGCGGTTACCGTGCCGGGAGCATTAATCGTGGCTACCCCGCTGGCATTAATGCAATTACCCGCACCAGTAATCGTCCATGTAGGCGTCAGGCTCATGGCATGGTCGTTCTGGTCAAACATTTTAACAGTGTACGGTTGTGTTTTTCCGGCAACCGTTGCACGGTCGGCCGGACTTATCACCATACTGTCCAGCACGGGCGTACCCAGGCCTTTCTGGTATACACGCACATAATCTATCTGCAAACTATCCGGCCAGTCGGCTTCCGTGATGCTACCCCCCATACCGCCACCAATAGCGAGGTTCAGGATGATGTGGAACTTCTGGTCAAATGGCCAGTCTTTCCAGTCGGTACGTGGATTTTTATAGGTGTAGCAGTGTATACTGTCGTAGGTGAAACGGATCGAGTCTTCCGTCCATTCCATGATGTAGTTATGGAAATTAAGGTGCGCATCGGAAATGGTGCGGTTGTTAGAAGAGTGCCCGCCATTTGTCCAGTTGCTGTTTTGCGTGTGAACGGTGGATAACACTTTGCCGAGTTGGTTGCCCACGTGTTCCATGATATCTATTTCACCGCTTTTAGGCCATGCACCGTAGGCGCTGGTGGTAGGCATTAACCAGATGGCCGGCCAGGAGCCACGTGCCTTTGGCAACTTCGCCCTTACTTCGACCTTCCCATACTTAAAATCAAATTTATTCTGGGTAAGGATGCGCCCCGACGACCAGGGCTCTGTAGTAACGATGTTGGGATAATCTTTTTTACCGGTGATAACCAGGTTGCCGTTACGCTGACGCGTGTTGTCGAAGCTGGTATCTGTATACACCTGCTGCTCGCCATTTATCCAGCCTTTGGGACGTGGTTCAATCGTCCATTTGGAAAAGTCGGGCATGCCCGTACTGTTAAATTCTTCGTTAAACACCATCGTCCAGTTAGGGTTGCCTTCCAGTAATACCAGGCCTTTCGCCACGTAGCTGGCCAGGTTGTTATCGGTAAGTTCTGAGCCGGCAACAGTGATCGTTACATTGCTGCGGGAGTAGTTAACGGCCGAGTTGCCTGCCAGTACAATTTGCGC
>NZ_CABHOU010000035.1 GCF_902168175.1 uncultured Chitinophaga sp. | reverse complement strand
ACCTATAACACCATCCTGGCCGCCCGCATATTCACGGGTATATTTGGCGGGGTGATCTCTTCCGTTTCCTTTGCCATTATTACCGACCTGTTTCCGATGCAGGTGAGGGGCAGGGTGATGGGGTTTGTGCAGATGGCTTTTGCGGTAAGCCAGGTAATGGGCCTGCCCATTGGCTTATGGCTAGCTACCACCTTCGACTGGCACGCACCGTTCCTGATGATCGTTGGGCTTTGTGTGCCGCTTGGTATCATCATCGCACTGAAGATGCAGCCGGTAAACGCGCACCTGACTATTCAAAAGGAGCAGGACCTCCATGCGTTCAGTCACCTCGGTAACACGATCAGTAAGCCGGCGTACCTGCGTGCTTTTGCTGCAACCGTGCTGATGGCTACCGGTGGTTTTATGCTCATGCCTTTTGGCAGCGACTTCACCGCCCATAACATCGGCATCGATATCAAACATCAGCCTTTGATTTATATGGTTACCGGGCTGGTTTCGCTGGTGGCGGGCCCGTACATAGGTAAACTGAGCGATAAATTCGGCAAGTTCCAGACGTTTGTGGCAGGTTCCATCCTGGCGCTGTTGATGGTGCTGGTGTATACAAATATGGGGATCAGCCCTATCTGGGCGGTGATGCTCGTAAACGTAGTAATGATGACCGGCGTCTCCTCCCGCATGATCTCGTCTTCCGCTTTAATGACAGCCGTACCGGATGCTAAGGACAGAGGGGCCTTTATGGCCATTAACTCGTCCATACAACAGGCTTCTGGTGGTATTGCCGCTATGGTAGCTGGTCTTATCGTAATTAAACAGCCCAGTGGTCATCTCGACCGTTTCGATGTATTGGGTTACGTAATTGCCGGGTCAATGATAGTAATGATTCCTTTAATGTATGTAGTACATAAGTATGTACAGCGAAAAATGGGTAAAACTGCCGGGGAAAGCAAAATTATGAAGAAGATGAAATTTCATTATAAGTAGTATAAATTCATTAATTTATTGATTATTAATTAAATGTGATAAATACTGGACAAATATTAAATAATTATATGTTTATTTATACTTGCAAATCATATTTAATTTATACTATCTTTGTAGCAGAATAAAGAATAACAAATCTGCATTATTTGTTAGTAAGTATATTCTTTTAAATCCCCCGTTCGGGCCTGTCCCAGACGGGGGTACTATTTTTATAGCAGATGATGTCGTTAACGGGAACGGAAAAACGAAAAGAGGCGGAGGAATTTCTCTTTCCGGGCCTTATTCAGTACTTCCTGCTGTATGTTGAGCAGGCACTGGCGGCAGAGGCATTCGGAGTAGGAGGCGGCTATTTCCTGCCGCGCTTCGGGGGCTAATTCAATACCATTACACTGGCACTGCGAAATGTTTCCCACCTTACACTCAAACGGTCCATTACATCGCTGGCAGTATTTTGTTTCGTGACATGGCATCTACAATAGTTTTTCAAAAAAGATAAAATTAACAAGTGTTCCCTGCTGGTTAAATACCGGGTGCCCCTCTACACGGCAACGGTACGGACTGCCGCTCGGCGTGTAATTTACGATATCGCTTTCGAACGGTCCTTTTGCCCTGATAGCGGCCCTTATTTTATCCATTGCCAGGGCATCGCTGGCTTCGTTCCGGAATTCAGAAAGGTTTTTGCCCACTACATTCTCTGCACTATAACCGGTAATTTTCCAAACGTTACTGCTTACAAATACAACGTTTCGTTCCACATCAGTAACAATAATGAGTTTATGTTCTTTAAACAGCTTCTCCGAAAAGTTCCATTGCTGCTGCCAGTTCTTATCCTCTGCCAGCTTTTCGAGTTGCTGTGCATCGGTGCCCATTTTAAGGCTCTGGTGATAATAGGAAATGAAGATGTCCCAGCTCATGAGCGGGGCATTGAACTTCGACTGCACCTGTTTAAAAGATCCTTTCATAATGTTAACACGGTGGATGAAAATAAATGGCCGCACTGTAATATACAATGCG
The DNA here is from genome assembly GCF_902168175.1 of uncultured Chitinophaga sp. Classification (GTDB taxonomy): domain Bacteria; phylum Bacteroidota; class Bacteroidia; order Chitinophagales; family Chitinophagaceae; genus Chitinophaga. Next base: position 2,218 of record NZ_CABHOU010000035.1, on the reverse strand, counting down.
GCCCGGGTTTTTACACGGTTACATGGCGGTTAATATCGTTCCTGGCATTTGCAGCAGGAGGGTGGTATGTACACCGCATCTCCAGCCACTACGTATACCCATCCGAATAACTTCACTGCCAGCGATCTCTTGCTGGTAGTATTGTTCGTAGTCGGAGTTGTGCTTAAGCATACGCATAAAACATCATTGAATAATGTTCATTCAGTTTTCGTGTGCTTTCCGGAAATGTAAGAGATAGCGGGGTTATTACGCTGTACGGGCATGTTGTGGCACGCCCTGTGCATGGTAATATTATCCTGACTATGCTTCATAACGCGAAAGCATTGGTCTTGAACAGTGACAGGCAAGTATCCTGGCTTGTAACGTTGTTGCCGTCCTTCTCATGCCGTATTAACGGCACAATGGAACTTTTTTTCAGGCAACAACCCTAATGTTACTTACAGTTGCGCGACAGCCCGTGATTTGCACACGGTTCCTTTTTAGAAGCGGTTTTCACCGCTAACCTTACTGTGGAAGAGAGAATTAAAGAGCTTGAAAAGCAAATATAGGATTCTGCAATTGAAAACCAATACACATACATGGCTAAAAAATAAATATCGGGAGCGGCAAAGGTTTTTTTAACAGCCATCGTCCAATACAGTATACAAACGAACATCTACATATTATGCGGCAGATTACGGCGATCATCATTTTCCTTTTAACATCGGCAGGCGTTGCTCAGGCGCAGGAACTGGTATTAAAAGGCGTGTTTAAGGATAAAGCGGGCGAGGCGCCCGTTAAAGGTGCTACGGTGCGCCTTACTTCCCCACAGGATTCTACTATTAAATTCAATGCTTATACTGATAAAGACGGTGCTTTTGAGATCAAAGGCCTCTCACCTCAACTGGTATTGTTAACTGTTACCTCTATTGGTTATAGCGAATACACTAAAGCTTTCATGTTAGAGCCCGCATCGGCCAACATGGGCGTGCAGTTTATGACCAAAGGTGCTACCGACCTTAAGGCGGTAACCATCAAAGGCCAGGTGCCGCCCGCACAACAAAAGGGTGACACTACAGCGTACAACGCTGCAGCATTTAAAACTAATCCTGACGCCAGCGGCGAAGACCTGGTCCGTAAAATGCCGGGTATTACGGTAGAGAACGGAACGGTAAAGGCACATGGCGAAGATGTGAGAAAAGTGTTACTGGACGGTAAAGAGTATTTCGGCGAAGATGCTACGCTCGCACTGCGTAACCTTCCGGCGGAGGTCATTAATAAAATTGAAGTGTTCGACAGGCTTAGTGACCAGGCGCAGTTTACCGGGTTTGATGACGGTAACTCTTCTAAAACGATCAATATCGTTACTAATGGCAGCATGCGCGCATCTCAGTTTGGGAAATTTTATGCGGGTTATGGTACCGACGAACGCTACATGGTGGGGGGGAATGTGAACTTCTTCAAAGGCGACAGGCGTATCGCCGTTATCGGTATGGCCAATAATGTAAACCAGCAAAACTTCTCTTCCCAGGATATACTGGGTGTGATGGGCGGCGGTGGCGGAGGTGGACGCGGCGGTGGCGGTGGTCGCGGAGGCCGCGGTGGCGGTGGCGCAGGCGGCTTTGGCGGAAATGGCGGTGGTAACTTCCTGGTGGGCAACTCCAGCGGTAACAATAAAACCAATTCGTTCGGCATTAACTTTTCTGATCTATGGGGCAAAAAGGTGGAAGTGACAGGCAGTTACTTCTTTAATAACAGTATTAATGAAAACCTGACGAACACAACCCGCCAGACGATCCTCAGTGCCGATACTTCTACTTATTACGCCGAAGATCAGCAGTCTGGCAGCAAGAACTATAACCACCGCATAAACATGCGGCTGGAGTATAAAATTGACTCGGCCAACAGCCTGATCATCACGCCTAATATCAGCTTCCAGGATAATAATTCTACCACGCTTACAGAGGGTTCGCTGGGTTATTCGCCCGCAAAACCTTATACGCTTACTTATAACAGGAGGGAGGCGGAAAGTAATGGTTTCAACTTCAATAATAATATTTTATACCGTCATGCCTTCTCCAAAAGAGGCCGTACCATTTCACTGGGTGTTACTACCGCGGTAAATAAACGCGATGGCGAAACGTACCAGCAGGTGTATACCACCAATGTTACCAATAACGTGGCCGGTTACTCGGATTCAAGCAACAGGGTGACCCTTCCGCAAAGTAATGGCTTCCAG
>NZ_CABHOU010000034.1 GCF_902168175.1 uncultured Chitinophaga sp. | reverse complement strand
TATTCCTTACTGCTGCCTCCCGTAGGAGTCGGGCCCGTGTCTCAGTGCCCGTGTGACTGGTCGCGCTCTCACGCCAGTTACTGATCGTTGGCTTGGTGAGCCGTTACCTCACCAACTACCTAATCAGGCGCACGCCCATCTTCAAGCGAAATTCTATAATCATAAACCGATGCCGACTCATGATATTACGAGGTATTAATCCACATTTCTATGGGCTATCCCCCACTTGAAGGAAGGTTGCGTACGTGTTCCGCACCCGTTTGCCGGTCGCCACCAGTATTGCTACCGTGCTGCCCCTCGACTTGCATGTATTAGGCCTGCCGCTAGCGTTCATCCTGAGCCAGGATCAAACTCTCCATTGTAAAGAAGTTGTTTGAACTGACTAATTTTCTCTCAGAAAATCAGACGAGATTTCAATTTAATGTTGTCGCTAACATTACCTGTGTTTGTGACAGACTCTTTAGAAAGATCTGTCGTGCTGTTGTTTCCAATATTTCAAAGATCATTTTCTCCCACCGTACCACCTTCAACGCTGATTGGCATCAGTATTAAAGACTACTTACCGGTAGAAAAATCGTGCAGATGATAAGGTTGCGAACCTTCAGGCCAGATGCCACATCTTTAATTAAAGTGAAGAGCTTTTTTTCTTTCTGTACTTCCTTTTCGTCGTACACCCTGTTTCGATGGGAGTGCAAAGGTAGTAAACTTTTTATTACTTCCAACTTTTATTTTCAGAATTTTTATTTTTTGTTTTTTCGCTGAAACGCTTTACCAGAAAGAGTTCTAACGCGTAAAAACTAAGATAAAAAAAGAAGGAAATTCGTCGTGTAAAGAGCTTTTATTTGTGTGCTTTCTATCAAAGCGGGATGCAAAGGTATAGAGTTTTTTCTTTCCACCAAATTCTTTCTTAATTTTCTTAATCAGAGCTTTGTAGTGATCTGATAGAATCCAATGTAGTAAAGGGTTTCGCTGGTATAAAATTCTTTGAACTTTCTTTAGATGGGTTGTAATATACCATCAGGATAAGCTACTTTAATCAAACTTAAACCCTGGGGAGGCACGGCAAAGTCTACACGTGTACAATCCTTTGCCTGTATGGCTGCATGAAAATCGCTGACAGACAGCTTACCACGGCCTACTCTCAGCATCGTTCCCACCAAACCACGCACCATACCACGCAGAAAGCGATTGGCACTTACATGGTACATCAAGCCTGTTTCATCTAACGTCCAGTAAGAATAGTTGATAGCGCAGTTAAATGAATGCACCTGCGTGTTACGCTTGGAGAAGCTGGTAAAGTCCGTGTATTCTTTCACGATAGTGGCTGCCTGCTGCAGCAAATCGAAATCGAGCTTATAAGGGAAGTAATAACCGCGGTCGCGGAGGAAAGGATCTTTAAGAGAATATAACCGGTATTCGTACGAACGGCCCAATGCGGCAAAACGACTGTGATAGTCGTCGGGCACACTATATATACCATTTACAGCGATATCGCCGGGCAATACGGCATTCATCTTATACTGCAACTGCGGGTTTAAAGTACCTTCGAAATCGAAGTGCAGAAAGTTCTGGCGGGCATGTACACCTGCATCGGTACGGCTGGAGCCTGTGGTAGCTATCTGTGTACGAAGTATCATGCTCAACCCCTTATCCAGTTCGGATTGTACGGTTGCCGCGTTTTCCTGTACCTGGAAACCCGCATAAGCAGCACCTAAATAAGCAACTTCTATGAAATACCTCGCCATATGGTGCGAAAGTAAAGAAAGGAATTATTTCTTCCGCAACATTGCTTTAAAGCGTTCTACATAATAGTCCTGCTTCAACACACTGGAGAGGGAGCTAAAATTCTCGGCATCAACTGTTTTGGGATAGGCAATGTCCAGTAACTGGTAGCGGTAAGACTCCTGGTCCAGCAGCTGCACGAGCGACCTTACCTGATCTGTGCTTACACACACGCCTTTAATGCCTTTGCGGAACACATCGATCATATTGTCTTCGTTCTTCTGACCCGACATTTTACGCATCAGCTTCCTGAACTCATCTACTTCCAGGGATTTAGCGCAGTCGGAATTCGCCATTTTGGCGGTTTCGCCGGTAGCGGGGGTTTCTTCTTCTACCTTTTGTTTCTTCCTCGGCTTCTCTTTTATTTCTTCAACGGGCGTTTCTGTTTGTTGTACGGCCGAGTCGATTGCCTCTGACTCACTGGCTTCACGCGCCTCTTTACGTTTCTGGCGTTTCAGGTCGCGGGCAGATGGCTTTTTTTCAACAGCGGCTTCTGTTGCTACTGCAGCTCCAGTAGTAACAGCGGCAGCGCTTTCTTCTCCAAACTCTATAAACTCAGGATCTTTCGTACTTGTTTTCTTCTTCGACTTCTTCTCTTTCTTCGCTACCGGCACTTCTTCTGCCGGTAACACCAACTCAGGCTTCTCCTCTTTCACAACGGCTTCTTCTTCAGCCCCCTTCTCTTCCTTCACCTTTTCCTGTGCAGCTGTTTCGTCGGAAGCTTCCTGCTCAGCAGCTTTACGCTCATCGTCCAGCACACTGGCTAATATGGCCTGTTCTTCTTCTGACAACGATGTGGCCTTTTTCCTGTTTTTACGTTGTTGTTTCTTCGATAGCTTTTCGGTGGGGGCGGCAGGCTCTATCACTTCTTCCTTCACTGGCGCGGCCACCATTTCGGGTTTCTCCTCTGGTATCACCTCATCTCTCCCATCTACCACTACCCTGTCCAGCGCAGAGGCAAAATTGCCTTTGGCTTTCGGTGGGGCAGCATCTGCTTTCTTAGGCGTTTCTGGCTGATTGGTGGCTACATCACCCACCTTAGTTACGTCGGTACCAACTTCTTTAAAAGCCTCTGTATTGGCAGCGGCTACTTCCGCAGCCACCGGATCGTCCGTTTTCTTTTGTTTGGCCACCAGACCTTCGCCGGCACGGGTAACTGCAAAACTTTGCAGATCGTACAGCGCAAAACCTTCCTCGCCGTTCTTTAGCAGCAGGCCCTGGTCGCGGCGGTTTACTTTTAACAGGAAACTTTGTTCGGGATGCTCGTTTTTAGGGAAACCTACGGTCACAGGCACCGATTCGCCCTGCTCCATCTTTGAAAGGATAATATACCCTTTAGGAGAAGAACTGATCACCTGGCCTTTGTATTTAAGGTAAAAAGGCTGGCTTTTTTCGTTTTGTATATAAACGAAATAGTCGGTTTTCTCCTGCGCAAACGCGCTACTGCCCATAAAAAGACAACAGGCTATATATATAATTCCTTTTTTAATCTGATGCATAGACTTAGACGTAAAACCTTAATAGAACAAATATTATTCCAGTACCACCAAAACTTCCCCTTTTTCAACAGCCGTGCGCTCTTTCACCTTTATTTCTTTTACAACGGCATCGGTAGCAGACTTAAACACGTTCTCCATTTTCATGGCCTCCAGTATTAGCACAGGATCGCCCTTGGCGATGTGCTGGCCGGGCGTTACCAGTATTTTCAGCACCATGCCGGGCATGGGCGCCTTAATATCATTGATCTTCTTTTTGCCGGAATCCTTGATCCCCATGGCTGCCAGTAACCTGTCCATCGGCTCTTCCAGGGCTACTTCGTACTCCTGGTGATCGATCTCGATGGTTACCGTTTTGGCTTCCCGGTCTATTTTTAACACCTGGGCCATAAAGCTTTTACCGTCTATGAGCAGGTGGTAATCGCCGGTGGGCAATTGTACGGCGCTCCAGTTTACGGCCTGGCCGTTGCTGCTTATTTCGGCGCCTTTGGCCGTTATTTCGAAGTTCGCTTTGGCGTTTACGCTTGTTTTAATCATATTTAGCAGGTGCTGTGCTTACAAAAGTAACAATTTTAACCGCTTGCGTTGTATTTGGCCCATTTGTTTAAATTTGAGGTTTCCCTCCAGCCGGAGGGTTTATTTTTGTTTAAAACGCTTTACATGCATCGTAAGAGTAAACTGCTTTGCCTGCTGCTGGCCGGGGTAACTGCCACTGGAATCTTCCAGAGCGCCCATGCACAGTCTGCAGACACTAATGAGAATGACCCGATATTGAAGATCTACCGGGCCTCCCCTACCAAAACCAACGACCTCGTGCACACTAAGCTTGATGTGCGCTTCGACTATGCCAAACGTTACCTCTACGGCAAAGCCTGGATCACCCTCCGCCCTCACTTCTATGCTACCGACAGCCTGCTGCTGGACGCTAAAGGCATGGAGATTAAAGGAGTAGCGATCGTTAAAGCGGGTAAAAACACGCCGCTTAAATATGATTACAATGGCTGGGAACTGAATATTCACCTGGACAGGTCATACAAAGCCAGCGAGTCGTATGTGATTTACATCGACTACACTGCCAAACCAGATGAACTCACCGTAAAAGGCAGCAGCGCGATTACTGATGCAAAAGGTCTTTACTTCATCAACCCTGATGGTAAAGATCCTAACAAACCAATCCAGATATGGACGCAGGGCGAAACGGAAGCATCTTCTGTATGGTTCCCTACCATCGACAAAAACAACCAGAAAACGACTTCCGAAATATCTATGACGGTACAAAAGAAGTATGTGACCCTTTCCAACGGTAAACTGGTAAGCCAGAAGCCTAATGCCGATGGTACCCGTACCGATACCTGGAAAATGGACCTGCCACATGCTCCGTACCTGTTTATGATGGCTGTTGGCGAATTTGTGATCACGAAAGATACCTGGAAGGGTAAAGAAGTAAGCTACTACCAGGAAAAAGCATATGCGCCTTACGCGAAGGCTATTTTCGGCAACACGCCTGAAATGCTCACCTTCTACTCTAAAATCCTGGGTGTTGATTACCCTTGGGTGAAATACTCACAGATCGTTGTACGCGACTACGTATCGGGCGCTATGGAAAATACCACGGCTACCCTGCACGGCGAAATGGTACAAAAAACAGATCGTGAGTTACTGGACGATGACCACCAGGCGGAATCTGTAATTGCCCACGAACTGTTTCACCAGTGGTTTGGCGATTACGCTACCTGCGAATCGTGGAGCAACCTTACCCTGAACGAGTCGTTCGCAGATTACAGCGAATACCTGTGGTTTGAATATAAGTACGGTAAAGACGCCGCTGACGCACACAGCTATACTTCCCTCAACAACTACATCAACTTTATTGGTTATGCCGGCGACCGTGACCTGGTACGTTTCCACTACCGTGATAAAGAAGATATGTTTGATGCGGTTAGCTACCAGAAAGGCGGCCGTATCCTGAACATGCTGCGTAATTATGTAGGGGATGACGCGTTCTTCAAATCGCTGAACCTTTACCTGAAAAGCAACGCTTTCAAAGCCACAGAATCGCACCATCTGCGCCTGGCTTTTGAAGAAGTAACCGGTAAAGACCTGAACTGGTTCTGGAACCAGTGGTACTTTGGCCAGGGTTATCCTACACTGGACCTCAGCTACGAGTTCAACGATGCAGCAAAAACCGTAAAGGTAATTATACAGCAACAGCAGAAAGGCGATAAGATCTTTACACTACCCTTCGCGATCGATATTTACGAAGGCGGTAAAAAGATCCGTCACAACGTTACGCTCACAGAAAAAACCGACACTTTCACCTACGCTTACACCACCAAACCTGATTTCGTGAATGTAGACGGCGACAAGATACTGTTGGCTAAAAAATCCGATCACCGCGACATTAACACTTATATCTTCCAGTTTAAGAATGCCACTAACTACCTCGACCGCCGCGAAGCGATTGAGGCTACGCTGAAACAGCAAACCAGCAATGCTGCTGCCCGCGCTGTTGTAGTGGCTGCACTGAAAGATAAATATGAAGGTTTGCGTGCTATGGCGGTTTCCGGCCTCCGTTTGGAAAATGCAGACGTAAAAGCGGCTGCCCTGGAAACGGTTGTTGCCCTGGCTAAAAACGATCCGGCCTCTGTAGTAAGAAGTGCGGCCATTGCTACCCTTGCTAAACTGAAGGACCAGCAATACGCATCACTCTTCGAGACTGCGTTGAAAGACAAGTCTTATTCAGTAGCCGCATCTGCCCTGGCAGCGTTTAATGCGCTGAATCCTGAAAGTGCTTACACTACCGCCAAAAAGCTGGAAGCAGATGCTAAAGGCGCCCTTACCAGCAGCATTGCCGCTGTGTACACGAAAAAAGGAGATCCTGCCGACATAGGGTTCTTCGCTAAACAATTCGAAGAAGCTGCCGGACAGAATGCCAAATTTAACGCAGCCCTGCAATACCTGGCTATGTTGTCGAAAGTGGACGATAACGCCGCTTTCATTAAAGGCATTGACCAGGTGAAAGGTTTCGCTGACCAAATGCATAACGGTATGGTGAACAGCTATTTCATTAACCTGTTGCAGCCAATCGTGAAAAAGAAACAGGAGAAAGCAGCATCAGCCACCGGCGCACAAGCGGAGGAGCTGAAGAAACAGGGTGAATACGTGCAGAAAGTAATTGCCGAGATACAGGCAAGTAAAGCAGAAGAATAGTTTCCCTTTTCGATATCACTTAAAAAGAGCCCGCAGGTGTAATACCCGCGGGCTCTTTTCTTTTTTATTTTATCTTTATAAGATATCGACACGTTATGCCATTACTACTTTCCTTAGCTGCTATCCTTCTGCTCATAGCCCTCATCGTAGGACTAAAGCTCGACACGTTCATTTCCTTTATCATTGTGAGTATTTGTTTGGGCCTGGCCTGCAATATGAACATGGTGGGTATTAGTGCGTCCATTAAAGCCGGGATTGGCGGTACGCTGGGTTCCTTATTGATGATTCTTGTATTTGGCGCCATGCTGGGAAAAATAGTGGCCGATAGTGGGGCTGCGCAACAGATTACGACCTCGCTGGTACGACTATGTGGTATCAAAAATATTCAATGGGCCATGGCCCTGGGCGGTTTGCTGATCGGGTTCCCGATGTTTTACACGGCAGCCTTCGTTATTGTGGTGCCACTGATATTTGCCACGGGCATGACTACGCGGCTGCCACTGATGTACATTGGCATTCCCATGATCGCGGCACTGTCGGTATCGCATGGCTTTTTGCCACCACATCCTTCACCTACTGCTATTTCGGCACAACTAGGGGCCGATTTGGGTAAAACACTTTTATATGGGCTGATAGTGGGCATACCGATTATTGCCATCGCCGGGCCCCTGTTCGCCCGTACACTTAAAAAGTACCAGGTAACGCCTAACCCGGAACTGGTGCATGTGCAACACCTGCCCGACAACCAGCTGCCCGGCCTCGGCATCAGCCTGTTCTGCGCATTATTACCCCTGTTCCTCCTTACCATCACCACGATCAGCAGCTCTTTCGGGCCGGCTATCGATCGGGTATTTGGTCATCCGCAAACACTGATCGCCCAAACTTTATTCAGTATTGGCGGCAAAGTGATCGCCTTTGTGGGCGATGCTAATATGGCCATGATGATATCGGTATTGGTAGCGGTGTACCTGCTGGGTATTAAACGCGGCGTGAAAATGAAGCAACTCATGAAACAGCTGGAAGAAGCGGTAAAAGGCCTGGCGCCCATGCTGCTGATCATTGCCGGCTCGGGTATTTTTATGCAGGTAATGAAAGACGGAGGTATGAATACCTATATCGGCAACTCGCTGAAAGACCTGCCGCTGTCGCCGCTGGTATTGGGCTGGACAATAGCCGCCATTATTCGCGTATGTGTTGGATCGGCCACGGTGGCGGGCCTTACGGCAGGATCTATCTTATTACCCTTACTGCACGCCCCTCATACACAACCCGAACTGATGGTATTATCTATCGGTGCGGGCAGCCTTATGTTCTCACACGTAAACGACAGTGGCTTCTGGCTCTTCAAGGAATATTTCAATCTTAACCTGAAACAAACGTTCGCCACCTGGTCGCTGATGGAAACCATTGTGAGCGTTGCGGGACTTGCAGGCGTTTTACTGCTGCAGTTGTTCGTGTAAGACTAAAAGTGATAGGAAAGACCGACGCCTGTGATAGAGTATTCGCCGTTAAACGACAGTTTATCGAACATATACTGTCCTCTTAACTCAAAAGAGGCTTCGCCCATGCCGGCAGAGAAACGAAGACCAGCGCTAACTACGGGACCATTGGTATGCAGATCGCGGCCGTTTTTGCTGCCACTGTTATGGAAACCGTAGCCTGCCCCCATGAAAAAGCCCATTTTATGCGTATTGCCGCCGGCAATAGCACTTGCGCCGAAGTTGTATTCAATTACCACGGGTATATCCACACAATAAGAGGAAAAGTCTTCGCTGCTGGTGGCATCATTTAAATCGTCGCTGCTGCTGTTGATTGTGCCGCCGAGGAAAGTAGCGTGCGTACCTGCAGAAAATGAGCTTTCGTTTGTGAATACCAGGAAGTTAAGCCGGGGCGAATAGGTGAAACCCAATGCGGTGGTAGAGCGGCCAAAAAATGCAGAGACCCCAAGTGCATGGGCAAAACGCCTTACATCATCCTGGGCAAATGCTTTAACAGAGAACACGCACAGAAAGAGAACAGGCAACAAATATTTTCGCATAGAGAGTTTTTCTTACCTGTGAAAATTAGCAGTTTCGGTGCATATTCCAAAACAGCTTTACACAGGCGGCGCAACGGCCAGGCATAAACGTTACTTCTCCAGCTTTACCGGCTTATCCTGTGCCGGGTCCCAACGCCAGGGAGTATTGTGCAGAGGGCAGCCGCCAACCCAGTGATTAGTTCGGGGGGCGTAGTCCATATAATTTTCCTCGTTATTCAGTATTTCCTTTCCAAGTGCAGTAATACAAAACTGCTCCGAACCTTCCATTACCCCGGCGTCGCGCATACGCTGTGTAATCATATCGAGCTGGAAGTCGCCGAAGCCGTATATTTTTAATTCGTTCCAGAAGCGGTTGTATAAATTATACCAGGGCGCACAGCCCAATTGAAGGTGTTGGAGGAAAAAGCGTTGGATGGCATTTAACCCATCGCCCGTAAAAGGCAGCCGTTGCAACTGGGCCTGTAAAGCCTCGGCCAGGTAGGGCAGGTTACCGGCAGGGCGATAACGGATGTTGTTCATCTTTTCCGGGTCGCCGCCTGTATATACATCCCAGGCATCGAGTGCCAGTTGCCAGTCTTCCTCCTTCAGCACTACCCTTTGTTCAAAAAGCGGGGGATAGTGATGGGGAAGTAATACGCCGAAACCTTTGAAGTTGGGTACTTCGGGATGGTGATTGATAGATACCAGGCTTACAACAGGTAGTTTGACCTCCAACTGGCGTAATAACCAGAGGATAAATAATAAGTTGATCTGGCAAAAAACATCGAACTCGAACCACAGTACCACTTCGTCGTATTCCCCTGCCTGCTGTAGTTTCAGTAGTTCCTGTTTAATGCTTTCTTCGTAATTGCGGGGGTCGATGCCGTATTGTTCGTGCAGATGTGCCGAGCGTTCGGCAAAAAAGGCACTGATGTTTGCCGCTACCGGGGCCTTTCCTTCGCACATCATTTCCCTGCAAACCAATATATCGCCTGGTATCCCGCTTTTGCGGAATACTTCTAATGTTGCGTCTCCGTTTAACACATGCAGATACTTCATACCCTGGGGCATTTCATATTTTACCTGGTAAAAGGGGATAATAAAGGGCTTTCGTAGTTTTATTTGTTACCAGTTGCCGCTGGCGCCGCCGCCTATACCGGAACCGCCGCCGAAGCCACCAAAGCCTCCACCGCTGCTTCCGCCACCAAAGCCACCACCGCCGCCGCCACCGAAGCCGCCGCCTAAGAAACCGCCGCCAACACCGCCCCAGCCATTGAACCCTCTCCTGCTAAACGTGCCGCCGCCGCCTCTGCCGCCGCTGCGACTAATAATAATCAGTATGATAATAATGAAAAGGATCAGCGCGCCGCCTCCTACTCCTACATCTTTTTTCTTTTTAGGTACTGCATGGTACTCGCCCGCCGCGGCTTTCATGATGCTGTTCACAGCATCGTCCAGCCCCTGGTAATAATGTCCTTCGCGGAAGGCGGGTTTTATTTGCTGGTCTATTATACGGTAAGCTATAGCGTCCGGTACAACGTTTTCCATTCCGTACCCCGTTTCAATCCTCACCTTCCTGTCGTCGACCGCTACCAGTATAACCAGGCCGTTATTTTTATCTTTTTTACCTACACCCCATTCGCGGAGTATTTTAAAAGCTACTTCGCTGGCTTCGTAATCGCCGATGGTACGCATGGTAACGATCACGATTTCCGAAGAGGTACTATCTTCATAACGTTCCAACTTTTGTTCCAGTTTTGCCGCGTCTTCACGCAGCAGCACACCTGCAAAATCGTTTACAAGCTGCGGAGGGTTCTTAGGTTTGGGAATATCCTGCGCATTGGCAGCAACACCTGTAATTAATACCGTCCATAATAGTAACCAGCGAAATATCTTCATTGCAATAGCTATAATTTATCTACCAAACACAATATCGTCGGGTAATTCGTTTTTATCGTCTGCCGCATAGGGAAAGTGGAATTGCAGCGACTCGCCGATTTCCTTTACACACAGTTCAATGCCTTCGATAATGAGATTGCGGGAAAAATAATCACGCAGTAACATGGCTTCTTTTTGCCAGAAATCATTACCCACTTTTTCGTGAATGCCCTGATCGCCTATTATGGCAAACTGGTGGTCCAGCAGGGCAAGGTATAACAATACCCCGTTACGATGTTTGGTTTTATCCATTCCAAGTGAGGCAAATATTTCCCGTGCGCGGTCTTTTGCGTCTACAAAAGAGCAGCGGCTTTCCACAAAAACCCTTACCTCACCACTTGTGAGGCGCTCGGCATGGCGTACGGCCGTTACCACTTTGGCTTTTTCGTCTTCTGTAAAAAGTTCTTTTTTTGGGAATAAGCGCATGGCTGCGGTTTTGGAAGAAAAAAGGAAGCAGCGCATCAAGGCGCTGCATCCCCTTTTCCGGTAATGTTATCTAAAAACTAGAATTCAACTTTAGGAGCTTTGTTTGCGCCCGCGTCGGATTTAAAGTAACCGCGCTGTTGCAGGCCGCTGAAGCCAGCTACGATGTTGCTGGGGAAAGTACGGATAACGCTGTTGAAATTGCGCACAGTAGTGTTGAAATCGTTACGTGCGTTCGCGATCCTGTTTTCTGTCCCTTCTATCTGGGCACGCAGTTCGCCGAACTGGGCAGTAGCTTTCAGTTCAGGATAACGCTCTACCGATACCAGTAAGCGGCTGAGTGAACCATTCAACTCGCCCTGCGCTGCCTGGAACTGGTCAATTTTCTCCTGGCTCAGGTCGCCGGTATTATTAATAGTTACCGCAGTAGCTTTTGCACGGGCATTGATTACTTCGGTAAGTGTGCTTTTTTCGAAGTTAGCGGCACCTTTAACAGTGGCTACCAGGTTGTCGATAAGGTCGGCACGACGCTGATACTGAGTTTCCACTGCGCCCCATGCCCCATTCACGTTTTCGTCCAGTTTCTGCAGGCTGTTGTATTTACCGCAGCCGGCGAAGCCAATAATAACAACCAAAACAAGGATACCAATTAAAACGATCGAGGATTTTTTCATAATATACACTGATTTATTTTTGTTCGTCCCCCTAAGGAGTTTATCAAACCTACACGAATTTCGGCAAAACGCAAAACAACAGCGCCATATCCCTTGCGTAAGTGCCTGGTTACATGATATTTCATTATACTTTTTAAAAAAAACTTATACTTATTAATTAAAATCCACAACAAAACATCTATGTTTACAGCACGATATTTCGGATACAGGTTGTGGTTAATAACAGTTTTTACCGGCAATACGGAACTTATGAATGTGCCAGGACAGGCCAAAGCGATCATGTGAGCGTAAAAAACAGGTACCCTATCTGTTCACAACCCGCTTATTTTTATTAACTTAGATTAAGTTTACAGCGTTAGATGAGTCAGCAACAAATACGCATCCTCTATATAGATGATGAAGTACATAACCTGAATGCCTTTAAGGCCAGCTTCAGGAGATTATACGCCATTCACACTGCAGAATCGGCCGAAGAAGCTTATAAGTTACTGGACGAGAATGATTTCCACATTATCATTTCCGATCAGCGTATGCCGAAAATGACCGGTATCGAATTCTTTGAGTCTATCCTCGAAAAGCACTCCGAACCGATCCGCATCCTGCTTACCGGTTACGCCGACATCAATGCGGTAATCGACGCCATCAATAAAGGCCAGGTTTATAAATACTTCTCAAAACCCTGGAACGAAGACGAACTTAAGCATAACATCGATAAGGCTTACGAAGTTTACGCACTCCGAAAAGAAAACCGCGAACTTACCGAGAAGCTGCTCGACGTTAACGAAAAACTCGAATTCCTCCTTCGCCAGAAACTGATTTCCTAAGTAACTTTTTGGGACCAGCTTTAGACAAATCATCAGCCGCCGTTGTGTCACTCCCTTCAGCGGAGGGATCGCTATTGGGCATTCTATACCGACCCTTTATCGATCCTATATCCATTTTCGCTGAAACCCGCTGGGGCGGTGAAGGTGATTATATGATATACTTACCTTTTCTTAAAAACGAACACGCGGAAACAACAGTGGGAATAGGGATCTTGCTATTTTAGGGCTACTCAAAGGCTTGCTGCTGGCCACCCAGGCCCTATCGTTGCCCTTAAACTGCCCTTTCGCTGCCCTTTCATTGCTATTGAAAACCTAATGACAGCAGCCCCGGACCGGCGAACATACACGGTGTAAAGCCGGAGGAAAGCCTGTGTTGCCGGTTCGCAGACGGTTTGGCAGGCACGGAAATAAATAAAAATGTTGATAGAATTGTTACAGATGAAGAGTGCGACGCAACGGCGGCCCTATAGTACTCCACTGCTGGGTCCATAATTTTTTTACAAGCCCTTTGCTTTCTGCAAATTCCTTTAAATTGCAGCCATTGTAAACGTTTATAATCACCATACATCATGCAAGTTTGGAAAGATTACCAGGCTGAGAATAAAGACAGGTTCCTGGAAGAGTTGTTATCGCTGCTGCGCATACCCTCTGTGAGCGCGGACTCCAGGCACAACGAAGACACGAAACGCTGCGCAGAAGCAGTGAAGGAGAGATTAATCGAAGCAGGCGCCAATAACGTGGAGGTTTGTCCTACAGCAGGCCACCCTATCGTTTACGGTGAAAAAATAATCGACCCCGCCCTGCCTACTGTACTGGTTTATGGCCACTACGACGTACAGCCGGCCGACCCGCTGGAACTGTGGCATAGCGGCCCTTTTGAACCCGTTATTAAAGACGGGAAAATCTACGCCCGTGGCTCGGCCGATGATAAAGGCCAGTTTTACATGCACGTAAAAGCTTTCGAAACCATGGTGTCGACCAATACCATGGCCTGCAACGTGAAGTTTATGATCGAAGGTGAAGAAGAAGTGGGCAGCGCAAACCTGGGCCTCTTCATTAAAGAGAACAAAGAACGCCTGAAAGCCGATGTGGTATTGATTTCCGACACTGCCATGATCAGCCTCGAAACCCCTTCAATCGATACCGGCCTTCGTGGCCTGTCGTACATGGAAGTGGAAGTTACCGGCCCTAACCGCGACCTGCACAGCGGCGTATATGGCGGAGCGGTAGCCAACCCGGCTACGATCCTTTGCCAGATGATCGCCAGCCTGCACGATAAAGACAATCATATTACCATCCCAGGTTTCTACGACGACGTAGCCGACCTGAGCGATGCAGAACGTAAAGCACTTAATTCGGCTCCGTTCGATCTGAAAGAATATATCACCGACCTGGAGATTGCCGATGTTTGGGGTGAAAAAGGTTACAGCGTGTTTGAACGCACCGGTACCCGTCCAACCCTCGAGGTAAACGGCATTTGGGGTGGTTACACCGGCGAAGGCGCCAAGACGGTATTGCCTTCTAAGGCATTTGCCAAGATCTCTATGCGCCTGGTGCCTAACCAGGATTCTCATAAAATATCCGACCTGTTCAAAGCGCATTTCGAGAAGATAGCGCCGAACACCGTAAAAGTGAAGGTTACGCCTCACCATGGTGGTAACCCTTACGTTACACCAACAGATCATATCGCTTTTAAAGCCGCTAACAAGGCTTATGCGGCAACTTTCGGCAAAGAGCCTATTCCTGTAAGGGGCGGCGGCAGCATTCCCATTGTGGCGCTGTTCGAGAAAGAACTGGGTCTTAAAACGGTGTTGATGGGCTTTGGTTTGGATAGCGACAACCTGCACTCTCCGAATGAGAAGTTCAACCTCGCTAACTTCTACAAAGGCATCGAAACGATCCCTTACTTCCACCAGTACTTCGCGGAAATGAGCAAATAAGCTCGTTCCTTTAAAATAAAAAACGCTGTGCCCTTTACGGACACAGCGTTTTTTTTATCGTATTGTACGAATTACTTTATTGCAGCAATACCGGGCAGGCTTTTGCCCTCGAAGTACTCGAGCATGGCGCCGCCGCCTGTAGATACATAGCTAACTTTGTCGGCCAGGCCAAACTGGTTAACCGCCGCCACAGAGTCGCCACCACCCACGAGGGAGAAAGCGCCTGCAGCAGTAGCTTCCACGATGGCATCGGCTACAGCTTTAGTACCCGCCTGGAACTTCTCCATTTCGAACACGCCCATAGGACCGTTC
The DNA here is from genome assembly GCF_902168175.1 of uncultured Chitinophaga sp. Classification (GTDB taxonomy): domain Bacteria; phylum Bacteroidota; class Bacteroidia; order Chitinophagales; family Chitinophagaceae; genus Chitinophaga. The sequence continues at coordinate 31,242 of NZ_CABHOU010000034.1, read as the reverse complement.
CAGAGGATGGTTTTAGACTTGGCGATGGTTTCAGAAAACAGTTTTACAGACTCAGGACCAACGTCCAGGCCCATCCAGCCGGCAGGAATGCTGTCGTTGGAAACGGTTTGGGTGTTAGCATCGGCTGCAAATTTATCAGCTGCTACCGAATCGGTAGGCAGGATCAACTGTACGCCCTTGGCTTTAGCTTTAGCCAGCAGGTCCAGTGCGAGTTCCAGTTTCTCGTTTTCTACTAGCGAGTTACCGATCTCTTTACCCTGTGCTTTCAGGAAGGTATATGCCATACCGCCGCCAATGATGATGTTATTGGCTTTTTCCATCAGGTTTTCGATGATCAGGATTTTGTCGCTCACCTTAGCGCCGCCGAGGATGGCGGTGAAAGGAGCTTCTGCGCCGTGCAGTACTTTTTCGGCGTTATTTACTTCCGCTTCCATCAGCAGGCCAAACAGGCGCTGACCGGCAGGGAAGAATTCAGCGATAACCGCTGTAGAGGCGTGGGCGCGGTGAGCGGTACCGAAGGCATCGTTCACATATACATCACCCAGTTTAGCCAGTTGCTGTGCAAAGTCGCGGTCACCTTTCTCTTCCTGTTTGTGGAAGCGGAGGTTTTCGAGCAGCAGCACTTCGCCTGGTTGCAGGTTAGCGGCTGCTTTTTCAGCAACTTCGCCTACACAGTCTTCAGCAAACTTAACGGTAACGCCATCCAGCAATTTTATGAGGTGGTTAACCAGGTGTTTGAGAGAATATTTATCGGTAGGACCGTCTTTTGGTCTGCCGAGGTGCGACATGAGGATAACGGCACCACCGTCGGCCAGTATTTTTTTGATCGTGGAAACCGCTGCTGTCATGCGGTTATCGTCGGTAATCTCGAATTTATCGTTGAGGGGAACGTTGAAATCTACGCGTACCAGGGCTTTTTTGCCGCTGAAGTTATAGTCGGAAAACTTGCTCATAATCCCGGGTTTTAAGAAAGGTTAGTAAAAAAAGAGAAGGGAGAAAAAGATAAAGGCACTACGCACCTTTATCCCTTCTCCCCCAGCTTTTAGTCAATATTATTTGCTGATCAGGCCTGCGAAGTGTTTCACAGTGCGAACCAGTTGAGATACGTAGCTCATTTCGTTATCGTACCAGGAAACGGTTTTCACCATTTGTACATCGCCCTGGGTGATTACTTTAGTTTGGGTAGCATCGAACAGCGAACCGAAGCGGGTACCGATAATGTCGGTGCTTACGATTTCGTCTGTAGTGTAACCGAAAGACTCGTTAGAAGCAGCTTTCATGGCTTCGTTGATTTCTTCAGCTGTTACTTTTTTACCGAGGATGGTAGTCAGTTCAGTGAGTGAACCAGTGATGGTTGGTACACGCTGAGCGTTACCGTCCAGTTTACCTTTCAGGCTAGGCAGTACCAGGCCGATCGCTTTAGCAGCACCAGTGCTGTTAGGCACGATGTTGGCGGCAGCAGCGCGGGCGCGACGGAGGTCACCTTTAGGGTGCGGAGCATCCAGGGTGTTCTGGTCGTTGGTGTAAGCGTGGATAGTGGTCATTAAACCGGTAACGATACCGTATTTATCTTCCAGTACCTTAGCCATAGGCGCCAGGCAGTTAGTTGTGCAGGAAGCGCAGGAGATAACAGTTTCGCTACCGTCAAGGATGTCGTGGTTCACATTGAACACAACAGTTTTCAGGTCGCCAGTAGCTGGAGCAGAGATAACTACACGTTTAGCGCCGGCAGTAATGTGTGCTTCCGCTTTCTCTTTATCAGTAAAGAAGCCGGTACACTCGATTACTACGTCGATTTCATGGTTTTTCCAGGGAATCTGTGCAGGATCTTTCTGTGCGTATATTTTAACTTCCTCACCGTTAACAGTGATGGAATTGTCGGTGCTAGTTACTTCTGTTTCAAATCTACCTTGCGCCGAGTCGTATTTTAACAGGTGCGCCAATACCTTAGGGCTGGTAAGATCGTTGATAGCCACCACGTCGATACCAGGCATGTTGTAAATCTGACGGTATACAAGGCGACCAATACGACCGAAACCATTAATACCGATTTTGAGAGTAGTTCCCATTTTACACTAAAGATTTGAAGATGAAAAAAATTGAAATGCAAATTTACGCGGTGGACAGCTATAAATCAATATAAATTTGGGTTAAGAAAGTTTTTTTTGAAAATATCAAAACAGGGATTACCTTTGCGTTCCCAATTACAAAACATGCCGCGTTGGTCAAGGGGTTAAGACGCCTCCCTTTCACGGAGGAATCACGGGTTCGAATCCCGTACGCGGTACGAAAACGCTACAAAAAGGATACTTCCAACTTGTAGCGTTTTTTTTATATCCTCCCTTTCCATTACACAGATCACAATTGCGATATCTCCGTTATCTACCTACATGTTGAAAATGTTAAAGTTGATACTTACCTGATGAAAATGCCAGTTTGTAATGGAAATAAGTAAATTGCCGGATCGCAGAAAGCGCTGAACCAGTGAGGTTTTATAACGGACGATCTGCCTTACTTCGGTTTATATACAGCGCACTGCCGGCACAGCCTACACTAACTATCGATCAACCGGGAACACACATGCTAAAACAATTTTCATATAAACAGTTCGGGAATTTAGAATTCAGCCTGCCAGCAACGGAAGAAAACACGCTCACGTCAATAGATGACCATATCAAAATACTGTTCGTACCGAAGAACGCTACTATCCAGGTCGATTTCCAGAAATTCCGGATGGAAACGGATGCGCTGCTGTTTATAAATCCAAAGGTTGTATTAAAGCCCTGTAAAACAATCAGCGGTCAACTAATACATTTCAACAGAGATTTCTACTGTGTTGAAATTCATGACCAGGAGGTGGCCTGTGACGGTATTTTGTACAACAATGTATTTGAAGTTCCCTTTATTGCGCTTAATGAAAATCAATCCACAGAAATTCAGGCGATACTCAGAGAAGTTCGGTCTGAAATGGAAAACGAGGACCCCAACACAGAGGAAATGCTTCGGATACTGTTAAAATTCATCATTCTGAAGTCATTGCGAATTTGGAAACAGCAGCACCAGTTAGCCGAAACCTGCCAGCACGCCGATGTACAATTTTTAAGAAGATTCAGCAAACTGGTAGAACAGCATTATAGAACACACCATACCGTTGCCGATTACGCCGAACTTCTGTTTATAACGCCCAAAAACTTAAGCAAGAAAATTGGACTAATCAGTAAAAACACCCCGAATGACATTATCAAGGACAGGATTATCCTTGAAAGCAAACGCCTGCTGGCACATACTAAAATGACTGTAAAGGAAATAGCCTATAGCCTGAATTACGAAGACGACGCCTATTTTGTTCGCTTTTTCACTAAAAACACAGGCATCTCCCCTCTCTCATTTCGCAAACAATTCTAAAAGCTGACAAACATACACGCTGAGCATGGCTAATGGCCATGCTTTTTTGCGCTTTCTCCTGCTGAAGGCGCTGGCACCTCATTTTTCAGGATGCCATTTATCGGCTTTTACAATCCGGGGAAAAAGTGCAATGCAAGGCGAAGACCGTCCATTGCCAGGCGCTTAGAAAAGCACCAACTTTGTAGCATCAAATCAATAAAAACATTTAAACCTACAAATCATGAATAAGTTCACAGTTAAAGACGGTACAGAAATATACTTCAAAGATCTGGGAGAAGGACAACCTATCTTCTTTCATCACGGATGGCCATTATCATCAGACGATTGGGATGCGCAGATGATGTTTTTCCTCGAAAAAGGATTTAGGGTGATTGCTCACGACAGAAGGGGCCACGGACGATCCACTCAAACTTACAAAGGCAATGATATGGATACTTACGCCGCCGATGTAGCCGAACTGGTTGAGTTCCTGAATCTTAAAAATGCTATCCATATAGGGCATTCAACCGGTGGCGGCGAAGCCATAAGATATGCCGCTCAATATGGCAAAAACCGGGTTTCCAAAGTAGTGCTGATAAGTGCCATTACACCTTATATGATTCAGGACGACAACAATCCCGAGGGAGTTCCACTGGCTGTTTTCGACGACATTCGCCACAATACAAAACATAACAGGCAGCAATTTTATCATGACCTTACCATTCCATTTTATGGTTATAACCGGGAAGGTGCAGACATTAAAAAAGGTATCCAGGACAATTGGTGGAGACAGGGCATGATGGGCGGCATAAAGGCGCATTACGATTGCATCAGGGTGTTTTCGGAAACTGATTTCACTGAAGACCTGAAAAGTGTGGATTTCCCAGTACTTGTGTTGCATGGCGACGACGACCAGATAGTACCTTATGCAACTACAGCGGTTAAAGCAGCTGAGCTTTTGAAAAACGGTAAACTGATTATCTATCCCGGCTTTTCACATGGCATGCCTACAACCGAGGCCGATACGATTAACCGCGATATCCTCGAATTCATCAATGCTTAATATAATATCTCCCCTAAAATACCTCTATCAACAACATTTAAACTTGTAAAATGAAACATATAATCCTGGCCTTCGGACTCATTGCTGCATTATTAACCAATAACGAACTGTTTTCTCAAACAAAAAGAACTGGTGCATCACTGGGCAGGGAAGAATATATAGCCGTAGAAGAAAATGTACGCCTTCATGTAACTGATCTTGGCGAAGGGCAACCTGTTGTGCTAATCCATGGATGGCCATTGAGTGACGCTATGTATGAATACCAATACGCAGATTTAGTTCAAAAAGGATACCGTGTAATTGGGATCACCTTAAGAGGTTTTGGCCTGTCAGATAAACCCGGGGGGAAATATAACTACGATGTATTTGCTGATGACATTAAAGTGGTGCTGGATAAATTAAAAATTGAAAATGCGACTATAGGCGGTTTCTCCATGGGCGGAGCAACAGTCATCCATTACGTAGCCAAATATAATGCTGCTCACGTTTCCAAAATGGCGTTGTTTGGCGCAGCGGCACCAATCTGGACCAAAAGGGCCGACTTTAATTATGGAGCGTGGACTAAGGACGATGTTACGGCGTTAATTGATCTTAATAATACCAACAGGCCGCAACTGTTTGCAAACTTCGGACAAATATTTCCGGCAAACGAAACGAGTGTTTCGGCAGGTCATGCGGCCTGGTTAGGCACCATTCAGGCACAAGCGTCACCTTATGCAATGGGGGAAGCTTTAAAAACACTAAGAGATTCAGACTTAAGAGCCGACTTAAAGAAGATAAAAATCCCGGCTCTTATCCTTCATGGTAAATTAGATAAAATCTGCACTTTCGATTTAGCTGAACAAATGCATAAACTGCTTACCAACTCCAAATTAGTTGCACTCGATAAAAGCGGCCATGCTTTATTTATCGAAGAGCTTCCAAAATTCAACGCCGAATTGACAACCTTCATTCAGCAATAATCTGGTAGCCAACGACCTTTCCCCATGCTAATCATGGTTAATCAAATACACTTCATAAACATAAAAAAACAAAAATGAAAACATATCAAAAAGTCTTGCTGATCGTAGTTACGTTCTTTAGCCTATCCGCCCTTTTTACACCCGAAGCTGCTTTTGCACAAATACCAGGGGTAAAGCGAACAGACCTGCAGAGACACAACATTGAGGCTGCGGGATACGAAACCATCCAGGCACGTATAGATTTAGAGCCAGGTTCGGCGGTAGGCATGCACTCACATCCAGGAGAAGAGGTGATTTATGTGCTGGAGGGTATATTTGAATACCAGATAGAAGGCGAGAAGCCTGTTATACTTAAAACTGGTGACGTACTTTTTGTTCCCGCCGGCAAGAATCATTCTGCAAAAAACATTGGTAAAGTAAAAGCATCTGAGCTCGCCACTTATATCGTTAAGAAGGACAAGCCACTTCTTTTATTTAAAAAGTAAATGGTAGCTGGCAGGACGCCTGGTTTAGTAGCAACCCTGGCTCCCTTAGCACAAGTTGCTCAAAAATACATAAGCAGCAAAAGAGGTTAATTTCAACAGGAATTAACCTCTTTTGTTAAAGAACAAATTGAAAACTCACCTGACATGAAACAAATGGCCTCCCTGTTACTGTTGATACTTTTAACATCCTGCGCCCATACCCAAAAGATAAAAATGAAAAAACATGCAAATTTGCCTACGCCCATCGGGCCATATAGTCATTCAACAAGCTTCGGTAATTTGATTTTTATATCAGGGCAAATTGGTATTGATCCAAGGTCTAATGTACTGAAGGAAGGAATCCGGGAACAACTGAAGCAAATATTTGATAACCTGGAAGTCATTCTTAAAGACAATCATTCCGATTTTGAACATATTGCTAAGACGACCATCTTTCTTACTGATTTGAAAGCGTTTGGAACAGTCAATGAAATATATAGCCGTTACTTTCACCAACACTATCCGGCCCGAAGCACCATTGAAGTTGCCTTATTGCCGCGAAATGCAAGCATCGAAATAGAATGTATTGCTGTTCGAAAAGCAAATTAGCCGTGAACCGTTTTATACTGTATACAGCAGAGCGACGATTTGGCTAAATATCAGGCTCCGGCGTTTGTTGGCCAGCAGTAGCTGCCGGCCCACAACTGCCACTTCATCTATCTGTAATTTAAGGTATAATTTTCCCCGCCCTCCATTCATCAAACAAGCGATAAAACATTTGTTCGGTATCTACATAAGTATGAAACCCCATACGCCTGGCCTTACTACTGTCGCTAAAAAAGTCATAGTCCCAGGAGAAAACAAAATCGGCAAACCGCCAATGCGAAAGTGGTCCGTAGCCTTGTTGTGTTAAACCATACTTTTCCTGCATGTTCGTCCACACCTCCCCTTTATCTGCCATGATGGTATCCAGTTGCATAGGCAACTGATGCGCCACGCGCAGGTCAAAATATGCCGCTATTTTGGGCCAGAGGTCATTCCACCGGAACAGATCCCCGTTAGTAATGTTGAAGGCCTGGTTAGCTGCTGCCGGTGTTGTAGCGGCCCATACGGTAGCCTCGGCAAGTAAGCTCGCATCTGTCATTTCCATCAGTTTGTCATAGGCACCCGGCTTGCCGGGAAAACGCAATGGCAGTCGGAGTTCCTTTGAAATGGAGGCATACACCGCGATATTCAATGCCAGGTTCATTGGGTTACCGAGTGCAAGACCTCCTACCACCGAAGGGCGAATGGCCGACCAGCTCCAGGATTTCCCCAATTGCTGTCGCTCAAGATATTGTTGCTGATCCATATTGAACTCCGGCGGCATATGATCCGTTTCATTTTCTTTCGCGGGCGTTTTGAATGGGCCCAGGTGCGCGCCATAAACTTTATATCCCTGCATAAGGCTAACATGCTGCAGCCCCCTGGCAACCGGTTCAACGGCCTCCACCACATTTATCAGCATGGCGAGGTTTGGGGCTACCAGTTCGGCCCAGCCTGGACGATCCTGATAAGCTGAGTAAAATATATGCGTAACATCGGTGAGAGACGAGAGCTGTTCGCGGCTGCCCGTTGCATCCAGCAGGTCGACGGCAATGTGCCGCAAACTGTACCCGTCCGCACCTCCTTTGCGCGACAGACCGATCACTTTCCAATTACCCAGCGATAAAAGATGCTCAATGAGGTTGGTACCGATCACACCATTGGCGCCTACCACCAGCGCCGTGTTTGTAATTGCTTGCATAAGAATTATGTTTTCATTCGTTGCCGCCTGCAGGCTACACAACTTTCCGTACCACAAACATCGTCCAAAGCTGCATCAAAAGGGAGTATAATTCCGCGAACATTTTGTAACTTTCCGACATGAATCGCTATAGGCAATATGAACCTCTGCTAATATCCGACTTTGAGGCAACCGTGTGGCAGCATCCGGAACACAACCACAATCACTACGAATTAATCTACATAAAAAAGGGACGGGGTCATCACGTAATCAACCTCGCGCCGCAACCCTATCAGGCAGGCAGCATTTTCCTGCTGGGACCAGAAGACCGGCATTACTTTGACATCACTTCGCCCACCCATTTTATCTATTTAAAATTTACTGATCCCTATCGCTATAAGGATATGAGTGGAACAGCGCGTAGCTGGCAGCACCTGGAGTACCTGATCAAAAGCAGGGAAACGCACCGTGCCGGATTCCGGCTGACTACCGCTGATAAAAAGATTGTGGCGCAATTATTCGAGGTAGTGAGGACTTTAAGAGAAGCGGTAAATGACAACGAACAACTTATCTGGTGGCAATTGTTATCAATCGTTGAACTACTTCAGCGCAATATGCCGGAACTCATATCGGCACCCGGGAGGAGTAAAGACATGCAGGCTTTGTTCTGTTATGTACACAAGCATATTTATGATCCCGAAAAGTTAAAAGCACCGGTGATAGCCGGGGCGTTCAACAAGGGAGCAGACTACATCGGCCCTTACTTCAAGCGCAATGCCGGTATTACCTTACGCGATTATATACAGGACTACCGCAAGACGCTTATCCGGCAGCGGATAGAGAGCAGGCAATACAGCCTCAAAGAGATTGCCGCGGAATTTGGACTGACAGATGAAAGCCATGTAAAGAAAATCGTTTCGTGAAGATGGAAACACGATGGAAAAGCAATCGGATGCATAGCGTGCAGGCGTATGTGCCCGAGGTCGCAAAGTGATACGGAGATAGAGAATAACAGCCATCAGCCTTTTATCCGTAAATGGCAACACCGTCTAACCACCACTCAACCATGCGCGGCAATCAAAACAAGAAAAAATTCTATGATCAGCTTTTATACCGCAGGATGCTCCGCGCTTGTTTTAAGGATACAATTTTTGAACAAGCGCACCGACATCACGAAATTAAGCAGCACAAACAGGGCACCACCGGTGATAAAGCTGATCGCTCTTGGCGTCATGACCGTGATTTTGACCAAGTCGGAAATATAGGCCAGCGTTAAATAAACAGCAATAACGAAGGTAATAATGCCGAGTATCAGGTCGAGGTGTTTAAATGAAAACACAAGCTGCACAACAAAGGGAATAGCGGGAACTAACAGAAGCAGCGTACTGAGCGTAATGCCACCATTGAGGGCCGCGAGAAAAGAAGATACCGGTATCAGTGCAAAATACAGGTACGGAAGAAAAGGCACGAGGTTAGAAACGTGCAAGGGATGTTTGTTCATGGGGGTGTGTTTGATATTAAGGTACGCAATATTCAGCGTTTTTCAAACGACATCAGCAAACCTCCAGGATCACCGTTTCTATCTTATTAAAGAGAAAACTATCCCCCGCCTTCTTATGCAGCAATAACTTTGCGAGCGGAGCATGGGGCGAAAGAAAAAATACGGTTTGCCCGCCTATCAACTGTTTCCCCAGCCCGGCGGCGATGAAAAAAGAATGATCTGCACATTTTACGAAGGCGCCTGTACGGGCCGTTTCATAAATGGTATCTGTATTCACTTTCTGCAATTGGTCCAGCTCCTTCATATGTTCTGCCTGTTGCCTGGCAAACATATCTTTTTGCAGATGCCCCATCGCCCTGCCGGTTTCGTATTTATCTCCTGCCGAACTTTTGTCTTCGCTATTGGCTGATTCCTGCGCATTGTCAATAGCCCGTTTGGCTATCGCTATCCGTTCTTTAATAAGAGACTCCCCGAACGCTTTGAGGCCTGTTTTAAAGTCGATCGTTTCCTGGCGTTTCATGATATATATGATTTGAGCCTTGGGCGGAAGAACAAAAAGTTATATAAGTATCCGGGAGAAAAAAGCCAGCAGCGTTCACGCTACTGGCTTCGAAAATTGTTTATGTTATGCTTTCATTTTATTTGCCCTTAGCCGCTATACGGATCAGTTTACCGTTATCGGTTACTGTATACAACGCGCCGTCTTTACCTTCTGTAATATCGCGGAAACGTTGTTTCTGATCAACCAGCAAACGTTCTTCGCCCACCACTTTATTATTCTCTATCACGAGCCTGGCGATATGCGTACTGCTAAGTCCGGAGATGAACAGGTTATTTTTCCACTCTCCGATGCCTGCACCACTGTAAAAGGTAATACCGCTGGGCGAAAGCACAGGGTCCCAATAGTAAACGGGTTGTTCAAGTCCTTCTTTTTGCTGGATACTGTCGCCCACTTTTTTACCGCTATACTCAAGTCCGTAAGTGATGGTTGGCCAGCCGTAGTTTTTACCTGCTTCAACACGGTTCAGTTCATCGCCTCCCCTTGGACCAAATTCAGTTTCCCACAAATCGCCTGTAGCCGGGTGAAAAGCGAGGCCCTGCACGTTACGGTGACCATAAGAGAACAACTCGGGCCTTGCGTCTTTATTACCTTCAAAAGGATTGCCTGCTGCAGGTTTACCTTCTTTGGTGATGCATACTATTTTTCCCAGGCCGGATTTGAGGTCCTGTGCCTGTGGCCTTGTTTCCAAATCGGAGCGTTCGCCAGTGCTTACCAGCAGGTTGCCGGACTTATCCATCAGGATGCGGCCTCCGTAGTGTAAGGTCCCTTTATAAGCAGGTGTGGCCTGGTATATAACAGAAGCACCTTCTATCTTCGTTTCATCAGCCGAAAGCTTGCCTGTAGCTACTGCAGTCAGATTGCCTTCTGGTAACTTTTGTGAAAACACCCAATACAAAGTTCTGTTGCTGGCAAATTCAGGATCTACTAATATACCCAGCAGGCCACCTTGTCCGTCAGGATTTACGGCTGGCAGGCCGGTAATCGCTGCACTCACCTTTCCTTCGGCAGTAGCGATTTTCAGCGTACCTTCTTTTTCGGTAATGATCAGTCGTCCGTCTGGCAAACTGGCTATACCCCAGGGCCTTTGCAGGCTGCTATCGAGTACCTTCACATCATAAGCCGCGCTGGTTTTAACACCGGCTACACGGGTTTGTCCTTCGAAGGCAGGTTTGTAAGTGGTATTTGCCTCGGCAGTTTCCACCGGCGGCAGTGTATCAGTAGAGGCAACGCCTACCTGCTTTGGGGCAGAATTGCAGGCGAACAGTGCCGGGATGATTCCCATCAGAAAAAGAGGAGCCAATTTTTTCATATCAGTAACAGATTATCTGCGAATATAAAATTTATAAGGCGTACCTACAACCTCCGGTAAAGGCTTAATGATGGACGGTGCCCTTTATAGTAAAAAAGATGCCGCATTACGCGGCATCCGATTCTATCTTAGTTTAGCAATAACGAAGCTGGCCCAAATTCCTCGAAGTGAATATCTGCACGATCGATACCCCGGCCGGTCAGGTAGTCGAAGTGTTTCCTGATAAATGCAGCCGGGCCGCAGATGTAGTATTTGGCATTCTCTGCCAGCACTTCATCTCCCAACCTATTCAGCTCCACCATACCTGTATAAACCGCGTCCTGCAAAGGATGTTGATCATAGAAAAAGTGTTCGCGTATATTTTCATATTGGCCCGACCACTTGGCTACCTGGCTATGAAACGCATGCACATCTTTACTACGACAGCCATGAATCCAGGTTACAGGCTGTTGGTGGCCTTTCTGCACAAGGCTTTCCAGCATACTGATCAGCGGTGTTTGGCCTACGCCACCACTGATAAATACCACAGGCTGATCGTCGCCGGCGTTGAATACGAAGCTGCCTGCCGGTGCAGACGCCTCTATTACATCTCCCACTTTCACAAAATCATGTAGCCTGTTACTGATCATACCATCCGGGTGTTTACTGCCTTTTTCTTTTTTAACAGAGATACGATAGTACTCGCCGTTGGGTGCCGCTGAAAGACTGTACTGCCTTGGTTGCAGCAAATTAATTTCAGGAAGGAACAAACGTACGCTCAGGTATTGTCCGGGTGTAAAGTCGGCAATAGGGCCATTGTCAGATGGGCTTAGGTAAAAGGAAGTGATCTCATCCGACTCCCGCACTTTCCTCTTCACCACGAAAGGCCTCCAGCCCGTCCAACCGCCACTTTTGGCCGTTTGTGCGCTATACAGCGTTTGCTCGTGCCCCGACATGATACCCGCCAGTTGCAGGTAAGCTACCTTCCAGGCATCCAGCAGTTCCGGTGTAGCGGCTTCGCCCAGCACTTCACCAATAGAGGCCAGCAGGTGTTTACCAACAATCGCATAATGTTCAGGACGAATATCCAGGCTGGTATGCTTTTGCCCGATGCTGTCGATTACAGGCATCAGTACACCCGGATTGTCGATATGTTCGGCGTACGCGAGTACCGCCATGGCCAGTGCCGTTTGTTGCTTGCTGTTCTGCTGGTTGCCCATATTGAACATATGCTTCACTTCAGGATTATGCGTAAACATTCGCTTATAAAAATGGCTTGTCAATAACACGCCATGTTCCCTGAGGACAGGTACTGTAGCTTTCACCAACTCTTTCTGTGCTGTAGTCATGATCTTTTACTTTTACATAGATTAATATAATAAGACCTTTTTATCCTTTATTAAGATAAAAAAATGGAAATCACTTTTTAAGGGTAAGATGCCCGAGTAGCAAATCCTTATTGAATTGTCCGATGGTAGTTGTGTGCAGCATCTGTGTAATCTGGTTCCTGATTTTCTTAAACTCCTTGTGCAGCGGACAAGGATTCGTTTCCGAACAATGAGCAAGCCCCATCCCGCATCCGCTAAAGATCTCCTCTCCGTCGAGAGCCGTAACAATATCGGCAAGTGGGCGCTTCAGGCATATCTCATCGATGTAAAAGCCGCCATTCGGCCCCTTTACAGATTGTATAAGACCTTTACGGCTTAACTCCTGCAGTATCTTCGCCAGAAAAGGTTCCGGCGAATCAATTTGTTCTGCGATCTCTTTAATCCCCACCCTTGAGCCGTCGATAGTACGGTGAGCGATATAAAATACCGCACGCATCGCATATTCGCATGTCTTAGAAAAAACGCCCATTGAGTGGTGATTGTTTGTGAAACAAAGATAAGGGGGAATAATTAAATAAAAGAGTTTTTTATCTTTTTATATGGATTGAAAGCTATGAACAAGGGGGGCACTTTCTTTAAATAAACTCATCCGATTTTTCAATCTAAAAATGTGCTGAGCGGCCACATACTAACGTTTTGCCGCCATAAACGCATTAACCCTTATTGCTACATTTTCGCGCACATTCAGGTAAAAAAGGTTTAGATCAAACAGATGCAAATTGCCCAGTGCCATGGCTAACCTGGCAATGCCGGGCATCCCAAGGTTCAGTTCATTATAACCCTTTACCCATACTACATGATATTTTTCATGCACCCTTACCCTTATATCGCTGTTCACCTTTTTCTGCAAGTTTTTGTCCGGAGCGCCTTTGTAAGCGGCCTTTTCCGACCACTCATTTCCGGGAGTCCAGGTAATAGGGTTTACACATAACGCACCTTCTGCCGTTTCCTTATCGCCCTTACCTATTCTATCCTTTTCATAAGTACGCCAGGTAAGCACACAACCTGTTTGCGCAGGAGCAGTACCTGGTGGAATGTGTTTAAAATCATCCTGCCCGATGCGCCAGCCCACAAGGTAGGCACATACCAATTGCTTTTGCAGGGGTTTACCGTCTAAAAAGTCCTGTAACAGCCTGATACCGTGCATGGCACCCTGGCTGTGGGCGGCTATAATGATCGGGCGGCCGTGGTTATAGTGATCGAGGTAATACCTGAAAGCCATTTTCAGATCGCTGTAAGCTGTATCGAACGCAGCGGATCCCGCCTCGCCCTGTTGGAAATAAGCTTTCAGGTGCGCCTGCCGGTAAAAAGGTGCGAACACCCGCGCATGTTGGTTAAAGATGCTGGCCTGTAGTTTTATGATTTGTCTTTCGGTGAGCTGATTCAGTTCCTCATCATCCACATCTGCATTGAGTGGCGACTTCCTGAAGTTTTGGACGAAACTGGTGGGATGCAGGAAAAATACATCTACAGCGGTATCGCGTAATTCATTTTTCAGGAAAACAAGTACGCTGTCCGAGGCATCCAGCTTCCGGGGGTGAGCGGCCCAGTATTTAAGGTTTCTGTAATCGGGAGCGTGCTGCGCATATGTTGGTTGCCAGAGCGAAAGGAACAGGATGATAATAAGCCAGTACTTCATGAACACTGATGTTTTCCTTATGTACGTGGCAATTATCGTGCAGGGATTAGGGGAAGATAAAATCGCCTTACCCGTATTATTATAGTCCGTTAAAAATACCTTCAGTGTGGGAAACCAGAAAAATATCCTTCTCTTAATTTAGCTTAGTTATAATGAGCAGAAAATATTTTCTATCTTAAACATCTAATTATTAAACCGTTAATCATATTCCATGTTAGCTAGGATACTACCTTTTGTTGCTTTATGCCTGATCACTATTTCCGCATCGGCCCAAAAACCGGCCATACTGATAAAGGCCGGACGCCTGTACGATGCTGAAAAGAACGTTTTTACCAATAACCAACAAGTGCTGATAGAAGGCAGTAAGATAAAAGCCGTTGGCCCCGACCTGCAGGTGCCTGCCGGCACAACGGTTCTGGATATGCCCGGGGCAACCCTTACTCCCGGCCTTATAGACGCTCATACGCACCTGTTATTGATGCAACGTGCGTCTGAAAACCTGGCGGTAGACGCGTTCCTTAATTCGCCGGAACGCAGGGTGTTACGTGCGGCAAGCTTCGCCCGGTCTTACCTCGAATCTGGCTTTACTGCCATCCGTGACCTGGGCAACTCTGGCTACTACCTCGATCTCGAAGTGGCCAGTGCTATTAACCGTGGTTACATACCAGGGCCAAAAATGTGGTGTTCCGGCCCTATACTAAGTGCTATCGACGGCCAGTTTTACCAGTTGCCTTATGCGGACAGGGTACGTGTCGCAGAAAAAGAATACCGGCTGATAAGAGGGGAAGAAGATGCGGTACAGGCAGTGAAAGAACATGTAAACAACTCCGTGAACGTAATAAAAGTAGTGGCTTTCGGTGAACGCATGGGCGTTACGCTGGCCGAACTAAAAGCGATCGTTAAAACTGCGCATGAGCAACATCTGCCGGTAACGGCGCACAGCACTGGCGGCGAAAGTCTTAATATGGCGATAGAAGCCGGGGTAGATGGAATTGAACATGCCTATTACATTGCTGATTCGCTCTTAGCCAAAATGAAGCGTAAAGGTATTTACATGGTGCCCACCGATCCTTCATTCCAAAGCGTGATAGAAGCACAGAAAAGCCAGAATATAACCATTTTCGATACTGCGGGAATCCGCAAAGAATTATCACCGCTTTCCGAAAGGCTGCTTCGTGCCCATAAGGCCGGCGTTAAGATAGTAGCAGGCTCCGACGCTTATACAGAACTGCAAATTTCCCGTGGCGACGCGGCTAAACAAACCATACAGGCGTATGTAGAAGAAGGCCTCTCCGCAGCCGATGCTTTAAAAGCAGCTACCATTAACGCCGCGGAAGCGCTGGGACAAAAAGGAAATATGGGCGTTATTAAACCCGGCGCCACCGCAGACATAGCCATTTTCGGAGGCGACCTGGAAAAAAACTTCTCCAAGACCCTGTTTAATGTAAGCATGGTGATCAAAGACGGGAAAATCGTGTATACAAAGGAGAAGTAATACTGTTCGTATATTCGCCTTACAAAATAATTGATCGTGCCCGTTAAACTTAGCAAAGCCGAACAGGAAGAATACTTTCAATACGCCCATCAGCTGGCGTTTGCAAAGAAATCCAAAGAAAAAGACTGGCCACTGATCTTTAGCAGCTGGATGGAAGCAGCCAGCGCAGGGCACATACGGGCGCAGTTTTATACAGGCGTGTGTTACGATGGTGGTCTTGGAGTAGAACAAGACCCCGAACAGGCATTCGCCTGGTTTATGAAAGCAGCCAAACAAGGGCACATGCAGGCGCAGGGCAATGTGGCAGTATTTTACCGCAACGGAGAAGTGGTGGAGCAAGATCATAAAAAATCGGTACACTGGCTGAAGCTGGCTGCAGCCCAGGGTGAGCTGGAAGCACAGGCCGATTTAGGCTTTGCATATTTTTATGGGCGGGGAATTAAGCAGGATAGCGAAAAGGCTGCATACTGGTATAAAAAGGCCGCCAAAAAAGACCATGTCATGGCTCAATACAACCTGGCACTATGTTACGAATACGGACATGGCGTAGCACAATCCGACCGCTGGGCAAAGCATTACTATCAATTATCGGCAAAAGGCGGTCATGAAAGCGCCAAAGTAAAAATGAAGCAGAAGCGCTGGAAGGGCAAATGATCTGATTCGACATAAAAAAAGGGCGGTTCTCATCGAACCGCCCTTTTTTTATGTCGGCTTATTACTTATTTTTTTGTAGGCCCCCAAAAGCAAAGCCCGTCAGCAAATGCTAACGGGCTTTGAATTACCAGACGTGGATGTCAGGTTATATTACCATTCAGGGTTTTGTTTCAGATTTGGATTACGGAGGGTTTCATCCTGCGTGATCGGGATCATGTACATACGTGGAGCAAAAGGCCGGTCTTCTACTTTCACTATTTCGTAAGTGAAAGTACCGTCTCCGTTTTTAGTAGATTTCATACCCCAGAGTATTGGTTCTGTTTCAGCGGCAATTTTCCAGCGGCGAACGTCCCAGAAGCGATGCCCCTCGAAGGCCAACTCTATTCTTCTTTCATGACGTACAGCATCACGCATTTGTTCTTTCGTCATAGAGCCTGCCAGGAAAGGTTTTACGCCTGCGCGTACACGTACTGCATTAATGGCATCGTATACACTGGCATCGGGCGTAGCTAATACTTCATTTTGCGCTTCGGCGTAGTTAAGATAAAACTCTGCAAGACGGTAGATGATGCTGTGAATTTGCCTGGAGGTTTGACCGATGGTCGCGCTTTCATTATTGAGTTTACGCATGGCATAACCGGTACGGCTATGGTCAGTATTGTTACTCATTTCATCTTTACCGCCTAACCAGAATTCCATTTTACGGCCTTTGAACGTAGCGTCGTTATACAGGATATCTGTATAGAAACGAGGATCGCGGCCCACGAAAGGTTGTGCAGGATTATATCCGGAGCCGGTAGCCGAAGGTATAAGGCTGGTCGCCTGCATTTCGTAATCACCCGCAAGGTTCTGCGAAGGCGATACGCCCGACCATCCACCGCTGCCAAACGGGAAGGTGTACTGATCAAATCCCTGGTCGTCATCGCGCATACGCATCCAGATTACTTCTCTCGATTGAAGCGCTCTGGTCCTGTAAATATCCTGGCGGGCAGGGAGTGTTGGTTCCAAGATGTAAACCGGGGCACCACCTTCATCTTTAAAATCAAGCAGCGCTTTGGCAGCCGCAGCGGCCGCTTCCCATTTCGCAGGATCACTGGCGGTTTTATCGATAGTGATATCTCCTTTATAATCGGTTTTGCCGGCTATAGCCCACAGCGGACTCGCAGCATATAACGTCATCCTGGATTTAAGCGCCAGTGTCACGCCTTTCGTCACCCTTCCCACATCAATATCTTTGTTGACAGATGGTAACAGGCGGTAGGCCGAATCACAATCCTTTATCACCTGCGCCAGGCAGCTGTCGTAGGTTGTGCGGGCACCGTTGAGCGTTACTACATCGTCGATAGCAATGGTTTTGGTAATGATAAGCACACCGCCAAACTGTTTCATCAGTTCCGACAGGAAGAAAGCGCGGAGGAAAAACACTTCGCCCCTTCTCCTTGACAAAGCGCCAATGTTGTTAGGATCATCCGGCGTACCATATTTCTCTATCCCTTCCAGGATGGAATTTGCCTGGCGGATGGCCACATAACAATCCCTCCAGGAGTTACCGATCGGGTTATCGTTACCGGACCAGGAACCAGCATTAAAACGGAAACTATTCATCCAGGTAGATGCATCTTTACCTTCATCGGCGGCAGAAGCCAGCATGGAGTTGCCACCTACATAACGGAGTACGCGGGGGGTACGGGAATAAAGGTTACTTATTACCTGGTCTGTAACTGCGAAGTTGGAGAAGATATCCTTATCCTGTTGTTGAGTAGTAGCTGCTCGGTCGAGAAAGCCTTTATCACAGGCCGTTCCCAACGTCATTACTGCCACCCCTATCATTATATTATTGAAAATATGTCGTTTCATCTTTGGTCTGTTTTAAGGTTTAGAAGGTCACGTTAACGCCCGCGTTATAAATACGCTGAAGTGGGTACATGGCACCGTTGCCATCACCAATTTCAGGGTCTACGTCGAAGTCGGACAGTTTATCCCAGGTAATGAGGTTCATACCATTTACATATATGCGTGCTCCTTTCATTCTTGCTTTTCTTACCAGCGCTTTGGGGAAGGTATAACCGAGTTCCATGTTTTTCAACCTGGTATAAGCAGCACTTCTTATCCAGAAGTCAGATGCACGGTGGTTATTTTCGTTCTTGCCGAGATGCAGACGAGGGTAAGTAGCCGTAGAAGCAGTTGCCGGTGTCCAGCGGTTGAGGTGCAAAGCTTTCACCTTTCCTTCCTGGAAGAATTCATACGCCGCTTCGTTATCAAGACGTACATCCGCACGGGCAGCACCCTGCATGAGAACGGAAAGATCGATACCGTTCCAACCCACCTGTATAGTTGCACCATACATCAGTTCAGGCGTCCTGTTAAAGCCAATCGCCGTTTCATCAAATGCGTCTACAACATTATCGCCATTCAGGTCTTTGTACTTGATATCGCCAGGCAATACGGTGCCCGAAAACCTTTGCTGCGGACTTTTGGTAACATCAGCCGGATCTACAAAGAAACCATCGTACAACAGGCCGAACTTGGTACCCACCGGGTGGCCTGTCCTCCGCATCCATGAATAGGCACGCGGTTGTTCGTCGTACTCAAGAATTTTGTTTCTGGCAAAAACCATATTAGGCTTGATGGCATAAGAAAATTTGCCGAACGTCATCTGATGAACGACTTCCAGATCGATGCCTCTGTTTACAACAACACCCAGGTTTTGCGGTTTTACGCTCTGCCCGAATACATCTGTAAGGGTGTTACGTGTAGCCAGGATATCATTCCTCTTTTCGTGGAACACATCTACAGTAATGCCTAATGCATCTTTAAAGAATTTAGTTTCGAGACCGATGTTCGCTTTTCGACCGCGTTCCCACGTAACATCAGGGTTACCAATGGCGCCCTGTGCCCAACCATTAGCCTGGGTTACGCTGGTACCGAAATAATACTGAGTGGCACCCGCCCAGCTGGTGAACCAGAGGAAACGCTCCGATCCGATGTTATCATTACCTACTTCTCCGTATGAACCACGCACTTTAAGATATCCAATCTTGTCATTTCCTTTCAGGAAAGGCTCTTCAGACAATACCCAACCGGCAGATACTGCCGGGAACAGGCCATAACGGCGTCCCTTCGGGAAGTTCTCAGAACCATTGTAAGCGGCGCTCACTTCGAAGAGATAACGCAGATCATAGTTGTATGTCATCCTGGCCATCATGGATTGTTTTGCGTACGGGATGCGCGAGTTGATCACATCTTTCTGACGATTGGCCATGATCATACCTGTAACTGAATGTTTACCGAACTGACGGTCATAGTTGACAGATACCTCACCATAAATACGCCTGCTATGGTCCTGGTAACCCAATGATCCATTAGGGTCGATCTTCGTATCGGCTCCATAAGTTTGGTACCCGGTGATTTGTCCGTTGGTATACAATGGCATATACACGGCATAGTTACGGCCGTAAGTCGTTACCGGACGGAAAGTATTGTCAAACGACATTGCTCCGCGTACCGATAATCCCTTCACCCAAAAATCTAGTTTCTGTTTTACCGAGAATGTTCCCTGTATGGTACTGTTATAGTAAACCTGGTAGCCTTTGCTGGTTACCTCTCCGTAAATATTTTGCGTGTAGGTACCGTTTCCAAACAGCGAACCGTTGGGATTGAATATCGGATATACAGGCGGCATACGGTTAGCGAGGTTCATAATAGTTCCTGCAGATGTATTAGGCGCATTTCTGGTTGCCAGCAATCCGGCGATATCAAGCCCTACGGTCGTAGATTTAGTGATATCCACATCTACGTTAGCGCGGAGATTGTAACGGCTTTGCACAGAGTTGGTGTTGTTACCCTCCGGGTTATCTTTCACGAATTTATAGTTGCCTGCAGCCCTGCCGTAGCCGGCTGAAATATAGTAACGCACACCAGGCTGGCCGCCTGTGATGTTAACGTTAGCCGCGCTCTGAGGCGAGCCTTGCATGATGAAATCGTAGAAATTAGTATTGGGCAAAGTCCCGTTTTTAAACCCTTCCAGTTGTGCCTCACTATAAGGGGCCGTAGCGCCGGGATTGTCGTTCAGCGTAGCCTCGTTACGTAACCTGGCATAATCGTAGGAACCTAAATAGTTAGGAAGAATGGTAGGTTCCTGGTAGCCACCCTGCATCGTAGCACTTACCGATGGTGCGCCAACGGCACCACGTTTAGTGGTAACCAACACCACGCCATTGGCGCCTCTCATACCGAAAACCGCTGTGGACGCTGCATCCTTCAAAATGCTGAAAGTGGCCACGTCATTAGGATCTACATAATCGATGGGGCGCTCCACACCATCTACAATGATGATGGGGCTTGCGTTACCATTGGTGGCTATACCGCGGATTAACAGCGCCGAGCCATCCACACCAGGCTCACCACTACGCTGCGTGGTAATCAAACCAGGAAGGCGGCCTGCGAGTGCATTCGTTAAGTTTGATACAGGGCTCTGCAAAAGCTCCTTTGTAGCTACAGAAGAGATCGCACCCGTTACGGTTACTTTTTTCTGTTGACCGTAACCTACGATCACCACGTCCTGTAAAGAGTTGGAAGACGCATCCAGTCTTACCGTGAGGTTATCGCCGGTAATAGCAACTTCCCTTTTTGAAAAACCCAGGTAGGTGAATACCAGTGTTGTGCTGGCTACTGGCGCGCTAAGTATATACACACCTTCGGCATTTGTTTGAGTACCAATTTTGGTGCCCTGTACCTGCACCGTTACTCCGGGCAACGCCTGCCCGGTGCTATCTATTACCTTACCAGTAACAGTTTTTGTTTGAGAGAAAACGGGAATGGCGCTTAAGTGCACAACGAGGCACATCACCACCACCCGTAGAATGAGTGTAATTGTTCTACTCATGACATTGTTTTTTGGTTATAAATAGGAAAAGCGATTTGTCTTAATAAAGTGGCGCAGTAAATATTTCGGAAAGGAAATGTGCCGTTTCATACGCTGGAACCTTTGTCACACAATCCTTTCCCAAAGCTCAGTACATAGCTCCGCCACAACGATTACTTCATCGTCTTTTTTAATTCCATTAAATTCTGCAGATCAGGCAATACAAATCTACCTCTCCTTCCGGAGCAGCATCAATAACGCGTTTTCGCCTGTTTGCGTAAGATAAATGGGCGCAAAAAGCCCATGGGGCATATCAACTTCCTTTCTTGAAGTCATATTACCCTAGCAATACGTCACTTTTTTGATTTGGTTACAAAAACGATTTAGCAAATGCGATATACGATGTCTTAATTGGTTAAGATTTGGTTAAAAAACCGATTTAGCTAAATCATTGAACGTTTAGATTAATTTCCCATAAATAATACCAGTCTGTTAGTTTGATTTTTTGTTTTGAGGATCTGTGGAATTAAACAATCTTACTACGCAATTATAATCTTCGCCTATAAAATTAGAATATATTTTAAGGAAACAAAAGAGTTTGTTAAATTTTCTTGTTATCGCTGTTATTCTCACTGCAGTGGACCTCCGCTGGATAAGTTTAATACCGTATTAACTCAACGACTGCCGAAAGGCCCCGGGAGAGGTGTTCGTTTTACGTCTGAATATCTTACTAAACGATTGCGGGTGTTCGAAGCCAAGGAGATAGGCTATTTCGGATACGGATAACCTGGTGGCACCAAGTATTTCTTTGGCCTTATCAATGAGTTTATTGTGAATGTGTTGTTGGGCGTTTTGTCCAGTTAACGACCGCAGCATATCACTGAGGTAACGGGGCGATACGTTTAAGCGATCGGACAGGTATTGAACGGTGGGCAGGCCGTGCGTAAGGCCCTTCTCCTGGTTGAAGTAGTCGGATAAGATAGTTTCGAGCTGTATGAGTAAGTCGTGGTTAGCGGATTTACGTGTGATAAACTGGCGGTTATAAAAGCGATTGCTGTAATTAAGTAACAGTTCAATATATGATACGATTACATCCTGGCTGTAGTGGTCAATCGGATGATGTAGCTCTTCTTCTATGCTCTCCATTACATTTATTATGGTTTTGCGCTCTTGAGCGGATAAGTGCAGGGCTTCATTGGCAGCGTAAGAAAAGAAGCCATAATTTTTAATGGTTTTGCCCAATGGATAAGTTCGCAGGAAATCGGGATGTATAAGCAGTGTAAGTCCTTCGTAATTCCCACCAGCACCATCTTCAGCAATTACCTGGTTGGGCGCGATGAACGAAAGTCCACCTTCATCGAAGTCGTAATGCTGCTGCCCATACTTCACTTTACCGGTAAAATATTTTTTATAGGATACTTTATACAGATTCAACACCATCGACTGCGATATCTCACTCGTATCGGCAGTTATATCTTTATAATTGGTGATACTCACTAACGGGTGCATCGGCTTGGGCAAACCCAACACCTTATACAATGCAGCGATGGAATCGAATACGTAAGGCGGCTTCATCCATAATTATTTTAAGCATGAAAATCCCTTTTGGCGGGACTTTCATGCGAATTTACCAAATTAAAGTTCAATGCTTAGGGCCTTAGGCGCTCAGCCATTTCTATCCTGTATGCCTCTGTTCCTATCTCCAACCTGTGTTTAACATTGCGTACAGCGTCTTCACCGGCTATATAACACAGCTGGTCTTTACCGTCCGTAGCGGCTTCCCAAACCGATAAGGCTATTATTTCCGGATCGGTAAATGTGATCAGCCCTTCCGCAAACACTTCTCCCATTTTTTTCATTAATTGATCGTAATCAGGATGAGGGGCCACTTCCATCACGTTCATGTAATTACTTTTAATACCGCCAGGGGCTACTGTTTTGATTCCGATATTAAATTGAGCCAATTCGTAGTGCATGCACTCGCTCCAGCCCTCCAGCGCAAACTTGGTAGCATTATAAACAGTGGAAAGCGGGTTGGATGTAAGGCCACAAACGGATGTGGTGGTAATGAATAAGCCACTCCCCTTCTGCCGGAAATAAGGGATAAAGGCTTTCGTTACACGTATCACGCCTGTGAAATTCGTGTTGATCTGCGCGGTGATCTGCTCGTCCGTACAAGCCTCCAGCGCCCCCACAAGGCCA
Organism: uncultured Chitinophaga sp.; assembly: GCF_902168175.1. Taxonomy (GTDB): domain Bacteria; phylum Bacteroidota; class Bacteroidia; order Chitinophagales; family Chitinophagaceae; genus Chitinophaga. Next base: position 8,011 of record NZ_CABHOU010000034.1, on the reverse strand, counting down.
TACCCTGCATTATTAAACACTACATCTACGCCTATCTTCATTGCTTCCACTGCCGTTTCCGCGATCTGCGTTGGGTTTGTTACATCCAGCGGTAGCAGGATCACATTCGGCAGCAGTTGCAACTCCTTTTCTTTCGATGGATCACGCATGGTAGCGATTACACGCCAGCCTTTTTGCTGGAACAACAGAGCGGTTGCTTTGCCGAGGCCGGCAGATGCGCCGGTAATAAGGATCGTTTTCATAACTCAAAGATCGGACGGGCGACAGTGGCGGACGGCGCCAAATGGGTGTTTGTTGTAGCCAAACTGACGAAAAGCGCGAGTACGAACTGAAGCTGCCGGTACGGAAGAGGTAACCTCTTTCTAAAGTAGTGAATTATTAGGAGGGATACTGCTCACCAATTTACTTGACTATTCCCGCAACGCTACTTTACAAACAATTTCGCCAGAAATCCTATCTTCAGCCTAACAAAACCGCAGCACCATGCCTACCACCGGCAGCAAATCCGCCTTCATTCGCCTGTTACTTAAAATGTCGCCTGCGCACCGCGTACTCGCAAGTATTGTACCTGTGATCATTGCATTCCTGGCGCTCGCGCAACTGGACTTGAAACCGCTGGTGTTTGCGATCATACTTTGGGATACATTTGCGGTGTTTTATCTCGTGATCAGCTGGCTCATTTTCTTTCACCGCGATACGGACGAAATCAGAAAGCTCGCCAGGATAGACGATGGCAGCAGGGTGTTCATTTCTTTTATATTGATACTGGCCTCTCTGGCCAGCATGTTCACCGTTACCTTGCTTATACTCTCAGGCAATGCGGGGGAAGCATGGGTATATGTACCGGCAGCGATCTGCGGCATCCTGGCTTCGTGGGCCATGGTGCATTCTACCTACACAACGCACTATGCCCATCTTTTTTATGACGATGACGAGGAAGACAGTACACATCATGCTGCGGGCCTTGATTTCCCAAAGGAGAAAAAACCGGACTATCTTGATTTTGCTTACTTCGCCTTCGTAATAGGCATGACCTTCCAGGTGTCGGACGTTGCCATTGAGTCGAGGCATATACGAAGAGTGGCACTGGCACATGGATTACTTTCATTCGCCCTCAATACTTTTATAGTGGCCCTTACCATTAACCTGATTGCCGGGCTAAAAAATTGACCGTCCCTTATGTAAATTCTGCCGACAGGCATCTTATAGCTCAAGCAACACTCATCCCTCATGCAAACTTTATTCAAAACCCGTTTCCGGCGGCTAGCTCTATGGGCGGCTGCCGCGTTTATTATCATGTTTTTGTTCCGGCTGTTATATGGTTATGCTTACCAGGGCGTGGGCGGTAGCGACTTAAACCTTACCTCCGACTATTTTGATGGCCTCAGTAATCTGCGGAGGAACTATGCTTCGGAGAAATTATCGCTGAAAGAAAGCGGGGCGGTACGCCTCGAGGGCAGTCCTAACCCGCCATCCAACCAGAAATATGAAAAAACGGCGTCGCTTCGTTCTCAGTCTGCTGATTTTGAGAACGACGCCCGTAAAATCAGGCAGGCTACGGAATCGTTTAGAGCCATCGTGCAATATGAACAGGCGATGGGCTTAAAAGGTAAAAGAGAATTACACCTGATGATAGGCGTAAATCCTGCGGCCTTCGATTCCTTTTACATGGCCATGCAAAAGATAGGCGATATTAAAGCCAATGAAATTACGAAGGTGGACAAAACGAATGAGTACCGCCAACTGAACGCCAAAAAGGCATCGCTGGAAAAAACGCTCGCTTCTTTGATGGAATTGAAATCACGGGGTGGCGGCGCCATTTCTGACCTAGTAGGACTGCATGATAAAATCATGGAGATAGAGAGCCTGATGCAGGAGTTGGGGGTTGAATTGGGCAACTTCAATACGGAGAACGAGTTTTGTACCGTGAAACTCTCCATTTATGAGGGCAAACCTGCTGCAACAAAAGATGTAAGCTTTATGCAACGTGCCAAAGTAGCGCTGGAATGGACACTTAAATGGTACCTGGTGCTGATGGCGGCAATCGCGTTCGCGTCGCTCAGCATTCTTTTTATCATCTACATAGCAGATAAACTAAAAATTATCTCCCTGAAAAAAGATTAACCTGCCTACCGGGCCGCCTCAAAAAGGCGGCCCTTTTTCCTCTTAACCCAACCTTTTACCCCACTTTAGAGTATATATACAACAAAAACCGTTTTTAAATCATTGTTAATCGCCGTACATGCTCCCAACTTAGGGGCTGATTTTCATTTAACGGCATAAAGTATGTGGGTATCAGGCATATGAAAAAATACGACGTCATCATTATAGGAAGCGGACAGGCGGGTGTGCCGCTGGCCAAAAAGCTGGCAAAGATGGGTAAACAAACAGCCATCATCGAAAAACGCTGGCCGGGCGGCACCTGTGTAAACGATGGTTGCACACCAAGTAAAGCGCTTATCGGTGATGCCAGGCTGGCCTACATGGCCCGGCAGGCGGAACGCATCGGCTTGAAGAGTGAGGGAGAAGTAGATATCAATATATTGATCGACCGAAAAACTAAAATTGTGGAGAATGCCCGTAACGGCATTTACAAATCGCTGCGCGAAATTCCCAACCTCAACCTGATGATGGGCACGGCGACCTTTACCGGTGAAAAGGAATTGCGCGTCGATTATGTGAGCGGCAATATGGAATTTATTACCGCCGATCTCATTTTTATCAATACAGGCGCACACGCGCAAATACCCGACATTCCCGGCATCAAAGAAGCAGGATATCTTACGGCTACGTCTATCATGGAGCTGCGCAGCATTCCGGAACATTTGGTTATATTAGGAGCAGGATACATTGCGCTGGAGTTTGGCCAACTGTTTCGCAGGCTGGGTAGTAAAGTGACCATCCTGGAAAAAAGGGAAAGAATTTTAATTAAAGAAGATGAAGATGTGGCAAATGAACTAGGCACGATATTGGAAGAAGACGGCGCCGGGGTCATTACAAATGTGCAGGTAGAAAAAGTGGCGCGAACACCGGGCGGGCAGACTGTTATCACCATCAGTAATCAAGAAGGTGAACAGCAAATCTCTTGTTCACATTGGCTCATTGCCGCCGGACGCGTCCCCAATACGGCAGAATTAAATCTTGCCAAAGCCGGTATAGAAACCGACGACAAAGGTTATATTAAAACCGACGACAAACTCCAGACAACAGCCCCGGGCATTTACGCCCTGGGCGATGTGAAAGGCGGTGCAGCCTTTACGCATGTAGCCTACAACGATCATCTTTTAGTACTTAAAAATTTATTCGAAGAAGGGAACCTCAGCGCGCATAACCGCCTTATCCCCTACTGCATGTTTACTGATCCGGAACTGGGCCGTGTGGGCATGACGGAACAGGAAGCGCGGGAAAAGGGGTTCCGGGTAAAGGTGGCTAAACTGCAAATGGACCAATCGGCCCGCGGTGTAGAAAGTGGTGAAACCAGGGGCTTTATGAAAGCGGTGGTAGACGAATACTCAGGACAGATACTGGGTGCCGCCATTATCGCCCACAACGGGGGCGAAATTGTGTCGGTATTACAAATGGCCATGTTGGGCGGTATTACGTACGAAACCATCCGCAATATGATGTTCGCTCACCCCACCTTCTCCGAATCGCTGAATAACTTATTTATGACGCTCGATAAAAAATCCTGATAACACACATGATCAACGCATCGCATCTTATTAAAAAGTTTGGGAATACTATTGCGGTGCAGGATGTGTCGTTTCATGTAGCCGAAGGTGAGAACCTGGTGTTGCTCGGCACCAGCGGTTGTGGAAAAACTACTACACTCCGTATGATCAACCGGCTAACCGAACCTACTTCGGGTAAAATAATGGTAAATGGGGCAGATGTGGAAACCATGCAACCGGAAACACTCCGGCGCGGCATCGGCTACGTGATGCAGCAAAACGGCCTTTTCCCCCATTATACGGTAGAGGAGAACATCGCCATCGTTCCCTCGCTGCTGAAATGGGACAAGGAAAAGATAAAAGAGCGGGTGAAAAGCCTGCTGGCTAAACTGAATCTTTCGTACGTGGAACATGCACACATGTTTCCGCACGAGCTCAGCGGCGGCCAGCAGCAACGTGTAGGCCTGGCAAGGGCGCTGGCTGCCGATCCACCGGTGCTATTGATGGACGAACCCTTTGGTGCGCTGGACCCGATTAACCGGCAGAAAATACGAAAGGACTTCAGCGAGCTGGACGAATTTAAACGCAAAACTATCGTTATGGTTACGCACGATATACAGGAGGCTTTTGAACTGGCCGACCGTATTTGCCTGATGGACAAAGGGAAGATCGTACAACTGGGAACGCCACGCGAGCTGCGCGACAACCCGGCCAATGAATTTGTAAGCGCTTTTGTAAAGGGGCAGTACCTGCAACCCGACTTAAAATAATTTCGCCTATGCAAGGCTTTTTAGACTTCCTGCTGTCGCAACGGGATAAACTATTCCAACAGACGATATCTCATATCAACCTCACAATTATATCTGTGCTGGTGGCTATTATTGTGGGCGTACCGCTGGGTATACTCATTGCCCGCAGGAAGCGGCTGGCCGGTGCCATACTGGGGGTGGCCGGCGTATTGCAAACCATCCCGAGCATTGCACTGCTGGGTTTCATGATACCTTTACTGGGCATTGGGCCCAAACCTGCGATTACCGCACTTTTCCTTTACGCATTGTTGCCCATCATCCGGAACACTTATACTGGTATTACCGGGGTAGATGCTACTGTTAAGGAAGCAGCACGCGCCATGGGCATGAGTAAAAACCAGGTATTATTTAAGGTGGAGTTGCCGCTTTCTATGCCCGTGCTTATTGCGGGCATACGTACCGCCACCGTCATCAATGTAGGCGTAGCCACGCTGGCAGCTTATATTGCCGCGGGCGGACTGGGAGAATTCATTTTCGGCGGTATTGCCCTTAACAATACCAATATGATACTGGCAGGTGCCATACCGGCCGCCCTGCTGGCCCTGCTGTTCGATTTCATACTCTCTCGGGTACAAAAGGCCAACTGGCGGAAATACAAATTAAAACTGGGACTGGCGGGTTTATTGCTATGCTCTGTTGCAGGTTATTCCATGTTGCCATCGGCAGGCAGCAGCAAACTACTCGCAGGCTTTACGCCAGAGTTTATGGGCAGGATGGATGGAGACCTGGGATTGAAAAAGTATTACGGACTTAAAATTCCCACGGTAGTGATAAGCGATGCAGTGATGTACCAGGCCATGTACGAAGGCAAACTGGATGTGGTGAGCGGCTACAGCACCGATGGCCGTATACGCGCCTATGATCTTAGCATCCTGGAAGACGATAAACACATCTTCCCCCCTTATTATTGTGCCCCGCTTGTACGCAACAATACGTTACAAACCTACCCCGAACTGGCGGGCGCACTGCAACTGCTCAACGGCCGCATCAACGATTCGGTCATGACTTTTCTCAACTACAAAGCCGATTATCTTCACCAAACACCGGAACAGGTTGCGAAAGATTTTTTGCAGGAGCAGGGTTTATTAAAACCTTCGCGTCATGGAAAAAAGGGGGTGATAAGAATTGGATCAAAAATATTTACCGAGCAGTATATTCTTTGCGAAATGTACAAACTGCTGATAGAAGGTAATACCGACCTCGCTGTATCGTCCAAAACAGGAATGGGCGGTACTAAAATTTGCTTCGACGCTTTACGCAACGACCAGATAGATTTTTATCCCGAGTACACCGGTACAGGTTTACTCGTAATTTTACAACCTGCTGAGCATGTAACAGCGGGACTAATGAAGGACAAAGACCGTACTTACGAGTATGTAAAACAACAGTTCGATACTCAGTACCAGCTGCAATGGCTGCCTCCCATCGGTTTCAATAATGCTTATGCGTTAATGATGCGAAAAGGAACGGCCACACAGCTGCAAATCAACAGCATATCGGACCTTACCAGTTACCTGACACAAAAACGGAAGCCATGAGCCTTACCGCAAAATATTTAAAGACGAGAAAACATACAGAAAACATTTGCAGTCCGCTGCATACGGAGGATTACGTGGTACAACCAATAGCAGATGTGAGTCCGCCCAAATGGCACCTTGGCCACACCACCTGGTTTTTTGAAACGCTGATACTGAAGCCAAACTTAAAAGGCTACCAGGAATTTAATCCAGACTTCGCCTTTGTATTTAACAGTTACTACGAAAGTTTAGGCGCCCGTGTAATACGCACGCAACGCGGTAACCTGAGTCGCCCCACCGTAAACGAAGTATACCAGTACCGAGTGTATGTAGATGAAGCGATGCAGCAATTACTGTCCACCCCCATCAGCTCCGAACTGGAAACACTGATCGTACTGGGTTGCAACCACGAAGAACAACACCAGGAGTTATTGTGGACAGATATAAAATACATACTTGGCAATAATCCTTTGTTACCAGCGTATGAAGAGGCGCACCCCAGCGCTTACGCAGCACCGCAGCCGGCATCGTACACCCACATCAAAGCAGGGGTGTACCAGATAGGTTATACGGGCAGCGACTTTTGTTATGATAATGAGCTGGGCGTACACCAGGTATATTTACAGGAAGCCGAAATTTCGAATCAGCTGGTAACAAACGGTGAGTACCTCGAGTTTTTAAACATCGGCGGTTACAAACAGTTTGAGCACTGGCATGCAGAAGCATGGGACTGGGTGAAAAATAACGCGGTTACCTCGCCTATGTACTGGTACCAGATAGACGGGCAGTGGCAGTCGTATACGATGCACGGGCTTAAAAGACTTGATCTCAACGAACCCGTGAGTCACATCAGCTACTACGAAGCCGCCGCCTATGCCGCCTGGAAAGGTATGCGCCTGCCCACAGAGTTCGAATGGGAAGTCGCTTCGGGTAGCTTCGACTGGGGACTGCGCTGGGAATGGACGGAGAGCGCTTACCTGCCCTACCCCGGTTTTGCCCGTGTGCCCGGCCCTGTAGGCGAGTACAATGGTAAATTCATGGTGAACCAGAAAGTGCTTCGCGGCGCATCTGCCTTTACACCACCCAACCATAGCCGAAACACTTACCGTAACTTTTTTCATCCGCACCTGCGCTGGCAATTGACCGGCATCAGGCTTGCGCGGTAATAAAACTATTCTTATGAGAACACTTACCTTAGTGCAGCAACCACCCGTAGTAAAAAAGCCAGAGGATAGCTTTTACAACGATGTGGTGCGCGGCCTTACCGCCGAACATAAACACCTCGACTCCAAATACTTTTACGATGCAGCGGGCGACGCGCTGTTCCAGCAGATCATGCAGTGCCCTGAGTATTACCTCACCGGGTGTGAGCAGGAGATCCTTGCCAGGCAGAGCCGCGACATGGCACGTACGCTCTGCGCGCTTTGTTCCACCTTTGATGTAGTAGAACTGGGTGCCGGAGACGCTTCTAAAACCACACTGCTGCTGCGCGAAATACTGGATATGGGACTGGATTATACCTACTTCCCCATCGACATTTCAGGCAGTATGATCAGCTACCTGGAGAAAACGCTGCCCCGGCAGTTGCCGGGTCTGCGTGTACAGGGGCTTAACGGCGAGTACATCGACATGCTGAAACAATCTAAACAACTTACGCCTAAAAAGAGGGTGGTGTTGTTTATGGGCGCCAGCATTGGCAATGTGCCTCCTGCCGAAGCTGCCATCTTCCTTAAAAAGATAAGAGAGCAACTGCTACCAGGCGATATACTGATTACCGGGTTCGACTTAAAGAAACACCCGCCCACTGTACTGGCAGCCTATAACGACGCAGCCGGCATTACAAAGGAGTTTAACCTGAACCTGCTACGCCGCGCCAATCGGGAACTTGGCGCCGATTTCGACACCCATAAATTCGAACACTACCCTACTTACGATCCAGGTACCGGTAGTTGTAAAAGTTACCTGGTAAGCAGCGAGGAGCAGGAAGTGCATATTGGCGACACCTGCATTCACT
>NZ_CABHOU010000033.1 GCF_902168175.1 uncultured Chitinophaga sp. | reverse complement strand
CAGGCTTCTTAGCCCGATACTTTCCGCCGCACAACCAAGGTCGATGAAAGAGGCCCCGTGCCTGGTAAGCCCGCATTTATCCCGCAGGTATTGCAGCGAATAATATTTACCATAATGTTTGGCAATCGTCTTCAAACAGGCCGGGCCACAGTCCATGGTGTCCAGCTGCCGGTCGCAGGGAAATGGAGTAAACATAAGTTAGTTCAATCTTTAATTGGGCCGTGAAATATTGGAACTACCGGGCGATCGGTGAAGCTTTTGTATTTGGTCATGCACTCGGCGGTATCCATAAGTTTCCTGACAGCATCCTTACTTGCCGCCGTATAGAAGTAGAATATTTCTGTTTCTCCAAGATTATCCTGTTGTATAAATAATATCTTGCAAAATGGGTATTTATAGAGATAGGGAATTTCCATCGTAAAACCATATTCTCCGGCCAGGTCGGCGTTAAAGCGGTTGCGGCTTTCTTCTTTGGTGTAGATGATTACTTTGTCATTGATGGTGTCTGCATTATTTCGGATGCCGAGCTTATACCCAGTATTACGGGTAATTCCTGGATTAAGCAATTGAAGAAGCCTTGAGCGATCAAGAGAAGTGTCCAACGTTTTTACAATAAATCCGATCATGATAGAACTGGCTGTATTCACAAGCCTGTAAGCTAACGGCGTGATTACTTTTAACCTATTTTGGGATGGATTGCTAGTGTAATAGAAGAACTCACGAGGGAGGTCCTGGTGCGTAAACCCCGGTGGATTTTCAAAAGTCAGGTTAATATAGTTGCAGTCAATATCGAAGCCTTTACGTGTTTGTGATACGCATAAATGACTGTAGATTATTAGTAGGAGAACAATAACTGGAAATTTTTTTAGCATAATGTTTGGATTTAAGTAACATATTCCCCGTCTGGAAACCATCTTCAAACGGACATGGTCACGGTTCATGCCATACTGTTGCCAGTAGCGGGAGAATGGAGTAAACATAAGTTAGTTCAATGTTTAATTGGTCCGTTGAATACGGGTGCTTTAGGGCGGTCGGTGAAGCTTTTGTATTTGGTCATGCACTGAGCGGAGGCTATTAATGATTTGACCTTCTCCTTACCGGAAGCTGTATGGAAATAGTAAATCTCTACGTCGCCAAGGCTTTGCTGATGCAGGAAAACAATTCGACAGTACGGATACCGCTGAAGGTATGGTACTTCCATAGTGAAGCCGTATTCTCCGGCAACATCAGCGTTGTATCTGTCGCGACTCTGATCCTTAGAGTAAAAAATCACTTTGTCGTTAATCGTATCTGCTTTGTTCCTAATGTCGAGTAGATATGATGTATTAGCTGTCTGTCCTGGGAATAACATTTGTAGCAAACGGGAGGAGTCCAACGAAACATCTAATGTTTTTATGAGGAACGAAATTATAACGCTACTGTCGCTGGAAATCATCCGGTAGTTTAACGGATTAATGACCTTTAAACGGTTTTGCGATGGATTGGACGTATAATAGAAGAATTCATTATCAAAATCCATATCCGAGAACCCATAGGGTTTGTCGAATGTGAGGTTGAGGTAGCCACGCTTGATAAGAAATATATTTTGAGATTGAGCGATGCATGTTTTGCATATGCAAAACAATACGATCATACTTAAGAATGCAATTTTAAACTTGAGTATCATATTTCTTTCGATGTTATTATTTTTTGAAATGGAGCATATCCCTGTAAGTAAGGATATGCTCCAGCTAAGTTCCTTTCATTTATTAATGTGCGTAGCCGTCACTTACGCTTAACAGTACCGCACCGTTTATTTTGTCTGGTGTGGCACGGCCAGTACTTCCTGCCTGCCTGTAGATATACTCGCCGGTTGACGAGTCAAAGGAAGTAATTACGACCGCATGGGTGAAGTTTTGTCCCGTCTTGAGATCGACCATTATCTGCCGCCCCAAACCCAGTTCGGTCTCGATATCCGTGATTCCGATATTCCTCGCCGAAAACTGCGTCACCATAAACTGGTTTACCAGCGAAGGTGTGGGGCCGGGGATAGCCGGACCAGTACCGGATGTACCGTACACTGAGCTAAACCCGTAAGTGGCCGTAAACGTGGACTGGTAATAATTCATGCTGTAGTTGCAGCCAAAGTAGGCGCTCAGTATTTCCATGGCTTCGAATGCACAGAGACCATCGATAGGGCCGGAGCCTCCGTACATCGACATCTTTTCTTCCTTTGTAAGCAAACTTGCCTCGCTGGCGAGTTCCGCCAAGGTTAGTTTTTCGATTCTTTTCATTAAATAACTTTTAAGGTTTAAGAAACAGGAACATAAGCTTCGTTATGCCGCAACAGCAGATAAAGGCCGTTAAAACCATCCATGATCCCGGATGCAGCGAATGTTGTATCGTTAAGTGGCAGTGAGTACAGGTATTGTTGCGACGCTGTTGTCCAGAAAAGAGCGTCGGCATTCAGCAATTCGTTATCTGAACCATCGGTTAGTTCGATGTATGTTTTAGCGATATCCTGTTCGGTGATCAGTCCTGCTTCGCAGGCAGAAGTTAAGTTGGCAGGGTTCACATCCCACAGCAGTTCACGCATCTTATCTTTTACCATTACTTTGGACTTAAGCCTGGAGAGGGTAAGCGCCAGCGATAGTTTAAACACAACGTGATCTGGTTCAGCAAAACATACCAGCTTGTACAACCATTCGATCAGCTTATCTACCGTACTGTTAAAAAGATCCAGATCGTGGACTGCAGCCAGCATGGTCGCCAGTTGCGGCAGGCCCCAGTAGTCAACGTACTGTAGCTTTTCGAGGCCATTATTGACGGTGCTTTCGCGGTAATAGTCCATCTGCTCAATAAGGGCGATCAGGTTTTGCTTGTTCATCAGCGAGCGCATATGCTCATGGTCGGCCACCGGATTTTGCAGGCGTTTCATAAAATAATAGGCCATGCCGGTAAATCCCTGTTTGATGCTGAGCTTCATACTGGTGCCCATTGTTCGTTGCTGTGTAAGTTTAGTGTCGAAGTCCTCCAGCGACTCACCTGTATCTGCATCAATAAAACCCTGCTGGGCCAGGTGTTCAATGCCCCAGCCTATGCCGCTAATGCCATTACCGAACTGCCAGCCTGGTCCCGGTGTATTTTGTACTGATTGCAAAATCTCGTTCAGCAGGCATTCCGCATTGGCCTTCAGCATTTCATCCTTTAAATGATGTGCGATATGATAAAGGTTGATGCAGAGCCCCATCCGCCCATTGATAATGCCCGGGTCCGATATGGCAGCCCTGTTACTAAAGGCCCATAAGGAGAGTTTCTTTTGGTATTGGGAAAATGATTGTTGCATATTCTTCTATTTAAGATGCCAGCTATTTACTTCAGATTCGAGTGCTGTTTTGCTCATCCTGCAGATTCTCAGGTACTCTTTAATCCCGGCCCTATGATCTTCTACGGTACGGTCGCCGCTGTTTACTCCGCGTGGGTGGGTGAGGTGGAATAATGGTCCTGTGATCCTGAGTACGTGTTGTTCCAGTATCTTCCATCGTTTCACCCTTTCGCCATCTTCCGGTCCCCAGCCGTAAAAGTTTTCGTTTTCCATTCCGGTGTTACGATAGGCGGTCAGGTTAGCAAGAAAGCCACCACCACAGGCTAATACGCCGTATGGTAGCCACATATTCACCATGTCCTGCATTAACAATGCTATATCTCCGGTCTGGATAAACTCGGCGCGTTTCGCTACGCCCGTATCGGCAAACACGCCATTGTACGGATACACGAAATCGGCCTTGCCCGCCCGCAGTAATTCCACCGCGGCTGTTATTTGTTTAGGATCGGCAATAACGTCCGAGTCCCATATGGCGAGCAGGCTGGTGGTAACAGACTGGCTTAGCTGGTTCAGAAGTTTGGTGCGGTGGAAAATCGGATCATGATCTTCTGTGAACATCACTTTTATGCGACTATCCAGCTCGTATTTTAAGAACCTGTTGGGCAAAGGGGCCGCTTCAAGAATGGTAATGTGAGTATTGAAGAACCGGAGCAGGTAACTGGTGCAGGCTACCACGTTTTCCAGCCGTTCTAAAGAATCGATCCTAAGCGGAATAACAAAAGTTACATCCGTCAGGTCCTGTAGAGGTATTGAGTTCATACACGGATTTGTTCGTTATAATATCCCCCAATGACATAGCAATGCCGGGAAGCATGCTTTGCTTCATTCGGGGGCATGTAAAGCAGGAAATAATAACCGGATTGCGATGGGCGAGAACTTAGTCACGTCCTCTTCTGTAGGTTCGCTTACGGAATCGTTACTTAAGGCTAAATGAAAAAAGGGAAACAGGGTTGGCCAACTGATGTCTAAAGTAGGCAGAATAATGAAAATGGATCAATCAATTTGATAATGAATCTGTTAGATGTATTTGGTGCAAAGCCTCACCAAAAATGTTTTTCGATATGGCCCCCGGAGTTACGTTTGGTCGTTATAGTAGTAAAACCACCCCTTACCATATTTTATGGGCAACCTGACTTTGTTTATGGGAATATTATGTGCAGGCCTGTTGGTAAGCAGCTGCAGCAGCCGAAGTGAAGAGGTAAGTCCCCGGCTTGCGCCACATTATCCGGACTCCGTAGTTACCCTGGAGCAATACCTTTACAGCATCGACCTGCTGGGTCAGCACCGGTCGGTGCAGGACGAGGACCATCTTCCGGTAGCACTGGACACTATCGGCATGCTCGATCAATTTATAGCCGAGGCTATGATCGCAGATACGGCACTTTTTGAATTATACCGCCCGCCTTACTTTTTGTATTCTGACAGTGCAGTGGTGAAAGTGGCCGGCACTACCGACTTCATCCAGATTAAAGTTTGGGTAGATTCTGCTTCAAGAAAGATCATGGATATCACGGCAGAACGAAATGGCGTGGCCATGACCGTTTGGGGAATTACCAGCAATGAACTGGACGGCAAGTTTATAGGCTACAAATTTTACCTGCAAACGAGTTGGAAGTACGACCATGTTAAATTCAGGGAAAACGTGGTGGTATTCGGTAACATGATCAACCGCTCCATGAGTTGCTACGCCATGGTCTATTCGGACTACTTTTTTTAGTATTTTTCGGTTTATTAAATCTATCTCAACAATTTCCTTGTCGCACATGTTAATGGATGAATAATTTATATCTTCAACCAAATTCTTCCATAACAACTTTGATATGCGCCTACGCCTGTTCCTGCTGTCTTTTATCCTTCCCTGCTTCGCTTATGCCCAGCAATCGTCCAATGTTGGTACTTATAAGTTTGCCAGCCTGAAACTTCATTCCGGTAAACATTTTTACACAGGGGAAACACTTGGCGATAAGTTGAAGCATGGGTATAGTTCAATAGAAGTGCGTACCGGCTGGCAATCTCAGGGCAAACACGACTGGGAGCGTGAGTTAGGTTTTCCGTCGTACGGTATTGGCTGGTATAGCGGGTATGTGGGTGATGTGGATATTTTCGGTAACCCTAATGCGTTGTTTGGCTTTATTACCTTCCCTTTTTGGGAACGGCCGCGGCATAACCTGCAGGTAGAACCCGCGCTTGGGGTTACTTACAATCTTAAGCCTTATAACCCGAAGCATAACGTAATGAACGATGCGATAGGCGCTAAGTTCGCCGTGTATTTCTCGATGCATGTAGGGGGCAGGTACAAATTAAACCGCGAAATGGATGTCCTTTATGGAGTTGATCTTACGCACTTTAGCAATGGCCGCTCGGTAACACCTAATATGGGTTTAAATATGATGGGCTTCAGCGCGGGTATGCGTTATAACTTTAATGCTGAGCAGCGTAAGGTAGATAACTCGCTGTACCCTGCTACGATCCTGCCGGCAAGGCCCTCCCTGCCCAAACGCAGCAGGCCAAGGGCTATTAAAGAGGATAATATTTCTCTCTATCTCGCGTTGGGAACGGCGCAAAATAAGGATGATGCAGGTACGAATAGTCGTTACCTGACGACTTCACTAGTGGGGGAGTATCAACATAAATTTAATACCAAACATGGGATCAGTATTGGTTTTGATGCGTTTAATGATCCGAGTGCCACTGACACCATGGAGCATAAACAGAATATAGCTGCCCAGGAAACATTTTTCCCTGCTGCGCACGTTGGTTACGATTTCATGTTCTGGAGATTAGCAGTGAAGTTCCAGGTGGGTTATAACCTGACCAGCCTTGGGCGTGAATTAAAGGGGAATATGTTTATCCGCCCTGCAGTACGTTATGAAATCAATAAAAGGTTATTTACACAGATAGGATTAAAGACCTTTAATGGCGCTACTGCCGATTGGATAGAGGCCGGAGTGGGCTACAAGATATTTTATTCGCGGCGCGCCAAGTCGTAAATGCAGGAAATGAACAACGCCGGGACTTACCCGGCGTTTCTGTTTTATCTGAATAAAGACAAAGGTCGTAGCGAAGTATTTTTTATGCTGAAAGGATGCGTAAGTGCTACTTCTTTTCCCCATCCATAAAGACTGTCAAAGGCGTCGGTACGGGTCATGTCCATGGCCGGACAATCAGTGTTGCCGGGGCCCCAGCTCCAGGAGAGCCAGCCAATGCTTTTCTGCTGACTATATTCCATGATGAACTGGTAAGGTATGCAGCAGTTACATTTCACCTCCATGGGAGCGAATTCGCCGATAAGCAGCATGAAATTCTTTTGTATGGAGCGATCGATGGCCGAAGAAATACGCTGGTTGGCAATGCCAGAATCCCAGATGTGCCAGGAGAACACGAGGTTCTTTTTCGGATCGGCCTGTATTAAGGGCTCGGCGCTATTGAAAAGATAGTTTTCATTCCGCCCCCAGTTCGCGGCGTCTATGACCAGCGGTACCTCTATGCCCGCTTTGCGAAGTTGCTTGATGACGGCTGTGTACCGGGTGTTAAACTGCTCCTGCGTTACGCTGGCGTCGCCTGCTTCGTTGGCGATGTTGAGCAGCAGGTAACGTTTATATTTTTTGATGACAGCTACTACATCTTTACGGCTCCAGTAATCAGCACATTCCTGCAGTTTATCCCATTTGCCCGTAGCATCGTGCAGCTCTATTAAGGGTATCATTTTATGTTTGATACAATTGCTGATGATCGTGTCGAGCTGAGGGCCACCGCCGCCTT
Source organism: uncultured Chitinophaga sp. (assembly GCF_902168175.1). Classification (GTDB taxonomy): domain Bacteria; phylum Bacteroidota; class Bacteroidia; order Chitinophagales; family Chitinophagaceae; genus Chitinophaga. The sequence goes on along the minus strand of NZ_CABHOU010000033.1, from coordinate 30,399 downwards.
GTTTCATCCATACAATTCTTACCACGTTGGCACCGGTTTTAGCAATTTCCGGAAATGACTTTTCACCGGTTTTATCACTAAAAACATTCATCTTATTCACGCCTCTTAATACTATTTTTTCGCCACTGGGTGTATATAGATAACGGCCCTTTACATAGAGGTGCTGGCGGTTAACAGCTGCGACCAGCCAGCCGTTGCTTTTCATCCATCCCACACAACGCTGGAACCACTGTTCCTCCCGGCCTTTAATATTAAGCCCAAAGCCATGTCCGCCCTGCTGATAGAGGTGGAGTTCGGCCGGCACTTTATTTTGCAACAGGGCCTGGTAAAAAAGGATACTATTAGCAGGGTCAACACCATCATCGTCGGATGCGTGTACCAGGAATGTTGGAGGAGTAGCGGCCGTCACCTGTTGCTCGCTTGAGAAAAAGGTGAGCGACTTGGAGCCTGCATTACTACCCAGCAGGTTCTTTGCAGATCCCTGGTGAGGCTTGTTGGTAAAGCTGATAACAGGATAGATAAGCATCATGAAGTCGGGCCTGAGACTTATATTTTCCGGATTACTGATAAAGCTGCTGTCGAAATGTGTACCAGCCGTAGACGCCAGGTGACCACCCGCCGAAAATCCGAGGATACCTATGCGTTGTGGATCTACCTTCCATTCCTGGAAGCGTTTTCTTACGAGCCGTATCGCCTGCTGTGCATCCTGCAGTGGCGCGATGGATGGGTTATCCTGCCGTTCTGCATTGGGGATGCGGTACTTTAATACAAACGCCGTAACGCCGATTTTCGTGAATTCCTTCGCCACATCAGCCCCTTCATGCCCGGCAGCTTCTATAAAGTAACCTCCACCGGGACAAATAATCACAGCGGCCCCGTTGGCTTTGCCTCTCGCGGGTTTATAGATACTGAGCGTTGGCTGGGTAATTTTTCCGATACGTAGAATGCCACCGGTAGTTTCCCTTGTTTCTTCGTTCCTGCCAGGCAGGTTGCCGGGTACGGTGTTTTCATATAATGGAATCTCTGTCTGGGCCTGCGCTGACTGCTGTAATAGCAGTACGGAAAGCAACAACATTAAGTGTTTCATCTAACAGTCTTTTGTGCTGAAAATTTGTCCGGATAAACTAATTGGAGGATTATTACGGAAGATAATGAATTATTGGCGATGTTAGTGTATACTTATTTGTTAGTGGCCGATACCGTATTAAATGCTTCAAGCGGGCTTTCGCAAAGGCTGCAGCGATAATGATCAGGCAGGTTTTCAAAGGCTGTACCGGGAACTATGCCCTGTTCCGGTTCTCCCGCCCAGGCATCATATACCGTTAGGCAGTGCCCGCATTGATGCACCATAGGCAATTGTTGCTCGCCGCCCACGATAGGGTTATTCATTACATAATATTGCTGCAACAGGTCCTCGCGGCTGTTTTGTTCATAAAAGGCTTTACATAATGATACCAGGTACACACCAAGGTGTTCTTTCTGCACCTGCTCGCGGTACATCAGCCACTCGCTGGTGTTGGGATTAAAGTCGCGGGCGTGTAGTATGTCGAACCGATCCATCGACCTTAAACGTCCCGATGCGTGGGACCCGTGCAGGCGGATCACTACAGAACCAAATAAGCCGGTGGTACTTTTCTGCCTTACATTGAAACATAACCCGTAAGTACGCACATCTTCCCGGTCGAAGTGGCGGATGATGTGCCGTTTAAGCAGCAGGTCTTCTTCGGTTTCCACCACCCAGTTCAATTCATTGGCGGCATGCCGCACATTTACGCGGTGTTTGCCCAATACATAGTCCCATAGCGGACGGTGTTGCGGTGATATGCGGCGAATAATGAGCGACTTCCAGGTGGTAACGTACAGCTCACCGATATGTGTTTCCAGGCAGATGTTACATAACTCCTTCAGTAAAGGGATGCTAAAAGTTTCGTCGCGGCGGTAAATACCCAGCCAATAATGCTGATCAGCCTCTTTGTTAAACCCTTCGTAATAGGGGAGGTGAAACGTGGGTAAGGAGAGGGGCTGCGACAGCGGCAGGGCGATGTAAGGCACTTGCTCTTTTATCTTCCCCAATAATATATTTACATCCTGTTGCCCGTTCAATAACTGCTGTTCAAGCGCCTGTGAAATAGCCGCTATATTATTACTATACACCAGCTCCGGCCAGTGCAGTATCGTATTGGTACGGGGGAGCCTGATGGCCAGGTGCCAGTAATGTGTATGGGTGGAGGCTATCCAGTTAATATGACTGGTAAAGAATGGCACAAACGTTTGTTGCTGATCGCAGATGTTGATTTTCAACGAAGGCGTGTAACGGAAAGTGTCGAATATGTCTTTGTAGGCTCCTTCTGTAAGCCAGCTGTCGGCCAGCATAATACCGGCGGCGGGGTAAGTACTGGTGAGGTTCGGGTTAGGTTTCGGACCTTTCTGCCAGGTAATGCCATGCGCATCACATCCCTTCTGAAAGGTTTTAAAATGTTTTTCGGGGATAGATAAAAGTAACTGTTGCCGCAGTCCGAACTGCACCTGTTTTACCATAGCAACCTCCGCCACTTCCAGTAAACGTAAAAGGGTGCCGGGCGAAATAATTCCGCCTGTAAAATTGATGGTGATGGCTATATCCTTTTTCATGCAACCGCTATCTTTTCCTGTTTTATCACCATCGTGTTTTGCTGTATTTCTTTTTCCAGTATCGCTTTTACTTCCGGTTTGCAACTGCCACAGCCAAGCCCCGCGCCTGCAGCATTACATAATTGTTGAAGATCAGTAACACCGTTCGCAATATGCTGGCAAATATTGCCTTCGCCAACGTTGCCGCAGGAGCATACCAGTTTGCCGATCACCGGTTCCGCTTTTTTACCAGAGCGTAGCAGGGACAGGCGTTTTTCAGATAACTCCGTTTGCTGTTGTATCAGGTCTTTAAACTCCGTAAATTCTGTTTTATCTCCGATAAGGATGGCACCTACAAGTTTGTCCTGGTATACGATGCACTTTTTGTAATAGTGTTGCGCCCTGTCTGTAAACACCACTTCTTCGTACCCCGCATCTTTCGGCGCTTCTATTATTCCCAGTGAACACAGTTCCAGTCCATGTATTTTCAGGATGTTCATGGATACTGTTCCGCGATAATAAGAAGCAATATCACCGCTAAGGTGTTGGGCAACTACCTCCGCCTGCTGTTCCGCCGCTGCCGTAATACCATAAGAAGCACCTTTGAATTCGGCGATTTCACCTACTGCATAAATAGCTGGGTCGGAGGTTTGCAGGTATTCATTGACGACGATGCCGCGTTTGCAGTCCAGTGCAGAAGACTGCGCCAGTTCTATATTAGGCACCGTACCGATCGACATGACTACAGCCTGGCAGGCCAGCAGCCGGCCACTTTTAAGTCTTACGCCTTCTACAGCTTGTTTACCCTGGTAGCTGGCCACTTCGTCATTAAATATCACCTCTATTCCTCGTTCCTGTAATGCTTCATATAAAAGCTGGCTACCCAGTACGTCCAGTTGCCTGTCCATCAATTTGGACCCGCGTTGCAGGATGCTGGCCTCTACGCCTGCTTCACGTAATGATCCTGCCAGCTCTATGCCCAGCAGGCCGCCACCGATAATCAATACACGGCCTTTTTCCGGGTTGATGTGTGTTTTAAATCGATCGGCGTCTACTCGTGTGCGCATAGTAAAAATGCCGGGCAGGGGAGGTGTATCCTTTAATATGGCAGGCCTGCTGCCGGTGGCCAGTATCAAGATGTCGTAAGTATGCACCTGGCCACGGTCGTCGGTAATTGTTTTGTGTTCGCGGTCGATGTGGGTGATGCTTACGCCTTTCTCAACGTTAATTTCCATCTCTTTTTCCTGGCGCTCTGTCATTTTTACCAGTTGTTCCCATTGCTGGCTGCCGCTAATGTAATCGGGCAGCATTACACGGTTATAAAATGGCAGATTTTCTTTACTGAAGATGGTGATGGTGTCGCGGGTGTTAAGGGCGCGGTAGCTGTGTACGAACCCATGCGCACCTGCTCCTGCACCTATGATCAGTATTTTCTGTGCGGGTTTTTCGTAGCGACAAACACTCACGGCCGCGTATTTGAAATCGGGTTGTTTGGAGCGTTTGTCGATAAGGGGAGAGGTGAGGTTATTCGCCCGCTGCAGGTCGCTGTTCAAAATCTTTCCCCAGTGCATCGGTAAAAACACTACGCCTTTCCTGATGCCGGCAGAGAGTTGCGCTTTAACCCTTACCAGCCCCCTCGTATTCCGCACCTCCACAATATCATTCTGTCGTATGTTCAGTTCAGCCGCATCGTCCGGGTGTATTTCCAGGAACGATTGCGGTATATGTTGTTTCAATTTGCCTACTTTTCCCGTTTTGCTCATCGTATGCCATTGGTCGCGTATACGGCCTGTAGTAAGGATCAGCGGAAATTCAGGTGTTGGCAGTTCCGATTCGTTGTTGTCCGGAAAGCTGTGTATGATAGCCTTTTGGCTGGGGGTGTAAAATTGGTGACGGGTGAATAGCCGCGGTGTACTTTTGCCTGCATATGGCCATTGTACGGAGCGTTTGGCTTTAAGTATATCATAACTTAATGCACTGATGTCGATATTGGTGCCCTTTGTAAGCTGACAATGTTCCGCATAAATTTCGGCGTTGGATAAATAGTCAAATCCATGGTAGCCCATCTTTTGCGCAAAGCGGCAAATGATCTCTGCATCGGGTAAAGCTTCTCCGGGTGCGTCTTTTAATTTGGGCAGATAAGTGATGCGGCGTTCCGCGTTCGTCATCGTACCTTCTTTCTCTATCCAACCGGCGGCGGGTAATACTACATCTGCAAAAGCGAGTGTTTCTGGTTTGTTTGATATTTCCTGTACTACTACAAACTTCGCTTTTTGCAGGGCCGCTTCTGCCCGTTTAACATCTGGTAAACTAACAAGCGGATTGGTACACATGATCCATATTGCTTTCAGTTTACCACTTTCCAGTGCTTCAAACATTTCAGTGGCGGTGAGGCCAGGCTGCTCCGATATTTTTGTTCCTCCCCAAAAAGCCTGTACTTCTTCGCGATGCGCAGCATTGTCGAGGTTGCGGTGTGCTGGCAGCAGGTTGGATAATCCTCCTACTTCGCGGCCGCCCATCGCGTTGGGCTGACCCGTTAATGAAAGTGGACCAGCACCCGGTTTGCCTATTTGTCCTGTAATTAAATGCAGGTTTAACAGGCTCAGGTTTTTATGTACGCCTACCACACTTTGGTTGAGGCCCATGGTCCACATACTCAGGAAACCTTTGGCGCGCCCCATCATGCGGGCGGCCTTTTTTATATCGTTTACTGCTATGCCGCAAATAGCTGCTGCTTCTTCAAGGCTGCGTTGCATGACGGTGTCGCGGTATTCGTCGAAGCCGCTGGTATGGTCCTCGAGGAATTGCGGAGAAATGTATCCTTCTTCAATCATACATCTGCCTAATGCATGATGTAGTACGATGTCGGTGCCGGGTAATAATTGTAAGTGTAAAGTGGCGATAGAGGCTGTTTGTGTAACACGCGGATCGCTTACAATGATTTGCAGTGCAGGATTGGCGGCCTTTGCGGCTTCCACCCTGCGCCACAGGATAGGATGGCACCATGCCGGGTTGGCGCCGGCTACAAATATGCAGCTGGCCAGTTCGATATCGTCATAACAAACGGGTACCGAATCTTCCCCCAATGCCATCTTATATCCTGTAACGGCACTGCTCATACAAAGACGGGAGTTGGTATCAATATTATTGCTTCCGATGAACCCTTTGATGAGTTTATTGACCACGTAATATTCCTCTGTTAAACATTGTCCTGATGCATAAAATGCCACGGAATCGGGACCGTATTTGCTGATCAGCGTTTTAAATACGGCGGCTGTGCGCTCCAGTGCCTGCTCCCAGCTGGCTCTCTGCCTTGGCTGATGACGGTTGTAACGTACTTCCGGGTATAGCAACCGGTCGCTGGTATCCATAACGGTGTAGTGCAGGTTCATGCCTTTGGAGCATAACATGCCTTTGTTCACCGGGTGATCTTTATCCCCTTCTACTTTAATCTGCCCATTCCTGTCTTCATGCACAATTACGCCGCAGCCTACGCCACAGTAACAGCATGTTGTTTTAACTGGTCCAGCCATACCCGATTAGTTTATCCGAATTAGTCCGCCATGGCCAGTACGGGCTTTTCGGCACGTTCTGGCCTGGTGGCCGCCTGTTTGCCGAAGCGGGTGATGAATACGATCACAGATACGCCCATCACTATAAATCCTATATAAGTAAATGCCTGTACATAAGTGATGGAAGATGATTTGAAAAGAAAGCCGAACAGCATGCCGCCCACGTTACCGCCAGCGCCCACAATGCCTGCCACAAGCCCTGCGTTCTTTTCGTTTATAAATGGTACCAGGCCGTAAGTAGCACCGTTAGCCATTTTGAGAAACAGGGCGAAGCCTAACATACTTACAATAGCCATGGTCATACCGCCGGCCTGTGCGAAAAATACGAGGCCTATTCCTTGCAGTAACAGTACAGTTGCCAGTAACCACCCTTTCCCCTTCAACCCAAACTTTAATCCTATTTTATCAGAAAAAATACCGCCAAGCGCGCGGGCAAATATGTTCATGAAACCAAATACGCCCGCCCAAAATCCGGCGTGACTTTGCGATAAGCCAAATGAATCGGTGAAATGAAGGGCTGCGATATTGTCGAAGGTGATTTCCATTCCGAAGCACATGGCATAAGCGAGTGATAATACCCAGATGCGGCTGTCGGAGAGTATCGACCAGTCGGCTTTTTGTTTTACGGTGGAGCGTCCGATTTCGCTGTAGTTGCCGGCAGGTGTGTCTTTCGTGTAGCGGTAATATAGAAATGCAATGCCCCACATCATTAAGCCGGGAACGATCATCGCATATCGCCAGGCTTCTGCTTTGGTATAGCCGAACGACACGATAGCCGCAAAAATGAGTGGCATGGCCATATTGGTTACACCACCACCTAAATTTCCCCAGCCGCCGGTTACCGCATTGGCTGTACCTTTAAGATGAGGCGCAAACATCATGGAAGTATGAAATTGCGTAACTACGAACGACGCACCAATGATGCCAATGGCAAAACGGAATAAAAGGAAGGTTGTGTAATCTTTCGACAAGCCGACCAGCATTACGGGTATCGATCCGACTAATAATAATCTTACGGCAGTGATGCGCGGCCCCCATGTATCACATAAGCGCCCGATCAGCAGTCGCGCCAGGATGGTGGATGATACAGAAGCTATAATAATATTACCTACCTGTCCTTTACTGAGGTGAAGGTCTTCGCGGATGGTAGGCATAAGCGGTGCCAGGCCAAACCAACCAAAAAAACACACAAAGAACATCATCCAGGTAATATGAAAGGTGCGCATTTGAAGGCTACCCAGGCTGAAGATCTGCAGCCTTTGCAGAGGCTGATTATTGGCATTTTGCATACAAACAGGTTTTAAAAAGTGGTCCTAACGCACGTTGTTTGGGTGTATGATAGCATTGCCATCTCCGGCTGATAGTGATCAGGTAAAAGCCGGGTTAGTTTAGATTTTGTACCAGTTTTTCAGGGAACGTGTGTTTGTATAAAGGCAAATGGCCAATTCTAAAATCGATAAATTAGAAAATAATATATGTTATGCTTAGTTGCGTATAGTTGAACTATAATTCGTTATTTTTATGATTGTAGTCATGAAATTATATTAAATACTCTGAATTTTATAGCTACTTCTGTTATTTACATCATATATTTTATTTCGTTACTTGTTTGTTCGTGTTCAGAAGCGTCTTTTTATGCTAACGGTTGCCGTTATAAATATTCATAACAGCGGCTAAAAATTATAAAGTATGATTAGTGTAAGTATTGCATCGCAAATATTAAATGAAAGTACTGGTCCCGGGTTGCCCGCGTTACTTCCGTTAAACGCGGTCTCCGGCCTTGTATTGGCAGAAGATATACTAGCCCCGCGCAACATTCCCGCATTCAGGCAGGCAGCTATGGACGGTTATGCCTTTAATTATGAATCATGGAAATCTAACGGCCAGTTAGAAGTGTCGGGCGAGATACCGGCCGGAGCCGGGAATGTGACTGATTTAAAACGGCAGCAGGCCATGCGTATTTTTACCGGTGCCCCTGTTCCGGATGGTGCAGATACGGTGGTGATGCAGGAAAAGACGACAGTAGAAGCTGCACTGTTACAGATTACGGACGATGTGCTGAAGCAGGGAGGCAATGTTCGCCCTATTGGCTCCGAGGCGATGGCTGGCTCGCTGGCTTTACGTAAAGGGACGAAATTGACGCCTGCGGCTATCGGCTTCCTGGCAACGATGGGTATTGCAGCAGTAAAGGTATATCCTAAGCCGCGTGTCCATATTATAATAACAGGTAACGAGCTGCAGTCGCCTGGCCAGCCACTGGCGGCAGGACAGGTGTATGAGGCTAATTCTGCCTCGCTGATGGCTGCTTTGCATCAGCTGCATATCACTGATGTTAACGTGCAACACGTTGAAGATAACCTGGAAGCGTTACAATTGGCTATCAGTAAGGCATTAGCGAATGCGGATATTGTACTTACCACAGGTGGCGTAAGTGTAGGAGATTACGATTTTGTGGCAGAAGCGCTCTCGTCCTGCGGTGTTACCACGTTATTTCACCGGGTTAAACAGAAACCCGCTAAACCAATGTACGCGGGAAAACTGGGCAATACCCTTATATTTGGATTGCCTGGTAACCCATCTGCTGTACTTACTTGTTTTTACGTGTACGTACAACCGGTATTGCAACGGTTGATGGGGCAGCCGGCGAGTGAGGTGAAAACATTGCCCATCACACATGATTTTGTAAAACCTTCTGGCCTCACGCATTTCCTGAAAGGCATTTGCAGCGATACGCAGGTAACGCTGCTCACGGGACAGGAGTCGTATAAACTCAATACTTTTGCCATTGCGAACTGCCTCGTGAAACTCGCCCCGGAGGGGCAGGTGTACAGGGTTGGCGACGAAGTGGAGATCATCATGATTGGCTAAATAGCTGTGAAAGAATTTATATTACGTGTAATGATTACTATTTTAGTTTTCGGAAGGCTGAGCGATATCACTAAAAGTGATAAACTATTGTGGCCATTTACCGGCGATACAAACAGTTTGCGGCAAACGTTGGAAACTAAGTATCCTGAACTGTCGGCAGTGGCATACAGTTTGGCGGTGAATAAAAAGCTGGCGGTATACAACGAGGTGTTGAACGATGGTGCCGAAGTGGCTTTACTGCCACCCTTTTCCGGTGGTTAACTTAAACTGTTTTTATGAAGAATATTTTTGTGCAGGGGCCCATACCGTCTGCCTTTATCGCGGAAAGTATACAACAACATAGTCACAAACGAAAGATAGGTGCACATAGTATTTTCCTGGGCCAGGTGCGGGAGGATGAAGGCGTGATAGCGATTGAGTACACTGCTTATGAAGCCATGGCGCTGGAGCAAATGCATCAGATACGGGAAGAGATTATTCCTAAATATGGCCTTACCTGTATGCACGTATACCATAGTTTGGGTAGTGTAAATACCGGGGATTTGTGCCTCTTTGTGTTTACCTCGGCCCCGCACCGCAAAGCGGCTATGGCCGCCTGCGAGGAAGTGGTAGAACGTATTAAGGCGGAATTACCAATATGGGGAAAAGAGATATTGTCGGACGATACGATTCAGTGGAAACAAAACACCTAGAGAATGATCAACATCACACATAAAAATACAAGTCTTCGTAAAGCCATTGCCCAGGCCAGATTAAGTGTTTCCAGCGAAGCTACTATTGAAGCCGTGCGTTCGCGTACAGTGCCTAAGGGCGATGTGCTGGAGTTTTCAAGGGCTGCGGGTTTACTGGCAATTAAAAAAACAAGTGATGTAATTCCCGATTGTCACCCGTTGCCTGTAGAATATGCGACTATCAAACATGAAATAGAGGGGCTTGATATTTTGATTTATGTGGAAGTGCATACTATTTATCGCACTGGCGTAGAGGTAGAGGCCATGCACGGCGCGGCCATCACAGCACTTACGATGTATGATATGCTGAAACCGATCGATAAGAACATTACGATCGGTGATATTAAACTGGTGCAAAAGAAGGGGGGCAAATCTGATTTTAAAGAAAGTGTGCCGGAACTAAAATGTGCGGTAGTCGTATGCTCCGACAGCGTTAGCGCTAGAACGAAACACGACCAGGCCGGGCAGGCTATCATCCGCATCCTGGAATCGCATCAGCTTAAGGCGGCTGTTTACGATATTATACCCGACGAAATACAACTGGTGCAGGACAAAGCCCGCTCTCTGCAAGCCGATGGTTACCGCCTGGCTTTGTTTTGCGGTGGTACCGGCCTTTCTCCCCGCGATACCACCCCTGAAGCCCTTTCGCCACTGCTCGACCGCCCCATTCCTGGTATTATGGAAACTGCACGCAACTACGGGCAGGAGCGTACACCATATGCGATGATGTCGCGTGGCGTAGCCGGGTTTATGGGCGATATGCTGGTGGTCACATTACCAGGGTCCACCAAAGGTGCGGAGGAAAGTATGCATGCGTTGTTCCCTCATATACTTCACCTGTTTAAAGTGGCAAAAGGTGCGCAACATTACACCGAACCATGAGAGGGATAGTACTTTGCGGAGGCAGCAGCAGCCGCATGGGTAGCGATAAAGGATTGCTGTTACATAATGGCATCCCCTGGGCGCAGCATGCCGGCGAAAAGCTGATAACACTCGGCATACCTGTGTCCTATGCTATCAACAAAGAGCAGGAGTCATCGTATGCTGCGCAGCGCATTACCCCAACATTTATTGATAACAACACGCTCGACATAGGTGGCCCGCTACGCGGCATCTTCACCGCTCACCTGTTATTTCCCAAAGACGATCTGTTCATACTCGCCTGCGACCTCCGGGATATGCACACCGATATACTCCGTAATTTGCTTACATCTCACCAACAAGACGTAACTGTATACACCGGCGAGATGTTCGACGAACCGCTGTGCGGCATCTACACGCATACTGCCCTGTCTACCCTTTGCAATTTGTACCACCAGGGAAAGCTGCTTAAACACAGCATGCAATATGCTTTACGTTTGCTTGATGTACAGCGGCTGGCTATTCCGGCGGAGTGGGTGCCGGGGTTTAGGAATTATAACAGCCTCTCACAGTAATGGTGAATGTACAATTTTCGTCTACCCCCTTATCACCACCTCCCTAATCATCCCATCCTTCGCCATCACCACACTTCTCTCTATCACATGTTCCAACTCACGGATGTTACCCGGCCAGTTATGTGCCACCAACGCCGCAAGTGCTTTGGAGGATATGTCGGTATTAGCACGGTTTATCTTCTGGCTGTGCATCTTTAAAAAATGATGCACCAGTGCCGGTATGTCTTCTTTGCGATCGCGGAGGGCAGGCAGGTGAATAGGGAAGATGTGAAGGCGATAGTAAAGGTCTAATCTGAAACGGCCCGCTGCAACTTCGTTTTCCAGGTTGCGGTTGGTGGCGGCAATAATGCGCACATCTATCTTTACAGGGGTCTTACCGCCCAGGCGTTCAATTTCTCTTTCCTGTAATACTCTCAGTAACCTCGATTGTAGTTCCAGCGGCATCTCGCCAATCTCATCTAAAAAAATGGAACCTTCGTGGGCCTGCTCAAACTTGCCGGTACGCCGTTCGGTAGCGCCTGTAAATGCGCCTTTCTCATGTCCGAACAACTCTGAGTTGATAAGTGCTTCGGGCAATGCAGCGCAGTTTACCTTTACCAGCGGTTTATCGCGACGGGGCGATAGTTTGTGGATACATTCTGCTATCCGTTCCTTGCCCGTACCACTTTCGCCGGTGATGAGTACGGAAGTATCTACGCTGGCTACCTGTTTCACTTCATCAAACGCCTGCAACAGCAAGTGGTGACTGCCAATAATGTTGTCGAAAATGCTCGTACAGTCTGTTGTCCTGGGTTTACCGGAAATGCTGGCGGCCTTCTGATATTTGCCTGTCAGCAATGCTACTAACGGAGCCGCAATGCCTTGCAGAAAGTTAATGTATTCGGTAAAATATGCATCGGTTTTACGGCTGAAAAAGGCCAGGCAACAGTGGTTGGTTTGCCCGGAGGGTAGCGGTATCTGAATGGTGGACTGTAAGTGGAAGGTGTCGCTGAGTAGTTTGGCGATCCCGTTGCTGTGCGAAAACTGCTTGAACGCGGCATCGTTGTATATAACGGGTTGTGGCGCTGCCAGGTTGTTGCCTAACAGTGCTGTAAACTTCTTTTCGCTTAGCTGGCAACTGGCCGCCAGGTCGCGCTCATTCAATACTTTGTAGTGGTTAAAGCCGGTGCGCAGCGCGGCCAGAACTTTGCCTGTTTCATTATGCACCAGCAGGAAATCAAAGTGCAGGAGGGGCTGCAGTGCATGCGCCACTTCTTCCAGTGTTTCGGGCAGACTGGTATCTTCTTCTTTCTGTTTCTCCATTAGCAATGTAAGCGCAGCGGCCTGCTGACGGCGGGTACTGGCGTTTTGCTGGTGCAGGTACAATGCGATTTCTATGGTGACCAGTACGTCGCGCTCGCGAAATGGCTTTACTAAAAATCCATAAGGCTGTGTCTGTTTGGCGGCCGCTAATATTTCGGGGCTGGAGTTGGCCGACAGGTACATGAAAGCGATATGGTGCGCCCGCAGTTGCCTGGCCAGGTCAATGCCTGTTTCTTTTCCATGCAGAAAAATGTCGAGCAGCACCAGTGATGGTGTTTCCTGCATAATTAACTCCAGTGCTTTATCCACCGACCTCGCGGTGCCACATACCTGGTAGCCGGCCCTTTCTACGATCATCTGCAAGTCGCGGGCTACTATCAGTTCGTCTTCCACGATCAGGATTTTTGCTTGCGTCATTTTATCCATGGTTTATGATGGGAGTTGTTGTGCTACCGGCCCCCTGGTGGTAAAATCGCTGTCCATTTCTATGTTAAATTCTATCTTAATTACCAGGCCGGGATCATTGATCATACTTAAACTGCCATTGAGTTGCCGGGTAAGCATTTTTATCAGGTTGATGCCAATGGAGCTGTCGTGCGCCTGCTCGAGCGCCGGTGGTAAACCAATACCATCGTCGCCAATTAACAGCACCAGTTGGTTTGCTACTTCCCCTGGCTGCAGAGATACGGAGATGCGGCCCTGTTTGCGGCCGGAAAAAGAATGTATCATAGCATTTGTTACGGCTTCATTTAGGATAAGCGCTACCGGTACTGCCTGCGATACTTCGAGTTGTACAGGTGCGCTGCTCAATTCATAACTGATGTTGGCCAGGCATTCCATGTTGTCTTTTAACTGTGATATCAGGTCATTAATATATTCTTTCATATTCACCATGGCCAGTGCATCAGACTGGTACAGGCGCTGGTGTATGAGCGACATGGCGCTGATGCGGTCCTGGCTGCGGCGGATGGCGGTAAGGGCTTCGTTGGTCAGGTGGCCCGATTGCATATTGAGCAGACTTATTACTATTTGCAGGTTATTTTTAACCCGGTGGTGTATTTCACGCAGCAGCCATTCTTTTTCACCGAGTAAAAGTTGCAGGCTTTCGTTCTTTGCTTTAATTTCTTTCTGTTGTATGAGCAGTTGCCGGTTGCTACGGGTTTTTATGTGGTAGCCGTAGTAGCACAGGCCTGCAATTATCAGCACGATAATACCACCCAGGTAGGTGATTTTTTGCACCAGGGCGGCCTTTTCTATCTGCGTTTGTTTAAGCTGCGCGCTGTTAATCAGCAGTTGGATGTCCTGGTCGGTAGGGTACTTGATCTGTAACCCGGCAACGTGGCTGCTACGGACCGGGTACGCCTGCTGTGACGCTGCATCGGACTGGCGATATGCGTTCCCTTGCGCCAGTAATGCCTGTAACTGTGCGGTATGGGAGGGAAGGTCTTGTTCGTCTGCCGGCTTGCTCGTACGGTATTGGGCCTGTAATCGGGTTATACAACATACTAACAGGGAGATACAGAAAAAGGAACGTAAAATGATTATTGGTTGCGACATTTTTTCTCTCTTGGTCCGGAAATTCACTGTGCTGCATGCTCACAAAACGGTGTGTGGCATCAAAGCTATTAATTAATTGGAAAGGCCGGGAAACATACTGTTCCCGGCCTTTCCAATTCGATAGTTTATACAACTGTTACATGTGTTTATGCAATGGTCTAACGTGTCAGCGCGTCAAAGGTGAAGCTGATGTAGTAAACACCGCCAATGGCTGGTAAACCATAACCCTGCGAGGCGTAATAGTTCATCAGGTTGTTAGCGCCTAATTTGATATTGGTCTTCTGTTTAATCAGTTGGTAGTTAATTTGCGCATCCAGTGTGGAGTAGGCGCCTATGCGGCCCGGACGGTTATCGTTAAGGGTACCGGACCAGTCGTAACTTTCCTGCCAGCGCCACGCCAGGTTAAAGCCGGCGTGTTTCCATATATTTTCGCCCCCTGCAGTAACCGCGGTACGGAACTTTGGTGTATTGAAGGCGGGTATGTTGTTCGGGTTGGCATTACGCATGTTGAACTCAGCCCAGGTGCCATGCGCGCCAACTGTAATCTTACTGCCCAGCAGGTACCGCGCTTCCAGCACTGCGCCCTGCGACGATACTTTGTCGTTGCCGTTGGTAAACACCACAAATATGTGACTGTTCCTGTTCAGCAGGTCGGTGGCGGCCGCTGTATTAATATTGCCGCTGGCGTCCTTTACAGGCGAGTTAGGGCGCACCATACGGCTGCTGATAATGAAGTTCGTGTAGTCGTTATGATAGTAGCTGGCATCGATGTAAAGTTTATCGCCGATGGTGCTGCGGTAACCTACTTCAAAGGTGCGTACCTGCTCGGGCGCAATGTATTTCACATTGGCCTGTTGCAGTTTGTTCTTGTTCTGTTCTACGGCTTCTTCCCTGGTAGCGCCTTGTCCAATGGCCCTGTTTACGGCAACACCAAAACTATCTACGCTGGTAAAGGTATAAGAGTTCTCGTACACATTCATTCCCTCGCTGTTTGCAGGTGCCCCTCCCAATATGGTAAAGGTGCCGGTATTGCTTTTATAGAACTGCTCCGCCGGAACAGGACTCCTGAAGCCTGTCTGGAACGATGCCCGCAGGAAATGGTTTTTGCTGAACTCCAGTGCTGCCGCAATACGTGGCGTCATACGTCCTTTAAAGTTTTGGTTCTTATCGTAACGGTCGGATGCCAGTATGTTCAGCTTATTATGGAAGAATTTGCGCGACGCCTGTATAAACACACCCCCTTCGTGAATTACAATATCACCATTTTTATCGTCGAACAGAGAGCCGTTGGTGAACATCTGGTAAGTACGGAAGTTACCACCAGCTATAACTTGCGCAAATTTGAAGATGTTGGAGAAGTCGTACTGACCCTCGGCATGGTAGAATTTACTCTCTGAAAAGATGCGGGCACCTTCCGGGCCATCGAGATGAGATAAGCGGTTTTTCTCACGCTCGAAGTCTGTGCTGCCTGGCAGGTAACGGCCCTGGTCGGCAAAACTGCGGGCAATGGTGTGATCGTTGGCAGTTACACCGTTTACATTACCCTTAAATGCTGCTTCGTACCGTGTGAACCAGGTTTCGTTCGCCTGTGCTATCGTAACGGGGTTGCCGGTAAGGTCGCGCACCCAGGTAAGATTAATGCCCTGCGCCAGTTTACGTGAGTTATACGAATGGCCCGCATCCTCAATAACAGCATACGCCCTCACGAAGTACTGTTTGCCTTTCAGTTCCAGCTTGTGTTGCGTTACCAGGTAATCATTGAGTGAGCTGCGGTTGCTGCCGGTTTGTGATATAGTGGCCTGGCCCAGGTTAAACTGGTAGCTAAGGGTGTTGTTGCTGTTTAGTTTATAATAGATGGCGCCGTTCAGCCGGGTATTATACACCTGGTAATCCATCAGGTCTTTTTCCTCGTAACCGGTGCGCGATACGCGGCCGATGCCTGTGATGGTTTTTGAAATTTCATCACCGTAAATATTGAGTGCATTACGTGCCGGGTTACTGTTCCCACGTTTATCCGCAGGGGTGAGTACGTCGACATCATTATAATTATCTGCAAACCAATCCTGGCCGGTAAAGTAGGCTGCGTTGAGTTTTATAGCAAAGCGTTTGCCCAGCGGACCGGCATAACGCATGGCCAGGTCGTATAATCCCTGGGCACCGGTATTTTTATCACCAACATGATTGATGCCTGATTTAATCTGTACGCTCAGCCCGGGGTATTCATACGGATCTTTCGTCCGCATAGCCAATACGCCATTAAAGGCCACCGGGCCGTACAAAGCTGCAGAGGCACCGGGAATGATCTCTACACTTTCGATATCGAGGTCGGAAGGGCCGAAGGTATTGCCCAGGGCGAAATTTGTACCAGGCGGCTGGTTATCTACACCGTCGATTAACTGTAAAAAGCGGGCATTACCGGGGGAGTTGAACCCGCGGGTATTTATCTGGCGGAGGTTCAGGCCGCTGGCTATCATCTCCACGCCCTTATAGTTCTGCAATCCCTCATAAAAATTAACAGACGCCGTTTGCCTGATGGCCCGGTTGTCCATTTTATCAATACTGATGGGGGATTGTATGAGTTTTTCTTCCCGGCGGGTGGCGGCTACCACTACCTCGTTCATCATTTCATTTTTGTGTTCGAGCAGGATGTTGATAAAGGAGTGATGCTTAACGGACAACTCCAGCTGCCAGTAGCCTATACTGGTAACCGATATTGTAAAGGGAGCCCGGGTGCCTGCGGGTAATACAAAATGGCCGGTACTGTCTGTAAAAGCGGCTGCCGTACTGCCCTTAATCAGTACGGTAGTACCTTGTAGCGGTATCCCGGTAGCTGCATTGGTCACCCGGCCGCGATAAAGCGAATCCTGGCCCATGGCAGTTAGTTGCACGGCAATGAAAATCGTGATCGAAAGTAGAAATGCTTTCATACAGGTAGGGAAATTTGGCTGCTGTGCAGACGGTTAGTTGTGGTACGTTGGTTACTGTCAATAAATCTTCGCAATTAAAAGTAAATAATATTATTTACAGATGAAAGCGGTAATACTGCAGTGATCCGTCGTTGCTTACGGAACATAATGATAGGCAAGGCGTTGGCCCTGCATATTTTTTTTCTCGTAATGCCCGCGGCTACGTCTGTGGCCGTTAAAGTCCTTAATCCTGTACTATGGCCGATTACTACGTGTATAGGTAGATGTTACTTTAAAAGATAAGGCTGCATGATCTTCTGCCAGATGGCGTAACCGGCCGCATTCATATGCAACCTGTCTTCCAGGAAAATGTTTTCCATCGGTTTGCCGTTGGCGTCGAGCATGGCGTCGAATACATTGATGAAGTGCGCTTTCTTTTGCTTTTTGAGGAAGGCTGCTATCTGCCTGTTCACATCTTTCATGGTGTTGAAGTACTGCGTGCGGCTGGGACTTGGTTTCAGGGAAACGAAATCGATAGTGGCATTGGGAAGGTTCTGGCGAATAATGCCGTACAGTGTTTTAAAGCGGGTTACTACTTCGTCGGCCGAGGGCTTCTGGCCGGAGGCTACATCGTTCTCGCCGCAATAAATAATTACTTGTTTAGGTTGATAGGGGAGGATCACATCGTACGCATAACGAATTACATCCAGCAGGGTACTGCCACCGAAACCACGGTTAATAATGGGATATTCGGGGAAATAAGTTTGTACGTCGGTCCATTTGGTAAAGGAAGAACTACCTACAAATAAGATGGCGTTGCTTTGTGGTTTGTTGGACTCATCCTGTTTTTTAAAACGGGTAATATCGTTCCAGAAGGCAGGAGCGGCGGGCGCTTGTTTCTCCTGGGCAAAGGTAAAAGCAGATACAAATAAAAGCAGGAAGGCCATCAGTTTCATAGACGTGCATATTTTTTTCAAGTTTAATACAAAATCATGAAGATCCCGCATAAATATGATCAGTGGCCTTCCTGCTTTTTCGTTTAATCTTTAATGATACCCATCAGTTCTGAAAGATGTTTTTCGTATACGCCTTTAGGACTGGTGTTATGCTTTTTGCCAATAAAGGCGGCGTATCCTACTACTTCGCCCATCATACCGCAGGTGCGCATTACACGGGTGCTGCCAAAGGCAACATGGGTAGTGCTGATGTTGCGGCCTGCCATAAACAGGTTAGTGATGTTACGGCTGTACAGGCAGCGGTAGGGAATGGTGTAAGGCGCCACACGTATATGTTTGGTGCTGGCGAAAAACTCCTGTCCCTGGAAATACTGGCTGTTCTTTTCCTGCGGGAAGTGAAGGTCAATGGTCCAGGTGGCGGTTACGCAGCCATCAGGGTATTGTACCCCGTCCTGGATGTCCATTTGCGTAAGTACGTGGTCGCCGATAATACGGCGCGATTCACGTTTACCGCCAATGTAGGCTACCCAGGCCAGCGCATTTTTGGCGTACTTGTCCTTTTTATTGTTCTTCAGGTACGACCAGTTGCCGTATATGGCGCGCAGGTTATGATCGCGCAGTTGCTCGGCCTGGTAAATGGTATTGAAGTTACCGAAGCCGGTTTCCCACTCCCAGTCTGATTTTGCCTCGTCGATATGATACTCGTCGGAGAACTGCAATGCCCATGGCGTAGCAGGGAACGACGACACGGTATCTGTTGGCACGGAAGCCCAGAGGTTGGAGGTGCCAAGTGTAAAGCTGTCGGCCTTTTCTGCGGCCAGTGATTCTTTGGTTTCGCTTTTACTTTCGCGGCCAAAGCGGTAATCGGCGCCTGCGAGGTAACCTACGGTGCCATCGCCGGTGCAGTCGGAAAAGTAAGTGCCTGTAAAGCGGTACTCCTGGTTGGTGGCTATGTTACGACCGATAACGGCGGTAATTTTATTATTACCTTTTTCTATTTTATAAACGTGGGTGTTAAGGAACAGGCTGATGTTTTTCTCTGCTTTTACGATCTGTATCTTCCTCGCATCGCCATATTCCTTTGCATCAGGATTACCGTTACCAGGATCTCCATTGTCCATTTCGCGAACAATGCGGCCGAGTTTGGGATAATGGTTTTTGTCGATGTCGCCCATCAGGTGTACACGTATTTCTGAGCTGTTGTTACCGCCCAGTACCGGCCTGTCCTGTATCAAGGCTACTTTTAAACCTAAGCGCGAAGCAGATATGGCGGCACAGGTACCGGCAATACCGCCGCCTACTACTACCAAATCATAGTTACCACCGTCTTTAGGAGCTGCGGTAAGGTTCAGCAGTTTGCTGCGAAAAGCGGTAAGGGCTTCGTTACTGGCAGGCGGTATAAACTTCGCGTTATCTGTAAACAGAATGGCATCGCAGCGGCCATTAAAACCCGTAAGGTCGTGGATGCTGAGTTTTACCTGTTCTTTCTGGATATCTACTTCGCCGCCATCGTACCATTTCCAGGCATCGTTGCCGCTTTCGCCGAATACGGGTGATAATGTTTTACCATCAACGGTCAGCTGGAAACGGCCGGGTCCTTTTGGGAACGGGGCCCAGTCTTTGGTACGCACCCATACACGGTATTTGCCTTTTTTCGCAAAGCTAACGGTGGTAGCCGCATCTTTTACGGGCCTGCCCATACCATGTGCCATCAGGTACGAGGAGTGGATTACAGGGAACGACTGCTGGTCTATCACCCATCCGCCCTTATCTTCGAACGATTCAGTTTCTACGAACACATGCTGCTGTGCCTTTACGCCTGCTATGTTAAATAGTAGCAGGAACAGGCAACTTATAACCCGCATGCTTAATGTCTTGCATCTTTTCATGTTAGAGCTCATTTTGTGGATGTTGGGTTTCGTATTGTTTCAGTTTGTTTTTTACTTCGTTATCTGGCTTAAACTTTTTCAATAGCGCATACAAGGCTGCTGCATCGCCCGGACCGGGATCTTCCAGGTAACCGGCTATCTGCCGCATGGCCTGTGGCGGTAATTGCCGCTGGGCATTTAATGCGGCCAGCATCAGTTTAAACTGTTCGTTGTTGGAGGCGGTAAGGTTCGCCGCCAGTCGTGTGGTCAGTTCACTGCCCATCTTTACTTCTGCCAGCTTTTTTAAGATGGCGTTTTGAAGTGGATAGGTAGCCTGCTGGTACGTGCTCCATAACCATAACTGCATGGTGTCCGCCACGAAAAAACGGGGCGCCGCCTTTTGCAGCGCGTACCGCGCGGTAAACAAATTATTTCCGGAAATGATGTATTTAATATCTGATTCGTGTCCTTTCGTAATGTTCCCTTCTTTATCCATCACCCTTTCCATGGCCCAGTATTGGTAATGGTGGTTGTTGGATTGCAGGAACTGGTGCAGCAGTGCATTGCTTTTGTACCCTGCTGTTATCTTCTCCATCTCCTTTTTAACCGGACCGTTAGCCAGGTGCCATATCGTAAAACATGTATACACCGCACCTTCTATCACCTCGGTCTTCAACTTTTTAGGCGTCGCTCCTGTTTTGCCATCTGCCGAATCGGCCAGGTTTTCTGTACCCGGTGCAATCAGGTCGGCCATCTGTAACTCGCTGAATATCGACGAGGTGTTGGCCAGTATGCCCTGTAGTTTCGTGTAGTCATCTGGTTTAAACGGGCGGTGATCTGCCTTGGTTAATATCTCACCCGGTGGAAAATCGTATCGCACATAATTGCCTAACAAATCCCAGTACAGGTTGATGTAAACGGGTTTGCACTCTCCGGTTAAACACACGGGGGTAAAAATGTTACGGTAATAGTAAACCGGTGTTTCGTTTTTGTCGAAGGCCAGTTTAAGGGTAAAGGTGGAGGTGTCGTTTACACGTACGGTATAGCTGCGCGTGCGCAAGGAGTCGCCGTTTCCGGCAGCTCTTGCGCACACAGCTAAAACCATCAGTACTACTATGATAATGTTTCTCTTCATTACTATTTATACGTTAACCAGGCAGTGGCTGTGCAGTCCTGGTTACTTTTTATCCTTATCCACCTGGCCTGAAAGCCTTCAGGGAACTGGTGTGTAAAGTTTTGTCCGGGTGCTACTTTTACTTCTTTGTACGTCATCCAAACGCCGGTGCCTACAGGGTCGGCTTCAATGGTAAAGGTAACCGGTGCTGCTGCGGTGTGCGACAGTTCCAGGCTGCGGTTATCATAAAAACCTATCAGGTATGGGTCGGAGTTTTCGCCTGCCTTAACGGCTGTATTTTTCCATGGCCCACCTTTGCCGGTTGGTTTACCCAGCTTCCATAAATCATCGATCACACCTGCCCAAACGGCTGCTTTTTTATCGGCTGATACGATGATATGATCACCAGCTGTTACGTTCGCATCAAGGCCGGTCATTACGAGCAGGCCTCGGTAAGAGGCGTAGTCGTTAATACGAAGGTTGTGGGAAGATACGGGGCGTATTTTAGCATAACCATCTGCGTTTTCGGCAGGCAGTTCGTAAAATGTACCATGACAGTTAAACAGGTCGCGCTCTGTGGCTACTTCGCGGCAAACGCGTAATGCTGCTTTGTCGGTCAGTGGCGTAAAGGCGTCGTTGCCTAATGGTAAACGATAACGCCGGCCCGCATCATCAACGATCAATACGGAGCTTTTATCAACGGTAACGGCGTTGGCAGGAATGGCGAACTTCCCGCGGATGAACGCGCTGGTGGTATCGTCATTTTTCTTTTCCAGTTCCATGTTTTCGTTCAGTTCGTAGTAACCGTTTTCGGTAGCAGTAGCACCGTTGTACGTAAGGGCATTTAATCCCAGTACGCGGCGGTTGTGACCTAAACCGTACAGTAAACCACCGGTAACATTAGCTTTCGTAACAGGCGACAATCCTTTAAACATCGCATCTGTTGTGGTGCTGCGGCCATCTTTGCCTTTGTAGTAAAAGTGCAAAGTGGCATTGGTGTTTTTGTCGGACTTTACTTTCACCCACTCGCCGGCTGCGGTAGCAGGGAAGATGATATTTACAGAAGCACCGGCCGCTACGTTTACGGAATTGAGAACGGCATTCTTTTCATTCTCAAAGGTAAATTTCACGGTTTCGGCGCCACTATTTTGTACCCAGGCCGAGCGTACGGGCCAACCTGCAAACAGGAAAGGCTCGGAGTATTCGCCTGCTTTAATATCTTCTTTGATCCATGCTGCTCCTTCGGCCGTAACAGGTCCCAGCAAATCGGGTTGTTTAAGGGAGGTGAACCAGAGGTTGGAGTTCGACTGGCCCGGCCCTTCGATATTTCCTTTCGCTTTACGTTTGTTCAGGAACTCTTTCTGGGCGGAATCGTCGCAGCCGAATACCAGCTGGTCGTTCCAGCGGGTAAAGTCGCCAATCACCTTTAAATAAGCACTGCGCGGTCTGATACCTTTTGTGTTGGCAGCGCTAAAGGTGCCTGGGAAATGCCAGAACATGCCGTGCATGGTCATCAGGTATTCGGGGGTTGCACCGGTACCGATGTTGCGGATGCGTGGCCATTCCGTATTCCAGCCATGTGCGCCGTCGTAACTGTGACTGGCTTTGGGTAAGCGGAAGAACTCCCAGCCGCCGTTATCGCGCAGGGCAAGTAATACCGATTTGTGGTCCCAGCCCGTCGCCCATATCGGGTCGTTCGCGGCGTTTTTGTTGCCATCAATACCACCGGGGCCGGTCACTTCCACGAACTGGTTGCGGCGTACCACTTTCCAGTTGCTGCCATTCCATTCAGCCAGTACGCCCGATTGTATGTCGTATTTCTTTTCGGCTTCTTTGGTAGGTTCTCCGTTATTGGAGTATACCATTACGCCCTGGCCAGAGTATAAACCTTTACCATGCGCACCAGGTAAAAGGTCTTTTACTTCTGAAGTAGGATCGGTAATTACCCTGCCATTTTTATTACGATCGGGATAAAGTTGTTTAGGCTCCAGGGTTTTTACATCTACTTCATAAAACCCTTCTTCCATGGTGCCGTAGTAAATTTTACCGGCAGGGTCGGTAAGGTGGCGGGCATTGCCTGTGTGACGGCCCTGCATGGCAGTATATGGAATGGTGCGTACCTGGCCTTTATCGTCAATGGCGTAGGGGCCAATGAACAATTGTTTGCTTTCGTTATGCACCATCCTGTTGGCGGGTGTACCACCTATACTTTCGCTGCGCACGGTTTGCTGCATCAGCGGACTTATTTCGTACAGTTTGTCGGAAGAGCCGTAGGGAAGGTGGGGGCCATAGGTAATTACCCATAAGTTGCCCGCCCACGGAACCACAGCGCCAGTACCACACTCACCTTCGTTATTATACATGGCCAGTTGTGGGTACACACCGCTAATGTTGCGCGGTGCGGCCATTTGACCGGCCGCATCGCGCATTGAAAATAAACTCCCCGCTAATAATATCGAAGCTGCTACTCTTTTATGGTCCATAGTCACTAATAGTTATCGTTCTGTGTTAATCCGCTGGCCAGTACTTCGGTAGAAGGGATGGGCCAGAGATATTGCCTTGTTTCGTCGAATTTGCGGATAGCTACCTGTTTGATGAGGCCGGCAGTATACATGGGCAGGAAGTCTGCCGTACCGTTTTCGTCTATCTGTGGTGTTTCCGGGAAGAACCACAGGCCTGGCGCTACTACTTTAGTTCTCAGGTCGGCAGGGTCCAGCATGCCGTAGTTGGGCAGGTTCAGTACTTTGCCGGCTATTCTCCAGCGGATGATGTCTGCATAACGGGTACCTTCCTGGGCAAACTCCATTCTTCTTTCTATCCTGACAATACTGCGCAGGTTAGCCGGGTCGGTGGTTACTACGGCAGGGTAGGCGGCTACGTTGGTATAAGCTACGCCGTAAGCACGGGCGCGCACCTGGTTGATGGCGTCGAGTACGGTTTGGTCTATTTCATTGAGTTCGATCTTTGCTTCCGCATACATCAGCAACACATCTGCATAGCGGATAATGATCTTATCGGCCTCCATTTGCCATGAGTTCAGTAACCAGTCGCCATCTATGCCTTTTTTAAACAACAGGCCGTTAAACGATGCGTATTGGGCAATGGAGCGGGTGTCTTTGTTCTCTACCCTGCTGTTATTGGAGGTTTGTAATACTTTCAGTGAATCGGGGTGCGGTTCAAATACAAAACCCAGGTGCGCAGTACCAAAAGGAACAATGGTAGCGGCACAACGCGGATCGCGGTTGTCGAAGGGTTTACGTGGATTGAACAGCGGCGATTCATCTATCGGTAGGCCGTCTTTACAAAGGAACGAGCAGAATAAATCCCATGATGGATCTTTAGCTGCCCAGCCGCCTGCATTACGCGATACAAAGTTCTGGCAGTCGCCGAAGGTTACTTTTAAGGCGATGGAACGTGGTAAGGCGAAGATGCTTTCCTGCGAGTTCTTTGTTTTGGAAATGAACAGGTCGGAGAAGCTGGGATGCAGTTTGTAAACGTTCTGATTCATGCAAAGCAGGGCCGCATCGCGGGCGGTAGCGTAGTCGCGCATCTGTAAAGCAATACGGGCTTTCATGGCTAAGGCCGCGCCGGACGAAGGGCGTTTTAATTCGTTAGCACCATAGGTCTTTTTCAGGTACAGTGCGGCAGAATCAAAATCTGCATAAATGTTTTTAAGAACAATAGCTGAATCTATCTGTTTCAACGCTAATGCTTCTTCGATGTTCAGCATCTTTTCGGTATAAATGATGTTGCCGTAGTGCGACAGCAGCCTGGAATAAAAACAGGCGCGGGAAAAGCGGGCGTCTGCTTTATAACGGTTGATCTGGTCGGGCGTTAATTTAGCAGCGGCACGGTCTACACTTTCGATAACGGTGTTGGCGCGGGCGATCGCTTTATAGGTATTAACCCACCACGATTTCACGAAGTCTGTTTCACCGGTGATGGTAGCGCCGGTAATCGGCGTCATCGCATCGCGGTAAATAAAATCATCTGTCCACTCATCGCTGTCTTCGGGCCAAAAGGCATCTTTATACAGGCCGTTGAGCGACATCTCTATCTCTTCTGCATTGGAGTTCCAGGTTTCGCTGGAACCATCGGCGAGTGGGTTGAGATCAAGACTGCCACAGGCGGCAAGACTTAATACCAGCAAACCGGCGGTAAATTGTTTGTATGCGGATGTTAGTTTGATCAGTTTCATGTGGTGCTGTTTTAGAATTTAACAGATGCGCCGATAACGTAACCGGTAGTGATAGGGTAAGTAAGCCCGCTTTGCTCAGGGTCCCAGCCTTTGGGATATTTGTTAAGCGTAAACAGGTCGCTGATGGTACCGTAAATGCGCAGGTTTTGAATGTGCACTTTGTTTACCAGCGTGCGTGGCAGGCTATAACCTAAACTGATATTCTTTAAACGGAAGTAGGAACCATTAAACATCCAGTAGTCAGACATGGCGTAATTGTTACCGGCCGATGTATTGGTGAACCTTGGATATTTGGCGGCCAGGTTTTGCGCTTCGGTGTTGTATTTGCTCCAGCTGCTGCCATCGATGATAGTAGGGAAGTTGCCGAAGTTTTCGCGCAATGGCTGTACCATGTCGGGAGTAAGGCGAACGTTCCTTTTACCAACACCCTGCATAAAGATGCTGAGGTCGATGTTTTTGTAGCTGGCGTTGATTGAACCGCCGTACATGTAACGAGGTAATGAGCCACCCAGTAATACGCGGTCGTACTCGGGAGAAATTTTACCATCGGGTACACCATTAGGGCCGCTGATGTCTTTGTATTTCACATCACCTGCTTTTACGTTGGCACTGGTTACGGGCGATTTAGCTACGTCTGCATCGGTCTGGAACAGGCCTTCTGATACATAACCATACCACTCATTAAATTCACTGCCTTCTATCTTGATCTGGTCGCCGATAAATTCGGTACCGCCCAGGTCACCCATTTTAGAACGGAAGTCGGATATGTTGGCCGATAAACTGTAACTGAAGTCACCGATCTTGTCGTTCCAGTTAGCCTGGAACTCCCAGCCGTTGGTATACATGCGGCCTGTGTTCTGGAATGGATTATCGAAGCCGATGTAATCGGGAATTTCCAGTTCCAGTAATATGTCGCGGGTGGTTTTCTTGAAGTAGTCGGCGGTAAGGCGCAGGCGATTGTCTAAGAAATTAACATCGGCGCCGAAGTTGTACGACTCCGTAGTTTCCCATGATATATCGCGGATAGCGTACTGCCACTGCGCGGCCGATTGTGCTGCCACCACGTTATTGCCCTGGTAGAACAAAGATGCGTTCTCGAAAGAAAGGATGGCCTGGTACGGATAGTTACCCCTGATCCTTTCATTACCCAACGAACCCCATGAGGCGCGCAGTTTCAGGAAGGATAACCACTTGGCGTTCGTTTTCAGGAAGTTCTCTTCTGATAATACCCAACCTGATGATACTGAAGGGAATGCACCCCAGCGATAACCGGAGGCAAAACGGGAAGAAGCGTCGTAACGCAGGTTACCCTGTATCAGGTATTTATCGGCAAAGCTGTAAGACAGGCGGCCGAAAACAGAACGGTACGCATTTTCATAAGCTGTACCACTGTTGTCGCGAAACTCCAGCGGGCCGATATTCAGGTAAGGGTAGCTGGTTAATCCGTACTGACCGCGGGAAGCGCCCAGGTCTTCGTTAAAGGCGCGGAAGTATTCGTAACCTGCTAATACACCCAGGTCGTGTTTGCCGAATTTCTTATTGTAGTTGGCGAGGAACTGGATGGTATAACGATAGTCGTCGTTCCTGTTCTCACTCAGCTTTGTTTCTGCCAGTCCTTCGAGATAACCTGAAGTTACGCCCGGATTATTCCAGGAAGTGTAAGGAGCCCTGGTCTGGAAACGTTTGATTTTATTGAAGTTGAGGAATGGCGATACCACGGCCGATATTTTCAGGCCTTCTACCGGAGTAATGTCGAGGGCTACTTTAGCGCCTACCTGGTTGTACCATTCTTTCTTATAACCACCATATTTAAGCTGACCGAAAATGTTGGCGCCGTCTTTACCGGAACCTACACGGCCATCAGTATATTCTGCCGCATAAATGCCCGGCATGATGCCCATTTTATAAAATGGTTCGTCATCATACCCGTCTGCCAGTACCGTGGAACGGTCTACCATCGTGCGGCGGAAGTTGAAGTCCACGCTGGCATTAATGTATTTATTAAACGTAAGGTCATTGTTGATACGGGCCGTTACCCTTTCATAACCACGCTGATCGTACAAACCTTCCGATTTGTCGTAACCCAGCGATACCCTGCTGCGCAACGTTTTGCCCGAACCCGAGAGGGTCAGCATATGTGTTTGGCGGGGTGCGGAATTTTTAAGGATCAGGCCGCGGAAGTCTGTAACCGGGTATTGATCAGGATTTTCCTGGTTGCGGGTAAAGTAATTATCTACCAGGTCTTTGGTGTAAGTAGGATACTCATTGGCATTGTTACCGTTATCGTTCCACCTTAATTCGTTCACCAGTTGCATGTACCGCTGTGCGTTTACATAATCAGGCAGTTTGGTCGGCTTTTCAACACCGTACTCGTAGGTGTAGTCCAGTGCCATCTGGCCGTTTTTAGCACGTTTAGTGGTAATCACCACTACGCCCGATGCTGCACGGGAACCGTAGATAGACGCAGAAGCCGCATCTTTCAAAATCGACATAGATTCTACGTCGTTCGGGTTCACAGAGTTGATATCGTCAATAGGTACACCATCGAGAATGATTAATGGAGCAGCTGCCTGGTCGCTCATGGTGGTAATACCACGTACGCGGATGTTGGCGGTAGCTCCGGGCGCATTACTGTTCCTGGTTACCATTACGCCGGGTACTGCACCCTGCAGCGCCTGCGATATCTGCGTGGTTTTACGATTGGCAATCGCATCACCACTAATAGAAGCCACCGCACCGGTAAGATCACTCTTTTTCTGGGTGCCGTAACCTACTACTACGATCTCGTCCAGACCGCTGTTCACCGCTTTGCTCATTTTAATATCGATCCTGCTCTGGCCTCCGGCAGCTACTTCCTGTTTCTCGAAGCCGATGTAAGAGAATACTAAAATGTCGCTATTGCCTACATTTTGCAGGCGGTAAATGCCGCTGTCGTTGGTTACTGTCGCTTTCTGGGTGTTTTTGATCACCACCGTAACGCCTGGTAACGCCAATCCTTCATCGTCCGTTACCTTACCTGTTACGTTCACGGCAGTAGGGGCTACTACCAGCACGGGGGCAATGTAAGCCGGTACTTTGCGGATAGAGATCGTTTTGTCGCTGATGCTGAACGCCAGGTTTTGTCCCTTTAGTGAAGCAGCCAGCATCTCTTCTACCGATACGCCGTTAAGGTGTACGGTAACAGGGCGGGTTGTTTTCAGCAACTCGTTGTCGTAAAACACAACGTATCCCGTTTGTTTTTTAATGGCGGTAAACACGTTCTTTAGCTGAACGTTGTTCCCCGAAAAGCTCACCGACTGTGCTACGCCGGAGGCGCTTGCTTGCAGGATGGCTACCGTAACCAGGAGTAGTGTTAACTTCATCGCTAACAGAATTTGAGATAAACGTGGAAAATCTTGCTTAACCACATTGTTGTGCCCCGCTGCTGCCTTTTCTGGTATAGGCATGGCGCTGCGGCTGCAAAAAATGTTACAGTTAAATTGCATACTTTTGCATTTGTTTGGTTGAGTAAATGATACTGTCTTGCCGATGGTTGTTAGCTGCTCATCAAACGCACCGCCAGAGATGTTTCCAGCATTTCTGGCATTTTTATTTGAAGGCAGTTCATAAATGGAATTGTAACTACATAAGGTTGTGTTTTAATTTGACTCAGTTTTTATTATTTCATAACGATGATCTTTTTACCTTCTATGCGGAATTGTACGTCGTTCTCTTCTAAGATGTCCAGTACCTTGGTAAGGGGGAGGGTGCGCTGCATGCCACCACCAAAGCTGCGTTTCGGTATCTGCCCTTCATAAATCACTTCCACATCGTACCATTTTTCCAGTTGCCTCATAACGGTGGCCATATCGGCATCGGTAAACTGGAAGTAGCCGTTTTTCCAGGCAATGGTTTCGTCGGTGTTCACGTCATTAATAACGGTTAGCCCGTTGCTGGTTAACTTAGCCTGCTGGCCAGGCTGGATGGGCGGGGTGCTTTGTCCGCCTGCTACTACTTTTACCGATCCTTCCAGCAGGGTAGTGCGTACAGAAGGTTCGTCGTCGTACGCATTGATATTGAAGCTGGTACCGAGAATCTGTACTTCCATGCCCCTGGTAGACACCTTAAAGGGCTGCTGCGCGTTCTGTGCAACTTCGAAATACGCCTCACCGCTAATGCTTACCACTCTTTCGCCGCCGGTAAATACCGTGGGGTAGGTAATGGAGGACGATGCGTTGAGCCATACCTGTGTGCCATCGGGCAGGGTTATTTTATAGGAGCCGCCACGTGGTGTGCTCATTGTGTTGGTGCCGGGTTGCAGACTGTTACCGTCTACTTCCTGGTATACGAGTTGACCATTTGCGAGTTTTTTTACCTGTACGCTACCCTGGGTAGCCAATACGCCTGTACCTGCACTATCCAGTTCTATCACCGTTCCATCGGCCAGCGTAAGCAGGGCCTTGTTGCCGCCGGGTTGCACTTCGTTCCGGAAACGTTGCTCCCTGGGTGCCGCTGCTACCTGCTTTTCTACAGGCGGTTGCCACAGGTAGATGCCGGTGCATGCGAGTACTACCACCGAGGCGGCCGCCGCCCACCATATGACCGGTGACGGACGGCCCCTTTTTACGGGACGTAATACAGGTGTTTCCTTAAATACATTGTTTAATATCCTGTCCGACATTATTTCGGGCATCTGACCTTCGGGCTGGTAGGTATGCCACACGTCCTCCAGCGCTGCTTTCAGCATATCGTCCTGCTGCGAGCGGTTAATCCATTCAAATAGTTCATGCTGCTCCTGTGGCGTACAGGCACCGTTCAAATACCGCGCTACGAGATACCGTATTCTGGCTATCGGCATAATTGTATCAGTTTTAATGCATTCCCGGTATTTAACCGGCCTTATCTACTACGTGGAACAAGTTTTCTATTAGTGTAGACAATCAACTAAAGGCATATACCTAGTCGACCGCCAACTTTTTTTTTGGTTTCCCGGAAAGATGCTGGAAAGTAGCCGGATCCTTTAGAGATGTCCCATATATGAGTCATATCAAAGCCATATCTGAGTCATATATGTTCCATCTCTTTAAAGATATGGGACATCTACGGCTTATATACGGGTCATATACGGGACATATACGGGACATCTTTAAGGGATCGCTATAGGATTTAAGGGAGGGTCTTGTCCTGCTCTAGGTTTACACCCATTGTTAGAAAATACTGAATTTGGTTTACAAAGATCTCTAGTTGTTCTGGAAGCGGTTTACAGTTGTTGCTGATTGTCCTGTTGTGGGTTGACAGCTCT
>NZ_CABHOU010000032.1 GCF_902168175.1 uncultured Chitinophaga sp. | reverse complement strand
CCCATATCAGGTCGGTCGTTTTCTTATCGTAGTATTCAGCGGTCACGTTCAATCTTCCTTTCAGCAAACTTGCATCCACAGCAAAGTTGACCATCGCGGTTTTCTCCCATCTTAAATCAGGATTGGCATTTTGCGTGGCAAATACTGCCGTGGTGAAGTTACCCTGGTAATAGAAGGTTCCGGCGGCACCGTAACGGATCTTGGAGATCAGCGGGTTAAAGCCGAGCGAGTTGCCCGTAATACCATACCCTACACGCAATTTCAGGTCGCTGAACAGGTTTTGTCCTTTCATGAAACCTTCTTCTGAAATTCGCCAGGCGGCAGAACCTGCTGGGAAAGTACCCCACCTGTTGTTCTTGCCAAAAGCCGAAGAACCATCACGACGCAGCGATACCTGCATGATGTATTTACCACGATAATCGTAGTTAGCCCTTCCATAGAAAGAGATCAGTCTCAGTTTTTCGTAACTGTTCGTACCCCAGTCGGTCCGGAAGTTACCGGCGGGGCTGCCTAAACCAATGTTGCTATAGCCAAGATCGTCTGTAGGGAAGTTGCGGTTATTGGCCTGGAAGCCATCACCGTTCACATCCTGCTGCCAGCTGTAACCTGCGAGCAACCTGATATTGTGCGCATCAAAACGTTTGTCGTACGTGAAGTAAGACTCCAGCATATTACGCACGTTCTCGTACGAAGAGCGGTAGGCCTCGCCATTAAGACCCAGTTTCAACGCATAGTCGCGGTAGAAGTACTGGCCACGGTTGCTTACTTCTTTCTGGTTCGAGAAGCTCACGTTATACTTCAGGTCGAAAGGCAGTTTTACCTGCGCCGACACGCTTAATAAAGTAAGGTTGGTTTTTGTTTTTTCTGATGCCTTTTCCTGTAAGGCTACCGGGTTGTAATATTGCTGACGGGTAAGATCTTCGTTAAAAGCACCGTTGGCATTCAATACCGGCACTGTTGGTACGTAGCGCTGGGCGTTGTATAACACCAGGTCCTGGTCGGGACTTTTAGTAGCCACGCTCGATGAGTTGCTAAGGGTAACGCCCAGTGTAAGGTGATCGTTCAGCGCTTTCTGGCTCAGGTTTACCCGGCCAATTACGCGCGACAGTTCACTACCTTTCAGGATGCCCTGATTCTGGAAATAGTTTACACTGGCGGAGTACGTAGTATTTTCTGTACCACCGCTCAGGTTTACATTATGGTTCTGCACCAGCCCTGTCCTCGTTACTTCCTTCTGCCAGTCGGTATCAGCACCCTGCTGGTCGGCAGGTTTGGCCGATTTACCCATTTTGGTCAGGTAAGCTTCGCGTTGTGCAGCATCCATCATTTCAAGCAAACCGGTCGCCTGGTCAACGCCTGCATAACCGCTGTAAGTAACCGTAGCCTTGCCCTGTGCGCCGCGTTTAGTGGAGATGATGATCACACCATTGGCTGCGCGTGTACCGTAAATAGCGGTAGCCGAAGCGTCTTTCAGCACATCAATGCTTTCGATATCATCCGGTGCTATCAGTTTAAAATCTGCGCCCGGAATACCATCTATTACATAAAACGGTTCCTGTGCTGCCCCTGTTCTTAAAGTAGACGGGCCTCGCAGGCTAATGGAAGGACTGGCATTGGGATCGCCGGAACGGCTCACGGTAAGTCCCGCCACTTTGCCTTGCAGCAGCTGCGACGGACTGTTTAGCCCGCCCCTGTTAAAAGACGCTGCGTTCACAGTACTTACCGACGTACTTACCAGCTTCCTGCTTTGCGTGCCGTAACCAACCACTACTACTTCTCCCAATGCACCCGCCGACTCGGCCAGCATTACCTGCAAAGGAGCGTTTTGAGCGGCCGTAACCACCACCTGCGACACCGACAGTGTTTTGAAAGACATGCAGCTTATTTCGAGCGTATACGTGCCTTCTGGCACCTGCAGGCTAAAGTTGCCTTCCGCATCGGACACTGCGCCCTGGTTAAGGCCACTTATGCGAATGGTAGCACCCGGCACAGGATTGCCCTGCTTATCCGTTATACGACCGGAGAGTTTACCGTTAGACAGTGGTGCTTTGCGGTACACTACTATATTCTTCCCATCTTCTTCAAAGCTTGCCTGACTCTCACGGGCCAGGGCATCCAGTACGGAACTGAGGGTGCCGCTCACCTGGAGGTCGATATTGGCCACTTCGAAGTACGGATGATCTTTGTATACGAAGCGGTATTGCGTTTGTTGTTCTATTGCCCTGAAAGCGGCTTTAAGACTGCTATGACGCAGGTTAAGGCGCACAGGAGTATCGTTCAGCGGCTGTGCGCCGGTGGTGAACGAGCTGAGTACACTTATCATCGTGGTAAGTGACAATAACAGCAGTAAGGAACCGCATCGTTTTAATTTTCCTGCGGTACTCGTCCGCCGGCTTTTGTACTGTTTCATTATTACGTTCTTTATTGGCATTTACTAATAAATTGATGGTTGGTATGCATTACATTAGTCACAGGCAACGCCACTGATATAGATGTCTTTTCCGGAAATACGGTAAGTGAAATCTGAGTGCCTGCTTAACAGTTCCAGCACTTTATCAACAGGCAAACGTTCGAAGCTGCCGGTAAACCTGCAATTCTCCAGGCCTTTGTTTTCCAGGTGGATGTTTACGTTATACCACCTTTCCAGCACGATGCTGATATCGGCGAGGCGCTGGCCGTCGAAGGACAATACCCCGTCTTTCCAGGCATAGGCGTCGCCGGCGTGTGCAGGTTTGAGTACAGTGGCGGTGTGGGATTGTTTGTTGTAGATCAGCTCCTGCCCTGCCGTGAGTACCGGGTTGCGGGTACTTTCCCCGCTTACCCTTACCGCGCCGGTGGCCACGGTTACCCGCATGGCAGGCGCCTGCGGAAATGCGCTGATGTTAAAGGAGGTGCCGAGTACTTCAGTGGTCAGCTGCGCATGATGCACTTTAAAGGGCTGCTGCGCGTTTTCGGCCACTTCAAAAAAGGCCTCTCCGTCCAGCGTTACTTCACGGTGTTTTCGGTTATAGGCGTCATTATAAGAAATGGTACTGCCCGAATTGAGGTGTACAATGGTTTGGTCGGGCATGGTTACCACCTTCCGCTCGCCGGGCCCGGCGGAGAAGGTGTATAATGTTGGTTCGTTAAGGGTATTGCTGCGATTCAGCCATAAAGCCGCGCCGGATAATAGCAGCACAGCGGCTGCGGCGGCGGGCCAGTAACGAAGGATATTTGTTCTTTTGGGTTGTACTTTACCAAGGATGTTTTTAATACGTTGATGGCTTTGTACATCGGGCGCGAACACTTCCTGCTGGTAACGTTGTTCCCATAACGAAGTGGTGAGCCGGCCGGCTTCTTCCGCTGCCCATGGCTGGGCCATCAGCATAAAAAATTCTTGTTCTTCTTCTGTAGTCAGGTCGTTATCGACATATTTCCAGAAGAGTTCCTGCAAACGTTGCTTGTTCATACTAATTAGACAATGCTAAAAAGCTGAACGGCCTATCCGCCTATGTTAACTAAATATTAAGCCTAAAAAAGCAGCGTCACCAGCAGCATATAAATAAGGTCGGACATCAGCTGGCGCATGGTGAGGTAAGATTTACCGAGTTGGTTTTTCACTGTATGGGGCGATAGGTCCAACAATCGGCCTATTTCTTCTATGGTAAGTCCCTCGCGGGTTTTGAGCAGGAAAATCTCTTTACGTTTAGGCGGCAATTGCGCTACAAGGTCGTTCACGATCCGCATATAATCCTTCAGGTTGATGTCTTCTTCCGGCGCCACCTGCAGTTCGGCCATACCCGCATATTTTTCCTCGCGGGCATAACGGGCGGCTTTTTCCCTGATCATATTCAACGCCCTGTTTTTAGTTAAAGTATGTAACCAGGCACCTACCGATTCAATACTACCGATTGTTTCCCGGCTTTCCCAAAGCCGGATAAAAGCATCCTGCGTAATTTCTTCCGCCAGTTCTTCTGAACGTACGAGTTTAAGGGAAAAGTGATAGATACGGGGTTCGTAACGGACCATCAGTTCCCTGAAAGCGCTCATATCTCCCTGTGCGATCTGTAATAGAATTGCTGCATCCGACATCTCCTGCATAGCCTGTTGGTTCTTTGTAGATGCGGCGAAGGTAGCATTGTAGTGTTATCTTAATGTTATGGAATCTACGGGATTTAATCTTCCTGTTCACTCTAAAATTAAACATGGCTGTACAAATAAGTTCATCCCCCACTCCGTCCGTCATTTCATAAACTGGCCCCGGATGTCGGAATAAAAGACAAACAGATTAGCTTCGCCGTTGGCATTGGCATAACTTCGAAACTCAAACGGAGCGTATTGCACGTATTCATCATCGAAACTCCAACCTGGTAAAGGTCAATTATCTACATATCCCGAACGTGATGAATATCAATTACCACTTTATTCCTGAATGCTAACACATAGCAGTTATCTCTCATTCCCAGCCATCGGCTGCTGCAAGGCCGCGGTCACTACCAGTCACTTTAACCAAAAAAAAAACGGGCTGCAAAACTGCTGCACACCGGATTCTTAACATTGCTTGTTGTTACCTCGATAGTAATGAAAACCGTTAACCATAAAATTGACACACGATGCTTAAGACATATTTCAAAGAGCTTATTCTGAAACGAAATTTTAACAATTTTCAACCTTTAACCACGTAGCGATCA
The DNA here is from genome assembly GCF_902168175.1 of uncultured Chitinophaga sp. Lineage (GTDB taxonomy): Bacteria > Bacteroidota > Bacteroidia > Chitinophagales > Chitinophagaceae > Chitinophaga. The sequence continues at coordinate 103,083 of NZ_CABHOU010000032.1, read as the reverse complement.
TCCAATAATATCTGCTCCTATTTTCCTGGCGACTCACGCGCCATGTGAACGCCATACCGATATGGAATTTTCGACACCTTATTTATGCCCTTTTCATTTACTACATGAAAAGCGTTTCTGACACTTATTTTAAGATGCAAGTAGATGCCAAGATGTTTACCTAAAATTTATTACTATGAGATTTCAAATTGCAGGTATGTCCTCCGGTTGTATCAGTGTTTTCAATGAACTTCCGGAAGAATACGAACAATATCGATGTAGCTATGCCAAACCCTTGTTTATAAGTACCCCCGTTGCTGACATCATTTACCACGAACGCCACCTGCGCGACTGCTCCATCAGTAACCATGTAGTTATCGCAAAAAAACCGGTGGTGATGCAACCGGTGATATCAGAAGAATACAGTTCGATCAACTGCATGTTGCAGGGCTCACTTAAAATATGTTTCGACGAGCAGGAACCCATCTGGCAACTACAAGGCCAGTACAGTGTATTCCAGTTCGGCGATCAACGATTGCGCGCATTCCTACGTCCAGGTGTTTACGAAATTCAGCACTTCAACTACAACATATCCTTGCTCCGGCATCACCAGGAACTGGCCGATGTGCTGGAAGAATGGGCCAGTGCGGCTGAGAACCATCGCTGTGCGAAAGTAAGTCATTATTCAGGACTTATTTGGGACGGGCTTTACCAGATCATCAAAGAAATTAAAAATACGCCTGTCAATACGCAGCTACAGAAATGCGATATGGAATACAGGACGAAACATCTTCTGCTGAAGCTGGTAGATAATTTATCGGACACACAATGTATAGACGAGGATATATATGAAACTATTGCGTTGTACCTAAAAAACAATATGGACAAAAAAATCACTTTGCAGGATTTGTCGCTACGCTATGCCATGAGCAGCTCTAAGCTGCGGCAAGGATTCCATAAACATTTCGGCTTCACCCTCATGGAATATTTTACCAACGAGCGGATGAAAGCCGCAAAACAAATGTTACAGGAAGGCCTCAACTCCATTTCGCAGATTGCAGATTCCTTAGCGTATCAAAGCGCAAGCGCATTCTCTAAAGAGTTTAAAAAGTATTTCGGCGTAGCACCTACGAAATCGATGATTAAGAATGTCATTTAGGACAATTAATTGTGTCACCTAGGACAAGAAAGTGGGGAATATAAGGCGGATCTTTGAGGTGTTGTTATGAGAGACGATAATAAACGAAGAAGCCTAAGACGAAAGATGTTTGTTTAAACCGAAATGAATAAGAACATGAAAACTCGTGCCATCATTATTGAGATTATCTGCTGTCTGTTTATTGCGATGTTCTTATATGCTGCGATAACAAAATTAACAGATTATCATAACTCGTTCCTTAAAATGCTCAATCAGCCCTTCGATAATAAATACGCACCATTTATGACCTGGGCCGTTCCGGCAGTCGAAATCATCATATCCTCGCTACTTATTTCTGAAAAAACACGGCGTATTGGACTATATGCTGCTACAGGACTGATGTTGATCTTTAGCGGATATGTAACCTTTGTATTATCAGGGTACTATAACGGCGTAGTGCCATGCAGTTGCGGTGGATTTCTCAGTTCAATGAACTGGACGCAACATCTCCTATTCAATCTGTTTTTTGTTGCCATCGGCGTTGTAGCGCTTTTCTTCCACAAAAGAAAAAATGCGCACAGAGAGACAAGAACATCTAATGTATACGCGTGATGAAAATACATCTGCCAGCATCATGGTTCCTGCTAGTGATATGTATACTCACATTATCTTTCAGGAAAGGCCCAACTGGATACTTCGGAGTGCGGATTGGCAATGATTTTATATGGGCTGGAACGATCAATGACAGCTGTGGGCACAGTATTTACGATCCAAGGACACTGGCAGTATACATAGAAACCTATGAACCGGATTCAATTGTGCGTTCACTGAGAAACAGGTTTCCAGACACCTACACGAAGATAGAAGGAATTGGCTACTACTTTGAAGCATGCCAAAAGTAAAAGTATCAAAGATATTTATGCGCTATAAATAACAGTTATCCTTTCTGCAAAAAAGGACCTCATAAATCCATTATTAATTATAAAAAACCAAAAAGATGAAACAGATTAAATTCTTCATGCTCGGAGCAGCATTGATCACTGGCATCGGCGGTGCCCTGGCATTCAACACTACAGCTACTACTTTCTACGGTGTAAAAGTTGGTACTGATGCTAAATGGACTACTGTAAACCCAATTCCAAATGGTGACGAGTGTCTGTCTGACGCAGTTGCTTTAGCTTGCTCTATCCAGTCTGATCGTCCGGTTGCAGAAGTAGAAGCACTGACTAATCAGTTCCCTTCTCAATATGCTAGCCCAGTTGATCTGAACAAGATCTATAAATAAGATAAAAGGGGGCTGATAACCAGCCCCCTTTTTATTTTCATTTTATGTATGGGTTAAAGCGGTATTGATACCAAAGAAATAAAAACGTTCACTCTGTAGACGAATTTCCCATCAGTCATTCCCCTCATTTGAGACTGATATTGTCAAAAGCTGCGTTTACAACTCAAAAAGAAGCTATGAAACAGATAAAATACCCAATACTAGTAATGATATTATCAACTTGTATTAGTAGTGCTCAGGCATTTAAAACTACTAGCACTACATTCTATGGCATCAAAGTAGGTGTCGATGTCAAATGGACTACTTTGGCTCCAAACGAAGACACTGAATGCCTTCCGGATGCCGTGGCACTTGCCTGCTCGATACAATCTGATCGCCCTGTTGCAGAGCTAGAAGCATTGATCAACCAATTCCCCATACAATTCACAAATCTAGTGGGACCTAACAAGATATTTAAGTAGCAATAAATAAGACAATCATCATCCTTTGCAGTACTCAAGATATAATATAGCTACAGAGCAATCAAAACCCAGAACGAAATTAACGCTACAAAAGTTCATTTAGAGCAGCTTCGAGATCCATACCACCATCGATATCCGGCATTTTAAATTGCCGGGAGAGCTTACTCTTACTATCGATCAATATAATAGAGGGAAATGCATCTATACCGTAATAAGAAAAAATAGCATGCTTTGCCCCTTCCCCGTTTGAATATAGATTGGTAGCCTCACTACTAGTATATATACCTTCCGAAAGGCCCGACAACCATTTTTCTTTCGTTTTATCACAGCTTACGCTTATAAACGCAATTTCTTTCCCCTTATACAAGCGCATGTATCGCTCGATATACGGTTTAATTCTTGGGCATGCAGGACAACCGGTGTACCAATAGTCTATCAATACCACTTTTCCTTTAAAGTCATTCATTGTCCACACCCGTCCTGTTACATCCTGCAGGGAAAACTCAAACGCGTTACGCCCTTTTCTTCTCTTTTCATCAAGATCTGCAATGATGGTCCTGAAATCTGGATTAATTTCAAAAAAGGTCAAAGCGTCTGTAACAAACCGGCTCATATCGTTACGTGTGCGCGCATTAGACACTATTAAATTAGCTAAAATGGCTTCTCTCAAAAGACCTGAATACTTCTCTTTAAAGTATGTGTAACATTGCGGGAAATCAAAACTTCTACCCTTCAAAGTACAAGAATCAAAGTTAAACCGGCTAATTAGCCCATCTATGTATTCTCCCGAATAGCTAAAGTTATCATCCATCGTCGCGTCGTGCATAGAATCGATATTTAACCCTGATTTATAACGCTTTAAATCATTTAAAGCGATAGGACGGTCTTCTATTGCTATTCTTTTAAAAGAATAATATGGTTGGTTAATTATGCCAAATAAATCTGCAGCCATTACCTTATAGGCCAATTGGCTCAGCTGTGGTCTAATTTGATCTAATAGCTTAAAACTGCGATAAAAGACAGAATCAGACAATTCTAAGTAAAGCTTAAATTTCGTTCCATCCAAAAGTTTTACGCCTTTCCATAACTGGTTGCTCACTTCTGTACATTTAGCTCTAAAACTGTTTTTAACCTCACCTCTACCTGAAAAAACAAGCTTGTTATTCGAAAAATCAACTACAAGACTATCCCCATTCTCCAGCAGGCCGAAGCACAATCTTGGCCCCGGAACCATAATTGTAAAATGACAAATATTGGTACGGAATGAAGCCGGCAATCGAAACTGCCCATCTACCACTAACACCTTGTGCGTTTGAGCAAATGAGCTGGAAAGACGGGAACTATAAGAAAATACATTAATCAAAACAGTATCTCCGTCTTTAAGTGAATCTCCTTTCCCAATAATCAGCGCCGTGCTTATCGAATAGGATACTCCTGGCACCAGCACGAGCGCAATTAAAAAAAACAAACAGTACTTTGCCACCTCTTTCATAAAACAACACATTTTCAATTAGTAAATATCAGTGTTAAAAACGCAATACAACAACCTTTTGTCATAAATGGTCGTCATCTATCATTCTGCGCAACACCCGTCAACTGAACTTCCATAAGCGGAATTGACAGCGCATATCTTTTGTCTCCCACAGGCAACGTATATACAGTCCCTTTAACCGTGCGAGAAATCGAAGTAGCGAAACGCGGATCTTTCCCCAACCGACGTAGATCTGCCCATCGAGTACCTCTAAAAATGAGCTCCTTCTTTCGCTCATTGAGAATGAGCTTTAAGGCTGTCTCCTCGTCGCCGGCCGTTAATGGCACGAAAAAACCTGTCTTAAATCTATTTATCAACAACTTGTTTAAATCAGTCATTGCATCACCGACACGCGCCAATCGAGCATTACACTCCGCTCTTATTAACAGTATTTCATCTGTCGCGAGGCCTGAAAATCGAAAGTTTATCAATTTGAACTCATAAGACCCCTTGAACCTAATTTGCCCACCTGTTGTCTGAAAAAAGGCAGTTTTCCTCAGGTCGTTCACGTCATACTGCTTATAAAGTGTAGAGTCAACGATCGCCGCCCTGGTACGAGAAATATTAGTACCCGATTGAACAATGTGAAAAATGTCTTCTGATAAAGGATACTGACTATTAACCGTCAAAAAATTAGTCGTCGGAATCACTAGTTTATTATAATCAAAAATTGAGTTCTTAGCCATAAGGGTTTCGTCAGCATACTTCCATGCGTTTGCAAAATCGCCCATCGTTAAGTATACACGAGCAAGCATTGCCTTCGCGGCCACTTTATTGGGCAATGTGGGAAAGTCACTTGTTGCCGGCAACATGGACTCAGCGGCCTCCAGATCGGCAATAATTTGAATATACGTCTGCATAATTGTCGACCTGTCTACCTTTTCGTTAAAATTAGCATTCAGACGAAGGGGAAGTCCTGGTAATGATACGGCTGTCGCTGCATCGTATGGCAGTGTAAAAATCTGTGCAAGGGAATAATAAGAATAAGCTCTGAAAAAAAGTGCGCTGCCTTTTATCCTATCAAATTCGGCATCTCCCAGTGGATCGTCTTTAAAACCAGGTAATGCGTCGAGAATTGCATTGGAATAATATATCCGTCTGTAACCATCTCCCCAGTCGAATACAATATCCTGGATAGAAAACAAGTCCTTTGCCCAGACATATGAATTTCTTTCGGCACTGGGACAATTGGCCCATTCATCGTCCGTAACATAAAATTCGTCCGCCGACACAGTCGTAAACGCGACATCATTGTTATTAAAGACCGACTCATTATTCAATAAAGTACGGCAATCGTTAAGGCTAGATATTGTAAATAAGACTTCATTCGGCTTCGTATCCAGAAAATCCTTTTCTCGCCCGCAACCAAGTCCGAAAGCAATTAGCCCCAAACTAATAAACAATACTGATATCCTTTTCATATTACATCTATTTAGAAGTTAGCCCTCACACCAAGGGAATAAGAACGAGGTACAGGATAAACACCTGTTGAATTCATGTCCAGGTCCGGATCCAGTCCAACAGCATTTGCCCGCCAAAGTATACCTACGTTATTAACGTAAGCATAAACCTGTAAGGAGCTGAGTACACGCGTTCCTATTAGACTAGAAAAGTCATAACTGAGATTTATGTCTTGAAAACGTATATGATCCCCTTTTTCTACCAGGGCTGAAGAAAGCTTATAAAACAATTCGCGATTAGTATTATATGGAGGATACTGCAGGGAGGGAACATTTGTGACCACCTCGTCGCCGGGCTTCTGCCATCTGCTATAAAAGTCTTTATGGGCCACCCAAGGCATATTCTCATATGTCATGGATGATCTTCTAAAATAGTAGCGGAATTTATAGATCAAATTAAACGAAAGAGAAAAACCCTTGTAAGAAAGATCATTTCGCAATGAGCCAAAAACAACAGGCCTGGCCGCCCCATGAAACATCATACTATCTGTTGTTGTTCTTGCAAAGATTGCAGCATAATCCTTGCTGGTACTCTTTCCCAAATACCCCATTGGATCTCCATTAGCAGGGTCTAGCCCAGCCCAGCGATAGCTGTAGATTGCAAATAGCGGCCGCCCTTTCAATGGTACTACCGAACTGGCCGTACTTTGCAAAATATAGCTATTTGTCTTTTGTACCACATCATAGTCAGTAACTTTATCCTTTACGTAGCTAAATAAAACACTACTAGACCATTTAAATGCAGCGGTATTCACATTAATGCTATTGAGCATCACATCTACACCTTTTGTCGAAGTGCTGGATGTGTTACCGAAAAAAGAAGCATTTCCTGTGGAAGGCGCCAGCGGCGATTGTCCGAAAAGATCAACCCCCTTTTTATTATATACCTCTACACTTCCTGACAAACGTTGATTCTTAGAGGCAAAGTCCAGCCCAATATTGAATACCTTCACTTTCTCCCACCTCAGCTCAGGGTTTCCTAATGCATTTATCATAGAATAAGGCTGGGCATAAAATCCAGATGGCAATGGCATCTGCAACAGTGTTGTTTGTGCGGCTACGGTTTTATTAATGTTACCATTATATCCGTATGTCACGCGTAACTTTCCCATCGGTAGCCAGTCCAGTCCATAAAATGCCTCCTCACTAAAAATCCATCCCAGTCCTGAAGAAAACAGTGGCACCCCTTTTTGATTGGTTTCAACCCCAAACAAGTTCGATTTATCTATCCTTCCGCTAACGGATAATAAATATCGTCCAAGATAACTGTAAGACGCGTTGCCATAATAAGAAACAAAATGATCTGTGGTTTTACTAAAACCGACCGGATTAGGAATCTGGGAAGAACCAGATGGGATAATAGGGAATGTTGTCAGATAATCGACTGCTGGCGTTGAGGCGCCAGTTTTCTTATTATAGCCATAAGCAATATTGTTATTGCCGCTACTTACAATATCACTCAGTTCACTACCAAGAATTGCCGTCACTACATGCTGATGTTCGAAATTCCTGTTAAAACTGAGTTGCGCACGCAGGCGGTTGGAAGAAAGATCACCTAGAAATTGCTGAAGAATACCTCCACGGGGCACGGGATAAGACAAAACATTACCCGGTTTGAATTGTGTAAACGAGTTGATGAGATTTCTTGCATAATAACTGGAATCGCTATAATAAATTCTGTTAACAGTAGAAGCTCGCTGATTTTGATAGATAACTTCCGCGCTTAACGAATTAACAATCTGATATCTGACACCAAACTTCACCCTTGTGTCCGTTGCTTTGGTCGAATTATCCGCGATTGCCAATTCATTTAGCGGATTATACTTCCAATTCAGCCCCCCCCCGCCAACAGTATCGGTGTAAGCATCTGATAAATTCCTTAACACAGTGGCATTTTTGCCATTATCATCTGTAAGACGCGCATAAGGGTACATGCTACCTTTAGACGTGCCGCGCGATATAACCTGCAGCTGACTTAATGTATTGTTTTGTTCAGCCTCGGATTGGATGTAGTTAACAGCAACCGAGAGTGTAAGCTTTTTTATTGGGTAGAAATTGTATTCGGAGTTTAATGTAAATCGGTCATCGTTATTTCGAACGCGTCCGTCCTTTTTATCGTCGTACCCGAGCGAAAAGAAAAAATCGCTATTATTTCCGCCTCCCCGAAGATTTATCGCATACTGCTGGGCGAACGATTGTCTATAATAATACTTTGAAATGTCATTTCTAACATCGTTACCACGCCAGGAATCAATGATGCCATATGCCGTAACTGAATCTAATTTACCTCGTTTTACTTTATCCATGAGTTCAATTACAGGTGAGGTAGTAATGCCTTCATTGGATGCCAGATCAGTGTTGTAAACTCCTCTCCTAAATAACTCCTGTTCTATATTTATAAAGTCACTCGCCGCTATAAAATTAGGATTATAGAATATATCCGTTTTTTCTCCCAATGTCATATTGGCGTTGAATTCCATCTGTAGTTTTTGATTCCGTCGTCCTTTTTTTGTCGTAATAACGATCACTCCATTTCCAGACCTCGCACCCCATATCGACGCGGCCGCAGCATCTTTCAGTATACTTATCGATTCAATATCGTTTGGATTAATATTATTAATATTCCCGTCATAAGGAAAGTTATCTACGACAATCAATGGCTGAGCATTAGCGAAAAGCGTACTTTGGCCACGCACTGTGATGTCTACCTCCCCATTTGAGGCGGAAGTAGTGTTTCTGTTAAAAAGAAGACCTGGTACAATACCCTCCAACCTGCTCAAAGCACTTGCTCCTACTCTCCTGTTTACCATTCTATTGTTAACGAAGGAAAACGAGCCAGTAATACGTTCCTGCGGAATTCGTTCATATCCGGTTGATACCACTTCCACCGTTTGGATATCTTGTGGCGCAATTTGCAACGCGAAATTCAATTCCCCGCTACCTTCCACTTTTGACTGCTTAGGAAGAAAGCCAACAGAAGTAATAAAAATTATACTACGACTATTGATCTTCAAATTATATTTACCCTCACCATTCGTCATTGTTCCTGCATTGGATCCTTTCACGCCAATGGATACCCCCTCAAGCGGCTTGCCTGATGTATCTGTAACAGTTCCGTATATTTCCACCACCTGTGCATTTCCTTTCTCTTCAGTCGCCCTATTCCCCTCCTTCACCCTCCTCCTCAAAATCACATTACTCCCCTCATACCTCCAACTAATCTCCCGCGGCGCTAACAACTCCCCGAGTACGTCGTCGAGTTTGGCATTCTCGCGGCTAATGGATACGAGGTCGCCGGAACGGACCAGGCCTGATGCATAGTTGAACCGGACTTTCGCCCCGCGCTCCAACGTCTTAAGGGCTGTGGAAATTGGTTGGTTGGTAATATTTATTCTGATAACCCGTTGGCCTGCATCTGCCACCTGGGCCTGTAATGCCTTGACAGGCAAAAGGAAGAAACAAATAATCGGCAGGCAAAACCGATTGAGTAGATGTCGGAACATGCAACAGCTTTTTTTGGTTGAACAATATAATCAGCACACCCGTACTACAGTGGCATTACTGACGGTTTAAATATGCATAAGCCAAATTAGAGCCGGCTACCGTAATATTACGGAACGCCGGATGCCGGACGTGTTACTATACGCCCGGTGTTTTATAACAGTTGGTTTTCGGCTTACCTGTTAATGAATAATGTTCCGTCAGTGATAGGAAAAGAAATGGAGTGGTGACAAATGCCCCCGACCGCAGCGTGGAAAAATCCAGGCACACGGCACGTAATACTAATAAAGATAAAGCTCCCTTCTCTTTTAATTGACGCATATTGATTCCATTTCTAAATAGCCAGACAATATTCTTTGTCTCTTTTACTAAACCGGAGAAGGTATTCTCGTTTCCTGGTATAGGTGACCCCGGCGCAACCATTAGCCGGCAGTATTCACATGATAATAAAACTGTCCTTCGAACATTCACGACGACTGTTACAATACCTACAGTCCGCCCTGATAATGTAAAAGCGGGAAACATTTCAAACTGTAACATCGATTTTCCATCTTTTTTTAAGAAAATGTTATCTTTTCAGAGAAAGCATTAACGGGCGGTTAACAAAAAATAGCCGCTAATACCATGTCAAAAAGCGGACGTAACACGATAATTGTATATAAAACGATTAACAATTTCTATCTTTGCTACCGTATATACGATAACTCACCTTTATTTGGGTTACGCCAATCTACCTCCTCCCTCCATTTTCGCTTAGCCCGACAAAAACATTAAAAAACCAGACTTTCACGCTGATATCGGGATGTAATGAACGACACCTCTACCCATACTGACGAACATCTGCTGGAAAGGCTCAGAGCAGGAAGCGACCAGGCTTTTGTAGAAATATATAATCGTTTCTGGCGTATCCTCAGAGCGCAGGCCTTTTATTTCACGCAAGATAGCTTTCTCGCTGAAGATATCGTGCAGGAAGTGTTTGCCTGGGTGTGGAAAAACCGGGAACAGATGAATACGTCTATTCGCCTGGAAACCTACCTCATCCGCGCGACCATTAATACCTGCATCGACGATAAAAGAAAAGAAAAGACACTAGCCGCCCGTAAGAAACTGTATGCTTATGTGCTGGATGCTCATTACGAACCGCGGAGCAATATGGAGGACGACCAGCTGGGGCAACTACTGAAGAAAGCGATTGGGGAAATCAACCCCGCTACCAGGAAAGCCTTCGAGAAGGCTTATATCGATCAACAGAAAACCAGCCATATTGCCGAAGAACTGGGTATTTCTCACCAGGATGTACGCAACCGTATCAGCAGAGCTTTGAAAATTTTACGCACGTCGCTCTCTCATCTCCGGATTTTCTAGATTTCCTTTCTGCTTAAAGACAGCCTGTTTCGTATTGTGAATGTTACATTATTAAAGAAAATCCGCTTTTTGTTTTATGCCGCTCGACCTTGAATATATCAATGAACTTTCTCTGAAAGAGATCGCCGGTACGATCACCGCCGAAGAACGGGTCGTTCTGGAGCAGGGTATAACCGAGGACATTAACGCACGGCGGTTTTACGAACACCTGCATCAGGGCCTTCGACAACTTCCCGGCAATGCTGTCACTCCTTCCGCTCCCATTACACCGCTGGTGCCTGCCGCCCGCAAAAAGTTTCCGAAACTGGCAGCAGCAGCATTGTTGCTGCTCATTGCCGGAGCCGGCACTTTCGCTTTGCTGAACCGGCCAGGCAAGCCAGCACAACTGGCCGTCAATAAACTGAATGCCGGTCAGGTGCAACTTTCTTTCGCTTCCGGCACTCATATGCAGCTGGGTAACCAGCAAGGCCGGCTGAAGGTAAACAACGTGTCATTATCCATTACCGGCGGTACCATTCAACTCCATACTACCGACACCACACATCCCGAAACGGTTACGCTGCGTGTTCCAAATGGGAGAGACTACAAAGTAGAACTTCAGGATGGCTCTATCATTTGGCTAAATGCGGCCAGTGCGGTCAGCTTCCGCGTACCGTTCCATGCGGGCAAGCGAAGCGTATATATTGAGGGCGAAGCGTATTTAAAGATAGCCCCAAACGCCGGCCAACCATTTATTGTGCAGCTCCCTCACTCGCAGGTGCAGGTGCTGGGTACAGAATTTAATGTAAACAGCTACGATAGCCGCCACGATGCTATTGCCCTGCTCTCCGGCAGCGTGCGGGTAAAAAGTGGTGCCGACAGCCTGGTGCTGCGGCCTGGCTCCCAGGCAACTGGCAATGGGCGTAATAAAATACTGGTTAATAAATTTGATGCCATGGAACTACTCGCCTGGCGCGATGGTTTGCAGTTGCTCGACAATGCAGATATCGCCGAGATACAGGCCAGTATCGTTCGTAACTTTGCCCTCCAGGTAAAGATCACAGGCGAAGCCGATAAATTCCAGTCTTTTACCGGTACGGTGGAAAGAAAGAAACCGGTAAGCGTGTTTCTTGAAAAGCTGAAAGAGGCGGAGATCATCAATGGCTATAACTTTAGCGCCGATAGTGTGATCTACTTGAAATAATGCAGTATTTAAGTTTAGATCTGGTCAATCCGTATAATTATAATGAAATGGGCGTCTCTTTTCTTTGAGACGCCCATTTTTCATGCATTGCATTTATCATCCCCTAAAAATTTACACCCACACTTCCGCCAACCGTATACCGGTCGTTGAATTCGTAGCTGCTTGTTTTCCAATACCGGCCGCAGGCTTTAACAAATATGGCCTGCCTGCCGCCTTCTTTTATTTTAGATGACCAGGTAACCGGCAATTCCAGTTTCACGTAGTCGGACGCCAGGTAACGGTAATCGTTTGTTTCCAGTTCGGTAACAGTGGGATAATCGGGATGGGCACCGTTGTACCCGTAACCTGCTGTGAAGTTGCGGTTGTAACCTACGTTGAGGCCCACCAGCAGCCGCGATTCTTTGTTGCCGGGCAATACAATGTTTACTTTACCACCAGCCTGTGTATACACCTGCTCTATCTTTTTAAAAGATGCGGGCATCAGGTACTTGTCGTCGAGTTTTGTATACATGGCAGAAAGGTCGGCCATCCAGCTGTATTCTTCTCCACGTTTGGCGGTGATGCGATATATACCGCCAGCCTCCTGTGTTCCGTAGGTAGAGCGTACGTACCTGGCCAGTGATTTCCAACCGCTTAACGGATCACGTTCGGTGATGTACTGGATACCGTCCATATCACGCTGGTAGTATTGTAAACCCAGGCTGTGCAGGAAACGGGGTGTTTGCTTTTGCAGCGTAACATTTGCTTTCCAGGATTTACGCAGTACGGAAGCACCGTCTCTTGGCACCGTGAAAGATATCTGTAAATCTTCAGCCTCCACTTTATAAGTGGCATCTACTAACAGGCTGATATCACCCTTGTAGGCATACTGCAAAGCACCGCCCCAGGCATCACCTTCGTAGTTATTGGTACGGCCACTGCCCACCTGGCTAACTGCTGTACCCAGGCCGTACAGTTCATAGTAGGTTTGGTCTACGTAGGTATTTACATTCGACATACTTCCTTCTTCCTTCATATTGCTATACTCCAGGTTGAAACCAATATGCTGCCGGTCATTAAGACTGTACACTACACCGGGTTTCACGGCTATCGAATAATAATAGTTCTCTGTACGGATATCGCGCTGTTTGGCACCGCTGGACGCTTTGTACTGCGCACCCAATCCCCACGACCACCGGCCAAAAGCACGGGTAGCAGCGTTGAACTGCAGGTCGTAGTGTTGTAATGTCCAGTCGCTGGCATTCAGGTCGGCCACTATGAACGGCATACCGCGATAGGGATCGATGATGGACGCGTTGAACTTTGTTTCCTTTACGGCATCGCGTGTATAGTTGAATTTGCCGCTGAGGTAGAAAATACCGGCATCCAGTCCGCCTTCGGTTTGCACCAGTTGCCTGTTACCGGAAGCCCCCTGCTGCGGCCGGCGAAAATCGCCACCATAAGCTTCGTATCCGCCCAATACCGACGCATAACGGGTAGGTTTATCCAGTTTAAGTCCTGCCGGGTTGCCCGATTGTTCCCAAAGGTTTTGCTGGCGGCGCCATTCCAGGGAAGCCGGGGTATTAGCGGCTTCCTGTGCTGAGGCTACCTGGGAAGCGGCAGCCAGTGCCATTGTGATATATAACTTCTTCATGAATTTGCTGTTTAGATGCATTACTTAGTATGGTTCCAGGCCGGCATTTTAGCGCCATGGCGCCTGAACTGCGGTACTACACCACGCTCAAAATCGTCGGTACTGTTATTACTATCTGTATAAATCGGAGAACCGTCGGCATTAGTTGCACCCACTTTGCGGGCTACGCCCAGTGAGTTATAGGTAGCGCCCACATACGTCATACCGGCATCCAGTACAGAAGGCACACGTTTCGCGTTAATAGAGTTCTGGTTATTCCCTGCTTCTACTGCATCCAGAATATAAGGGATCGGTATTTTGGCGTACTGCATCGTAGACGTGCTGCCAAGGTTACGTGTTCTTAGGCTGGCATTATTAACCGGGTCGTACACCTCTCCTTCGGGTACGCGGAAAATAACATAAGCTCCGCCGAATACAGAAACAAGGTATTGCGGCAGCGTTCCTTTGGAAGCACTGGCATTATAAAACACATGCGTCATATCTACCGCCGGCTGGCCGGGGAAGTTCGGGTTATCCATATTAAACTCAAACTCTGCCGGGAAACAGTTGATAGGCGAGGTTGGACTGTATTGTGGTAACTGGTGATTAGCCGCCCACTGCGCAATGGAAAAAGATTCGCCGGGTTGCAACGGGTACGTGGTGCCGTTGCCGGGTATTTTCCAGATGCGTTCTGCATAGGCATAATTGCTGCCGTCTTCCGCAGGCCATGTAGGCAATGTGGTAGTAGCCGTAGCTGGTGTCAGGTTGGCAAAATACAACCCATCGAGGTAAATGGTTTCGTCGGAGTTGTTGTAGATCTCGTAGAATTGGTTACGGAAATAAAAAGGGTTGGTACCTGCGAAAAATATCTCCGAAAACACCAGCGGACTTACCTTCAAACCGCTTACCGGTATCTCTATCGCCGAATTATTTTTGATAATGGGATAGTTGATTTTTGCCCCGTTCAGGTAATACACCTCTCCGTTAGCCGCTTCTACCCTGCCGGAAATATTGATACTGTACATACCCGGTATCAGTCCTTCGATTTTTGTAGTGCCGGCTGTCAGTTCCTTTTCCAGTTTAAACCCTTCCGCGAAGTTTTCGAATACGATCTTTAAACCTGCGGTAGAAGTAACACCGGGAATGTCTACCGGGGCCGTGATGTTCACCCCGTAGGCCCCGATCGTTTCCGCGTCGCGCGCCTCCTCTATCTTTTTACAGCCCGCCAGTAATAAAGGTACTGCCAATGCTGCTACTATTTGTTTTATGTATTTCATGTGTCGGCTGTTAAAGTGTTAACGATAATTCCAGTCCAAAGAAAAACTGGTTACCCCGGCGGTTAAAGCTGCCCGGCGTCCGTTTCGATTCCGACACCTGGTAGGTGCGGAACATGTTATTGGCAAAGAACGATACGCGCATGAAGTCGGCCACCTCTTTGGTAACGTTGATGTTAAAGGTTACCAGCGGCGGATAGGTTTCTTTCACTTCCGTAATCCTGTTCACGTTGCGCAGCAGGCTTTTGAACTCGGGCTCTTCTTTTTTGGATGCATCGAAATCATATACCTGTCCGTCGTTTTTAGAAATATATTTTACGGGGATAGAATCGTTGCCGAAGCTCTCCCAGTTGCGCTGGTCCCATATTACCTGCGTGGTAAACGTGATCACGAAACCGATGCCGGGAATGTTATGCGTAGCACGAAGGCTGGTGATCAGCGATTCGTCGTAACGTTTGTTCATACCTTTTTCATACAGGCCCACATGCGTTCTGGCGGCACCAGCGGTACCGCTGAAGTCGTCGAAGTACAGGTAGTCTTTATTGTAACTCTGTGTCCGCATCCAGGCGCCGTTGGCGGCAAAGGCAGTACGGATAGATTTAAAGCGGCCGAGGTCCAGATCGGCTTCCAGGCCTTTGGTAACCGCTACCTGGTTATTGGTAGGCATGTAATAAGAGGCCAGTACCCTGTTGCTCGCCGTGAGGTTATAAACGGGTTGTGTAGCGCCTGCCACACGGGTGTATTCGTTAAACAATAAAGAATGATGGCCGGCGATAGCGTTGCCCATGGTGTAACCATTTTTCATGCTTTCACGGAAAGCGGTCACGCGCAGGGTAGCTTGTTTCACGTTTAACTGTAACCCTAATTCTGATTTCTCATTCTTCGCGATCTCCAGGTCTTTGTTTTCGGTATTGAATACTCGTGTAGTCGTCATCAGTACCCGCTGATCGGCCGGTATACTTTCGTTGGCCAGTTCATTGATGTTCACGTACTCGAAGAAGGCGTTTTCCGGACTGAGGTAAAGCATGGCAGGCGCTTTGGCCAGCTGCCCCCAGGCACCGTTCAGGCTTAGCCAGCCGGGTATCAGTTCCAGGTTGGCATTAATACGGGGCGAAAGCGCGTTCCGGTCGCCGGTAAAACGATCGTAGCGCAAACCGGCGGTAATTTCGAGGCGATTGCCGGCTATGGTAGCGAAGAAACGTTCTTCTGCGAAGAGGCCCAACTGCGTCAATGCCGGAATATCATCATAAGCCCTTGTTCTGAAAGAAGCATTGAGGGCGGATAAATTACGATAAGGCGGTGTGCTGTCAGCAAAGGTTTTACCGGCGCCGAGGTTTTTATCGGTCTTGAAATCGGCACCCAGCACCCAGCGGTGGCGGGTATTTCCAATTTTGTTGAAGAAGGTAGCAGCCAGTTTGAAATAGGTATTCAGCTCTTTACCATCAATGTTGTAACGGCCCACATAAGTACTGGGCAGGTATACAGCGTATTTGCCATTATCAGCGCCGTTCAGTTTATTGCCTGCTGCATCGGTAGCATCCAAACCCGGACGGTTGGTAAGTATGGTACCGTCCGTAGTGGTCATGGAGTACGGTGCATTAGCCGCCGTGTATTGCGTTTCGTAGTAGCTCGATTTATCCGTAAGCCCTACCCTGGCCACATAGTTCAGGTTACGTAACCATTTATCGCTGAACGTAACGTTACCACGGGTATTGAAGATAAAGCCGAGGTCGCGGCCATCAGAAGCGGTTTTGGTGATCTCATCGTCGGGGTTACGTTTACGGGTGTCTTTTCCGTAGATGAGGTCCAATGCAGTGGTAGTTGACCAGCGCCTGAAAAAGGTATTAGAATACAGGGCCTTGCCGGTAAAACGCTGGTAGCGGAGGTACTGCTGTACCGGATCGTTCGTATTGTAGGCATAGTCCAAACCCAGGTTTATGGCACCATTGTTTTTACCGAGGCTCATCCCTTTATTGGCCGATACCTGGTATACATTCGGGTTCGTACGTGCCTGCACCGTAAGCGGTTGTTCCCCTGCTTTCGTATTCACGATCACCACGCCCGAAGTTACATCCCCATATTCCACTCCCGGTACACCGCGGATCACCTCTACCGATTCTACGTTGTTCATGGAAATACTACGCACATCAAAACCACCGCCTGGTGAAGCACCGCCTGCCATTGCACCAGTAGCACCGGCCACTGCGGGCGACATGGTTTGCATATTGGCATTATTCGACATCGGTGCGCCGTTCATCATCACCGTAGTACCAAAGGCATTCAGGTTCGAAGATGCGGTACCCACGCTGCGGATATTCAACTGTTTGGCATTGGTCAGGTTGGGGTTCACCGTAATACCGCCAGGCAACAGGGCCATTACGTCCGCCAGACTGTTCGCCTGCAGATGATCAATAGCGGTGCGCGAAATAACGGAAGAGGTACCCGCGGTACCCGAGCCAGGTTTTGCTATGATAACAATGTCTGCAAGACGAAAGTCCGCGTTCTGCATCGTAAACTCCAGCGCTTTATCCGCATTTACGGTAATGATACTGTCGATGTTTACTTTGCCCAGGTGCCGCACACTTAAGGTAGTAGTACCGGCCGGCACGTTGGGAAGTTCGAAATTCCCTTTCGCATCTGCCTGCACCGTAATGCCGTAAACGTTTAGCAGTACCGTTGCATGAGGCAATGGTAACCGGCCCTTCGGCGTATTTTCGTACACAGCGCCCGTGAGCTTATAACCCGTATGGCGTTGCTGGGCAAAGAGCGCCCCTGCCGACAGTAAGAGCAAGAGTATCCCTGCAATTACACGGCGTGTAAAAGATAGATATAGTTCCATAATAGAAGTTTACAGTGGCCTAATGTTGATGGCCCATATTTTCAGGATTGATCATGATGTGTGCTTTGAAAGTACCGGCGCTCATCAGCCAGGGCATACCGGGGATGTTTGGCTCCGTTGGCATTCCCGTACTGGCGGCTGTTGCATAGGGAACGTACACCACGTAACGGCGCGTACCATTTTTGATCTCGCCCGTTGCCGGCACCAGGTCCTCATCTTTCCCATAATACCCATACAGGATAGTAGGATCTTTAGGGAAAGGCAATGTACCTGCTTTAATTTCCGCATCGCGGATGGTATCTTTTTCGTTGATGCGTTTACCCTGTGCAGCCAGTTCCCTGCCACGGGCCATAAAGGGCTCCAGGCGTTTGGGATAAGCATACACGTATACACCGATCTGCTTTGGATTAGGTGCCAGGCAAACCATATCGTTGGTACCCTCCCGCAGGGTGACCCATTTACCTTCGGGTGTACAGCCTACTACGGTAGCACCTTCGCGAAACTCTTCGGGCGCGGCCATTAAAGCCGCGCGTATCTGTACGTCCGCAGGTAATATTGTTTTCTTCTTCGCCTGGCCGAAAAGCAGCTGTGGCAGTAAAAAGAGGATCGATAATATCGTTACTTTGTTCATCTTCTCTTATTAATTCAATTACATGAATATGCGCAGGTTCTTATGCGCCTGTTTTTTCAACTCTGTTGAGTAAGCATTGCTGTTGTCTATTTCGCGGCACAGTGCGATGATCTCCTGTTTGCGCCATGATTTCGGGAACCAGCTTAACGCTTCCAGGGCTGCGATCCTTACAGCAGCGGTGTTCTTATCATCTTTCACCACCGTTACCAATGCCGGAATCGTCTGGTGATAACGATAAGCGCGCATGGTCGTGATCTCGAACAGGCGGCTTCTATCGGAGCGCGATTTATCGAGGATGGTATCGATCATCGCGTTCACTTTCTTCTCCGACGCCCTGATCGACTTCTCCAGATCTGTGCGGGTGGTTTCGAAATGTACCATGGTGCTATCGTTCACCTGTTTGTGAATTTCTTTAAGTGATTCGTTGGCATCCAGGAAAGTGAGTGCGCCACGTATTTTAAACGCAATACGTTCTGAGTGATAATCATTCACGATCATACTGATGGTTGGCGCCACGAACTCAGTGCTGCCATTTTCTACGATCTCATACAGCGCCCTGCGGCGGATGAACTCGTAAGGATCGGCGGTAGCTGCTTTTACCACGCTGCGGTAATCTTCATTATCCAGGCGTTCGAGCAGTACAAAAGCCTGCATACGCGTGGTTTCATAAGGAGAAGTGAAGTAAGCGTTTTTCAGTATCGCTGAATACGCTGCCACCTTTAACTGTTCGCCGAGGTAAATCAGCGCCAGTGCGCGCAAATCGGCATCGGGCCTGTTCAGCATATTTTTCCAGTAGGCAACGGATTGTTTTACGGTAATGGCCGCATTTACATCCGGACCGTTACCACCCTGGAAAGCGAACGTAGGATCGCCCATGATGTGGGTTTCCAGGTAAGCTACGTGTTTAAACCAGTTACCTACACGCGCGCCATGCTGCAGGATACCCAACAGCTGGTCGGGCCAGAGGTCCTGCAATACGCCGATGCTGTTAGCAATAGCCACGATGTTGCGGCCGCCTGAAAATGGATAATAACCTGCAATATATTCATCGAGGTGGAAAGAGCCGGTAAGGCAGTTGTCCATCATCACGAACCTTGCATTGGGCTTCGTCGCCTGTATATCGTCAATATGAATATCGAGGTTGCGGTTAAAGATCGAGTCTTTGATGATCTGTTCGCGGTCCAGGGCATTGTCCATCCAGGCCATCGGTACGCCCAGCCACTTTACGTAACTTTCTTTGGCGGCCTGTATATCCTTGCCGTCTTCTTTCGCGGCCTGTATTTTAGAACGCAGGTAACGGGTAACGTTTTCGATAGAAGGCGCCACGGCCGACACGTACGGGTAACCGTTGATCAGCTGGATGTCCGTATCGCCATGCCCGTGCATAATAGCAATGTCTGTTTGCGGCTGTTTAAGCGCCGACAGCAGGCTGAATTTCAGAAAAGGATCGTTCTGGAAAGAGAATATTTTTACCTGGCGGCCAGGCAGGAACAAGTCCGGGAACTGGTTGCGGAAGGCCAGCAGCTCGCCCGACTGTGAGTTAAACGATTCGGAGTTGTAACCGTGTGCGGTGGAGATAAACACGTCATCGATCCTGTTCTTTTCCTTCTTCTCCTTCACCACTTTGACCAGGTACTCGCGAATCAGCTCGTATTTGGTTTTACTCGCCACCACCGGTGGTTTAATACGGGCGGTATAGATATTCATGCGGATCTGCTGCGCGCCATCCGGACTAATCGAATAGTAGAAATAGTCCTTACGGGCCGAGTCCTGTTTAATAAAATCGAACTCCAGGTGGAAGTCGTCGTAGAAACGGTCTGACGGCACAGAAGATCGCTGCCAGTTAATCTTCTGGTTCATTTTAAAGGTAGACGTGAGGTACTGCGCGTCGCGTACCATTGCAATGGGAATATCACCCACCAGTACCGCCCCTTCAATCGGCTGCGAACGGCTATACAGCTCCTTCAGCAACTTACGGAGTTCCGCGGGGCTTGCCCAGTTACCCGATACGATGTAAGTACCCAGGCCCGACTGTTCTACCGAC
This sequence comes from uncultured Chitinophaga sp., assembly GCF_902168175.1. Lineage (GTDB taxonomy): Bacteria > Bacteroidota > Bacteroidia > Chitinophagales > Chitinophagaceae > Chitinophaga. The sequence goes on along the minus strand of NZ_CABHOU010000032.1, from coordinate 82,780 downwards.
ATGCGGTAGGCATCGATTTCCTGTTTAGCCTGGCGGTAGGTTTCCTCATCTACCACAATAGCAAAGCTGGTTTTTGATTTTACAGACGGTGGTTGTACCTGTTGCGCCTTAGTGGCAATAGTAAATGCCATCCCGAAAGATATAAGGCATACCCGTTTAAATGTGCTCCAATTCATCTTATTGTTCTCCGTTTTTTTATCTCCTGAGCAAATCACATGTGGGTTAACGGGAATGAAAAAGTTGGCAAAGCGCAAAAGTACAACGCACTTCGTTTATCCATTTACGCAATGCGGAAAATTATCGTTAGTAGTTATTCCATTTTCTCCATAATGAAACAGCGCTCTTATCCTTACTCCTGGCCGCTTTATATCGCTCAAGCGTAACTTGCGCATTGCGGAAAATAACAGAGTCGATCTGGGAGGGATTGTGCCCCTTGGGCATAGCGTAGGTAAAATATCCCTTCTGACCTGCATACACTGGTATCGCGAAAAAGTCACGGGGCACCAGGCGTACCGTGGTATCCTGTTCCGCTTTTATAAAGAAATCCACCGCATAATCGGGATAACCGAAAAAGTAACCATAGGCCCGGTTACGGTCGTACGGCTTTTCAAATTCTATAACCGACAACACCACCGCAGGATCGCTGGCGGCTGTAAAACCCCACTGGTTAAAGAAAGCAGCGTGTTGCTCCAGTACCGCGGCAAATTTACTTTTCCGTACCGCATAAATTTCCATCATCCGTTTATGACCATACGCCTGTGCAAAAGGCACCATGATAAACCGGTGGTCCCCTTTACTCAGCTTCTCGCAAATGCGGGCATACTTAGCCGCCAGTGCCGGCAGACTGTCCGGATGTGTTACTACCGGATCGCCGTCCTTTGCTGTGGCCGATTTGGCGACCGGGTACTGCAGGTACTTTACACTGCTGATAGGTTTAAGCGTATCGAGCAGTGTGTATATAGCTTCATGGTCCAATGCCCAGGTGAGCATACTATCGGCCAGGGCCGTTTCTTCTTTATTGAGCGAGGTATTGGATAACTGGCGGGTGGTAGCGCAGGCCGCCATGGTAAGGGAGATGAGTAGTACAGGTAAAATTCGCATGCAGGCATTTGTTATGTTAAGAAAATACGTTGCCCTCCCCTAACCGGTAGGCGCCAGCCAGGCAAAACGGAGCTTTAATATTTTGCAACTATGGTGCAAATATATACTAATCAAATCGGGAATACCAAGACCAAAGCGGAATTTAATTTTGGGAGATGTGGTAAACAGGTGTAAAATGCGGGATATCTGCCAGAAAAACACTCATTGTAAAAACGAGGCTGCTAAAGGCTTTTAGAGGAATTATTCCAGCGGGTTAAGGCGATTAAAATGCCTCCCGGATGTAATCCTCAAACATCCATCATCTAATTTCCACCAGTCACGCCAGCAGCATGGTCAACAAAAGGACATAAACCGCAGATTTCATTGGACGTACTTCAGTTTCGATGTTCTAAAGGACCGTGCAACTACAGGCCCAGTTTCCTAAGCAGACGCCTGAAGAACGACGGTGTGCCCGATGCCGTAGTATCCTGCTTTGGCATTAGCCCCGTTGCTACTCCTGCCTTTTTATATTTTTTAAACGGAACATCAAAACTCAGTTCATCCGCATCGCCCGTATCTAATCTAACACCCAGGTGCCGGGCGGCCACACCGAACGTAAAATCCTCCATCATCTGGTCTTCTGCGTACTCATATACTATTTCATCATCAAACTCACTGCTGAATAAACGGACACCATCTTTCAGGATAGAATTTGCATATATCGGCACTTCTTCTTCCAGCTGTTCGCCAAACTCCACAACCGGCGTGTCGGACGATATCATTTTATAACGGATACGTACCCCGTCTTTTGCCAGGGCATACAGGTGGTAGTTAACAACACTGTGGCAGGCTGTGGTCAATATTTCCGAACCTGGGAAAAGGGCAGACAATTTCGCTTCGTATGCTGCGGGCTGTTCTACCCCGGCCCTTTCCAGGCTATTGGTGAGCTGGTAATCATCACAAATGATCACACAATTATTGAAGTAGCCGATATTCACCGACTTATCGTTCGGGTACATGGCGTCTTCCAACGTAGTATCGCCTGTATACTCGTAAGCCGTTAGGCCAAGCTGGTCCAGCAAGGTACGTTCATCCACAGGGGAAGAAGGGGCAAGAATAGTAATGATGGATGATTTGTATCCCATGGTATAGCGTTTTGCGGGCATAAAGTAGCAAAATTACCCGGCAACGCAAAAAACCGTACAGGCACTGCGACCCATACGGCTTCGATTTAATCAATCTTCACTTACGGAATGATCCGTTCTCTCCTCAATTCTTCAAAAAGATCAAAAAAGGAATGCCTTGTATCCTGATAGGCGCTAAAACCCAGGTTGCGGCTGTTCGCCATATCTGTCATTACTTCAATCGGCCGGCCTAAATCAAGGTCAGTGTGCCAGGGCGACACCAGCCGTACCAGGTTATCCTCCACCAGTCCGTGTTTGATAGTGATGGTACGCCATAAGCCCGCATCGCCCTGCATCTGCTGTTGCAAAGGTTTCGCTTTGCCCGCAAACCCTTCCCAGCTTACCCCGAACCACTCAGCGATCTTCGGCCATAACCAGCTCCAGCGGAATACATCCCCATTAGCAATATTAAAGGCCGTATTGGCAGCAGCAGGCGTACTGGCCGCCCACACCAGCTGCTTCGCCAGTATGCGCGCGTCCGTTAGGTCAGACACGCCATTCCACTGTGCTTCCGATCCCGGCCAGGTGAACGGCTCCCCTGTCTGTTTACAGATGCTCGCATATACGGCCAGCGTAGTACCCATATTCATCAGGTTACCCACCGCCGAACCAATGATCGTATGTGGGCGGTGTATACTCCAGGTAAACCCATCCCGCGCAGCGGCAGCATACACTTCATCTTCCTGCGCGTAATAGAAATTAGGGTAACTCAGCCTCGGCTGCTCTTCCCTGATCGGCGTAGCTGGCAATGTACCAGTATTGGCATACGCCTCAAAAGGCCCGAGATAATGTTTTAACCCGGTAACCAGCGCCACATGCTGCACCGACTTCTTAGGCGACAGCACCTCCAGCAGGTTGCGTACGAGTGTAGCATTTACTTTGATATTTTCTTCCTCCGATTCCCTGCGCATCCAGGTGGTGAAGAACACATGTGTGGGATTAATATCGTGTAAAACTGTTTGCAATGCGGCTACATCCAACAGGTCCACTGCCAGCGGCTTCATGCCTGTTATATTTATTTCAGGATTACGGGCAATACCGTACGTAGTCCAGCCATCGTTCAGGAGTTGTTTGGCGAGGTTGTTCCCGGCAATACCGGTTACGCCAACCACCAGGGCAATTTTTTCCATGCTGTAATAATTTTACACAAAATTACCCTGGCTATGCCTGGCCACACTTGACCTGTAGCAATAAAAAAACTTGATCTGGATCAATCATTTCGCCTGCCTCTTCCGGATACGGGAGATCGTTTCCGGTGCCAGTCCGAGGTAAGAGGCGATCAGGTTTTGCGGTAAACGTTGTACGATCTGCGGGAAGTTATTGGCAAAGCCGAGGTACTTTTCTTCGGCAGAGTCGGTGATAGAACTGATGAGGCGTTTGTCTTTCGTAACAAGACTGTTCTGGTAAAGTATGCGGAAGTAGCGTTCCATCTTCGGGATTTTTTGTAGCAGCTCCTCGTAATTTTCTCTTGAGATCATCAGCAGCTCCGTATCCTCAATCGCGTCGATATTCAGCATACCCGGCACCGCGTTCACAAAGCTTCCGAAATCCGATATCCACCAGCCTTCCGATCCGAAAAGGCTGATATGTTCAATGCCTTTTTCATCGATGTTAAATGCTTTGACAAGGCCTTTTGCCACGAAGGATAAATGGGTGCAAATGGCGCCTTCCTGGAGAAGGTACTGCCGGCGGCGGAGGAGTTTGGGGGTGAAGTATGGGAGGATGAGAGAGTTGTCCGCTTCGGTGAGCGGGACTTTTTGGTGGATGTGGGTGAGGAGGGTGTTGGTGGTCATGGAACGATTTGGGCAAAGGTAAAAGTTTTGGAGGAAAGATGGCTTACAAGCCCAGGCATTGCAATTTTCCAGATGCTTCGTTCCTATTCACAACAAACGCCAACGTATAGACATACGTCGGCGCTATGAAAAAAAAAAGAAACAAAACATCAACCAAATCCCAAATTAAATTGTGTCATAATCGACCCCAAAGATATCGTAGTAATCCCTCCCTGCCTGGCATGGCGCAATGATGTAATAGGCGGCAGGTCTTCAACCAGGCATCCGACGATCCCGCCCTGCCGGCTAAGTCCATCAGAATTACTGTAATTACCTGCTTTGTAAAACTCCGGCCGGCCTGTTGCAAGTACTTTTGCAAACATCTGTAATGTTGCATCTCTTCCGGCATCCCAACCTGGTGCATTAAAACGCATGATGGATATACCGCCATCATAATATTGGTCTACCAAATTATTTGTCAAAATCATGTTACTGCATTTGTCGTCCGAAAACACACCCAGTAGTTCATTGTCACTATCGTCCAATACCAAATGATGGTAGGGGTCATGATGCAACCAATCCTCTACTACCAACACCAGCGGAAGGTCGTTGGGTAGACAACTTTGGAGATCACTTACGCTGGCATGAAACAGGGACTTTGATCCGACCGTCTGATAGTGCAACTGGTCCAACGGCCATAAAACCTCGTCGTCCGCAAATGGATTACCGGCCTTGATTTCTTCTATATTTCTTTGCAAGGGCACCTCCTTCTCTCTCACTACCCAGTACGAAGCAGTATCCAGCAATCCTCCCTCTTCCTCCATGGTGCTAAAAAACTGCTCGGTATCCATTGGATAATCTAACATCACGTTGCTGTAATCGCTATGCCGCTGGTGAATGGGAACTTCGTAACAATTGCCATAAAAGATGATCTGCAATTCAACACTCTCGTCATTTAAACAAATAAGCTTTTCCAGCACCATCGCCCAATTCTTATGGCCATCACTAAAAAGGCTCATCCGGGACGACAGCAGGTGCTCTTTCATCTCCAGCAATTGCATCGGTTTAATTCCTTCTGTTTTTTGTGCGTCGCGGATAGCTGTAATAATTTCTTTTGGTAACAAAGTCTTTTTCATAACATATGATTTAATGTATCACAAAGGTGTACCATTCCCATTTATTCCCCTTACCACCCTCGTCAAAAAATTGTGCAGCTTTGTCATTCCTTTGCCGAAATAACGTCCGTATTTTTTTGGTCATTTAATATACAGTCAGTAACTTCATTAGGATTCCCACCAAAACAAATATGGGCAGATAGCCCCCCAAACCAAATCGTTATGAATTTCCATTTCCCTGAAAATCCAGAGGTGAAGGTTATTCCTCACCCTGCACCACATCTCTTCGATGGCCTTTTTAAGTATTGTGACGTAATAGAACACAGAGGCGCATTTGGAGAAATTTATCAGCAAACTGACACCGGCATCCGCAATGAGGCGACGCTTCACCATTTTAAATTCGGATCGTCGGCCAATGCCTATCTTAACCTTGATGAACCAGCCATCTACCTCAGTTACATCAACGAAGGCAGACTGGACGCAAGACATGAACATCTTGGTGAGTTATGGCAGAGTTTCCGTACCTGCAGTCTTTGGTATCTTCCTGCCGGACAGCATATTTTCGAGATTGGGAGTGGAAATTGCATTTCGGTAAAAGTAAAAGTGAGCCTCCAGTCAATAAAAGAGCTTGCAAAAAACCACCCGGAATTGCATGAATTTTATGAACGCGCTACCACATTAAACCCTGAAGGATGGAGGCTTCCTTACCTTGCAATCGGTCAAAAAACGCGTACTTTACTGCGCAGGCTAAACAATCTTACACAGATAGGCCCTACCAGGCAGATATCGCTCGACGCATTGCTGGACGAACTATTATTACAGTTCATCCAGGATCTCGACAAGACTAAAACATCTGGCAATGATACCTATCAGTACAATGAGGAAGATATTGAAGCAATCCTGAATGCCAGAGATGAAATTTTGCACAGGAAATACCACAACATCCCCATTCCCGCACTCGCCCTACAATTCGGCATGCCTTACCGGAAGTTTAGCCGCTACTGTAAAAAAGTGTTGCATATTACCGTTGCTGATGAAATAAGGCTTAAGAAAATACAGTCGGCCTGCGAGTTATTGGTAAAAACAGACAACTCTATCAACCTGATAGCAGATGAAGTTGGATATGAAAACCATTCAGCTTTTACCAGGGCATTTAGTAAGACAATGGGATGTACTCCGAGCGCCTACCGCAGGCATCATCGAGAGTCCAACCGGATCAAACATGATGCAGACACGTGATTCAAGTCCGCAAAAAATTAAGGCCGGCCACAATACCCGTCCTTGAGCAGTAGCAAGGTATGTTTATGTACTCAAATTCACTACATCCATCCAGATGTTACTACGGTTTCCCGGCAAATCGAAAGCACATACTTGTAAATGGAAGGCTGAGGCATTGATTACATCTTCCGTTGCAGTATATATCCAGGCATGGCTGTCCGGTATTTCCTGGTATGCACAGCCTTCCTCTACAAACACGCTGTCGGCGGTAAATATCTGCACACATACACGATCTACAAATACATTATCTGTGGCGGAGATGATAAGCGTATCTCCTACCCTGCCTTTGTATCCACCAGTTTGAACACCGCCGATACAGGGCGCCTTAAAGTAATCAGAAAGTGCAAGATGATAGATGGAACGCTGATCGCCGGCCAGCATCGTATACATCATCGTTAGCCGGTTATCTGCTGTTACCTTTTTCGCCCAGGTGTTGGCCCGGGTCATGTTTGCCACGGCCTGCTGCTGTAGAAGGCTGGTTACCTTCGGAGGCTTCAGATGTCCGGTAAACGATTTAGACGGCTCTACCATCATTGGATGGTTGGCTGACAGCCTTCCGGGAGGAGTAAATTGTCGTTTTTTCATAACTATGGTTTAATTAATAAATGATGATCACAAATGTCCGGCATCCATCATATTTATAATTACCATGTTGGTAAAATGATTGTGCAGGTTTGTAATTTTTGTTCCGGCATCAATTAAACAATCCCTCCCGCTGTAACCTTGCCCGTAGTTCATCCTCCGTCGGCAATACCAGGCTGTATTTGGACGCGAACAGCTGCTTACTTTCCTCCAGTATGCTATATTTCACCATGGTATTGTCTTTATCGGCGCAGAGGATCATTCCTAACGTGGGGCTGTCACCAGTTCCCTTCACCAGGTCTTCAAACATCCTCACATACATATCCATCTGGCCAATATCCTGGTGTGAAAGTGCTGTTATTTTAAGATCGATCAGGATAAAACATTTGAGGATGTAATTGTAAAATACCAGGTCGATGTAAAAGTGCCGTGTTTCCGTACTGATCCGGTACTGTCGCGACACGAAAGCAAATCCCTTACCCATTTCCAGCAGGAACAGCTGCAGCTTGCCGATGATCGCCGTTTCCAGCTCACTCTCCGAAGCTTCCGGTGGCAGGTCGGCCCCCAGGAATTCCAGTACATACGGATCTTTGATGAACCGGGAGGTGTCTACCTCGCCCTTAACAGCTGCCGCCCCTGTACGGGTAGAGAGCAACCGTTCATAGTAAAGGCTGTTAATATTTCGTTCCAGCAAACGTGTGCTCCAGAATTGCGAAGATGCTTCAGACAGATAATACATCCTGGCTTCGGGATTGCTGATCCGCATGATTAACCGGTAATGCGTCCAGCTCAATTGGTAACGCACTGCGTTGCCAATGTCGAGATCGGGGAATACCAGGTAAAACTGCCGGAAGTTCTTCAGATTTGCTACCGAAAATGTACCATTACCTTCGGATGCCAGGCAGGTAGACAACTGCTCTAACAGGTATTGCCCATATCCGGCTCGTGCCTTACCCTGCTGCTCCTCCTCTACTATTCGCCGGCCTATCCGCCAGTAAGCCGTAACCATGGAGGTATTGATGCTCTGGCATACCTGTTTCCTTGCCTCTGATAATAGTTGATGAATATCAGCAGCTATTAATGCAATCGATTTTTCATTACTTATAGCTCGTTTTTTCATTTTTTTATAGTTTATGATAGAAAAGAAGGGCGCACCGGTGGGTGCGCCCTGGTTTGTATTACAAAGTGATTTCAAGTGAGCCCATATTGCCCGGCATATCCGTTGCCGTTACCTGTATGATGCTACCTGCACGACCCTGATTTGCTGCCGTAACCGTGTACAGCCACTTTCTCCTTCCTCTCGGATCCAGTAACGCAGCTCCTTCTTCCAGGAGTTCGCCAGCCGAATCGAGGATACGAACATCGACAGCCACCACGCGAAAATCATCTTTCGCCTTTATCGTGATAAGGTCACCAACTACACCTTTGTAGGCCGTTGCGTCAATCTTATACACCGTTGGTGCGATGAAGTAGTCACGAACGATCGTACCACGAAGTGTTTTACCCGACTCCAGTTCCTGCTGGTAAATGGCCTTCAATTCGGCATCTCCCAGTATTTCCTGTGCATAGTCCGAAGCTTCTGCAAACTTGTCGCGCTGCTCCATTTGTCCTTCCGTAGGCTCCCTGTTGGGATCCAGTTTCGGCATACGGCTCGCCACCGTTCGATTGCCCTGTTTGCGGTATACGATCTGTTTGGCGACGTTCCCGCGCAGACCTTCTATGAAAATGTTATTATCAATATGTGCCATAAAAAATTTGTTTTAAATGATTAAAAAAACCGTTTTGAATAATTGTGAATAAAAGTTGTCAGCCCGCATCTGGAAGGAGATTCAGGATGTCGCTCCTCATCCTTAGCCTGAGCGATGCTTCCATTCCGCCGGCCGACATAACAAAAGTAAATCAGCGGGCATGCGTAAAAATCCGGCGGTGGGTGGTAACGGTTATTCTGGTGGGTGGCCACGGTCTTTTGAGTAAGTGAGACGTTATTTCCATCGACCATCCTTCGTGGATCGTTCGAGTATCCTTGCTGATCGTTGCTAATTTTTTAATTCCACAGCGGGTTTCAGCATAGTTTCAGCAAGGTCACAGCAACAAATCAGCAGTTTTCAGCAAGGCTACAGCAACACTTCAGCAATCTCACAGCAACAAACTGCTCCTTTTCAGCAACGATCGTCGAACGATCCTCGAACGATCCTGCTAAATCCTTATATTTGAAATACCGTCGAAGAGAATGAACTAACCTGCAAAAAATAAACAACATGTTAAATACACCGGTATTTATCAACGATGGCGGTATACTCAGAAAAATCAACCTGGAGGACCTGCTTGTTCTCGAAGTAGAGGATAACTATGTGCGCTATATTACACATTCGAAAGAGTACTGCTCCAAGTCGACATTGGAAAATGCCCTCAATAGCCTGCCCGATGGAAGCTTTGTACGGGTAAACAGGGCTTGCGCGGTGGCGTTGCGTCATATAGAGCAGATGGACAGGCAACATGTGACGGTTGGGGGGCAGCAGTTGGTGTTGTCGCGGGGGTATTATAAGGGGATCAGGGAGAGGATTTGTGTGTTGGGGGAAGGGAAGAAATTGTGAGGGAAAGTTCGGAGTAACATCTGCCGTTCGGCAGTAAGCGATGAGTTCCATAATAAACAGCATCGTACGCTTTTTTCCTGTTCAACTAAAGCAATTTCTCATCAATTCCATATCCCGTCGGGGCATCCCGATTTCCCTTGCTACATCAGCCCAATGGCTGACCACTTCTACAGTGTGGCTAATAATTTGTTCACGCGTAATTGCTTTTATCCGAAACCGATCTGCTACTTCCCGTACCAGATCGATATCATGATCGTTACTATGTTCCGAGATATTTAAACTTGAACCGTAAGTATTTGGCACAGGGTTTATATCATAGGCCGGCGAAAGTTTCCAGCCACGATCAGTAAGGAGAAAGCCATGGTTCCGGAGGTGATCGTCTGTATTAGATACATTTACATAAAATACGATTCGCCGCCACAGTTCCTCCATATCTCTTGTTGGCGTAGCTCCGTATTGTACGATAAATTCCGCCAGGTCCAAATAGGAAGCCGTGGCACCATCTGTTTTACCTAAAAGTGTCATTGCGGATGCAAAGTGAAAACGACCTTGCGATGTTCGGTCGAAGCGCTTTGACAAGAAAGTGTGGTGTTGATGCGAATACCTGCGCGCCTCGCTTACCGCTATATCTAATCCTACACGTGTACCCAAAATATTAACTACTTGCTCCCAACCGCCCACATCATGAGTATCATTTCTGCTAGGAAATTTCGCTATCCATAAATGTCCGTCAGTATCCACAATACTAGCTTTAGGCCGGGCACCACCAAGCGAAGAACCTGGAGACATCAATAAATTAAGCCATTGCGTAAAAGCCGGATCTTCCGTCGCGTCTTCCCGTTCGAGCGCCAAACTAGCCTCTTCAAGTGTTCGCAGAGATGTTAAGGGCGGCGCAGCCATCGCGTCCCTATTATCCAGAAAAGGCCCATTAATATCCAACTTAAAACGGAGCGCACCCATCCTGTACAGATCATGTACCCCCATGAGATAGTCGCTTTCAAGCAATGTTTTCGGCCGTCTTTCTTCTCCTCTTGCCAAATGCGCTTCCCGCCTCTGCATTAACACCCTTCCCCATCGATCAGGAGAAGAGTCGGTGAACAGTCCGAAATTTAGCTTTTCGTAATTGAGGTATTGAGGACCAGTGAAAAGATGTAAATCTGGATCTAACAAAAGTGCAGGAGGGCTTAACAGCCAGTTAGAATCATATGTAAAGGAGAAAGTCTCCCGCCCACGGCCAGATTCAATTTTTAATATCCCCATTAATCTTTCACCTTTAAGCTCCAACCAATCCGCGTACACGTATATAAGTTTGTTCTGTGCGACATTTTTTGCCATTCCTATTCCTTTTTCTTTTTATTCAATAACTCCGCATCCTGAAGCTTCCGCCCTAACGGATCGTCGGCTGCTACTTTCAACAGGTCGTTACTGAGTCCGAGTACAAATAGCACCTGTAGATACGATGACATAGCCACACCTGGTTCACCCTTTTCTATAAGTTGTAATGTTGAACGAGCAATACCACCTCTTTCGGCCACCTGTTCTTCGGATAGCCGTCGGCGTTTGCGGGCAAGCTTTATGTTAGTCCCCAACTCCCTCAAAGTGTGTTCTGCCGAAGGGAGCAAACTTAGCCTTTTAGTTCTCATTGACTGTTATTTCAGTCAAATATACACTAAATGACCGAAATATCAGTCATTTGATAGAATTCGCGGCCCGCAGCGTATGGTGCGTGACTGCGCCCATAATCGTTGGCTCATTAGTTGCGGGAACATGTTAAATCTGCTTAAAAATGGACAAACCCTCTGTACCTCGAAACATAGCCCGCCTATTACTTGGATTAATACTGGCATTCGCCGGTATCGGCCATCTGACCTTTGCAAGCACCGAATTTCACGCACAGGTACCGCCATGGGTACCGTTCGATGCCGACCTTGTAGTTTTGCTGTCTGGCGTAGCAGAGCTGATCCTTGGCGTGTCGCTCCTGGTAATGATACGCTACCGCGTGATGATAGGATGGATAATTGCTGCGTTTTTTGTGGCCGTATTTCCCGGCAACATCGCACAATGGGCAAATCAGCGCGAGGCTTTCGGGCTTAATACGGATACTGCCAGGTTAATACGGCTGTTCTTCCAACCCGTATTGGTGGTCTGGGCCTTATGGTGTACAGGTGCCTGGGGTACATGGAGGAAGCGCGAACCGGCGTCAAGAGGATGGACGAGTTTATCGCGTGAACGTTAACAATGCATCACATTCAGCACATCACTCCATTTCCTAACATTATTTGGCCATACCCCTCCTTTTCCCTAATTTCTCCCCACAAACCACCCCATTATGCCTAAATCTGTACGAACTAAGCCGTCCGATTCCACGGCGGAAAAAAAAGTGAGCCTCACCTACCAGCAGCTGTTCAGCTATACGCTATTCGTGATTACGTTCGGCGCTTCTGTGTACACCTTTTTTAACGCTATCCCCAAACTGGAAGCACTGAATAAAGATGTAAACAAGCTGGATAAAGATATCAGTGTGCTGACGGAACGGGTCGAAAACATCAAGGCCAACCGAAAATAATCAACTTGAAACATCTTACCACGGCCCTGAACTACCTATCCATACTCTTTTGCACTGCGATGCTCTGCATCTTTGTGCAAATTAATCTGCTTGAACATCGGTATCAGCAGGCGGTACGGCAACGCATTCAACTCAGGAACAAACTAACGGCCCATGTCGAAAATCTACCTGCTACCGACACGATGAAGACTGAAACGGTTGAGTATATGCCCGTTAAAGCACCCATGAAGATTACCGCGGTCAAAGAACCGCCTTTACCACCTCCTCCACCGTCGGTAAAAGACACACTTGCAGCGGAGAGCAAAAAAACCACGGATACCGGCCGCTTTCAATTCCGAGGTGAAATAAACAATGCCGCCATCCGGATCAACAGGCACCAAAAGATCGACAACCTAAGTATGGATATCGTACTCGACTACAAAGAGGCCCGGCAGAAGCATATAACATTATCTTACGCCTCTCTTAAGCTGACAGAGTTAAAGGAGGGTGGACCGGTACTTCATAACATTAAGACCGAACGCGTAAGGTTTGGTGGCGGCAAAACGGAATTCATCTGTGTTTTCCGGGAAGTCCTGAAGAATATTCCGCCGCTGTCCAGTGTAAACCCGTTGAACAACCTTTCTGAAAGAATTTTCACATTCAAAGGGGTAGTGAAAGACAAACAAACAATAGAGGGTACGCTGGTGTGGAAGGACCTGGAGGATGATCTGATCAGTACACATGTAGTAACCACGACTATTACACTGACACACGTGCCGCGGCGGACTTTGTAAAGCCCTGCCAGGCAATCATAACGTAAAACGGGGCTGCCTCTTTTTGAAACAACCCCATTCGATAAAAGACTACTGGATTAAACAACCCTTAGCCGCACCCTACTTTGTTTATGAGAAATAATTAATAATCAAACTTCCTGTCCACCTTCCGTTCATCTGCACTTATCCCCTCTTTCATCCACCTCGGCATCGGTTTGCCCATCAGGTAGTGATCAAAGTATTGTGCCATACGGGCGGTCCAGTCCTGCTGGCAGGCCAGGTCCTCTACGGTGTGGTTCTGGCCTTTGTAGTTCAGTAACCACGCTGGCTTTTGCAGGCGGCGCATGGCGAGGAACAAGTCCAGGCCCTGGCTGAATGGCACGGCGCCGTCTTTATCGTTGTGGAAAATGAGCAGCGGGCTGCTGATTTTGTCGGCGTTTAAGATGGGCGAATTAGCGAGATAAGCTTCGCGGTCTTCCCATAGTGTTTTGCCGATGCGATACTGATCGACTTCCGTTTTAAACATGCCCGGCGCGCCGTTCGCCCTGAGAGCGGTGTAGTTGTAAACTATGTTCACGATACCTGCACCGACATTAATACACCTGAACATGGACGTACGGGTAGCAATATAGGCCACTTCGAAACCAGCAAAACTATGCCCCTGCAGTCCTATGTGTTCCTTGTCTGCAATGCCCCTTGCAATCAGCTCCTGCGTACCGCTGACTACCGCGTTATACGCATCTTCCCCGGGTTTACCTACACCGAAATGTACGTCGGGGCGGAATACTATATAACCTTTGCTTACGAAAGTAGCAATATCAATCGTACTGGAACTGTAACCCGGCGCAAGATAGTTATGCAGGTCATTGGAATGCGTTTCGTAGAAGTCTACGATAACGGGGTATTGTTGAGAAGCATTGTAGTTTTCCGGTAAGTACAGAAGGCCCTGGTTAGCAACACCGTTAAAATTCTTCCATTCTATAACTTTAGCGGTGCCCCAGTTATATTGTTGTTGCTGTGGATTGATATTGGTCAGTCGTTTGGCGGCCTTCATTTGCCCGTTCGCCCACCATAAATCGGGGAACTGCGAAAAGCTTTGGCGACTGAATAAGAAGGCATTATTTGTTGATGCAGCTACTTTAACGGAATAACCGGCTTCGTCTACCAGCGTTTCCACCTTTTTAAAGGGCGTAAAACGATAAACACCATCTGACTTCGTGTGTTCGTTAAAACCGCTAAGCAACAACGAGGCCGTAGGATCAATCTGTGCGCGATAGGGCGTACCCTGGAAACGCAGCGCCACCTTATGTTCCCGGCCGAAACCGTTCGTAAGGCTACGGGGTTTGGTGGCGCCGGTAAGATCTACCGCCCACAGGTCGTAGCGGTCATAGAGTACCACTGTATTGCCTTCGTTAAGCCAACCTGCAATACCGTAAGCGCTTTGCATTCGCTCCATATCGGCCAGCTCGTCGTGTACCGGGTAACCGATAGCGGCCGAGATGTTGGAAAATGTGCCGGACTGCGGGTCCAGCAATAACCAGGCGCGTTCTTTATCGCTGTACATAAGCGCGAACCGGCCGTTAGGGCTCCATTGCGGTTTGTCGGTTACATCCTTCGCAATCAACTTACGTTCGCCCGTCCTCACATTCACCTGGTAAACGTCCAGATGCGTATCGTAGGTCCAGTCGGTAGCCAGCCTGTAAGGTTTTTCATCTATGTATACCGCATAATGAAATGCCGGTGCAGATGGGGCGAGCAATATACCTGAAAACTCGGGGGCGACTTCCACCAGCTGCCTGGTGTCGAGATGATATACAAATTTGGCGTCGTCCATCATTGTACGGCTGTATACCCCCCTGCGCTGCCGGCGTTGGGAAACAGCTTCGTTCCAGGTCCACAACTCCAGATCTACTGCCCTGGGGTCCGTCTTAGCAGGCGGTTGGGGCTTAGATTGATAACTGAGGTCCAGCACCAGTTGTTTGGTGGCAGGCGTTATTTCATACGCTCTGGGCCTCAGCTGGTAGCCTGCCGGCACTTTAATGTCGTTAAAGTCCATCAGCAACTGCGGCTGGCCGCCCTTCAGGGAGAAGTAATAAAGTTCGGTACCGTTGGTATAAGTGCCTTCCTGTTGTTCCTTATTAAACGAATAATCAGTCACTTCTCCCCTGGAAACAACTGCCTGCAAGCCTTTTAACGGACCGGCAAATAGTTCTTTTCCCTTCTGATAAATCACCTGGTTTCCAAACAACGTTACACGGCTTACACCGGGCAATACGGTGCTGTCATTGGTATCTACATTCCATATCACGGCATGTGTACGGTCGGAGTAGGTTAACAGCGGGGAGGTTTCGGTGGTCAGCACAAAACTGCTTTTGTTCCATTGTACCTGCTTACCGTCTTTCAGGCGGGTAAGCAGCAGGGAGTCCTGCTTCTTGTACCGCATCCATTTTCCACTATTGAAGAAGGTGATATCCGATACATTGTCCATCACTACATCCTTACCGGTTGCGATGTTCCTGATATGGGTTTCGGACGTTTCGCCATCGGTAATGCCATATACCACCCACGCACCGTCGTACGACATGGCGGGATTGCTGGTGCGCCTCCATTGCTTATAATCTGCCGTATCCAGCACTTTCTTTTGCGCCATGGCCGGCAGTGTTATAATGCCTGCGGCCAGTATCAGCATTAGTTTCCTCATGATTGCTCCGCTTTTAATATTTCGATTACATAAGACAGTTCATCGGCCAGTCCGCTGGGGCTGCCCAGATAACCTTCAGAGGTGTAACGGATCATGCCGTTCTTCACCACTACTTTACGTGGAATGGCAGATGAATGAAATACAGGCACCATACTTTTGAATACACGGTCGAGACCTTTTGTTTCCGGGTTTTCATCATCATATAAAACATTAAAAGTAAAACCGGAAGAGCCGATGTACTTTTTGATATCTGCTTTATAATTGTCGGAACGCTCCATTGTAGCAATAAAATAAAAGGCTACCGAAGCATCGTTTTTGTATTTGTTTACCGCCAGCTGCATGCCAGGGAAGGCCATTTTGCAGGGAAAACACCAGGTAGCCCAGTAGTCAATCACTACGATCTTATCTTTCCAGTCGGCGCTGTTTATGGTATTACCATTGAGGTCCTGCAAGCGGAACTGGGTAATCGGTGCATTTATCAGTTTTGATTTGATATCCGCTTTAATCGTCGCCACATCAGCCGCTGGTTTAAGTGATTCGAGGTAGGCATCGAATGTTTCAGGTTTACCTTTGTAAGCCTTTTTCAGTTTTTCGATAATCAGCGGTGTTGCGGCATTGGCGTGTACACTTGCTTCCATCTCTGCGGTCAGCTGTTTTTTACCACCGGTATTTTCCAATATGGTGATGCGCGCTTCATTAAGGCTCGCGTTTTTGTATTTGTTTTTCGCCGAGATCTGCGACAGGTAACCTGCTGCCTCTTTATAACTTTTCTTCTTCACCAGCATACCGACATGTACCCCCAGTTTGCTGTCCAGCTGCTCCTGTGCCAGTGCTTCGGCTTTTAACGGGGTGTAGCGATCATTTTCCATGAAGGAAAGGTCGTGCTGCTTTTTCACCATTTCATCGATCACCAATACGGAGAAAGGAATCAGCTTTTCAACCGGGCCTTTGCCGGTAATAAATGAACCTTCAAAGTTATGATGGTATACTTCGGTGAGTGTTCTGAAGTCCAGTTCCGGCAGCAGTTGCACCAGTTTATCTTTCATGCCCTTTGCCACGTAAGCTGCGGCCACAGTACGGTAAGTATTGTAATAAACAAAGTGTTGTGTAACGGGGGTATCCCTCCTGAATTCAGCTACCGGAAAGTCTTTGAGGAACTGTTCCAGCGCAGCCAGTTTCTTTTCGTCCATTGGCATTGCGTTCAGTTCATTGAAACGCTGGAAGCGGGCAGTTCTGCCGTTCGGGAACCTGGCCAGCATTACTTTACGAATGGAGTCAGCCTTTACGGTATTCTTCAGCTGGAACCTGTAGGTATCGTGAATGGTGTTGTAGTTCATTTCGGTAAGACCGTGAAACTTACCGAACCTCTCCAGGTTACGGGGTGCTTTTTCGGCAAACTCGTCGCCCAGCGATATTTTCAGCATAGCGATGTAGCTGTCGAAGAAACGGGGCATGCTGTCGGGGAAATACTCCATCTCTTTGCGCACCCACATTTCCAGCGCTTCATCGCCTATCTCAAATTTATTGAAGTAACCACCGGGTGCTTTATTAAACGAAGGTTTCCTGAAAGTACCCCAGGCCAGTGCGCTGCCCGGCACACGGCCGCCGTTTTTACCAACGGTGGTCACCACGTAACCGCGATCGTTGTTATTATCGGCCACACCGGCTTCATCTACCAGTTTAACAGCTACAAATGCGCAGTTCTCCGGCAGCGTGTAAGTGCCAGTCCACTGGCCGTTCTGCTGTTTAAACACCAGGTCATCTGTTTTCCACCTGTAGTTGGAGAACAGGTAAATCAGTCCGTTCACTTCCTGTTTACCTTCCAGTGGTCCTCCTGCGGGATTGTAACGCAGCTGCAGGGTACTACCCGCCACAGGCGTTTCCAGTCCTTTCAGGCGACTGCTGTCCTGGCCTGATACCGATCCTCCGGCAGCCAGCAATGCGGCTACCACGCTTAACCATTTTCTCATCTTAAAGATCTGTTTTGGCATGATACGCCCAGGAGCGTATGAACGCTCCCGGGTAATACCATGAATTATGATTGATTATCGATTTTAACGGGGACTCTGTTCTATTTCGGGGTTCAACAGGATGTATTTCGGGCCAATCGGGTAGATGTACCGGTTGCTGTTAGGTTCCAGTGTATAATCCACCCCCCTGAAACGGCGGGTCACTGTTTTCGCGAAGGCGGCATCTTTGTTCAGTCGCTTCTGATCGAACCACCTTAAACCTGTACCGAAGAACTCGCGTTTCCTTTCATTCACCACGTTCTCCAGCGCCTGCTGCGGCGTACCCGGGGTAAGCGCTACATAATCGGCGGTTTTAAAACGTTTCTGACGCAGTGTGTTCAGGATGTCCGTGGCGGTACCGGCATCATTGGAACGAGCGGCCACTTCGGCTTTAATGAGCATCATTTCAGGAACACCGGGACCTTGCGTAACCGTATTGGTTTCGCGGCTCGACTTCTGCCGCCAGTAGCCAAACCCGTTAAATGCCGGGGCAAAACTGGCGCCTGGCCTTACGAACAGGGTATAACGAAGATCTTTGGTACCCAGCAGCGATAACACGGCGGTATCAATCTGCACACCGGCAAATGGATAAGCGCCCGCGTTAATTTTTGAGAAGATCACTTCAGGATCTACCAGGCGGTAAGGTACGTTGGATGTATATGTTTGCAGGTCGAGCAGGCCGCTTTTCAGCGTGAGTACCTGTTCGGCGTAACTGCGTGCGCTTGCAAAGTCGCGCGTCATCAGGTAGGTACGGGCCAACATGGCATAGGCGGCGGCTTTCGACGGACGGGTATTGTAGTCGGGCAAAGCCGGCAGCGCATCTACGGCCTGTTTCAAATCACTGATGATGCGGTCGTACACCACGGATACCGTAGCGCGGTTAAGTGGGGCGTACAGGTCGGGCGTTAACAGCAGTGGTACGGCGAGGTCGTTGGCAGCCGTAGCACTATCGTACTGCGGGGCGTAGATATTCACCAGGCACCAGTAGGCATAAGCGCGGTGAGTGAGGGCTTCTGCATACAACTGCTGCTTGTCCGTATCCGTACCGTTTTTGCTGTCCATTACACCCGCCAGTACTTCATTACAGGTGTAAATAGCTTTATATAATTTCTCCCAATCAGTATCACCTTGTGTATCGCCCCAGTACTGGGTTGCCCAGGTGTAAGCGTTAGATTGAATATCGGCCAGTGACACTTGTTTGTTGGAGTCGAGCAACCTGGTATCATCACCCGAATAAATGGGCATGAAAAACCCGGCTTCCAGCTGCGAGTTATTATCCAGTACAGCGCGGTAATCTTTGGTGTAAATCAGTGTTCTTTTGCCGATCTGGTCTATTTCCACATACTTGCGGCAGGCAGTGGTCAATAACGCAACGGCGGCTATGATATATATGGCAATTCTCATGTTGATCGTCTTTAGAAGGTGGCGTTAATGTTGAACATAAAGCTGGTAACCGGCGGCAGCGAATAGTAGTTCGCATTCGCGTTCACGTACTCAGGATCGATACCGTCTTTATTGGCTCGCCAGAGAATACCCAGGTTACGGGCGTTGGCGCTTACACCCAGGGCTTTGAACACCCGTTTAGGTAACAGCTGCTGCGGGAAATTGTACCCCAGTGATATTTGCTGCAGGCGTACGTTGTTCGCATTTCTGACCAGTTTATCGGAGTTCGCGTAACGGTTGGTACTGTTAAAGTTTACATTGCTCAGGCCCGGTACATATGTATCAGCTTCATCGCCCGGCTGGCGCCAGCGGTCGGCCAGGTCGGCCTGGCGGCCCAGAGAACCGGAGTAGGCGCCTACGAAGTTAGGATAGTTGGTAACCGCAGGTTTCATGAAAATGTGCCCCATGTAATACGTCATTTGTACACCCAGTTCCAACTGTTTGTAGCGGAAAGTATTAAAGAAGCCGCCATGGTAAGGCGCCACCTTAATACCTGCATATTTCATATCTGCTATGCCAAAAGTGGAAGGCAAAGTAGTGGTATTAGTGATGATCTTATTATCGCGGTCGTAGATCTGCGTTTGTCCTTTATCGTCAAGACCGGCAGAGCGGTACACGAAGCTGGCGCCCAACTGGTAACCTTCCATCGGGTTTCCGTTCAGGAGATTATTGAGTATGTTCGTTTTGTAACGACTGTCGGTCACCTTCGTTTTACCGTACGAGAAGTTGAATACAGAGCTGATGCTCCAGTTCTTTTCATCCAGCGGTTTGCCCGAAATACCGAACTCGAAACCATGGCTCTTCAGCGTTGCGGTATTAAAACTAAGGTTACTCCATCCGTAAGTCGGATTGTACGGCAGGCTTACGATAATACCTTCACTGTTTTTAGTGTAGGCATCGGCGCTTATTGATAACCTGTTGTTCAGCAAACGGAGATCGGCACCAAAGTTCCAGGTTTTGGTAAGCTCCCATCCTAATCCCTGGTTGGCAGGGAAAGAGATGGTACCTATCGGCAGTTGCGTACTTGGATCAGTAGCGTTTAGCTGCAGGATAGTAACGTTGTTACCCGCCAGCGGAACAGAACCGCCTGTACCGTACGTTACTCTCAGGTCCAGTGCGTCCATCCAGGTGGCGCCCTGCATAAAGGCTTCCTGCCCCAGGCTCCATTTACCACCTGCCGACCAGAAAGGTTTTGCCCGTTTGCTGCGCTCTAAGCCCAGCAGGGTATAATCATCAAAACGCAGACTGGCAGAAAGGTTATAGCGGTTTTTGTAAGTATAACCTGCATTACCGAACCAGCTCAGGTAACGGTTTTTCTGTTCCTGCACGCCACCGGTATTATCGCCTATCTGCTGCGACCAGCCGTACATCGTTGGCAGCGCTACGTTAGGATTGATCGTAGCAAAACTGTTCGCATCCGCATCATAACCGTAACGGGTGGTGCCATAACTTTTGTTGTAACTCTCCCTGATCTCACCGCCGGCAATAACACTCAGCTGATTCTCCGCGTTAAAGCTGTGGTTGATGTTGAGTACACCACGCAGGTTATAGTCGTACGCAGACCCGTCGTTAAGTGAATAGCGCCCGCCATACGGAAGGTTATAAACAGGTTTGCCCGTAGCGGTATTCAATGTGGTGTAAGTATTGACCAGCACCCGGCCATTGTAGCTGTTCACTTCATCAATAAACAAAGAGTTATTGTTCGTTCGCTGGTACATGCCCGACACGTCGAAGTTAGCCCAGTTAGTGAGTTTGAAGGTAAGACCTGCCGTAAGGCGAAGCTGCTGGGTGGTCGCTTTCGAGTTAGAGTAGTCCAGTTCATCGATCGCATTATAAGTAAAAGGCAAATAACCTCTCGTCACCAGGCTGTCGCTTACTTCCTGTCTCATGGTGAGCGAGCGGCGGATACGGTTGCCGTTTTCATCCACCAGCATGTCGTAAGGACGAAGACCTGTACCAAACTGGCTGAGGGCGTTGCTGGCCGACTGGTTCGTTTTAGAAACAGAAGTCTGGTAAGCAAAGCCCGTTCTCAATTTCACGAATTTATTAAACAGGTCGTTTGTAAAGTTGCCCGACACAAAGGTGTTGCTGGCGCTGTTGGCACGATAAATAGGCTGATCGTTGGTATAACCGCCGGAAATGTAGTAAGAATTGTTTTCGCCGCCACCGGAAATCGACAGGTTATACTGCTGGTTTACGGCATTACGCATCAGGTACTTTTCGATCTGGCCGAAGTTGCTGCGTTGTGCAATGGCAGCAATCGCGGCATCTGCTTCTGCCTGCGTAGCCTGTCCCCTCTTTACTTTATAGTACCATTCCTGCACATCACTTGGATTAGGCGTTTGCAACATCGAGAACTGGTAGCCCGGCTGTGATTTGGCATCTACCAAAAATCCTTTCTGCAACATTTCCAGTTCGAGGTCTACATATTCGGCACTCGTCATCCAGTTAAGGTCCTTCATGTCGGCCGGTTTGGAAACACCCAATGTGGCGGAAAAGTTAATAGTGGGTGCAGCGCCTCTTTTACCCTTTTTAGTTTCGATCACGATCACCCCATTAGCACCGCGGGCACCCCAGATAGAAGTCGCAACTGCATCTTTCAGGAAAGTGATCTGTTCTATATCGTTTGGGTTAAAAGAGCTTAAGATGGCATTATTAGACATCGTAGAGGTACTGCGTGTAGTAATGTTTTGTTTGTCGCCGGAGGGTATTTGCGGGAAGCCGTCAATGACGATGAGCGGTGCATTACCGGAAGTGGCGTAGGTATTCGTAGTACGGATCTGTACCTGGCTGCTCTTCACATCAAACCTTACGCCGGGCACTTTTCCTTCCAGCCTTTCGAGGATATCGCGGGTAGGCACTTCCGCCAGTTCTTTTGCGGTAATTACGCTATAGGAGCCCGTAGCGCGTTCTTTAGAGATGGTCTGGTAACCGGTAGACACTTTAATATCTACCGCTTCCATTTCTACCGTTTCACGCTGCAGTACGATCGTAAGGTCGGTACTGTTCGCGATTTTTATTTCCTGTGATTTGAAGCCAACGTAGGTGATCACCAGTACATCACCGATGTTTACGTCGATCTCGAAACGCCCGTCTTCCTTATTGATAATGGACCTGGCAGTACCCTTTACCTTGATGGTAGCACCCGAAAGCACGCCGCGTCCGTCCGTTACAATACCCTGCACCGGAACGGTTGCCGGGGCTGGCGCCACGTATGGCAAACTCACCTTTTTGCTGACGAAAATGGTTTGTTCACGTAAGATGTACTCCAGTGGTTGTCCTTTAAAAATAACATCGAGAAATTCGTCCAGCGGCATGTTTGTCGCTGTTACATCTACGGCTGGCGCTTTTTTGAGTAATTCAAGATCACAAAAAATGTGGTAACCCGTTTGCTTACGGATGGTTTCAAAAGCCTTTTCGAGGCTGATGCTTTTTCCCGAGAGCGTTACAGACTGGGATACGCCTTTGGCGCTTACCCCCATGATGGCCACTGTTAAGAGTACGATGGTTAGTTTCATCACTAACAGAATTTTGGTCCCAAGGCCGCTACCGGCCTTACTTACAGATTTGGTTGAAAACCGGTGGCTGTGCATGTTGCATATGGACATAACACGCCCGTTCCGGTTACAAGAAGCAATTTTTTGCATAACTTGCAATTGGTTAGGTTGATTGAAAAACAGTTCCCTCAATTATTGTCTATCGTTCACCCTGACTTTGGCCGCTCTGAATCTCACCTCAGAGCGGTTTTCGTTTATAGGGATAAAACTCGTTTGTTACGGCAATACCACCAGCCGTTTCTCGTTTTCCAGTCTGAAATGCAATCCAGATGCTTTTAGTCCTTCCAATACCTGCGAAAGATTAAGGTTACGGCCTATTTCACCGTAGAATTTGTTGTCCGGGATGCCTTTCTCATAAACTACTTCGACATCGTACCATCTTGCGAGCTGTCGCATCACCTCTTCCACCCCCAGCTGATCAAAATTGAAGGTCCCCTCTTTCCAGGCTACTACCTGGGTTACATTTACGGTTCCATTCACTGTTACCCCGTTGGTAATTTCGGCCTGCTGCCCGGGTTGCAGCAATACATTATCCGTTCCTTTGCCGGCACGGATACGGCCTTCGAGCAGCGTGGCCTTAATGCCCGGCTCATCTTTATAAGCATTTATATTAAAGTGGGTGCCTAACACTTCCACTTCTGCATCTTTCATTTTAACCCTGAATGGTTTCGCTGCATCTTTGGCCACTTCGAAATAAGCCTCTCCATCTACCTCCACCGTTCTGTTTTTTCCTGCAAACGCCGTTGGATACTTAATAGCGCTGGATGCGTTCAGCCAAACCTTAGAGCCATCGGGCAGGGTAAGCCGGAACTGACGGGCCGGCGGTGTGCTAATCGTATTTAAAGTACTGCCCGACGCGTTAGCCGCATCGTAGGCGAGTGCTCCATTGTTGATGCTGATGCTGGTGCCGTTCTGGCTGGCTACCACGCCATTACCCAGGCTATCGAGTACAATTTGTTCTCCACCCGCCAGCGTAAGTACCGCGCCATTTTTACCCGGCGCCACATCTACCGCCGGGGCCGTTACTACTACATCCTGCTTATGGGTGGAACGTAATAAGTACACGCTACCCGCCAGCAGCAACACTGCTGCTGCGGCGGCCCACCAAATGCGCGGCTGCATACGGCGTACTTTGGGCTCATCCTTCAAACGTTCCGACAACCGTTGCAGGAACTGTTGGCTGGCTTCTTCGTACGCAGGTGGTAATTCGCCCAGCTGTAATAAACGATGCAGTTCTTCAATATCTACCTGGCGGTACCACGCAAAAAATGCCGGAGCTTCGTGCTCCAATAACTGGCCCGACCGGTATTTATTGATTAATGTAAGTTTCTGCTCGTCGTTCATATATGGGTTTATATACTCCAGACGAAGTGAGGAGAGATTTGTATACTCAATTTTAAAAAAAAGTTATTTTTTTCCGGCCCAGAGGAGGAAGATAAGGGCGAGGGGGCCACCATGCTGCTCCAGCAGCGATTTGAGGGTATGATAGGCGGCGTAATAATGTTTCTTGACCGTCACTACCGCCAGTCCCTGCCGTTCGCTGATTTCCTCGAAACTGAGCCCATCTTCTGTGCGGGCCAGGAAGATATCACGCTTCTGAGCATCGAGGCTGTTAATGGCCCCGGCCACCATTTCGTGCAGTTCCTTATACTCCATATGATCGGCCGATTCCGTATTACCAGCACCCTGCGCAAGCGCATCGAGGGCCTTCAGGTGTACTTTTTTGCGGCGCAGTACATCGAACAGCAGGTTACGCGCTATTTTAAAGGCGTAGTGCTCGAACGACTTTACCAGCAACAGTTTTTCCCTTACGTTCCAGATGCGTAAAAAAGTTTCCTGCAGAATTTCGTCGGTTTCGTCGCGGTCTTTGGTAATAAAGGTAACAGCGGCCTGGAGGTTGGGGTAATAATGCGTGTACAGCTGCGCATAGGCTTGCTGATCGCCGTCGGCGGCTGACCGTACCAGGAGGTGCTCGTTTTCAGTTGGTACGCGGTGGTATGTAGATTGCTGATTGGCCAATTTGGTGCAATATACTGAATTGGTGCGTGTTTTGGCGGGGAGCCGGCACAAAAGAAAGGCCGCAAACTGCGTTTGCGGCCCGTATATTAAATGATGTTTGTTACTCAAGTATGAACGAGAACTGGTCTTGCGGCTGCGTACGCCATGCCAGGTGTTGTGTTTTAGGCGAGATAGCGAACAACGGTGAAAAGGTACGCACCTTCACGGTTTTATCGTCCGGCATAAATTCCAGTATTCTCAGCCAGCCATCTCCCCCATTACCATACCAGCCGCCGCCGAGTGCCTGTGCGTTAAACGCCATCTGCTGCACTTTATTGCCGCCCGCATTCACATCCGTACGGAAACCCATGTGTGCTTTTTCATCGTCCGGCGCGCCGATGTGCCCCGACAGCACCATTTGTATATTACGGGAAGGCTTTACCAGTTTATCGAAAATTGCTTTACCATAGTTGGCATCTTTTACGCCGTAACCTTCTTTAACAATATGCTCATTGGCGGCGCTCAGGTAAGAATGAGTAAGCATGATCACCGTATGCTGTTTATACTTTTCCATGTCTACTACTCTTTTTGCCCAGGCCAGTACTGTGTCCCTGGGGGCGAACTCCAGGTTCAACACCAGAAATTTGCGGCCTTTGGCAGATTTGATCTCGAACGCAGCGTTTTCCAGGGTAGGAATGCCGCCTTCGTTGGTGGTTACTTCGCGAAGCGCCTGCTGGTTCAGGGGATTTTTATCGACCGGGAACCAGGTGTTGAAGTTAGACATCCTGTTTTCAGCCTTCACATAGCCATAATCGTGGTTGCCCGCAGCCGTAACGTAGGGCACCCTGTTATTGAGTCTGTTAAAAGCGCCTGACACGGCAGCCCACTGGGCTTTGCTGGGCTGATTACTGGCCGCGCCGTCAGGATTTATCAGTTCGTTTTGTTCTACGAGGTCGCCGGTGCAAACCACCAGTTTGATATTTAGTTTCTCTATGTTCTCGCTGATCCAGGCGGTCATGAGTTCGAACAACGGCTGATTGCGCGCGTACTTCACGTATGTCTGCGGATCGGGCAGCATGATCATGGTCCAGGAGGTAGAATCGCTGAGCGCGGGGGCGGTATACCTGCCCTGGGCTTGCGACTGCTGGTGGAGGAAAAGCGTAACGAATAGAATAAAAACGACCTGTTTCATGCATGTTTTTTTATTAAGACAAATTCCGGACGGTGTTTAACCATCGGCAGGGTACAATATTACATAGAAAGATACGCGACATTACCACCGGGCAGTTACGAAATTATCAATTCTGCGGCCCCTGTTTGTTATCAAACTGATCGCAACGGCGGAAGGCCATGAACTGTTTTTGGCCGAGGAAAGTGCCCTGCTGCGGCCATGACGCTGCATACTGGCGTACTAAGTGTGTTCCTTCTGCCCAAACCTCGTTGTTGAGCAGGCATTCGGCAATGATCGCATTATCCTGGTACCTGGCCACGTATACTTTCAGCCAGTTTATTTTCCTTTCGGGGATATTGTTGGCCAGTTGTTCTTTAAGCAGTTCGAATATGGGTTCACCGGCAGGCTCCACCTCCCATTGCCCCTGTAACGAAAGTGCACCGGGGCGGGGATGCCATAGTACGCCCTCGAAATCGTTAAAATCGATCTCCGGATCGTGCCCGTCGAGGAAACTGTCGGCAATAGCAGGGAACGTTGTGGCGAGATAGTTATCCAATACTGTTTCCACTTTTTCGTCCAGCGTAGTGCCCACGCCTACGATGTTTTCGAAGATGCCTTCCGGGAAGTAGTCCTTATTTTTCGTGATGACCAGCAGGTGAATGAGGTTGGGATGATAATCGGGCGATTCGATAATGGAGGTCGCGATATCCAGCGCGCCGGACACTGTGAGCTCGTTGGCGGTAGCAGAAATGTTGATCATATATCCCTGTGCCATCAGGCGTTTGGCGAGGACTTGCAGGAGGTATTGGTCTGGGTGCATACGTAGTTGCTTTGTGGGGGCAAAGATAGGGAATGTAGGAGGTTGTTGGTTATTCGCTTTGTGGGGCGGCGTTGCCTGGGTAACACTTACATAATGAATAGTTTTTCCGCCACGAAAAGATCCAGCCATCGTACTTTTTTTGTTGGTAATACCCGCTACCTTTGCTGGTTCATACACTCTCTCATGATATCAGACGTAAAAATATTAGATGTAACCCTGCTCTCCGACAATTGGTTTAAGTTAAGAAAGTTCACTTACGAAGGCACCCAAAAAGATGGCAGTAAGATCGTTCATACGCGCGAGGCGTACGACCGGGGTAATGGCGCTGTGATACTGCTATACAACAAAGATGCGCAAACCGTGGTGCTTACCCGCCAGTTCAGGCTTCCTACGTTTGTTAACGGTAACGCTGATGGTATGTTGATAGAAGCCTGTGCCGGCCTGCTGGACCAGGACAATGCGGAGGATTGTATCAGGCGGGAAACAGAAGAAGAAACGGGGTATCGGATCACCAATATAAAGAAAGTGTTTGAGGCGTATATGTCGCCGGGCTCTGTTACGGAAATACTCTATTTCTTTATCGCGGAGTACAGCCCTGAAATGGAAATACACGAGGGTGGTGGAATAGCCGAAGAAGAGGAAAATATAGAGCGGCTGGAACTGGACTTTCAGGAAAGCTTAGCCATGATGGACGACGGGCGGATAAAAGACGGGAAAACCATTATGTTGCTGCAACACCTGGCCTTAAAGGGACTGATGAACAAATAGTTTTTACTTCGACGACCGTATCGCCTTTATCACTTTCAGCTGTTTGTCGTTCGCGAACTGATCATATTCCTTTGTTTCGCAGGCGTACATGGCCACTTTCCCGTTCCCGTCGTGATGGGTACCCCAGCCGTACCTTTTGCTTAAGGGCGACGTGCGCAGGCAGGGCTGACCTTTTGAGAAGAATTGTTCCCGGGCCTCTTTCAGATCGCTTTTAGCAATATTGTTTTTCATCGCATAACTATGAAACACAATATCGTCGGAGGTGTATTTGTACGGGTTTTCGCAGATCATATCAAACTGTATGTTCGCGATCGTTTTATCATTTTTTACCGGGGGCACCTCACCCTGCGTTGCCTTGCAGTCGTCGGCAACCAGGATAAACACAGACTGGTAATTGGTGGTATGCACTTTCATCGGTACAATATTAGGAAAATACCGGAGAACTGTGGCAGCCGGAGTTTTTGAATTTCGCTATATTTGGCGGTTCACGGGCCACCTAACCAATAAAAATGAATGTAAACGGCGTAGAGTTCTTCGGAGATCTGTTGGAAATCCACCAGGAACAAAACCACTTAGCAGAGAAATACGTCAAGTTCCGGTCACTACTTGAGCGGGCCTGTAAGGACCTGACAGCGCATGAAAGCATCCAGTTCTCCAACCTGTTTTCCCGGCTCAATTACATTTGCGATAAGTATAACCTGAACGGGTATCAAAAATACTGGATCAACGCTTTCCGTATTAATGCCAACCAGGTTTTACAGGGAGGATTACGGCCTGTGGGCGATTGTCCCTATGCGTCGGACCTGCGCGCCTTATGTGATTTTGGCAGGATATGTTTTGAACTTGATATACCGGCAGAACTGCTGGCAGCGGCAAGCCGGTACAAGGACTGCAGAACACAGGTGCCCCGTAGCCGGAAAAGTGAGAAAACAGAGCGGATACGGGTGGAAGTATCATCTGCCGATGAACATTTCATTTATGCTTTCGACGAAGAACATCCCACAGAGGAGCCCATCAGGATAAAACATCATGTACCCGGCATCAACGAGGAATTTAATGACACCGTGGCGCAACTCTGGAAAGGATGCCAGCTGAACCTGGTGGATGTTATTATCGACGAAGAGGGCATTTACATCCCCGACCTGATCATACTGGAACCCGATTACCTGCTGGACATCAGTTCACTGGCGGAGTGTATGAAAGAATATGGCAAACACCCTTTAAACTTTATCCAAAGCAGGTTTGAACCTGCTAAAAACACCAAACACATGTTGCTCGGAAACATAGCCAATATGTTTCTCGACGAATTTGTGAACGAAAAGCAGCAGTCGCCTGTGGTATACGCAAACACCATCAGGAAGGCATTTAAATCGGCCCCGTTTGAATTTGCGACCTGCGAGGGTATTGATCATACCTTTTTCCAGGACACGCAGGTGCAGTTCCAGAACATTAAAAATATCGTCAACAATACTTTCCCCGAAAAACATATTGACCGGGAGAACGCTATACTGGAGCCGAGCTTTATCTGCGAACACCTGGGCGTACAGGGGCGGCTCGATTACCTGCAACTCCAGTCCAGTGGCAGTAAGAAGTTTGTGATTGAATTAAAATCGGGGAAAGCACCTTTTCCTGACACTAACATAGAACTGATAGGGCTGAACCACCGGAGCCAGGCATTCATTTACCAGATCATGATCCAGAAAGTACTGGGCGTTCAGTTCAAAGACCTCAGCACTTTCATCCTGTACTCGAGGTACACCGATCCCACTGCCAACCTTCGTTTAACGGCCCCGTTCATGGCCGCCATTAAAGAGATCATGAACATCCGTAACCTGATCGTGGCAAATGAAAGCTGCATTGCCAGGGATGCCACCGAAACGCAGACCCGCCGTATTGTCGGCACCTTTACGCCCGAAACGCTGATTACGAACGGGCATGTTAAACAGAGCTTCCTCGAAAATTACATCATTCCGCAGATCGAACAGTTCAGCGCTGCTTTCAAAACGGGTAAGGCCATTGAGCTGGCGTATTTCCACAGCTTTTATGCCTTCGTAGCGAAAGAACACTACATCTCCAAAGCGGGCGATACCGAATATACCAGTTCCAAAGGCATTTCTTCGCTGTGGTTGTCGGCCCTGGCAGATAAGATAGAGGCAGGCGAAATACTCACCGATTTAACCATTAAAGATAATCTTACGGAAACCGACTCGCCGGCTATTACGCTTAGTATACCGGGTTATGAGCATAACTTTCTACCCAATTTCCGGCAGGGCGATATTGTGATTTTGTACGAACGAAATACAGAGAAGGATAACGTGACCAACAAGCAGGTATTCAAAGGGGCGGTCCAGTGCATCACCCCAACAGAAATTACTATCCGCGTACGGTACAAACAACGCAACCAGCACGTACTGCCTGTTGCCAGCAAATATGCCGTGGAGCATGACTTCCTGGATTCATCGTACAATGCGATGTACCGTGGCCTGTACGCATTTTTACATGCGAACCAGGACAGGAAGGACCTGTTGTTACACCAACGGCTCCCCGTTCAGGACACCAGCCGGCGGTTGAACAACCACTATATTTCACCGGAAGTAAATGAGATCATCTTAAAAGCCAAACAGGCAAATGACCTGTTCCTGCTGGTGGGACCACCGGGAACAGGCAAAACTTCCATTGCGCTGAAGTCGATGGTGGAAGAGTTTTACAGCGAGCCGGGTTGCAACATACTGCTACTCTCCTACACTAACCGCGCCGTTGATGAAATTTGCGAAGCGCTGGATACGGTGCAGGGCCAACCGCCTTACGTACGTATTGGCAGTGAATTATCCTGCGACCCCAAACACAAAACACGGTTGCTCGACAAGCTGATCAGGGATTGCGATACGAGGGAAAAGGTGAAGGCGGCTATTGAGCGATACCGGATTTATGTGGGAACGGTGGCCTCCCTCTCGGGCAAAAACGAGTTATTTAAACTGAAGCATTTCCAGGTAGCCATTATCGACGAGGCTTCGCAGATACTGGAGCCGGGGCTGCTCGGCATCCTATCTGCGAAAAACGTAAACGGGGGAAATGCGATCGAGAAGTTCATACTGGTAGGCGATCAGAAGCAGTTGCCGGCGGTGGTGCTGCAAAGGGAAGAACAGTCAAGGGTAAACGATCCGCTGTTACAACAGGCGGGCCTGATCAACAGGAACAAATCCATTTTCGAGCGGCTTTACCATCTTCATAAGTCAGATAAAAACTCGCCGGTTTGGGGCATGTTGCACAAGCAGGGCCGCATGCACCCTGACATTGCGCTGTTCCCGAACTATTCCTTTTATAACAGTCAGCTCGATGTAGTGCCTACCCCTCATCAAACGGCGGCACTGGAATACAGTTATTCAGATATAAACAATCCGTTTCATCAGCTCATCACCCGTAAAAGACTGGCCTTTATACCTTCGGAGAAACATAGCGGGGATAAATCGGCCAAGACCAATACTTACGAAGCGCAAATAGTGACCGCGCTGGTAAAACAGATCTACGACCTTTACCAGCAAAGCTTTTCAGCAGAAAAAACGGTCGGGATCATTACCCCTTACAGGAGTCAGATAGCGCTGATCCGCCGCGTGATCCATGAGCTGGGCATTCCTGCGCTGGATGCTATTTCCATTGATACTGTGGAACGTTTCCAGGGTTCACAGCGGGATATCATCATCTATTCCTTTTGCATTAACCAGTTTCACCAGCTGGATTTTTTAGCCAATAATATTGAAGATGAGGGGCAGATTATTGACAGGAAACTGAACGTAGCCATTACGCGGGCGAAGAAGCAACTCTTCGTAATCGGGAATCCTACGATCCTTTCCAATAACCTTACCTACTACCGGTTTATTGAGTTTATCCGTTCCAAGTATGGGTACATACCCGCACAGCCGGATGATTTCCTGGCAGGGCGCTTTAACGTTCCAGCGGCGGGGATGGATATAGAAACAGGGAATAAGGTTTACGAACTGCCGGCAGATTTTGTGCGGGTGTTTAAAGAAGCTGTTGCCGGAGGTACATTGCACCGCGATGCTGACTACATCAGGCTAAACGTGCTGTCGTACGGCAGGGCCAATTTTGACCAGGGTACACTGGAAATTAGTGCTGAGGATAAGGTGGACCTGTATTGCCACTACGAAATGCGCAGGCATTACTGTAGTGCGCTGGCCGTCTTTTCCAGTTTTAATGATTATTTCAGCACGGCATTCAGTCATACCGGCCGGCGCGTCACCTTTATCGATATTGGTTGTGGCCCGCTCACGTCCGGACTCGCTTTCCAGGAAAGCTTTGCAAAACTGCCATTCGACTATATAGGCGTTGATATTTCCAATGCGATGTTAAATAAAGCCCGAACGTTTTCGAAGTCAGGCCTGTTTAGCAGGGATACCAAATTCCTGTTTATCAATTCATTAAACGAAGTAACGGATGATTACTGGAATAGTACGTCCACCCTCTCCGGTACCGTGATACTGAATTTTGCTTACCTGTTTCCCAGTATCTCTAAAGAAGAGACCGAGCGCCTGTCTGTACAAACAAACACCTTACTGGACAAGTACCCATTGAACAAATTCATCGTCATCTGCCAAAACCCCGCCATAGAGAAGCGAAACCGGAATTACAGCATTTTTAAGAAATTAGTGCCTCGCCTCTCTCCCATTGCATCACCGAAAACCCAAACGGTGGGATACCTGGACGCACTAACGGAGGCCTTTGACCGGTCGGAAACCGTTTATTACGAACTGCTGAGCAGCTAATCACTTTACAGAAATTTTCCCGATACGACTTGGCAATCTTTTTACAGAAAGTTACCTTGCGGCCTAAATCGAAGAATAAGAAAAACCAATGACAATTTCTTTATGGATGTACGCCCTGGCTGCAGTGGTTGCCGCGCTTGGCATTTACCTTATCGCCCGGAAAAAGGGTAACGGCAATAAGCAGAAAAACAAATTCAACGCCAGTAACAGCCGCTTCATTATCCTGGCGGGCTCGGAAAACGGCACTACCATGCGACTGGCCACTTCCGTATACGAACACCTGCTGGCTGGCGGACAAAGCGCGTTCCTTACCTCGCTTAATAATTACCAGGCATTTCCGGAGGCGGAGCATCTGCTGGTGCTTACTTCTACTTATGGTTCCGGTGAAGCGCCTATGTCGGCCAAACGGTTCCTGGAATTGCTGCCTACTATCCCGCAAACGCAGAAAATCAAGTTTTCGGTGATGGCCTTCGGTTCTCACAACTACCCCGACTTCTGCCGTTATGGCTTCGATGTACACCTGGCCCTGAGTAAACAGGAATGGGCCGTACCTTTTGTGGAGATACATACCATCGATGACAAGTCGCCCGAACAATCAGACCTCTTTATATCTACCTGGTTCCAACAGACCGGTTTGCCCAAAATGGCCTTACCCGAATACCTGACAAGAGCGCCGCTTGGGCTGAAACCCATGACCGTAATTGCGCGGAGTGAGGCTACCGGAACAGACGGTGCATTCAGCGTACGTTTGAAAACAAAGGCCAGTTTCACTTCAGGCGACCTGTTAGCCATTTACCCTGCGAACGACTACCGCGAACGGCAGTACTCCATCGGTAAAATTGATAATGAGATACAACTGAGCATAAAGCTGCATCCGGACGGCTTTGGCTCCGGTTACATGCACCGCCTGCAGCCAGGCGATGTAATACAGGCCAGGATCGTAGGCAACTACGACTTCTATTTCCCCACCTTTGTACCGAAAGTGATCATGATCGCCAATGGCACCGGCATTTCGCCCTTCCTGGGCATGATTGCCCAGAACAAAGGAAAAATAGAAACACACCTTTACTGCGGTTTCCGCGGGGCCGATTCCTTTTCCCTATACGAAAGCCAGGTGAACCAATTTAAGGAAAACGGCATCCTGAGCGGCCTGCATGTTGCCTATTCAAGAGAAGGCAATAAACAGTACGTTAAAGACTTACTGGAGCGCGATGCTGCATTTATTGCCGACAGCCTGGCCAACGAGGCCGTGCTGATGCTCTGCGGATCGCTGGCAATGCAAAAGGACGTTATGGAATTCCTGGATGCGCTGTGTAAAGAAAAACATGGCAAAAGTATCAGCCATTACGAGTCGCACGGGCAGGTATTGCTGGATTGCTACTAATATTTGAAGAGCTTCACTTTCGGGTGAAGCTTTTTTTTGAGTAGATGCGGGGTACTTTTGGCACAAACTTTTCGGCTACTATACTATGACCACACTAGACACCGTCCTTGCTTTCGCCCGCCAGGCACATGCCGGTCAGATGCGGAAATTTGCGGACGAGCCATACATTCAGCATCCGATCCGTGTAATGGAAGAATGCCGGTCGCGCAACGGTAAGCTGCCGGTACTTTGCGCCGCGTTGCTGCACGATGTATTGGAAGACACTGCCGTTACCCCGGCCGAACTGGAAAGCTTCCTGAAAAACAATATGCCCGGGCCGGAAGCCCTGCACACGTTTGAACTCGTAACAGACCTCACTGATGTATATGTGAAACAGGCCTTTCCGAAAATGAACCGGCGTACGCGGAAGTCGAATGAAAAAGAGCGTATGACAAATATTCATGCAGATGCGCAGACGGTGAAATATGCTGACATTATCGACAACTGCCGGAATATGGCCACGGAGGAGCCGGACTTTGCGCCTGTATTTTTAAGAGAGTGTAAAGGCCTGCTGACATTAATGGATAAGGGCGATACGGTATTGAGGGATAAGGCCATGCACATCGTTAATACAGAACTGGAAAAGTTGAAAGACAGAAGGTGATTGTTTTGCCGCTAATTTTGACAAAAAAAGACCGGCGGAAAGTACACTCCCGCCGGTCGATATTTATAAAAAACCTGACTATTTATTATTCACTGTAATACCGCTGATGCGTGCACCTACGGCATCGAATACCAGGTAAACATCCTGTTTCCCGGCTGTTTCGTCCAGCGGTGCCGTTAACGGGGTTGAAGGTGTTACCTGTGCTTCGGAGTGGCCTATCACTTTACCGTCCACAGCTCCCACTCTCACTTCGAACGCGCCCGGCCCTACACTATTGCTGCCAGTTACCGTTACACTTTTGATGTCCTTCAGATCTGCCTGTTTCAATAATATCCAGGCCTTACCTTCTTTAACAGAAGCTATTGATTTGTCTTTGTTGAATTGGATACCATGCGTACTATCGGCGCTGGCTACCGGCACGTGCGGGTGACGGAGTACCACGATACTTTCCCCGAACTGCGCGGGTGCCAGTTTCGCACCTCTGTCTTTATACGCTGCACGGAAAATATAAGAGCCTTTATTAGTCTGACCCGGTTTTTCCGTAGTGGTATAACTACCGGTAACCGGCAGGTTTTTCTGCACTGGCTTCTTATCACTCAGGCTCAGGATATATTTTACGATAGACCCTACCTGCTCGTTGCTCATGGCGGAGTGTGCGGGCATCATGGCATCGCCCCACACGCCGGAACCGCCGGTGATCACCTTCTTCGTGAGTCGGGCCTGTGCTGTTTTATCGGCTTTATATTTCTCTGCGATCTTTGTAAGAGAAGGCCCGAGTGATGTGGTATTGAGTGCGTGGCAGGCGGCGCAATCGCTCTTTTTGATGAGCGCCTTCGCACCGGCATGCTCTGCCGAAGCATCGAAACGGTTTTGATTTTGTGCGATGACCGTCATATCGTAACCTTCCGACAGGTAATTGATAGAGACAGATACCTGTGCCGGTAGTATGCGCTTAGTGGCCAGGCTACCATCTTCTTTGTCAGATACGGTTACCGCGTACTTAATAATGTTACCGGGAAAAAAGAAGCTGGAGTTACCCTGGGTGAAACCGAATTTTACTTCAGGAATGGCGTTACCAGCTGCAATGTCTACCGACTTACTGTTTTTTGCACCGGCGGTATCGGTTACCGTTAAGGTGGCCCTGTATACACCCGGCGTGGTGAGTACGATTTGCGGACCGGCCGTTTTATAAGACTGTACCAATGCGCCGTTACGGGTTATTTTCCAGTCATATTTCAGTTCGTCGCCATCCGCATCTGTAGTACCTGCCGAGCTTAACTGCACTTTCAGCGGTAACGCACCTGCTGTAATATCGGCCGATACCTGTACGGCCGGTTTACGGTTGCCGCCGTTGTATTCTATTTTAATGAGTTCCGCTTCCGGGTTGTCTTTGAAGTAACCGTTACCATATTCCAGGATATACAATGCGCCATCGGGGCCGAACTTCATGTCGATCGGGCCGCGCAGCGTCAGGTTAGGCATGAAACGTTCCATGGATACAAACCTGCCGTCCTGGTCAAGTGTTACGGCATTAATCCAGCCGCGCACCCAGTCGGTGATCAGCCATTTGCCTTCGTAGTATGCAGGGAACAGGCTTTTCGCTGCTTTGCCAAAGTCCGAGCGATAAAAGATAGGGCCGCCTACTGCGCTTCGCCCGCCGCTGCCTGTTTCCGGGAATTCTTCACTGGCTGCGTACGGGTACCAGATCAGCGGATGTTCTACAGGAGGTAATACCGTGAGGCCGGTATTGTTTGGAGAATTATTTACGGGCTGCTGCGCATCCCACAAAGGGCCCGACTCTTTGGTAGCAAAGTTGTAATAACGGTACGCTTCCCTGCCGTTGAAATAAGGCCAGCCGAAGTTACCTGCCTTCTTCGCCATATTGAACTCGTCATATGAGCGCGGGCCTCTTAATTCAGAGGGATTAGAGCCATCGGGCCCCACTTCACCCCAGAACAACCATCCCGTTTTACTATCGATCGTGAGCCTCCAGGGATTCCTGTTACCCATGGTGTATATCTCGGGACGTGTTTTTTCCGTGCCTTCAGGGAACAGGTTACCCATCGGAATGGTATAACGTCCATTTGCTTCCGGATGGATACGAAGGATTTTGCCGCGCAGGTCGTTGGTGTTACCAGACGACTTCTGTGCATCCCTTGGACTTTCGCCTGGGCGTTCATCGATCGGTGTAAATCCGTCTGACGAACGGGAGAAGGTATTATCGCCCGTGCTCAGGTACAGGTTGGCATCTTTGTCGAACACCATTCCTCCACCCACATGGCAGCACTCTTCGCGCTGTACGGGTACCTCCAGCACCGTTTTTTCTGTAGCCATATTGAGCGCACCACCCAGCCAGGTAAACCTCGAAAGCCGGTTTACAGGCTTTGATTTGGGAGAGTAATACACATATATCCAGTGATTTTTAGCATAGTTGGGATCGAGGATTACGCCCTGCAGCCCGTCTTCCCCTTCTGAATGTTCCCCTTTTTTACTCACGTATTCGCGGCTTACATTAAACGTGGCGATCACCTGCATTTTGCCCGTAGCCGGATTATAGACCTTCATTTTACCTTTACGCTCAGCGTACAACACCCTGCCGCCTTCCAGTACCTGGAACTGCATAGGTTCTTCCAGCTTTTGCTGTAATACTACTTTTGTAAAACGATTTTCATCTGGCTTTGCCGCCTCTTGCCCTTTAACAACGTGGATAGACGCCATCAGCAATACCGGCGCCAGGTACTTAAAATTTCTCATGTAAAATAAATATTTACGCTTCGTTCCAGCTTATACAATGTTCCGTATTATCAAACAGACAAGTGAAAGGCAGTTGGCGCCATCCGGCGTTTTTTTTAATAATGCGAACTTATAAAAATAGTACCTGGGGTTGACTAATGCAATATGTAAGGAAAAGCTTGTTGACGCAGGACCAGATTTTGATAAAAAAGTATTACCCCTTCTGTATGTGCTGCAGTCTGTTACAGCAGGGGCAGACAACACTCAACTTCTCCGGGCAACTCTTTCAATCGAACTCCTGTTGCGGCATGAATTGTCATCTTCCATCACTATTCATTTATGCCTGATGCCGCCCGCTCACTCTTCCTTGCCAACACCGGCAATATCAATCCCTGTCCTACGATCGTAATCAACACTACCACCGTTGTAATGTAAATGATCACATTTTTCATGGGCGCACCGCCTTTACCGGTTACATGGGGCAGTCCCATGGCGATGGCGAGGGATATGATACCGCGCATACCCGACCAACTGATGATCACACTATCCTGAATACTAAGCAGTATACTTTCAGGAATGGCCCTTGGCGTGCCTTTTAGTTTAGGATGATGGAAGGCCCGCTCGAGGCGCTTGCGGTTAAGCAACACGTTCCAGGTGCGGATAATGAGGGCGGCCAGTGTGAGCAGGAAAGCGTAACCAGCATATAACAACAGCTGTTTGCCCGACAGTTCATCTACGATTACCGGTAGTTCCAGCCCTATCAGGATAAAAATCAGACCATTAAGCATAAACGTGATCATCTCCCAAATGGTAGCCGATTGGTGCTTTACCGCTTCGGGAAACTTAAAGGCACTTAAGCGCGACATGCTAAAACCCAGTGTTACTACCGCAATAACGCCGGAGGTATGGAAACGTTCTGCTACCAGGTAGGTAACAAACGGGGCCAGCACCAGCAAACTCAGGATAGTTACCGTATTGTTCCGGAACATGCGCAACAGTCCCCCTAATAATTTACCGATCAGGAAACCGACAACAAAACCACCTGCCAGCAGTATGACGAACGTTAGCGCGGCATTCCACCATATAAAAGCAGTGCCTGTAACGGCCGCAATCGCAAAGCGGTAGGCTACCAGTGCCGATGCATCGTTGATAAGACTCTCGCCTTCGAGTACCGTGGTACTGAGGGATGACATTTTTAGTCCCTTTGTAATACTTAATGCGGCTACTGCATCGGTCGGGGCAAGGATAGCTCCGAGTACAAAAGCCAGTGGCCAAGTCATACCCGGCACCAGGTAATAGGCGATGGCGGCCAGCCCTGCCGTAGTCACAAATACCAATGTGATAGCGAGCGACGAGATAGTGCCCAGGTTGGCCTTAAATTCTCCCAAAGGAATGTTAAAAGATGCATCGTACAGCAGGGGTGGCAGAAACAGCAGGAAGATGATTTCGGAGTTTATTTCCATGGCGGGCATCCGGGGCGTAAAGCCAATCGCTATTCCCGCCAAAATAAGCACGATAGGGACAGATATCTTCATATTCTCGGCTACGGTACTGATCACGATCATCAGCCCCAGCAACACCAGGATAATAGTGTAATTCTCCATAAGACGAACACAGTGTTTTAGAAAATCCGGCCATTCACTGCCGGCTTTGCCTTGTTTAAACAATGTTAAAACTCGGAAAATTTTCAGACACTTGACAGGATTAATCTCCCTGCTTAAAATATTCCGGCATGGCGTTCGTCTACCTATATAGAAGATAAACATTTTATGGCGAAAAGATTATTATTGATATTGATGCTCTTCCTGGTGGGCGATATTTATTTTTACCAGGCTTTTACTACGCTTACCCAGAACCCGGCACTTCACCTGGCTTACTGGCTGATAGATGTGCTGCTGATCGCGGGAATGACAGGCATTGTTATGTTGCTCAGGGCTGGCAAAAACGTACAACCTTATGTGGCAGGACTCATGACAGCCATCCTGCTGCTGTTCGTACCCAAGTTATTCACTACGCCGGTGTTGATGGCAGAAGATATTCTCCGCCTGTTCCAGGGCTTTCCGCCCAGAAGTGTGTATGTGGCAGAAGCGGCTGTAGTAATGGCCGGCTTACTGTTCCTGGCCATCCTATTTGGCATCACACGCGGTAAACACTTTTACAAGGTGAAACGGGAAACCCTTTATTTCCCTGATCTGCCGGAGGCATTCGACGGGTTTACGATCACACAGCTATCAGATATACATTCAGGTAGTTTCAGCGATACGAAAGGCGTACAAAAGGGCCTGGACCTCGCCGCTGCACAAAATAGCGACCTGTTGTTATTTACCGGCGACCTCGTGAACAATATGGCGTCGGAAATGGACCCATGGATATCCAGGTTTTCCAAACTGGAAGCGCCGTACGGTAAGTATTCCGTATTAGGCAACCACGACTACGGCGACTACATGCGCTGGGAAAGTAAAGATGCCAAAGCCGCCAATCTTGACCGTTTAAAAGAGGTGCATGAGGAAATTGGTTTTAACCTGTTGCTGAATGACGCTGTTACCATCAAAAAACAAGGAGAAAGCATTTCCCTGATCGGTGTGGAGAACTGGGGGAAGGGCGGCTTTCACCAATATGGCGACCTGATAAAAGCGATGGAGGATGTTCCGGGTAATGCCTTTAAGATACTGATGTCGCACGACCCTTCGCACTGGGATGAAGTAACCGTAGATCACCATCAGCATGTACACCTTACGCTGGCGGGCCATACACATGGCATGCAGTTCGGTATCGAGTTATTTGGATTGAAATGGAGTCCGATAAAGTACTTTTATAAACAATGGGCAGGCCTTTACAGTCGCGGCGGCAAATACCTGTATGTGAACAGGGGTTTCGGTTTCCACGGGTTAAAAGGGAGGATTGGTATGTGGCCGGAAATAACCGTGCTTACGTTGAAGCGCAGCGTCACTGCTCAGCGGGCATGACAGATGTTTGTCCGATAAACGAAGCCAGGTATATCTGCTGATGTACCTGGCTTCGTTATTTTATTTCTTCACCGTTCGTGTAAACGCAATGGACAAGTTCACCCAGCGTTCGAGCGTTTTTTTAGTCGGCATTACTGCTTCATCAACATAAATATACCCCTTTACCGGTTTGCTGCGCATCAGCATTTCCGAACAGCCTTCTTCCTGCAGATAGGCAGCGTGCATGGCCGGATCGATGCGGCACATCAATTTACCGCCGCCTGCTGTGATGCAAAGTTTACCATCGAGTTTGAACGCTGTACGGCCAAACATCTTCTTTTCTTCAATACCGGGAATACCTGCCAGCAATTGGCGCAGTCGATCGGTAAGTGATAAGGAGGACATATTGCAGATGATTTGGGGCTAAAATACAGCTTCTGTAAATAAAAGCAGCCAGGCAATTTACCCGGCTGCTTTTATTCTTCAGCCCGTAGGCGCGTGTCCGAATTTCTTCTTAAAAGAATGCGAAAAATGAGAAAGACTTTCGAAACCTAAATCGAGGTAAATGGCCGACGACTTCCGGTGCTTTTGCTCTATCAGATGCCGCGCTTCCGCCAATCTCCTTTCCAGCAGCCATTGCCGGGGAGGCTGGCCGAATATCTTCTGAAAATCGCGTTTAAATCCCGCCAAACTTCTTCCTGTAAGCCGCGCGAACTTCTCCACGGGAATATTATAATGAAAGTTGCTCTGCATAAATTTCTCCAGGTCTATCTTATGCGGTTCAGAAAAATCGAACAACAACCCTTTTAGCGATGGCATTGTATTCAGCAGCAGGTAGATCGCCTCTCTTACTTTCAGCATGCCTACGGCGTGGGTCACCGGCTCTTCGGGATGATGAATGTATGGTAACAACGACTGGAAAAAGGCATGTAGAAAGTCATTGCCAGGAATAAGCACATTGGAAGGGCCGGTATACTTTTGTTCCATCTCTATCTTTTCTTCCAGCGCAATTTGCCGCAGCAGGTCTTCTTTCAGGCTGATAACGATCGTCTGGTAGTCGGCGTCCTGCAACGGTGTTTTGATAATTTCCCCCAACTGGTTCTTTTGTATCAGCAACATCTGCCCCTGCCCCATTGAAACCGTCTGGCTGGCCGTTGTGAGCGTGAAAAGACCCGACACCTGCATCACCAGTGTGTTATTTTCCATAAACGCCACCTTTTCCTTTCTTTGTGCAGAATAGTAAGAGTAAAAGATAACCCCCGGGATGATCTCAGTTGGATTGGTCATGATGTAAAGATATGAAAGAGGTGTGGCTTAACGTTGAAGGTAGGTTCCGCCCAATATGGCACCGGGCGCAAAATGCGTGTTCAGGGCGTTCATCTCTTCTCTAGTAAAGCTGATATCCATGGCCTTTATGTTCTCCGGCAAACGCGATCTGCGGCTCATACTTACCAGTGGCATCATATGTTCGCCCTGAGTGTTTACCCAGGCAATGGCGATTTGCGTAGGGGTGCATCCTTTATCCTTCGCTATTTGTTTTAACACCTCTACCTTCTCCAGGTTTTTTACAAAGTTGTTGCCCTGGAAGCGGGAAAAATGAAGATGGTAATCATTGGCCGGAAGCGGGGCTTTCATTTCGCCGGTAAGTAAACCTTCTGCTGTATTGGCAAAGGCCACTACGCCGATACCGAGTTCTTTGGCGACGGGCAGCAGGTCACTTTCTATCTGGCGGTCGGCCAGCGAATAGCCTATTTCCAATGCG
This sequence comes from uncultured Chitinophaga sp., assembly GCF_902168175.1. Classification (GTDB taxonomy): domain Bacteria; phylum Bacteroidota; class Bacteroidia; order Chitinophagales; family Chitinophagaceae; genus Chitinophaga. Next base: position 41,142 of record NZ_CABHOU010000032.1, on the reverse strand, counting down.
GTTACCGGGTGAATGCTGTTAGCTTTGCGCAATTGATCGGCTGTTATTTCAGATACGCCGAGGTAACGCACCTTTCCTTCTTTGATCAGGTCGGCCACGGTGCCGATCACATCCTCCATGGGCACGCTGTTATCGAGGCGGCAGGGTTGATAGAGGTCAATCGTATCTACCCCCAAACGTACCAACGAGTAATTAATAAAGTTTTTGATGGCGATGGGGCGAAGGTCTAAACCCAACATCTGGCTGCCGTAAAATATAGCACCGAATTTAACGCTGATAAACGCATCATCCCTTCTTCCTTTAATGGCTTTGCCCACCAATAGTTCGTTGTGACCAGCGCCGTAAAAGTCGCCTGTATTCAGGAAATTAATGCCATTGTCCAGCGCCTCCTGTATCGTAGCGATACTTTCATTCTCATCATTCGTTGGGCCGCCCCAAACAGGCGACATGCGCATACAGCCTAATCCGAGTTTAGATACGAGCGGTCCGTTTTTACCCAGGGCTATCTTTGTAATATTTGTCATGGTTGTTATTTAATTGATTAACAACACAAAGATCAGCCATTGAGGGGGATGGGCACTTTCGTCCATAGCTCAATTTAGTTGCCTGTGTGGCTCAGCAAAAAACCGGCGGCACCGGATTTCGGCGCCGCTATTTCATATCTTATTCTTCCGGGTTTAATACAGTAAGTCCGTCCAGGTTCGCTTTCCCGTTCTTCAGGAATTCATACGTCATCCTGTCTGCATGGCAATCCACGAAATGGAGGTGTTTCAATGTCCTGCCTTTAAAGAAAGTATTCAACAGTGTTGCCCGTTCAAACGTAACCCGCGCGAAGCTGCAATTTTCAAAGTAGCAGTCGGTCAGTTCCCCATTAATAACCACATCTGAAATCTGTGTAGCGATAAAAGACGTCCGGACCCAGGTCGCGTTAACCACCGTATTTTTAGTAAAGTCTGAGGTTGTAAACTTCGCCCCGGTAAAATCGGCGCCGGTAAAATCACAGTTTTTAACATGACTGCCGGATAGCTCAGCTTCGACCATCACGGCATCATTAAAGCGCCCCTTTACCACGTAAGATTCCTGGATGCGGCTGCCACGGAGGTCGGCGCCACGGAAATCGCAGCTATCGATGTGATTGCCTTTCAGCAGCAGCTCAGGCATTACAGCGCCAATAAACTTGCAGCGCTGCATATTAGAACCGCTGAATTTCTCATGCAGGTTTTTCAACCCCGAGAAGTCAGCATCCACCCAGTTACCGCCCGACATATCCCAACTGCGCTGGTTTCCCTGCTTTTCAACAGGCGCTTTTGGCAATGCATCAACAGTTACCGTTTCTGCGTTTACAGAGGGGAAACTGTCTGAAAAATAGTTAAGATCTACACCCAATATCGTTGCCAGCCGGTTAAAAGTAACCAGGTCGGGCACCGATTCTCCCCGCTCCCATTTACCCACCGCCTGGGGACTGATAAACAACTTTTCCGCCAGTTGCGCCTGGGAGATATTTATTTCTTTTCGTGCTTTGGCAATTTTGCTGCCGATGATTTTTGTTTCCATCACTATCTGTTTTTGATGCAACAAAGGTACCCTTGTGCATTACCACCATCACTAAAAACGCCGCTACCCTTAGTTGTAACACCTTTACTTTCAGTTGTTTTATGACAACCTGCAGTTGTTTCAGCCCATTTTAAGGATTCTAAAAGGAAAGCCCACACCATTGTGCGGGCTCCGATAATATATGATGACTAAAAGACTTCTATACTATCCCGCCAATCCTTCCAACTGCTCGAACACAGGCACCAATGCCTTTCCCTTATCCGTAAACGTATATTCCACGTGCAGCGGTTTGGGGTTAATCACCACTCTGCTCAGCAAACCCGATTCTTCCAGCTCCTTCAGGGCCACGGCCAGCGATTGTTTATTAGCGCCTTCTATATCGCGCAGCAGGCTGTTAAAGCGCAACGGACCCGATACGGCGAGGCGGAATATTTCAGGTTTCCATTTGCCCGACAACATCTTTAGCAGTCCCTGCGCGGGACAGGTTTCTGCTTGTGCGCCTGTTTTATTGGTAGTCATGTTTTTTTGACTTATTGTAAAATGTATTAATACAGCTGACCTTTGGCTAAAGATATAAACGTTTCGGTAACATGAAAGCTTATCATACCACGCTGCTTGGCAAAGTTTACGAAAATAAGCGAACAAAAGCGCTAATAGCTGTCATGTCCTTATTAATAGCAGGCAGTTTTGGCTGTCAGGCACAAAATGTAAAAAAGATGGAATCAAAAACCAACCCATTAATGTGTGATCCTGAAACAGGGATGTGTGAGATACCTACAGGAACCAATGAAGCCGGTAATCAAATAGTGACCGCCAAAAACAAACCAGTGAAGCTCATCTACTTCACCGATCCTATCTGCTCCTCCTGCTGGGGCATAGAGCCACAGTTAAGAAAGTTAAAACTCGAATACGGCAGCGATATCGAGGTGGAGTACCACATGGGCGGTCTGTTACCCGACTGGAGCTATAACAGTGGCGGCATCAGCAAACCCTCCGACGTTGCCCATCACTGGGATGAGGTAAGCAAGCACTACCAGATGCCTATAGACGGCGATGTATGGCTGGAAGACCCGCTGGAGTCCTCTTACCCGCCATCCATCGCGTTTAAAGCCGCACAACTGCAAAACCAGGAAAAGACTATCACCTTCCTGCGCATCATGCGCGAAATGGTATTCATGCAAAAAAAGAACATCGCTAAATGGCCGGTTATGGCAGAAGCTGCATTAAAAGCAGGCCTGGACACCACGCAACTCCATATCGACTACACCGGTAAAGCCGACCAGTTGTTCCGCAACGACCTTCAACTCGCAAGAAAAATGGGCGTCAGAGGATTCCCAAGCGTGTTTGTGACTAACGCTGCCGGTAATACGGAATTTGTATATGGGACCAAACCTTATTCGACCTACGAAACCGCTATTGCCAAAGTACTGCCTCCGGTAACTAAAACGCCTTATTCAAAAGACTGGACGGCATTGTTCGCACATTACCCTACACTTACCACCAGGGAGTTCGCTGAACTCAGCGGGATACAGCTGGGCGAAGCGGAAACCCAACTGGAAAAGTTAGTGGGCGATAATAAGTTACGCAAGTTATCGTCTAAGAACGGACCACTGTGGTTAAGCAAAACAATGTAGCCAGTAGTTTCTCTCCTCCGCCACTACTATTTTCCCGAAAAATGCCTTGATGCATACTCCTATGAAAAACAATAACACCCGGCGCCAATATGGCGCCGGTATTTTCATTCCCAGTCGCAAACACCCCTTTTATTGTCCTTTTCAGCCCCTGTCCCGATAAAAATTTCAAAGCATCTTTGTTGTAACAAGTGGAGCAGCAACCACCACAAACGGGCGACACCGAAAAGCCATATGAGTAGGAATAAAATTTACTTTTATGTCAGGCAATACAGTTACACTGCACAGGATGCTGAAAACAACACCCGAAAAAGTATACCGTGCATTTACAGAGGCTGCGGCTATCGCATCCTGGTTACCTCCTTACGGATTTGTTTGCACGGTCCAGGAACTGAACGCCACGCAGGGCGGATCTTTCAGGATGACTTTCCAGAACTTCTCTACCGGTAATGGTCACTCATTTGGCGGAGAATACCTCGAACTTAAACCGAATGAGCTGTTGAAATACTCGGACAAGTTCGATGATCCTAACCTGCCAGGAGAAATGATCACTACCATATGGTTGCAGAAAACAATTGCAGGTACAGATATAAAAATAAAACAGGAAGGTATTCCAGCCGCTATTCCGGCAGAGATGTGTTATCTGGGCTGGCAGGAGTCACTGGAGAAGCTGGCGAAACTGGTAGAGCCTGAGATTCCGGATGCGTGATCAGGTAAAAGATAAAATAAGGGAACATCTTAAAGGAAGATGTTCCCTTATGTTAAGCCACGATCAAGCGTTATGACTAGTAAATGCGCGGCGGCCTCACAATAATATCTTCTACCCTTAGCCTCCTTCATCATCGCCAGCATTTCCTTTTGGGTGGGGGCCTTTTCCTGTTCTGTGGTGGCTTTCTGCTTCTTTACCTGTGCCAGGGCGGGTAATAGAAAGAGGCATATGCCTGCTGCTAAAAACGTAATACGTTTCATAAGAATAAATAGTTTGAGGTGTGTGCTGTGGTGTAAAGGTGGCGTACCTCCATGGGGGTTTCCTCCCCTGAAAACAGGATTTTTATAAAGAACCAATATTCAGGGTATATTTACAAGTGTGAGAAAATCCTGTAAACGGGGGAGATTGGCCTAACACTAAATCCCATTTATTTGTACCATGAACGTTACGCGACACTTATCATGCATGGCCATTGGCTGTTTGCTCCTCATTTTATGCTGCCTGCCCGGACAGGCGCAGACCAAACAGCTCGATAGCATGCTGGCGGTAATCGATCAATATACTCAAAATGACACTGTAAAAGTACAGCTGATATTAAAATACGTGAAGGTAGCGGTGAATGAAAACACCACCCGGCTGGAACCCTACCTGCTGCAGATGATCGCTATCAGTAAAGCTGAAAAGTACAGGAAGGGCCTAAGGGCCGGTTATGGCACCGCGCATCTTTTCTATACGGACAGGGGCGATCTTGCTAAGGGTATGCGGTACGCAGATTCTTCTTTTATGTTGATGGAAGGCGATACCTCTTCGGAAAACCTGATACAAAAGGCTTACCTGCATCATAATGTGGCCAGCGACTATAATAAGATGGGCGACTATGAGCAGGCCCTCGCGCATTATAGCCAGGCGGGTGAACTCCTGAAAAAATACCAGCCGCAGTCGGTGGCCTATGTATATTCCGGCCTTGCCGAAGTATATGAAAAACTCATGCTTCCCGAAAAAGTAGATGAATACGATCAAAAGGCCATCGAAGAGGCTGAAAAATCGGGCGACTCGGCCTCGATTGCACAAAGACATCTAAACCACATTTCGCGGCTTATTAACGGGAAAGATATTGCCAAAGCCGAACAAAACCTGGATAAAATTGCTCCGTTAGTGCTGAAACTGAACAAGAACATAATACTATTCAGCTATTATCAGAATAAAGGCGCTGTAGATTTTGAACAGGAGCGATTTGCCGAAGCGGCCAGGCATTACAAAACAGCGTACGACAAGGCCGTGGAAGCCGACGATGCCAACCAACAGGTGATGGTGCTTTATCCCCTGGCATTAAGCGCTATGAAGACCAACCAAACGCAGGAAGCTAAGTTATACCTGGATACCCTGCTTAAAAAATCGCTGGACTCCAAAATGATGTTCGGTGAGCAAAACGCCTATAACGGGCTGGCCAAATGGTACGAAGAAAAGGGCGACTACCAAAGCGCCAACAAATACCTCCGCGAGCTGACCGAACTTACCGACAGCATCGCCTCCCAGGAATTGCGTGATAAAGTAGCCATGACGGAAGTACGTTTTAAAGTGCAGGGTAAAGACAATGAGATTAAAATGCTACAGGATGAGCGGGAAATACAACGCCTCTCCATCCGCCAGAAAAATACCCTCAATTACATACTGATCGGAGGCGCGGTCGCACTGCTGATTATCCTCCTGCTGGGATACCGCAACTACACCAACCGTCAGCAACTGCAACAGCAACGTATTTCCGAACTGGAAACAGAGAAACAACTCACCGCCACGGAAGCCGTACTAAAGGGCGAAGCGCAGGAACGCACCCGCCTGGCCAAAGACCTGCACGATGGTCTGGGAGGTATGCTGAGTGGCATTAAATACTCCTTCCAACATATGAAAGGTAATATGATCATGACCCCCGAAAACCACCAGGCATTTGAGCGCAGTATGGATATGCTGGACAGCTCCATCCAGGAGATGCGCCGCGTTGCCCATAACATGATGCCTGAAGCATTGGTGAAATTTGGCCTCGGCGCAGCGCTAAAAGATTTCTGCAACGACATTCACCGGTCGGGCGCCCTACAGGTGAACCACCAGTTTATCGGACTGGAAAAAGACAGCGTCAGCGACACTGTAGCCATCACTGTTTTCCGCATTGTGCAGGAACTGCTGAACAATGTATTGAAACACGCAAGCGCTACGAACGTAATGGTGCAGGTGGCGAAAAACGATACCACCTTATCTGTAACTGTGGAAGACGACGGCAAAGGTTTTAACACAAGCACACTGGATAACAGCCGTGGCATCGGCTGGAGTAATATCCGTAACCGTGTGGAATTCCTGAAAGGCAACATCGATATCAAATCGGTTCCCAACGCCGGCACTTCCGTTTTAATTGAAATACCTGTATGAGCATCAGCGTTTTCATAGTAGATGATCATTACATGATCATAGAGGGCATCCGCTCCCTGTTGCAGAATGAGCAGGAGATCGAATGGATAGGTCATGCCACCAACGCCGCCTCCTGCCTCGCCTTCCTGCAGAACCGCCAATCGGATGTGCTGCTGATGGACATTAACCTGCCTGACAAAAGCGGTATTGATCTTTGTAAGGAAGTAAAAGACCAATACCCGTCTGTACTGGTTATCGGCCTCAGCACCTTCAATCAACAAACCTATATTGAAAAGATGATCAGCAACGGCGCGTCGGGTTATGTATTAAAAAACGCCACGCAGCCGGAGCTGATGGAAGCCATTAAAACCGTAGTAAGCGGCAAAGATTACCTGAGCCTCGAAGCGGCGCAGGTTTTAAGGAAAAATAATACTAACGCGGTCATGCTCACCCGCCGCGAAAAGGAAGTACTGGAACTAATTGCGGACGGACTGACGAACCCGGAGATTTCGCAGAAGTTGTTTGTGAGCCTTTCGACCATTGAAACACATCGCAAGAACTTACTGGCTAAGTTTGGGGTGAATAATACGGCGAGTTTGGTTATGGTGGCGGTGAAGAGTGGCTTGATATAGGGTTATCAGAGAAATACAACTTATAGCCAACCGGATCTTCAATTTTATCACTTATAATATCAGATCATCTACTTAAACGCCCTCAACAAACTATCCTTATAAGCCGCCGACACCTCCACCTCCGACCCGTCATTTAGATTCACATATCCACCAGCACCTTTGTGATACGACTGCACATAATGAATGTTGATGATGTGCGATTTATGTACGCGTACAAAGGGATGTGCCAGCATTTCTGCAAAATGTTTTAAAAAGCGGCATACCATCTTTTTACTACCGTCAGCCAGGTAAACGTCGGTGAAGTTACCGTTGCCTTTTAATCTTACGATCTCGTTCATTTTTACCACATCGAAACCATCCAGTGTGGGCAGGATGACCTGCTGCTGGCCGGGGTTATTTTCCCGGGCATTTTCCATGATGATGCGATTACGGTTCAGCCAGTGTTTTTGCTGGAGTTGTTGCTGTACTTTATTTACCGCCAGTATCAGTTCTTCGATGCTTACGGGCTTGAGCAGGTAATAGGCGGCGCTCTGGTTCAGGGCCCTTAGCGAATATTCGGAGAAAGCAGTTACAAAGATCGTTTCGAATTGCAGGTCCTGGCAACCTTCGAGTACATCAAAAGCATTGCCGAAGGGCATTTCTACATCGAGGAACACGAGTTGCGGCTGTAACTCGTGTAATAGCGTAACAGCATCTTTACTGTTATGGGCGGTGCCAGTTACCTCTACCTGCGGGCAGTATTTGCCCAGGTAATTCTGTAACGCTACAACGGCCGCCGCTTCATCCTCAACGATTACTGAGGTGATTTTTCCTGTTACCATCATGTTTGTGCATTAAGGGAAGCTGCAGTACCACGCGTGTTCCGGTTGCGCCGTCCTTTGTTATTTCCTCCATCTCCAGCCGGATGCTGAGATGGTAAATATCATTCAGTAAATTGATCCGTTCGTGGGTGTTGGTGATACCCCTGGACTGGTGCGCCTTTTGATGGACCGTTTTAAGTTCCCGGCTTTTTGCCAGGCCGATACCGTCATCTTCTATCTCTACCCTTATAAACCGCCCTTGCTTCCGAAAACTTACGCGCAGCAGGCCTTTGGTATCTTTGTAACGGAGTCCGTGCCACACGGCATTTTCCAGGTGAGGCTGTATGAGCATGTTGGGAATCATCACCGAATCCGGATCTAACGTTTCGTCAATATCGAGGATGTACACAAATTTATCGCTGAAGCGCAGTTGCTCGAGGTCGAGGTATCTTCTTAACTGTTCGGCTTCTACCGTTAAGGGCACAAAGTCTTTGTTCGAATGTTCCATCACATTTCGCATCAGTCCGGAATAAGAAGTAAGGTACTTGTTGGCCTCCACCTCCTTATTTTCTGCAATGTATTGGTTCACGCTATTGAGACTATTGAAGATGAAATGCGGGTTCATTTCGCGGCGCAGCGATTGCAGCGCGATCTTTTTATTCTTGATCTTAATAGCGCGCAGGGAACGGATGATGAAAAAGAGCAGCAGCACCATGGCCAAAACAAACACGATCAGAAAGTAATTGAGTTTGTTCTGATTGTTGATCAGGGCCAGTTGCAGGGCTTTTTCTTTCTCGAGATCTTTGATCTTTCCTTCCGTAATATCGAACAGGTTGGCATCTACCAGGGAGCTATCGCTTCGTATAAGCGAATCGAGGTTAAAAAGGAAGTTATCGTACTGCTGGAGGGCTGCTGCTTCCTTACGTTGTTGTTTGTAGTAACTGGTAAGGGCGAGCAGGCAGTCTTTGGCGCGGGATGTATTGCCGCTTTTAAAAGCGAGCCTGTAAGCTTCTTCCAACAGTTTACCAGTTCTGTCGTATTGCCGGTTGGCGGTATATAGCTGCGCCAGGTCCTGAATCTGGCTAATCTGCAAGTCCGTATTATGCTCCTGCTTTGCCTTTTCCAATATCGCTTCGCTGCTGCGGATCGCTTCGGCTACTTTATTATCTGCCACGTATGCCCTGGATATTTCTTTACTGATAGCGGCTATATCGCCTGCGTTCTCACTTTTTTCGAGGGCCTTTTCATAACTGGCCACGGCGGCGTCATTTTTATTTTGCAGCATCAGGCTGTTACCGAGTTGGCGATAGGCATCCGCCGCCTCCTTTTTCTTTCCTTCCTTCTCAAAAATATTAATGTTGGATTTTGTATAATCTATTTGCCGGCCAGGGTTCCGGTCATTCAGCAACCGCTGGGCATCATTAAAATTCACCAGCTCCAGGCTTTTGTCCTGCGACAGGCTACGAGCCGAATTGTAATTATTGATGGCCGGTGCTATTTTATTCTGCGCTTCCTGCACTTTAGCCAGCGCACGACTAACCGATGCGGCACTCTCATGATTTAAACTGGTAAAGATCACCAGTGCTTTCTGCAGATAGTCTTCCGCCTTGGCATATTCGTTTTTCTCCGCCAGTTCTTTTGCCAGTGTTTCATAATCGAGGGCCGTTTGCAGTTCATTATCGTTGGCAGACAGGGATACTTTCAGGTTTCTGGCCGCTTTCGATTTAGGGCTGATCTTACCCCTCTTACCCAGGGAGTCCTGCGCAATGGCGGCTACATTTGTACATAACAGCCCCAAAAGAATAAGTATACAAAACCTGTAGTGTACCATGATCATTGATTCTGATGCAAAATAAGGTTTTTCGTCACAGATAGCTGGCAATTCACCCAGTGAACCCCGTGTTTCACCAAGTGGTGCATTCCCGGTGATGAAGACCCTTTATTTTCATGGCATAATCTTAACTCAGGTATTATGAAAGCAACACTATTCGCCGCCATCATATTGGCATCGGGCCTTGTGGCCTGGAAATACAAGCCCACTTATTCCCTACCTGGAAAAGCGGCCACCCGTACCGCAGCAGTACCGGTTACTCCGCCTCCCGCCACAGCACCGCTACCGGTTACGCCCCCTCGCCCGGCCAGGGACAACACCCGTATACAGGTAGCCTTATTGCTCGATACTTCCAATAGCATGGACGGACTCATCGACCAGGCAAAATCGAGGTTATGGAATATCATCAACACCCTTACCACCCTGAAATTCAATGGCAAAACGCCGGACATTGAAATTGCCCTGTATGAATATGGCAACCAGGGACTTAGCCCTTCTAATGGCTACATAAGGCAGGTTACACCGCTTAGCACCGACCTCGACCTGATCTCCGAAAAGCTGTTCGCCCTCCGCACCAATGGTGGCGACGAGTACTGCGGTGCGGTCATTCGCAATGCGGTAAATTCACTGAAATGGGGAAGCGATGAATCGGACCTGAAACTGATCTACATTGCAGGTAATGAACCGTTTAACCAGGGGGAGGTCAAATACGCCACCGCCGCCGGCGAAGCACTCGGTAAAAACATCTATATCAATACCATCTTTTGCGGCGATTACACCGAAGGCATCTCCACCAACTGGAAAGATGGAGCTGATAAAGGAAAGGGCAAATATTTCAATATCGACTCCGACCGGAAAGTGAGGTTTATAGAAACGCCCTACGACAGCCTTATTGCCTCTTGTAACGATCGTATGAATCAGACCTACATTGGCTACGGCGCTCACGGCGAATCAAAGAAAAGCAGTCAGCTTTCGCAGGACGCGAATGCTCAATCCGTTTCCAAGATGAATTTCACTGAACGGACCGTCAGCAAATCGAAGTCTGTATACAGAAACGATAGCTGGGACCTGGTAGAACGCAGTCAGAAAGATAAAACATTCATTCAAAACATGACTAAAAGCGAGCTGCCTAAAGAACTACGCGACAAATCGGTGCCGGAAATACAAAAGATAGTAGCAGCCAAAAGCCGGGAAAGAGACAGTGTGCAGAAAGTGATCGGCGAGCTTGGCAAAAAAAGACAACAATTCATTGATGAAGCAGCCAAAAAATCCGGCACGCCGGACGACCTGGGAACAGCCATCAATCGGTCTATTATACAACTGGCGGCAACCAAAGGGTATAAAGCAGAATTGTAACATCCCCGTTTGTTTATCCAGGCAGGCTGGTATTGGCCTGGAATGTAGTAAATGATAAAACATCGATGACGAAATATATCAGTGACGAGGCCGGAGAGGTAACGATACCAGTTACATTGAAAGGCCGATGGATGTTCAGCACAGTGCATGTGGTACCCTATACCAATCCCGAAGAGGCCGACTGGCAAAGCTATTGGGGAAGTTATACTTTCGGATATTATTAGCATAAAAAGTCCCGGTATTGCACCGGGACTTTTTTTTGAGGATTATCAGAGTTTCAGTTTCAGTCCGCCGTTCACTACAAATCCGTCCAGCGGCGCATAGATATCGCGGAACACCGGGTTGGTAACGGTACCTGTATAAATTGTATCGAAGCGTGTTTGGCGCGTATCCAGGAAGTTCTCGAAGTTGACGAACAACGAAAAGTGTTCCCAGATTTTTTCCGCCATAAAACCGCAGATCCAGTACTGTTTGCCCGTTGAATTGCCGGTGAGGCGTTGTTTGCTGTAATAGTAAGCTTCCAGTCCCAGCTTCCACTTCTCTTCCACCTCGTACATTAACACGTTGTTCAGGCGGTGTTTGGCGGTTAACAGGTTCTCCGTTTTGTTACCGTTTACGTTCAGCCAGGCATCCGTAAAAGTATATCCCACGAAGAGTTTAAAATCGCCGTAACTCAGTTTCAGGTTCGTTTCCCAGCCTTTCGTATCCATGTAACCATCCTGGTTTACCAGGCTGTAGGTGTTACCTAAAGAGGGCTGTAATAGCAACGGATCGTTAATTCGGGTATAGAAGAACAACTGGTTGATGCTTAATCCCAGTTTATCATCAGCGAAAGAAGTGCGGTAGTTTACATCGAAATTGGCGCCGTACGAGCGTTCCAGTTTGTTATCCTGGTCGTTTACCGGCATTACAGACCGGTATTGAAGGCGTTCTGTTTCTTCTGTAAAGATCGTAGGCGCCTTGTAACCGAGGCCGCCGCCTATGCGCGAAGTGAAAGCCGGAGAGAACTTCAGCAACACCGATGCACGTGGCAACAGGGAAAATCCATATTCGTTCACATAGTCGCCGCGCAGACCTGTTTCCACCTGCACCATCTCCGATGCGCGCCAGGTATTCTGGAGGAAAGCACCAATTGTATTCTGGTCGTAGTTGCGCAGCGGAACGTTAGCCGTAGGCTGCTCGCTGAAGTTATCGGTATACAGGTTGGCACCGGCCACCCATTCCAGTTTTTCAGAGCGAAGTGTATAGGCAGCTTCTGTGTACGACGAACGCTGTGTACCATCAAATACATAATCCGGCACAGTGATCTGCCGTTTAAAGTGATTCAGCGAATTCTTAAATGTAAAACTGCTGTTCTCACTGATCTCATGATCGAGGGCCAGTTGTGTGGATATGCGCCGTGTATCGTTATCCTCAAAGTAGCTATGCGTAACGTCGCCTTTGCCTTCGATGTATTTGATATCGCCGCCGATGCGGTTTTCTGTGATAAGGTTTACACCCACGTTTAATTTGGTACGCGGTGAAAAATAAAGGAACAATTTAGGGTTGACGACGTAACGTTCGAACTTGGGGATGGCCGTAAAACCGGTGTTCGATGGATCGTAGGCTTTGCTGCTGTTCCGGGAGGCGAACAGGGTAACGCCTGCTTTACCGAAACGCTGGCCATAATAACCGCTGAGGTCAAGGCCGGCAGCCGATGTACCGTTTACCAGGAACCGGAGGTCGCGATCTTCTTCAGGCGTCCTGGAAATGAGGTTTACGAGTCCGGCGATGGCACCGCCGCCATACAATGTGGAGGCCGAGCCTTTGATCACCTCCACCTGTTTCAGGTCGAGCGGAGGTGTTTGTAATAGTCCGAGGCCGCCGGAAAAGCCCGCGTATAATGGAAACCCATCTTTCAACAACTGCGTATAACGCCCGTCCAGCCCTTGTATGCGGATGCTGGAATTGGCAGAAGTGGCCGATACCTGTTGCGTTTGAATACCCGTGCTTTCGTTCAGCATCATCCGAATATCACCAGGTTTCATATTGCCTTTCTCCTCCAGTTCTTCGCCCGCAATAAACTCTACGCGGGTAGGAATGTCGCTGATACTACGGTTAGAGCGGGTAGAAGTAATGACCACTTCCTCCATTTCCTCGCCTTTAGGTTCCATCGCAATGCGCAGCGTGTCAGGCAATGGCAATAGCAATGTGTCTGCATGATCTTCATAACCAATGAACCGGCATAGCACTACCAGCTGCCCTTCGGGCAGATGACCGATAACCGCCCGGCCCTGCGCGTCGGATGTAACACCGGTTGCAGTGCCTTTCAATTGTATGGTGGCACCCGACAGTGCTTCTTTTGTATGAGCGTCGAAAACCGAAATGTTCAATGTATGCTGCGCCGATGCCGACTGCCATGCAAAAAGCAGCAGCAGGGATAAAAAATATCTACCCATTATCTATTTAAAATAAAATGAAAAAAGCCCCACCGGGAGGAAGTACGTTATGCTACAAACAATAACGGGCGTGGTGGCTGCCATATGGGCGGATTATACCCGGCCAGGAACCTGGTGATGTAAAAAGAACCGGCATCAAACCTGGCGATCTGTTTAGGCGCGGGCAGATATTCGTAGTCCGGAGTCAATACCACATGAAAAGTGTTACAGGAAAAGAAGGGGCTACAAGGCAACTCCGGCCGTTCCTGTTCGTGTTCGGCAGCGTGGTTATCTACCAGCTCCAGCCCATCGGTACAGCAATCATCATCTCCGCCGCAGGGAACTGCGGAAAGCGTGAGTACGTATAACGAAAACAGGACGAAGAACCACTTCATGGCGTTAAATATACGAAACAAGCTGCATTTTGGGTGAATCGTATATTATAGACCGGGAACGTCAAAAATACCCGGTTGAAAGGCCCCGGACGGCCGTTGTTCGTATCCCGTTCAGTATCCTCCTGCCCCTTCACTGCCCACCCATTGGGATAATTATCGTATAATTGTACCTCGTCTCAACTCCAGACTGTTAGACTCCCTAACCGAATATAATATGCCGTCTTTGCAAAAAAGCATTCACCGGTGGATCCATGGAAGTGTGGTAGCGATTGTAGTGTGTATGTTCCTGTTCCCCGCCCCTTGTTTTAGTCAGGCCCCTGCCATCAGTTCTTTTTCCCCGACAACCGTGTGTCAGGGAAGAAACGTAACCATTTCAGGCAGCGATTTCACTAACGTTACCAGGGTAGCGATCAACGGGCAAACTGTCGCCTTTTCTGTAAGTAATGCCGGAGAAATTATTGCTACTGTAGGCGTTAACGACGCATCCGGAGTAATAAGGGTAGAAACAGCCCAGGGCAATGTTACCAGTGCTACTGCATTAACGGTAATTCCCAGTCCAAGACCCGATTTAGATGACCAGAGCGGGCAGGGTTTTTCCAATTGTAACAGTGTAGCCAGCTATACGCTGAACGTATCCAATTCATCACAAGTAAGCGGCTCAGGCAACCAGTACACTATTGACTGGGGAGATGGCAGCGGTAACTTTACTGCTACCGACTGGCCTAACGGCGCATTGCAATCGCATACATACAATGCACAGGGATACTTTAATATTACCGTGACCATTACTCCTGCCAATGGTTGTACTGTTACAAGGAACATCCAGTTCTACAATGGATCTAACCCATTGGCTAGTTTTACCACTACCTCCTCTACAACAGGACTTTGTGCGCCAGCGCCAGTGCAGTTCAGGATAGGCAACTGGTTTACCAACTCGCCTGGCACCCGTTACGAAATAGACTTCGGAGATGGTACACCAAGGGTTGTGCTTCCCCATCCTTTAAACGCGACAAACACAGATTACCTTTTATCGCATACATACAGTACCTCTTCCTGTCCTGCTACCGACTTTACCGCTACTTTACGCGCGATCAATGGTTGTTTTACCACCACCTATACACTCAACCAGATTCTCATTCGAAGGAAGCCAGCGGCGAACTTTACGTTTACGCCAACACAGCCCTGTATAACCGGACAGGTTTGCTTCAACAACACCACCGTGGCCGGTTACACCGGTAACAACTGTAATACAGCTACTACTTATACCTGGGATTTAGGCGACGGTACTACATATAATGGTATAACTCCACCCTGCCACACATATGCCACCGCCGCTACTTACAATGTTACATTAACCGCCGGCAATACAGGTTGCGGCACCGATGTTATTACCAGGCAGATCGTAGTGCAACCGCAATCGCCGCCACCTGCAGTTACCCCTGTAGCTTATTGTCTGAATGCAACAGCCGCACAGCTAACCGCCACCGGCACTGCCCTACGCTGGTATACTTCGGCCACCGGCGGTGCAGGCAGCCCAACAGCTCCGACTCCTAGTACAAATACACCAGGCGTTGTAAATTATTACGTAACACAAACTTTACCAGGCCAGTGTGAAAGTGTGCGAACACCTTTGCCCGTCACCACTCACCCGGCAACACCTGCACCTGGAGTTACCAGTCCGGTGATGCTTTGTTTAAACCAGGCTGCAACACCGCTTACCGCTACAGGCAGCGGATTACTATGGTATACGACAGCTACCGGCGGCACCGGTGATGCTACCGCGCCTACACCATCAACCGCAGCAACGGGTAACACAGATTATTACGTAAGTCAGACCGTTAACGGTTGCGAGGGACCGAGAGCATTGATAAGGGTAACCGTGAGTCCCCTGCCCGTAGCGCCTGTAGTGGTAACTCCCATTAATTATTGCCAGTTTGCTACAGCTATTCCTTTAACTGCACCCGGTACCGGGCTGTTATGGTACACTGCCGCCATAGGTGGCAGTGGTTCCCCTACTGCGCCCGTACCACCTACCGGCACACCGGGTACAACCACTTGGTATGTGAGCCAGGCAACGGGGTGTGGTGAAAGTCCCCGTTCGCCCATTGAAGTGATTGTGACGGCTGCGCCTAACGCCAACATTAGTTATGCGCCTAACCTGCTTTGTAATATCGCGACAACACCCGTTGTACCGGTAACGCTTAGCGGCACTACCGGTGGAACATTTAGTATCAGTCCCGGCGGTATGACCATTGCCACAGACGGCACAATCGCCCCTGCCGGCGCAACTGCCGGTGTATACACCATCAACTATCGTATTCCCGCTGCGGGTGGTTGTGCTTTATACAATACTTCCGCTACCGTTACCGTAAATGGCACACCAACGGCGACCATCAGTTACCCGGATTTGTGTACTTCAGGCAATCCAACACCGGTTATCCGTACGGGATCGGCCGGGGGTACTTACAGCGCTCCTGCCGGTTTAACCATCGATGCGGTCAGCGGGGTGATTACGCCGGGCAGCAGTACACCAGGTACCTATATCGTCACTTACACGATTGCCGCCGCACCACCTTGTCCGGGTTTTTCGACTACTGCTACTTTAACCATTACAGCAGCTCCTACTGCGACGATCAGTTATCCATTAAGCGTGTTGTGTAACGCATCCGATATACCGGCACATCCCAACCCGCCAGTTGTCGTTACGCAAACAGGTACTACGGGCGGGCAGTATACCGTGCAACCAGCAACCGGCTTGCAGGTAGATGCCACTACGGGATTGATTACGCCCGCAGGCGCTACGCCCGGTGTATACACCATCAGTTATACAGCGCCCGGAAGCGCGCCTTGTGCTAATTATGTTACATCCTTTAATGTTACCGTGAACGGTGCGCCTGTAGCTGCGATCAGCTACCCGGCCATTTGTTCAAATGATGGAGTGACGTCCGTATCGCGTACAGGCAGTTCCGGCGGTGTATATAGCTCCACACCCGGCCTTACCATCAATT
Organism: uncultured Chitinophaga sp.; assembly: GCF_902168175.1. Classification (GTDB taxonomy): domain Bacteria; phylum Bacteroidota; class Bacteroidia; order Chitinophagales; family Chitinophagaceae; genus Chitinophaga. Next base: position 24,409 of record NZ_CABHOU010000032.1, on the reverse strand, counting down.
CGGCCACAGGCGCCATTACGCCCGGCAGCAGTACACCTGGCACCTACACCGTTACTTACGACATCGCAGCGGCAGGACCTTGTCCCGGGTTTAATACAACAGCCTCTGTAACGATAACGCCTGCGCCCACCGCGACCATCAGTTACACGCCTTCTATACTTTGTAATGTAGCCAATGCTCCTGTTGCAGTAGTACTTACCGGCACTCCTGGCGGCACCTTCACCGTAACGCCCGTTGGCTTGTCAGTAAACCCTGGCACCGGCGAAATAACACCTGCAGGCGCAACGCCCGGCACATACACCATCCGGTATACAGCACCAGGCACCGGTCCGTGCGCCAATTACGTAGCGTCTGCAAATGTTACCGTAAATGGTGCGCCGACAGCAACGATCAGCTATCCTGCCATTTGCTCCAATGATGCGATCACACCTGTGACGCTTAGTGGCAGCAGTGGCGGTGTATACAGCGCTACGACCGGCCTCACTATCAACCCGTCTACCGGTGCAATTACGCCAGGCAGCAGCACGCCCGGCACTTATACGGTTAACTATGATATTGCTGCTGCAGGGCCTTGTCCTGGTTTTAACACTTCAACATCTGTAACGATTACAGCGGCACCAACCGCCACGATCAGTTATACACCTGCTATACTTTGCAATGTAGCTAACACCGCGACTACGCCCAATGCACCTGTGCCGGTTGTATTAACCGGCACTACCGGCGGCACCTTCGCTGTAACGCCTGCAGGATTACCCATTAATACAACAACAGGTGACATAGCACCCGCGGGTGCTACGCCCGGTGTATACACCATCCGGTATACGGCACCAGGTACGGGCGGTTGTGCGAACTATGTGGCCAGTACTACCGTAACCGTTACAGCAGCGCCAACGGCTACTATCAATTACCCCGGTTCGCCTTATTGTGGCGCCATTAATACACCGCAGGCAGTTACACTTACCGGATCTGCCGGCGGCGTTTTCTCAGCCGCACCAGGGTTATCCATCAATGCTACTACCGGTGCTATTAATCCTGCCGCCAGTACGCCCGGCATTTATACGGTGACATACAACATAGCAGCCAGCACACCCTGCCCCAGCTTCACGACTGCGGCTACCGTACAGATCGTGGAAAGTCCTGTCATCAGTTTTGCACAGCCCAACCAGGCCATTTGTTCCGGAGGCAGCGCTACTTACGTTGCCGCTTCTACCGTGCCCGGAACTACATATACATGGTCGTTGACCGCGCCGTTACCTCCGGGGGTTAACGGCAGTATTTCGGCGCCAGGCGGCACTTCTTCTGCTACTTTATCTTTTACCAATACTACCGTCACCAATCAAACCGTATCGGTACGGGTAACGCCGGTGAACCCCACGCCCATCAGTTGCGCGGGAGCCCCTGTTACCATTACACTACTGGTACGCCCTGTGGTACCTGCACCCGTAACCAGCACGGCTAACTTTTGTATGGATGTGCCACCGCAAACATTACAGGTAACACCACTCCCTGGCATGACGATACGCTGGTTCGATCAAAATCAACAACCCTTAGCCGCAGCGCCGGTAGTTAATACCGCCATTTCGGGAACGTATACCTACTATGTAAGCCATGTAACAGCCGACAATTGCGAGAGTATAAGAAGCAGGATCAGTGCCATCGTACATCCTACTTTAAAAATCATTGGTTCGGCTTATCAAAACCCTACCACCTGCGGTGTGCCCTCGGGCAGTATTACGCTGAACGTAACAGACCTCAGTAACAACTTTGTACCGCAGCTTCCTGTAACTGTACATTACCAAAAGTTCGGCCTGCCGTATACGTTCAGTGGTACCACCACTGCAGCCGGACAAATAATCCTGCCGCTCACCGCAGGCACCTACAGTAACTTTGCCGTAGAAACCAGTGGTGGATGTATTTCGCAGGTGTTACCGGATGTATTTATTTTACGCGACCCCTCGCCTCCCGCTGCACCTACGGCGGGTTATAACCCACCGGTATGCACGGGTAATCCATTACGGTTAACCGCGCTTACTGCAACCAGCGAACAGGCAGGCCCCATTGATTATGTATGGGCTGGCCCGGCATTCGGCCCGTATGCGGATACAGTACGTAATACCGTGGTTAATTTCCCGACAGCGTCGATGTCGCACACCGGCACTTACGTAGTGTACGCGATGCAGAACAATTGCATCTCCCTGCCCGCCAGCTTCCAACTTACTGTTATACAGGGGCCAACGAAACCCAGCATTGTTACCCGTTCGCCGCTTTGCGTGGGAGAAGCACTTACTTTACAGGCTTTCAGCTCCATCGGCGGTAATAATTCACTTACTTATGAATGGAGAGGCCCGGCAGCCGGTTTCCCTGTACGCGCGGCCAATGCGGTCATCAACCCGGTAAGCTTACGTGATGCGGGTATATACACCATCACCGTTACCTCGCCACAAACAGGCTGCAGCATGTCTACCGATACCACCATAAGAATTGGCGACTACCCGGTTGTGAGATTCGCGCAGGATACTATAACAGTAGCTACAGGTGTACGCATCCCACTCGCACCGCAGATCATGAATAGCTCCGCCCCTGGCGTACTGCCCATCGAACGGTATACATGGACGCCTATGAAAGACCTGGAATGCAACGATGCCATCTGCGCTACACCCATCGCTACGGCGAAAAATAACATCTGTTACAATGTTCAGGTAACAAACGTATTTGGTTGCAGTGCCAGCGATGATATCTGCATCCGGGTATTCTGTAACAACACCCAGGTATTTATTCCGAATGCCTTTGCACCTAATGGCAATGTGCCGGAAAACAGGATATTGATGGTACGGGCATCGGGCATCAATGCTATCAAATCATTCCGCGTATTTAACCGCTGGGGACAACTGATGTACGAGCGAACGAACTTCCCGCCAAATAGTCCGCAGTTCGGTTGGGACGGTATGATAAAAGGACGAAAAGCGGATGTGGGTGTATATGTGTATACGGTAGAAGTGGTTTGTGAAAACGGCGTACCGTATTCGTACAAAGGGAATGTTACACTTTTTTAAACAAGACATTATGCAACGCGTATATAAAATCCTGCTCATTATCACCTGCTGCCTCCGGGCAGTACCCTGCCTTTCGCAGGACGTAGGTTTTTCGCAGTTCTATGATCAGCCATTACTCAGAAATCCTGCGCTGGCCGGTATATTCGAAGGCGACCTGCGGTTCACGGCTTCGTATCGTAACCAGTGGCAAAGTGTAACCGTACCTTACCGCACCTTCGCCCTCAGCTCAGAAGTAAAGCTCCCGGGGAACATCACTACGGACGACAACTTTACTTTCGGCCTTCAGGTCATGCGCGATATGGCGGGCACTTCGGAGTTCAGCACCACACAGGTACTGCCTGCCATCAATTACAGCCTACCCCTCAGCAGCGAAAAAAACTCTTATATCTCCCTGGCCTTCATGGGTGGCTTAATGCAGCAACGGTTCGACCCTACCAAACTACAATTCAACGACCAGTTCGTGGCCGGCAGCAATGGTACGTTCAGCATCGCCCCCGCATCGCAACAAGTGTTTAACAATACGAGCGTTAATTACTTTGATTTATCCACCGGCCTCACATACAACGGCGCCATCAGCGAAGGCACAGATTACTTTGTAGGCGCTGCCCTGTTCCATATCCGTCGCCCGAAAGTGGGCTTTTTCGATGGCAACGTGATTACCCTCAACCGCAAGTTCGCATTTAACGCCGGCCTCTCCACCCCGCTCAGCGAATACGACCGCTTCGTGTTTTACGGCGATTACTTCCAGCAATTAGGCGATCGCTTCAAACCGGTGGGCATCCATGCCATACAGGCCGGTGCGTTGTTAAGCCGCGACTTCTTTGCCGATGGCTCCTTCGTATTAACAGGCGGTGTGCTTTACCGCATGAACGATGCGATCATACCCGTGGTGCAGTGGGAAGTAGGACAGTTTGTGGTAGGCGTGAGTTATGATGTAAATATCAATAAACTTTCAGTAGCGTCGCAGTACCGCGGCGGGTTAGAGTTTACATTATCGTGGCGCGGCTTTTTGAATTTGCGGCAGAGTGAGCGGAGACAGGTGGTTTGTCCGAGGTTTAGGCGATAGCCCCCAAATTTATCAACCAACAACTTTTATTTATTGTTTATCAATAAATATTTATTACTTTTGCATTATCCTCAAAATGCATAATTATGAAATTCGAACTCTCCGTCCGGCAATTATTAAACGTATTACTCGTCCTGGCATGGATCATATTCATAGGTTTGTCTATCGATGCCGGTGCTTTTATCGTGAACGCTATTTTCACTATTGTCAATCCGGATGTTGTTAAACATCTGTGGCAGCAGGCTGATTTATCGCAGCTCTTTGCATACGACCGCGGATATTATTTTGTAGTGAACTTGATTATCGGCATCGTGCTGTGTACGAAGGCCTGGTTATTCTACCTGGTTATTAATACCCTGCATAGTAAAGACCTGGACATTGCCCAGCCTTTTAGTATAAAAATCAGGCAGTTGATTCTCCTCCTGTCTTATGCGGCATTACTGATTGGGCTATTCTCATCGTCTGGCGTTAAGTATGCAGCCTGGTTAGCGGGTAAGGGAATTAGTATGCCAGATGCACATTCCATGCGATTGGACGGTGCGGATGTATGGCTATTGATGGCCGTTATCCTGTTTATTATCGCACAGATATTTAAAAGAGGAATCGAAATTCAGACTGAAAACGATTTAACTATATAGTACATGCCGATTATTGTGAATCTTGATGTTATGATGGCGAAACGAAAAATATCGTTAAACGAACTTTCGGAGAAGGTGGGTCTGACATTGTCCAACCTGTCGATTTTGAAAACCGGCAAAGCGAAAGCGATACGTTTTAGTACACTCGAAGCAATATGCAAAGTGCTGGAGTGCCAGCCTGCGGATATTTTAGAATATAAAGAATAATAATCATGATAATGAAAATCTTATTTTTCCTGCTCATCGCATACTTCTTTCCCCTACTGGCATTCGCCCAGCAACCCGGCATGATGGTCAGGATTGCGGAAATAGAGATAGATGCAACTCAATCGGAAGCCTACATAACCTTGCTGAAAGAAGAAGCCGCAGCATCGGTAAAACTGGAACCGGGTGTGATCGCGATTGTACCGATGACGCAGAAAGAACATCCTAACCAGGTGAGAATTCTGGAGATTTATGCGGACAGGCAGGCTTACGAGTCACATCTGAAAACGCCCCATTTTCTTAAGTATAAAAATGGCACAGCGAAGATGGTGAAGGCATTGAAACTGGTGGATATGTCGACGATGGATGCAGAGGCGATGAGGCAGGTGTTTAGGAAGATGTAGCGTTACGCCTTCTTCCCTACCACACCCAAATGCGTAAAACTAAAACCTTCCGGCAGTTTCAAACCAATTCCCATTACCCTGTCCAGGCTACTATGCCCTAACAACACCAACCCGGTAAATTCAACATAAGGTTGATGCAATAACAATCCCACTACCCAAATCACCACGGCAACCAACTGATGGTGAAACACGTTATACACCACCGCTCCTGCCTTGTTGCCGAACAGGTAGCCCAGCATGCTTAAGTCGGGTGCCAGGAATATCAATATCCACGCCCACCAGGCAAAATGAAGGGGCATTATATTGAGTAATACTACAGATAAGATAAAAGGCGCTATTGCTTCGGCCCGTAACAAATGTTTCATGGTAATCATTTTTTGATACCACAAAGATCGAACATGGCACACCCGGAAAACGTTTACAAAAGATAAGAAAACCGGAAAGGGTTATTTTTCCAGCAGGCGTTTGCGGATACGGCTCAGGCTTACCGGCGTGATGCCTAGATAGTTGGCAATATAGTGCTGGGGAATTCTCTCGATGATTTTATGCTTATTACCCTGTAATAATTCCAGGTAACGCTCTTCAGCGCTTGTCGTTAGCAAACCTGCCATCCGCTCTTCCAGTCCTATAGCGAGATACTCTGCCAGCAGGCGACCGAACCGCTCCCATTTTGGGACTTTGTCATACATCGATTTTAGATGCGCATACGTGAAAACAAGCAGCCGGCTGTCGGTCAGCGCCTCCACTGTAAGCAGGGATGGCTTACCGGTAATGGCGCTTACATAAGAGCTTACCAGGTGATTTTCAAAATAAAAATAAGTGGTCTTTTCTTCTCCGTCACGGGTATAGTAGTGGCGCATATCGCCCGAAAGTACAATGCCGACGTGCAGCTCTTTCTGCCCCTCACTAATCCAGTCTTCTCCTTTGCCCAGGCGACGGTATTCAAGGGCGGGTAACATCAGCTCCCACTCTTCGTCCGTTAGGGAAACGAAGCGCTGAACAGCGGCTTTTAAAACGTCGAGGTCTTTCGGGTCGATCATGGACGGAAGTTAGGCATTATTATACTTGTTTTCCAACCTAAAGAGCTGATGAACACCTCACACTTCGTGACTGAAATTAAAAGGGAGGGGAAATTGTAGTACCCCTCCCTTTTTTTTAATTCGTTACATTTACGGGATGACAACTGATTGCACCGACTTTAACACTGCCGTAGATTTTATCCGTTCGGTGGGTATTCCTATCACATTCACCACTCTGCCCGAAGGCACGTTCCTGCCTGGCGCTCTTATCCAGAACGGGGAACTCATCATAGATGCTGCAAAATTGTTATACCCTGGCGATGTACTGCATGAAGCCGGCCACATTGCGGTGGTTCCGGCCGCAGAGCGTGCAAACCTGCACAACGATAATATCCCCCAACGACTACAGCGCGAGGCGGAGGAGATGATGGCCATTGCATGGTCCTACGCCGCCTGCATGTATCTCAACATCGATCCCTGTTTCGTGTTCCATGAGAACGGCTACAGGGGTGGCGGTCAGGAATTGGCGGACAACTTCAACGAAGGACGGTACTTTGGCGTACCCATGTTACAAGTAGCCGGCATGAGCGCAGAGCCGCACCTTTCCGCACGACTGCAGTTACCGGCGTTTCCCAACATGGCAAAGTGGTTACGTGATTAGATGCCTATCTGCGCGTTACTGTCACCTTCAAAAAGGTCGCGGGAATCAGCGTTTTATCATCGCTGCCGCTTTTATTCTGACTATTAAACAGAACATCCAGCTCCTGCTGCAGTTCCGCAGCCTTACCATTTTTTTCAGCCGCATCGAATGCGTTCATGGTAGGACCATAGTAATTTCTGAACCTGTCTAAAAAGGCAGACGGGGACTCCGCTACTTCAAAGTTGAAGGTGTCTCTTTCAAAAGAAATATCCTCTTTTGCCACACCCGCATTGCCGAAACGCTCGATCACCTGCTCTTCTACGCCCCACAACATCGGGCTTACAAAACCCTCCGGAGGCGGCGGTGTATGTGCCGCGCTGGTTTTCAATATCTGTGCTACCAATGTAGGGTCGCCGGGAATCCAGTTGCCCATCACTATTTTGCCACCAGGGCGCGTAACACGTACCAGTTCCTTCGCCACATCCACTGGTTTGGGTGCGAACATAGCGCCAAAGATGCTCACCACGAGGTCGAAACTCTCATCTTGCAGTTCATGCAGATCGGTAGCATCCCCTTCCTGGAACTTAATGTTAGTAAGACCTTCTGCCGCTACCCGCTTGTTGCCGGCTTCTACGAGGTTACTGGCAATATCGACGCCTAACACCGCTGCACCAAGTTTAGCGGATGGAATAGCGGTGGTGCCATCACCACAACCGAGATCGAGTACTTTCATGCCTTCTTTAACGCCCAACCGGGACACAAGTGCAGCGCCGCTTCCGCGCATAGTTTCGGCTAGTTTGGTGAAATCACCTTTCTCCCACAATGCTTTGTTTGGATTCATTTCCTTTCATTTTTACGTGGATACTGCCCATACCTGAGGTTTAATTTTGGGATTAACCTGCGGGCAATATCTTAAGGGGTTATAAAATATTTATCGGGGCAAATGTAAAAGCGAATCTGAAAATACCAATGTCAACCACTAGTTTTAGGAAATCTTTAACCATTGGGAAAATATAATTGAATTTTCAAACATACATCCGCTTGTAAGTGTTCATTTTATTTTTTCGGCGAATACTCCGTATACCGTACCCATCTTGCAACCGCAATAACAGTTACGACATTCAATTACTGAAGGTGATGTTCTTACAGTGCTGGTGAAATTATAAATACCCCGCACATTGGACAGCTCATTTAACTGGCAGATAAATGCCCCAAACCATGTTAGAAAATTCTCCTGCTGCAAAAAGAACAGTTATTACCCCATCTGTTATTTCATAGATACTCATAGTATGATCCTGCAAATAAATAGGGTCTTTAACATGAATATAAGCACGCAGATCTTTCCATTTGTAAGCCCAGATGTTCAACCCGTTTAAGATTAGCTCCTCGCCATCAATTACAGAACGATGAAATTCCCATTGAAGATTCTTTGTCATCTATATCGTTGCCTGCTGCCGTAAACTTTGTTTCACTTTATCGCGGTGTAAGCCACCCCAGGCACTGAGTTCCCGAAGCACGCTTTTTAAGGTTTCACTGTATTCTGTAGCTTCATAGATGATGGTTACGGGCGTGGTGGCGTGCACATTTCGTTTAATAAATTCATTTAACTCCAGGTCTTTTAACTCATTGGCCAACACCTTCGGTGATATACCGGTTACCTCACTTTGTATTTCAGAAAAGCGTTTGGGAGACTGCACCAGGTTGAGGATGATAGCAAGTTTCCACTTGCCACTGAGTACATACAGCGCATCAAGCACATTGGCAAGCGAACTCGCGCATGCTGCTTTTTCTGGAATTGAATGTCGGATATCCGTTTGCATACTTAAAGGTACGCACTTTCCTGGAGGTAAGGACTTTCCTTCAGGTAAGTACGAAGTTTCTGACAGGGTGCTGGTCTACTTTTGCTGTCAACAATAACTGCAGCAGCAGGTAATATAAAATCTAAAAACATGAAACATATTCTTCATTTAATTTCCAGCATCCAGGGTAATGAATCTTATAGCATCAAACTTGGCAAAGCCATCGTTGAAAAAGCGGTGAAAAAGTATCCTGGCAGTACCGTAGAGGAAGTGGACCTGAACGAATTATCCATTCCGCATTTGAACCCAGCCATCCTACAGTCGATGTTTATACCAGCAGATCAATTGACGGACGATGGCAGAGAGTCGGTACGATACTCAAACGATGCGGTAAAGCAGTTAATGGCAGCAGACATTATCGTCATAGGCGCCCCGCTTATCAACTTCACCGTTCCTTCCACCCTTAAATCCTGGATCGACCATATTACACGGCCGGGAATTACCTTTGGTTACGGCGAAAACGGACCGACCGGGCTGGTTACCGGCAAAAAGGTATATGTGGCCATGTCGTCTGGTGGCATCTATTCGGAAGGTCCAGGCAAAAACAACGACTTTGTAGCACCTTATCTGAAATCCTTCCTTGGTTTTTTAGGCATGACCGACCTGACCGTGTTTCGGGCGGAAGGGGTGAAAGTTGAAGGGTTTAAAGAACAGGCTTTATCGAAAGGGATGGAAAGCATTTACATCGATTAAGCTGGGGCGAGCCCTCTAACTCACGGGGCACTTGAATTTATGAAGGGTGTACCGAACTTCGATACACCCTTCATTCATTATGACATTAGCGGTTATTGCTTTACAAATGAATAACTGCCTCAACTTGTTTTTACGAAATATACAACCCGGTGCCCAGTTCGAAAGATAGATACGGGTAACAGCGGAAGTTTACTGCATATTTGTCATCAATTTACCGGAAACATCATACACACATATGCGTTGCCCCGCCATTGAAGCATCTTTCAGTGTAAGGTTGATATAGCTGGCGCTGGTACGAGAGCGACCTGTAAAATTACCGGCCGGGCCAGCTACACAGTGCCTGCGAAACCAATCTTTACTTCGATTTATCCGGAAATGCCGGGATCTTTGGCACTCCGTTTTTTCCGCCTTGTGCCAGTTTCTCCAGCAACACTTTTATGCCCCGGGTAAGCTGATCATCAACACCTTTGTATTCGCTATATGGGTCGTTAACCACTTCAATATCAGGATGAACACCCTCGCCTTCGATGATGAAAGAAGATCCATCTGCGGCAAAATGTGCAAACTCGGGTTTCCGCAGATCACCGCCATCGATAAACGGAAGCGAACCGCTGATTCCAACCACGCCGCCCCAGGTACGTTGACCGATCAGGGGGCCTATACCATGGTATTTAAACTGCCAGGGGAACAGATCGCCATCGGAAGCGGAGTACTGATCGATCAGGCAGACCTTGGGGCCTACATGCGCATCTGGTTTGATGGAAGCCGTTTTATTGTTTCGCAACATTGTACCCAGCCCCGGCTGCCGTAACAAACGCTCAATGATCATCGGCGACACATTTCCACCGCCATTGCCACGATCATCAATAATGAGCGCTTCTTTATCCAGTTGAGGATAGAAATAACGCGCAAATTGATTGAGTCCTTCCACGCCCATGTCCGGAATGTGTACATAGCCAATCCTGCCGCCACTGGCCGCCGTTACTTTCGCTATATTTTGCTGTACCCATTCATGATAGTAAAGGGAAGATTCGTCGGCTATGGGCTTCACCAATAACTTCCTAACACTGGCTGCCGATGGAGAGCTGGCTACTTCGATCTCTACGAACTGACCTGCTTTACCAGCCAATAGTTCATAAAGATTATTGACCGACTTCATAGATGTGCCATTGATGGAAATGATGTAGTCGCCTGCCTTCACCTTTAATCCGGGTGCGCGCAACGGCGATACCAATGTCTTATTCCAGCTTTCGCCCGACAGGATACTGTCGATACGGTAATACCCACTTTTATCGCGACTGAACCTTGCTCCCAGCAAACCCATTTGAATGCGGTTGATGGAAGGCCTGTCTCCGCTGTTAACATAAGCATGTCCCACACTCAGTTCCCCGATCATTTCGCCGATCAGGTAAGTAAGATCATCACGATGATTAACATAAGTCAGCAGCGGCGCATATTTGTCGTGCATAGCCTTCCAGTTTACACCGTGCATATTCGGATCGTAGAAATAATCCCGCATCTGCCGCCAGCTTTCATCATAGATCTGTTTCCATTCTGCACGGAGATCAACCCTCATCTTCAACCCGCCCAGGTCAATTTTATTGGTGGGCGTGATCTTTGATTTACTGAGATTTTCGATAAAGAAATCATCTCCGGTGCGGAACAGTATTTTTTTTGCATCCGGCGTAACGCTATACCCGCCGAAGCTGCCGATCTCTGTTTCCTTCTGATCGGTGAGGCTGAAGAATTTGAACCCTCGCCCGCTTCGTCCGCCCATTGAATAATAAACACCATCTTCCACGGGTACAAGCCCTCCGTAAGATCCGGGTGATACGGGCAAACTTTCAATACGATCGGCCAGGCCATCTTCATCGACCACCACTATTACTCCTTTTCCTGTAGCCGCAGGCTTCTCTGTATTTCCTGACTTTTTACTGCTGGTGTCTGTGTCTGATTTCACCCCCACCTCGTCGTTCTTATCAGCCAATGGCGATTTATCACCTGCGCTGAGACGGGCGAAATAAGGGCGCGCCATTTCCGTATAAACATGATTCCATTCCGTATTGCTGTAAGTTGGATTAAAGTCGCGCTGCGATACGAAATACAACAATTTCCCATCAGGGCTGAACTGCGGGCCGCCGCTGTTATACCAGGTATCTGTAACAGCGATAGTTTTCTTTGTATCGATATTATAGAGTTTGATAACACTGAACTCACGCGCTTTCCCCGGAACAGTAAAAGCGATCCATTTGCTGTCTGGCGCAAATGCGTACGACCCGAGTGTACCGGCATCAGAATGCGCGACCAGTGTTTTGTTTCCCGAAACAACATCAACAATAAACAGGTCCTGCTCCCGGTTACCGAACATCAGGTATTTGCTATCCCGGCTCCATACAGGATTAAATTTATAGGAACCGCCACCTTTCGTAAGCTGCCTGCCCGGCTGAGCCCCTCCCTGTTCCTGGATATACAATTCATCCTCCCCTGAACGGTCGGAGATATAGCTGATCCATTTTCCATCAGGGCTCCAGCCAACATTGCGGTCGTGCGCGCTGCTGGATTGAGTGAGGTTACGTGTAACGCCCGATTTGGCCGGAATGGTAAACACATCGCCGCGGGCGCTGACAACAGCGCGTTTGCCATCGGGCGAGATATCTGTACTATACACAAAATCTGCCGCATCTACCTGTTTAGAACGGCCCGAGGCAAGATCCTCCGCTATGGTGATATTCAATTTCCTGGTTTGCCCGTTAGTCAGATCAAGCAAATAAATGTATCCCCCATTCTCAAAAACGATTGACTGGTCACCTAACGATGGAAATTTAACATCAAACTCCTTGAAGGTGGTTACTTTCTGCGTCTGTTTCGTTTTGGTATCATAAACAAAAATGTTCGCTATCCTGTCCCTTTCACTAACGAAGTAGATCTTGTCGCCGTAATACATCGGGAAAATGTCCTGCGCGGGGTTGTTAGTGATGTTTTCCGCTTTACCTGATGAAGGATTTACAAGCCAGATATCATCCGCCATGCCGCCGCGATAATTCTTCCAGGTGCGAAACTCCCGAAATACGCGGTTCATCGCCATACTGGAGCCATCCGCATTATAAGAAGCCCAGGAAGCAACAGTGAACGGCAACTCCTGGCTGAGGTCTCCGTTGAGTGGCGCCAGGTAGAGTTTTCCTTTAAATGGATTAAATGATGTACCACGTCCGCGGTAGATCACGTGTTTGTCGTCCGGCGTCCAGCCCATCACGATATTGTTAGGTCCCATGCGGTCTGCCACATCATCGCGGCCAAGGGTGGGCGTGTAGGTGATCCGTTTAGGCTCCCCGCCGGTGGCGGGTATAACGAAAACCTCCGTATTACCATCATACTGACCAGTAAAGGCAATTGATTTACCATCATGGCTGAAACGCGCAAACATCTCGTACCCGGGATGGCTCGTAATGCGTCGTGCTACACCGCCTGTTGCGGGTACAGTATATAGGTCTCCTGCATAAGTAAAGGTAACCTGGTTACCATGAACAGCCGGAAACCGCAGCAGCCGGGCGTCCTGTTGTGCTTTCAGGGTTAGGGTTGATCCGCAAAGGATGAAAAATGTAAGGAGTTTCTTCATTAGTGATGTTGCTTTTGTGAATGCGATTTTTGGATAAAAGTGAAAATACAATATTTATTGGGAAACAGATAGCGTTGTCCATTGCCCATCGCATTCACGGCGATCACATCGCAGACGTTGACAGCGAAGCGGTAATATGCCCTGGTTAATTCGGTCCGCAGTGAGGACCGTATCTTTCCGAAATAGGCCAATGATCCCGAACTAGTTAATATTCCTGAACTCGTTCGGCGTTTTACCCACCCGTTGTTTGAAAAACCGGGAGAAATGCTGGGGATATTTAAATCCAATTTCGTACGCCACTTCATTCACCGTCTTATTATTTCCAGTAATGCGTTGCTTGGCGACATCAATGATCTTAGCCTGTATATATTCCTGCGCCGACTTCCCGGTTTCCTTTTTTACCAGGTCGCCGAAGTAGTTAGACGACAGGTGCAGTGCGGCCGCACACCAGGTCACGGTGGGCACCCCCAACAGCTGCGGCTTGTCTGATTCGAAATATTCATTAAGCAATGATTCAAAATTCTCCAGCGCGCCCTTATGTGCATTATCCCTGGTAATAAACTGGCGGTCATAAAAGCGGGTGCAGTAGTTGAGGAACAATTCAATATTTGCTGCAATTAACTTTTTACTGTGCTTATCTATGCTCTGCTGCAGCTCGTATTCTACCTTATTGAAACAATCAATAATGATCTTCCTTTCCTTCTCTGAAAGGTGTAACGCCTCATTTGTATTGTAGGAGAAGAAAGTATGGTCTGCCATATGTTCCTGGGGCCGTCCTGCGGCTGACCAATTAATTCGCCCAGCACAGCTTTTCCGCGTTCGTACTTAGTGCCGGTATCCCTGATCGGGAAGCTGCTCTACCCCAATTATCTTTTATGCCTTTGGCCTTTCGTTCGTCTAGTACAGCCATCATCGTTTGCAGGCCTCTAAGGCTGCGGGGAAATCCGCAGTAAGCGTAAAGATGTACCATGGCCTCTTTAATTTCGTTAACAGTCACTCCCGAATCAAGCGCCGTTCGCAAATATGGCTTTAACGCCAGCAAGTCGTCCTTAGCGGTTAACGACGACACGATGGCCAATGATTTCTGCTTATAATTAAGGTCCTTTTGCATGTTAATTTTATCCTGGGCGCTTGCACCGGAAAACAAAAACGTGCCCATTAGTAACATTGATACGATCGGTCGTTTACCAAGTAAATACATATGCTTTGTTTGTTTTGGTTCTCAGCCAGGTATTAGTTTCACACATGGCTGCCGTGCAATAGTGCAAATGTCCGACCAGTTAAGGGACGAATAGTATAGCTATTACTGAAATTGCTACCATTTTTACTGATCGCGGGGATGATCAGCCTGGCATTACAATAAATAGTAATTGCTACAAAAACAGGTGTTGACATGAACAGCATATCCTCATGATGTATTATTATCCTGATGTTATCTCTCCCCATTTCTCCAATCCCCCATTTTTTTTTCTTATTTTAGGATGATAAATCTCCCTATAGTATGTCCCTGGCCCCCGTTCGCAGAATATTTACCGCATTGTCAGTTTCGCTGATCCATGGTGTTTTCATGTTGTTCCTGTCTACGCTCTGGCTGGGTATCGGTTTTTCTATAGGCCTGGAAGAACAGTTGTTTAAAGTAAGCGCCACGCTAAAACGTGTGTTTACCAACGATGCCGGGGCGCGTAAAAAGTTGGCAGATAAATATTGTTTCGTGGATGTGAGCGGCAACATTATCACCCGCGACCGTGGTGATGGAACGGGCAATGATGTGGTGACCGACCGGCAAACACTCAGCGCCTTCCTGGAAGTATTAGCCCGTCATCATGGGGAATTTAAATTTTTACTCTGTGATGTGTTGCTCAACGAACCCGGGGCGGGCGATAGTGCGTTGGCATCCCAGTTTTACATGATGACGGATTATGTTACCCCTTACTACCTCGAAAATGGCACACCACGGCTGCCCGGGCTCAACATCCCTGCGGAAAATATGGGCTTTGCCGGGTACGACGTATCTCACGGACTGGAAGCCTCCGACAAACTGCTGAAGTATCAACTATATTACAACGGTTTGCTCAAAAGCATGCCACAAGCGGTATATGAGGCACTCTCGCCAAACGGGGCCGAGGTGGAACGCCGCTACGGGCTGCTCTGGATCAACGGCCGCCCGCATTTTAATACCATCATTTTTGACCTGTTGATGCGTCCCGCCGAACCACAACGGGGCCGCGACGGGGTAGTGATATCGTCGTTGAATTATATTAGCACCCTGTTAAAGGTAAACGAGCAACTGTTTTTCGACAGCACCTTTAAAGATAAGATCATCGTACTTGGCAATTACAAAACAGACCTGCACGAAACCGTATATGGGCAGCTGCCCGGGCCATTGATCCTCGCCAATATTTACGAGGACATCAGCCAGGACAAACACCGCATCACCACCTGGTGGATTGTGACGATGATAATTGCCTTCAGCGGACTCTCCTATCTGGTATTTTACTTTTCCGCCCACCGCCGCCTGAAACACGCTATCATTCGCAATTCCTGGGGGCGGAAAATGTTGCGCTTCCTCAGTATCAGCATGGCAATATGGGGCATTTCTCTGTTCTCGTTCTTTATTTTTGATGTACATGCAGATATTATCGTGATGATCATTTATATGAGCCTCGTTCGCCTGATCATCCGCAAGTGGCCCTCCATTGAGGCTTATCTGAAACTGCCGCCCACCATCGTTAACAACACCAACAATGCCTAACCAGAAAACGTATTGCCATGAAGATATTATTGCTATTTCTCTACACACTGCTGCCCACACAGGCCGATTACTATTACGTGGTAAACATTCAATGCCCGGTTAAACAGCAGGGAAGCAACCATCTGCTGGTAGTGGGCGACAGTGTGGACATCAACGCGGCTTTCGTGTTCCGCTCCCCGCGCGATAAATTCAACGTGTATCATCCTAAAAAGGGAAGTTATGAAGTAGCGCCGAAGAAGCGTCAGCCCACATCGCGCCCGAATGAAATATTAGCGTTGCTGAAAGACAACCTGCTGCCCACCACCGAAACCATCATACTAAGTACGCGCTCTGGTATGATGAATAGTCCTGAAGACCTTGGCAATTATTTCCAGCACTACACCAAACGCCTGGTAATCGGCACCGAACTATTGCCGTTGAATTCGCAAGGATTTCCGCAGCGAAAGGACCGGTATTGCTTTGTAAGGTACCAGTATAAGGGCGCAATCGTAAACCAGCCACTTGAATTTGTAACCGGCAAAAATGATTCGCTTTACCTGCGGTTGGACCAACACATATTCAGGAAGGGCGGCAACATTGTGAAAACCGACGAGGCTACAGACATGCAGCTGATGTACTACGACGACCTTACCGAAGTAGCCGTGCCATTGGCCAAACTACAATTCGTGGTGGTGTCCGAAAAACAAATCGTGACTGAAATGGACCTCGTGCGCCGCTTGTCCACCCAACACCACGCGGGCCAGGCCGATGCGGCCGATCAGGTTTTTACCGATGTATACAGGCACCTCGCCAACAACTACGGACATCCCGATATTATTGTATTCCGTGCGATGTACGATCGCATGCGTTAAAACATTTCCCCATGAAACGTATACTTCCGCTGGCTGTGCTGCTGCTGGTGATATGCCGCCCCGCGCAGGCACAGGGCCTGGTACTTAGCACCGGCCACCAGGGCCCCATTAATGACATCGCATTTTCTGCCAACGGACGATATATGGTGACCGCTTCCGTTGATCAGATGGCCGTGTTGTGGGATGTAACGGCGGGACTGGAACTTCGCGAGTTCCGGGTAAAAAACGCCGATATGCGCCAGGCAGCTTTCGTACCTGGCCGGCAACAAATCCTAACGCTGCATACTACCGAGTATCCCAATGCCACCGTACTTTCCCTCTGGGATATGGTGACGGGTAAGAAAATATCGGAGAAGCCCGCCGACCAGGGCGGTCATCTTCTGCTCGCGCCTGACGGCAGCACCGTATACAGTGGCGGCAAGTGGTACAGCATCGAAGATGGTGCGCCAGTAACAAAGCAGGTCGCCGGGGACGATGATCGCCTGTGGGGTTACCACGACGGTATAATACAAAGAAAATTCAGCGACAATCACAAAAACTACCAGCTCAACGCTATCGATGTTAAAAACGGGACAGTAAATGGTACTGTAAAAGGGAAACTGGACGATGAATACTGGTCGCTGGGCACGACTGGCATTTCGCCCGACCAGTCGCTGATGGCCGTTGCCGTTAAAAGCTTTCGCAAGCCAAAAATCGAACTGTGGAAACTGAAAGAAGGCCGATTGCTGCGCACGATTTTCGGTTATTGTTCCGATGAAGATTTAATCATGATATCGCCCGATAATAAAATCGTATTCGTATACGGTCGTGGCACACTCACGGCGGTAGACATCGCCGGCGGCGATACCCTGTACCAGGTAAAAGACAAAGACAAGGTGTACGAGCCTACCTTTACACCCGATGGAAAGCTGCTCGCCAGCTACAACGGCGATTACCGCAAAGTTAATTTCCGCGATCCCAAAACCGGCAAGGTAGTACGTGAAATCGCCGGTCATTCTTCGCCGGTGAGCGATATCAGTTTTTCGGAAGATGGCAAATTCATCGTCACCCGACATGCTTTCGGCAATAATAAAGGCTGGGAAATCAAAACTGGCAAGTTTATCCCAAACCTGCCCGATTATGTGGATGTAGGTCGAGACAGTCATAACGAACATCCCGCGCTGAATACGCAGGCTTCGGTGAGGGGATATTACGAACGGATTTATAAGATATATGAAAACTTTGGCGTGGTGTACAATAGCACTAACAAACGCGGGCTTGGCCTGTTTGCCATAGACAGCACCGACTGGATGGTAAACGATGGCAACGGGCACCTCGACGGCTCCCCCGGCGCGTTGAAACAGTTGTACGAAGTACAGGGTTTAACCATCATCCGGGATGTGAAAGATACGCTGGCGAAGTACCTTAGCCCCGGCCTCTTCAGGCAGATCATATCGCCGGATGCGGCGGGTGTGCGTGAGCGGAAGCAGACCAGGATCATCATATCACCTATCGCCGCCAACAGTGCGGCACCGGAACTCCGCGCCAAAGTAGTGAAAGGCGGGATGGTAATGCCTTTGATACAGATATTTCTGAACGGGCGTTTGATCATTAAAGATGCACGAAATGAATTCGGCTTCAACACTGCGGATAAAATGTTCAACGAAGACACCATGTTCATCGTGGTGCCATTTAAAAAATATAAAGATCAGCCGTTTGCTTTATGGGGAAAAAGAAACGTGTTCGAAATTAAGGCACACGACGACCGGGAAAATACATCAGCCCAAGCGGAAATTGAATTTACGCCCCGCTATCATGTAGAACCAAAGATGGTCCTGCCACTGGGGCACATCGGCGTACTCAGTGCGATGGCGGTTTCACCGACCGGCAGACAAGTGGCTACAGCACGCTCCGAAGTGAAGTTGTGGGACATGGCCACCGGCCGCGAAACACATACCTTTTACACGAAAGGTGGTTTTGTGCGCAACCTCCAGTATTCTGGCGATGGCAAGTACCTGATCGCGACTTATGAAGATAGCGAGAACGGGATGTTGCAGGTCATGCAGGACCAATATGGGGCAACGATGTGGAATGTCTTAACCGGCACTGAAGAAACATGGCCATTCCCGGATAATACGTTCGCTTATTTTTCAGAAAACGGCCGCTACCTGCTCGACCTGTTGCAGGCGCGGGCAAAAGACCTCGCCACCGGCCAGGAGTACCTTCTGCCCCAACAACAGGACGCCCGGCTGCAATACGTTTCGGTAAGCGCCGATGGTAAAACAGCGGCCGCCGTACTGTACAGAGACGGGCGGCAACAAGGATCGAAGGTGGCCTACACGATGGTGTACTGGGACATGATAGCCGGTAAAGAACTGTACCGCTGGGACCTTGATTTAAACGGCTACGACCGCGTTTACTTATCGCCCGCCGCCAACTGGATCGTGCTGCGTGAGGGCGGCGCGGCTATGTCTGTCTGGAAACCGGGAAATAAAAAGCAGCTGAAAATGTATGGCGACCCAGATGGTGACGAAATCAAAGACTTCACCTTTAACCAGGCAGAAGATAGTATTTACACCGTAAACCGGGACGGCCGCACACTGGCATGGAACATTGCGAACGGCGGTAAACGCGAGATGATACCTGCAGGACTACGTGACGCCTTTTACCGTTTTTCGCGCGTGGGCAACTCACTCATGGCGGGTGTGGCCAGTGCCGGTGAGTTGAGGAGTTTGCCAGACGGCCAGCTGCGCCAACGTTTTAAGGGAGCGGTAGCACCATCGGACCACTTCGCCATGTCGGGCGCATCCAACTCGTTTATGTTTGCGAGCAGGTATGATAAATGGGTAAAACATTTTGCTTTTCAGCCAGGAGAACCATTGACAGTATTCCAACATCAACGTACGATCGATGATGTGATTTATACTGCCGATGGTAAATATATGCTGACCCTGGAAAATGAAGGAAACGGTTATGTGTGGAGCCCGGAAGACGGCCACCTGATACGGGTACTGTCAGACAGCGGGTATCACATTAAAGACCTGAGCGTGCTGAAAGACGGTCGAAGGGCATTGATGATTACCAGCCACCTGGTGGGCAGTAAATACACCACTAAAACCGTAGATCTGGAAACAGGACAAAACCTGGGGCGGCCGCCGGACAATGATTGGTACGGCCGGCAACTCGGCAGTTATACCAACAAGATATACTCGGTGGGTGGTAACGGCAACGGCGTTATCGGCTTTGGCAGTGTAGCTTACGGTACGCGCTCCCTGGCCACCTTTGTGCCACTCGACAGCTGCGATTGGATAATGTATGCGAGCGACGGATATTATATGGCTTCGCGAAAAGGTGCGGAGAACATCTATTTTGATATCAATAGCCGCCAATACTTTTTCGACCAGTTCGACCTGCGGTATAACCGGCCCGATAAGATACTGGAACGCACGGGCGCTCCCCGCGAAACCGTAGAAGCTTACCGTGCTGCCTACCTGAAACGTATTGAGAAAATGGGCTTCGATACGGCGATGTTCGAAAAGGACTGGGTATATAACGTGCCACAGGTAAAGGTTGTGCCGGGCAGCATCGGCCAGCGCGACAGCCTGTATACCTTTACACTCACGGCTACGGATACCCTTTACAACCTCGACCGGGTATTGCTGACCGTAAATGGTGTGCCGGTATATGGCGGCGGCCTGTCCGTAAAAGCCCACAAAAGTGGCAAACTGCAACAGCCACTGCAACTGGTACTCTCGGCCGGGCACAACGACATCCGCGTTTCGGTGCTGAATGAGCAGGGCGTAGAAAGTTTGACGGAAACACTGGAAGCCCAGTATGCTGCGCCTCCACGTAAGCCTGATCTGTACATCCTGGCCATTGGCGCCGGCACGTACAGCGATGGTACCAAAAACCTGCGTTATGCGGCCAAAGATGCAGAAGAAGTGGTAAACTTGTTCGCCGGCGAGGCCGGGAAGTATGGGCGGGTTATTCCACTATTGCTGAAAGATTCGGAAGTAACGGTCACAAACATACTCCGTAAGGCGCAGGAACTGCTGCAATCGAAAGTGGATGATAAGGTGATCGTGTTTTATGCTGGCCATGGCATGTTCGATTCGAAAAAAGATTATTACCTCGGATGTTACCCGACCGCGTTTAAGCAGCCTGCTACAGGCAGTTTACCGTACGACTCCCTGGAATCGCTGATGGCACGCATTCCCAGCCGTAAAAAGGTGATGCTGCTGGACGCCTGCTACTCCGGCGAAATCGATAAGGCCAATACCAACATTTTTGCCCGGGCCGATGCGCAAAAGGGTAAGGTAAAAATGGAGGGCCGCGGCGAAGGCGCCGTGACATCGAAAAATTTCAACGCTTTCGACCTGATGAAAAATACCTTCCGCGATTTGCGAAAGGGCGCAGGCGCCACGGTGTTGGCTGCAGCTGGCGGACTGGAACGTGCAGGAGAATACGATCACCTGAAAAATGGAGCGTTTACCTATTGCCTGAAGAAAGGCCTGGGAGAGCAGGCGGCCGACCGCAATAAGGACGGGAAAGTACTATTGTCGGAGTTGTTGCTGTACCTGCAGACCGAAGTGCCGAAGCTTACGAACGGCATGCAGCGGCCGGTTTCGAGGATAGAGAATATGTACCAGGACATTGCATTGTGATGGCTGGTTAGCAGCGAAAAAAAGCTGAAGGGAGTGACACAACGGTGGCCGGGCAGCGGTTTTCAGCTGGGAACCTAATTGGCAATATGGATGACCGTTTGTTACATGAAGTTGGATGACTGGCCATCTTTTAAAAACCGGACCGCCATTGTTTTCAGACTTCCGATATTTTATAAACCATCCTCCGGCAACGCCGAAGGATGGTCAACACATCTACTTATTCATCTTTTTACCAGCATTGATCACTGCCTGGTTTACCTCTTTGATCTTTTCCACGTCCATTTTCTCCACTGCACGGTCATACGTTAGTACGCCGTTTACTTCATGCTCAACGTCGGTGGTTTGTGTATACACGGCTACGCTTAGTCCCCGGTACCTCATCAACTGTTCTACCTGGTCCATCAGGAGTACATAGCGGTCGCTGAGGGCGGCTTTCGTGGGTTCAAAACCGTAAGCATTGTTTTCTACCGGCCACATATGGCCTCTTACGAATAAGCCCAGTCCGCCGAATTCTCCTAAAGACGCAGCGCGTTTATCATCCGGCACGGAGGCATCATTGGGGCCTATGTAAATATGCGTATCTACAAAATCACCGTTGCCCGGATCGCCGTACGCTTTCTGGTAACCGGGGTTGTTATTAAAGCCGGAGTTACCGTTCACCAGCCTGGAGGGATCATACTGTTTCACCCAGTCGGTGATCTCCTTCACATCAAATGCGCCCCAGTTTTCGTTAAACGGCACCCAGGTGATAATGGAAGGCGAATTGTACAGATCGTCCATCATTGCCTTCAGTTCCTTACGGAAAGTAGTGCGGGCATTGGCTGTATCTTCATGCTGGAACCAGATGGCCGGCATATCCTGCCATACGAGTACACCGAGTTTATCAGCCCAATAATAGAACCGTTTAGGCTCGGTTTTCATGTGTTTCCGGATCAGGTTGAAGCCGGCCTTCTTCGTAAATTCCACATCGTATTTCAATGCTTCTTCTGTGGGAGCAGTTAAAATGCCGTCGGGCCAATAGCCCTGGTCCAGCAGCCCTACCTGCATTACGAATTGATCATTGAGCAGTGGTCTCACTACCCCATCTACCTTACCCAGTTTCACATCGCGCATACCAAAGTAGCTCGTCACCTCGTCGGTAATATTGCCTTTTTTATCATGCAGGCTGAGTTTCAGATCATACAGGAAAGGCGCATCGGGTGACCATAATTTTGGATTTTTTAGCGGGATATAAAAGGCGGTTCCTGCGGTTCCCTTTACTTCCGCCACCGTGCTTTTACCGTCCAGCGCTAATGCAGATACCTGCGCAGCATCGGCATCCACCAGCACCTTCAGGCGACTGTTCGCTACATCGGGCAGTAAACGGATGCTTTTAATGTAAACGGCGCTCACTGGCTCCAGCCATACCGACTGCCAGATACCGGAAGTAAAAGTATAATCACCACGCGGGCCATTTTTACCAGACGGTGTACGACCATCATTCGCATCAAACGCGGCGACCACCAGCGTGTTGGCTCCTGCTTCTAAAAAAGGCGTGATGTTTACGGTAAACGCATCATATCCACCAGCATGTGCGCCCGCTTTCCGGCCATTTACAAATACAGTGGCATCATGGTCTACGGCTTCAAAATGAAGTAACACCTGTTTACCTTTCCAGGAAGCAGGTACTTCGAACGTACGGTGGTACCACAAGTTGGTTTCCAGGTTGCGTTCTATGCCGGATAAAACAGATTCGGGGCAATAAGGCACCAGTATCTGTTCTGTTTTCCCTTCAAAAGAAATTGGTTTAGAAGGGTTTAGCGCAGTGGCCACCTGTTTGCCACCGAGGTAATCCCACTTACCGTTCAGGCAAAGCCAGTCGGCCCGCTGTAATTGCGGACGGGGATATTCGTTCAATGGGACCTTGGCTTCCATGGCCGGTTTAGTCCATTTAGTCGGGAGTTTAGGCACCTGCGCCAGGGAATCCGGGACGGCGCAGGTCAATAACAATAGCAGATAATAAATAGTCTTTTTCATGGTTGTTTTGAAATGTGGTAAGAACTTCGAACTAAATACAGAATATTTGCCGGAAATGGTAATATAAATGATGGGGGGGCAGGCAAGTTAACCCTGGGGCAGATGGCAAAGAAGTATCCTGGTAAATTGATCTCAGGGAAAGATTTATTTCCCCTGAGATCTGATGCGTTCTATAAAAAAAACTAAAATGACGATTACATTGTTAAGACTGCGCGATGAATTATCTCAACATCCTACTTCGAAGCATTGGTAATAATCACACCACCACCAGACCTCACCTCTATATCGATATTACCTTTCTTATCTGCTGCAGCGTTCTCCATCACCGGCTTCCTATCCTTATCATCACTGTATTTCACCAGGCTGTTATTTCCAAACATGCCCAGGTTCACTTTCAGTTTCAACGTTTCTGGCTGCGCGTTAATAGCTGCCAAATACCATTTGTCTTTATGACGACGGGCCAGCACTGCGTATTTGCCCGGGTATCCATCGATGAAGCGCGTTTCATCCCAGGTAGTAGGTACCTGTTTCATAAAGTCGATGACCAAAGCTGGGGCATCCTGCAGGTTGTTGGGAGCCAGTGAAAATACCTGCACAGGGTTCTGGAACAGTACTGCGGTAGCCAGCTGGAAGACGTCGGTGGTTTTGCGTATCGTGCCGCCGTTGTTTTCGCGGTTGTGCCGCTTATTCAGCAGCACAGGGCCGAATTCCATGGAACCGGTCGTGTTCCTGATAAAAGGATGCAGGGTAGCGTTGAAGGCTTCGTTATCATTGGCATGCTGGGTAAAGATCAGGTTTTCGGAAGCAAGAACAGCCTCGCTGCCTGCGTAGTTAGGATACATCCGCTCCCAGCCGCGTGGCATGGTAGCACCGTGGAAGATCACCAGCAGGCCGTAACGGTTAGCATCGGCCAGTATGTCTTCGTACAATTGCATGGTAGCCTGTTTGTCACCAG
>NZ_CABHOU010000031.1 GCF_902168175.1 uncultured Chitinophaga sp. | reverse complement strand
TAACGGGGTGCCTCCACTGGTTGCAGGGCTTTCCAGATGAGGGAGTCGTTTTGGGCCATACGGAGGTGTTCGCCGGAGATGTTATTGGTGTAGATGTAATTTTTCCATTTGGCGTCCACGATGTCTTTGTCGTTACTGAGGTACAGGAACACCACATCTTTACCGGCCAGTTGTTGTTTGATGGCGGGCGCATATTTCATTTCTTCCTTACAGGGGCTGCACCAGGTACCCCAGATGTCGAGGTACACCACTTTGCCCTTGTATGGCGCCAGCAGTTCTTCGAGCGAGCGTATGGCCTTCCCGTTTTGGAGGATGTGAATTTTATTGTTCGCGATCCCTTTCGTTTTTAATGTTTCCAATTGGGCCACAAGTGGGCTGATTTCCTGCCAGCCTTTGCCATTTGGGTAATACTGCCGGAGCAGGCCGGCTATAGCGCTCACTTCGGCAGGTGCTTTTTCGTTTACGTAATAAACAGTACGGTTGATGAGCAGCTGCTCGTGCAAACTTGCAGGCATGCGTTTCCAGACGTACATGTATTCGATATATTCGTCGCCGTACAGGCTTGCGAGGCTTTGCAGGGAGTCGAAACTCATACCCAGAGCCGTGGTAATTTGTTTTTTGCCTTCGTCTTTATTTTTCATGTAAACCCTGTACATCTTACTCATCAAACGCCCCGCATAGGTTTCGAGATACTGGTTCGCAGCAGGGCTCATACTTGTTTCCGCCAGTGATACTTCACCGATGCGGCTGTCGAGCTCGTCCTCAAACGCCTGCCAATCGGGGTTGTGTTGGGTATTTTTCATATTGAACAGTAGTCTGTCGAGGTGCAAAGCATGGCGGAAACGGGTTTCGGCCTGCAGGTATTTCTTTAATTGCTGAGGGATTTTGGCGTTATGGATAAAAGCATGTGTTACTTCTTCTACCCTGGTGGCTTCGGGTAGTAATTCCTTTTTAAGACGATCGATGGGCCAGGCAGCGTAGATGTTCTCTTTTTCTTTCTCGTAAGACGTGAGATAGAACGGTGGTTTCAGTTCCTCCTGTATCAGTTGGTTTTCCGTGGCACCCCTTCCTGTAAAGGTGATCGTGCTAACAAGGTCAGCACCATTAAAACGAACCGCCAGCGGTCGGCCGGGGCTTAACAACAGCCGTTGCGTGTAGCCGTTGTAACGCAGGCGGACGAATGTTGGCTTACTGGCAGGCAGTGTAAAAGAAAACGTACTATCTGCTTCCACTTTGGCCATTACTGAATTAGCATCCTGGAACCAGTCGGTGCGGCCGGTGTTAAGTATTACATCACCCTTTAGCGGGCCGTAGATTTTGCCGGTGAGGGTTACTTGTGCCCTGGTGGCGTTCATATTGCACAGAGCTATAAGCAGGAACAGTGCTTGTTTCATGGAGGTAAATTTTCACAAGTATAGTGTGGGAGCTGATGGATGCCGGGGAAATGTGACGGGTATATGAAAAGCTGGGGTGAAATACAGTTTAGAGGATCAAAATAAGATAGTTCAAAAATGAATCAGCCGCTGAAGGGAGTGACACAACGGCGGCTGATTAGTGTATGAATGCTGGCTAACTAATTCCAGTTAAAGATCGTGTTGATAACAAGTCCGTTGTTACGCTGGTAGACTGGCATATTATTGACCAGGCGGGCCTGCTGAACGATTTGGTTAAGATAACCGGCTTCGACGCTGAAGCGTTTGTTGAAGCGGTAACCTGCCAATATGCCTACCCTGTTCTGATCAAATACGTTCATGAGTATTTGTCCGCCGAAGCCGATAAACAGTTCGTCGTAGAGATTGGCGTACAGCGTATTGTCCGACATTGTTGGTTTGTTGAGCGCAATTTGCGTGCGAAACTGGTAACGTACCCTTTGCAGGAATTGCCAGTCGGTGATGTCGCGCTTTTCGTCGGCGGGCACGGTGGCATCGAGAATACCCAGCCAGCGTTGTTCGTAGCGGAAGCGGTGATTGAACGCAACACGGCCATGTACGTCGTTGATGACCAGTTGTTCGTAAATACGGTGTTCCGGGAAAGGCTGGCCTGCAGCGGGCGGATAATCGCCGTACGGGAACGTTTCTATCCAGCCGTAACCGGCCAGCACACTGATATCTTTGGTGATATTACGTTGTACACCTACACGGAGCAGGCTTTGCTGCCAGTCTGTTACCAGATGTGCGCGGCGCCACTGGTACTCGCCCAGTATGGCCCATTTGTCGTTGAGCTTAACGGTGTGGAAGGTATTATACCAACCGATGGTGTTGTGCGTGGTAAGCCTGTTTTGGGCATTCGTTTCTTCTCCTGTAAAAACTGCTGCTAACGTGGCCAGCGCATACTTAAATCCTGCGAATATTTTTCTCATCATGCTGCTTATTGAACGCGGCAAAAATAGCACATCGGCAACTGATTTACTTTCCGCTTATAAAGTAAATGGAAGGAATGTGATGGCTCACACTCCTTCTATATTTTTCTGAACACTACAATACCGTTATGACCACCGAACCCGAACGTATCGCTCATCGCCACGTCCACATTACTTTCCACCGCTTTGTTCATTACGATGTTAAGTCCTGCTGGCAGCGCCGGGTCAGGATTTTGCACATTAATAGTGGGTGGAATGATGGAATGACGGATAGACATTACGCTGGCAATGGCTTCGATAGCACCTGCAGCTCCGAGCAGGTGCCCCGTCATGGATTTGGTAGCGCTGATCTGTAAATGAGCAGGCGCATCGCCAAACAGGCGGGTAATGGCTTTAATTTCACTGAGGTCGCCCACTGGTGTGGAAGTGGCGTGTGCGTTCAGGTAATTTACATCGGTAGGTGCAAGACCTGCATCTTTCAATGCGAACTCCATGGCCTTGGCAGCGCCCAGTCCTTCGGGGTGCGTAGCGGTCATGTGATAAGCATCGGCGGTCATGGCCGCACCAGCAACTTCTGCATATATTTTTGCGCCTCTTGCTTTGGCGTGTTCGTATTCTTCGAGTATCAGGGCACCGGCGCCCTCGCCCATCACGAAGCCATCCCTGTCCGCATCAAACGGGCGGCAGGCGGCAGCGGGGTTGTCGTTGCGTGTAGACATGGCCTTCATTGCGCAGAAGCCACCGATAGATGCTTCGGTAATAGGCGCTTCCGAACCACCGGTCACTATTACTTTGGCCTTACCCAGGCGAATGTAATTGAGTGCGTCCATAATGGCTGTGTTAGATGTAGAACAGGCCGACACCGTTGTATAGTTAATCCCCATCAGGCCATATTTCATGGATATCATGCCAGAGGCCATGTTAGCAATGAGTTTAGGCACAAAGAAAGGACTGAAGCGCGGTACAAAGTTACCCTGCACATATTCCTTTACCTGTTCTTCAAAGGTTTGCATACCACCCTGACCAGAGCCCCAGATCACGCCGATGTCGAACGGGTCCATGGAAGATACATTAAGTCCGGAATCCTTCATCGCCTGATCAGCAGCCACGAGGGCATATTGGGTAAAAAGATCCGTACGTTTTATTTCGTTTCTGTCGAGAATACCTTCGGCAGAAAAGTTCTTGAGTTCACAGGCGATCTGCGTTCTGAATGCAGAAGCATTAAAGCGGGTGATGGTAGCAGCACCACTGGCTCCCGCTACGAGGCTATCCCAAAAAGACTGTACATCGTTACCGATCGGGGTAAGCGCGCCCATTCCTGTTATAACTACTCTTTTCATTAGACTAAATTTACCACTTGTATTTTGCAAGTGAACTGCAAATGTAACTAAAACTACGCTATATTTGTAATAGTGAAAAAAGTGAAAGATATGCGCTCCGACTGCCCGTTGAATTTCGGGTTGGAGATTTTCGGGGACAAATGGACCCTGCTGATCGTTCGCGACCTGTTGTTTTTTGGGAAACGTTATTACAACGAGATACTTTCTTCCGAAGAAGGCATTTCCACCAACATACTGGCAGACAGGTTGTTGATGCTGGAGCATGAGAAGATCATCAAAAAAACAAAGGACAAGGAGCACAAGCAGAAAGTGGTGTACAGTCTTACCGAAAAAGGCACTGATTTACTGCCTGTTATCCTGAGTATTGGTGAATGGTCGGGAAAATATTCCAAAGATGTGCAGGATAAACTGGACAAGGTAAGAATGCTGGCCCTCCAAAAGTAAGCGGCTGACCTCATCAATAAATTATTAATTATTAACTTATCTTGCAGGCTGATAATTACATAAATTATGCGCCTTACTATCCTCGCCACTGCCTCCATCCTGTTATTGAATGCCTGTAGTAAAAGTCCGTTATCAACCAACAAGGGCCCCTACGACATCAATGCTTCATTTGATCACCAGGGCACCAACCGTACCTACACCATCCATCTTCCAAAGAATTATTACACCAGCACTACGCTTAAATTCCCGGTAGTATTTGCCTTGCATGGCGGATTTGGAAGTGCGGCCAATATGGCTTCGCTTACAGGCCTTAATGCAAAGGCCGACAGTGCAGGCTTCATTGTAGTATATCCCGAAGGAGAAGAAAACCCCAGCGCCGCCCGTACCTGGAATGCAGGCAATTGCTGCGGTGCCAATTCCGGCATTAAAAACACCGACGATGTAGGTTTCATTTCCCGACTCGCAGACACCATGATTGCCCGTTACCAGGGAAACAGCAAAAAGATATACGCCACTGGCCACTCTAACGGCGCTATGATGTGTTACAGGCTGGCCAGTGAACTATCCGGTAAAATCACTGCTATTGCACCCAATGCCGGCGCTTTCCAGATGAAAACAGCGTATACCCCTGTCCGTAACGTACCCGTGTTACACATTCACTCCCTGCTGGACGAGAACGCGAAGTACAACGGAGGTAAGAGCAAGAACTATGTGCTTACGGGCTTAGATAACGTACCCGTAGATTCGTGCCTGAACGTGGTGGCATCGGTAGCAGGCTGCACCGCCCTTAAACAAACCGTTTCTACCACATCGCTATATACCGTTTACAAATGGAGTACCTGCACAGACGCGAACTTCGAGGTATTATTGTACCTCACCAATGATGGCGGGCACTCCTGGCCAGGCGGCACACCCAGCCTCACCGGGCTGGACACAGATCCGGCATCGCAGGCATTTAAGAATAACGATGTGATTTGGGCGTTCTTTTCGAAGTATAGTTTGCCGTAATAGTGGCCTCGTTGCCAGGGCTCAAACATAAAAATGCCTGCTCCTTAAACGGAGCAGGCATTTTTATGTTTGGGTGAATTACAACTTCTGCAACTTCGATTTCATATCCTCCACCAGCTTACGGAGACTTACGGTGTTTTTCTTGTTGTTAAGCGATAACGCATCCAGCAGGAAGTCGATATGCGGTTCTATGATGTAAGCGCTGCTTTTAGGCCCGTTCTGCAACCAGCATTTGGCATAGGTTTCCTGCAGGTCAGTGTAGGCATTGTCCAGGTTTTCAGGAGGGTACAGCACGGCGAACATACAAAGGTCCAGGTCGGCATTGAGTACGTTGTAACCTGCCACTCGTTTGTATTCCTCGATATCACCTAAATCTTTTTTACGCGTTTGCAGGTAAGCGATTGCCTGGTCAATGGCTGGTAAGGTATAGGTGCAATCCTTTGTTTTAACGACGCCTCCCCACTTGCGGGTACCGTCGCCTACCAGTTGCAGCAATACTTCCATTTCGAGCCATGGTGCGGCAGCAGCATTTACTACATCCCCGCTTCGCAGCGCCCAGGCA
Organism: uncultured Chitinophaga sp.; assembly: GCF_902168175.1. Lineage (GTDB taxonomy): Bacteria > Bacteroidota > Bacteroidia > Chitinophagales > Chitinophagaceae > Chitinophaga. The sequence continues at coordinate 5,721 of NZ_CABHOU010000031.1, read as the reverse complement.
TAGTAGTAGTAGCAGGCAGCCTTCTCGTACAGCGCAATCTTTTTATTCTTTGCCGTTTCTGTTTTGCCCTGTATCAGCAGCGCACTGTAAGCAGTGGCATAACCGAGCAGCATATAACGCTCTACCGTAACGCCCAGTCTTAAAAGTCCGTTCAGGTCTTCGATCACATCTTTGATCACCGGGTTTATATTATTTTCGGCACCGGGTACAGGGTGACTGAAATCGTACAGGCTTTTCTCTATCCTGACGCGGCAATAGCGTTCCATGGCGGCCACAGAGAAAGTTGCGTTTTCCATGCTTACGAGTGTTTTGTACCTGATGATCGCGTCTTCATGCTCCATCAGTTCACTGTAAATGAAAGCCTCTTTTTCTATGATCTGCGGAGGCCTCACTCCTGCCTCGTATGCTGCTGTTACGATCCTTTGTAATCTCTTTTTCACATAACTTCTGTCGAAGGTGCCGCCATCAATGCTGTAAATGAGGTTCGACAAGTCCACGACTGCTTCTTCTTCGGTGGCGTACGACAATGGTGTATCGTCCTGCGCCTCGCTATGGGCCACGAGTTTATAGAACGGATCACCGTAACACTGGTAAGCGCCCCAGGTATTTGTGTAGCCATACTTCTGAAATACAACGGTGCGCGCCTGCTGAATGGCATTACCGAAAGTAATGCCGGCGAACATAGCATCATAAAACACCTGTGTAAATTCCAGCGCAGCCGCATCATCTACTGCCCAACCTGCCACTATTACGGCCTTCACTCCTCCATCTATCAGCTGGGTACCGATATTGGCGGCCAGTTTATACCGCTGGCGGAAGAATTCTTCGGCCTGGCCGTCTGTTTTACCGAGGTAACAACAATTGACAACGACCAGTTCCGGCGCGGCACTCATTTGTCCTACTTCGCGGGTAGACAGGAAGGTATTGTTACCTATTACCATCCCGGAACTCTTAGACGGATCGGCATTAAAAATGCCATGCCCTGCCAGGTGGATTACCTTATATACACCGCTGAACATCGTTTCTATGATCTCTGCCGGAGAACTGTTTAACAGTGGAATTACATCATAGCCGTTATTCGTGAGTACATCGCGTACCCTTTTGCCTTCCTCCAGTGCGCCGGGTAACTGTGGCAGGAACCCACGCAGAATCGGATCGGCAACGACCAGTGCTTTGTTATTGGCCACCGGGGCTATTCTCGGACTAAAGTCCTGCGTAGCTAACTGGCGTATCATTCCTCCGTTTACGCACAAAGGCGCGAGGTTCGCCATACTATCCTGCAGTAGTTCCCAGGGATAAGCGGCCGTTGTTTTATCGAGTATCCAAAGTATGTTGCCCTGCTTTTTAAGCAACTCTTTAAAATCGTTTGGTATCAGCAGTTCAAAGATGGCTTTGGCACGGGCTGCGGTCCAGCTGTTTTTCTCCGATATTTCATCTACCAGCTGCTCAATGATCTCGGCCGATGTAAGCAGGAAGCGTTGTTCCTGTCGCGCACCGTCTGTAGAAACGGTAAATAACAGGCTGCGCACCGGTGGACCCTGACTAAAATCGTTTTGCACCTGCACCGTTACCCGCGTCCACCAGCCGGCGGTGGAGTCGGCGATCATCCTTTCACGGTAGCCACGTTTTACCTGTACACTTGGTTTGGTAATGGCCACTTTCAGAGAGCGATCGCTTTTATTTTCAATCCTTCTCAACGAATAGAAAGTACTCAGGGCGCGGTCTTCATATTGTTCGATAAACTCAACAAACTCCAGCACACGTGCGTCGCCTGCGTACAGGCGGCTGATCTTGGTATTGGCGTTGGCAATACCGCGTACAATGGCTTCCACCGATTCGTCTACCGGCAAACCACCGTACCCGCAACCTATTACCAGCGAAGAAATACCTACTTCCTTCATCTTTTGCGCCGGGCTTGTTCCCTGCGGGCCACGCGTATTAATGTCCAGCAAATACCGGGAGGCCGCCTGCTCTATTGTTTGCGTAAGCTGGAAAGCCGTGAGTTTGTTTATTTCTCCCAAACCAACAATGATAGCACCTTTGAACCCCTGCTCGCTGGTAATCACCATTTCGCTGGTGCCTATTTTACCCGGGTACAGTCCAAGCTGGTGCCGTTGCGCCAGTGCGCCCTTCAGGTAACCGTTAATTACTTTCTCCGCGTACAGTATACCATCGCCTGCGAAGTGGCCCGCCAGCAGTGGGAAAGACGCATAACGCAGGTCACCTTTGGATACAGATACTTCTACAGGTTGTACGATCACTTCTTCTGTAGGTCCGCTTGTTTCCACACCCATGATCGTACTTATCATACCATCTTCCGACAGGTCGAAGTCGTACAGGTCTGGCGAACGGAAGAGTTTTTCCGCAGCGCGCACTACCGGCCGCTTTTTACTCATCAGGTTCGTGAAGCCGTTTTCGAGTATATCATCAATCCCTTTGAACAAACTTTTATCGCAGGAAAGGCCACCGTGCGTTACGTTTACGTAATACACCAGGTCCTGCTCGATCATCTTTTTAGGGATGCCCGCTTCCCAGGTTACGCTCTGGTCGCCTTCGCCAGTGCTTAGGAACACCAGTTGCTGACCATTGGAAGTTTGGTCGATGCGGTAACCGGCGGGCGTAGCTTTATCTTTCCCGGCAATGTAGCGGATGTTGGAGTAATCAATACTCTCCATCCGCTCTACGGCCAGGTCGCGGTAGGCTTTAAATGTTTTAAGATCGGCATCGTTAGGCAGTGGCCAGTTCTTTTCGCCATGCGCATCCGACATCTTTTTCCAGACGCCCGCATCCGCAAAGTCGTTATCGGCATCCTGCGTAAGTGGCAACAGGCTTAAGATACCGGGCAGTTTGGAAAAGGTATCGATCAGTTCTTTTTTAGAATGGAATACATCTATCTTATTTAATTTATTGATAATCGCATCTTCACCAAACAACACGCTGGGTATGCGGAAAGAGCCGCCGAGCGGGGCACCGAGGAACAGCAGTTTGAAGCCTGCGGAGTCGTTCAGTGTTTTCCAGGTATCTGGGAAATTAACGATAAAGTCGCGCACCAGTACGCCACCCATCGAGTGCGCCACGATTTTGATCGGTTGGCGGAAGGCCATCAGTTCCTTTAGCTTTTCATGAAAAGCGATGGCGCATTCTTTTAGCTGCAGCCGCCAGTCGAAGGCAAACGTTACTACATCGTGCTTATCCTCCAGATGTTTTACCAGTTCGAGGTACGAGGTTTTTACCAGCGAGTGGGGTTTAATATTTTTGCCGGTGATATTGAGCCTGGTCAATTGCCCTGTCACAAAGCCCCAATAGTTGATCCATATCAGGATATCATCCTGCGAGAGATTGGTGCCCATGATGCCTGGCAACACGATGGCAATGGGTTTGGTACCGGATACCTTTTCGCGGTACACCTGTCCGCCTTCCAAACCAAGCGCGCCCCTGAACTTGTGGTTCTCTGTAATGCTGTTGTAGCTTACCAGTATTGCATCGGGCTTTGCCTGCAGGGCTTCCAGTACAGCGGTAAGTGTTTTTTTGTTATCGAAATAAGAGAAATGGTCGATATCAGTGGCTTCGTCGAGGTACACCTGTATGGCGCCGCTGCGTTTAGGCGTTTTATACATCGACCGCGTATCCACCACCAGATCGTTTTTACCACCGAAGAATAGTTTGGTGGCGATGATGAGTAAACCACGGAGATTAATACGGGCTTTGCAGTTGCCCGACATCACAATTAACGGCGCATCTACTTCCACATTCGGCGCTACCTGGTTTATTATTTTGATGAAGGGAGAGTTAGGGTTCTGCGCTTCCAGTCCCGGTAAGGTTTTTACATCGTTCTTCGCATTGATCACGTTGCCTATCAGTCCCCGGAAGCCCATGTAAATCGGGTTGGTGGCAAGTCCCGTGCCCAGGCCGATCAGGTTAAAGATCATGTTCAGCAGGTTATCCAGCCGTTTAGATGCCAGCGTGGTACCATCGGATGGGGATGCTGCGCGGATGAACTTTTCTACCTTTATCTTTTTATTACTGAATTCCATTCTCAGCGCCTGGATCATTTGCAGGTCCACGTTGCGGTCGCCCGATTCTTCCAGCACTTTGATATTCTCGTCGGTAAAGCCGACAGCATTGTCGTTGGTGGCGCAGAAGCGGCAGATCACGTCGCCGATAAGGCCGCCGCGCGACTGGCTGATAAGATGCAGTGTAGCACTTTGAGGAAGTGCCTGCACGAGCTGCAGGGCATTCATCAGCGGACTTTTGGTCAGCGATTCATGCTCGAAGGCCAGTACGTTTTCGCCATACGTTTCGAACAGGAAGTTCCAGGCAATACCATCGTTCTTTGTCTTAAGATCGCCGAAGGTACGTTCCATCGAAGCGGCCGTACCGTGCAGGAAAATGAAGTAAGGTTTATCACTTACTACCGGTTCATACTTCTGGAAGTTAAAGGCAGAATCGAGCCGGTAAAGGCCGCTGCGGTTATTGAGAATCTTCCTTTCGAGGTCTTCGGCTATCTGCCCAACCACATTCGCTACTTTCTTCTTCGAAAAAACATTCAGCAGTTTGATAACGGCCCCACCCAGAAATCCTCTTTCGCTATCGGTGCCCGATATGCCCAGCGGAAGTTCGAAACCATCTTCTCCCGACCGGTTTTTGATATCTACTTCCGGAAATACTTCATCGAGTGTATCCGGACCACACATCCATACAGTATCGTCTTCGAAAATGAGTTCTATCACGCTGTCATCATCCAGCGGCACTTTGGTAGGTACATCTTTAGCGCCCCTTACGGCGGCGGCTACAACAAAGGAGTGTTTCAGTTCCAGCCACTCGCTTGATTCGGCGGCCTTTACGGTGTCGGTTTGTTCCAACCCACGTACAACGATACTATTAACTTTCATCTCTAATTTATTTAGATGACAGGTGACGAATTGGGATTATAATAAATGCTTACGATTCTCTTGGGGAGATATACAGTTTTACATGTTTTTGGGAATTAAGCACAGGATAATATTAAGAAATATTAGGCAAACTATCAATTATTTCCTTGTAAATGTGCCAGTTAGGTGATTCGCCGGCACTTTTGCCCGTTTAACCGGTACATGAGGCATTGGCTCAGATAAAGGTGGTTACTTTGGAGAGCGGACAAACATTTTTTCATATATCGGCAGCGTTAGCGATGGCCCCCGTTTAGCATGGTGGGGGCCATTTTTGTTTTTACGTAAGAAAATTGGCAGGTATTGGTTATCGTACCGTGCTTAACCCATCTTTCATGAAATATATTTTGTGTTGATGGAGATAGCTTGCCCTCCCTACGCTTCTATTCTCAACATTACAGTTTTAATAACACTGAACTAAAATTCCCCTTCTTTTAGTAAATTAGTAGCATCCAGACACTACCATTGCTATGAGCCAATTTGATCAATACCGGTCCGAGCTGCAACAGCTGGGCCTCACTACCAGAGAAGACCTGGTTAACCTCGTGAAGCCGCTGATACGCACCAGCACAAAAATGATTACAGGCAAGGCTATGCGGCCGCCTGCACATTCGCAACAGCTTTCACATTTCGGCGGGCAGCCCTATTTCGAGAAGGGAGAATCGTGGCCCGAAATGCCGAACGGCAGGCCCATGGATTTTATTTTCCAGGTGGTAAATACCGGCCAACAGGGCTTACCGGAAGATATTAAAGTGCTGCAGTTCTACTACGACTGGCACGCAGGGCCATGGTC
>NZ_CABHOU010000030.1 GCF_902168175.1 uncultured Chitinophaga sp. | reverse complement strand
TGGCGGTGGCGGGGAGCAAAACGGCAAAAGCCTATTACAATGCGCCGGGGTGGGTACTGCATCATAATACGGATTTGTGGAGAGGTACAGCGCCCATCAATGCGGCGGACCACGGCATTTGGGTAACAGGTGGTGCCTGGCTTTGCCAGCACTTATGGGAGCATTATCAGTTTACGCGTGATAAACAGTTTTTGGCGCAAAGGGCCTACCCGCTGATGAAACAGGCGGCCCTGTTCTTCAACACCTTCCTGGTGAAAGATCCCCAAACTGGCTGGCTGATCAGCGTACCCTCCAACTCGCCGGAGCAGGGAGGTTTAGTGGCTGGCCCTTCTATGGACCACCAGATCATTCGTAATCTTTTTAAAGATGTAATAGCGGCCAGTGAAATACTGGGCGTGGATAAGCCGCTTCGCGATACGCTCGCGGCCAAATACAAACAAATAGCACCCGACCAGGTAGGCAAACACGGCCAGTTACAGGAGTGGGTGGCCGATAAGGATGATCCGGGTAGTAAACACCGCCACGTATCGCACCTCTGGGCGCTGTATCCTGGTAACGAAATTAACAGAGATGAAACACCTGAACTGCTAAAGGCGGCGAAACAATCACTGATATTCCGTGGCGACGCAGCCACGGGCTGGAGCCTGGCCTGGAAGATCAACTTCTGGGCACGTTTTGCCGATGCAGAGCATACGTATAAAATGATAGGTATGTTGTTAAGTCCCGCCCGTAACGGTGCAGGCAGTTACCCCAACCTGTTCGACGCCCATCCGCCTTTCCAGATAGATGGTAACTTTGGCGGAGCGGCTGGTATGGCGGAGATGCTGCTGCAAAGTCATACAAAGTATATCGATATCCTGCCCGCACTTCCCGCAGCCATCCCTGATGGTGAAATGAAAGGTATTTGCGCGAGAGGCGGATTTGTGATTAACATGAAATGGAAAGATGGTGCATTGCAGGATTTGGTAGTTCGCTCGAAAGCCGGTGCGCCACTGGTTTTACGTTACAAAGGAAAGGTGATGGAGATGAAAACCGCGAACAATGGTTTGTACCACTTCAATGGTTCACTCGTAAAGCAATAATATGAAGAAATGGTTACGGGTTTACCTGCTTTTACAGTTACTGGCATTTGCCGCTGCAGCACAGCAGGTAACAGTTACCGGCCTGGTTTGCGAATACCGCGAAAACCCACTGGGTGTGGAAAACCGGGCGCCCGCATTCAGCTGGATAATACGCGCTTCACAAAACAATGTATCACAAACCGCTTACCGCCTGCTGGTAGCCGATGATCCCGCATTACTGCAACGGGACCAGGGAAACATTTGGGATACACAAAAGACCAGCACTGCGTTATCACAACAAATAAAATATAACGGTCCCGCCCTGAAGCCAGGTAAAAAATACTGGTGGAAAGTGATGGTGTGGGACAACAAAGGAAAATACTCCGCCTGGAGCAAACCAGCTTACTGGCAAATGGGTTTATTATCCGCACAGGACTGGGCCGGGGCAAAATGGATAGCACACGACGTAATTGAGGATACGGCAATCATTGCCCCCCACGTACACCTGGGTGGTAAAAAGGCCTGGGGCACCCGGCGAAATATATTACCACTGTTCCGTAAAACGTTTACACTGGCCAAACCCGTGAAGTCGGCTACTGCTTTTATTTCAGGCTTAGGACATTTTGAAATGAGCATGAACGGCCGTAAAACCGGCGATCACTTCCTGGACCCGGGATGGACGAACTACGAACGGGAAGCACAATACGTGACTTTTGATATTACCGGCCAATGTAAACCCGGCGCGAACGCTATTGGCGTAATGCTCGGCAATGGCTTCTATTACATTCCCAGCCAGCGTTACCGGAAAATGACAGGCGCTTACGGCTTACCCAAAATGATCGTGCGTGTTGACATAACATATACTGACGGCACAACAGAAAATATTATAAGTGACGAGAGCTGGCGTACAACTCCTTCACCCATCATCTTTTCCAGTATATTCGGCGGCGAAGATTACGATGCCGCCCTCGAACAGGCAGGCTGGAACACCGCTTCGTTTGATGCCCGCAACTGGAAACCGGTGCAGGTAACCACCGGCATTCCCCTCGTATCACAAATGGCGGAACCTGTGAAGGTGATGGAACGGTTTAAGCCCATCCATATAAAAGAAATAATACCAGGTACGCGGGTATATGACCTGGGGCAGAATTTCTCCGGCATCCCTTTTATTAAAGTGAAGGGCAATAAGGGAGATACGGTTAAAATTACCCCGGCGGAGTTAGTGAACGAAGATGGTACTGCCAATCAGAAAGCATCGGGCCCACCGTCGTATTTCACTTACATTTTAAAGGGAGAAGGAACAGAAACCTGGCATCCGCGTTTTTCTTATTACGGCTTCAGGTATCTGGAGGTACAGTGTATGGCGGCTGACAGTACAAAAGCACGCCCTTCCATCACATTAATAGAAGGCTTACATACCAGGAACGCTGCAGCAAAAGCAGGCGCTTTTTCCAGTTCGAACGAGTTGTTCAATAAAACTTACGCTTTGATAGACTGGGCGATAAAGAGTAATACTGTAAGTGTATACACCGACTGTCCCCACCGCGAGAAACTGGGCTGGCTGGAACAAACGCACCTTATGGGCGCCTCCGTACACTTTAACTACGATGCGGCCAGTTTGTTCAGGAAAGTGATCCGGGATATGATGAACGCACAGTACGAAGATGGTAAAGTACCAGAAATAGCCCCCGAGTTTACCCGCTTTACCGCTCCCTTTGATGAATCGCCGGAATGGGGCAGTGCCGCCATCATTCTGCCCTGGTATAACTACCGGTGGTACGGCGACCTGGAAACATTGCGGCAGTCTTATAACATGATGAAGAAGTATACCGGTTACCTGCAAAAGAAAAGTAACGGGCACATTCTTTCTCATGGCTTAGGCGACTGGTTTGATATTGGTCCGCAGAAATCGGGTTTTTCGCAGATGACAAAGATGGGTATTACCGCCACCGCCACCTACTACTATGATTTACATATCATGGCTAAAACAGCCTTACTGCTGGATAAGGAGGATGAGGCAAAGGAATATGACGTGTTGGCGTACCAGGTTAAACAGGCCTTTAACCAGCAGTACTTCGACCGGCAAAAATTACAATACGACTCCGCCAGTCAAACCGCCAACGCCATGGCCCTGTATATGGATTTAGTGGAACCCGGTGACCGCCCCGCCGTAGTCGCAGCCCTGGTAAAAGATATTCGCAGCCGTAACAACGCCCTGACTGCCGGTGATATCGGCTATCGGTACGTATTGCGGGCATTGGAAGATGCCGGCAGAAGTGATGTGATTTTCGATATGAACTCCCGCGACGATGTACCGGGTTACGGCTATCAGCTGAAGCATGGTGCAACCGCACTCACAGAAAGCTGGCAAGCCTATCCATCCGTATCGAATAATCATTTTATGCTCGGCCACCTGATGGAATGGTTTTATGCTGGTTTGGCCGGCATAGGGCAGGACCCCAGTTCCACAGGATATAAACACATCGCTATAAAACCTGAACCGGTAGGTGACCTGAAGTTTGTGAAAGCACGTTACCGTTCACCTTATGGGGATATAGTGAGCAGCTGGACAAAGAGCCCCGGAAAGTTTCAGTTAAAAGCAGAGATCCCCGCGAATACCACCGCCACCATTTACCTGCCGGCTGCCGCTGCTGCTACGATAAGGCAGAACGGTCAATCCATTCATAAAGCGCCTGAAAACGGACGGGTGGCAATCCCCGTTGGATCGGGCACCTACCTGTTTACCGTACAGGAATAAAACATAACGAAATGTGCTTTTAGGCATTGCTGCTGCCACGGAAAACCCGGGGGGCGAATACAGCCCGTTTTTACGCAATCGTTCCCGGAGATTAAATACCCCGTAAATAGTAAAATGTTCCATCTTTATAGTGAAACCTTACATTGGTTAAAGGGCCGGTTGCTGCTATCTTTAATCCAGAGAATGAAAGGGTGTTTCTCCCTTCGTCTTTTGCTGAACTAATAGAAAAATTCCGCTTTATGAAAAAGGTATCGCATGGTAAAACAGGTTTTTCCACTGCTGCCCGGTTGCCCCGGCGTCGCGCTGCTGTTGTTACACGGGCACTTTCCTCTTTCTTTTTAATAAGCATTTTGATAGGCTGTTTCAGCGTGATTTTTCCTGTTCGCAGTTGGGGCCAGGAAGCTGCGGATTACAAAAAAGTGGTAGCCACCCGTTCTGAAAAGATCGTTAGTACTTTAGGTATTAACGACAGCGCTCAGGCGAAGAAGGTTTTAAACGAAATTATCCATCAATATATTAACCTTAACACTGTTCATGAGGAAAATAAGCAGGTAATAGCTGGTATTAAGGCAGGAACGGGTACAGGTGAGGAAAAAGCCAGGTCGGTTAAACAACAGGAGGAAAAAAAGGCAGCAGCACTGGCTAAACTGCACCAGTCTTTCATCATCCACCTGAAACAAAATTTAAATGAGCAACAACTGGAACAGGTGAAAAACGGGATGACATATAGTGTACTGCCCGTTACCTACACGGCCTACCAGGATATGTTGCCCGGCCTCACTGCCCCGCAAAAAGAACAGATATACGCATGGCTGATAGAAGCAAGAGAACTGGCCATGGACGAAGGTTCATCAGACGATAAACATAAAATGTTCGGAAAATACAAAGGACGGATCAACAATTATCTCTCGGCCGCGGGATACGACCTGAAAAAAGAAACAGCCGCCTGGCAGCAAAGGACCAAAGAAAAGCAGCAGGCGAAATAGGACCGCAGACACGTCTTCCACGATATTGAAACAATTCCAATTCCACTGATACATGCAACCAATTGAAAACATTATTCCAATTTCCATTTGCCGGGGATATCCCTGCTGGTTTACCTAGTTCAGCCTGTTTTGTATGGGGTGTTCAGTTATTGTGTTGATTTGCAGGAACTGATGGAGGGTTTGCGTATAGATCCTCCCGGAAGAGATAGCACGGCGCCCGCTTTAACTAGCAGGCATGAAAGTAAGGTTCCACGTTTTTGAAAGTATGTTGTTACGGATTGCTCATGCAATACCAGTACTCCCCCGAATTTCTACAGGATGAATCAGCGAAAAACGCCTTTGTAAAAGGTTGTTGGTCAAATAAGTCCGGTTATGGCCGGCCGACACAATGCGTGAGGAATCAACCAAAAATCAAATCTCTCTTTTAAAACGAACGCCAAAAAATTGTATGCGATACTTTTCACCATTACTGCTACTATTCATGTTAGCATGCTCCCTCACTGCTTTAGCGCAGGAGAGGACCGTTTCCGGTACTGTTAAAGACCAGAAGACCGGGAAAGCACTGGATGGCGTGACCGTCAGGGTAAAGAACAATACCGCAGCCACCATTACCGATGTAGCGGGTAAGTTCTCCCTCAAAGTGCCCTCGCCGGAAGCTGTACTCATGTTTACACATATGGGATATGGCCTGGCCGAAGTGAAGGCCGGCACCGGTACGCTTACTATAGGTCTGGCCGCGCTGGACAAAAACGTGAACGAAGTAATTGTAGTAGGGTACGGCACCAAAAAGAAGCCCGACCTGCTCGGGGCGATTGCCAGTATTAAAGGCACAGATGTAGAAGATTTGCCGGTAGCCAACCTTGGGTCGGCGCTGATAAACAGGGTGCCGGGTGTATCGGTAAGTTTTGGATCAGGTAAACCCGGTTCCACTACACAGATCAATATCCGTAACTCTATTACCTTTTCCGGTTCTATTTCAGGTACCACACAACCCTTGTACGTAATTGACGGTATCGTAGTAAACCCGACCACCTTCAGCCAGTCGCCCAACCCCGACTTTTTCGAAAACCTCGATGCCAGCCAGATAGAAGATATTACCTTCCTTAAAGACGCCTCTGCCGCTATTTACGGCGCTGCGGGCGCGAAAGGAGTGGTACTTATTACCACGAAAAAAGGCAAACTCGGTAAACCTAGAATTACTTACAACGGCTACTTTGGCACCACCACCGAATCGGTAAAAACCAAAACGATGACGGCTTACGAGCATGCCAAAATGCTGAACGATGGTTACATCCTTAATAATACGGCTTACAGTTCCTGGTTCTCCGACGCAGACCTGGAGAAGCTGAAGAAAATGCCCAACAAGGACTGGCACGACGAGTTCTGGGATGCGGGCAAAGTAATGCGCCATACACTGAATGTTTCCGGAGGTTCTGAAAGAGTAACTTTTTTCGGCGGCGCGAGCTACTACAAAGAGAAGGGTAACTATGGTAATATAGATGTAGAGAAATATAGCATTCGCGCCTCGGTAGATGCAAAGATCATCGACGGGCTTACCGCTAACCTGAGTTTCTCCTCTGATTTTAATGAAGAGCAGAGAGGTACGCTTAAAGGCGCCAATGGCGAAACCGACGATTTAACGATACGCTCACTTTACCTGACGCCTAAATGGGTGCCAACCACCGTGCAGGGAATCCCGGTAGCGTTTAATGGGCCAAACCCTCCCGGTAACTGGAGCATTCTCGGGCTGTTGAACTCAGGTAACTATACCCGGCAGAAGTCGCAGGGGCTTAGCACCAACGCATCGCTGGAGTATAAACCGGCATTCGTGGAGGGGCTTAGTGCAAAAGTGCAGTTTGGCCTGCTGAACCGCAACAACGCCGACAAACAATATTATCCGCCTTACCGCGTAGCTAACGTAGTAAACGCAGGGTACAGCAACAATGGTTTGCTTTATTCTGATTCGATTAATGCTAACAACCCCTGGACTACGATCCAGAACAGTAACCAGTTATCAGAAGGTTCCACCATATCGAGCAGCTACCAGTTGATCGCTACGTTGAACTATGCAAGAACAATTGGTAAACACGATTTCGGTATACTGGCCGGTATGGACCAGGGCGAAGCGCAGAGCCGCAATATCTTCCTGAGCAAGTTTCAGCAGTTGGTATCGGGCGTAGATGAGTTTTGGGCATTCAGTAATGACCCTTCCAGTGTGGCCTCTGTAACGGATTTAATAAGAAACCCGCAGTCGACCCAGTTCGCGAAACGGTCGTACATTTCCAGGGCCAACTATAGTTTTGATAACAGGTACCTCATAGAGTTCATCGGCCGTTTCGATGCTTCGTCCAACTTTGCGCCAGACAAACGCTGGGGATTTTTCCCAACCGTGGGATTGGGCTGGAGAGTGAGCGAGGAAGCCTTCTTTAAGGATAACGTGAAGTTCATCGACGGTTTGAAATTCCGGGCCACTTATGGTGTTGTGGGTGAAGACCGTGTAGCGAACAAAACATATGTAAACCGTTTCACGCAAACCACCGGCATTCTGTTCGGTAATGTATTCACCAATGGTCTTGATCCAAACATTTACCCCAACCCCGATGCAACCTGGGAAAAGGCGCGTACGATCAACGTTGGGTTTGACCTCACTTTGCTGAATACAAAACTGAACGTTACAGGTGATTTCTACCACCGTTACACCTACGATGCCTTCAACCAGCTGGATGCCAGCGTTGTGCCAATGTCGACCGGCCTGATAAACGCGGTGAAAAACTATGGGCAGGCAATTGCGAAAGGTGCAGAGTTTGCCATCAGTTATCGCACCGATATTGGCCGTGACTGGGGCTTTAACGCCGACGTTAACTTCGCCTGGACCAACAGTATGATCCTTCAGCAGTATTACAATCCTGCCGTACTTGGCCTGTACGGGGCAGACGGTTTAAACAACCCGATCGGCAAAAATCCAAGAGTATATAACGGAAGTAACTACGGCTATATCGCTACCGGCATATTGCGCACGCAGGAAGAAGTAGATGCCATTCTGCACAAAAACCCTAACTACGTGATCGACGGCAGAAAACCGCAGGTCGGCTTTATGAACTATGAGGATGTCAACGGCGATGGTAAAATTGATGATAACGATGTAACGCTGATGTTCGACAGGACGAGTTCACTCATCGGCTTCGGTATTACGTTGGGCGCAACGTACAAACAGTTCAGATTACAAACGAACCTGAACCTTTCTGTAGGTGGTAAGCAATTCTACGATGGCGAAGCGCGCAAAGTACCTACTACCACTCAAAATGCGCTCTCATTCTGGAACGACCACTGGACACCGGAAAATCCGAACGCAAAGTATCCAAGGGCCGATGCGCCGCTGGCGAGAGAAACATCTACTTTCTGGGCAGTGAACGGTACACAGTGCCGCATCAACAATGCTGTATTGTCTTACTCCCTGCCAAAAGAACTGGTGAACAGAACGAAGATACCCGACCTGAAAATCATGCTTACGGGTACCAACCTGTGGAACATTATCAATCCACTGAAGTATAAAGATCCGTACACCAGCAACTTCGCCACTTACCCAACCTTAAGAACGATTTCAATAGGCGTTGGGGCCAGCCTTTAAACAGATCATTACCACGTAACAAACACGATTATGAAATTATTGAAACATATTAATTCTAAACTGGCAACTGCAGCCGTATTTACGGCACTGCTGCTGTCTGCCTGTAACGATGATTTCTTCGAAATTGAGGACCCTTCAGGTATTGAGGATACGCAGATGTGGGAAGATGAAGGCGCGATAGGGCTTTTGCTGAATAAAACATATGCCCTGGTTATCCCGCAATGGCCGGTGCTTGGCAGTATTCACAACACCTCCGACGAGTTGAACAACGCTAATACCGCCTTTCTGTACGGCACATTGACAGAAAACTCCGTAACAGATATTGGCAGTGCGCCGGGCATTAATACCAACCGCTATTCCGACGTACGGAGATGTAACCTGGCAATTGAAGGCATTAACAGCAGCCAAACATTAACCACAGCTGCGCGCAGATCGCTGAAAGGGCAATTTTTCTTCCTGAGAGGGTATACCTACTTTAAATTCGTAAGGTTGTATGGCGGCGTACCGCTGATATTAAGGGCACAGGGACAGGCAGAAACTGACCTGGCCGTACCACGGGCAAAAACAAGCGAAGTAATTGCGCAAATCGCAGCCGATATGGACTCCGCCGCCGCCTACCTGCCGCCAAGCTGGTCGGGCGCCGATGTAGGACGTGCCACCAGGGCAGCCGCACTCGCTGTAAAAGGTAAAGCTTACCTCTACTGGGCAAGTCCCCAGTTCAATCCAAACAACATCGCTTCCCGCTGGGACGATGCTTATAAAGCCTGCAAAGAGGCTTACGATGCCTGCGTAACAGACGGTTATTCGCTGCTGCCAGGTTACGGAAGTATATTTTTAACAGAAGATAATAAGGAAGTACTGATCGTAAGGAAGTACAACACCTCCAAAGACCTTGGCACCAATTTGGAGAATATTACCCGGCCATTTTCCGAAACTACTACAGGCGGCGGATCTAACCAGCCAACCTGGAACTTAGTGCAGGCTTATACAATGAGAAACGGTTTGCCTATTACCGATGCCAGCTCCGGCTACAACAACGTACAGTTCTGGCAAAACCGCGATCCGCGTTTTAATGCCACCATTGCATTTAATGGTGATGTATGGGCCCTGAGCGGTAAAGCTGGCCGTAAGCAATGGAGTTACAAAGGTGTACTGGACGAAACCGGTTCTACCATTGTTACCGGATTCTATTGTAAAAAGCTGACCAATCCCACCTTAACGCCAGCACAGGCAGTTTACAACTCCAACTCGGGCGGCGGCAATGGTATGGACTGGATAGAAATGCGTTTTGCAGAGGTGATCATGAACCTGGCGGAATGTGCAAATGAAAAAGATAATTTAACAGAAGCTAAAGACCTGGTACGCGCTATTCGTAAACGTGCCGGCATTATCGAAGGCGCGTTTGACTACGGATTGGCGGTAGCCACCGATAAGGCTTCTATGCGTACATTGTTGCTGAACGAGCGCCAGGTAGAATTTGCATTTGAAAACATGCGCAACTTCGACCTTAGAAGAACACGTAACCTGGGATTGATCACACCGCGCCTTTCTTACATTGCTTCCCCAAAAGCTCCATACGTTGCAGGCACCGGCACAGATGTTACAAAAATATACCTGGATAAAATATCGCCAAACGGCAGCAAACCACGCGATACGGCTAATCTCGATAACCTGGCAGTATACACGGCAATGTTTAACATTGAAGCGGTTTCTCTCGAAGGCGCCAATGGTATCAGTTTGCCTGATAAGTATTACGTATACCCGTTGCCAACTGTGTTTACCCGTACACCGGTGATACAGCAAACAATAGGCTGGTCTGGCGGAACATTCGATCCTTATCAATAATTGAAGACAGTTAAACTACTTACGATATGAAGAAATATTTGACAGGCGCTGCATTCATCATACTGATGTTTTCGGCTTGCGAAAAGGAAACAGACCCGGTTGATGGGAACTATGCTACCGTGACGCTTGGCAGTGGCGAGGGTTTTGTTACGGGGGATGTTTCGGTGAACCCTGGCGACAGTATATTTTTTAACTTCACCATTACTACCGAACGGCCCATGAAGTTCGTAGGTATCCAGAAGAACCCTGTGAACCAGGTTGGGTTTGTGGTAAGAGATACGCTGAAGACTACCACCAGTTCCTACAGCGTTACCAAACGACTGAAGGCAGACACCGCGAACGGTAGTTTCCTGTACCGCATTGTGGCACACGATACTGCTGGTGTATACATCGGCGCAAAAGATATCGTCATCACCATAAACCCGGATTTCGAGTACTATACCTACCGTTTCCTGCAGGTGCCCGATACAACAGCAAAAACCAATACCTGTTATATGTCGGCCACCAGCGGACAGGTGTTTAGTTACACCACCGGAGCGGCTAACAGCGCGCTGATCGATTTTGGTATTATGTACGACACTACGGGAACGGCCAGTGCCAGTACTACAGATGATCTTAAATTCTGTCTTTATTCACTGAACGCACCGCAGGGGCAAATACCTTTTTATGATATCAGCACCTGGACTAAAAATACGACGATCATGAAAAAGGCGGCTTCGCCGGCTTTTAATACGCTTACTTCTGCCGGTGCATTGCGCAGGGCCGCAGTAACAAACCTGGCTTCGGGAACTACCAACAAGGTTACCCAGTTGGCGGCCAATAACCTGGTGTTCTTTAAAACAGCGTCGGGTAAAGCAGGCTGCCTGATCGTCAACTATGCAAATGGCAGCGATCCTTCAAAAAGCAGCTATGTGAATGTAGATGTTAAAATAGAGCGCTAAGTAGTAACTTTCTGATAAACTCTTCCGGTGAAATGAAAATAGTTGTAATGAAAAAAGGAATGATTCGTTTGGCCTTGATGACAACCATAGGGTTAAGTGTTGCATCGAATGTATTTGCTCAATATCCTCAGATTCCAACAGATGTTCAGCGCGCGGCAGACTCTCTGATGAAAGCGGCTAACCGGCATTCCGATTCGGCCTGGGGAGTTGCCTGGCCAATTATACAGCAGGAGGCTAAAAAAGGCAGGCCGTTTATTCCCTGGGCTTCGCGGTTTGATGAATTGCCACAGGCAGACATTCCTGCCTTTAAAGGGGCTGAAGGTGGCGGCAGGTTCTCATTCGGTGGCAGGGGCGGTAAGGTGTACGTGGTTACGAACCTTAATGATGATGGCCCCGGAAGTTTACGCTACGCCTGCGAACAGGGCGGTGCCAGAATGGTCGTATTTAATGTGGCAGGCATCATTCGCCTCAAAACGCCTTTGATGATCCGCGCTCCTTATATCACTATTGCGGGTCAAACCGCTCCCGGCGACGGCGTTTGTATTGCAGGCGAAAGTGTATGGATCAATACGCACGATGTGATTATCCGTTACATGCGTTTTCGTCGCGGTGAAACCTGGGTAGGCAGAAGGGATGATGCGATTGGCGGTAACCCCATTGGTAACATTATGATCGATCATGTGTCGGCCAGCTGGGGACTGGATGAAAATATGAGCATGTACCGGCACATGTACAATGACAGCACCGGTAAAATTGAAGATAAGTTCCCGACAGTGAACATTACGATCCAGAACTCCATTTTCGGAGAAGCGCTGGATACCTGGAACCACGCCTTTGGCAGTACATTGGGCGGCGAAAATTGTTCGTTCGTACGCAACCTGTGGGCCAATAACGCGGGTCGTAATCCATCTGTAGGCTGGAATGGCATCTTTACTTTCGTAAACAACGTTGTATTCAACTGGGTGCATCGCAGCATTGACGGCGGTGATTACCGTGCGCAGTTTAACATCATCAACAATTACTTTAAACCAGGTCCCGCTACACCGAAGAATAACGTAGGGCATCGCATACTGAAGCCGGAAAGTGGCCGTAGTAAACTGAAGTATAAAGTGTATGGCCGCGCGTATGTGGATGGAAACATCATGGAAGGTTATCCCGAAATCACCAAAAACAACTGGAATGGTGGTGTGCAGGTAGAAGAGGAGAATGGCGCCGGCGAATACCTGGATAATATCAAATGGCCCAAACCATTACCAATGGCACCGGTTACGATTATCAGCGCTGAAGCGGCCAAGACATTCGTACTCGCTAATGCAGGCGCCACTTTGCCCAAACGTGACGCCGTGGATGTGCGTATCGTGAAACAGGTAAGCACTGGCAAGATCGATTCCGATCCGAATGTAAAGCCGCCGGAAACGCAGTTCAAACATCGCCGCCTGCCCATAGACTCTTATAAAATAGGTATCATTACCGATCCCAGCCAGGTGGGCGGCTATCCCGACTACAAAGGCGCTCCTTATAAAGACAGCGATAACGATGGCATGCCGGACGATTATGAAAAGAAGAAAGGACTAAATCCGAATAACGCGGCAGATGCTGCTCAAACGGCGAAATCAGGCTCAGGTTATACCAATATTGAAGAGTATCTTGATAGTGTGGTATCGCTGGCTAATGTAAAGCCCGGAAAGTAAGATTGGCTGTTTTGTAAATAAATGAGAAGTTTTGAAGGTGTGTTTTTTGTCCATATGGTATAACCGGATTGTATATGTACTGTTTATAACAGGCTGCTGGAGCCTATTGTGCATCAGTGAATCACACGCACAGAAGAAACCACCCCCCGTTCCGCCACTTTCCTTTGTACAAGGCAAACTGAAATATGTGCCGGATTCGCTCGGTAACCGTATCCCTGATTTTTCGTGGAGCGGTTATAAGGCCGGTGAAGTACCCGTACCGGATGTGCCCGTAAAAGTAGTGGTGCCGGTGCAGGCTGGCGATGCTACGGTGCGTATACAGGCGGCTATCGACTATGTTAGTAGGCTTCCTTTGGGAAAAGATGGTTTTAGAGGAACGGTGCTGTTGCAGAAAGGTAAGTATGACGTGGAGGGCAGTTTGGTGTTGCATACTTCCGGAGTGGTGTTGCGTGGCAGTGGTTTTGGAGATGGGGGCACGGTGATGATGGGGGGGGGTAAGGGCAGGGAGACACTGATAAGCATATCAGGGCGGAACGACAAAGTGATGAAAGCGCCTGCTACAGTAACAGATCACTACGTACCCGTTAGTTCCACTTCGTTACATGTGGCATCGGCCGTGGGTTTAAAGGTCGGGGAACTAGTGATGATAACGCGACCCTGCACAAAAGAATGGATAGAAGATATAGGTACTGCTCATTTTGGCGGAGGCATCACCTCGCTGGGCTGGAAACCTGGTCAGCGTACCATTAGCTGGGTTAGGACGATAACAGCGGTTGATAACAATACGATTACTGTTGATGCGCCGGTTACTACTGCGTTAGAACAGAGATACGGAGCGGCTATCGTTACAGGCTTTTCCTGGCCGGGTCGTATCATGAACTGTGGTATAGAAAATATGCAGCTCATCTCTGCCTATGACGTTACAAATGCTAAGGATGAAGACCATCGCTGGATGGCAGTGACGATAGATAATACGGCAGATGCCTGGGTGCGGCAGGTAAGTTTTTTACATTTCGCAGGCAGTGCTGTCGCCATTTATGAAAATGCTTCGCGTCTTACGGTGGAAGACTGTACATCGCAACAACCCATTTCAGAGATAGGTGGGGAAAGAAGAAATACCTTTTTTACAGCCGGCCAGCAAACGCTTTTCCAGCGTTGTTATGCAGCCGGCGGTATACACGATTTCGCGACGGGGTTTTGCGCAGCAGGACCCAATGCTTTTGTACAATGTGAGTCCAACCGCCCATTTGGATTCAGTGGTGGAATTGACAGCTGGTCGTCTGGCGTTTTGTTCGACGTGGTGAACGTAGACGGTCAGGCGATCAGTTTCACCAACCGCGGCCAGGATGGACAGGGTGCGGGTTGGAACATTGCCAACAGCGTGTTGTGGAATTGCAGCGCGGCCAGGATCGATTGTTATGCACCACCTGGAGCGCAGAACTGGTCGTTCGGCAGCTGGAGCCAGTTTGCCGGTAATGGTTACTGGGGCGAGTCGAACAACAGCATACAACCGCGAAGCCTTTATTACGCCCAACTGAAAGAACGTATAAGTAGCCGGAACACTGACCGGCAGATCATGGAAATTGAAACGGAAGCCAGTAGCAGTCCTTCTGTAGCAACCGCGGCTACCCTTACGCAACTTGCCGTATCGCCCGCAAGAACGCTATTAGAATTTATTAACGATGCCCCCCGCCGCAACCCCATTCCCGTAGAGGAAAGCGGAGTAAAAACGATAGATCAGCTTAAGTTGCTTTCATCCATTCCATATAAAACAACTACGCCCGGCGCAGGTATACAACTGTTAAACGGTTGGTTGCTCAGCAACGGCGGCGTGGTTAACGGCTCGCGGATAAGTGTTCCCTGGTGGAACGGCAGCGCGAGGCCTTATGGTGTAAAGAACAGTAATGCGGCCATTACACGTTATGTACCGGGCAAAACCGGCCGGGGACTTACAGACAACCTGGAGGAGCTCACAGATACGATGCTGGCCACACAAACGGTAGCGGTGGAACAGAATTATGGCTTGTGGTATGACAGGAGAAGAGATGATCACGAGCGTATCCGGCGCATAGATGGAGAAGTATGGGCGCCGTTTTATGAACTGCCTTTTGCCAGAAGTGGGAAAGACACGGCCTGGGATGGTCTTAGCAGGTACGACCTCACCAAATACAACCATTGGTACTGGGACCGGCTGAAACAGTTTGCCGGTATAGCCGATAAAAAGGGGCAGGTATTGATCCACCAGCAATACTTCCAGCATAATATTATTGAAGCCGGTGCGCATTATGCCGATTTTCCATGGCGCACGGCGAACAATATAAACAATGTTGGGTTTCCGGAACCGGTGCCGTATGCAGGTGATAAGCGCATTTTCATGGACGGGCAGTTCTACGATACCGCGCATACCGTGAGGCGTGAGTTACATAAAAAGTACATCCGCCAGTGCCTGGATAATTTTTCGGACAATAGTGGCGTGATACAATTAACAGGAGAAGAGTTTACCGGTCCGCTGCATTTCATGCAGTTCTGGTTAAATACCGTGAAGGAGTGGGAGTTGGAAAAGGGCAAACATCCGATAATAGGTGTAAGTGCAACGAAAGATGTGCAGGACGCGATCCTGGCCGATCCGGCTTATGCAGCGGTAATCGATGTGATCGATATCCGGTACTGGTATTACCAGGCAAGTGGCGAGGCTTATGCCCCATTGGGCGGCCAGCATCTCGCCCCCCGGCAACATGCCCGGCTCCTGAAGCCTAAAAGTACT
Organism: uncultured Chitinophaga sp.; assembly: GCF_902168175.1. Taxonomy (GTDB): domain Bacteria; phylum Bacteroidota; class Bacteroidia; order Chitinophagales; family Chitinophagaceae; genus Chitinophaga. The sequence goes on along the minus strand of NZ_CABHOU010000030.1, from coordinate 22,201 downwards.
TCAGCTGCACAAGTGTATCGCGCGGTGCTTGAATACAAATTACGTTTCCCCGGTAAAGCCGTCATTTATTCAGCCAACGCCTGGGATAAACATGGTTTGGCAGTACTAATGGCTGGCGGTTCGCTGCCAGCGCTGAAAATCAGGAATGCCGATTTTCTGAAGGCCGCTGCCAGTATGCAGCCGGTTGGCAACAATGATCAATGGGTACTGGCAAATGACCGGACCGGCATGATTATCTGCAATACAGCCGCTACTAATTACACCGCCGATCTTTCCAGACAGGAAGGGCGTTATAGCGTAGCATGGGTGAATATGTCTACCGGGCAGGTACAACCATCGAAGCAGGTCGTTAAAGCTGGAAAAACCGAACAATTTTCATCGCCCGGTAATGGGACCTGGGTGTTATGGCTGAAGAAATTATAAGACAGATGAAGAAACTGATGACAGGTTTGATGATGGTATGGGCGTTCAGTTTGCAGGCCCAGTCGCCGCTTCCGTTGAAGGTGTCGGCCAATAAACGCTTTTTCAGCACCTCAGACGGCAAGCCGTTCTTCTGGCTGGGCGATACGGGCTGGTTGCTGTTCGTAAAATGCACCAGGGATGAAGTGCTGGAATACCTGGACGCCAGAAAAGCGCAGGGCTTTAACGTAGTGCAGGTAATGGTGTTACATGAGTTGAAAATAGCAAAGAACGTTTACGGCGATTCGGCACTGGTAAACCATGATGTATCGAAGCCGCTGGTAACACCGGGCAATGATTTTAATAACAGCGAAGGATACGATTACTGGGACCATATCGACTTTGTAATCGACGAAGCTGCAAAGCGTGGTATGTACATGGCGCTGGTGCCCGTATGGGGCAGCAATGTAAAAGGAGGGCATGTTAGTAAGGGGCAGGCGGCGTTATACGCACAGTTCCTGGCTAAAAGGTATAAGAGCAAAACCAATGTAATATGGATGAATGGTGGAGATGTGAGAGGCACGGAAGGCCTGGATGTTTGGCAAACAATAGGGGCTACCCTGAAAAAGTATGATCCGCAACACCTGATCACCTATCATCCGCGCGGCCGTTATTCTTCTTCTGATTGGTTTCATAATGAACGCTGGCTGGACTTTAACATCTTCCAAAGCGGTCATCGCACCTACGCGCAGGACACTAGCAAAAACGATAAACATTTCTTTGGAGAAGATAATTGGAAATATGTGCAGGCGGACTACCGGCGCCAGCCGGTGAAGCCGGTATTGGATGGCGAGCCATCTTACGAAAATATACCACATGGTTTACATGACAGCCTGGAAGTGAGATGGAGTGCCGGTGACCTTCGCCGTTATGCCTACTGGAGCGTATTTGCCGGTGGTTTCGGGTTTACTTACGGCGAAAATGCGGTAATGCAGTTTCATACGAAAGGAGATGCGGACGCAAATTATGGCGTAACCACTAACTGGAAAACGGCCATTCATTCCCCCGGCGCGGAACAAATGCGGTACCTGAAGAAGCTGCTGGAAAGCAGGTCTTATTACGACCGCACGCCTGCGCAGGAAATATTGCCAAACAACAACGGCAAACGATACGGGTACCTGCTGGCCACGAAAGGTAAAGGTTACGCGCTGATATATACATATGTGGGCAATAAGTTTCAGGTCGATTTATCGAAAACAGGCTTTATCCCTGGCAAGGCGTCATGGTTCAAACCCTCGTCCGGTGAAATGACCAGCTTCGATGTTCCCGTAGTAAAAGGGATCACAGAATTTGATCCGCCGGGAGAAGCTGCGGAAGGAAACGATTGGGTACTGGTACTTGAAAAAGGCAAATGATCATTACTAAAAGATATATTCCATTATTAGTGTTGATAAGTATGCTCGTATGCTTGTCCTGTTCGCGCCAGGCCTACGTGTTTACCTCCTTTCGCGAGCCTGCCAATGCGGGGCTTCGCTTATTGACCAGTTATGACGGATATAACTGGAAAGACCTGGATACGGTGCTGCTAAAGCCATCTGTGGGAACACAGCAGGTAATGCGCGACCCCTCCATGGTGCAGTCGCCGGACGGTACTTTTCACCTGGTATGGACCAGCAGCTGGCGGGGAGATAAGGGATTGGGTTATGCATCTTCCAAAGACCTGTTACATTGGGACCAGCAGCGCTGGATACCGGTAATGGAAAAGGAGCCTGCCGTAAATGTTTGGGCACCGGAATTATTTTACGATAAAGATAAGAAGCAGTACCTGGTGGTATGGGCCTCCTGTATACCGGGCAGGTTCGACAAGGGCGAGGAGGACGATAGTAACAATCATCGCCTGTACTACACTACTACCAGTGATTTTCAACACTTCCCGCCCGCAAAGCTTTTTCTTGATCCGGGCTTTAGTGTGATCGACGGAACGATCGTTCAGCGGGCGGCCAACGACTACGTATTAGTATTAAAAGATAATACCCGGGCCGCGCGATACCTGGAGGTGGCTTTCAGTAACAGTGCGGCCGGGCCATGGAAAAATATATCCACACCATTCACGGAGAAGTTTACAGAAGGCCCTTCTGTAGTGAAGGTGAAAAACAAATGGTTGATTTATTTCGATGCCTACCAGCAGAAAACTTATGAAGCAGTAGCCACCACCGATTTTATAAACTTCGTTCCGGCAAAGGTGCATCTGCCTGAAGGACATAAACATGGAACAATTGTTCCCGTAAGCCGGAAATTCGTGAAAGACCTGGAAAAACAACTCGCAAAAAAATGAAGATCATCCAGCATATAAACCTTCTTTTTACCTTCTGCATGCTGCCTGCGGTGAGCTTCGCACAGGATACCGTACGTTATACAGGCAGCACGTTGTCGAATGTAGATTATCACCATGGTCAGCTGTCGCCGGCTATTGGTGTACATAATATTCAAACCATGCGCGCCAACCGTGCGGACGGAGGCGTTTCAGGCTGGACTTATAATCACGCGCCTATGTTGGCGTACTGGAATAATACTTTCTTCCTGGAGTATTTAAGCAATCCTGTGGGCGAGCATGTAGCTCCCGGCAGAACATTGCTGCAGTCGTCCAAAGACGGCTACAACTGGACTGCTCCCGTCGTTCTCTTCCCCGAATATAAAATTCCCGACGGGTACGTGAAGGAGGGCCGGAAAGATACTGCCAATAACAGTTATGCCGTAATGCACCAGCGAATAGGTTTCTACACATCACGCTCTAAGCGCTTGTTTGCATTAGGCTATTACGGTATTGCACTGGGCGAAAAAGATGATCCTAACGATGGAAATGGTATTGGGCGTGTTATCAGGGAGATAAAGGCCGACGGGAGTTTTGGTCCCGTGTATTTTCTGCGTTACAATCATGGGTTTCATGAAAAGAATTCAGGTTTCCCTTTTTATAAAAATGCGAAGGATAGGGGTTTGATTACCGCTTGTGACGAACTGCTGGCTACTCCGCTACTGATGCAGCAAATGGTAGAAGAAGCCGACAGGGGCGATGAGCTAATTCCCTTAAAAAAGGACTTTAAAGCATTCTGTTATTACCATTTGCCCAATGGCCATGTAGCCGGTTTCTGGAAATATGCGCTTACCAGCATCAGTACCGATGAAGGCAAAACCTGGCAGTACAACCCAACGCGCGCGCCCGGATTTGTGAATGCCAATGCTAAAATATGGGCCCAGCGCACGGGGGATGGGAAGTATGCCGCAGTATACAATCCGTCTGAATTTCGCTGGCCACTGGCCGTAAGTACCAGCAACGACGGGTTGAACTATCATAACCTGTTGCTCGTAAACGGTGAAATAACAGCCATGCGTTACGGGGGTGCCTACAAAAGTTATGGCCCGCAATATGTGCGCGGTATACAGGAAATGAACGGAAGGCCGCCGGACGGTAATATGTGGGTGACCTGGAGTATGAATAAGGAAGATATGTGGGTAAGTAAGGTCCCGGTTCCGGTGACAGACAAACAGAAAGAACATATTGACGAAGTGTTCAGTAACATCAAAGACGGAGAGGAGCTTCGTTACTGGAATATCTATAGTCCGTTATGGTGCAGTGTTGCAATAGAACGCCTGCCCAATGAAAAGGGGTTGGTTTTAAAAGATAAAGACCCTTTTGATTATGCGAAAGCTGAGCGCGTTTTTCCTGCATCGGAAAAAGTTAAATTGTCGTTCGCGGTTACGCCTTCGCAGGATGGTAAGGGGGTGTTGGAGATTGAAGTGACGGATGCAAAGGGGATACCCTGTCTGCGGCTGATATTTGATTCTACAGGCACTATCTTCACTAAACAGGGATACAGGAACCGGTCTGTGGGGAAATATAAGAGAGGCGAAAAGGTGAATGTCAACTTAGACCTGAACGCCATTACCCGTTTTTATAGCCTCACCATTAACGATAACAAACCAGTGCTGAATATCTGTTTTGCGCCAATCAAAAAAGCAGAACGCATTGTATTCAGAACGGGTACAACGGTGCGGTTTCCCAATGCAGATACGCCTACAGATCAGAACTACGACCTGCCAGGTGCGGATAGTAAGGGCGACGAGGCGACTTATTTTATTCACTATTTGAAAACGGCTGCTTTACCATAATTATGTTTTTAAAACAGATGCTCATATTGCTTTTGCTGCTGAAAATAGTCGATGTAAGCGGCCAGTCGAAACCTGTATTGCGGTTTTCGGACTTCAGGCACTATGTCGATTATTTCAATAATATGGAAGATGAGAATATTTCACAGGCTTTCCCGAATGATAGTGCCGCTTCGTGGATGGAACGGAATATTCCCCTGTTTGAATGCCCTCAGCAGAACTTCGAGGAAATGTTCTACTACCGCTGGTGGACGTTGCGTAAACATATTAAGAACACAGAGAAGGGATTTGTATTCACAGAGTTCCTGGTGCAACGTAGTTATGCCGATAAATATAACCTGATATCCAGTGGGCTGGGCCATCATATTTATGAATCGAGGTGGCTGCATGATAAACGTTACATGGATAATAACCTGCTCGTGTGGTATAGGGGCAACGATGGCGGGGCCATGAAGAAACTACGTTTTTACAGCAGCTGGAACATTGACGCTATCTACAATCGTTACCTCGTTAACAACGACCGGGCTTTTGTTATCAACCTGATGCCTGACCTGGAAAGTGATTACGCCGCCTGGGAGCAGGACCGTCGCCTGCCATCGGGCCTCTTCTGGCAATACGATGTAAGGGACGCGATGGAGGAAACGATCAGCGGCGGCCGGAAGGAAAAGAACGCCAGGCCATCCATCAACAGTTATATGTATGGAAATGCTAAAGCACTGGCGTGCATAAGTAAGATGGCAGGACTAACGACGAAGGAAAAGTTATACGATCTTAAAGCTGATACGCTGAAACAATTAACGGAAGCTAAACTTTGGAACCGGCAGCATTCGTTTTTTGAAGTGTTAAAGGAAGCAGATACGCTCTCGCAGGTGAAAGAAGAAATAGGATTTATACCCTGGTACTTCAATTTGCCCGCTAGTCAGTATAACCCCGCCTGGACAAGCCTTACCGATACCAAAACCTTTTGCGCTCCGTTTGGCATTACCACCGCCGACAGAAGTCATCCGGCTTTTCGTAGTCATGGTTGCTGTAAATGCGAATGGGACGGGGCTGTATGGCCGTTTGCTACAGCACAAACACTAACGGCTTTAGGCAACCTGCTCAATAATTACCAACAATCCTATATCGCAGACAGCAGCTATTTTCACTTATTACAAACTTATGTGGAGTCGCAGTACTACCGCGGCCGCCCGTACATAGGCGAATACCTCGATGAAAAAACAGGCTATTGGCTAAAGGGCGATGAAGAGCGGAGCCGGTACTACAATCATTCCACGTTTAACGATCTTATCATTACTGGTTTGGTTGGCCTAAGACCCGCCGCCTCTAATATCATCGAGGTAAATCCCTTATTGCCCGATGGTACCTGGGACTGGTTTTGCCTGGATAATATACTTTATCATGAAAAGATCGTCACGATCATTTGGGACCGTAATGGCGCAAAATATAAGAAGGGTAAAGGTTTAAGTGTTTGGGTGAATGGAAAGAAAGTAGCTTCCGCGCCTTCGTTACAACGTATAACGGGTAGGCTATGAGGCAGCGATTGCATATAGGTGTCATTTCCGGAGCAATTCAGATTTTCCTGGTTGCCTTGTTTTTGCTTACACCGTTTTTCGCCGTTTGCCAGCAAACAGAAAAACATTATTTGAGCGGCACCGGTAGCGACGATGCCGTGGATTGGGAGTTCTATTGCACCGCAGGCATGCGTGCCGGTAAATGGACGAATATCAAAGTGCCTTCATGCTGGGAGGTACAAGGGTTCGGGAAATATGATTATGGTTTTGCCAAAGATAGTGTGAGGGGAAAAGAGAAAGGGCTGTATCGCCGTACTTTCACGGCTCCGGCGTCCTGGAAGGGAAAATCGATCAATATCGTATTCGAAGGAGTGATGACGGATGCGGAGGTGAAGATAAATGGCAAGCTGGCCGGGGCCGTGCATCATGGTGCGTTTTACGCTTTCCGTTACGATATAACACGCCTGATCCGATATGGAAAGGAAAATATACTGGAAGTTGCCGTGGCCAAACATTCTTCCAACGAATCGGTGAACGATGCCGAGCGGCGTGGGGATTTTTGGATATTCGGTGGAATCTTCCGGCCGGTGTGGCTGGAAATTCTTCCCCTTGATCATATTAATGATATCGGGATTGATGCAAAGGCGAACGGTCGGTTTACCGCCGTTTTACATACCGCCAGGGAGGCTGATAGCGTAATAACAACTATTTATAGTGCTGATGGTAAGTTGTATGGAAGTATGCTGACCCGTGGAGGAAAGGACTTTACTGTCAGGCAGAATTTTTCTTCGCCGATACCCTGGAATCCCGAAACGCCTTACCTGTACAAAGCTGTGTTTACCCTTTTTAGAAAGGGAAAGGCATTACATACTGTTTCGCAGCCGTTCGGTTTTAGAACAGTAGAAGTGAAACAACGGGACGGTATATATGTAAATGGTGTAAAGGTGAAGATGAAAGGCGTAAACCGGCATTCATTCCGCCCTGAAACAGGCCGTACGCTTAGCCGGCGCAATAGTATAGAAGATGTACTGCTGATGAAGGATATGAATATGAACGCCGTGCGCATGAGTCATTACCCGCCCGACGATCATTTCCTGGATGCCTGCGATTCGCTTGGGCTTTTTGTAATGGACGAACTGGCTGGCTGGCACGGTCACTACGACCTACCCACGGGTACGCAACTGTTAAAGGAAATGATGATGCACGATAAAAACCATCCCTCTATCGTTTTTTGGGCGAATGGTAACGAAGGAGGGCATAACCGGGCATTGGACAGCCTGTTTACCGTGTTCGATCCGCAGCAACGGCCGGTGGTGCATCCGTGGGAATTGTTTAAGGGCATTGAAACGCAGCATTACCGCGAGTATAACTATGGCATCGGGAATTATAATAACGGAACTGAAATCGTAATGCCCACCGAATTCCTGCACGGCCAGTTCGATGGCGGTCATGGTGCGGGCCTGGAGGATTATTGGGAAACGATGTGGCACGATCCGCTGAGCGCTGGCGGCTTTCTTTGGGATTTTGCTGATCAGGGCGTGGTGCGAAAGGATAAGAACGATTCGCTGGACACCGACAAGCACAGGGGTGCAGACGGAATTGTAGGTCCTCATCATGAAAAAGAAGGCAGCTATTTCGCGATCAAAGAAATATGGAGTCCCGTGTATGTGGAAAGAAGGGAGATAACTGAATCGTTCGACGGCCAACTGGTACTTGAAAACCGTTATCACTTCTCTGATCTGAAGCAATGCAAATTCGCGTGGACACTTCGTGCGCTTAATGGTGGTGATGTAAAAGATACTTCCGGAGTAGCGGCCGCACCTGCTGTGGCGCCATCAGCAAAAGGTATATTGAAATTGGATTTGCCCGGGAACTGGTATAACTATGATTTGCTTACTTTAGCCGCCAGGGATGCGGAAGATCGCGAACTGTTTACCCGTACTTATGCCATCAGCCGGCCTAACAGAATTGCATCAAAGCTGGTACAGAAGTCGGGTGATAAAAAGATTAGCATTAGTCAGGCTGATACAATGTTACTGGTAACAGTAGGTGAGGTCAGTTTATCTTTTAATAAGAAGAATGGCTTTCTCGCAACGGTTAGCAACAGTTGTGGCAGCATACCTTTCTCCAACGGCCCTTCCATACAGGAGGGCGTGACTAACTTCCGGAATATTACACATCGGTTTGAAGGAAAAGAGCTGGTGATTGCATCGGCCTACGACAAAAAAGAAGGGTACAACACCATCCGCTGGACAATCTATCCGTCGGGCTGGATAAAGATGGAGTTACATTATTTCCCCGGCACTTACTTTACCAGTTTTATCGGCGCTAACTTCAGTTTACCCGAACAGCAAATACGCTCGGTTACTTATATGGGAGATGGGCCTTACCGTGTATGGAAAAACCGCACAAAAGGCGTGCAATTGGGCGTCTGGACGAAAGAGTACAATAATACGGAAACTGGCGAGTTCCCCTGGAAGTATCCCGAGTTTAAAGGATACCACGGGCATGTTTACTGGGCACAGTTTGTTTTAACTCATAACAGTTTCAGGATGGTCAGCGAAACCGAAAACCTGTTCCTTCGGCTTTTTACGCCCGCCTGGAAAACTGACCAGTGGCATAATTACGAGCCGCTATTTCCGGCCGGCGATATTTCCTTCATGCAGGGTATTAGCAGCATAGGGACTAAAACACAAAGGAACGAAACAACCGGGCCTATGGGGGCGAAGAATATTTTTTACGATTATGAAAAGGACCCGGCAAGGGCCTTAAGTATGGTTTTATATTTTGATTTTTCCGCGAAATGAAACAACTAATTATATTCACCTTATTGCTGTGCGGTGCATTTCAAATGCAAGCCCAGGTAACTGTAAAGGAACAGCGCTGCGAAATGCTGCAGGAGCCGCGTGGAATAGATGTACTAACTCCCCGGCTTAGCTGGCAGCTGTCCTCTTCTCAACGGAACGTACATCAAACAGCCTACCAGGTGATGGTTGCGTCTACTCCTGAAAAGTTGGCAAGGAACGAAGGTGATTTGTGGAATTCGGGCAGGGTAGAAGGTGCGCGTTCGCTGAATATCACATATGCAGGAAAGGTACTTGCCAGCCGTAACGCATGTTTCTGGAAGGTAAAAGTATGGACGAACAAGGGTGTTTCGGGATGGAGCGGAAACGCTTGCTGGACGATGGGGCTGTTACAGGCATCCGACTGGAAAGCTTCCTGGATCGGCTATGATAAGGCTTCCGCATTCGATAGTATTACCCAGTGGTCGAGATTGTCGGCGAGGTATTTCAGGAAACAGTTTTCCTGTGCGGCGGCCGTTAAACGCGCTACCGTGTATATGGCGGGACTGGGTTTACATCAGCTTTACCTGAACGGCAAACATATAAGTGGATACAGCCTTGTTCCTGCGCCTACAGATTATCGCAAAACCGTGCTTTATAATACCTACGATGTAACGAAGGAACTGAAGGCCGGAAGTAATATGGTGACAACGATATTAGGCAATGGCCGTTTTTTTACGATGCGGCAGAATTACAAAACACAAAAGCATAACACGTTCGGCTTTCCTAAAATGATATTCCAGCTTGAAATTGAATATGCCAATGGAGAGAAAAGCATTGTGGCAAGCGATGAAACTTGGAAGTTAAATATAGATGGCCCTATACGAACTAACAATGAATACGACGGCGAAGAATACGATGCCACCAAAGAATGGGCCGGCTGGCAGTTGCCTGGCTTCGACGATCGCAACTGGCTGCAACCCGAAAAGGTAGAGGCACCGCCCGGACGACTGTCTGCCCACATGATCGCGCCGATGAAAGTGATGAAAACCATTCGTCCGCTTACCATAAAGAAACTGGCAGACGGGCGCCACATCCTGGACATGGGCCAGAACTTCTCCGGCTGGCTGAGAATGACAGTCAAAGGAAAACGCGGCGAACAGGTGAAACTTCGCTTTGCAGAAAGCCTCGGGTCCGACGGTTCGCTGTATGTCGCCAATCTCCGCGATGCAAAAGTTACCGACATCTACACACTGAAAGGTGGTGGTATTGAAAGCTGGCAGCCGGCTTTCGTGTACCACGGATTTCGTTTCGCTGAAATAACCGGTTATCCCGGCACGCCAACGGTGAACGATTTTGAAGGACAAATGGTGTACGATGATTTGCAGAACACCGGTTCTTTCCAGTGTTCCGATTCAACGATCAACATCATTCATCGAAATGCCTGGTGGGGCATTGCGTCTAATTACAAAGGCATGCCGGTTGATTGTCCGCAACGGAATGAAAGGCAGCCCTGGCTGGGCGACAGGGCTACGGGAGCAGCAGGAGAGGCTTTCCTGTTCAATAATGCAGCCTTATATGCCAAATGGCTGAATGATATAGAGGATTCGCAAACGCCCGAAGGCGCCATCCCCGATGTAGCACCCGCTTTCTGGAATTATTATTCTGATAACGTTACCTGGCCTGGCACTTACCTGATGGTGGCTGATATGTTGTATCGCCAGTACGGCGATGAACGCTCGATCACTTCTCATTATCCTTCCATGAAAAAATGGATGTATTACATGAAGGACAAATACCTCAAAAATGGTATTATGACGAAAGATAAGTACGGCGACTGGTGTGTGCCACCGGAAGACCTGAAGATGATCCGTTCGTCGGACAGTACGAGAACGACGAACGGTGCACTGATTGCCAGTGCTACTTATTATAACCTGCTTGGTCTGATGGAGAAGTTCGCAGCAATTTCGGGTAACAATGCAGATATCGCGGATTATCGTGAGTTGAAACGTATGGTGAACCAGGCATTTCATAACAAGTTCTATAATGCACAAAAGAAATGGTACGATAATAACACCGTTACAGCGAACATGCTGCCGCTTTATTTTGGAATGACTCCCGATAGTTTGAAGGAAGCAGTCTTCAATAATCTCTATACCCGCATCAGGATAACGGATAAAATGCACATCAGTACGGGCGTTATCGGAACACAATGGTTATTGCGCGGTTTAAGTATTTTCCAGCATTCCGATATTGCATTTACGCTTGCTTCGAATACAACATATCCCTCCTGGGGGTACATGGCGGTGCAGGGCGCCACCACTATCTGGGAACTGTGGAACGGCAATACCGCCCGCCCGGAAATGAACTCGCAGAACCACGTGATGTTACTCGGCGATCTGCTGATCTGGCTGTACGAAGATCTGGCTGGAATAAAGTCAGATGGTAACGAAGTGGCATTTAAAAGGATAGTGATGAAACCCGGGAATATTGACGGACTGGATTTTGTAAAGGCATCTTATACATCGGTTTACGGTGAAATAAAGAGCGAATGGAAGAAGTCGATTGCCCGGTTTGACTGGAGTATCACTATCCCCACTAATACAACAGCACTGGTGTACATTCCAGCCAATGATAGTACGGGTATTACGGAGGGCGGTAAATCCATAGGTGAAGGTATAAGGTTTTTAAAAATGGAGGGGAGATACGCGGTACTGGAACTGGGATCTGGCCATTACAACTTACGATCGTCCTTTGGTTTCAGGAATGGTATCCTGAAAGATGAATTTATCTCTGAACGGCCTGCTTTTCCGGAAAGCCATGCCGCTACAATAGCCGAAACATCGGAGGGCCTGATCGCATCGTGGTTTGGGGGAACAAAAGAGGGTAATAAAGATGTTTGTATCTGGACCAGTAAACTGCGAAATGGTATTTGGTCGGAGCCGGCGATGGTGGCAGATGGCGTATTGAACGACAGCACCAGGTACGCATGTTACAATCCTGTACTGTTTTATACGCCCAACAAAGAATTGCTTTTATTTTATAAGATTGGCCCCAATGTAGCTGGCTGGACGGGCTGGATGATACGTTCTGCTGACAATGGCAAAACCTGGAGCAGACGGGAAGCTTTGCCGGCAGGCTTTCTTGGGCCTATTAAAAATAAGCCGCTGTTACTGAACGGGCAGTTGATTTGCCCATCCAGTACAGAAAAAGATGGCTGGAAAGTACATTTTGAAATGACTTCAGACTTCGGCCGTACCTGGACTAAATCGCAGCCCATTAACGACGGTAAAACCGTTACCGCTATTCAGCCCTCGCTGCTTACGCACGCCGACGGCAGATGGCAGGTGTTGTGCCGCAGTAAAAACAGAACAATCAACGAAAGCTGGAGCAGCGATCAGGGTAAAACCTGGAGCCCTGTAACAGCCTCTTCTCTTCCTAATAATAATTCGGGAACGGATGCCGTAACTTTAAAGGATGGCAGGCAGTTACTAGTCTATAACCATGTTAAACCATCGCCTGAACTCCGTAACGGCAAAGGAGCCAGAACGCCGTTAAACGTTGCAGTATCGAAAGATGGTAAAAACTGGTCGGCCGCACTGGTGCTGGAAGATTCGCCCGTTAGCCAGTATTCTTATCCTTCGGTGATACAAACCAGCGATGGCCTGGTACACGTGGTGTATACATGGCGGCGTGAACGGATCAAACACGTAGTAATCGATCCTGCCAAATTGGAGCTGAAACCTATTATTGCTGAACAATGGCCCGGCGCACAAACTGTATTAACCGGCGCATCCGAAGAATAAATGTTTTAATAAATTATTTATGTTGAAGCGTATCCTGTATATAATGTGTTTACTGCTGTTGCCAGCCTGGGTCTTTTCGCAGAACTCAGACGACACTTATCGCAAACCTTTGAAGCAGGTATTAAGCGAAGTGGAGAAGAAATACAACATTAAAGTGAGATACGTGGATAGCGTAGTGGCCGGCAAATGGGTAACATATGCCGACTGGAAATATCGCCCTGATGCAGAAGTTACGCTCAACAATATTTTGCAGCCGCTGGAAATGAAAGTCAAAGCAGATGGTCCGGGGAAATATAAGTTGAGCAACTATGAATATTATCGCTGGCCTGTGGCGGAAGGTTGGGCCGAATTAGACCGGATTGCCGCCCAATACAGCAACGTAAGTGAATGGGAAAGCCGGAAGGAATTGTTGAAGCCCTGTTTAATGGAGGCATTACAGTTATCTACGCTGCCTGCCGCCCCAGTCTCCAGGCCCATCATCACCCCCAAAAGAAAGTTAAATGGCTACACCGTAGAAAACATCGCGATTGAAATACTACCGGGCGTTTGGATCAACGGATCATTGTATAAACCAGCGAAGTACAGCGGAAAAATCCCTGTAATACTAAACCCCGACGGACATTGGGAGCGGCAACGCTACCGGGCCGACTGCCAATACCGTTGCGCTGCTATGGCAAAAATGGGCGCTATGGCATTTAGCTACGACCTGTTTGCCTGGGGCGAATCGCTGTTGCAGTTCAAGTCGGAAGATCATAGGCGCAGTCTGGCCATGACGATACAGGTATTAGGCAGCATCCGTATACTCGATTACCTGTTGTCGCAAAAGGATGCTGATACAACGCGTGTGGCCATCACAGGCGGTTCTGGCGCAGGTAGCCATACAGTATTACTAACAGCGCTGGATAATCGTATAAAGGTGTCCGCGCCCGTTGTGTCCCTGTCGTCTTACTTCTACGGAGGATGCCCCTGCGAAAGCGGCATGCCCATACACCAATGCGGTGGAGGCACAGATAACGTAGAAATTGCAGCCATGGCGGCTCCCCGCCCGCAATTGGTGGTAAGCGACGGCGGCGACTGGACGGACAAAATGCCCGAACACGATTTTCCCTATCTCCGCAAAATGTACGGCTGGTACAAAAGTGAGGCGAAGGTGGAGAATGTACACCTGGCCGCAGAAAAACATGATTTCGGGATCAATAAAAGAACGGCGGTATACACTTTCTTCGCTAAACACCTCGGCTTAAATACCCGCGCAATTATTAAACCAGATGGGCTGGCCGATGAAAGTGCCATCACCATTGAGCCGGATACCGCGTTATATGTATTCGGTGCCAAAGGCGAAAAGTTGCCAGCCCACGCTGTAAAAGGATTTGATCAGTTGGAAACGGTTTTTAAAACGGCCATTCAGCATACTAAACAAAACCAACGTTATAAAATCGGACTTGTAGACCTGATGCTGCTTAAGCGGCAGAAGCCGGGTGCTATCACCCTAACCGCCCAGCTGGGCGCCGACGGGGTAGAGGTAGATATGGGAGGACTCGGCAACAGACCCACGTTCGACAATCAATTGCTGACCGACTCTGCCCGCCAGCAATTCTTACAACTGGCGGCTGAAAATGGAGTGGAGATTTTTTCGCTGGCCATGACCGGTTATTATGCACAATCGTTTTGCGGTCGCGCGGAATACAAACGTTCTATCGAAGACTGTATCCGGACGATGAAGCTGATGAATGTAAAAACAGCCTTTTTGCCACTGGGCGTTCAATGTGATTTGCGTAAAGAACCCACCGTACGCAGTGCTGTAGTGGAGCGGTTACGTATTGCCGGGAAAATGGCGGAGCAGGCAGGCGTGGTGATCGGTGTTGAAACGGCTTTATCGGCCACTGAGGAAGTAAGGTTGTTAAAAGAGATCGGTTCCCCCGCCATCAAAATCTATTTCAATTTTTCTAACCCGTTAAAAGAAGGCCGCGACCTGATCAGCGAACTGAAAATACTCGGCCGTGATCGTATTTGTATGATCCATGCTACCAATAAAGACAGCCTGTGGTTGCAAAACGATCCGCAAATTGATCTGTATAAAGTAAAGAAAACACTGGACGATATGGGCTGGAGCGGATGGCTGGTTATTGAACGCAGCAGGGACGCAAAGAAGCCCTCGGATACGAAATATAACTACGGAGCCAATACCGCTTACCTCAGGCGGGTGTTCCAGGATAAATAGTAAAATCGTCCATCATTTTAATCAGTAACAACATTTTCCGGGATCACTGTTGGCGCTATATTTAACTGTATTCTAAACAGCGCCAATAATCCACGATGAAAAAAAGGTGTGTATGCCTGTCGGCCCTTCTTGTACTGATATTTTCCTATGTACAGGCTGCCGACATCCACGTTAGTCCTGCAGGCTCCGATGCCAATCCCGGCACCAGGGAGCGACCCCTCGCCACGCCGGCTGCGGCATTACGCCAGGCCCGGGAGTTAAGGCGGCTTCAACATCCATCAGTAACAGGAGGTATCCATATCATTCTTCACGGAGGTACTTATCAATTGTACGAGCCGGTTTTTATTCGTCCTGAAGATTCGGGAACGCCGGATAGTCCTACTTTCATCGAAGCTGCCGCGGGTGAAAAACCTATACTCAGCGGTGGTACGCGTATCACCGGCTGGAAAAAGCTATCAGCTGCTATTCCAGGTACAAGGCCCGGGGCACATGGGCAGTTGTGGATAACGGAACTCCCGTTCCAACAGGCGAGCGCCGATGGTTTCAGGCAGTTGTGGGTAAATAATGAGAAAGCGATCAGGGCGCGCGATCGTAACGGCGATAGTATGAACCGCATACTCAGCTGGAATAAAACGAATGAAACCTGCAATATTCCATGGCCCGCCGCCCTCTCGTCCGGCAACAGGGAAGGACTCGAAATGTGCATACAACAATGGTGGGCCATTGCTAACCTGCGCGTGGAAAAAGTAGCAGTGACGGGCGATAGTGCCACACTGTACTTTTATCAACCCGAAAGTAAAATTCAAAGTGAACACCCATGGCCTGCTCCGTGGTTGTCGCGCGAAACGGGTAACTCCCCGTTTTATCTCTCCAATGCCATTGAACTGCTCGACGAACCCGGCGAGTGGTATTACGACGCCCGTTCGCGTAAGTTGTACTACTGGCCAAAGAAGGGTGAAAACATGGCAACAGCAGAGGTAGTCGCCCCTCAACAGGAAACGTTGCTGCGTATTGCCGGTACAGCCGATCTCGCGGTATCACATGTCCAGATCAGCAACATTGCCTTCCGGCATACCGGCTGGATGCGGCCTTCGCAAAAGGGGCACGTGCCGCTGCAGGCGGGAATGTTCCTGCTCGACGCTTACAAACTCCGCACGCCGGGCACTCCAGCTAAAGCGGGACTCGAAAATCAGGCCTGGATTGGTCGCCAGCCAGGCGCGGTATCACTATCGTTCGCACATCACATCAGTATAAAAAATTGTGCTTTTGAACACCTGGCTGCCACTGGCCTTGATATTGAAAAGGGGGCCCGCTACGATACTGTTGCTGGTTGCCTGTTTCGCGATATTGCCGGTACGGGCATACAGGCCGGTGTATTTTCAGATGAGGCCTTTGAAACACATCTGCCCTACGATCCTGCGGATGAAAGGGAAATATGTGGCGATCTGGTAATATCCGATAACCTGGTAACACAGGTCGCAAACGAAGACTGGGGCTGCGTGGGTATCAGCGCTGGTTATGTGCGCAATACGAAGATCATGCACAACGAAGTTTGTGAAGTGCCGTACTCCGGCATTTGCCTGGGGTGGGGCTGGACAAAGGCCGTGAACGTAATGCGCAACAATATGGTGTATCGTAATAAAGTCCATCATTACGCCATGCACGTATACGATGTGGGCGGGATTTACACGTTGTCTGCCATGCCAGGCACCGTTATCAGTGAAAACTATATCGATTCGATCTATAAAGCACCGTACCCGCACGATCCCAATCATTGGTTTTACTATTATCTCGACGAAGGATCTTCTTATATCACCATAAAAAATAACTGGAGCCCGGCTGAAAAGGTAATGCGAAATGCGAACGGGCCTGGTAATGTTTGGGAGAATAACGGTCCGGCTGTGTCAGATAGTGTGAAACGGAATGCTGGCCTGCAACAGCCGTATAAACACCTTTTAAAAGAATTAAGGCCGGCATCTGTGCGCCGGCCTGTTCATCATCAATAATTTCCACGTATGCTTACTATTGGTATTTTAGGATTAGGAGAGGGCAGCAGCACCGTATCGGCCGCCATCCAAAGTGAAAAAGTGAAACTTAAAATGATCTGCGATCGCGATATCGACTTGTGCCGCAAACGGGCCGATGAGTTTAAAGCGTATGATTATACTACCAAATACCAGGAAATGCTGGAGGATAAGGGCATAGATATTATTGCTATCTATACACCGGACCACCTGCATGCAGAACATGTAAAACAAGCCTTGTTACACGATAAACACGTGATCTGTACCAAGCCGTTTATCGATAACCTGGCCGATGCTGCCGGGCTGATCGAATTACAAAAGAAGACCGGTAAAAAAGTATTCGTAGGACAAAGCTCCCGTTTTTTTGAACCGTTCAAAAAACAACGGATGGATTTTGAGGAAGGTGTGATAGGAGAACTAATGACGATTGAAAGTTATTATCATGCAGACCATCGCTGGTTCCTGGAAAAGAAATGGGCGCTGGAACCCTCGTTCAAATGGTTGTATGGCGGACTTAGCCACCCGGTAGACTTTATCCGCTGGTATCTTCCTAATATTGAGGAAGTAATGGGTTATGGAATGATTAGCCAGAACGGTAAGGCTGCCGGCCTGAAAAATGAAGATACCATGCACTTTATATTCAGCGCGGCTGATGGCCGGGTAGCACGCGTCAGCGGTGCCTATACGGGGCCGGTGCAGCCTACGGGCCGCGATAGTGGTATGAGTTGCATACTCCGTGGCACACTGGGCGCCAGTCAGGCGGACTACCATGAGCTGCGTTATGCAGTCACTACCGCAACAGGAGAACATAAAATGATTACCTGGGGCGATAAAGAGCTGAATTACTATTTCCGTTTTGAAGGACAAAAACACCATGCAGGCGAGTACCAGAATTATATTGAATACTTCGTCGACTCAATTGAACAGGATTTTACGGCTTATCCTGATCTGAAGGAAGGTATCGGTACTATCGCGTTATTGCAGGCCATGGACGAAAGTCTGTCTACGCGAAAGCCCGTTAAGATGAAGGATATCCTGGATAGATACGGATTGCCGGGTGCATCTGCTCACGTCCCAACGAAAGAAGTATGTTGATAAAGCTGCATTACCTCGACTACAGTATTGTAGCGCTGTACCTGCTCATATTGCTTTACATTGGGTATAAAGCAAGTTTTGGGAAGAAGAAAGAAGGCGAGCATTTATTTCTTGCCGGGAAATCGCTGAGCTGGTATAGTATCGGGTTTAATATGTGGGGCACCAACGTCGGGCCGTCGATGTTGCTCGCCTTCGCCAGCATTGGCTATTCAACTGGAATTGTTGCCGGCAATTTCGAGTGGTATGCTTTCGTGTTCCTGTTCTTACTGGCCATGGTGTTTGCGCCACGTTACCTTGCTGGGAAAGTAACCACCATGCCCGAATTCATGGGGCAACGGTTTGGCGACGGCACCCGGAACATCCTTGCCTGGTACGCCCTGATTAAAATACTGATCTCCTGGTTATCGCTGGGCCTTTTCGCCGGAGGTTTTCTCGTCCGGCAAATACTGGGCATTCCCATGTGGCAGTCTGTAATCGTACTGGTGCTGTTTGCCGGACTGTTTGCCTTTGCCGGCGGCTTAAAGGCAATAGCCCGTGTGAACGTGTTCCAGATGGTTTTACTGATTTTGGTTTCGCTGATGCTTACCATCATTGGTGTGAACAAAGTGGGCGGAGTGGCAGCGCTGTTCCATAGAGCGCCACGCGAATATTGGAACTTAATTCAACCCGCCAGCGACCCCAATTACCCGTGGCATGCTATTTTACTTGGTTACCCCGTATCGGCCATCGCCTTTTTCTGTACCGATCAGGCCATGGTGCAATCGGTGCTGGGTGCCCGCAATCTGGAACAGGGGCAGCTGGGCGTGAACTTTATTGGCTGGCTCAAAATCCTTTCATTGCCATTGTTTATTATACCTGGAATTATTTGTTTTGAATTGTTCCCCGGCCTCAAAGATCCCAGTGAGGCATACATGACATTGGTGACGCAGTTGTTCCCGCCAGGCCTGAACGGACTGGTGATCGTTGTGCTGATAGCGGTACTGGTGGGCACGATCGGGTCGTCTTTAAATGCATTAAGTACGGTATTTACCACTGATATTTATGTAAAAAAGATAAATCCTGCGGCCAGTAACGCCCAGGTCATCCATACCGGGCGTATGACCGTGCTGGCAGGATGTTTATTCGCGATCGGAATGGCAATTGCGATCGATAGTATAAAGGGACTTAACCTGTTTGATGTTTTCCAGGCGGTGCTTGGTTTTATAGCGCCTTCGTTATCGGTGGTATTCCTGCTGGCTGTGTTTTGGAAACGCACCACCAGGCTGGCCGTGAATTTCACGTTGTCGTGGGGCTCGGCTATCAGCCTTGGCACAGGCATTTGTTACCTGTGGGTTTTCCCGAAAGATCAGTATCTTATATGGCCACACTACCTGTTGCTGTCGTTTTATATTTTCCTGTTGCTGCTGATATTAGCGGTATTGATATCACTCACCGGTAAACCTACGGTGATGGCGGAACAGGCCGGGGCAGATGTGATGCAGAAGCCCAGCCGCCTGGTATGGCGTATGTGGATAGCCCTGGTAATCGTGATGATAAGCCTCTACATCTTCTTTAATGGATTTTAAACACGTTATTGGAATGACAAGAAAGTTAATCCTGTTTTACATCATGTTTTGCGCCGGCATCTGTTCCGCAGGCAGCGCTGTTGCCCAGCAGGCGCAATGGATATGGTATCCCGGCGATTATGAAATATGGTTAAGTAACCATTTTCAGAACAGACGTACCGAACGGGGTACATTTTTCCCTGTTTTCTGGAAGATGGACAATCATTATGTACTGATGAATTTTTCTAAGCCGGTGGAGCTTTCGCAGGCGGAAGAGCTGTCGGTTTTTGCAGAAGGGCAATACAATGTAAAGGTTGATGGTAAAATGCTGGAAGGTATGCCCAGTCGCGTTACTATACCCGCCGGCAAACATAACATCAATGTAAAGGTGTTCAGCCAGGCGGTTGTGCCTGCTATCTTCATCAATGGTAAAACGATTAAAAGCGATAGCAGCTGGCTGGTAACGTTTGAAGATAAAGAGTGGATCGACGAAACGGGTAAAACGTCGGATATATCAGCCACGAAATGGCTACAGGCCGGGTCTGATAATTTTACGGATCCTGCACAACCACCATCTGCGTTCAAATTGCCAGTAAAGCCGGTTTATGCCAGCAGCGCCCAGGTAAACGGCGCATCGAGATTAGTAGACTTTGGCCGGGAAACCTTCGGTTTTGTTAAACTGCACGGATTGCAGGGAACCGGTAAACTAACTATTTATTATGGCGAAAGTAAGGAAGAAGCGCTAAGTCCGCAAAAGGCGGAAACGCTCGACAGGCTGTTGATCAATATCAGTAATAAAGTGGATTCGCTAATGCCCTTATCTAAAGCTTTCCGGTTTGTAAATATTGTATCAGAGGGAGAGGTGAAGATGGATTCGGTTTCGATGTTGTATGAATATGCCGATATTCCGGACAAAGGTAGTTTTTCCTCTAGTGATGAACAGTTGAACCAGATATATGAAGTAGCTAAGTATACACTGCATTTATGCACCCGCGGTTTTTTTATCGACGGTATTAAACGTGACCGCTGGATTTGGAGTGGCGATGCCTACCAGAGTAATCTGATGAACTATTACCTGATGAATGACAACGCAACCGTAACCAGAACGATGTACGCCTTACGCGGTAAGGATCCGGTAACGAGTCATATCAACACTATAATGGATTACACCTTTTACTGGTTCATGGGGATTTACGACTACTATCTTTATACGGGCGATAAACATTTTATACGGCAGAACTACGACCGGATGGAAAGTCTGATTAAATACGTAATGGGCAGGCGAAATAAAGATGGTTTGCTGCAAGGCCTGCCGGGCGATTGGATCTTTATCGACTGGGCCGCCGGTTTAAGTAAAGAAGGAGAAGTGAGTTTCGAGCAACTGTTATTTGCCCGCAGCCTTGAAACCATGTCGCTTTGCGCGGAACTGGTCGATGACAAAGATGGTGCAGTACGTTACCGCGATCTGGCTAACGGCCTTAAAGAAAAGTTATTCAACCTTTATTGGAACGATAAGAAAAAGGCATTGGTGCATAGTCGCGTGAACGGGCAATCCACAGAAACGGTAACCCGTTACGCAAATATGTTCGCTATCTTCTTCGATTTGGAACAGAAAATGGCCGTGAAATCGTCGGTACTGCTGAACAACAATATCCAGAAGATTACCACGCCTTACATGCGTTTTTACGAGCTGGAAGCACTTTGTGCTATGGGCGAGCAAAAATACGTGTTGGGAGAAATGAAAAATTACTGGGGAGGCATGCTAAAACTCGGCGCCACCAGTTTTTGGGAAGAATATGATCCTTCTAAAAAAGAATCTGAACATTACGCAATGTATGGCCGGGACTTTGGAAAGAGCTTATGCCACGCCTGGGGCGCCAGTCCCATTTACCTGTTGGGCAAATACTACCTGGGTGTAAAACCGCTGACTGCCGGTTATGAAACTTATGTCATCGAGCCCGCACTGGGCGGTTTGCAGTGGATGCAGGGGAAAGTGCCTACGCCTAAAGGGGAGATCGAACTCTTTGTGAGCAATAAGGAGATTAAAGTGAAGTCGCCTGTTGGCAATGGTATCCTGAAAATCAGCAGTAAGAAAAAACCTGGCGGACAAAACATAACGCCGCTGGCAAAAGGGAATAATGTATATGAGATCAGCATTTTGCCTGGGCGTGAATATGTGATTACTTATACAGCAATTTAGATATTATGAAGAGAAAACTGATGATTGCGTGTTGGCTGTTGACGGGAATAAAAGGGTATTCGCAGGCAGGACTGGTAAACACACAGGCTAGTCCGCATGCAAAGCTGCATTCGGTAAATATGCAGGCCGTAGCGTGGACGAGCGGCTTTTGGGCCGAACGATTTGCTGTGTGCAGAGACCAGATGATGCCGCTGTTATGGAAAACTTACACGAGCGACAGTATCTGCTTCTCTTTCAAAAATTTTAAAGTGGCTGCAGGTATTGATACTGGCAGGTTCCGTGGCCCTTCGTTCCACGACGGTGATTTCTATAAAACGCTTGAGTCGGTTGCCGCTGTATATGCTGTTACTAAGGACAGGCAGCTGGATAACTGGATGGATACGGCTATTGCGGTAATCGCGGCGGCACAGAAAGCAGACGGTTATATCTATACTAAAAATATCATCGGGCA
>NZ_CABHOU010000029.1 GCF_902168175.1 uncultured Chitinophaga sp. | reverse complement strand
CCGGCACTCGCCAAAGGGGATATTCTTAACGGCGGTAAAGTAGATAACTGGATCAGACTGGCTTACGGTCTTAAAGCCCGTTTCCTGCTGCATACTTCCAAGAAGGCTAACTTCGACGGAGCAGCCGTACTGGCTGCTGCTGGTAATGGGCCTCAAACAGAAGCACAAAGCTCAGTAATGCAGTATGTGGATGAAGGTCCAACCATTACGAACGCTGCTAAAGAAGCGCTGCAATACACGAACACAGGACTTACCGCCAGGTTTACAAAACTGTACATCGACTACATCGATAACAATTACACAGGCGCACCTACAGGTGCCGGTAACCTGCCCGATCCGCGTAAAGCGCTGATCATTCCGCGTATGGCTAATAATGCGGGCGTGCTGGTGTATAGCCAGGGTGTAGATATGACTTCAGAATTACCTAAAACCGGGCCTGCGGGTTACACCTACAATACTAATTCGAACTCCTTCAATAATAAGGACTCGGTTTATGTGATGCTGCGCAAAACGCCGTATGCACCCACAGCAGGTCAGCGTATACAGTCGACCGGTTCGTGGTACACCCAGCGTGGCGCTAAAGGCCTGTTGTTAACCAATGCGGAAATGAGGTTTATAGAAGCAGAAGTATTACTGCGTCAGAACAAACCTACAGAGGCACTGACGGCTTACAAAGCCGGTATTCGTGCGCACATGGCGTTGATGGGTATTGCTACCGGCAGTATCGATCCTTTCCTGGCCAGCACTTCGGTGGTGCAGGCGCCTAATGATCTTACGCTTAGCCATATTATGATCCAGAAGTACATTGCTATGTCGTTTTCCGTGGAAACATGGGCAGACATGCGTCGTAATAACTTCTGTGCGGATGGAGCGGGTGTGTATAACGAGGCGACTGGTGTATACAAAGGCTTCAGGCGTCCTTCGCACATTTTCGTAGAGGCGTATCCAAATGCAACCGACTGGCCCCGCCGTTTTGCGGTACCCAGTTATGAAATCAATTACAATATTGACCAGGTGCTGAAAGCCAATCCTGCGGCTTCACAGCCTACTTATCTGAACCAGGCTGTATGGTGGGATAAGCCGTAACTGGTAAAGCTAATAAAAGGATAACGGCCGGCATTATTGCCGGCCGTTATCTGTTTTTGATGTAACTATATTACTGATGAGGAAGGGCCGGGGTCCTCCATTTGCATCATATTGTTCCAGTGTGGTGTGCGTTTCTTCCTTTTCGCAGTTACCTTTCTCTCCGCTTTCAACACCTCGATGATATCCACTGCGTTGTGCAGCGGGTGTTCCATAGGCAGCAGGTTGCCTCCACGCAGTTTGTACGCTTTGGCTTCCAGCAATATCAGGGCTGGTTTTACGCAGGGACCAAACAGTTGTAATACCAGTTCCGGCATGGTGTCATGTTTAGTCATAATAAATGCGTTAGACAAAATAGTTTTGCTGCCTGATAAACGGAAGTCGGGCGAGATGGCCACTGCACGGTATTCGAGGTAGGTAATACCTGCCGGTATTTGTTGTGCCGGTTTAGCGATACTTACTTCTATAATGCCGCTTTTCGTTCTGCGTGCTTTGGTTTTTACCGTGATACCCCGCTGACTGTACACCCGGAATTTTTTTAGTTTACGGAGTTGTGCTGCATTTAGTTTGCGGCTGCCGGGTTTTAAATCGCCGGATGTTTGCAGTATGTCGTGCACAGCTTCTGTAAGCCTGTACTTTAATGAAGGCTCATGCGATGTTTCAATGGCTTCAGAAATAGACTGATATACAAGGCTGGCTGCTTTACGGGCAGGAGCAGTTGATTGCGCGGCCTTACGGGCTGCAATGGGGCGGCTGGAAATATCGGGGATCCGACGGAAATGTAGTCGCCCATTTCTTTGGTCGTTGAGGGTATTCAGGTTCACGGTTTTGTTGAGTGAAAATGTTATGTTTTTGGGTTCGCCTCTTTTTGGCATTAAGCTATTGGGAGAATCTCATTCTTTTCAAAACGTTCGCGAATATATAATATTTCCCTGAATACCGGCAATTTCTTAGTATTCAATTTTTCTTATTTCCAATCCTCTCCAGCCTCCATCGAGCTGGGCGCTGTTTTTTTGTATCCAGTTACCCTGGTTATCATATTCATACTCATATTGGAAAGAATCGCCTTTTTCTGCCAGCAGTTTGTCGCTCGCCTGCGCTGCTTCGCGTTCGCTGAGGCGAAAGGCGACATGGCCTTTTTCGTTATACACGTAACGGGTACGGCGAAAGAGTTTTTCCAGGCGATAGAACTGCGCTTCTACCAGGCGGGCCTGCCGGTCGTAGAGTTCTATTTTGCGGGATAACAACTGGCCATCATTTTCCCAGGTGCGGATTACCCGCATGAGGCTATCTTTTTCTTCGAGGTAAAGCTTTTCGGTACCACGACCCTCGTGAAGGATGTACAGACTATCGTTTTTCGCGTACCAGGTGTAGGTGGTGCGCTCCTGCAACGCCGTGTCAGTAGAAGTGTATTGCCTGCTGGTACGCCTGCCGTTTTTATCATAAGTAAATACATCTTTATCGCCTGTGGGCTGCTTTACCGTTTCTGCAAGCTGGCCCGCCTGGTCGTAACTGAGGCGCACACTGCTTTCTCGATCGGCGGAAAGCGAGTTCAGTCTTTTAATGCGCCCGCCGGCAAACAGGTATTCAAGCACCGTAGTGTCGTTTCCCTGTTCTTCCCCGAAGTAAGTGCCATAAATAGAACTGGTAATACGTTTGGGTTGTCCCTGGAATTTTTCAAGCACCTCTGTACCGGCCGACAGGTCTTTTTGCACGATAGCCTCGCAAACCTGGTATTTCCAGTCTTTTTCCAGCTTCGTTGTTTTACAGGCGGTATATAAAGGCAGCATGATGATGAAAAGCCGCAGGACTTGTTTCATAGGACGATGATAGTTTTGCGGATAAAGGTAATTGAATATGCGGAATCTTAGCGTGTCATTGAGGCAATCAGCCGCTAAGATTTACACCGCTGCAATAGCACCGAATGTTGCCGAAAGAGGTGCCCTTTAGGTTTGCACGGTACGACATGCCATTGCAACGAAAGGCCCTTACGTACGCCTAACTATTCTATTGTGTGCCCGCTGAAGGGAGTGACCTTTAGATTTGTTGCGCGGTACAACAGGTTATTGCGTAGTGAGAGATCCTGCGGATGCTAAACTATATTGTGTGCCTGCGTGAGCGGGCACACAATATAGTTTAAGCGTACGTCGGTTAATGTAATCCGCCGGGCAGTGGTGCTTGGTTTCTGCCGATAATGTTCAAATAGTTGAAGGGAGTGACACAACGGCGGTCTAATAGTATTACTGCTGCTGGTTTAAATAAAAAATATCTCGAATAAAGGAGGCTTCGGATTCCATCTGTTTCTTCAACGTTTTCAAACTTTCCGGCATTTCATACAACAACAAACATCATCATAGGCAATTGCGACAATCTGTTTTCATTACCGGAACTTTTGTTCGATATCGAACGGTTTTTTTCTTTGGAGTTTGTGTAAGGTATTGATAATAAGAAAGATAGTTCTGGCATTTGTATTGAAATGAAACAGGCAAATGTTAAGCGCCTAATATGGACAAAGAGATATCAGCCGAAGTAAATGCCAGCAGGAGGAAGAAACTGGTGATCATTATTACCGCTATATGTGCGGTGATCATTATCGCGGTTTTAATGCTTCGTGCCACCTTTACTTCCAGCCTTCGCCTGTCAGAAATTAATACTGCCGTGGTAGAAACCGGCGATGTGGAGAATACCCTTACCGCATCCGGCGAAGTATTGCCAGAGTTCGAAGAAATTATTACCAGCCCTGTGCAATCCGCCATCCGTGAGGTGTTTATTGATGCGGGTGCCCGTGTGCAGGCGGGGCAGCAGGTGATGAAGCTGGACAAGAACCTGGTGCAGGCGGCCTACGATAAAGGCCGGTTTATGCTGGAATCGAAACAGAACAACCTGCGTAAACTCAAGCTGGAACTGGATAAAAGTTACTTCGACCTTAAATCAAGCAACGATATCAAACAACTCCGCATTAATAGTTTGCAGGCCGAAGTGGAAAACGCCAAACGTTTGTTCAAAGCAGGTGGCGGTACACGCGAAAGTGTAGAGCAGGCGGAGATGGACCTCAAAGTGGCGCAGTTGGAAAAGACGCAACTGGAGAATGAGATCCGCAGCAAACAACAAACCATGCAGGTGGAAATGCGGGAATCTGAAATAGAACTGGCCATACAACAGCAGGAGTTAAACGAACTGGCACGTAAAAAAGATATGGCCAGTGTAAACGCTACACGCGCCGGTGTAGTAACCTGGGTAAACCGGAACATAGGTGCGTCTGTTAGCGAAGGGGTGGAGCTGGTGCGCATTGCCGACCTGTCCAGCTTTAAGATCAGTGGTAGTATTTCTGATAACTACCTGGACCAGCTGCATAGCGGTATGCCTGTTATTATCCGCATCAACAATAAACAACAACGAGGAGAGATTGCCAACGTTTACCCGGCGGTAAAGAATGGCCTGGTGAACTTTGATGTAAAGCTGTTAGCTGCCGATAGCGGGCAGCTAAGACCCAACCTGAAGGTAGATGTGTATGTGGTGACCGACAGCCGGCAGCAGGTAATGCGGGTATCGAACGGAGCGGCCTTTGGGGCCGGGGGAGCTACCGACCTGTTTGTGATCAAAGGTAATAAGGCCGTGCGCCGTAAGGTCAACACTGGTTTGAGCAACTTCGACTATGTAGAGTTGAAGAACAACATCAAACCCGGAGAGAAGGTCATCATCTCAGATATGAGCCAGTTTAAGAACACGAACGAAATCACTATTACCCAATAGCTCCCATGAGAAAGGTATTGTTTATAATCGCCATTTTAAACACTGTAACAGCCAGCGCGCAGGACACCCTGCGCCTGTCGCTGGCCCAGGTAGTGCAAATGGCCAGGGAAGGCTCCATTGCATCGAAGCAGGCCGCTACAGTAAAGGAAACGAAGTATTGGGAGTGGCGTACGTATAAATCTAACTACGCGCCCCAGTTACAGCTGGAAGGCACCCTGCCGGGTTTTCAGAAAACGTATTCGCAGGTGCTGCAGCCTAATGGTACGGTGTTGTTCCAGCCGGTGCATAACAATAACTCCGCGCTGAACCTCTCGTTCAGCCAGGGTATTACGGCTACAGGCGGTACTATTTACGGCGCTACCGAATTACAGCGCTTCGACGATTTTGATCGTAATAACACTTTGTATAACGCAGTGCCCTACACGTTAGGATACCAGCAGCCCTTGTTCCAGTTTAATAAATTAAAGTGGGATAAAAAGATTGAGCCGCTGAAGTACCAGGAAAGCCGCCAGCAGTTTATTTCTGATATGGAGGAGGTGGCGGTAAAGGCCAGCCAGTATTTCTTTGCGCTACTGCTGGCACAGGTGAACTACCAGATTGCAGAAACAAACCTCGCCAACACTAAAAGAATACAGGCAATTGCTGACGAGAAGTTTGCATTGGGAAAAATATCGCGGAACGAGATATTGCAACTACAGCTGGAGAACCTGAAGGCGGAGAAGTCGCTAGGTTCGGCACTGCGTGATATGGAAATAGCGATGCTGAACCTGCGCGCCTACACAGGTTTGCAACAAACAGGTAAGATCGCCCTGGCCCTGCCGCCCTCCGAAATAGCCATGCAGGTAACGGCCGACAGGGTGCTGGTGGAGGCTTATAAGAACAATGCGGACGCTATTGCCTTTGTACGTAAAGTAGTGGAGGCCGAAAGGGATGTGGCGCAGGCCAAAGGCGCGAATGGACTGAACGCTATGCTTACGGCTAACCTGGGCTTCTCCAACAGTGCGGTGGATATTAAAGATGTTTACCGGTCGCCGCAAAACCAGCAACTCGTGCAGTTAGAGTTCACCATCCCGGTAATGGACTGGGGCCGGTCGCGCTCCCGTGCCCGCACGGCCGCCGCCAATTTAAAACTGGCGCGTTACGAGGTGGAGCAGGATAAACAAACCTTTTCGCACCTGGTGACCACACAGGTTACGCTGTTTGATATGATGAAGCAGCAGGTGCAGTTAAGCGCTATGGCCGACAGTATTGCTTCTGAGAAATACCAGATCGCCAACAGCCGTTACTCGCTGGGCGACCTGAGTATCACGGATCTCAGTATCGCCTTCCAGGAAAAAGACCAGGCGAAAAGGGATTATATTACGGCCCTGGGCAACTTCTGGGGCGCCTATTATGAACTGCGTTATTTATCACTATACGATTTTGAGAAAAACGAAAAGATCGCCTATCAGTAAACCATTTTAAAACCTTTATATGATACGTTTACACAACATCGAAAAAGTATACCGCACCGATACGGTAGAAACCCAGGCCCTCAGCCAGATCAATCTCGACGTGGCAAAAGGGGAGTTCCTGTCTATCATGGGCCCCTCCGGCTGCGGTAAAAGCACGCTCCTGAATATTATGGGACTGCTGGACATGCCTTCCAAAGGAGAGGTGAGCATAGATAGTTCGGCTACGAAGAAGTTAAGCGATAAACAGCTCGCACATTTCCGCAACCGGAAGATCGGTTTCATTTTCCAGAGTTACCACCTGATCAACGACCTGCGGGTACTGGACAATGTGGAGCTGCCGTTACTGTACCGTAAAGCTACTGCCGCCGAAAGAAAGGAACTGTCAACAGCGGCACTGGAGAAGGTGGGGCTTAGTAATCGGCTCAAACACTTTCCTACCCAGCTTTCTGGTGGGCAAAAGCAGCGTGTGGCCATTGCCAGGGCTATTGTGGGCAGGCCGCAGATCATCCTGGCCGATGAGCCTACGGGTAACCTGGATAGTGCTATGGGCAACGAGGTAATGGACATCCTCACGCATCTGAATAAAACGGAAGGTACCACGATCGTAATGGTTACGCACGATGAGCAAATGGCCCGCCGTACGCACCGCCTCGTCAGGTTATTTGACGGTACGCAGGTGCAGTAAATCATCCCTTAAAAACACTGTATGTTAAAGAACTATTTTAAAATAGCCATCGCGGTGCTTAAAAGGCGGAAGTTTTTCACCTTTATCAGCCTGTTCGGCATCAGTTTTACCCTTACCATATTGATCGTATTAACGTCGTTCTACGACTTTATGACCGATGCCGGTTACCCCGATACAAAACGTAGCCGTTCCCTGTATGTACAACGCATGGCGCTGGAATTCCCCAAAACAGGTGGCGGCCGCAGCGGGCCGGTGAGCAATCATTTCGTGGAAGCATATGTATCGAAGCTGAAGTTGCCCGAGAAAGTGGCGATGGGTTCGATCTTTTACTCTACCAATACCTATATCAACAATAAGAAACTGGTCATCAATATGAAGTATACCAACGACCAGTTCTGGGAAGTGTTCGACTTCCGGTTCCTCGAGGGAAAGCCTTACGGTGCAAGGGAAATTGCGAACAGGGAAAGAACGGTAGTGATCACAGAAACGATCAAACGGCGTTACTTCGGGGATGTGCCCTCGGTGGTGGGCAAATACATCACCACTGACAATGAACAGTTCAGGGTAAGTGGTGTGGTAAAAGATGTACCTATCACGGACCTGTTCTGTTACGGCGAGTTCTTTGTACCCTACACACTATTGAAGTCGGGCCTGGACGATAAAGGTTTTAACGGCCGGTTCCTGCTGGTGTTGCTGGCGCCCGACAAAAGTAAAGTACCAGCTATGCAAAAGGAATATGCTGATCTGATAAAGAAACTTCCACTGCCGGAGCCCGATGTTATTATCGAAAGTAATGCCGACTATTACGTAGAGAGCTATACACGCCAGTTTTTCCGGGATAAAAAGGGCGGCAGCGGGTACAGAACTTTTATGCTGTACATCTACAGTTTCCTGTTCTTCTTCATGTTGTTGCCCACGTTAAACCTCGTAAACATTAACATGAGCAGGATTATGGAGCGTGGTTCGGAAATCGGCGTGCGTAAAGCCTTTGGTGCATCTTCGGGCACCCTGGCCATCCAGTTCATTATTGAGAACCTGATCCTTACCGTAATTGGTGGAATAATCGGTGTGGTGCTATCGGTGATCGTGATCGCGATATTCAATAACAGTGGCGCTATCCCTTACGCTAACCTCACCATTAACCTGAAAGTATTATTCATCAGCCTGTTGTTGTGTTTAACCTTCGGTTTGCTAAGCGGTGTATACCCGGCCTGGCGTATGAGCCGTTTGCAGGTAATAAGGGCATTAAAGGCGGTGTAATACCGCTAACCTTTAAAAACTAATTTATGCTAACACATTTTTTTAAGTTGATATGGAATAAAAAGAAGCAGAACTTCCTGCTGCTGACGGAGATCCTGGTCGCCTTCCTGGTGGTGTTCGGCATCTTTTCATCCCTGGTGTTCTATTACAATAACTACAAGCGTCCGGCAGGGTTTGATCATGAGAAAGTATGGACGATCAATTTTTCAGATCATAAACCGGGAACTAAAAACAAAGACTCCCTGGAAATGATTTATAAGGCTATCCGGCAGCGCCTGCTGGCCATGCCGGAGGTGAAAGATGTGGCCTATGCCAGTTACAATACGCCTTTTTCGGCGAATGTGAATGGTGGCGATGCCAAGTATAAAGGTCGCAGTTACGGGAGCGACTGGTTTTATGGCGACGACCATTATGATGATGTGCTGAAAGTACAAATGGTAGCCGGTCGTTGGTTCTCTGAAAAAGACAATGGTGCCAGGAATCCCCCCGTGGTGATCAATGAAACGCTGAAGAACGAGATGTTTGGTAGTGAGGATCCGATTGGTAAGGAGGTTGAGGCGGAAGATGCGAAAAGAACGATCATCGGTGTAGTGGCTGATTTGAAGGAAAGAGGCGATTACGCCTCCAGTTACAAAGGCTTCTACCAACGGGCCGACACCTCGTTTTACGACTGGGTAGGGGTCATGTTGATGAGGGTTAATCCCTCGGCAGACGCCTCTTTCGAAAGCCGTTTATATACAAGCCTTACAGGCATGCTAAAAGGCGCTTCTGTTGAAATAGAACACATGGAAGACAAACGGGTAGCCAAAAACAAGCAAACCATCGTACCAATGATAGTGGCTATGGTAATTGGCGGTTTCCTGATCATCAATGTGGCGCTGGGGTTGTTTGGTGTATTATGGTATAATATCAGCCGCAGGCGGCAGGAGATAGGTTTGCGCCGGGCTATAGGCGCTACGGCTGGCAATGTAAGCACCCAGATTATCAGTGAAACATTGGTGTTAACCACACTATCGTTAATACTGGGCCTCTTTTTCGCCGTGCAGTTCCCGCTGATGCATGTGTTTGACCTGCCTGCACAGGTGTATATATGGGCGATGGTACTGGCGGTAAGCTTTATTTACCTGCTGGTCATCCTCTGCGCCTTATACCCCGGCCGCGAAGCCGCCGCTATTTACCCGGCCATTGCATTACATGAAGATTAAATAGTGTTATTTTTACGATACGATGATTCTTATTATTGATGATGATATAGCTGTACGTACGTCCCTTTTGCTGTTATTGCAGCAGGAGGGATTTGACGTAACGGCGGTGGACGGCCCCACACAGGCACTGGACACGATTAACACCACCCCGCCCTCACTCATCCTGCTGGACCTTAACTTCTCACTGGATACCTCGGGCCGCGAAGGGATGCAGTTGTTGCAGCAAATACGCCAGCTGGCACCCGATGTGCCGGTGGTACTGATCACCGGTTGGGGTAGCATAGAGCTGGCCGTACAGGGCATGAAATACGGTGCCCGCGACTTCGTAACCAAACCCTGGAACAACGATAGTCTTGTTCAATCGGTACAAACCCTGCTGGACCTTGGCAACCGAAAGCCCATACATCATACCCGCAGGCAGCTGGATGAAGAATATAATTTCCGGCAGATCATTGGTGAAGATCCAGGAATGCTCGATATCCTGGAAACCATCGGCCGCGTAGCCACTACCGATGCCTCCGTGCTTATCATGGGCGAAAGCGGTACGGGTAAAGAGCTGATAGCCGAAGCCATTCACCACAACAGCCAGCGCCGCCATAAACCTTTCGTTAAAGTGAACCTGGGCGGTATTTCTACCACGCTGTTCGAAAGTGAAATGTTTGGTCACATGCGTGGTGCGTTTACCGATGCACGTTACGACCGCGTTGGCCGCTTCGAACTGGCTAATAAAGGCACTATCTTCCTCGATGAAATTGGCGACCTGGACGCAGG
>NZ_CABHOU010000028.1 GCF_902168175.1 uncultured Chitinophaga sp. | reverse complement strand
CGATCGTTCCAGTCGGCACCTATCCATTGGGTGCTGGCTGTGCGAACGGTGCTGGCGCCTGCATAATTGTCGTTTTCGTATAAGGTGATAGAATAACCGTCGGGCAGGGTAAAGGAAGTAAGGTCGTCGTTCAGCGCACCTCTTGCTACCATGGCGTTATGGGTATAGCTTCCCGGCGTAAATCCGATAGCGTAACCGCCATAGTTCAGGTCTTTATAAAAGAATACCTGGTCGAGCGTGGCGGCGGCTTCCAGTAACATCACAGCGCTTAGTTGCGTGGAGTAGTCGGTGGTAGCGCCAGGTTTCGTTGTCCAGTTAGGGTTAGCCAGCAGGTTAGCGGTGTTAATACCACGGCCGTTAAGAGAAGCTGCACTTGTTTTAATCGCGTTCACGTAGCGTGCGCGGTTTGTTGTGGTAAGCACGCCTTCTCTTGCCAGCAGGGTGAAGTAACGGATGAAAATACCTTTGAACAAACCTCCGTCGCCGCCGCCGGTTTCGTTGGTATAAAACACACCGTTCACCAGTTTGCTGGTCATCGCATGTTCGGCCGTAAGAATGGCATCGTTGAGGTAAGTAGCGTTACCGGTAATCTGGTACAGCTCCAGTGCGGCGCCTATCCAGGTGCCCACGTTGTAGGAGAATATCCAGCCAGGGTTTGTGTTTACCGTATTAGTGCCTGCATCATAGCCATCGTACACTTCGCCTGTGGTAGGATTTACGAGTGTGCTTTTCATCCACGCGTAAATACTTTGCGCGCGCGATAGGGCCGTAGCATTACCATTCATCTGGTATAACCGGCACATGAAAATGATAGCAGGCGCATTGGCGCAGGCGTTAAAACTGTTAGGCGTGCCTTTGTTCCATTGAATGGCGTAACTACGGCCGGAGTGCATACCCGTTTGGATATCCGTCCACAGTACATTAACGGCATTGAGGTACGCCGTGTCGCCGGTATGCTGATAAGCCCGCAGGCACGAGATGGCCATCCATTCCATGTCATCATAAAAGTAATTAAGATAGGTGTTGCCGTTAGAGGCTTTAATTCCGTACAGGAGGGTCTTCATCCTGTTCTTGTACGTATTGCTGCGGGTGCGCAAATAACCATCGGTCAGCGCATCGATGCCATTAGCGTTCCACCAGTAGTTGAAACCAGTATGGGTACCGCCGCTGGTTTGATTGTAGTACTGGCCGTTGGACGAAATAAAGGCCGAGTGTAGTGAGCCTTGTAATGCCTCCGCAGGTGCGTTATACACCGACGATTGGGCCATTACAGCGGAAGAAAGCAACAGAAGGGTTACGGGCAGGCATAAAGAATAATACCCTGCACGCAAAGCGTGTAGAAACTTTTTCATACGTGTGCTGGAATTTAAAAGTGATACAATTAACGTGGACGTGGGTTCAAAGGGTCAACTGACGGTCTTTCATACGGGCTGTTGAACTAAATACCTAAGCTTACAAAACAAATATAATGATTCGGAAACATGATAAGAACAGGCGTAAAAACAGGTTAATTGTTTTAGCAAAGCGTAGGTTTCGGACTGTATTGTAATTCCATCTCTCTAAGCGCTAAATAAAATTTTTTAAATTTTTATTTTAGCAGGACAGAGCTGCAGGCTAAACGCAGTGCAAACAGAAGAGCTGTCCCATTCTACCCCAAATCTGTCGCTTTCACCCTCCCTCTGCCACCACACAAATGCAGACCTTTAATAAAACGAAAAAACATGCAACACGATTTCGCACAACAAGCCACTAAGGCGCTCTCGGAAATGGAAACATTGCTGTCGCTGTTCAGCCGCAGCCAGATTAACAAAGTGCCGTTTGAAGGTAGCTGGACGGCTGCCCAGGTAGCCGAGCATATCAGGTTGTCTGTATCGGGCTGTGTAGAACTGATAGAAGGTGATACCACTGAAACCGAGCGCGATCCCGCAGCTTTGGAAGAAGACCTGCGAAAGATGTTTCTTAATTTCGATATCAAGATGCAGTCGCCCGATTTTGTGGTGCCGGCAGAAAGGGAATATAATAAGGACGAGCTGATCGGCGAGTTAGAGCAATTGCGGCAATTGGCGGAGGAAGCGATTATGGGAAATGATCTTACGCTCACCTGTACGGGCTTCGAATTTCCGCAATTGGGTTATATGACGGGGGAGGAGGTCGTTACTTTTATCATTGCGCATACCCAGCGCCATAATCATCAGCTTAAAAACATCTACAACGCGCTGAGTTAGGGCTTTTTTGTAAATTGGTGGTATGCACACCGGCTTTTTACAAAGGAACAAATCACTCATTATATATGGGGTGGCAATGGCCCTGCTGCTTTTTCTGCTGCGCTGGCTGGAACTGCGGCTTATTATTATAGACCATGCGTTTGAGATATACGCAGGCATTATTGCCTTACTCTTCACCGGGCTGGGCATATGGCTGGCGTTAAAACTCGCGAAGCCCAAAACGGTGGTGGTCGAAAAGGAAGTTATCATCGAACGGACTACCCCTTTTATGATGAACGATGCAGCGCTCGGAGAACTTAATATCAGCAAACGGGAACTTGAAGTGCTGGAGCTGATGGCCCAAGGTTTGTCGAACCAGGAGATTGCCGCGCAACTTTTTGTATCATTAAGCACTATCAAAACCCATTCTTCCCGCATCCTCGAAAAACTGGACGTTAAACGCCGCACCCAGGCGGTGGAAAAAGCTAAACGATTGAATATCATTCCATAATATTTTCCTACTTTAGTACTAAATCGCTTCTCGTCTCCCAAAATCATCCTTAAGTATGAGGCAAAAGCCACGGCGGAGCCTCATTTTTGTGAAAATTATCTGCAATGAAAAAGAATGTAATTGTATTTGGGCTTATCGCCGGGTTGATGGTGTCTATATGGTTAGGGATTGTTGTCGGAATGTGCATGAACGGCAAAATACACCTCGACAACGGGATGTTGTATGGATATGCTTCCATGATCCTGGCCTTTTCCATGGTATTTGTCGGCGTTAAAAATTACCGGGATAAGTATTGCGGTGGCATCATCAGTTTTGGCCAGGCGTTTAAAACCGGGCTGTTTATTACGCTGATCGCTTCTACTATTTACGTGCTGGTATGGCTGGTGTCTTATTACACCCTGATCCCCAACTTCTTTGAAGTATATTCGGAAAATTACCTTTCCGGCTTAAAGGCGGGTGGGGCCAGCCAGGAAGTGATGGCTGAGGAAATGGCCAGCATGGCAAAGTATGCCGAATGGTACAAGAATCCCCTCTTTGTAGTAGGTGCAACTTATATGGAAATATTACCCGTAGGCCTGGTGGTAACATTGGTCAGCGCACTGTTGTTAAAACGAAAAGGTACCAGGGTGGCCACTGATCTGCAAGGGGTTGGAAGATAGTTTTTAAAGATAGATACGGGCAGCGGGCAACCACCCGCTGCCTCATTCCCCGATTTTTTCTGTATTTTTAATCTCGCATAACACACTACCACCAAACCATCGGGACTACTTGGAAAGAATCGGGAATGTACATGATGAGCGCGAACTGCTCAGGCGAATATCTGAAAGTGATGAAACGGCTTTTTCTGTTTTATTCCATTCCTATTACCCATTGTTATCCACCCAGGTATACCGCATTACCCGCTCCCTGCCCGAAACGGAAGAGATAGTGCAGGACGTTTTCTTTAAAATATGGATGAGCCGCGAAACGCTGCAGTTCGTCCAAGATTTTAAACCTTACCTCTGGGTAATGGCCAAAAACCAGTCGCTGAACGTGCTGAAGAAGATGGCCCGCGAGCGTACTAACCAGGAAACCTACCTCCGCACGGGGCAGCACGAAGCAGCCGATCTGCCAGACCCCTCCCTTGTTTTCCATTCCCTGATCGACGAAGCCATTGCCAAATTGCCCCCTCAGCAACAGAAAGTATTCCTGTTAAGTCGCCGCGAGCGCCTGAAACAGGCGGAAATAGCTGGGCAGATGGGTATTACCGT
This sequence comes from uncultured Chitinophaga sp., assembly GCF_902168175.1. Taxonomy (GTDB): domain Bacteria; phylum Bacteroidota; class Bacteroidia; order Chitinophagales; family Chitinophagaceae; genus Chitinophaga. Next base: position 1,574 of record NZ_CABHOU010000028.1, on the reverse strand, counting down.
ATCTACCGTAAAAAAGTACATCCAGCTGGCAACTGAGTTTATCAGCCAGTATATTAAGGAGCGTTACCAGCTTGTTATTCCCCCATTGGTGCTGGCCGCCCTGTTTTTTTAATTTTTTTATCGTCCATATCTACTTTTCCCTGTTTCATATTGTCTTAATAATAGTAACTGCTATTTCATGCACGAGGAACGAGTTAAAGAATTATTTAAGAAGTACTATGACCGCACAGCTACAGAGGCCGAAACGGAAACGTTAATGGCCCTGCTGGCGGAAGATGGTCAGGATGCCGCCGTAATGCAGGAAATGCTGGAAGCATGGAACGGGCTGAAGGAAACAGAGGTCCCTTTTACCAGGACTACCGGTGATATTGTGCTTACCAGGATCTTAGGTGGGCGCGAAGCACCCGTACGCCGCATGTTCCCGTATCGCCGGGCTGCTGCCGCCGCAGTGCTGCTATTGCTGGGCGGTGCTGCCGCCTGGATATGGCAACGGCCCTCTAAACCTCCGGTAGTGGCAGCTGCTAACGTACAACCCGGCTACGACAAAGCCACCCTCACGCTCGCCGACGGTTCTGTTGTAACGCTCGACAGCAACGGCCGGCGCACCATCACGCAGGGCAGCACCACCATTCGCCAGCAGGCGGGCCAACTGTTATACGAAGGCGAAGGTGCATTGGCTGAATTAAATACACTCAGCACTCCCCGTGGCGGACAGTTTCGTGTTACGCTTCCCGATGGAACACAGGTGTGGCTGAACGCCGCTTCGTCCATCACTTTCCCCACCGCATTCAATGGAGCCGATAGAAGTGTGAAGATCACCGGCGAAGCCTATTTCGAAGTGGCGCAAATGGCGAACAAGCCATTTAAGGTGAACATCAATGATAAAAATATGGTACAGGTACTAGGTACCAGCTTCAATATTAATTCCTATACAGATGAGCCCTATATCAACACCACGCTGCTTTCCGGTGGCGTGCGTGTTTCGGCGGCCAGCGAAAATGTAGTACTGCGGCCGTTGCAGCAGGCACAGTACAAAGATAAACTCACGGTAGTGCCCGTGACGACTACCGACCAGGTAATGGCCTGGAAAGACGGCGCTTTCTACTTCACCAACGCCGACCTGCCCACCGTGCTGCGGCAGGTTAGCCGCTGGTACGATGTGGAAATTGTATATGAAGGAAAAATACCACAACGCAGCTTTGGCGGCGAAATGGGTCGCGATCTGCAACTGACGCAGGTATTAGGCATACTCGGCAAAATGGATGTGAAATTTAAACTGGAAGGGAATAAACTGATCGTAATGCAATAACAACTTTAGAGAAAGATCGTAAAAAAGAAACCGCTCTACGTACCAGGTAGAACGGCTAAAGGTTTCGGTTTCATCATAAACCAGGGTCTGGGAAGACTTTATTTATTAATCAACCAAATAACCAGTACAAAAGTATGCATTTTGAAACTTTTTGTAACCGGGGTGCTAATGTTTTGCCCAAAAGGCAGCTTAGCCAGTTGTTACGGGTCCTTATCAACAACTGTCCGCGGTTTAGTGTCCAAACACAACGTGTTATGCGATTATC
>NZ_CABHOU010000027.1 GCF_902168175.1 uncultured Chitinophaga sp. | reverse complement strand
GGGAGTGGCAAGCCATGGGGTTGGAGGATGGAAGGGCATCACCTGGCGCTGAACTTTACTGCCGACGGGAAAAATGTTATTGCTGTTACGCCGACTTTTATGGGCGCCAACCCTGCCATTGTGCCGGATGGACCTAAAAAGGGACAACAAATCCTGAAGGAGGAAAGTCAGCTGGCATTCGGGCTGCTGGAAAGTCTGAGTTCCGCACAACTATCTGTGGCTGTGGTGGCCGGGAAAGCACCATCCGATATTATCACCGGCAATAAAAGAAAGGCCTGGCTACAAACGCCTCCGGGAATAAGTTACGCACAATTGCAGCCTGCCCAGCAGGCACAACTGAAACGGCTGCTGGCGGTGTACATCGACCGGTACACCAAACTAATGGCAGATGTGCTGTGGAAAGAGATCGGGCATGCCGGTTGGGAACAGCTGCATTTCGCCTGGGCAGGCGGTAAAACCTGGGGCAGCGGCCACTATTACCGGATACAGGGGCCTACTTTCATTATCGAGTACGACAATACCCAAAACAACGGTAACCACGTCCATACAAGTTTCCGTGATCTGAAAAACGACTTTGGGGAGGATATGCTGCGCTTGCATTACGACAGTGCCCATCAACAGGTGAGCAGGGTGAAATAACAGGTAGCGACCCAATACACGTCCATTTTTCACGTTTAATAGATGTTAATATCATTTGAGGATTAGCTAAAATAGACTTATCGTAGCAGCTGGATTCTTCCTAGTTTAGTGAATTGTTAAATAAAATGTCTGTTTGACAATTTAATGATGCAGGGCGCTAAAAGCGAACCTGTTCAGCCAAAATCAACGTCCTGACCAGGATAACAGATGATATCAACTCAATGATGAAAAAATCAAATATGAAATTTTACAAAGTATGCCTGCGTGTCATCCTGTTTGCAGCTGTTTTGACCCAGGGTATGAATGCTGCCCGCGCACAGAGTGGCGATCAGATATTGGATGGGATTGGGGAAACGGGCATGATCGCACGTTATGTATTCGAAGGAGATGCTAAAGACTGGTCGAGGAATACGCTGCACGGCAAACTCCAGGGAGGGGGAGCCAAATTTGTTACTGATCCCCGGTTTAAAAAGGTGTTGTCGCTTTCTGATAATGCTTTTGTAACGATCCCGGGAGATGCGTTAACTGATATTGAATCGCTCAGTATTTCGGGATGGATATACCTGCGTTCGAAGCAACCGGGCCAGCGTTTCTTTGATTTCGGGACCAGTGCGGCGAAACATTTCACGGCAGCTCCTGCCGGTGCAAATGGTCAGGAAGGTTATGAGGCGTTGATTACTGCGGATAAGGATAACAAGAGCGTGGCGGTGTCGCCAGCCATAGAAGCGAATAAGTGGGTGCATGTAGTGGTGGTGATAGATGTTCCTTCGAAATCGATGACTACCTATGTGGATAGCAAGCCTGCCGGCGAAGCTAAAAACCTGTCGCTGGAACTGACGGATGTATTTGGTCAGCAATCGGGAGGCAGACAACTTTATATTGGCAAATCATTGTTGCAGGGCGATCCATATCTGGATGCACTGGTACATGATTTTCGTATTTATCGTGTACCGCTGAGCGGCCGTCAGGTAGCGGGCATTTATAGAAACGCGCAAAGAGGTATCAATGAAGGTTCTGTAAATACTACCGGGAAGCGTGAAGACGATCTGCCTCATTTTGCTCCCACTGAGCCGCAACTGTATAACTCCTATTTAGTGAGTGTACCCGATGTGAAAGTGACCACTGAAGCAGGAAACCTGCCACGTTTTCCAGGTTATGTAAACGGTACTTATAAGAATGGCGTGAAAGGCCCGCAGGTACGTGTGCTGTGGCCTGCTGCCACCGATAATAGCGCTGTGCTGAATCCTGGTAGCTACACGGTTACCGGTCGTGTTGCCGGAACGAACTTCCAGCCAAAGGCTGTTGTAACGGTAACTGCGGCTAAAAAAGCAGTTGCGCCGGGTGCTAAGCTGGCCGTGTTTAACCTGGACCAGGTTACGCTAAATGCCGATGCGCATGGTCATGAATCCAAATTTGTTGAAAACCGTGATAAGTTTATCAACACCTTAGCTACAACGGACCCTAATTCTTTCCTCTATATGTTCCGCCACGCCTTTGGCCAGAAACAGCCGGAAGGTGCAAAACCTTTGGGTGTGTGGGATAGCGAAGACACCAAGTTAAGGGGACATGCCACCGGGCACTACCTTACCGCGATCGCACAGGCTTATGCCGGTACAGGGTACGATAAAGCGCTTCAGGCGAATTTCGCCCGGAAGATGGAGTACATGGTAAATAGCCTTTACGAACTATCACAGCTCTCTGGTAGCCCGAAAGAAGCGGGCGGCCCCCATGTAACCGATCCGAACGCCGTGCCTCCTGGTCCCGGTAAAACAGGATACGATTCTGATATCAGTACTGCCGGCATCCGTAACGATTACTGGAACTGGGGTAAAGGCTTTATCAGTGCTTATCCTCCGGATCAGTTTATCATGTTGGAAAAGGGCGCTAAGTATGGTGGGCAGAAAACCCAGATCTGGGCACCTTACTACACGTTACATAAAATTCTGGCCGGCTTAATTGATGTATATGAAGTGAGTGGTAATAAAAAAGCCCTCGCTACCGCCACTGGTATGGGCGACTGGGTATACGCCCGCCTGAGCAAACTGCCAACTGATACGCTTATCAAGATGTGGAATACTTACATCGCTGGTGAATTCGGCGGCATGAATGAATCAATGGCCCGTCTTTACCACATTACCGGTAATCCGAACTACCTGAAAACAGCACAGTTGTTTGATAACATCCGTGTGTTCTTTGGTGATACCAAACATTCGCACGGCCTGGCTAAAAACGTAGATATTTTCCGTGGCTTACATGCCAACCAGCATATCCCGCAGATCGTTGGAAGCATTGAAACATACCGCGTATCCAATAATCCTGAGTATTACAAAATAGCCGATAACTTCTGGCACAAGGCAGTGAACGATTATATGTACAGCATCGGTGGTGTTGCCGGCGCCCGTAATCCGGCCAATGCCGAATGTTTTATCAGTCAGCCAGGCACCTTGTATGAGAACGGTTTTTCTTCCGGCGGACAAAATGAAACCTGCGCCACTTATAATATGCTTAAACTTACCAGCGATCTGTTCCAGTTTGAGCAGCGCGCTGAGTTGATGGATTACTACGAACGCGCGTTGTACAACCACATCCTGGCTTCTGTAGCAAAGGATAACCCTGGCAACACTTACCACGTACCGCTGAGGCCCGGATCAATGAAACAGTTCGGCAACAGTGATATGACAGGCTTCACCTGTTGCAACGGTACCGCTATCGAAAGCAGTACCAAACTGCAGAACTCTATCTATTTCAGGAGTAAAGATAATCAGGCGCTGTATGTGAACCTGTACGTTCCATCTACATTGGATTGGACAGAGCGTAAGGTAACCGTAGAGCAAACCACTAATTTTCCTAATGAAGATAATACCCGCCTGACGATAAAGGGCAGTGGTAAGTTCGATATCCATGTACGTGTACCGGGTTGGGCTACCAAAGGTTTCTTTGTAAAGATCAACGGTAAAGAACAAAAAGTGGCCGCTACACCAGGCAGCTATCTGAAAATAAGCCGCAGCTGGAAAGATGGTGATGTGATCGAATTAAAAATGCCGTTCCAATTCCACCTCGATCCGGTGATGGACCAGCAGAATATCGCGAGCCTGTTCTATGGCCCTATATTACTGGCCGCACAGGAACCCCAGGCAAGGAAAGATTGGCGTACCGTAACCCTGGACGCTAACGATCTGGGTAAGTCGATTAAAGGCGATCCTGCACAGTTAGAGTTCAAGATCGATGACGTGGTGTTCAAACCGTTCTATGAAACGTATGGTCGTCATTCGGTGTATGTGGATGTTAAGTTGAAATAGAAGCACTTTAAATAAAGGAAACCCGCTCCATTTGAAGAGCGGGTTTCCTTTATTTAAAACAGTTCGTACCGCTTTAATTTTTATTTTTCACAGCGAGATAAGGCGTAAATAATCCCTCTATAAGTTCCATATATTTCGCAGAAGCCTTCGCGCCTTTTAGCCGTTCAGTAATCTCATTATGTGCCCACCAAAAGTCTCCGATAATAAATAGTTGTTCGACTAAAATAGGCCAGATGTGCGGCGGTAAGTCATTTCGAAATATGCCTTTATGCACCAGCCGCTCAAAAATAAAACCCAATTGTGTTTTGCGCTTTGTCACTATCTCATGGAGGTTGTCGCGTATGGCAGGTATTTGCATCACGATGTCCACCCCCGATCTGAAGAAAATGCGGTACCTGGTGGTTATTTTGAAAGATGCCTGGGCAAAGTTTGTTAAGTCCGCGAATGATACATCTTCTGTAAGCTCCAATTCCCTGAAAAAAGTATTGTATTCTCCTACCAGCCGGTCGTACAAAGCCTTAATAATATCCTCCGTATGCTTGAAATGGTAGTGCAGGTTACCCGGACTAATATCCATTTCAGCCGCAATATGGCGGCTCGTTATTTTACTGATCCCGTGAGTGTTGTACAGCTTTATAGCAGTGTCGAGTATTTTTTCCTGCGTGGTCATAGGCAAATATAAGCATGTTCCGGAAAGTAAAAATAGAACATTTGATCTAAAATATTAGTACATTTGTTCTATAATAAAGTTAGACGAGATGAATAACGATGTACCAACAGAAAATGACTCGCTGTTAAAACGCTTCAGGAACCTGGTATTGCCCGAAAAACCGGGGGACAACATATTGATAAGAATAGGTAAGGGTGCTACCGCATACGTAATTTTAATCCTCGGCGCATGTCTGGCCATCGCAACCATAGCCGCGGCTTCGCTGGCCCTTTAGCACGCTCATTGTTTGACCCGGTATTCTCATGCTATTGCCTGATGTACGCAATTAACAGACTGTCGCGTGCAGCCGGCGCACCACTGCCACTTATGAATGGCTGGTTGTCAGACTTCCTGTTCGTTCCTGTCGTTTGCCATATCGCGTTGGTCCTGACGCG
>NZ_CABHOU010000026.1 GCF_902168175.1 uncultured Chitinophaga sp. | reverse complement strand
GCATTATTATTACCGCAGTAAGGACAAACTGTTCGATATGGTGTTTCAAAGCGCCATGGGAGAAATGATGGTCGATATTAAGGCCATCCTCGAAAAAGACGCCAGCCTGCAGGAAAAGCTGAGCGTGGTCGTGAACAGTTACATCACCGTGATCGCTAAAAACCCCTACCTGCCCCTGTTTATACTGCACGAGGTGAACCAGAACCCCGAAAGGATGGTGAAGCAGTTAACAGGCGTGCCCAATTTCCCCGAAATACACCCGTTTTTAAAAGATATACAAACAGCCGCAAAAAAAGGATTGATCCGCAAAACGGATCCCTTACAACTCCTGATCAGTGTTTTATCGATGTGTATATTCCCCTTCGTGGCCAAGCCCATGCTGAAAGGGATATTTCATATAGATGAAAAGGAATTTGAACAGTTTATTGAGGCCAGGAGATTTTTTATCGTCGATTTTGTAATGGCGGCACTCAGGCCGTAGTTTTTTTGCCCCTGTATTAACCATTTAGTTAAACAAATAAGTTAGTAATGAAAAAGACGTTTTGTCTGTTCGTTTTACTGTACGCCCGTGCCCTTTACGGCCAGGACTCCCTGCTTACATTGGAAACCTGCCAGCAAAAGGCCAGGGAGCATTACCCCTTGTTGCAACAGAAACAATTGCTGCAGTCAATCGCGGCGCTACAGGTAAAAAACGACCGTACTGCCTGGCTGCCCCAGGCCGACCTTAACGCCCAGGCCACTTACCAGTCGGACGTTACCAGCATACCCATTGCACTGCCGAATATGAAAGTGCCGGTACTGCCGAAAGACCAGTACAAGGCAACGGTAGATGTAAAACAGCTGATTTACGACGGGGGCGCCACCAACGCCCGCCAGCAATTGCGTGGCGCGCAGCAGGAAGCGGAATCGCAAAAGGTGGAAGTAGAGTTGTTTAAGTTGAAACAGCAGGTAACGCAAACTTACTTCAACGCCCTTATCTGGGAAGAACGTGCCAACGCCACCACCGTGATGATGGACGACATCCGCCAGCGGTTGGAACGTGTGAAGGCCGGCATTACAAATGGTACCACGCTGGCCAGTCAGGCCGACATACTAAACGCAGAATTGCTTAAATCGGAACAACAGTTGTTCGAAGCCCATAACGGGAAAAGCACGGCCATGCAGGTAATGTCGCTGTTAACGGGCATAAGCATTTCCGAAAACGTGCAACTCATCATCCCCCCAACCCAATTGGAAAAAGGACTGGATGTACAACTGCGCCCGGAGGTGGCGATGTATCGTTTCCAAACAGACGTACTCTCGCGCCAGTCGAAGATCACGGGTTTGGCCAATACGCCCAAACTCAGCGCCTTTGCACAAGGCGGTTACGGTAGGCCCGGACTGAATATGCTGGACAATCAATTCGATTTCTTTTACCTCGCCGGGCTGCGTTTTAACTGGACGATCTGGAACTGGCGGTATAATAAAACGGAGCAGCGAGCGATAGCCCTGCAGCAACAATCGCTCGCCAAACAATCGGAAACTTTCGTGATAGGCGCACAAAGCCAGCTGCTGCAACAGAACGCAGACATACGGAACCTGGAAAATGCGCTGGCAAAAGATCACAACATCGTGGAACTCCGGAAAAGAGTGCGGGAGGTATCCAGCGCCCAGGTAGATAACGGCGTGCTAACCGTACACGACTACCTCAGCGACCTGAGTGCCGAAACGCAGGCGGTGATCAGCCGCAAAACACATGAAATTCAATTGGTTTACGCCATCATCAATTATAACACCACTAAAGGACTTTAATATATGAAAGCAACATTAACACCCCTGGCACTGCTGATGTTATACGCCTGTGGAGGCGACGATCACGCGGCGGATGCCTATGGCAACTTTGAGGCTACGGAAGTCATCGTATCGGCTGAAGGTACGGGTAAACTGCAAACGTTTAACGTGGAAGAAGGTACCATGCTACAGGAAAATACAGTGGTTGGCAGTATCGACTCTACCCAGCTCCATTTGAAAAAGCAACAATTGGGCGCCAACATTAAAGCGGTACTGAGCAAAAAGCCGGACGTGGGTCCGCAGCTGGACGTGATACGCCAGCAAATTGCCACGCAGCAAAAAGAAAAGCAACGTATCGAAAACCTGCTGAAAGCCAATGCGGCCACGCCTAAACAGCTGGACGACATCAATGCGCAGATAGCGGTATTACAGAAGCAGTACAGCTCTACCAGTTCCTCCCTGCAAACGCAGATCAGTGGTTTGCAAAGTGAAACACAACCGCTGGAAGTGCAAATAGACCAGGTGCGCGACCAGTTAAACCAATCGCGCGTAATGAACCCGATCAGCGGAACGGTGCTGACGAAATACGTGGAAAAGGGGGAAGTGGTGAACTATGGCAAACCGCTCTACCGCATCGCCAACCTCTCCGAAATGACCTTACGGGTGTACATCGGGGCGGAGCAGTTATCGCAGGTGAAACTGGGCCAGCAGGTTAAAGTGCGCACCGATGCGGCAGACGGTAAGTATCACGAAACTTCCGGCAATGTATCCTGGGTGGCCTCAGAAGCAGAGTTTACGCCCAAGATCATACAAACCAAAGAAGAACGTACCCAGCTGGTGTACGCGGTAAAAGTGAAGGTAAAGAACGATGGTACGCTGAAGATCGGTATGCCGGGAGAGATCATCCTCGATAAATAGCGGTTATGCAACCTATCATTATCAACAATATAGACAAAAAGTTCGGCGATGTAAAAGCGCTGAACAACGTTTCCTTCAGCGTAGAAGAAGGGGAGTTGTTCGGGCTGATTGGTCCCGACGGCGCAGGCAAATCTACCCTGTTCCGCATTCTTACTACTTTATTGCTGGCCGATAAGGGCAGTGCATCGGTAATGGGTATGGACGTGGTAAAGGATTACAAAAAAATCCGCCGCTCGGTAGGTTACATGCCCGGCCGCTTTTCGCTGTACCAGGATTTATCCATAGAAGAGAACCTTCGCTTTTTCGCCACCATCTTTAATACAACGGTGGAACAGAACTACGACCTGATAAAAGATATTTACGTGCAGATAGAGCCGTTTAAAAAACGCCCGGCCGGTAAACTCTCCGGTGGTATGAAACAAAAGCTGGCCCTCTGTTGCGCCCTGGTACACAAACCCTCCGTACTGTTTCTCGATGAGCCTACTACGGGCGTAGACCCGGTATCCCGCAAAGAGTTTTGGGAAATGCTGCAACGCCTGCGGGAAAAAGGGATTGCCATCCTGGTATCTACACCTTATATGGACGAGGCGGTGTTGTGCGACCGGGTAGCGCTTATTCAAAAAGGTGAACTGATGGATATTAACACACCCGAAGGTATTGTGCGTCGCTTTGCCCAGCCGATGTGGGCCGTAGGGGCGGGCGACCGGTACCGGCTGATGCAGGATTTGAGGAGTTATGAAGATACCGCAAGCTGCTACGCATTCGGTGAATACCTGCATGTAACGCTGAAGAGCGGCGGGGCAGGAGAAGATGCACTGTGCCAGTACCTTTCTCCACACCAGGATTTAACGATGTTCCGCACCAGCGCGGGTATCGAAGATTGTTTCATGTACCTCATGCAGGAACAAAATCAATAACATGGACAAAGCCATCGTTACCGACCAGCTTACACGCCGCTTCGGCGATTTTATTGCGACCGATGCCATTACGTTTTCGGTAGACAGGGGGGAGATATTCGGCTTCCTGGGTGCCAATGGTGCCGGTAAAACTACTGCTATGCGTATGCTCTGCGGACTGCTTAAACCCAGCTCCGGCCATGCAAAAGTGGCGGGTTATGATATAGCCACCCAAACAGAACTAGTAAAAAAGAATATCGGTTACATGAGCCAGAAGTTCTCGCTGTACGAAGATTTGACCGTGAAGGAAAATATCCGTTTCTACGGAGGCATTTACGGGCTCAGTAACCAGCGTATCAAAGAAAAAACAGCACAGCTGCTCGATAAGTTACAGATCACGAAAGAAGCCAATCAGCTGGTAAGCTCGCTGCCATTGGGATGGAAACAGAAGCTCGCCTTCTCCATCGCCATCCTGCACGATCCTTCCATCGTATTTCTCGATGAACCTACGGGCGGTGTAGATCCCGTAACCCGCCGCCAGTTCTGGGACCTGATTTACGAAGCGGCGCATCAGAATGTAACCGTGTTCGTTACCACCCACTACATGGACGAGGCTGAGTACTGCGACCGCATTTCTATGATGGTGGATGGAAAGATAAAAGCACTGGATACACCCCGAAAACTAAAAGAACAATTTTCGGCCGTAAGCATGAACGACGTGTTCCTGCAACTGGCCCGCCAACAAACCGTTTCAAACCAGTAATATGCTCCAGTTCCTGGCATTTATAAAGAAAGAGTTTTATCACATCTTCCGCGACCGGCGCACGCTGCTCATATTGTTCGGCATGCCCGTTATACAGATCATCCTGTTCGGGTACGCCATTACCAACGAAATACGTAATGCCGAAATAGCCGTGCTGGACCAGTCGAATGATTATTATAGCAGTCGCCTCGTTCAAAAGATAGGCGCATCTGGCTATTTTAAAATAACCACCGCGCTGCAAAGCGAAAAGGAGATCACCGAAGCCTTTCGCGCCGGGCATATTAAAGTAGCACTCGTTATTCCCAAAAACTTCGGGTACAACTTTTACCACAACCATAAAGCCCCCGTGCAACTGATCACCGACGCCTCTGATCCAAATTCGGCCACGACGTTACTGAACTACGCCACCGCTATTGTTGGTAACTACCAGCAGGAAATGAGCGGGCAATTAAAACTGCCTCTGACCATTGATGTGCATCCACGTATGCAGTACAACCCCGCGTTAAAAGGTGTGTTCATGTTCGTGCCCGGCGTAATGACATTGATACTGATGCTCGTATCGGCCATGATGACTTCCATCACCATCACCCGGGAAAAAGAAACCGGCACCATGGAAATACTACTGGTATCGCCGTTGTCGCCGGGAATGATTATCGTGGGTAAGGTGGTGCCTTATATTATACTGTCGTTTATCAATGCGTTGGTAATCCTTAGTTTAGGTGTGTTTTTGTTTGGCATGCCGGTAAAAGGCAGCCTGTTATTATTGTTGATGGAATGCGGGTTGTTCGTACTCACCGCCCTTTCGCTCGGCATCCTCATCTCTACCATCACGGCTTCTCAACAGGCGGCTATGATGATCTCCATGGTAGGGCTGCTCATGCCTACCGTGCTGCTATCAGGCTTCGTATTCCCGTTAGAAAGTATGCCCCTGCCATTACAGATGTTCGCGAACATATTGCCCGCCAAGTGGTTCATTATCATTCTGAAAGATGTGATGCTCAAGGGTTCGGGACTGCTCGCCGTATGGAAACCCACTGCCGTGCTGCTGGGTATGACGGTGTTCTTTATTGCACTAAGTGTGCGTAACTTCAAAACCCGCCTTAGCTGATGCGTACCATCTTTTTTATACTGCAAAAGGAGTTCCTGCAGGTGTTCCGCAACCGGGCCATGTTGCCGATCATATTCGTAATGCCGGTTATACAACTGCTTATCCTGGCCTTTGCTGCCAACTACGAAATCAAAAACATCCGTATCGATATTGTAGACCAGGACCGGTCGTCGTGGTCGCAACGGCTGACGCACAAAATTTTAGCTTCCGGTTACTTCGAACTAAATGACGCTCCGCTCAGCGTAAAAGCGGCTTACGAACACCTCGCGCAGGATGATGCAGATCTTATCCTGGTTATTCCCCCCAACTTTGAACGTAACCTGGTGCGGCAGGATAAGGCCTCGCTGCAACTGTTGGTAAACGCCATCAATGGTAGTAAGGCCGGACTGGCAAACGGCTACGCTACCAACATCATCAGGAGTTTCAATAAAGATGTACGGGCAGAGTGGCTGGCGATGGATGAGCGCAACGGTCCGCCCCGCATCGACGTTACTTATTCCAACTGGTTTAACCAGGAAATGAATTACAAGTACTTTATGGTACCAGGCATCCTGGTGGTATTAGTCACCATGATCGGTGCGTTCCTCTCGGGCATGAACATCGTAAAGGAGAAGGAGGTGGGTACTATCGAACAGCTGAACGTAACGCCCATCCGCAAACATCACTTTATAATAGGCAAGTTATTGCCCTTCTGGATTATCGCTTTGTTTGAGCTCGCCTTCGGTTTATTACTGGGTAAACTCATCTTCCATTTACCGATGGAAGGCAATGTGTTACTCATATTCCTGTTTGCCGCCGTATACCTGGTTGTTATGCTGGGTATGGGATTGCTCATTTCAACCTTTACCGACACGCAGCAGCAGGCCATGTTCATTACCTGGTTCTTCATCATCATCTTCGTACTGATGAGCGGCTTGTTTACGCCGGTGGAAAGTATGCCAGACTGGGCGCAGAAAATTACCTGGTTCAATCCCATCACCTATTTCGTAAAAGTAATCCGTATGGTCATGTTAAAGGGGAGTGGCTGGGAACATATCAGGCACTACTTCTTTATTATGTGTGCCTTTGCCGTTGTCATAAACGCCATCGCTGTATGGAATTACAGGAAAACGGTTTAAGTAACAGTTGTAGGTAAAACAATGCCCGGGTAATCATGCCCGGGCTTTCTCAAATTTATCAGGGATTAAAAAAATTTGCAATGTATATACTAAAGTTTGTACTTTTGATGCCATTAAAGCGCATGTTGATTGTTCGTGGCCACCGTTAACCGGTTTGTGACCTTTGAGCTGCGAATGAATTACCAGACCTTTTAAAGAAATTATATCCGGAAAACTTTTTTTTGTTAATGCAAGTATATAACAGAACTGCAGGCATCACCCATATCACCACGTACAGAAAAAAGACGGGTATCATTCCTGGGCAAATTAAAAATCATATTCTAAAGCTTTAACACACCCCTATGGCATTAAGGAAAGTACTTCCCGCGTTTGATAACCTCGACAAGCTCAAGGTGTTTATCGACAGTAAATCCGGAGGCGCGTACGCCACAAGCATCGCAATAGATCAATGGGTCGACTTTGTTGTGAACGCTAACCAGCGCTGCCTTGTTATTAAAAAATCGGCCGCCGCCGGTGCTAAGGTGGTTTTTGTAGAACCCAATGTGGTAGACATACTGCCCATTGCACCCAGCACCTTCTTCAGCAGTTTCAGGCGCGGTATGGCGGCCTTCGTGGTAAACCTTTTTATTAACGGTGGACAATGGAAAGTAGCGCACCAGGTTGAAGAGTGGATACTCGAAATTCAGCAATAATTAATAAACAATAACTATCATCTATGAATCAAACCTTTAATTACAGGGAGAAGTATTCCTGGGGCTTTCTTTTTACGGCCGCCGTTGGCCTGGCAGGCATTGTGTACGCATTTATGAAACCATTTAACCTTAGGTACCGCAACTTCACCCTGCTGGAGTATCCTAACAGCAAGTACGCGGTTATCGCAGCGGGCATCCTGTTTATCGCCTACGCTATTCACAAGTTTTTTAAGATGCGCGCCATCAACAGTGGTTCCGCCGTTCAGGTGTCTAACGAAGGCATGAGCTTTTCCGAAATCAAAAGTTACGCGCCCGTAAACACCAGCCTTTTGTTCGCTGAAGTAAACGAATTATGGAACAAAGAGGACAAAGATGATGGAGAATCCATGATACTTTATACTCAGAACAGTAAAAATCGTTACGAATTTTTTGCTGAGAATTTTGAATCAATGGGAGAGTTTACTAACTTTAAAAAGATATTGGAAGCAAAGTGTGTTCAAATTACGAATCGCGAAGCCGTTCAATAAAACTTTTTTACTTACTAACCCATTTTCACCAAAAGCCGTTTCGTTCAAAGCGAAACGGCTTTTGTGTTTCTGAAACATAGGCTGGGACAAGCTTTCGGGGTACTATTGAGCCGCCGTTGTGTCACTCCCTTCAGCGACAGAAATGCTACCGGGCAACTTTTTTCTTTTCCATCTCAGCGGTATTTACACCGTCCGATACCTATTGCAGGAACAACATCAGCCACTCATTAATTAGCGGCCTCCGCCTCCTTTAACATACTCGTCAGCAATTTTCCCAACGTTTTCAATCCATCATCTATCCTTTTACTCCACGGATGACTGTAACTAATGCGAAGGCAATTACCATAACGTTCCTGTAAAGTGAAAATTCTGCCCGGCGCAATGGATATCTTTCTCTTTAATGCCTGTTCGTATAACTCAAACGTGTTAATACGCGGGTTCAGTTCCAGCCACAGCACAAAACCACCCTGTGGCCTGGTTACACAAGTGTCCTCGGGGAAGTATTCGGTAATGGCCTGCATGTAACGCAGGCATTGCATGTGCAGCATCTTCCGCATTTTACGCAGGTGGTGTTCGTAACGGCCGTTCTCCAGGAAGTGTGCAACCGCCGCCTGCGGTAAGGTGGCAGAGGAAATAGAGTGATTCAGTTTAAGACGCAGTACTTTCTCTTTGTACCTGCCTGGCACCGTCCAACCAACACGGTAACCGGGGGCCAGCGATTTTGAGAAGGAATTACAGAGCAGCACGTTGCCGTTGGTATCGTAAGTTTTGCAGGTAGTAGGGCGTTGTTTCCCGAAATAGAGGTCGCCGTAAATATCATCCTCTATCAAAGCTATATCGTATTTATTAACGATGCGCACCAGCTCCCGTTTGTTTTCATCAGGCATCAGGGAGCCCAGCGGGTTGTTAAAGTTCGTTACGAACAGGCAGGCTTTGATCTTAAAGCGGGGGATGGCCTGTTCAAGGTATTTAAGATCTACGCCGCACACGGGGTTGGTAGGTACTTCCAATACTTTTAATCCCAAACTTTCCGCTAACTGGAATGCCCCGCAGTAAGCCGGACTTTCCAGCGCGATCACATCTCCCGGTTCGGTAACGGCCGACAGGCAGAGGGTTAACGCATCCATACAACCGGTGGTGGTCACTACATCCTCTTCGGTAAGTGTGCCGCCCCAGTGAAGGCTCATACGGGCAATTTGCCTGCGCAGATCGATGTTGCCCTGCAAACTTTCGTAGTTGATACCTCCGCCCGGCAGCGTACGTATGGCATGTATCATGGCTTTACTCAACCTCGCACCTGGGAGTATGCTGTCGGGCGGAGCTGCCAGCGAAAAACGCAGGATGCGGTCGTCGGGCATGTCGTAAAACACCTGCGTGATCATTTCACTCACACTTACATCGGCCACCTTTTTTACCGGTGCGCAGGTCTTGGGCATGTCGGGCAGTTTGCGCGGCGAAAAGCGCGCATAATAACCCGATTTCGGCCGCGGTTCTATCAGGCCTTTACGTTCCAGGTGATAATACGCCTGGAAGGCGGTGCTTAAACTAATACCTTGTTCCTTGCTGAGCGTGCGTACAGATGGCAGTTTGTCGCCTATTTTAATTACTTCTTTCTCTATAAGTTGTTCGATGCGGTCTGCCACCTGCTGGTAAAGATGATCTGCCATAAGAGGAGCGATTTATCACGGTGCAGGTCAAAAGTACACCAATTCTGAATTTTAATTTGCGCAACTGAAAAATTGCACTAATTTCGAGCAACTCAAAAGTTGCAGATTATGGATGAGTTATTTAAAGGCATATCAGACCCGGTGCGCCGGCAAATTCTTGAATTGCTGGCCCGCCAGCCCCTGAACGTAAACCAGATCAACGAACACTTCGCACATATTACCCGCCAGGCGGTAAGTAAACACCTGGGTGTACTGGAAGACGCGGGCTGGATAAAGATTTACCAGGCTGGCCGTGAGCGTTACGGTTACCTGAACCGCAAAGCTTTTTACGAACTTAAGGAATGGCTGCAGGAATACCTCGACATCGACCGCTCTTCACTGCGAAACGACCACGGTGTGTTCCTGGAAAAAACGGGCTACCGCAAAGGGGAGGCGCTTACTTACCCGGTGATGTTGCAGGCTATGTTGAGCAAGGACAAAGACTTCGACGGGCTGTTTTACAACGCGGTAAAAACGACGGGCATCTTCTGCAAACCATCCTGTTCTGCCAATCCACGTCCCGATAACGTAATTTTTTACCTCCAGCGCGACGATGCCGAAAAGAACGGTTTCCGTGCCTGCAAACGATGTAAACCATGATCCGGATCCCGGTAAAAGATAAATCGCGCTTCAGCTTCGATGAATGCCTGTTGTTCCTTAACCGCTCGCCGCGCGAGTGCATGCACAGGGTAGAGGAGGGGCATTTATACAAGCTGTTCGCCGATGGCGTTACTCCTGTATTATTAGATATCAGTTACAAGAACGGGGAGATACAGGTGCAACCAAACGCCCCGGTAAACGAAGCCGCCGTTACAGCTTATATCACCCGCTGGTTACACCTCGATGGTAACATGGAAAGTTTCTATCGCTTCGCGGCCGACGATCACATACTGGGCCCACTCGTGAGCGAGTACAAAGGCCTGCGCCTTATCGGCATCCCCGACTTGTTCGAGTCGCTTACCTGGACGATCACCGGCCAGCAAATCAACCTGGCTTTTGCTTATACATTGAAACAGCGGCTGGTACAGGCTTTTGGTTACGAAACATTGATAGATGGGCATCCTTACTATTTATATCCACCACCGGAGGTATTAGCGGTAGTGCCGCCGGAAAAGCTGCTGGAAATGCAGTTTTCCAAAGGTAAAACGGCTTATATCCTGCATGTGGCACAGCAAATGGCAGAGGGACATCTGACTGCCGAAACGTTGTTGCAAATGGATTATGAAGAAGCGCTTGAAAAGTTGATATCGCTGAAAGGTATCGGCAACTGGTCGGCCAACTATGTACTAATGAAGTACGCCCGCTTCCCCCAGGCATTGCCACTGGAAGACGCCGGCCTGCACAACGCCCTGAAAAACAGGATGCAGTTGCCGGTTAAACCAGCCATATCAGATGTAAAAGAATATACTGCTCACTGGAAAAATAATGCTGCTTATGCAACCTTCTACCTCTGGCGCTCTCTCTATACTAAATGAGCGCCTGCTGTATATCGACACGCCCGTTGGTCCGCTTGAAATTAAAGGCGACGACCAGTTTGTAAGCGGGGTAAACTTCCGCGAACAAATGGGCATATCAGATCCATCGCCGCCGCAGGTACTGCTTGACTGCGCCAGGCAGCTGGAAGAGTATTTTGCAGGTAAACGACTCGGTTTTGAACTGCCCATCAGTCAGTCGGGTACCGAATTTCAGCAAACGGTATGGTCGCAGTTATGCGTTATTCCGTATGCTATTACCATCAGTTACCAGCAGCTGGCCAACCGTATTGGCAACCCCAAAAGCATCCGGGCGGTAGGTACGACAAACGGACGGAACCAGATTGCGATCATCGTGCCCTGCCACCGGGTAATAGGGAGTAACGGAAGCCTTACAGGCTATGCTGGTGGCCTTTGGAGGAAGAAGTGGCTGCTGGAGCATGAACATAAAGTAAAACACGGTTCGCTGACGCTGTTTTAAATCTGATATGGTCAAAGTTTTCAAAACTGAATCTGTTTTGTTACTGTTTTTTGTAAGAATTTTGTACCCGTAATCGAACGGTAATTGTTAGGCCGTTGACAGGTTACAGGTTGAAAAGATATTAGGTTGATTTAAGCCAGGGCGATGGGTATCCACCCATTGCGCTTTTTCTTAGGCCACTCCACGCATCCGTTATGTGATAAGCATTGCCTGCGCACTACCTGCTATGACCTCAAAGAGAAGCTAAAGCTGTATCGACCCATCGTTTTCACATGTTTGACTGATTATAAACCAGGTTGCTTTTTTCGCCAATTCATACGGGCGAACAGATACGCCTTAAATCCGCTGTGGAAGATGAAACAAAAGTCGAATGCTGCTGCCTATACCGCGCTTGCACTGGTAAGTATATTTTGGGGAACCACTTACCTGGCCGCCCGCATTGGCGTGCAATATATGCACGGTATTTCGCTGGCTGGTATCCGGCAAACGGTGGCTGGTATATTGATGGCAGGTTTCTTCCTGTCGCGCGGTTATAAAGTGCCTGATAAACAAACATTAGGCCGGCTCTTTATCATCGGCACCCTGATGCTTTGCGGCAGCAACGGTTTGATGACCTGGGCCATGCATTATATACCCAGTGGTCTCGGTGCTATCATCGGTGCCACTGTTCCTATATGGATCACCATTTTCAGTTTTTTCCTGGTAGCACGTAGTAAATTCTCCTGGCAACTGATTATAGGAATACTATTGGGGTTTGCAGGTGTGGCTGGTATTTTCTACGACTATTTTGCAGAACTCATGAACCCTGAGTTCCGTTTCGGCATTATATTAATTATGGTGGCTTGTGTATTATGGGGCCTGGGTTCGGTGCTGACCGCGAAATGGGCCATGGATATTAACCCGTTATACGGCGCGGGTTACCAGATGGTGTTCAGTGGTGTGGTGATGCTGTTGATCACCGTGTTAATGGGCGAACATATCAGCGCTTCCAATTTTACAGCCGAACTGTGGGGGAGCCTGCTGTACCTGATCTTCTTCGGATCTATCGTAGGTTATTCTTCCTATATATTTGCGTTGAACCGCCTGCCGCCATCACTGGTGTCGGTGTACGCTTACATCAATCCCGTTGTAGCACTGCTGCTCGGGTGGTTGTGGTTTCACGAAAAGTTAAACTGGAATACAGCGCTGTTTAGTATGGTGATACTCCTGGGTGTTTACCTGGTTAACAGGTCGTTTAATAAAGCAAAGGAAGAAGCAAAAGCAAAAGTAAAAATTAATATTTATGAGCACAGTTAATGATGTTCGCGTCCTTTCTTGGCATCCGCAGTACAAACAGTACTTCGAAAGTATAAACAGGCAATGGATAGAGGAAAAGTTTAAGATGGAAGATGGGGATATTGCGGTATTGCAACATCCTGAAGAACATATTTTGTCCAAAGGCGGCGATATCATTTTTGTGGCGGTGAAGGATAAGATAGCGGGAACGGTAGCCCTGCGTAAGCAGGACGATAACACAGTAGAGATGACCAAACTGGGTGTAGATCCTGCATTTCGCGGGTATGGACTGGGGCATTTGCTGATGGTGGAAATTATAGAACGCGCCAGGTTACAGGGTTATACAAAGATGGTGTTGTACTCCAATACTGTTCAGGCGGTGGCGATACAGATGTACCGTAACTACGGTTTTATCGAGGTGCCGGTTGATCCGGGTGTTTATGAGCGCTGTAATATACAGATGGAGATTCCGCTGCAACCACCCGGGTTAAAGCAGGTGGCGGGCGATATCAAACGCGTAGTAGCTGCATCTGCCGAAAAAATGAAATTGTTTACGGAAAAAGAGGCGACGGAAAAGCGCGCTCCTGATAAATGGAGCCGTAAAGAGGAACTCGGTCACCTGATCGACTCCGCTTTTAATAACCACGCACGTTTCATTCGCGCGCAACAGGCTGCCTTTTTGGAAACGCCAGCGTATCAGCAGGACTGTTGGGTGTCAGTGCAACATTACCAGGATGCGGATTGGAAAGTGCTGATTGCACTGTGGCAGGGTGTCAATAATAATATTGCCCGGGTGCTGGAACTCATCCGCGACGAGTCGCTGGCCCACATCGTAAGTGTAGGCGATTATGCGCCGGTTACCCTGCAGTTCCTGGCCGAGGATTATCTCGCGCACCTGGAACATCACCTGGCGCAGATCGTTCCGGCAGAAGTAAGGTATTAATCTATACAACATAGATTTTGGATGCAAATCAGAAAAGGCGCTTTTTAAAGCGCCTTTGTTTTGCTTATTTTCGCGGCTCACAAGTTATAAGCCAATGGAACCAACGCAAAACCCATGGACCACCCTCTCGCAGGAGGTGAAGTACGACAATAAATGGATTACCGTTACCGAACACCAGGTGCTGAACCCGGCGGGCGGCCCTGGTGTTTACGGGGTGGTGAGTTATAAAAACCTGGCCATTGGGGTAATAGCGCTCGATGATGAGATGAACACATACCTGGTAGGCCAGTATCGTTTTCCCCTGGAAGCCTACAGTTGGGAAATTCCCGAAGGCGGTGGCCCGTTCGATGAAGAACCGCTCGATACCGCCAAAAGAGAGCTGCTGGAAGAAACCGGACTGGTAGCCCGCCGGTGGAAACCCATTTTACAGATGCACCTTTCCAACTCGGTAAGCGACGAAATAGCCATCGTGTTCCTGGCCTGGGACCTGGAGCAACATGCGCCCATGCCGGAGGAAACAGAAGACCTTTCCATTAAGAAACTGCCGTTCGAAGAAGCTTACCAGATGGTGAAAGAATACAAGATCACCGATTCCATTTCCGTAGCAGCTATCCAAAAGATCCGGCTGATGATGCTGGAGGGGGAACTAGGCTGAAGATAGTTTTCCTATCTTTGCGGCAATGGATCAAAGAAAATTTAAGCCTTTCAAAGGCGAAAAGAGGGTAGGAGGCGGAAGTTTTCCGCGTAAACCACAGGCGCCAAAGCCGAAACAATCGTCGCTGATTATCGGCCGCCAGCCTGTAATGGAAGCACTGAATGCCGGTAAGGCCATCGAGCGTATTTTTATGCTGCGCAACGCAGGCGGTGAAATTATGACCGAAATACGCAACCTGGCCATGGGTAAACAGGTGCCTATTAACCTCGTACCTGCAGAAAAGCTCGACAGCTTGACCCAGGTTACTCACCAGGGTATTATCGCCATCACGGCCAAAGTTAGCTACCTCGACCTGCAGGATGTGATCTCTCACGTAATTGAAAGCGGTGAAACCCCGTTATTCCTTATTCTCGACGGTATTACAGACGTGCGCAACATTGGCGCCATTGCCCGCAGCGCGGTTTGCTGTGGCGCACAGGCGATTATTATACCCGACAAAGGTATTGCCGCACTTAATGAGGAGGCGGTGAAATCATCTGCCGGGGCACTGGAACGTATTTCAGTTTGCCGGGTAAACAGCCTTTTAAAGGCGGTTGACACCCTGCACCTCAATGGTATTAGGGTGGTGGCGAGTGAAATGACGGCCGAACAGAAGTTGTTCGATGCCAACTGGCAGGAACCTATTGCCATCATTATGGGCTCGGAAGATAAAGGCGTATACCCGGCGTTGTTAAAAGCAGCGGATGGTGTGTTTAATATACCCATGGCCGGCGGCTTCGAATCGTTTAACGTTTCAGTAGCGGCAGGCATTATTCTCTATGAGGCAATGAAGCAGCGTTTACTGGCTGCAGGCGCGTAACGGAATGGATTAAAGGCTCAAAATCAAAAGGTTTTATATCATGACAGCACCGGTTGTAAAACTAATTGAATGCCCCCGCGATGCCATGCAGGGCTGGCATCACCAGATACCAACAGCACAGAAAACGGAATATCTCCAAACTCTGCTGAAAGTTGGGTTTGATACGATCGATTTCGGCAGCTTCGTATCCCCTAAAGCGATCCCGCAAATGGCGGATACGAAGGAAGTGCTGGCCAGCCTCGATATTTCCAACACCCAAAGCAAACTGCTGGCCATTGTGGCCAATGTGCGCGGGGCGGAGGAAGCCGTGGCAGTAGGCGTAGATAAAATCAGTTACCTGGGCTTTCCGTTCTCTATTTCCGAAACCTTCCAGCTGCGTAATACCAATAAAACTATGGCAGAGTCGCTGGAGGAAGTGCAAACCATGCAGGAACTCTGTATCAAAAACAGGATGCAGCTGGTGGTATATATTTCCATGGGTTTCGGTAATCCGTACGAAGATCCTTATAGTCCTGAAATTGCGTTGAAGTGGGTAGATGAACTGGCTGCTATGGATATCCAGATCATTTCGCTGGCCGATACGGTGGGCGTAGCCGAACCATCTAACATTCAATATTTATTTTCCACCCTTATACCCGCTTACCCCGAAGTGGAATTTGGCGCGCATTTTCACTCGGCCGCCCACAACTGGGAAGAAAAAGTAGCTGCGGCTTATAACGAAGGCTGCCGCCGCTTTGACAGTACCATTAATGGTATTGGCGGTTGCCCGATGGCGAAGGACGAGCTGGTAGGCAATCTTGCTACTGAGAACCTGCTACAGTTCTTCCGCAATAAGCAAACGGCCCCGCAATTGAACGCGGAGGCTTTGCTGGAGGCACAACGCCTGGCCGCACTGGTATTCAGATAATCTTATTTTTGCAGTATGGACTTTCACCTCAGTTTCCCGATACCACCGTTACCACAACCTGTTCAGTACGATCATAACATCCTGATGGCAGGTTCCTGTTTCGCAGAAGAAATAGGGGGGCTGATGGCGGAGAACCGTTTTAAAGTGCTGCTTAACCCGCATGGTATCCTGTTTAACCCGGTAAGTATCGTAAAAACACTACACACTTACCTCGATGCGAAGGTGTATACACCGCACGACCTGTTCCAGCAAAACGGCGCCTGGCACAGTTACGATCATCACAGCCGTTTCTCGGGCGTTAACCAGCAAGAAGTGCTGCAAAACATCAATAACTCGCAAACCGCTGCCACCAAACAATTGCTGGAGGCCGACTGGCTTATTATCACCCTTGGGTCCGCCTTTGGTTATACCTTAAAAGAAAACGGCCGCCTGGTGAGTAATTGCCATAAAGTGCCGCAGCAGCAGTTTAATAAGAAGTTATTTAGTGCAGAAGAGATCATCACCGCTATCGACAACGTAATGCACCGCTTGTTTTTCGCGAACCGTAAAGTGAAAATCATGTTTACCGTAAGCCCGGTGAGGTATGTGCGCGATGGGGTAGTGGAAAACAATCTCAGTAAAGCCATCCTGCTGCAGGCTGTTCATCACCTGGTAAATAAGTTCGACCGGCTTTATTATTTCCCGGCTTATGAGCTGGTAATAGATGATTTGCGGGATTACCGGTTTTATAAGCAAGATATGGTGCATCCCAACGAACAGGCTGTTCAGTATGTTTGGGAGAAATTTGCAACGGCCTGTTTGCATCCGCAGGCGCAGGAGTTATTGAAAGCTGTGCAGGAAATCGGCCGGGCCCGCCGGCACCGCCCCTTTATCGAAAACTCGGAGCAGCACCGGCAGTTCCTCGCCGGGTATGCGCAAAAAGTGCGCGGTTTAATGGAGCAGCATCCTTACCTGGATTTACAGGAGGAGCTACAGTATTTTAGTCAAGGCTAAGATCTTCTACTTTCCTTTCTTTCAAAAAGAACACACCAATTACCAGACAAATCAGCGATATCGCTATCGGGTAAATGAGGCCTGCGAAGTGATTGCCGGTTTTTGCCACCAATATAGTAGCAATGGTGGGCAGCAGTCCGCCGAACACGCCATTGCCCAAATGGTAAGGCAGCGACATCGACGTATAACGTATACGGGTAGGGAACAATTCCACCAGGAAAGCCGCAATGGGCGCATAAGCCATGGTCACGAAAAACACCTGTATAAAGATCAGGAACACCAGCAGGAAGACGTTGCCCATGCTTACTTTCACTTCCTCTTTTATTTCTGTTTTAAGCGGTGTGGCAGCGCCTGCAAGCGACGTTACAGTCGTAATTTCCTTTACCTCTGTGCTGTCGCTGTATACATGGATACGCGAAGTTTTTTGTACCAGTTCACCTTTGCTGTTAGTATTCAGGCTCGATTCTATCCGGAACTTATCTACCAGTTCTTCTTTCTGTTTTACATCCACCGTATGGTCCATCATACGGTAAATGGGGTAGTAGGCAAGCGCGGCCAGCAGCATGCCCATCATCATAATTTTTTTACGGCCTATACGATCGCTGAGCCGCCCGAAATAGATGAAGAAGGGTGTACCTGCCAGCAGAGCCATTGCAATAATAATGTTCGATTGCACAAATTCTACGTGCATTGTGTTTTGCAGGAATGACAAAGCATAAAATTGCCCGGTATACCAAACCACACCCTGGCCCATGGTAGCGCCAAAGAGTGCCAGCAAAACCAAACGCAGGTTTTCTTTGTTCCCGAAACTCTCTTTCAGCGGGTTCTTGGAGGTTTTGCCCTCCGCTTTCATCTGTGCAAACAAAGGCGATTCCTGTAGTTTGATGCGGATGTAGTACGACATGCCTACCAGTAAAATAGACAGCCAGAACGGTATACGCCAGCCCCAGTCGCTGAACTGATCGCCGGTAAGCGTCATTTTAGTGACCAGTATAACGCCGATGGATACGAAAAAACCCAGTGTAGCCGTTGTTTGGATAAAGCTGGTAAAGTAACCGCGCTGGTCGGCGGGAGAGTGTTCTGCTACATAAGTAGCTGCTCCGCCATATTCACCGCCCAAAGCAAGGCCTTGGACCAGGCGTAGCAGTAGTACCAGGATAGGGGCGGCCATGCCAATGGTTTCGTAACCCGGCACCAGGCCAATCGCGAAAGTTGATCCACCCATCAGTAACAGGGTGAGCAAAAAGGTGTATTTGCGCCCTACCAGGTCGCCCAGCCTGCCGAATACAATCGCGCCAAAAGGGCGTACGATAAAGCCAACGGCAAAAGTAGCCAGGGTGGCAATGTAAGCCAGGGTGGGGTTAGAAGGTGGAAAAAACTTTTCGGAAATGATGAGGGAGAGGCTCCCAAAAATGTAAAAATCGTACCATTCTATCAGTGTGCCAGCTGATGAAGCCAGTATAACCTGCCAGATGTTTTTCGAACCGTGGATCTTTTGCATGTTGCTTTCATAAGTTATCTCGAAAAGATAGAAAATAACTTTAAGATATTGTATAGGGGTAACAGAATTTAGCGGACGTCTATTTATTAATGGTGTAATCATCGTTTTACTAAAACCATTAACTTTAACGAAACTCCTTATAAATAGGGGTGGGGTGCTAAGACCAGTATGCGAAAGTTAGGGCTGATATTGATTGCTGTTATTACGTTGCTCCCTATGTCAACTGATGCACAAGATGTTGTGCAGGTAAACGGAGGTGCAGAGATAAGCGTTACGGGAGCCAGGCGTCCCCGTATAGGGCTTGTGCTTAGTGGCGGCGGCGCAAAAGGCCTGGCCCACATCGGCATCCTCGAAGCTATTGACAGTGCCGGGCTCAAAATCGATTACATCGCCGGTACCAGTATGGGCAGTATTGTAGGTTCGTTGTACGCGATCGGTTAC
Organism: uncultured Chitinophaga sp.; assembly: GCF_902168175.1. Classification (GTDB taxonomy): domain Bacteria; phylum Bacteroidota; class Bacteroidia; order Chitinophagales; family Chitinophagaceae; genus Chitinophaga. Next base: position 29,252 of record NZ_CABHOU010000026.1, on the reverse strand, counting down.
CCGGCCGATTCTATCGAAGCTATGGCCCGCAAACTCGACTGGACGGCGTTATTTGCTAACCAGCCTCCGCTTAGCGATATTAGTTACGAGGAAAAAGAAGAGTTTAACCGCTACCTGATAGAGGTACCTTTCGAATACGGCAAACCGAAGTTTACCTCGGGTATGATTACGGGCGAGCAGTTGTGGCTGGAACTGGCTAAACTGTACTATCCCGCCAAAGACATCAAAGACTTCTCTAAATTCAATATTCCTTTTAAATGTATAGCCACCGACGTGGCCACGGGCGAAATCGTTACGTTAGACAGTGGCGAGCTGGTATCGTGTATTCGTGCCAGTATCGCTATTCCTTCTGTTTTTACGGCCGTTAAAATAGGCGACCGCAAACTGGTGGATGGGGGCGTAGTACGCAACTTTCCAACGATTACGGCCCGCGATATGGGGGCCGAGTTTATCATCGGCTCCAACGTAAGTCATGGTCTGCGCCCGGCCGACGAATTGGTAACACCTATCGATATCCTTTACCAGCTGGGATTTTATAAAGATGCGGAAGACTTCAGAGTAGCAAGGCCGCTCGCCAATGTTTACATTCAACATCAACTTAAACAATACACGGCGGCAAGTTTTAATAGCGCCGAAGCCATTATAGAGGAAGGGAAACGTAAAGGCCGGGAGTTTTATCCCATCTTCAAACGCCTGGCCGATTCGCTGAACGCTATTAAGGAAGAACCATATGTAGCCGGCCCGCGTTTGCCTTACCCGCACGATATAGAACTTACTTCTATCCGTGTAAGCGGCCTTAAACATTCCGACGAAAGCTTTTTTATGGGCCGTCTTGGGCTGGATGAAGGTGGTTGTTACCGTTCCGAAGACCTGCGCGAAGCGGTGATGAACGTATATGGCACGCGTTTCTATAAACAGATCACCTACGACCTGGTGCCCGAAGATCTCGGCAAATACCGCATGGACATTACCGTAGAGGAAACGCCGCTTACTTACGTAAAGGGCTCGCTGCACTATAATACGTTTACCGACATTGCTGCCAATATCAACTTCATGCGCCGCAACTTCATTGTGCCTAACTCCCGTTCATTTTTAACGATCGGCATCAGTGAAAGTCCGCGCCTGAAGGCAGAATATTTTAAGTACCTGGGGAATAAACGTAACGTCGGTTTTGGTTTAAACCTGCATTACGAAGATAACCCGCTTAATATATACCAGAACCACGATCGCCAGCAGGTGTACCGCAATAAGTACTTCGCCGTAGGCGCCAATGTGCAGTATATGCCTAACCGTAACATGTCGCTGGGCGGAGGCTTTCGTACCGAAAACGTACGCCTGAAACCAAAGATCTCGCAGTTTATCCAGTTGAAGGGCGATGTGTGGCAGTACAATAGTTATTTCACGTTCGGGCTTAATACCCTCAACAGGAAAATGTACCCTTCCAGTGGATGGGATATCCAGTTGGAAACGGGGTATATATATGGCCACCATCCCGACTTTGCCGCTTACGACGATGGCAGGGCGGTACCCATCGATACGCTGAACCTCTACTTTTCCAATTACCAGCGCCTGCTGGGTAAGATCAACTATAACCTGCCTATTGGCTACAAAGGCGCGCTGCAATTAAGTTTAAATGGCGGTGTGAACTTCGATTACAACCAATCGCTTGTAAACGCATACCTGTTGGGCGGTTTAAATGCCTTTACCCGGAACAATGTGCCCTTCGTTGGTATTTATGAAGGCGAAGTAATTTCCCCCAGCGTGGTCGCTACACAAATCAGTTTCCAGTACGAGGTATACAAGAACTTATTCACCACACCCCGGGCCGGGCTAGCCTTGTACGACTTTACTTACGGGGCCAGTGGTACCCGTTACCATTACCTGAGTGGTTATGGTCTTTCGGTTGGTTATTCCTCCCGTGTAGGCCCGTTGGATGTGTCGTTGATGTATAGCGATCAGTCGAGGGATTTGAGGGTGTATGTGAATCTTGGGTTTAATTTTTAGTACTCCGGGGATTTTATTTATCCGTATTTACTGTTCTTAGGCCACCCAACTTTTTTTCTTGGGATGAAGAATCCCTTGATGCAATTAGGATTTCTTATCGCAATTTGTATATGTGTTTTTTGATAGAAACCTGCGTTTTTATATAGTTCATCCCCTTCGATAAAAAGGGCTCTAACACTGTCAAATGGTGGTTCATCTGCTTGATGCTGTAGTGTATGAAGTTGCCTTATCACAGCACAATCTAATTCACGGATAATTTTGTCCTTCGAGTTCGGAAAACTGTCGGGAGTTCTGTTTACTGGTAAGTTATTTCCCCCACTTTTAGCAGAGGCTTCCAGTATGTCGTATGACATTTTTACTAAGTCAAGGTATTTCTTATCAGCGAGATCTAAACAATTGCCTAATGAGAATACAGCTCCGAGAACAGCCGGATTAGAAATCTTAACATTAGGAGGAGGGTGAGTGGCAAAATCCAGTGCCCGTTCATAGTTATTTTGCCAAAAGTACATGCCGTCGCCCAGCCAGTCCCAATTATTGTTGCTGGACCTGAGCATGTCCAGGCTCAGGACAACTTTGTTTCGTACACTTTCATCGCATCCGTGAAAGCCGATCATGAGTCCATGATCAGAAGAGTACACCAATTCTGAGGTTAACATAAGGTTGGTCTAAAGTTGAAATAGTCTATAACTATCTGGCAGCTTTCTTTGAGGCAGTTTTCTTTGAAATGGCTTTTTGTGATTTGCGAACGATAGGTTGGCGGACTTCATCAGTTTTCTTAACCAAGAGGTGCCGGATACCCAGTTCGTCTATTACCCTGCTGGCTTCGGCAGGTGACGATTTTACTAGCCTTAGCCGCTCCTGCAAGGCTTTTTTAAGTGCTTTATATGCTTTATCTGTCATATCCTAAAGATAAGAAAAAGCAATTTTCGTCGCACAAATGTGAATAACTTTTTAATGTTTTATTACCTCTATACTGATGGTTTTTTGTTATTATTCCTCCGCTGCAACGCTTTCCAGGCGACTGAACGAAAATGAAAGGCTGACCGTTTAATACGATCAGCCGTTCATTGCTAATTGATCTTATGCACCACCAGGTTATCATAATAAATATACCCGGTAGAAGTGGATTGCCAGTACGACTGGCTGCCACCGCGGAAGGTGTGGAAAGACAGTGTGCGGATCAGGCGTTTGCTGTCGTTCGTAGTCCAACGGATGGCCTGATCGAGCAGGGTGGTGCCGTTGATGCGGATTTGCACCCAGCCGTTGTTGTTGCTGCCCGTGTTGCTTTTGATGTACATGTGTACATTGTAAGTGGTGCTTTTGCTGATGCTGCCCGAAGAGGGATACGACTTGCCAAAAGTTTCACCGTACTGGCCCGATTGATCGCGGTAGTACACGTAAGGTTGGAAGAATACGCGGCCTGCATCGGTCTGGTACCACATAAGGCGTAAGCTGCCGCCGTTGCCATCCCAGCCCGGATCGCCGCCGGTGTTGCCATCGCCCACCAGGAAGCCGAAGCCCACCTTGCCGCCACGGCTCCAGTCGAACGCGCTGTGAAAACGAATGGAGTAATCCAGTTCGTACTCAGAACCGTCCGAAATGTCTACGTTGCCAATCAGTCCACCAGCGCCGGAAAGCGCGTTAGGTAACAGCGTAACCCGGAGGTTGCCGTTAGAGATCATGGCCCGGGAATTCACCCAGCCAGTTACATTGCCGAAATCGGCGGCAGCATTACTGCTGGTGTAAGTGGTCTGGTTCGCGTAGTTGTCCCAGTTTACCGAAATGTTGCTGCTAACGGCTAAGGGTTGTACAGTTGCAGCTTGTGTGTTGACAGTTAGTTTTTCAGTACTGTCTTGTTTTTTGCATGAAACGCCGAGCATAACGCCTGCGGCGAGGAAGAGAACGGGTGTTTTCATTTTTGTTTTTCATTACGTGGGTGAAAAAATAAAAAATCGGAAAACAGTTAAAGGCCGTCTCTGTTCGATGGAATTAAATTGCAATCGAAAGTTAAAGAATAAATTCTAAAATAACTCTCATTTTTTAAATAATGATGAATTAGCCCTTGATAATGAAAGGGCTGGGTAATAGGGCTGCGACTGGTTAGCGGTTAGTGGATGCGGTCGCCCCGCACGGAGAGATTTTCCATGACTTCTGCTTCGATTTTGAGCAGTTCCTGCCAGCGGTTACGTACTTTTTCTTCATTGATGTATTCGTTGGCCAGGTCGATAAACAGGCGGTAGTGGCCCGCTTCGGATACCATGAACTTGTAGTAGAATTCGCGCAGGTATTTATCTTCCAAGCCCTCACTTAACAAACGGAAACGCTCGCAGCTGCGGGCCTCAATGAGAGCGAATATAAGCAGGCGATCGAGCAGTACATCTTCAGGGTGGCCGCCTTTACGTTCGTGTTTCTTCAATTCGTTTACATATTCGTCTTTACGCTGTTTACCCAAAGGGAAACCACGTTTTTTCATCTCCGCCAGTACCTGGCGAAAGTGGCCCCATTCTTCGGTAACGATAGGCGCGAGTTCGGCTACCAGTCGCTCCCTGTCCGGGTAACGTTGTATGAGTGATATGCAGGAAGTAGCCGCCTTTTGCTCGCAAAACGCATGGTCGGTCAGCACATCTTCTAAAGAGATGGCTGCCAGGTTCACCCAGCGGGGATCGGAAGGCAATTTAAGGCCGAGGATGGATACTTTACTGCTACTCATGTACATTTAATTTACCGGGCACGAAGTTACAGAGAAGATAATTAGATTTGACCTATGCGAAAAGAAGATTTTCTACAGCGGGCATTGGAGAAGCGACAGCAGGAAGATGCCTTACGCAGTTTAAAACTATCCGGGGGGAAAACCGACTTTTGTTCCAACGACTACCTGGGACTGGCCAGGAGCGAGGCGCTGCGGGAGGCGACACACGCTATTGCTACTCAGTTCATGCAACTGCATGGCAGCGGCGGATCGCGTTTACTGGCGGGGAATTACGCGCTGATAGAAGAAGCCGAACGCATACTCGCTGAATTTCATAAAGCGCCTGCCGGGTTGATCTACAACTCTGGTTACGACGCTAACCTTGGTTTGTTTTCTTCGGTGCCACAAAGAGGTGATACTATACTTTACGATCAGCTGATACATGCGTCGATACACGATGGGATGCGCCTATCGCTGGCGAAGCGTCATTCGTTCGGGCACAATGACCTGGATGATTTGCAGAAGAAGTTATCGGTGGCCGAAGGCAACATGTTTGTGGCCGTAGAGTCGGTGTACTCTATGGATGGCGACAAAGCACCACTGAAGGAAATCGCTGACATATGTGCCCGTCATGGTGCGCAGCTGATTGTAGACGAAGCCCATGCAACAGGTGTAACAGGTCCGCAGGGGGCCGGGCTGGTGCAAGAACTGGGTTTAGAAGATGCGTGTTTTGCGCGTGTACATACATTCGGTAAAGCCGTGGGTTGCCATGGCGCCATTGTATTGGGTTTGCCAGTACTGAAAACATTCCTGGTGAATTTTTCCCGCTCGTTTATTTATACCACGGCTTTGCCTGCATCGGCAATAGCTGCCGTGCTGGCGAGTTATAACCTGTTTCCTTCGATGGAGGAAGAACGTACCCATTTGCTGCAGCTCATTCGCCGTTTACGGAACGGCATACACGAAAGCCAGTTGCTGAACAGCGATACACCTATACAGATTATCATGACGCCTGGTAATACCGTTGCCCGTGGTACGGCACAACGTTTACAGGCGGCGGGTTTGGACGTACGGGCGATATTGCACCCGACGGTGCCGAAAGGAGAGGAGCGGTTAAGGGTGGTATTACATGCTTTTAATACGGAAGAGGAAGTAGATCAATTGATATGGTTGATTAAAGCTGATAGTAGTACTGCCGTTGAAGGGAGTGACACAACGGCGGCTGAAAAGTGAACGAAAGCCGGTTCTTAAATTATTGAAATTTCAAATTTATGGGCTAACTTTCAATCATGAGAACCATCGCCTTCCTATTTTCCTCGTTACTGACCCTGGCGCTCATCTGGTGCCTTAATAAGAGCTGGGGCTCCCTTCCTCCATTAGGGAAGCTGCTGAGTCCACAACATGGATTTTGGCAGAACGCCGAGCCGGTTAATAAAAACTTTAATGCCGAAATAAGGATACCCGGTTTGGCCGGCACTGTGGAGGTGTGGGAAGACGAACGCATGGTGCCGCATATTTTTGCAAAAAACGAGAACGATGCCGTATTTGTACAAGGTTACCTGCACGCGCGCGACCGCCTCTGGCAAATGGAAGTGCAAACCATGGCCTCTGCAGGGCGCCTCTGCGAAATACTCGGCCCGTCGTTACTGGAACGCGATCGCCTGAAACGCCGGCAGGGTATGACTTATGCAGCCGAAAATGCATTAAGGGTGATTGAAAAAGACCCTGTAATGAAAGCACAGCTGGATGCATACACCCGTGGTGTTAACACCTATATTGCCAGCTTGCGCCCCCGCAGGTTGCCGCTTGAATACAAACTCCTGAACTACAAACCTGAGTCCTGGAGCAACCTGAAAACCTGCCTGCTTATTAAGTATATGGCCGACGACCTTGCCGGTGCTGCTAACGACCTCGAATACACGAACGCCCGCCGCCTGTTCAGCGAACAGGACGTAGCGCAGATGTTCCCGGACTTTACCGATACGCTTGACCCGATCATCCCATCGGGCACCCCGTACCCGGCGGCATCAGTGCATCCTGAACGTCCATCCGACAGCATACTATACCGCGATCAGCAAGACCTTCACTTTAAAATACAAAAGCCCGACCCGGACAATGGCAGTAATAACTGGGCTGTAAGCGGCAACCGCACCCGCAGCGGCGCGCCCATCCTGTGTAACGACCCGCACCTGGGCCTTAACCTGCCTTCATTATGGTACGAAGTGCAGATCAACACGCCCACTATGAATGTATACGGCGTATCGCTGCCCGGTGCCCCCGGCGTGCTCATTGGCTTTAACGACTTTATCGGCTGGGGCATTACCAATGGGAGCGAGGACGTGAAAGATTATTACCGCGTGAAATTCCGCAACGGTCGCCACCAATACCTGTTTAACGGCGAATACCGCAATGTCGATTTGCGCGTGGAAGAAATTAAGATCAAAGGTCAGTCTTCGTATTATGATACCGTTGCCTATACCGTTTGGGGCCCCGTGATGTTCGATAATGTGTTCCCCGACAAATCGGCCAAAGAAGATTTTTTAGCCATGCGCTGGAAGGCACATGATGCCACCAACGAACTGGCTACGTTCTATAAATTAAATAGAGCCCGGAATTACGACGAATACCTGGCCGCCCTGCAACACTTTACCTGTCCGGCTCAAAACTTCTTATTTGCCGCTAAAACAGGCGATATCGCGATATGGCATAATGGGGTGTACCCACTGCGTTGGAAAGACCAGGGTAAATTCATTATGCCCGGCTGGGATAGCACCTATGCCTGGCAAGGTTACATACCGCGCGGCGAACTGCCGCATATCCGTAATCCCGAACGAGGTTACCTGAACTCCGCCAACCAGCATCCTACAGACAGTACGTACCCGTATCACCTATATGGCACCTACGACCTGTACCGGGGCAAACGTATTAACGAAGCACTGGAAGTCAAACGGGGTGTAACCGTGCAGGATATGATGGCTTTGCAGAATGATAATAAGAACTTATTCGCCGCCACCGCATTACCGTTTTTGCTGAGGAACCTGAACGAAGAATTCCTGCGACCTAACCTGCGTGAATTTTATGATTCACTTACGCGTTGGGATTATGTGCAGTCGCCTTCCAGCAGTGCCGCGACCATTTTTAATCTTTGGTGGGAAGATTTTGAGAAAGAGATTTGGGAAGACGACTTCGCCAATAAAGACAGCCTTGTACTGGAACTGCCACAATCCAAAACCACACTGCTATGGTTACTGCGCGATAGTGCCATGCACTTCGTAGACGATAGGGCCACGCCCCAGGTAGAAACCCTGCCCGATATCGTACTGCGCAGTTTTGCCCGCTCGGCCAACGAAGCCCGCAGGCTAAAGCGCGAAAACAAACTCGCCTTCGGTGAATACCGTGGTACGAACATCAATCACCTCGCAGGATTACCCGCCTTTAGCAGGCAGGGACTGTACACCGGCGGAGGCCCGCACATCGTAAACGCCACCAAACTGCGCCATGGCCCGTCGTGGAAGATGATTGTACAATTGGGCAGGCAAACAGAGGCGTATGGTATATACCCCGGAGGTCAAAGTGGTAACCCCGGAAGTAAATTTTACGACAATAGTATCGATGACTGGACCGCCGGGAAATACTACGCCCTAAAGGTTTTCAGCGCAACCGACAAAGGGACGTACAAAATAATTTTCCGCAATTGATGAGATTTATTTGGCAGAAATAATTTAAATCCTATCTTTGCAATCCCAAAACAAACGGGGATGATTCCGTAGCTCAGTTGGTAGAGCAATACACTTTTAATGTATGGGCCCTGGGTTCGAGTCCCAGCGGGATCACAGAAACAAATTCAAACGCACTTAAAGCCGTATAGATCGTAGGATTTATACGGCTTTTGTCTTTTTAGCCTGAAAAGGTAAACCGTATTATTTCAATCTGAACGGTCGCAAAAAAGGTTACACATAAAAAATCTAAGTTAGTGTAACCTTTTTCTCTGAAGATGCCTATCCGCACTGGGTTTAAGGTGAATGATCCATATCAAAACAAACCAATTTACACCACACCTTAAACGCATTACTTATGAAAGTAAGTCAAGAGTTATCAATCCTGTTTTGGTTACGTAAACAAAACAACAACGGAGATGCGAGGGCCACGATTATGGTAAGGATCACCATAGAGGGCATAAGGGAGAACTTCTCACTGGGTTACCAGGTATTACCTGAAAAATTCGACAGTAAAGCCGGCGCTGTTCTCGGAAGAACAGAAGAAGCCGCAACTATTAACCGCCAACTCGTCCGAGTTCGCAGTGAACTTCTCCGCCACTATTATTCCTTAAAAGACAACGACAAGGTAGTAACCTCCGCTATCTTAAAGAACGCCTACTTGGGTATCGATATCGAGAAAAAGACATTCCTGCAGGTAGCAGATTACCAGTATGCGCTTTTTGAAAAGAAGGTGGAGAAGAACAAAATGTCTTACGAAACCCTCCGAAAATGGAAAAGTACGCGCAACAAGCTGGCGGCCTTTATTAAGCATGAGTACAAGTTACCCGACCTGCCGCTGGACCGTGTTAAGTATTCCTTCGCGGAGGATCTGTACAATTATCTTACACTTACCGACGGCATTGAGGATAATACGGCGATGAAATACGTTAAGCAGGCGAAGCAGATCATAACGGTGGCTGTGCGGCGCGACTGGCTACAAAAGAACCCGCTCGATTCCTACAAGTGTACCTACATCGATCCGGACAGGGATATACTGAATGCGGAGGAACTGGCGGTACTTCTACATAAAGAGTTGCCAGTACCTCGTCTGCAGGAGGCGAAGGATATCTATCTGTTTATGGCATTCACCGGCTACGCCTACAAAGACACCCTTAATCTCACACCCGATCATATCGCGAAATTCTTTGATGGAGAAGATTGGATCGTAAAGAACCGCGAAAAGACCTGGTGCCGTGAAAATGTACCCTTACTACCGCACGCTAAGGAAATACTTAAGAAATATAAAGACCATCCATATTGTGTTGCTAATAACCGGTTGTTCCCGGTACGCAGCAATCAGCGGTTTAATAGCTATCTCAAAGAGATTGCAGACGTGTGTAGTATTTCCAAGAATCTTACAACGCATACCGCCCGTCATACCTTCGCTACCACGGTAACGCTGGCCAACAACGTACCATTGGAAACAGTAAGTGCGCTGCTTGGCCACAAGTCCATTCGCACAACGCAGATATATGCACGAATAGTAGCTTCCAAGGTGAGTGCCGATATGAAAAGCCTTAAGTCCAAAATATCTATAGAGTTGCCGGCATCATTGCTGAAGCCCAACGCTGCCTGAGGCAAAAAAATATGATAAGTCCAACCTGCGTTTTTCCGCAGGTTGGACTTATCTATTTTGATGATTAACAGTGCATTAACTAGTTCTTAACATTGGAATAACATTAGTTTCAATTTATTCGCCATCATAAAAATCGCACTATCAATGTGCGCTTATACCGATTAGTTTGATAGAAAACCGTGCAGATTAACCAATCCTTTTTTCTCCAACCCAAAAGCGGAAACATGGCAATTTTTATATCTAGAAACAATTATTTATCAAATGAAAGAACATGCACTCGTTTTTTACGAACGACTTATCAAGTTTGAGTTAAAAGAAAAGGAGAAAGTTAAAACGGAACCAGATCGAAGCTATTACTTCAAAACTATTGATGCAATCAGCGCCGAGCGGCAACGAACCCTCGATAATCTGAGTACAATGAGTAGCGTCAGTAGCGAGGAAAAAACCGAAAGGCGCGTCCGAAGTTATCAGCAGAAGCTGGTCATGATGATCGAAGAGGTATCAGATCGGCTGGGGAAAGAGGGGCTTGAAGATAAAAGTGAAATTTCTGAAAACAACACCTGGCTTAACATTTACCGCCAGCTCTATACCGACCTTTCAGAGATTCTATGGACTGTAGAGAACGAGTTTACCCAATACCTGGATATACACTTACGCATCCCAGTCTTATACCTGATTAACGCACGTATAAATATTGCTGCTGAAGTTCCTGCCCTGATAAACAGCTTTGCCGAGAGGGGAATCTGTGATAAACTCCTTGTGCTGATGGCCGAGCCGTTCAGTGAACTTTTGAATTATGAAAATGGACCACGCATTACCTACCATAAGTTGTTTTATATGAAGATACTTATGCAGGAACTGGCTCAAATTACCACGCTTAAGCTTGACAGTATCGATGAAGCCGTTTGGTGGAAGTTGATGGAACTGAATTATAATTCTGACGAATTTTTGGCCTACTGTACCTCCCGGATAAAAGAAGATATGGAAGATCTTCCCCTGCGCGATGTATTGGAGCGCCTGTTGTTCCGCCAGAAGGAAGTTGCGCAATTACGCCATAAGCCGGGTGTCGCCTACAACCCCAGCTCTACGGCCCTGAATATATGTTTGCGTGAATGGACGGCTGCCGAAGTTCAGTACTTTAAAGAGCGTGACCAGCTTTCCTATAACCGCGCCGATTTGCCGGAGGAACTGCTGCGGTGGAAGGACTTTAAAATCCACACGAAGTTTTCCGTTCCGCAGATCGGCTATTTACTGCGCCTGCTGATGGACAGCGAGCAATACACCAATCAAAACAAATCGGAGGTTCTTGAGTTCTTCGCCACATTCTTTACGTCACAAAGGCAAACTGCAATATCGGTCATCAGCCTACGAAAGAATTTTTATAATGAAAACGCCAGCGTCAGCGAAGCTGTTCGCGGTATCTTGGCGAACCTCATGAATCAATCGCGCAAAAACTAAAAATTTGAATGATTAGTGAAATAGAACAAAGAATTTTATTTTTTATATGAATTGAAAATCAGGCAAGTCACAGGGGTACTGTTACCCCTGTGACTGTTTTAACCCGCATGATTGCAATTGTTTTGCTGCCTCATCAAACAACCTCAAACTATGGCAGCAGAAATCATCACAAAAGAAGATCTGCAAGTATTCAAGGCCGAATTGCTCCAGGCCATACGGGACATAATCGTATCCCCGGCTACCTCCCAAAAGAAATGGGTAAAGTCCTACGAAGTACGCGATATGCTCGGTATTTCTCCTGGCACGCTGCAGAACATGCGTGTCAACGGCACCATCGCCTACTCAAAGATCGGCGGGCTCATTTTTTACGACTACGACGACATCCTGGGATTGATGGAGGGCCGGAAAAAAGGTAATCCTAACCCCCGCATGTTCTGATGAACGCGCCCGCCAAGGTGAACTACGTTCGTCACCTCAACGCCTTTTTTGCCCGCGTGCAGGAGGATGGCCGATTAAAGTCTAATCACATCAGTCTTTACCTGGCCCTGTTCCAGCACTGGAACCAGCAGCAGTTCCGGCAGCCATTCCCCGTTCTCCGCGATGCCGTTATACGGCTTAGCGGGATCGGATCGGCTAACACTTACACCCGCTGTCTGAAGGACCTGCACGCATTTGGGTACATCCTGTACCAACCAGGAGGGAAGCAGCACCCCCTTTGCCTTATCCGTATTGTTTATTTGGTTCCTGCCGGCGCCGCGCCTTCACGGTTTACGCAGCTCGCGCTTTTTGAGGAAGATCCGGTACCGGGCAGTATCAATTTTGCGACAGCCCCGGAGGTTAGCAGTATCAAAATTGCGACACACCCTGTCGCAAAAATGATACAGACCCTGTCGCAAAATTGCGACACTTATATAAACAATATAAACAGTAATAAAACTGATAGGGAGGAAACGCACCCACCCATTAAAAAAAATAATAAGGTAAATGGGGCTGGCGCCGCCGCGGACGTTTTTTCGTCCTGCGCGCCGATCGCTCCCGATCTTCCCGACGTAAAGGCGTTTTTTAGTGCGAATAAGTACCCTTCCGATGAGGCGCTGAAGTTCTATCACCATTACCAGGCAAACGGCTGGAAACAGGCCGGAAAAACGCCCATAAGCGATTGGCAGGCTGCCGCGCATAAGTGGGTACTTAACATTCACGACAAAAACACCCAAAATGGTTACCGAAGATCAGAACCAACACCAACCGCAGGACGACTCCACTCGAATCCCGACAAAAACTATTCGGACCCGTTATGACTACCACCGCTATCTGCAGATAGTCGAGCAGCAGGGGAAGGCCATCTACGGCCCGAAGTACACCATCCACGAAATTGATCGGCCGGTAGTGCTGAAATTACTCTGTTATTTCCTTCAGGACGAGGACGTGGCGCCGTCGGAGGGGATTGACCTGGCGAAAGGGCTGATGCTCCGTGGGCCAGTGGGCTGCGGAAAGACCTCCCTGATGAACATCATGCGCCTACTGTGCCCGGATGAATACCGGCCGGTGATGGCAGCGGCAAGGGATGTTGCGATGGAGTTTAGCCGTATGGGGTATAATGTGGTGTTGAAGTATGGGCGGGAGGCTTTTTCTCCGTATACGAACGCGCCGCGGGTGCATTGCTTCGATGACCTGGGGCTGGAGCAGGTGACTACGTTTTGGGGGAATACTTGTAATGTGATGGCGGAGATACTGCTATCGAGGTATGACCTGTTTATTTCGCATAAGATGGTGACGCATGTTACTACGAATAAGAACAGCGAGGAGCTGGAGGCGCAGTATGGGAATCGTTTGCGGAGTAGGATGCGGGAGATGTTTAACGTTGTTGGTTTTTCGGAGAAGTCTAGTGATAAAAGAAAATGAGTATGATCGGCATGCAGAAAAAAAACGGGCATTTCAGAATTCTGAAATGCCCGTTGGTCAACTATCAAATTAAATTTCTACAATTTCCACAGTAACAACATTTTTTGTAAATGAGCTTCTATTGATTAGGTATTCAAGGGTCCTGGTGAAATTCCTAATTTCTCTGTATTCCAATAATGATTCTTTAGCATTTTTTCCGAGATGCCTTTTGCCGGCATATAGCTCAATCGCTAGATTGAGCGCATTGAGTGTTAGAGGAATGTCAATTAGAAGCAAATGTCCATTATTAACCTTGCTGGTGTCAACAGAAAAATCGTAATCTCTTACACCCTCCGCTACGACCTTTGTTTTCTCCCAGCCGTGTATCAGCCTTTTGGCAGCGACTTTTTTGAACATATCTTCGCTCAAGTCGTTCGGAACGAGAATGGTAAACTTTAAGTCGGTGATGAAGATTTGCTGTTCGCCAACCGTTATCGCTTTTCCTTTAGATTTGCTTTCTAATAGGCTCTGGGTAGTCTTTTCAATAAAATTATTGAAATAGCCATATGCTATGGCAGTTGAAGGAAGTAGTCCGAGTTGGTAGGTGTTTTCTTGGTTTGTGATATGCAAAGCAATTTTCTGCAAAATATCATTCAAGCCATCTTCAAAGCCTTTGTCTTTAATTTTAGGGATAAAGGGTAATGTAATTCCTGACAAATCGGATGGTATCTTGGTCCCTTCTTCAACAATATAAAAAACTTTACTTTTTCCAAGGCCGCCAGCAAATAAACCGAATTCAAAAAGCACATTATCTCGAACGGTATGAAATTCAGTTTTTCTTGATATTGTGAAGTCGTCTGCTGTGGCAAGCAATATAGCAAAATCAAATAATGGTATTTGAGAAACAAGATCATCATAAGTGCTGCTCCCAAAATCAAATACGGTATTCCACATTTGACAGTCGCCGACATGACTTAGACCCGAAAAAATTTTCTCGGCTACAGGTAGGCCCTCTTTTGATGATCCAATAAATATTTTTGGTTTCATATATTAGTTTTTAATGCCGTGGTTACCTAGTAACCACGGCATGATGAATTAGTAAGATTGCATGGCTTGTTTAATAAAGAAGCTGTTTCTTAATTCGTTACTAGTGTCGATGATAAGTTCATCTAAATCCCGTTTTAGCATAACGAGTTGAGGAACTATTTTTTCGTCAAGTAATGGAAGCTCACTGCTGTTCGGGCTCCAAATCCCACGACGAAAATCCCTATCATCAATAATTCTGCTGAGGTGTTCAGAGATTGCCGATGCAATCTGAATTTGATTTGAATGCAGAAAGAGAAGAGAGTTGTTATTCATCGAATGGACGATTGTTGTTAATTGAAAACTTTTTAGCAGATCCCAATCGGTGTCTGCATCAGCCTTCAGTGTTTTGAGAAGCCTTATAGCCATTTTTGATCCGTCGAAGGTGTGGTTACCTTTGTTGTTTACAGCGTCGATGTGCGCGAAGGGGTAGTCTGCTTTTGCGTGCCTTGATCCTATCAATATTCCTCTACGTCTTTCGTCTAACAGCGATATGTACTCTGGTGTGCTATACCAGAAGGCAAACACAACATCTACCTTTCTTTGGTAATGTTTGTTGAAAATTGAAAGGCACTTTTCCCCACTGTTGTCAATTTCATCGTACTGCCTGCTAAGAATTAGATTGGATTGCGTCCGCAATAACTTAATGTCGTCTTGCGGTTCTGAGTAGGTATACGGATCGTTGTTTGGTATGCCTGGCGCGAGGAAGTGGTATCGACCAATAATTGTCAGCAAATCGATGTCGCTATGCGCTTCGATATTTGTATTTGTTTCTACAGATCCTTGCCGTCTATAGGTTCGCAAGAAATGTAGATTGTATCCATTCTCTAAATGGTTCTGTACCGCTTCGGCAGCAGCGATTGTTCGATCGTTATATTTCTTGCCGATTGGTCTCATTGCTTCTAACAAGTATTTCATGTTTTCTGGCAGATCTCTTTTCGCAAATGATTGAGATGTCAGTGATTCATTAAGTCCCCTGTCGAATTTTCGATTCTGTACGTTCTGTAGCCGTTTTGAATAATTTACAGCCATGTTAATAATGTTTTTTGGGAAAAGAAGCCAATCCCATCACTGTTTATAGAGTGATACGGTAATTCGTTAACGCTTGAAATTTGTAAGAATTACTGTTTGGTTGATTCCTTTTGGTTGCACAGCCATTTATCCTTCGGCGCTGAAATTTCCGGACATAATTTGGTGGTTCAAAGTTTTACTACTAAGTTTGACCAAGAAACAACCGCTATTTAGAATGGGTGAGTTATCCCATTTTTTATTCGCTTCCCCAAGCAGAAAAAATTTTGGTTGAATGGAGGCTATGTCAGGCCTCCATTTTTATGAAATCTAACTCATATATAATTTAGGTTTTTTTTAAGTTCAGATATTTTTTCTTTAACTTCTTTTATGGTTTCGGTGAACTCGGCACCTGCCTTAAGATATTCGACCGGAAAATCTTGTTTCCTGGCTTCCATTAACACAAAGTAGAGCGGTTTTAATACGGATCTCATGTCTACTCCGTCAATTTGGTCTTCAAAAAGATCAATGCATAAATCATAGCGCTCTAAGGCTAATAGTTGAAGCATGAACTTTGATAGGCTATTGGCGGCTTGTTCCAAGGCCTGTTCCCGTCGGTCGGTTTCTGATGAATTAATAAGGATCGAGATTTGGCTGTAAGTCGACCTGAATTCTTTGATGGCATCCTGTTCTTTACCGTTCCACAGTAGGATGTTGGCGTGTAGTAATGGTCCGTAAGGTGCATATTTATTTACGATACTTGAGTTTTTTTCAAGTTGTTCTAAAGCAAATGCTTTACTCGAATTCCTCGCGCTATTGTAAATGCTATTCGCGAGACAAAAAACAGACGATTCATGCCCTAGTTTAATTGCCGTTACGAACATCTCGTCGGAAAGTTCGAATAAACGTTCGGCGTCATAAAAGTGTCCAAGTTGATGGGCTGAATCGGCATCGCCTTTTTCTACCCCGGTTTTTAATATATCCTTAGCTCTTTCTTTGTCGTTTCGTTCATATAAGAAAAATTTACCCAATTTGGCATAAGCCTGAGTGATTTCATGATTAATAGCACTTTCTAGTAAATTTTGAACGCGATCAAGGGAAGGCGTTGTCTTTTTTAATTCTAGCGTTGCTAGAAATACCTCAGCAATCCAATCTCGTTTTTGAATTGCTTGTTCAAACGACGATTCGGCCAGTTCATACTTTCCGGTTTTCTCGTAGTGGAGACCTAAGCGCCTGTGAGCGCCTTCAATATTGTCGTGAACTGCCTGAAGATGAATTTTTTCTGCTTCTGACAAGTCGCCTTTGAAAGCATAAATTCCCGCTAATTCTATATAAGATTCCTTTATCTTTCTTTTTATCGCTTTCTTGTGAAGATCAATTGCTGATCGGGTATCGTCTTTGTAGTAGTAGGCAATATTGGCCATTTTAGTGGCTGCGTACTTGTGGTTTAGGCGAAGAGCCAGTTCGTAATATTTTTCTGCTTGTTCAATGTCTTTTATTTCATCATAAATGAGGCCGAGAGTAATGGCCGCTTTGCCGTTTTTAGGTTCTATTTGAAGAAGCTTTTGGCCAGCTTCAGCAGCTTTTACAAAATTCTTTTTTACAAAATGTATATATAAAAGAAATGCGAAGTATTTTTCATCATGTTCTTTAACTTCTTCTAGTACCTCTAAAGCCTCTTCATGTTTATTTTGTTCAACAAGTGAATTAATACGCTTATAAAGAACTTCATCCGAGATCTTAATTGTTTTTTCGAGCCGCCCTGGAAGGAGGTTTAAAGTCTCCTTATATACCCTATATCGAAGCTCTGCAGGGGCTTTTTGGCAAGAAATATAGGTGTTTCCCATGTCTATGGCTGCTGTCAGGTTATATCCTCCTCCCTTGATATCGTCCAGGTAAGCCGAAATTCTTTTTGATAGTTCCAGTTCATCGCACCACATATCATAAAATCGCACTAGCCACTTGACATTTTCCTTCTCTGCTTTACGGCCAAAGCGCATTAAGTACCAGATATTTAGGAATCGTTCTTTTATTCGGTAGAGATTGTTTTTTGTCTTAGTCGGGATTTTTTCGATTAAGGAATTTTTTTCCAACGTGGCAAGGATCGACGAAACGTTTTTGCTTTCTAGTCGTGTAGACTTCACAATGTCTTTAACCGCGATAGCATCCCAGTTTTTTGCCATTACATCAATTACTTGTTGTTGTTGAATTGATAGTTGATCAATTTCAGATTTGTATAAAATGGTTAAGGTGTCGATCGCTTGGTACAAATCGGTAAGGGCTCGGCCCCCTTTGTTGTCGAGCAAAATTTGAAAGAGATAGGTGATCGTTCTTGGTGTTCCGCCAGTAAGTCGACGAAGTGATTCTATTCTGCCAGGGTGATTTCTTATTATGTCTTCAAGTTGTGGACGTTGGCCAAAGTCTTCAGCAATGTTCAATAACAGCTTTTCGCATTCTTTCCTAGTAAGGCCTTTTAACTCTATGAGCTTGAAGTAATCGAAAACGATATCACTAAAATCTACATGCGAATCCGTGGAAACGGTCGATGAAGCAATAAAGTTTATTTGACATGAAGGTGCAATAATTGCTTTAAGTTCCTCTTGTTGAGTCGTGCCGAGTTTTTTAAAGAATATATTAATATTTTCAATGAAAATAAAAAGTCGCTGTTTACCCAATTGGCTTAGAAGAAGTTCGTAAAGGTCGCGGTTGTTTACTTTGGGAGATTCTAGATAATGCTGTAGCCTGTTAGAGATGTCGTTCCATCCATACCAGTCTTGGCCGTATTCAATAACTCTTAACCATAAGGTAGTTATGTCTGTGATATTATATTGCTCTTCCGTAAGCATCACGGTCAACACATTGTCTAATCCTAGATCGTCCTCAATGGCATATTTTAGTCGATGTAAGAGAGTTGTCTTACCGGCGCCGCGGGGGCCAATTATTAGGAAATTGGCCGGCGCGCAATGCAGGTTAGATTTATCAATCTCGTTTTTTAGAACATTTAATACATCAGTGCGTACGACGAACCCATCTATTAGCCCTTCTTTGCTCTTCAATCCCGAGTTGTTTTTTAATAAATTGTCGTACATTATCGATAACGATTATTTTCTCGCCAAAGTTATGACAATTTTTGAATCGTTAAAATTTTTAGCGATTTTTTATTCGTTAATTCAAATTTTTGCTATTAATTAACTGGTAATCAATCTAAATGCCTCCGTTGTAATATTCGGCGTCCGTATCTGGCATCTGGCATTTTGTATCGATTATTATTAGGTACCGACTTCTTCGATTAAGCAGGGCTGTGCTCTGGCTATTAGAAGAAACTGTTCTTTTCGGTACAGATTCTTCGTGCAGGTAAATGCCGAACCTCTCGTCCGTACAGTCATCCTATGTAGCCAGCAAGTCGGTAGTCTTCTCTGTCCGTACGAAGTTCCCTGTCCCGCAAGCCGGTTAAAAGGTCTCACTGCGGCGCGTGTCGGCAAAATTTGCCAGCCAGTCGCTGCGCTCCTTGGCTGCGCAAATTTTACCTCCCCGCGCCTCCGTTCGGGCCCCTCCCGGTCTTTTTGGCGAAACGCCAAAAATCCCTACGGGCCCCCATATACGTCCGCCACCGGCCGGTGGCCGGGGTAGGTTGTGGCTTCGCGCTTCGCGCTCCCGCCCCAACAACCCCGGCCACATGGCGGGCGGTGGCGGGAAAAATTAAGAATTAAGGTTTTTCTTTTCGTCTTCCGACTTGCCCCGTATCTTTTATTCGCAACTGGTAAACGATATTATACGAAGCAATAATGTGGGGACATGGTTTGGCTTACCTTGATTGGCTAAAGTAGGACGAGAAGGCCGGATAATACGTGCAATACGTCGTGGAGGTCGGCCGTCAATCCCGGTACGTAAGGGAGAAAGTTAGTATGGCCGTGCGTTTTCGTAGTAGCCGACAGTGAGTAGCCTTGTGTACAGGCTGTATACGTCCGCCAAGACCTGGCGACAGAACGCCGATCAGCAGCAGGAAGGGCCTGCCGCGAACGGCGGCGGCAGGATCTCTATTAAGCTGCGGAACAATCTTGGCCCGCATCTGCCCGAAGATGGATGGCAACAGCGATGCTTTGTAATTACGGGTGGTCCGGTGCCATCCATCTTCGGCCAGATGCCCAGCTTTTTCTTCTAGCGGTTGTGCACAATGTAGAATATGGTGAGTGGTGCCGTAAGCAGGGCACCGCCGTCCGCACGCACCCCAAAACCACAAAGGGGGGAATGTGTACCAGGTCAAACCTAAATTAGGGAAAGTGGGGCAGGGCGGTAATGCCAAAAGCGCAACAGTGTGCGCTATTTGGTCTTTTTATCTTTTAGCTGCTGTTCGTACTTTTCGCGTGCAGCCTTCGAGGCCTTTTCCTGGCCTTCAGGATCTTTGAAATACTCCTCGCTTAACTTCTCACGAACTTTTCGTGCCTCTTTTACAGCGTCGTATTTTTTGTCCTTTTTCATTACTCAGTGTTTAAAATTTCCCGCGGTGTTCTTATTTCTATCGGTTGGTAGCCGAGCCGCTCGTTTATGGCATTGTAAAGCCTAATCTTATTCAGGTTTACAATGTGTTTAAAATTCCAGCTGGCCAGCACATCGGCCCGGCAAATGGTAGCGTAGGCAATGTGCAGGGCATCGTAGTAGCTTTTGTTGCTTAGCGCGCCTTCGTTTATGTAGGTTCGCGCCAGTATCTTAACTTCTTCGGTCAGCGGTAAAATAAGCTGATTATTACTGTGTACGGTAGTTAGCATGCCTTTTATATTATCGCTGGCGCCCTCCAGCTCAAATATTACGCTTTCCGAAAGTATCAACGTTTTGGCGCCGCTGGCAAACTCTTTAAATAATGCCTGGCTCCATTCCTTAAATTCTACATCAAAGCATCCGCCTATAACTGATGTATCGGTATAAACATTAACCATAACAAAAATACGAAAGTGAAGTGATAGTAATTTTATCGGTTCTCGGTGCAATCGACCATAGTACGCTCAACAATCAACTTTTGTTTCCAGCGCTTGTTTGTCTTTCTTAGAATAAGGCAATCTTCCCGTACTTCTATTTCCAGTATCTCGCCATTTTGGAATCCAGCGTTATGCAGCCACAGCCCGCGTACCCGTATAGAAGGGATTTCTATACCGGCGGCCGAATGATCACGGGAGTAAATGGTGGTGAATCGCTGCGTAGGTTGGCTTGTTTTACTATTCATTTGTTAACATTTTTGTTATATAAATTTACGAAAATGATAACAAATAGCCAAATAGTTATAAACATATTTGTAAATAATTTCGTTAAATTAGACCATTGATTAATAAATTTGTTATTATTTATATTAATCTAATATCATATAAGATTATTTAAATTGACACGAATGACATTCGGAGAACGTATTGCCGCACTGCGGAAGGAAAAGGACATGAAGCAAAACGAACTGGCAAGCCAGTTGGGAATCGGCCCTGTTCAGGTGAGCCGTTATGAAAAGGATTTAATCACGCCGTCGGTGGAGGTAGCGGCGCGCATTGCTAAAGCATTAGGTGTTTCGCTCGATCACCTGGTGAATGGGGTGGAAGAGCTACCAGCAAATAGCCCGGCAGCTGTTAACCAGAAGCTACAGCAATTCGATAGATTATCGGAAAAAGATCAGGAGTACGTACTTGCGGTACTTGATGCCTTTGCCACCAAGGCGAAGTTGCAGGAGATTTTAGGCCAATAAAAAAGGCCCCCGCAAAAGCGGAGACCTTACACCAAAACAACCCGAAGGTAACCACACCTATTAGTCGGGAGAACGTATTCTGGTGCCTGTCTTTGACCTGACACCCGGTCTGTCCAGATTCCCTGTTGCCATTACTACTACGATCATCACCGCGCCAACCAGCGCCAGGTACTCCGCTACACTTACTACATAAGCCGGCAGCTTAAACGGGATGCCGATAATAGCAACAGCCAGGGCGACCAGGAAGATCCCGATATTTTTAAGCCGTTTAAAAAAAGTCAAAACAGGTGTTGCCATACTTCGCGACATGTTCATACGCACACATTTTACCTGTTAAAGAATACCAACCGCTTACGGGCGATCCTGTCCGCGAGCATTACACACCGCTGGATATTTTGACCAGCTGCATCGCATTGAAAGCGCCGCTTTTCAGCAGGTACATGCTGCCGTTAACCTCTTGATAGAACTCGATGCCGAATGCCAGGAACAGCGGTTTTGTGCTGTTTGCTGTTAAAGTAAGCTCGAGGTTGTTTCCGACAGTTACTTCAGGTCCCAGTACGATATCGCCAGACCCGGTCGTGTCGTTTATGAACGTTTCCGCCTCGAAGTCGATTTCCGCAGCGGCAGCCGTCAGCTTGCAGTGCGTCGCTCCTGCAGGAGCTGCGATCATGTTGATCGGCACGAACGGAGGCACGTCTACTGTCAGGGCGCCTGTAACGCGGTTGATCGTAGCTGTGAAGGGTGCATACAACGTGCCCGGCAGTCTGCCGTTGATGTTGAACTCAAAACCCTGGAGTAACTCCGTTTCTCCGTCGATCACGTTACGTTGTCCGCGTGTGCTGGTCGCATCCGCCTGGATCACTTTTACGAACTGCCTGGTCAAACGGCCGGCCATGTAGCTGTCACTAGCGTTCATGAGTAAAGCCCGGAAGGCAGTGCGGAGCAGTTTACCGGCTTTCCCTGCTCTGCCGAACTCGGCCCCGTTTTCACGGGTCCTTTCGAACGCCGGATCTGTAGCGATGCGGGAAGCGTCTACGCCGCCTTTTCACGCGCCAGGTATCCGGCTTTTGATTTGTAGAAGGTAATATTACCAATAGTACCTTCTAAGGGCATAAACCCCTTTTGTCTTGCCAAATTGAAGATGTTTAATAAAAAAGAAGGAGCACTTCACACAGCCCGCCCCGTTAGGCTTTTCCAATCGTGCACGATGTCGTAATTTTGTAATACCACACCAAGGTATGCCGGCATTTTTAATCGATAAAATTTCCATTCCGTTTATGCCGATTTCGCATAAAATGATACCTCGCCGCATGGTGGTTTACGCAAAAGATGTACAGAATACTACGGGCGGCTCCGAACGTACCGCGTGCGTTGCTGCAACGAATACGTTTAATGAAAGAGAAAAAGAAGGGGCAGTTTGTTTCGGTCGCAGAGTTTTGTGAATTTACTGGTTTAAGAGAATGCGAAGTACTAAGGTTCTTATATGATTGATCAGGGTTTACTCAATGTTTGGGGCAGGTATGAACTATAATAAAGTCTTTGTTATTATTCGACCGGAATTTAATGTGTGACTGGACGTAATAATTCGATTGATTTGATATACATTAGTGTCCGTAAAAGCAGGGATCATATAGTATACGTGTATTATTATTCTACAATATTTGGAGACAGATGATTTTACAAACAGCAATTGCTCATTTTAATCAGGATATTCAAAGAGCAAAAGATCTTAAAGATCACGCAGGCGGACTGCCTGTCGGGGCAATTAAAGATGATATTTTAAGGACATCATGGATGCTTGCTGTAGGTTCGATCGACGCCTATTTTTGTGATGCTTACGGTGATCTTGTTGCAAGAACACTTAGGGCCAAAAAAATCCAGCCAGCCGTCAATCTACCACCGAAAATGAAAAACATAATGGTACCGATATTGGTTGTTTTGGATAATAATTTAAATGATGGATGGTTGTGGAGAATGATTGCAAGAGACTTAATAGAAAAGGACAACGTTTTATCAGTCAAAAAAATAAAGGAACTTTTTAATGTTTTTTTTAGACCCAGTCATAAACTTTTTACCGAAAGCGGAGCACCAATAGACAGATGGATTGAAAGGCAACAGACTATGAATCGATTATTTGGTTGTACGAGGACGCAATATCGCGGAGTTACGGGGGCGGCAAAATCCTCTTTACGCAAAAAGGCGATAGCACAAATGGAAGAGCGGCTTACGATGATCTTTCAACGAAGGCATGATTGTATACACAATTGTGATAGACCTAAAATAGCTATTAATAGGCGAAACATTAATCCTAATTATGTGAGGGATGTGATTACTGATTTGGAGTATATTGTTAATCGATGTCATGAAGATTTTATTGTGGAATTTCCATTTTTTCTGAGGGGTTTGGGGTTCAATGCAGTGACCAGGAATCGTGTTGGTGTCTAATATCAGATGTATGTAAAATCAAGTTCAATAATGCCGAACATGATGGCGTACGGAATTAATGTGATTGTCTTCTATAACTTTCTGAGCGTCATTTTTCGGTACTCCTATTGGGGAAGTGAAGGAAAGAAGGGTATGTTCAATATGCGTACCCTCAACGATGTTATGAAGCGGGTTGCAAAGAGACTTCACGCTGACTAGGTACGTTCTTGTTTTTAAATTTACCTTGCTATGTTTTGGGCTTATATGCATACCTTTGCATTGATAAGATCTTAATTTTAAACCTAGTCAAAATAGGCTATTTGGAGCGGTCGCAAAAAAGGTTACATATCCTTTAAAAGCGCCCGATCTATACGCACAGTGTGAATTTTCTGAAAATCTTGTGAGTCCCAGCGGGAGAATACGAACCATTCACTCCCCCAAGGACTCCATGAGCAGCCATTCCCACAACAGCCTCGCACCTTACAAATTCCGCTTCCTACTTTCAATAGCAATGAACTCCGGCAAATAATCCGGCGTACACCCTCTTGACACCATTTCACCTTTATAAAGACCTGTTTTGTCTCCAATGGCGATACACCTATTTCGATACAGCTTTTCATAAACGCCAATCCAACCGGCAGTGAAATTCATTGCCCATTGAACGGCTGGGTCTTCTTTGGCAATGTGAGCTTCTATTTTAGTTAACAATGCTGGTGTATTGGCAGGCGGCGTTTGTCCTGTCCATCTTAAACGGGCCTGGTAGTACCAGAATACCCGCCTTTGCAGCGCCGAAGAATTGTTTTCCCACGATTCGATCAGCGCAATTGTTTTCTTGTTTTTCATGAGTTGGTTAGCCATCAGCCAGTCCATGAGTTGATTTCGCTCATCAAATGGATGGGTATGCATGTCCTTATCCAGCTTATCGACGATATCTTGTGAAACACTTTTGTTATCCATAACTAAGATTGCCAATAGCCTGGGATAGAACTTGCCGGTTGACCATAACTCCATAGCAAGGTCGTGATCCGTTTTTATATTTTTGGCGATTTTCCGTAAGTCTCCAAGGTTAGTTTTGGTATCGATTTGACCCAAAATGGTTGCTGTTTTCGAAGAAACTTTCATTGCAATCTCCTGGTTTGTTGAGGCTAAAAATACGGAGTTAATACGATCTGACATCCACAAATAGAAAACCCGCCGCAGGGCGGGCTTCCAGGATTTAAAATGGCCGGGCCGGGGGGATATCCGGACCAACCGGATCAGGATATCCTGGTGGGGGAGGTGGCAGTTCAATGTCGCCCGGATCTGGCGGTGGCACGGAAGCCGTTTCAACTTCAAGGGAAACTTTTTCCGGCTGTATTTCGTTATCCTTGCTGCAGGACTGCCAGGTGGCCGCAGCAGCTACCAGCAGCAGGAATAGGCCAATACGTTGAAAGGTACTTTGGAGCATAAGAAGGGTTTAAGGTAATGGAATGCCTGTATCTGTTCTAAGATAGCGCGATCCACTGCTGCATGCAGGCAGCGACTATATGTAACATATTGCCGAAAACAAGAAAAGCAGCTGCGACACCGCAGCTGCTCCGTAATCCTATCTTCTGCGTCTGTACAACAAAAGGCCCGCCGCAAATATCAACAACCCTCCAGGTATCACCCCAAAGAAAATAACCCGCATCATCAAAATCCCCTGATCATCACTATCGATCGCATCCTGCGAGCGGATAGCGCCAGTATTAACCGGGAACGCGCCATACGTAAACCACCGGAACATCTCCGTAATCAACGGCTGGTTCCAGTTGTAAGGTTTACGGCGGCCCAGTTCTCCGGAACTCATGAAATCAGCGTCGCCGGTTACTACGATCCGCTGTTCTTTGCCGTTTACGTGGCGTTGCGCGGCTATGGCCAGTGCTTCGTTGTTTTTCGCGATCAGCAACGGAACGGTGTGGAAGCCGGCGGTGTCTGCGTACCTGATACCCGCGGTACCCACCATCGACACTACGCCCTTATCAGCCCTGTAACCGGCCAATCTGGGCGCTATGGTGCCTGCACTGTCCGCAAAGCGGGCGAGGATAAAGTCGGGGGCGTAATCGCGGCTTTCTTCCTGGATGGGCGTGGCGCCGGGATGTATGCCGAGCGGCTGCAATAGCGGTGTTACCACGTCTTGCGAACCGGGTTCGGTGATCACGAACAGGTTTCGGCCGCTGGCTACGTATTGGGCCAGTTTCTGCTGCACTTCGGGGGAGAACGCGGTTTTGGGATCGGCTATCACCAGCACCGAAGTAGTAGCGGGTATGTCTTGCCGGGCAAGGTTTACGGTGTCTACGTTGAAGCCCTGGTTGATCAGCGCGCCCCTGAACGTCAATTCATTTACGAAGGTCTTGAATTCGGCATCGCCGGCTTTGGTGATACTGCGCTCGCCGTTGCCACGCAGGAACGTAATAACGGGGATATCCGCCGGGGTGATCAGCCTTTTCAGGGCTGCGGTGAATTCCTGTTCGCCAGGGTATATGCGGATGTCGTTGTAATAGCGTAAAAAGGTTTTCTTATCACCATACTCCAACAGGCGCACCAGGCGGTTCTCTTCGGGGTTCAGGTCTACGAGTTTCTTTACGGCATCCGGTTTCAATACTTTGCGGTAGTCGAGGTCCTGGATGTCGGCAACCTTTTTGGCGATGGCGGCATCGGTTTCGCCGGGGTAGTTTTTGTAGAGGCCTTCGTTGTTGGAAAAGTCATAGTAGTATACGTATTCCATCTTCATATCGGGCATGAACCGGCGGTAGGGGGTGAGGATGCGTTCGTCCTCACTTTTCTTTTCCGGTGCGCCGAGGTAGTAGTTATTATCGAGGATGTTCACGTACGTGGTTACTTTCAGCGGATGTTCCATTTTGGAGATCAACTCGCGGCTTTGTTTGCCGAGTGTATGCGTTTGCGTGGCCGTCATATCGATATAACCGGTTAAAGCAGGGATGGTGCTTAGGTAGCCTGCCAGGAAGCACACTCCGATCAAGCCAAGGTAGCGGGCCGTGCGCGCTGTCCCGGAGCGGGCTTCGCGCTGGTCTTGCAGGCGCATGCCGGTGATGGCTAAAAAGAAGCCGATCACGATCAGGAAGTAAATGATGTCCTGGGTGCTGATCAGGCCGAAAATGAATTGTTCGGTCCTGCCGGCAATGGACATAAAGTAGGTGATATGGCGTACGGTATCGTTGCCCTGGAACAATCCGCCTACGAAGTTGAGTCCTGCTAATACGGCCAGGGTGCTGATGGCCGCTACTACCTGGTAGGTGGTGAGCGACGACATAAACAACCCGATGGCTGCATAGGCGCAGATCAACAGGTACAGGCCGATAGCGCCGGAAGCTAAGAACTGCCAGTCGATATTGGTGATAAAAAACGAACCGGCTACGCCGTATAAACAAATGATCACGAGCAGCAGTGCGCCGTAGCCCATCATGGCCACGAATTTGCCGAGTACGATATCCCTTACTTTGATGGGAGATGATAATAGCAGTTTGATAGAGCCACTGTGCATTTCACGGCTGATCAGGCCCATGGTCAGCAGTGGAATGTAGAAGTACAGGGTGCCTTTCATACCGGGATAAAATCCTTCCTGTAAACCTGCGAACACCATGGAGGTAACATCGCTGAAATGGTTGCCCATCCGCTGTGCGCGGCCGATCATCTGTATGTAATACAAAAAATTAACGCCTATCTGTACGGGAAACACGATCAGGATAAGCCAGGCCACCGGCGAATGAAACAGGAGACTCAGTTCCTGGCGGGCTATTCTGGTAATTACTTTCATGATTGAACGGTCGGTTTAGATGTTTTGTTGGATAACTGTGCGAAAATGGCGTCGAGCGAACTTTTCTCCAGTGTGATTTCTTTCAGGCGCCATTTGCGGTGAACGCTCGTTTCTACCAGTCCTTCCGCAATGTCGGCGGTAGGGTCGAAGCGCATGCGAACGGTTTTGTCGGTGAGGAACACCACTTCTTTCACGCCTTCGATGGTGCGCAGTTCTTCGGCTGCCGGCGGGTTTTCCATGGTGGCTACCAGGCTATCGGGTTCGATGTAATTGTTGAAGGTATCCATCGTGTCTTTAAACACGATCTTACCACCTTCGATCATGATGATATCCTGGCAGGTGGCCTGTATCTCCGAAAGGATATGGGAAGAAAAGATCACGGCCCGGTCGGTCGCTATTTCTTTGATCAGTTGTCGCACTTCAAGTATCTGGTTAGGATCGAGGCCGTTGGTGGGCTCGTCCAGCACCACGAGCAGGGGGCGGTGAATGATGGCCTGGGCAATGCCTACGCGTTGACGGTAGCCGCCGGATAAGTTACCGATCAGCCGTTTGGAGAAATGCGCTACACCGCATCTTTCCTTTACCCTGTCTACCGATTCGCGGACCTTGCTTTTTTCGATCAGCCGCAGGTGCGCGCAGTAGGTGAGGTATTCGTCTACGGTTTGTTCCAGGTACAGCGGCGCGTTTTGTGGCAAAAAGCCGATCCGTTTCTTGGCCTCTTCCGGGTCGGTACGCATGTCGATGCCTTCTATCAGCACCTGGCCGCGGGTTTGACTCAACACGCCGCAGAGGATGTTCATGGTTGTAGATTTTCCGGCGCCGTTGGAACCGAGCAGTCCTACAATACCGTTCCTGTTGATCTCGAAGTTGATGTCCTGCACCGCCCAGTCTTTACTGTAGCGGTGAAACAGCCCTTCGATCTTTACGATATTATCTTGCATATTCAATTTATTACGCAATAAGAGATGAATGGCGCCGGAAGTTTCCGGCGCCGGGTTGGTATATGGTTGGTGCGATGGTTTATGGGTTCAGTGGCCAGTCCGGATTAAATATGGTGGCGTTAGGCCACAGCTGCCGCAGGTATTTATCGCTGCCGGGCTGCAATTCATATTCTTTTCCTTCGGCGGTATGTTTAATGGTTTTGCGGAAACGGGTTTCTTTGTTGAGTCGTTTCAGATCTATCACCCGCATGCCGGTAAATGCCAGCTCACGACGCCTTTCCTCGAGCACGAAGCGGAGCACCTGTTCGTCGTCGTTACCGAAATCGGCCGGTGTAAATACTTTATACGCAGCCGGAGTGATCCTGTTCAAACGCAGTTTGTTGATATCGTCCAGCGCTTCCTGCTTCTTGCCTTCGCGGGCAAAAGCTTCGGCGCGTACGAGGTACATTTCGGGTACGTTGAGGTAGTTGGAATAGAAATCGCCGCGCAGGAAGATCTTTACCTGGTACCTCGACATATAATTGAACGGCGGCGCAGGCGGCCAGCCATCTGCGTAGTAAAGCGTCCAGCGTTTATCGTCGTTGGTAAACAGGGCGCTGAGTTCCGGGGAGGCACAAACGTCCATACCCAGCCCGAAAGGCCGCAGGAAGTGGCGCGCCACGATGGTTTCGGCATTCAGCTGCGCGTCGGGGATGTTGGTCCAGCCCAGCGGTGCGCCTGGTACGTTCGGGAACGGGCCAGGAATGATGATGCTGTAATCATTCATGTTCTTCAGTTCACCCTGCAGCGAAAGGGCCAGCTCCGCGTTTTTACGTGCGTTCTCATAATCGCCCATGAACAGGTACGTTCTGGCCAGCAGCGCGTATCCGCCCGCTTTGGAAGCCCTGAATTTCGTGAGTTTATTTTTTACAG
>NZ_CABHOU010000025.1 GCF_902168175.1 uncultured Chitinophaga sp. | reverse complement strand
GCTATAGCGCCATCGTACAAGCCATAACACAAAATCTGAAGAGGCTTAAAAGCAAATGGCTGAATAACCATTTGCCTAGCAAATTTGATTATTCAGCCATTTAAACTAACTGTTGTGCAACGGCCACGTCCGGCAGCCCCTGTAAGTATCATTTGAACTTTTCCTCGGCGTACTTCAGGAAGTGGGCGAACTGGAGCGGCTCGCCGGTTACCTTTTCACATAACTCGTTAGAGGTATAAAAACGGCCGTAGGGATGAATGTGCTCCCGCAACCAGTTGAGCAGGTTGGTGTATACACCGCTGGCGATGTCGTTATCCAGCCCGGGTACCTGCTTTTGTGCGGCGGCGTAAAATTGTGCGGCATAAAAGCTGCCCAGCGAATAGGTGGGAAAGTAACCGAAGCTGCCGTGCGACCAATGTATGTCCTGCAACACGCCCTGGATATCGTCGGGTGGCGTTACGTGCAGGTATTGCTGGTAGTACTGGTTCCAGGTTTCGCGCAGTACGTCGGTGCCAATGCTGCCATCGATCAGGCCTTTCTCAATTTCGTAACGGATCATCACATGGAAGTGATACGTAAGCTCGTCGGCTTCGGTACGGATCAGGGACGGCTGCACGAGGTTAATGGCCCGGTAAAAGTCCTGTAACGGTATATTGGCGAGGTTTTCGGGGAAAAGTGCCTGTAACGCCGGGTAGTGATGTTGCCAGTAAGCCAGGCTGCGGCCTACATTGTTTTCCCACAATCTCGACTGGCTTTCGTGAATGCCCAGGCTGGCGGCCTCGCCCAACGGCAGGCCGTATTCCTCGGCAGGCAGGCCCTGTTCGTACAAGGCATGGCCACCTTCGTGGATGCAGCTCCAGGTCATGTTGCCAAAGTCGTTCTCGTCAATGCGGGTGGTAACACGCACATCTTCCGGACTAAAACTGGTGGTGAAGGGGTGTTCGGAAATATCCTGGCGACCGGCGGCCATATCATAGCCCATCTCCTTCAGCAATTGAATGCCCAGTTGCCATTGTTTGTCTTTATCGTAGTGTTTGTGCAGAAATTGCTTATCTGGTATTGGCTGCGCCGCGATCCTGGCCAGCAGGGGAGAGAGGGAACTGCGGACGTCGGCAAATACCTGGTCCAGCATGGTGGTGGTGGCACCTTTTTCGTACTCGTTCAGCAAGGCGTTGTAGGGATGGCCCTCGTAGCCAAGTAATTCCGTTTCCTGCCTTTTCAGTTGTACCATTCTGTTCAGGAAGGGCTCAAATACCTCGTAACTGTTCAGTTTCCGGGCTTTGATCCATGCATGGTAGGCGGCTGAGGTGGTTTGCGACATCTCGGCTACAAAAGCGGCAGGGTACTTTTTGTTTTTTTCGTAATCTTCCAGCGAAAGCGCAATGTTCTTCTGTTTGCCGGCGTCCATGTCGCTGCGCGACGATAATTCGTGCAGCAGGCTGCCCAGGACTTCGGCGGTAAACAGTTCGTGGGCCATTGTGCTTAAGGTGGTAATTTGCTGTCCCCTGAAACGGGCGCCTTTTTCGGGCAGGTAGGTTTCCTGGTCCCAGCTTAGTACGGCAATGGAATAACGTACATCGGCAATCTGCTGCATCCTGGCTTTGTAATCGGCATAAAGTTCCGCTGTGGCTTTTTTGACTAACATAATACACTGAATTTTTACGTAACGGTCTAAAATCCTTAATTTCAGCCCTGAAGGCATGAAGATAACAATTAAAGACATCCTGCAGGTAATAGAGGCTTATGCTCCGCCAGCCTACCAGGAAAGCTACGATAATGCCGGCCTGATCTTCGGAGATGCAGGCCGCGAAGTAACCAATGTACTCCTTACGCTCGATGCTACGGAGGCAGTGATAGATGAGGCTATTGCGAATAACTGCAACCTCGTTATCGCTCATCACCCCATTGTATTTGGGGGATTAAAGAAGATTAACGGGAAGAATTACGTGGAAAGGGTGGCCATAAAAGCCATTAAACACGATATAGCCGTTTATGCAGCGCATACTAATCTCGATAATGTGCATAATGGCGTGAGCGCTATGATGGGCGAAAGGTTAGGACTGCAAAGCAGCCGGGTGCTTCAACCCAAAAAACAGCTCCTCCGCAAGCTATACACTTTTGTTCCCGTGGCAGATGCTGAAATTGTGCGTACCGGCCTTTTTGCCGCCGGTGCCGGGCATATCGGCAACTATAGCGAATGCAGCTTCGGGCATGAAGGGGTAGGCACTTTTAAGGGACAAGATGATACGAATCCCTATGTGGGTGAGCCCGGTAGCCGTCACCTGGAACAGGAAACCAAGCTGGAGTTCATTTTTCCGGCTTACCTGGAGTCAAAAGTGGTAGCAGCGTTGCTGAAGTGTCACCCCTATGAAGAGGTGGCTTACGATATAGTAGTGCTTGAAAACTACCACCAACGCGTTGGTTCAGGCCTTATCGGGGTGCTGCCGCAGCCCATGGAAGAGATGGAGTTCCTGCAGTACGTGAAGGCGCAATTTATGACAGGTTGCGTGCGTTACACCCCGCTGAGGGGCAAACCGGTGAGTAAAGTAGCCGTTTGCGGCGGTGCGGGCAGCTTCCTGCTGAAGCAGGCTATTGCGGCCGGAGCGGACGCCTTTGTGTCGGCAGACTTCAAGTATCACGAGTTTTTTGATGCTGAAAATCAATTAATTATAGCAGATGTTGGACATTTTGAGAGTGAACAGTTCGCAGTCGAATTATTTTATCTTATATTGACTGAAAATTTCCGTAATTTTGCGCCTCTTAAATCTACCATTCGAACAAACCCGGTAAATTATTTATAATACATGGCTACAGTTAAAGAATACTCTGTTGAGGAAAAATTGGTGTCTGTACTGAAGTTGCAGAAAATCGATTCCAAACTGGACGAAATTCAGATCCTGAAAGGTGAATTGCCTATCGAGGTGAAGGATTTGGAGGACGAGATCGAGGGGCTTAACCACCGCCAGAACCATATTGAAGATGAGATGAGGAGTATTCAGGACTTCGTTAGCAATAAGAAAAATGCTATCAAAGATTCTGAAGCGCTTATCAAAAAATATGAGAAGCAACAGAACAACGTAAAAAACAGCCGCGAATTTGAGGCTATCAGCAAAGAGATCGAAATGCAAACGCTCGAGATCAAACTTTCTGAAAAGCACATGAAAGACGCAAGTGAAGAGATAAAAGATAAAAGCCGCGTCCTGGAAGCTGCTAAAAAGGCCGTATCTGATAAAGAAACGAACCTGAAGCACAAGAAGGGTGAGCTGGAAAAAATCATCGCCGAAACAGAGAAAGAGGAAAATGCTTTCCGCAAACAGAGCGAAGAAGCCCGCACTAAAGTAGATAGCCGTTTGCTGGCTGCTTACGAAAAGATACGTAACAACTACCGTAACGGTCTGGCTGTTGTATCAGTTATGCGCGATTCCTGCGGCGGTTGTTTCAACGCTATTCCTCCACAACGCCAGGCGGAAATCCGTCATCGTAAAAAGATCATCGTGTGCGAACATTGCGGCCGCGTACTGGTAGATAACGACCTGGAAGCTACTGTGACTATCTAAGAGATCACCTTTTGGTATATATAAGTTGGAGAAAGGAAGGAGAGGTATTACCTTTTCTTCCTTTCTCCTTTTTTGTTGGGGCGATAGTGTATTTTTGCCCCGCGCATCCCTGAAAGGGGTATGTTATTTGCAGGTAGAGGGCACTCAATCGTGCGGTGCCTGCTACCGCACATTAATCCATTAGTTTATTATGCGTTTTTTACTTGCGACCTTTCTTTTTATAAGTTTATCCTTATCCGTAAATGCGAGGCAAAAGGTGTACGATTTTACTCCCCGCTGCCAGCAGGCTTACGATGCCATCATGCAGCTAAGGATCAGCACCGGCCTGCAAATACTGCAGGAAGAGAAGGCCGCTAATCCTAATAACCTTATCCCTTATTTTCTCGAAAACTACGCCGACTTCTTTCAATTGTTCTTTAACGAAGACCCCGCGTTTTACGCCAAACGTAAAAAGATGAGGGCCGAAAGGCTGACGTTGATGGAAGAGGGGCCGTCCGACTCTCCGTTTTATTTATATACACAGGCAGCTATCAAATTCCAGTGGGCGTTGGTAAAAGTGAAGTTCGGGGAGAAGTGGGATGCCGTATGGGAAATCAGGAAAACCTACACCATCTTAAAAGAGAATCAGAAGAAATTCCCCTCCTTTGTTCCCAACAACCTGATGGTAGGCGCCCTGCAAACGGTGTTTGGTACCATTCCCGAAGGATATAAGTGGATCACGAACATTTTAGGGCTAAGGGGCAGTATTAAACAGGGGATGCAAAACGTGCAGTTGGCGGTAGACAGTAATGCGCCTTCGGCCCTGTTGTTTAAGGAAGAATCTTACTACTACTACTGTTACCTCAAACTCTTCATCGAAAATAAACCCGAGCAGGTTTGGCAACTGGTACACGATAAGCAACTGGATACTAAAAACAATTACCTGTTCGCGCTCATGGTGGCCAATCTTTCCATGAACAATCAAAAGGCGCTGCAGGGCATTAAAGTACTTACAGAACGTAATCATAGTCCCGAGTACCTCGACATCACTTACGAATATTACGTGCTGGGGCAGCTCAAACTGGCCCGCCTCGACGACGATGCTACTGCTTACCTCGAAAAGTTCGTGTCACGCTTTAAAGGGCGGTTTTATGTGAAAGAGGCATTGCAGCGACTTAGCTGGGGACACTACATCAAAGGCAACACCGCCGAGGCTAATAAATATCGGGCCATGATACTCACCAGGGGTGGTACGGAAACCGATGCGGACAAGCAGGCGTTAAAAGAAGCGAAAGCGGGCACCTGGCCGAACGTGTTGTTGTTACGGGTGCGCCTGTTAAGCGATGGTGGTTTTTATCCCGAAGCATTGAAGTTATTACAGGGAAAAAAGGCCGCCGATTTTGCCACCACTCCCGAACGACTGGAGTATGCCTATCGCCTGGGCCGTATTTATGACGAAATGAACTACGACCAGAATGCGATCGGGATGTACGAGGTCACTGCCAGGCTTGGGGCCAACCGCAGCGAGTACTTCGCCGCGCGTTCCTGCCTGCAGTTGGGCTACATTTACGAGAAACGGGGTGATAAAACCGCCGCCCAGCTCTGGTTCCAAAAGTGCCTCGACATGGAAGGCCACGATTATAAAAATTCCCTCGACCAGCGCGCCAAATCTGGTATTCTGCGCATCAACGGTAATTAATATCCACAATTTTGGGGTTTATAGATTTTTTATTTGAAATTTGACGTCGGCTAAGAGAATGTATTACTTCATCTATGTTGTACCGATTAATTGTTCAGAATTACGCGATTATTGAAAACCTGGAGATAGATTTCTCTGGTAACCTGAATGTGATTACCGGCGAAACCGGTGCGGGTAAGTCGATCCTGTTGGGCGCATTGTCGCTTATATTGGGCGAGAGGGCTGATCCGGGTGTGTTGTTCGACAAGAACAGCAAATGTGTGATAGAGGGGATCTTTAAAGTGAAAAGGTCGCAGGTACAGCATTTCTTCGACCAGTACGAACTGGACCAGGAAGACCAGGTGATCATCCGCAGGGAGATCAGTGCTGCCGGTAAATCGCGCGCTTTCATCAACGATACACCCGTGAACCTGAGCCAGCTCAATGAGCTAACCCGGTTGCTGGTAGACCTGCATCAGCAGTTCGATACCCTTGACCTGGGCCGTTCCGACTTCCAGCGCGAAGTAGTGGATGCACTGGCCGGTCATCCCGAAGCCTTACAGCAATACGCACAAAATTTCACTAAATACACCGGCTTGCAGAAAGAACTGCAAAACCTGGCCGCCCAGCGCGACAGCGCCAATAAGGAATACGACTATAACAAATTCCTGCTGGACGAACTGGACGAAGCTGCCTTTACCGAAAACGAGATCGAAACGCTGGATACAGAGCTGAAAGCCCTGAGCCATGCCGAAGAGATCAAGAACTCCCTCTCCAAAGTTTACTTCCAGTTAAAGGAAGACGAGCAGCCGGTATTGCAGTTGCTTAAACAAATGCAGTCGTCCCTGCAGGCCTTATCCAATTTCCATAAAGAGATACCTGCGCTGGCCCAACGCCTGCAGTCGTCGTACGTGGAGTTGCAGGATGTGGCAGGTGAGGTAGAACGTCTAAACGACCAGTTACAGTACGACGGTGCCCGTATGGAGCAGTTGAACGAGCGGCTGGCATTGGGTTATCGCCTGTTCAAAAAACACGGGGTCGCCACTACCAGCGAACTAATCACTATTCATACCACCCTCAGTCAAAAGCTGGAAGGTGTACTCAATCTCGATGAGCGCATTAACTGGCTGGAGAACGAAGGGAAACAATTGCTGGAGCAGTTGCAGAAGGCAGCGGCAGGCATTACCGCACAGCGTAAGGCGCAGTTACCGGCTTTCGAGCAAAAGGTAAACGCACTGCTGGCGCAGGTAGGTATGCCTAACGCCCGTATTAAAGTAGAAGTAAGCCAGGTAGTGCTCAACGCTTTTGGCCAGGACCATATAGAGTTCCTGTTCGATGCTAACAAGAGCAACCAGTTTGCGCCCGTACGTAAAGTAGCCTCCGGCGGTGAGTTAAGCAGGTTGATGTTGTGTATCAAGAGCCTCGTTGCCCGTTCAGTAGCCTTACCTACCCTTATTTTTGATGAAATTGATACCGGTATTTCAGGAGAAGCTGCGCGCCAGGTAGGCGGAATCATGAAAGAACTGGCCCAGGGCCACCAGGTAATTTGTATTACGCACCAGCCGCAGATAGCCGGTAAGGCAGATGCGCACTACTTCGTTTACAAAACGGAGCAGGCAGGTAAAGTGACTACCAGCGTGCGTTTGCTGGAAAAAGAAGAGCGTATCAACAAGATTGCGCAGATGCTGGGTGGAGAGAAGCCAACGGCTGCGGCATTGGAAAACGCCCGTGAAATGGTAATGAGTTGAGCGGCTTTGTTGGAAAGTAAGCAATAACGTATTATTTTTTTTAGCTTTAGATATTCATTATTAACAACTATTTTTGCCAAAATTCAGAATTAAATGGCTCATAACTTATTACAAGGGAAGAAAGGTATCATCTTCGGCGCGCTGGACGCAAACTCCATTGCATGGAAAATTGCGCAGCGCTGTGTAGAACAGGGCGCGCAGATTGTGCTGACCAATGCTCCGATTGCCATGCGTATGGGTGAGATCAAGAAACTTGCAGAAGCCTGCAATGCGCCGATCATCCCGGCCGACGTAACCAGCAACGACGATATTAACAACCTCATTACCAAATCCATGGAGCATTTCGGCGGTAAGTTCGATTTTATCCTTCACTCGGTAGGTATGAGTATGAACATCCGTAAAGGCAGGAACTACATGGACCTGGATTACGACTTCAACCACAAAACAAACGACATTTCTGCAACTTCGCTCCACCGCGTATTGCAAACATGCTATAAACTGGATGCGCTGAACGAGTGGGGTTCTGTTGTAGCCCTGACTTACATCGCCGCCCAGCGCGTATTCCCTGACTATGGCGAAATGGCAGATGCTAAATCACTGCTGGAGTCTATTTCCCGCAGCTTTGGCTACCATTACGGTAAAAAGAGCAAGGTGCGCGTAAATACCATTTCTCAGTCACCTACCCGTACCACTGCAGGCAGCGGCGTAAAAGGCTTTGATGGCTTTATCTCTTATGCAGAAAAAATGAGCCCGCTGGGTAATGCCTCGGCCGACCAGTGTGCGGACTACGCGGTTACACTGTTCTCGGACCTTACCAAAATGGTAACGATGCAGAACCTGTTCCACGATGGTGGCTTCTCTTTCACCGGCGTATCGGCAGAAGTAATCGAACAAATGGAAAAATAATCCCGGTACTCCCGGTAAAAAATAAAGCCGTTCCAATTGGAACGGCTAATTTTTTTTCGGTAATACCTATACCGTTGGGGGCGGTAACAACAGAAACGACCTACAAATTAATATTCGTCTTCATTGAAGAAAAAGTCGTCCTGTGAGGGATAGTCGGACCAAATGTCTTCTATGCCTTCGTAAATTTCCCCTTCGTCCTCCAGTTCCTGCAGGTTCTCGATCACTTCGATAGGTGCACCGGAACGGATGGCGTAGTCAATGAGTTCGTCCTTGGTAGCGGGCCATGGAGCGTCTTCCAGGTATGATGCTAATTCGAGAGTCCAGTACATATAAATAAATTTTACTTTCTCTAAATTTCCGCAAAAGTATTATTTAATTTGAAATAAACAACTTTATCTATTTTAACGGACAAAATTGTTTTCTTTGGGTATGCTTACCGCTCGCAATCTTACCAAAAATTATTCCAACTTACAGGTGCTCAAGGGAGTTGACGTAACTGTTAACAAAGGGGAAATAGTGACTATCGTTGGCTCTTCCGGGGCAGGTAAAAGTACCTTATTACATCTTTTGGGTACCCTGGATACGCCCACCACGGGTGAGGTATTTCTGCACAATACCAACATAACCGCCTTGAGGGGCAGGTCTTTAGCCGATTTCCGCAACAGGCACGTCGGTTTTATTTTCCAGTTCCACCACCTGCTTCCTGAGTTCACGGCGATTGAGAATGTATGTATTCCCGGCTTTATAAGGGGGCGTAAGAAGGCTGAAGTCAAAGAACGGGCCCTTTTCCTGTTGGAAACGCTGGGGCTCCATAATCGCCTCGATCACCGCCCTAATCAGCTTTCGGGTGGCGAGCAGCAACGGGTGGCCGTGGCGAGGGCACTCATTAACAATCCAGAGGTCATTATGGCAGATGAGCCTACCGGCAACCTGGACTCGCAAAACGCGAGGGAGTTGCACCAGCTGTTCTTTAAACTGCGCGACCAGTTCGGGCAAACCTTCATTATCGTTACGCATAATGAGGAACTGGCTCCTTTAAGCGATCGCCAACTGGTTATGAAAGACGGCCGGATCGTTTCCGGGGCGTAGGAGCGCATCAGCCTAAAAAAGATATTTATAAAAAAGCCGTCCTGTATGCTTACAAGACGGCTTTTTCGTTTATCCTCCGGATGTTTAAGCCTTCATGCAGGCTTCCAGGCTGTTTCTCCAGTAAGGAATGCTGAGGCCGAAAGTGGTTTTGATCTTTTCTTTGTTAAGTACGCTGTAAGCAGGGCGTACGGCAGGAGCGGGGAACTGTTCCGATGTAACGGGCTTAATCTCGCAGCTGGAGCCGGTAAGTTCACGAATAGCCACCGCGAAATCGAACCAGGTGGTTACGCCTTCGTTGCTGTAATGGTACACGCCACCGAAATTGGTACCAGGAGTTTCAAACACCTTAGACAGTATTACCAGCAGGGCCGCCGCCAGGTCGGGCGCGTAAGTGGGCGTGCCGGTCTGGTCGAACACTACGTTCAGGCTTGGCTTGTCCTGCATCAGTTGTTTGATCTTGTTTACGAAGTTAACGCCCTCTTTGGTGTATACCCAGGAGGTACGTACCACGATGGCTTTATCGTTAACATCTATAGCTGCCGCCTCTCCTTTCAGTTTGGAGCTGCCGTAAATTGTTTGCGGGTTGGTATCGTTATCCTCTGTGTAGGGGCGGTTGCCGGCACCATCAAACACGTAGTCGGTAGAAATATGTATCAGCTGTGTATTATGCTGAAGGCTGGCTTCCGAGAGGTGCAGCACTGCGATAAAGTTTTGCTCAAAGGCTGCTTCTTCATCACTTTCTGCCTTATCCACGGCCGTGTAGGCGGCGCAGTTGATGCAGGCGTCGGGCTGGTGTGCCGCGAAGTACTGGTTTACAGCCTCCTGGTTGCTGATGTC
The DNA here is from genome assembly GCF_902168175.1 of uncultured Chitinophaga sp. Taxonomy (GTDB): domain Bacteria; phylum Bacteroidota; class Bacteroidia; order Chitinophagales; family Chitinophagaceae; genus Chitinophaga. The sequence goes on along the minus strand of NZ_CABHOU010000025.1, from coordinate 634,808 downwards.
CAGCGTTTCCCTGTTAGCAAACAGGAATTCCCATGTAGGGTATTGTGATGCTAGGGCCTGCAGCGATCGTCCTAACTGGCCATTAGCTCCGGTAACAAGAATCTTTTTCATAATAACAGCTAGATTAACCCTGGTAAACAAAATTGTTAAGGCAGTTTTCAAGTGTAGGCAGTACCAGGTCTTTTTCAGACACCAGCGCCTTATCAAGGTCTATACCCCAGTCGATATTCAGCGCGGGGTCATTAAAAATAATACCGCCTTCGGTTGCTTTATTGTAGAAGCCATCGCATTTGTACATCACTTCCGCTGTTTCACTCAGCACAGAGTAACCGTGGGCAAAGCCTTTGGGCACCAATAGCTGCTTTTTGTTTTCGGCAGTCAGTTCGATGGTAAACACTTTTCCGTAAGTAGGCGATCCTTTTCGGATATCAACCACTACATCGAGAATGCTGCCTTCCAGCGCCCTGATAAGCTTTGTTTGTGCATGCGGCTCCTGCTGGTAATGAAGACCACGCAGTACGCCATAAGTAGAGCGGGCCTGGTTGTCCTGTACAAACAAATACTCTGTACCACACTCTTTAAAAGTGTTGGCGTTATAACTTTCAAAAAAATATCCCCTGCTGTCTCCGTGCACCTTCGGCTCGAAAACCAGCAATCCAGGAAGTCCTGTTTCCGTAAATGGCATTTCTCGTTGTTTATCTTTTCTGGTACTGGGTATCGTAATATTGTTGGTAGGCGCCGCTGGTCACATTATCCAGCCATGCTTCGTTGGCAAGGTACCATTCTACCGTTTTTTCAAGACCTTCTTCGAATTGTAAAGAAGGTTCCCAGCCCAGCTCTTTATTTAATTTAGTGGCGTCTATCGCATAACGCAGATCGTGGCCGGCACGGTCTTTCACAAAGGTGATCAGCTTCGCCGATGCGCCTTCTTCTCTGCCCAGTTTCTTGTCCATCACCTTACACAGTAAATGAATAAGGTCGATGTTTTTCCACTCGTTAAAGCCGCCGATATTATAAGTTTCGCCAATACGGCCATTGTGGAAAATGGTGTCGATAGCGCGGGCATGATCTTCTACAAACAGCCAGTCGCGTACGTTTTCACCTTTACCGTAAACGGGTACCGGTTTATTGTTTTTGATATTGTGGATTGCCAATGGTATCAGCTTCTCAGGGAAGTGATTGGAGCCATAGTTGTTAGAGCAATTAGATAATACAACCGGGAGGTGGTAAGTATGGTAGTACGCTTTTACAAAATGGTCGGAGCTGGCTTTGGATGCGGAATAAGGAGAACGGGGATCGTAGGCCGTTTCTTCGGTGAATAAACCTTCTTCTCCTAAAGATCCATAAACTTCGTCGGTAGATACATGGTAGAACAGTTTGCCGTCCATGTTATCTTTCCAATGTTTACGCGCCGTATTAAGCAACACCGCAGTTCCTAATACGTTAGTGCGGATAAATTCCAGTGGTTCAAGGATGGAGCGGTCTACATGGCTTTCTGCGGCCAGGTGTATAACGCCGTCGAACTGGTATTTGGTAAAGAGTTCGTCGATGAAGGTTTCGTCTGTAATATCGCCTTTTTCAAAAACGTAGTTTGGTTTGTCTTTGATGTCGGTAAGGTTTTCAAGGTTACCGGCATAGGTCAGTTTGTCGAGATTAACGAGTTGGTAATCCGGGTATTTGTTTACAAACAGCCTGATTACGTGAGAGCCGATGAAGCCGGCCGCGCCTGTTATCAGAATTTTTCTTTTCATGCGATAAAGTTACAGATATGGTGTTAAACACAAGAACAGCACCTCCGTGGAAGCGCTGTTCTGTATAATAATTCATCTATTTGCCGAGTGCCTGTTTGAAGTACTCGTAAGTGATCTTTAATCCTTCTTTCCTGTCTACTTTCGGCTCCCAGCCCAGTATGTCCTTCGCCTTGGTGATGTCCGGTTTACGTTGTTTCGGATCATCTTTAGGTAAAGGCTGATAAATGATTTTCTGGTTGGTACCGGTAAGCGCAATGATCTCTTCTGCAAACTCCTTCAGTGTGATCTCTGAAGGGTTGCCGATGTTAACCGGGAGATGGTAGTCGCTGAGCAGCAGGCGGTAAATGCCTTCTACGAGGTCGTCTACATAACAGAAAGAACGAGTTTGCGAACCGTCGCCAAATACGGTGAGGTCCTGGCCGGTAAGGGCCTGGCTCATGAAAGCCGGCAGCGCACGGCCGTCATCGAGCCGCATACGTGGACCATAGGTATTGAAAATGCGGATAATGCGCGTTTCAACACCATGGAAGTTATGATAGGCCATCGTAATGGCTTCCTGGAAACGTTTGGCTTCGTCGTACACACCACGTGGGCCAACCGGGTTTACGTTACCCCAGTATTCTTCCGGCTGCGGGTGTACATTGGGATCGCCATATACTTCGGAAGTAGAAGCGATGAGCATACGGGCCTTTTTCTCTTTGGCCAGTCCCAGCAGGTTGTGGGTGCCCAGTGAACCTACTTTCAATGTCTGGATAGGCATTTTCAGGTAGTCGATAGGGCTGGCGGGAGAGGCGAAATGCAGGATGTAATCCAGCTTACCGGGCACGTGTACGAACTTGGATACATCGTGGTGGTAATATTCGAACTCTTTTAATTTAAAAAGGTGTTCGATGTTTTTGATATTACCGGTAAGCAGGTTATCCATGCCAATAACATGGTAACCTTCTTTTATGAAACGGTCGCACAGATGCGAGCCGAGGAAACCGGCAGCGCCGGTAATTAATATTCTTTTTTTATCGCTCATGTGTAACAGGAGTTTATTTGGTAGCCAGGCGGCCAACGCTTTCGTAATAGTAACCCAGTTCCTTCATACGTGGTACCTCAAAGAGGTTACGGCCGTCGAAGATAACTTTATTCTTCAGTGTACTGGCAATCTGGTCGAAATCAGGCGTTCTGAACACGCTCCATTCGGTAGCGATGATCAGCGCATCTGCATTTTGCAGGCACTCATACTGGTGGTCTGCATATTTCACCTTATCACCAATTACACCTTTTACATTGTTCATCGCTTCGGGATCGAATACGGTAACAGTGGCGCCGGCTTTAGTCAGTTCCTCGATCAGGTATAAGGCTGGTGCTTCACGAATGTCGTCGGTATTTGGCTTAAATGCCAGGCCCCACAGTGCGAAGTGTTTACCTTTCAGATCGTTATTAAAGTAATTGAAGATCTTGGGCATCAGGAACAGCTTTTGTTTCTCGTTAACGTCCATTACGGCGTTAAGGATGCGGAACTCGTAAGCTACTTCTTCAGAAGATTTAACGAGGGCCTGCACGTCTTTAGGGAAACAGCTGCCGCCGTAGCCAATACCCGGGAACAGGAAGCGTTTGCCAATACGGTCGTCGCTGCCAATGCCGCGGCGCACCATATCTACATCAGCACCCAGTTTCTCGCAAAGTATCGCGATCTCGTTCATGAAAGAGATTTTGGTAGCGAGGAAGGAGTTAGCAGCGTACTTGGTCAGTTCGGCCGATTTCTCGTCCATATAAATTACAGGGTTACCCTGGCGTACGTATGGTCCGTACAGGTCGCCCATGATTTTGCGGGCGCGTTCGGAAGAGGTACCGATCACTACGCGGTCGGGTTTCATGAAGTCTTCCACCGCTACGCCTTCGCGCAGGAACTCGGGGTTAGATACTACATCAAACTCCACTTTTGCATTTTTAGCAATAGCTGCCGTTACTTTTTCGGCAGTACCAACGGGTACGGTACTCTTGTCTACGATCACCTTATAATCCTTCATGATTTTGCCAAGCTGTTCGGCAACACCCAGGATGTAAGAGAGGTCGGCAGATCCGTCTTCACCGGGAGGGGTAGGCAGTGCGAGGAAAATCACTTTCGCATCGGCAATACCTTCTTCCAGGTTGTTGGTGAAGTGGAGGCGGCCTTCCTTCAGGTTACGCTCAAATAATTTCTCTAAACCGGGTTCATAGATCGTAATCTCGCCGTTAGAGAGTTTGTTTACTTTTTTTACGTCGATGTCTACACAAGTGACGTTGTTGCCTGTTTCAGCGAAACAGGTGCCGGATACTAGTCCAACGTAGCCGGTGCCTACTACGGTAATTTTCATGTGGGGCTTATTTTAAGAATGATTTAACAGATTCGATGATATGTTCAAGCTGATCGGCATCCATCTCCGTATGAACAGGTAAAGAAATTACCTTTCCGGTTAGCGTATCGGTCACTGGTAAATCAAACTCACTGCTTCCAAAAGAAGCGAACATTTTTTGTCGATGCGCAGGTACGGGATAATAGATCATAGCAGGTACGTTACGTTCCTGCAGGTGAGCCTGCAGTTTGTTCCTGTCTGCTCCTTGCAGCTGGAGGGTGTATTGGTGAAATACGTGGTAGCTGTAAGGTGCGCGGTAAGGAGTAACGATCTCCGGGATGTCGGCAAAGGCTTTATCGTAAGCGTCGGCTACAGCTCTGCGGGCGGCAATGTACCCGTCCAGCAGCGGTAGTTTAATTTTCAAAATAGCCGCCTGGATGGTATCGAGGCGGGAGTTAACGCCTACCACATCGTGGTAGTAACGTGCACTCTGACCATGATTGGCCACCATGCGTATTTGAGCGGCAATAGCGTCGTCATTGGTAAAAATGGCGCCACCATCACCATAGCAACCCAGGTTTTTGGAAGGGAAGAAGGAAGTACAGCCGATATGGCCAATAGCTCCTGCTTTTTTTACTTCGCCATTCTTAAAGGTATAATTGGCGCCGATGGCCTGGGCATTATCTTCGATTACAAATAAGTTATGTTTGGCGGCCACTTCCATAATCTGCTCCATTTCAGCCACATGGCCGTAAAGGTGTACAGGAACAATGGCTTTTGTTTTAGGCGTGATGGCCGCTTCGATCTTAGCGGCATCTATGCAGTACGTTTGAGGATCTACATCTACGAAAATTGGTTTCAGGTTCAGCAGCGCAATTACTTCGGCTGTGGCAATAAAAGTAAAAGAAGGTGTAATTACCTCATCTCCAGGCTGTAAGCCTAACGCCATCATCGCGATTTGCAGGGCGTCGGTACCATTTGCACAGGGAATTACATGTTTGGAACCCAGGTAATGCTGGAGATCCGATGAAAACTGCTGAACGGGTCCTCCATTGATGAAAGCGGAACTTTCCAGTACATCTGTAATAGCAACATCTACCTCTGACTTGATTTTCGCATACTGGCGTTTAAGATCTACCATCTGAATAGGAACCATCTGGATATATATTTTTATTTTTTAAGTTTGCAAATTTACAAATTTTGAGATAGGCAGGCGATTATCTTTGTGAGATATTCAATTTATCCTATAAAGTGACAATTTCGTGGGATTATCGGTAATTATCTATAATGCGGGAATACGGCTGTATCGGCTGGGAGTTGGTGCAGCGGCCCTGATGGGCAATAAAAAGGCGAAGAAGTGGATTGATGGCCGCCGTAACGTATGGGCCAGCCTCGGCGGTGCTATGGAAGGCGCCGGCAAGGTGGTATGGGTACATGCGGCCTCGCTGGGTGAATTTGAACAGGGCCGTCCCGTAATGGAGGCTATTCGCTTGCAATATCCTGATTATAAGTTGTTATTGACTTTTTTCTCGCCTTCGGGTTATGAGGTGCGGAAGGATTATAAAGGAGCAGACTACGTGTGCTACCTCCCCCTGGATACCCACACAAATGCCCGTCGTTTCGTGAAAACGGTGAACCCGGCGCTTTCTATATTTATTAAATATGAGTTCTGGTATCATTACCTGGAGGCCCTGCGGCATTACCAGGCCCCGGTGCTGCTCATATCCGGTATTTTTCGCCCGGGCCAGGTATTCTTTAAATCTTACGGCGGCATGTTTCGCAAGCTGCTCCGCCAGATGGAGCACATCTTTCTTCAGAACCGCGATTCAGTGGCTTTACTTCAAAATATTGGTGTACAACACGTTACCCTTGCCGGCGATACGCGGTTCGACCGGGTATGGGAATTGCAGAAACATCCATTGGAGTTGCCGCTCATCGCGCAATTCTGTAGAGATCAACGAGTTTTGGTAGCAGGCAGTACCTGGGACGATGACGAGGCGGTGTTGGAGGAGTGGTGGCAAGCTGTGCCGGAAGGACATCATCGTCTGCTGATCATAGCTCCTCATGAAATTTCCGACTCGCATATTGCCAGGCTGAAAGAGCGTTTCCCCGGCTCGGTTAGCTATTCTGCCCTCGCTGCCGGTAACGAAGCCCAAGCGGCAAAAGTGTTAATAATAGATAATGTGGGTATGCTATCGGCCCTGTACCGTTATGCCGACATCACATTTGTGGGCGGTGGTTTTGGGAAAGACGGTATTCATAACCTGCTGGAACCCGCCGCTTACAGCAAACCGGTGATTATCGGGCCGGTATACCATAAGTTTCACGAAGCGATTATGCTGGTGGAACTGGGCGGGGCGATGGTCATTACCAATGCGCAAACCCTGCAAACGACGGTGGCCATGTTAGAAAATGCGGAAAAATACGGGCAAAAGGCCTCCATCGCCGGTAGGTTTATCGAAGATAACCAGGGCGCTACGGAACGGATTATGCATTACATTCAGGAAAAACGCTTCCTCACCATCGTGTAGAAGTGTTGCACAAGCGGGTTATCGTCCAGCCAGCCCTCCTTGATCTTAAGCTCGCGCTCGATCCAGTTGTTGGCGTCCGTCAGCGAGGTGCATTCGTTGATGGTTTTAATAGAGCGTTCGTACATGTTTTTCTCCCCGCGGAACAGTTCTTCAATAAACCGGAACCGGTCGTTAATGCCAATGGCATTTTTGAGGTCCTGTACACCCATCTCTCCCAGGCGTTGGCCGATTTCTACGTTCGACTGGCGCAGCTGGTCGTTAAGGGAAGTGCTGCCGTTCGCATTGCTGTTGCCGTTCGCATTGCTGGTTTTATTGACCAGTTCATTGATATCTTTCCGTAAATTCTCGGAATGATCGCCGTTGTGATGCGGTTTTTCGGGTGCATCGAAAAGGGTAGGCCTCTTCGGTTCCTCATTTTGCCTGGCTTTAGTAGGAATACGGTCTGGATGATACCCATTGTCCCGGCGCGGTTCACCGTAGGCAGCAGCTGGTGTTTCTACCACTCGCTCAGTAACGGGCGGAGGTGTAGCAGGCTGTATCAGTTGTGGTTGCACCGGGGGCAGGTATTCCTTGTGTTCCGGCGGAGGTGGTGGTGCGGGAACAGGTTTTTCTTCTATAACAGTTTGCATCACAGCAGCCTGTGCAGGTAATATTACTGCTACGTGGCCGTGTGAACCAGAGTTTAAATCACGTTCTCTTTGCAAAATATTCCGCTGATGTAAAAGTTCAGCTTGCAGTAACTGCGAATAGTAGGATATAGTTTGCAGGTTTGCTTGTGAATTCTTTAACTCCTGTAACTTGTCAATTAAGGCATTAATTTTTTCCATGCGTTAATTGTTTAACGTGCTGATGGTAAAATTATTTTATTTGCATAAAGTTAGACATTTTATAATTATCTGATGATCAAAATAGTATCATATGTTTATTGAGCCGGTGATGGCAGGTCGTAAAAGCGGATGGATCGAAGTGATTTGTGGTTCCATGTTCTCTGGTAAAACGGAAGAACTCATCCGCAGGCTGAAGCGCGCACGCATTGCAAACCTGGGCGTAGAGATATTTAAGCCGGGTATGGATACCCGTTATGATGAAATGAATATCGTGTCGCACGATACGAATAAAATACTGTCGACGCCGGTAGACAGCTCCCAGCAAATATTGTTGTTAGGGCAGGGGGTAGATGTGGTGGGAATAGATGAAGCGCAGTTCTTTGATGCCGGGCTGCCTGAGGTGTGTGAGCAACTGGCGCTGAAAGGTATACGGGTAATCGTGGCCGGCCTGGATATGGACTTCCAGTGTAAACCTTTTGGCCCTATACCGGAATTACTGGCTAAAGCGGATTATATCACCAAACTGCATGCGATCTGCGTGAAGTGTGGCAATATCGCCAACTATTCTTACCGTAAATCGGCCGATAAGGGAAAAGTATTGTTGGGAGAAAAAGATGTATATGAACCTCGTTGCCGCAGTTGCTATAACATAGGCGACTGATCGTCAGCAGCCATCGCTTCCAGTGCCTGTGGTTCGCTAACGGGCACTGGCTGTTCTTTGAAGGTGAAACGTTTCTGTGTTACGTAGCTAAACGATACAACAATGATCGTGGTGAGTATTTTGGCAATAGTGGGGTAGAAATGGCAGTATTCCACGAACACTTTCAGGAATACGTAGTTGAAAAGGATGCAAAATGCCACCAGCAGGAAATACCGGAACAATTGTACCCTTCCCCTCAGATTAGATTCTGCAAAGGTGATGTATTTGGATAACAGGAAGCCCGAAGGAAAGGTGATGCAGAATGAAATGATGAAGGCCATAATATAGGGCGATATCACCATAAAGCCCAGGTCGGTGTTCTGCTTGTCCAGAATAAAATTATAGCTGATAAAATAGATCACTATGTCCAATAAGGTATTACCTCCTCCGCAAACCAGGTACTTAAAGGTTTGTAAAGGGATAATCTTCTCAAATGGCTTATGGAAGAATTGAATGATATTTAAAATCAGCTGTTGCATAAAATGTCCGGTGCAAATTTAGCTGGTTTTTTGCACGCTTTCCCTTCCGGAACAAACTTTTTAATCCTTTTTTAACGTAAATTTTTTCTCAGCTTCCAGTTAGATGGCTGAGGTACAGGCTGTTGTGCCACACTGTTGCGTTGCCATAACTGTACTGCCAGTATGGCCGCAGCGCGTGCCGCTTCAACGTCTTCCGACTGCAGTGATGCGGGCGTAAAATAGGTAGCGATAAAGTTTGTATCAAACTGCCCGTTGATAAACGCGGGTTGCTGCAACGCCCATTTGCCAAACGAGAGTGTGGTACGAATGCCTTTCACCCGGTATTCATTGATCGCGCGGATCAGCCTTTCCCTGGCTTCCTCACGGTTCTGGCCCCAGGCAATCAGTTTGGCGATCAGGGGATCGTAGTAAATGGGAATGTCCATACCCTGCTCGTAACCATCATCCACACGTACATTGTTGCCCTGCGGACGAATATACGTTTCGAGTCTGCCGGTGTCGGGTAAAAAGTTGTTGGCGGGATCTTCTGCGCAAACGCGTAATTCTATAGCGTGACCGTTGATGGTCAGGTCTTCCTGTTTAAAGCTGAGTTGCCCGCCCCGGGCAATATTTATTTGTTCCTTCACCAAATCGAGGCCGGTAATCATTTCTGTAACCGGATGCTCCACCTGCAGGCGGGTGTTCATTTCAAGGAAGTAGAAGTTGAGTTGATCATCTACCAAAAATTCGACGGTACCAGCGCCATAGTAGTCGCAGGCACGGGCCACGTCTACCGCACATTTACCCATGGCAGCGCGAATGGCCGGGGTAAGGCAGCTCGACGGGGCTTCTTCGATCAGTTTCTGGTGGCGGCGCTGAATGCTGCATTCGCGTTCGAAGAGGTACACATAATTGCCGTGTTTGTCGCCCAGCAGCTGTATTTCTATGTGACGGGGGGCTGCCACGTACTTTTCTATAAATACGGCATCATCGCCAAAAGCATTCAGCGCTTCACTTTTGGCCATGCCTATCTGTTCTTCCAGTTCTTCTTCTTTATTTACCACCCTCATACCTTTACCGCCGCCTCCGGCAGAGGCTTTAATAAGGATGGGGAAGCCCGTACGTTTTACTACTTCTCTTGCTTCTTCTACACTACGCAAAGGCGTTTCGGTACCAGGCACCATGGGCACGCCGAATTGCTGGGCGGCCTGTTTAGCAGCCAGTTTGCTGCCCATTGTACTGATAGAAGAGGGAGAGGGGCCTATAAAAGTAAGGCCAGCCTCGGCCACCTGTTTGGAAAAGGCGGCGTTCTCACTTAAAAATCCGTAACCGGGGTGAATGCCATCAGCACCAGTTTGTTTGGCGGCGGCAATAATCTTATCAGCCACTAAGTATGATTGATTAGATGGAGCGGGACCAATACATACTGCCTCATCGGCATACTGTACAAAGGGCATTTCGCGATCGGCTTCCGAATAAACGGCTACAGTGGCTATTCCCATTTCTTTGGCCGAACGCATGATACGTAAGGCAATTTCGCCCCTGTTGGCTACGAGTATTTTTTTCATGAGTTATTGTAAAGGGATAAAGATAGGGATTTGAAACCTTTCTGCAGTCCCGTTCCTAAAATGGCTTTTAGCAGTTACCTTTGCAGGCGTGAAAACACCGCTCGCACAAATCATAACACTTGTAAAAAAGGACCTGGTGCTGGAATGGCGCCAGAAACATGCCTTCTTCGGCATTCTTTTGTACATCTTCACTACGGTATTCGTTATCAATTTAATGATGATGAAACCGGAGGATAAAATCTGGAACGCCCTGTTCTGGATTATCCAGTTGTTTGTGTGTGTGAATGCCGTGGCTAAAAGTTTTATGCAGGAAAATCGTGGTCGCTTGTTATATTATTATTCCGTAGTGCATCCCCGGCACTTTATTCTCGCTAAACTGATCTACAATTTAATACTGATGCTGCTGATGAGTGTCATATCACTGATCTGCTGTATGATGTTCCTGGGTAACCCAATTACCAATCCGCTGTACTTTATCGGGGTGGTAATGCTGGGCGGTGTTAGTCTTTCCCTGGTGTTTACCATGCTGGCGGCCATTGCGGCACAGGCGAGTCAGAACGCGGCATTGATGGCTATTATGGGTTTCCCGCTGATCATGCCCGTGCTGATGTTGCTTTCCAGCATCTCGCGCAGCGCGTTTGAGCCGGTGTTACAGCCCGGCCTGCCCGGTATGTTTATGTTATTGGGTGGATTGGATGTGCTGGTGATAGCGCTTGCCTTAATCCTGTTCCCTTATTTGTGGAAAGACTAGTAGTGGTCCGTTAACCCGTTGACTCCCATCATCCTTCCCCAATTTTTAACTAGTGAAAGAACCGGAAGCGTTTTGCGCTGGATCGGGCCAATATTCATCTATCATTTATACCAATTCATACAAGTTAGCTAAACAAGGGTGGTTTAGGAAGATGTGGAAACCCTGTAAGCCTCGCTAAAAAGTGTTAAAGTATTACTAATTAACCTCTTTCATTTTATCTTTTTCAATAAACTCATGCTTTAGATGGATGTTTCATTAACAAATTCCATCCGTTTTGCATGTACACTAAAATCCCCGAAGTTCTTTGCCGTTACCTTTAAAACCTGTAGGTTTGCCCCCACATTTAGCATCGGAATAATGGCAAAACATTGGTGGAAAATTTTAAGTGTGATAATTATCCTTTACACAATCATTATAGGTTTAAGTGTAAAGATTCCTATTATCGCGAATAACGAGCAAACGTCCCGTAACCTTTTTTACCACGTACCGATGTGGATAGCCATGTATACGCAGTTTACCATTTCGGTGGTGGCTTCGGTGATGTACCTGGCATCCAACGATCTTAAGAAAGATATCTGGGCTTCGAGCGCAGGTAGCATTGGGGTGTTTTTTGGGTTATTGGGTTTCGCTACCGGATCACTTTGGGCTACTTATACCTGGGGTGGTACGCTTACCGACGATCCGAAACAGATAAGCACTGCGCTGGCAATACTTATCTACCTGGCCTACCTGGTACTGCGCCTCTCGTTCAACGACCTTGACAAGAGAGCCCGCGTATCGGCCATCTTTAACATATTTGCCTTTGCCTTACTCATACCGCTTACCTATATCATTCCAAGAATGGTCGACTCGCTCCATCCCGGCAGCACCAGTAGTCCTGGTTTTAGTAAGAACGATACGGACGGAACTATGATGCGGGTATTTTATCCCGCGATGATCGGTTGGGCGCTCTTTAGCGTATGGCTGTATTCACTCAGGGTTAGGTATAAAAAAATAGCGCTTAAAAAGATTATACATGCGTAAGAAATCATTCTCCTTTATTCTGCTTAATATTTTCTCCATGTTGTTTAGTGCCGTAGCATTTGCACAACAACAGAACACCGAAACCGGGGCTGTGAATGAAATGATGCGTTCCAATGGCAAGATCAATGTTGTAATTGGCGTGCTGGTGATCATTTTCGCCGGAATTGTGTTATACCTGGTAAGGTTGGAGCGTAAGATCAACAAACTGGAACACGAGAAGTAATCCACATATCCAAAACAATATCCAAAACAATTTTTTATGGCAACAGCTACAGCGCCAGTGCAAGAAGCTCATTATAACTTTTTCCAGAGTGTGGAACAAAGTTTTGACAAGGCTGCCAAATTCACCAAATGGGAGAAAGGTATTCTTGAGCAGATCAAGGCGTGCAATGCGGTATACCGCATGAAATTCCCCGTTAGAATGGAAGGTAACAGGATTGAAGTTATTGAAGCGTACCGTGTGCAACACTCGCACCACAAACTGCCGTGTAAAGGTGGTATCCGCTTCAGCGACGAAGTAAACCAGGATGAGGTGATGGCCCTTGCTGCCCTCATGACCTACAAATGTGCTATCGTTAACGTGCCGTTCGGTGGCGCTAAAGGTGGTATCAAAATTAATCCCCGCCACTACACTCCTTTCCAGTTAGAAAGCATTACCCGTCGTTATACAGCGGAACTGGTGAAGAAAAACTTCATTGGCCCCGGTGTAGACGTACCCGCTCCGGATTACGGAACCGGCGAAAGGGAAATGAGCTGGATACTGGATACTTACACCAGCCTTCGCCCCGGTGAAATAGACGGCGCAGGTTGTGTTACTGGTAAACCAGTGGCTCTGGGCGGTGTTCGTGGCCGTAAAGAAGCTACCGGTCTCGGTGTATTCTACGGTTTGCGCGAACTGTGCAACGTAAAGGAAGATATGGAGAAACTGGGTCTGGAAGCAGGTATCGAAGGTAAACGTGTAATCGTTCAGGGTATGGGTAACGTGGGTTACCACGCTGCCAAATACTTCCACGAAGCAGGTGCCATCGTAGTATGTCTCATCGAATGGGATGGCGCTATCTACAACCCGGCTGGCCTCAATCCTGACGAAGTATTGAAGCACCGCAACGATACCGGCTCTATCATCAACTTCCCGGGCGCTCAGAACCTGGCTAAAAACACGGACGGTCTTGAGCAGGATTGCGATATCCTGATCCCGGCTGCACTCGAAAACGTTATCCATGGTGGTAACGCAGCAAACATAAAAGCGAAGATCATTGGTGAAGCGGCTAACGGCCCTCTCACTCCCGAAGCCGACGAAATTCTGAATGCGAAAGGTGTGATCGTTGTTCCGGACATGTTCCTGAACGCAGGCGGTGTTACTGTTTCGTACTTCGAATGGCTGAAAAACCTGAGCCACGTACGTTACGGAAGGCTGGGCAAACGCTTCGATGAGAATATGAACTTCCACATCCTGAGCGTTATTGAAGAAATGACAGGCCGGAAGGTGTCGGATAAAGAACGTAAGTTCATTGCCCATGGTGCCGATGAGGTGGATTTGGTATACTCCGGCCTCGAAGAAACCATGATCGCCGCGCTGCACGAAGTGCGCGACGTGATGGTCGCTAATAAAGATATCAAAGACATGCGTACCGCAGCTTATGTATGCGCGATCAACAAAGTTGGTGTGGCGTACGAGCAACTCGGTATCTTCCCATAATATTTTACTGTATATCGATTTAAAGCAGTCCTGCCAGTTGGTGGGACTGTTTTGCTTTTAAGAGAGGAGCACTTAGGCCAGTCTGAAGCCTCCTTTGCATATCAAGGCAATATTATCCTCCTGGTACTCAATCCCTATCAACACGTAACACAATATTAATCCCATTATTAATGTTAATAAAAATATCATATGATAGTTAAATAGTATTTTTACCGGATATCCTATTGACCGTGAAATACACTGTACCCTATTTGAACCTGATTGGCAGAGTGGTTTGGTTGGCTTTATTCGCTTTGTTATTCACCAGCGGCGCGTATGCCCAGGTAACTGCGGCATTCGACCTCTCTCCTGGCTCTGTGGCCAGTGGTTGTGCGCCGCTTGTGGTAAGTTTTAAAAATACATCAGTGGGCGCTACCAGCGTAAGCTGGGATTTCGGGAACGGCGTTACGTCCGACCTTATGGGCACTGCCGGCGCAAGTTTTCCCAATCCAGGTGTATACACCGTTAAGCTGGTGGCAAAAGGAGCCTCCGGCACCACCAGCGAAGCAGTTAAAACAATTACCGTGTATAAGAACCCGGTAGCGGACTTTAGCTTCGATGTATCGCAAGGCTGCGTGCCCTTAGGCGTTAACTTTGCCGATAAGTCCGCCCCGGGCGATGGGGCTATTGTTAGTTATGCCTGGGATTTCGGCGATGGGGCGGCCGGCTCCGGCGCTAACCCTTCACATACTTATAATTATGCGCAGTCGTATAACGTGAGCCTCACGGTAACCACTAATCGAGGTTGCTCTAATGTTAAAACAATCAGTAAGGCTATTACCGTATCGCCGGAACTAAAAGCAGATTTTACCGTGGCCAGCACTTATTTATGCGCTGCACCGGGAACTGTACCTGTTACCAACCTGCTTACCGGCCCCGACCTCAGCTACGTTTGGGATTTTGGAGATGGTACAACCAGTACCCTGGAGCAGCCGCTCAATCACTCCTACGCCACTAAAGGAAGTTATACGATGAAGCTGGATGTCACCAACAGTATTGGTTGTAAGGCCAGTAAAACATTTCCGGTACAAATTAATGTAGCTAATTTTAGTGCTGATTTCTCTATTCCGCCTACTATTTGCCAGAACGATCTGCTAACTACGACGGCCGTATTGAGTCCTGTCGCTACATCTGTTAACTGGATGGTGGACGAATATATAGTGAGTACCAGTAATGATCTTACTACGTTGATGTATAGCCCCGGTAAGCACACCATCACCCTAAGTGCATTATTTGGTGCCTGTGAGGCGAAAGTGCAAAAGGAGATACAGGTAAACCCGGTACCAGTGGCCGATTATGTGATAGAAAACAAACCTTATTGTACGCTGCCTATTACTATAAAGTTTACTGATAATACCCCCGGTGCCACTAAATGGCAATGGAGTTCGGGGGCGGGTGAAACTTCTGTGGATAAGGAGCCAACATTTACCTTTAACGCAGCAGGCGTGTATTATCCAACGCTTAAGGTGACCAATGCGGACGGTTGCTCTGCATCGCAGAATAATAAAACAATTAATATCTCAGAACCCAGAATAGAGATAGTAGCCTCGGAACCTTTCAATAAATATTGCGAAGGGGCCAATGTGTCGTTCGGCTATACATCTACCACAGGCGATATTATCACCAGTTTTGAGTGGGATTTTGGCGATGGTTCGCCTTTATCCAACGATCCATCGCCCGTACATACTTATCCGTTAGAAGGCAAGTACCCCATCACCCTGAAATACACTACGCAGGACGGATGTACCGGAACCATCAGTTATTTTAGAACGATCGATATTTATAAAACGCCCAAACCTGTGTTTACAGCGCCTTTAAAGGTATGTGGTAACAATCCGGCACTGTTTAAAGATATTTCGTTGCCTCCTTTCACCCACCGCTCATGGGACTGGGGGGATGGTACGAGTACCGGAGCAGGACTGGCAGATCAGGGACATAGCTTTGCGGACGGTCCGGGTGATTTTGTGGTAACGCTCATGCTGTTTAATGAAACCTGTTACGAAATTGCCCAGCAAACGGTAACGGTATTGGCGCCGTATCCGAAGTTCAACATCGGCTCGGTGGACTGCGACAAGAGGATGGAGGTGAAGATTACCGATGCAACACTTGGTGCCACCAGTTATAAATGGGATTTTGGAGATGGACAAACAATCGACTACAACACGCCGCCGGCCGTACCCGTTGTTTCGCATGTGTACGCGCAAAATGGGAACTACAATATTACGATGACTGTTTCCGATGGCACCTGTACCAGCTCCCTAACCAAAGTAGTAAAGATTATTGCTGCCAGCCCGATCGTAGTCACCGCCGATAAATCTACCATCTGTCGCAATGATGTAGTGACCCTCGTAGCGGCAAACGACCCAAGTGTAGTGCGTGACTTGTACAGTTGGCTGTATAACGGAAATGGCTCGTACGATAACAATTATCGTAACGCCACCAAAGTGTATTCCAACCTGGACCCTGGTACAGCGATACTGAAAACATACGCCTACAATGAAGTAGGGTGTATAGACAGCTCCCATGAAATTAAAGTAGCCGTAACCGGCCCTGTTGCTGATTTCTCTTTTAGTAACGCCAACATATGTCATGGCACACCGATGATTTTTACAGATGCCACCGATACAAAGTATAGTGCGCCGCTTAAAACGTGGACATTTAACTATGGCGATGGCTCCAAAGAGCAGACGTACGCAAACGCCGGCCCGTTTTCGCATATTTATGACAGTGCCGCTTATTACACCGTTACGATGCGGGTCACCGATGAAACGGGTTGTTACCATAGTGCTACCAAATTCGGGCAGGTCGTCATCAAAGGTCCGAATGCAGATTTTACAGCACCGGTGATAGTTGGTCCCGGTATGAAGGCCAATATTGGTAATACCACCGATGTTTCATTAAGCACAGCCCCGGTAACTTATAAATGGGATTTTGGCGATGGGAGTACATCTATTGTAAAAGATCCTGCTCCACACACTTACACGGTTAAAGGTATATACAACGTTACGCTCACCGTAAAAGATGGTAATGGCTGTACTGATACATTGCAGAAGCAGATTAAAGTATCTGATGTAAGTGCCGATTTTATCTATACATCAGCGTATGTAAATCCAACTTCAGGCTGCCCGCCCGTAAAGTATTTCTTCGGGGATAAGTCCTTAAATGCGAAGGAAGTATTCTGGGATTTTGGAGATGGTGGTACATCACGGGAGTTTTCGCCTGAACATACTTACATATATTCTGGCGTGTATAAAATTAAGATGTCGGTAACAGGACAGGCGGGTAATACAGATGAAAAGGAAATAACGATTGAAATTAAGGGGCCTAAAGGAAGTATTACCGCTTCGGCACCCGGCGGGTGTTTAACGAAAGAAATTACGTTTAATGTGCAGGCCAGTAATGTAACCGGTTATTCCTGGGATTTTACGGATGGCCAGGTGAAAGAAACGACAGACAAGTCGATCGCCCATACCTTTAGAAATGCAGGTATATACAATCCCCGCCTGATTCTCGGCGATGGTTCCGGTTGTAAGGGCGTGGCTTACCTCGACGATCCGATCATTATTGATAACCTCGATCTGAAACTTAGTACCGGACCTATTTCGGTATGCGATAGCGGATGGTTTTACCTTGAAGTAGATTATAATAGTTTTTCTATTGATCAGCAAAACATGCCCGGTGTATACACCTGGACGCTGGGGGATGGACTTACAATGACTGGAGAAGGTACACCTACGCCAGTTTTGTACGGCAACAAACCTGGTAGCCCCGAAGTGAAATTACATGTGCTTACCGCGTTTGGTTGTGAGCAAACCGTTACCCAACCGCTGAAAGTATTGCAAAAACCTGTAGTCAGCTTTACTGGTCCTCTGGAGGCCTGTGCAGAAGAAGATGTGCTTTTCGTTTCAGTACTAACGAAAGCCGACCAAAGCACTACTAAGTGGAACTGGACTTTTGGTACTGAGGGTTCCGGTTCGGTGGCAACACCGCAGGCACAGCGGTTTACAGTGGCGGGGAACCACGATGTGCGTTTGATTGTAACCAGCGATAATGGCTGTATGGACACTGCCGATCATGCCATCAATATTTTACCGTTACCCGTTGTTAAGGTGAGCGCATCGGCCAGTTATATCTGTTTGGGGGAAAGTGTTTCGTTAACAGCAGTGGGTGGAACGGGTTACCTGTGGGACAATGCGGCTTCGTTAAATAATGCTGCCATCGCAACGCCTGTAGCTAATCCCGAAAACACGACTACTTACAGGGTAACTGTAACCAATGGTTATGGTTGTGAGGATACGGACGAGGTGACGGTGCGTGTGGTGCGCCCACTCACGGTATCAATTAAACCGGTAACAGATTTTTGTATTGGTGATCCGTTGTTGCTGCATGCCACCGGTGCCGATCATTACATATGGACGGGCGATGATTTAAATGATCCAACATCCCCTGATCCTATTGCCAGGCCGGTAGATGCTGGTATATATACCTACAAGGTTACCGGTTCGGATAATGATGGCTGCTTTAGCGATGAAGAAGAACTAAGTGTAACGGTGCAGCGCAGGCCAACGGTAAATGCTGGTCCGGATATTATTACGCCTGGCGGGGCAGCGGTAACATTAACACCGCAAACCAGTAACGATATCGCCAAACTTAACTGGACGCCGAGCCAGTACCTCGATTGCAGCACTTGTCTGAACCCGCAGGTATTGCTGAATAAATCTACCGTTTACACCATCACAGTGGAAAATGCCTACGGCTGCAAAGCCACAGATGATGTGCTGGTACAACTGGTCTGTAACCAGGGTGCGGTGTTCATTCCTTCCGCTTTCACGCCGAATGCCGATGGTGTTAATGATCTTTTCTTTCCAAAAGGCAGTGGCATCCGCGAAATCCGTTCGATGCGTATTTACAATCGTTGGGGCAACCTGATGTACGAGCGTCAGCGTTTCCAGGTGAACGACCGCAGCGTGGGTTGGGATGGTACGTGGCATGGCAGAAAGGCGGAGTCGGGCGCTTACCTGTATTTCATAGAGGCGGAGTGTGAGGAGAAAACGTTGTTCGAGTATAAAGGAGTGATTATGTTGGTGAGGTAAATTATTCAGGTTGATAAATTAAGAAGCGCGGGCGGTGGCCTGCGCTTTTTTTATGTTGCGGATGTTTGCTGGTGTGGTGATACACCGCTCTGGTTCTGCTTATGCGTAAGGGTTGAGATTAATTTGAAGTGTGATCCTGGTCAATACGCGTAAGAGTTGCTCTCCGACAAGCCGCATCTCCCCTGAAAAACTATTGTAGATTATTAAGGTTGATGCGTAATCCTGGTCACACGCGTGGAGTCGATTCCTGACAACCCCTATCTCCCTGAAAAACTATTTTAGATAATCCTATTCATGCCCGTAAGAGTCGATCTCCTGCACCCACATCTTCCCTAACTATTTTAAGTGGATACGATCAGTATACACCGCCTGCCCGCTGGTTATATATTCGGTGTATACACCGCTACCCAAACGCCGGCAACGCCGTCATAAACTCCGGTGCATTATCTCTCCCTTTCAACCTGCAACAAAAAGTATTGATGCCGTTAGTTATGACAAGGAATGGAACAGGCAAAGCCATATTGTACCGCACAATCTGCTCCAGCACATTCATGTTCAACGCCACGTCCATCTCTTTGCACTCCACGATCATCCAGGGCTTACTCTCGCGGTTGTAGATCACGATATCGCAACGCTTCTTCAATTCTCCGAGGTGTATTTCCTTTTCCACCCCCATCAGCGACGATGGATACTGGTGCGACTTTACCAGGTAGTTTAAAAAGTTCTGCCTCACCCACTCCTCAGGGGTAAGCACCACATACTTCTTACGGTATGCGTCAAATATCATTTGCACACTACCCTCGTTAATAACCTTAAAGTCCGGTGGGGGAAATTCGATGGCGATCATAGTGCAAAACTAGGCAACGCTGTCCTTATTCGCCCAAAAACATTATATTTACTTGTCAAAAGCTATGAAGACAAAAGAAGAAATTGTATCTAACTGGCTTCCCCGCTACACAGGCCAAAAACTGGAAGACTTCGGCTCGCATATCCTGCTCACCAATTTTTCCAACTACGTCAAATTGTTCGCTGAATGGAACAATGCCGAAATTATCGGTACCGACAGGCCCATGCAATCCGTTACAGCAAACGATATTACACTCATCAACTTTGGTATGGGCAGCCCCGGAGCAGCTACTGTTATGGACTTACTGAGTGCCATTTCACCCAAAGCTGTGTTGTTCCTCGGTAAATGCGGCGGACTAAAAAAGAAGAGCAATATTGGCGACCTGATACTGCCTATAGCGGCTATCCGCGGCGAGGGTACTTCTAACGATTATTTTCCTCCCGAAGTGCCGGCCCTGCCCGCCTTCGCATTACAGAAAGCGATTTCTACCACCATCCGGGAGTATGGCTGCGATTACTGGACGGGCACCTGTTACAGTACCAACCGTCGCGTATGGGAACACGATCTGGAGTTCAAAAAATACCTCGAACGCATCCGCGCTATGGCCATCGATATGGAAACGGCAACGATCTTTTCCGTTGGATTTTATAACAAGATCCCTACCGGCGCTTTACTCCTGGTATCCGACCAACCCATGGTGCCGGAAGGTGTGAAGACAGAGGAAAGCGATAAAAAGGTGACGAAGGACTACGTAGAACGCCACCTGAAAGTGGGTATCGACTCGCTCAATAACCTTATTAACAGTCACCTCACCGTAAAGCACCTCCGGTTTTAATGCCAACACCGTTAACCGTCATCAATAACCTGCGGGTCGATTTTACCGGAGAATCCGGTACAGTTACCGCTGTAAACAGCATTTCCCTTACTGTAAATAAGGGGGAAATACTGGGTATTGTAGGCGAAAGTGGCTCCGGCAAGTCGGTAACAGCACTTACGTTGATGCGCCTTATACAGTCGCCCGGCCGCATTGCCGGTGGCAGCATTACCTGGTACGGAAAGCAGCAGCCAATCGATCTGCTGGCGTTGCCGGAAAAAGAGATGAGGAGTTTTAGGGGTCATGAGATCGGTATGATCTTTCAGGAACCCATGACCTCTCTGAACCCACTGTTCACCTGCGGTTCACAGGTGGCCGAAGCTATCAGGCTGCACAAAAAAGTGTCGGCAAAAGAAGCAAAGGCCCAAACCATCGCACTATTCCAAAAAGTAAAACTGCCATCGCCAGAACAGATTTGGGGGCGTTATCCACACGAGTTATCTGGCGGCCAAAAGCAACGGGTTATGATTGCTATGGCCATCAGTTGTAAACCTAAACTGCTCATTGCCGACGAACCTACTACCGCACTGGATGTCACCGTACAAAAGACCATCCTCGAACTGTTAAAGGAGTTACAGGCCGAAATGGATATGAGCATTGTGTTCATTACCCACGACCTCGGCGTAATTGCAGACCTGGCAGACAGGGTAACGGTCATGTATAAAGGAAATATCGTAGAACAGGGCCCGGTGAACGACGTATTCCATCACCCCCAACACCCCTATACTAAAGGCCTGCTGGCATGCCGGCCGCCATTGGTGCAACGCCTCCGCCGGCTGCCCATGATACGCGACTTTATGGAGATCACTCCTGATGGCGCTATTACGGAAAGGGCTACCAACGTATCAGCATTCGTCAACTCCCTCGTACTAGACCCGCTAACGCAGCAGCAGAGAGAGCTACAACTGCAAAAAAGTTCTCCATTGCTGGAGGTGAAGGGGCTTAAAACATGGTTTCCCGTTAAGAAAAATATATTCGGAAAAGTGGAGTCCTGGGCAAAAGCCGTGGACGATGTGAGCTTTGACGTAATGGAAGGCGAAACCCTCGGACTGGTAGGAGAGTCGGGTTGTGGTAAAACGACCCTTAGTCGCACGCTGCTTCGCCTGATAGAGCCTACAGATGGTAGCATCCTTTACAAAGGCAAAGACCTCTGCCGCTTTTCACCCGCTGAACTGCGCGATGCACGGCGTAATATCCAGATCATCTTCCAGGACCCTTATTCCTCTCTCAATCCACGTTTAACTGTGGGGCAGGCTATTATGGAGCCAATGAAGGTGCATGGTTTGCACGGCAACGATAAGGCCCGCCGCGAGCAGGCGCGCCTGTTGCTGGATAAGGTCCAGTTGCGCCCGGAACATTTCGATCGTTATCCACACGAGTTTTCCGGTGGTCAGCGTCAGCGCATCGTTATTGCCCGCACCCTGGCCCTGCATCCCGAGTTCATCATCTGCGACGAATCTGTATCTGCCCTGGACGTAAGTATACAGGCTCAAGTACTCAATTTGCTGATGGAATTACGCGAGGAATTTAACTTTACCTACATCTTTATCTCCCATAACCTGTCTGTTGTTAACTTCATGAGCGACAGGATGATGGTAATGAACAAAGGGAAAATTGAGGAAATCGGTCCGTCAGAACAGGTGTACCGCCACCCGGCCTCGCCTTATACCCAGAAGCTCATCGCTTCCATACCAGGTATGGCGGCCTCCTGATATTTTTTGCCGTTGTTAATATTATGCGTACCTTCGCCCACCTAAATTATATTCATACCGTAATATGAAACTATCACAGTTCAAGTTCGACCTTCCTTTAAATCTGATTGCACAGCATCCTTCTAAGACCAGAGACGAATCACGTTTGATGATCGTTAACCGCGCAACAGGCAAAATTGAGCATAAACTTTTCAAAGACATTATCGGTTACTTTAACGACAAAGACGTAATGGTCGTTAATAACACTAAGGTTTTTCCCGCAAGACTGTATGGCCGCAAGGAAAAAACTGGTGCTAAGATCGAGGTGTTCCTGTTACGTGAACTCAACAAGCTCAACCGCCTTTGGGACGTGATCGTTGATCCCGCAAGAAAGATCAGGGTAGGTAACAAATTGTATTTTGGAGATGACGAATCGCTGGTGGCAGAAGTGATAGATAACACTACTTCCCGTGGCCGTACCATCCGTTTCCTGTTCGAAGGTAACGATGAAGAGTTCAAACAAGTACTCGACAGTCTTGGTGAAACGCCCCTTCCTAAATACATTAAACGCAAGCCTGAAGAAGAAGATAAAGAACGTTACCAGACAGTTTACGCTAAATACGAAGGTGCTGTTGCTGCTCCTACTGCGGGTTTGCATTTCAGCCGTGAGCTGATCAAACGCCTCGAGATCAAAGGTGTTAAGTTCGCCGAAGTAACCCTTCACACTGGTCTTGGTACTTTCCGCCCTATTGAGGTAGAAGACCTGAGCAAGCACAAAATGGATGCGGAATATTTCCACATCGATGAGTATGCGGTGAAGATTGTAAATAAAGCAAAAGAAGAGAACCGTAAAGTGTGCGCGATCGGTACTACTACTGTTCGTGCCGTGGAATCTTCTACCACCGCCCAGGATCATCTGAAAGCGGCAGAAGGTTGGACTAACACATTTATCCATCCTCCTTACGACTTTTCTATCCCTAACGCACTGGTTACTAACTTCCACCTGCCAAAAACCAGCCTGTTGATCATGGTTTGTGCTTTTGCAGGGTACGACCTGGTAATGGAAGCTTACCAGCAGGCAATTAAAGAGAAATACCGTTTCTTCAGCTACGGCGATGCCATGCTGATAATTTGATATTCAGACCGTCAATATGCTAAGTCCCGCCCGTGCGGGACTTTTTTTATTCCTAAATTAGCTCCATGACACTCGTTTACCAGAAAATAGCCATCGTTGTAGCAGGCGGTTCAGGCCAGCGGATGGGCACTTCCATCCCCAAGCAGTTCCTCGAGTTGCATGGCAAACCTGTATTGCAGCACACGCTTACCGCTTTTTCGCAGGCATACGGTGATATGAAAATTGTATTGGTACTCCCCGAAGCACACCGCGCTTACGCCGAAAAGGTAATCCGTCTTTTCGATCATTTTCCCCTGATGAAAGTGGTTAATGGTGGCGATACCCGCTTCCAGTCCGTAAAGAACGGCCTGGCTGAAGTAACAGCACCTTCAGTCGTATTTGTACATGACGGTGTTCGGCCCCTGGTTTCCGGCGATTTGATCCGCCGTTGCCACGATGGAGCCTTGCAGTTCGGCAGTGCCGTTCCCGCCATCGATCTCAAAGATAGTATCCGTGAAGTGCATGCCGATGGTAACACCGCCGCCGACCGTTCCCGTTTCCGCATCATTCAAACCCCGCAAACCTTCCTTTCCAACATCCTGCTGCCCGCCTTCGACTTGCCCTACGATCCGCTGTTTACGGACGAGGCGACTGTTGTGGAGCGGCTTGGCCATAAAGTACACCTCGTAGAAGGCGAGGAGCGTAACCTCAAAATCACCCGCCCCGAAGATCTTGTAGTGGCAGAAGCATTGATGGGGGAGCAGGCGTAGGTACTACTATTTGGCCGCCGTTGTGTCACTCCCTTCAGCTGCAGTAGCAACATTGGGCAATAGAGGAAGGAGCCAGATTAAAGCAAAAACCTATATTCTGATTACTCCGAACGCAACAATAACGCACGGAAAGCCATCAAAACTTCACATTCTATAGTTCTGCATCAACTATCAGCACCCAGTCGCGCCCGCCTGCAGGAGGTGTAAAGGTGCTGTTCTCAGTGTGGTTACTTACCAAAGCCTTCGTTTTTCTGCCATTCGCAGGGTTGAACCACCAGGCCTTTTTACGGTTCCCTTTTAGTAAAGCCATATTTAAAGTTACGGGAGTAGCTTCAGGAAGGTGTATAAATGCATAGCTGCCCTCGTAGTCGCGGGTGGCAGTAATGTAATTGGTCCAGTCATTGCCATTGTTCACTACAAGTAACGGGTCCGGTATGCGGGAGAAGTAAGGTCGGCTCATCATCAGCTCTTTCAGGAAACGCACCTGGAATGCACCTGGCGAACGGAGTGCTTTTCTCCAGCCAATGATCGTGTCGCCTATATTAACCGGTTTGTACCGCGAAGTATCTAAGAATTGCCAAATCTGGTGATGACCGTAAGTAACTCCGCAAGCGCCGGCAAATACACTCCGGTACATCCTCACCCGAACATCGTAATCGGAAAAATAGCCCCTGGCCCGTGTCCATTTTCCGTCCCAGGGATTTACCGGGTGATCTTCATAACATGGTTCCAGATCGGCAGTTGGTTTGGTGGGTTTTGTGGCAAGGTCGCGGGCTATGAACTCCCAGATCTTTGTTTCGCGTGAGCCGTGGCCCGACTGCATCGTGTTCATTTCTATCCAGTCTTCGTTGGCCAGTTGTTGTGAGGTGGTTTGCGTTATATCCCCCGAAATGTGGTAGGTCATAAAGTGGCGGTTGCCATTTTCTGCCTCGCGTATACCGGCGGCCATCGCCCTCCAAATTGGGCGGTCGTCATATTTTTTGTTGTCCTTGCCAGTATAAATAGCGGGCCGGTCGCCACCCAGCACCCAAATAATGTTACGATACTTTCCGAATCGCTTTGCCAGCATCTGGCCATAAGGACCTGCATTTTCGGCCGTGAATATAATCGGCCCCACACCCCACAGGTGTGCTACTTTGTCGCCCCATGTGGGTAGCAGTGCGATGTAAAGGCCTTTTTTCGCCGCAAGTTGTATCGTATAGTCGATATGGTCCCAGTAATCGTATTGCGCCTGGTCGGTAGGGTTATTGCCATGCGTGGTGTCCCACTCCAGCGGGTTGTCTGATTTAAAAGGTTTGTCGCCATGGCGGTTGGGTTGTCGCAGGCCATCCTCTTCGGCCAGGACTACGCACTGCAGGATGTTGAATCCTTGCTGACTACGGGTGGTGATCACTGTTGCTATTTCCTCGCGGTCGAGGCGGTGGAACAATTCCCAGTCAGTGTCCGCCAGCCAGAAGAAAGGCTGGCCTTTCTCTGTTTGCAGGTATCGCTTGCCCTCATGCACATTTATTTGTGCCGTAGCAGGTAAGGTGAGGAAAATGAGGATAAGGGATGTGAGAAGTCGCCCTCGAAGGATCGTTATAGCGCTTTGCATGTACGTGGTAGTTGATGTGCGACGATAAGATAGGGAGAAATGAGGAAACATATTGAAAATGTAAATTCTCCGCAACTCAGGCCCAAAACCGTAAATCCGGTTGGGGATATGGCTAGGGGATTTCAGGATGTATGGGAATTGGGAAATGTAACTATTTTGATCTCTTTTAAGAGAACATGTTTCTATAGCGACCCACCCGGTTTTGCCGGATTATGTTCCTGTATAATATTTTTCTTTATTGTTAAGTAATAACACCATTACTTTGCAAACTATTATTTTATCGTATCCAGGCATATTATCAAAACTGATCCAATGACAACGCTCAAAATAGGTTTGTTTGGCGTAGGGCACTTAGGCAAAATTCATCTTTCGCAACTTTCCACGATGTTAAATGTGGAAGTGGCGGGCTTCTATGACCCCAGCGATGCTAACGCCGCAGGTGTGCATGAACTTTATCCAACCCTGCGCAGGTATGAGAGTGCAGAAGAGCTGATTATGGCTGTAGATGCAATTGACATTGTAGCTCCTACCACCCTCCACTTTGAGCTGTGCCAACTCGCTATCCGCAACGGCAAACATGTGTTTGTTGAAAAGCCGATGACCAACACCATTGACGAAGGTAAAACCCTCGTGAAGTTGGTGGAAGAAGCCAATATCAAATTCCAGGTAGGGCACGTGGAGCGGTTTAATCCCGCCTTCCTTGCGCTGAAAGAGTACGACCTTAAACCGATGTTCATTGAAGTACACCGTTTGGCCGAGTTCAATCCCCGTGGTACCGATGTGAGTGTAATCCTCGACCTGATGATCCACGATATCGATATCGTACTGAGTATCGTTAAATCGTCGATCAGCCGCATTTCTGCAAGCGGAGTAGCGGTAATGAGCGATACGCCTGACATCGCCAACGTTCGTATCGAGTTTCACAATGGCTGCGTAGCCAATCTGACCTCCAGCCGCATTTCTCTTAAAAAAATGCGCAAAATGCGTCTTTTCCAGAAAGATGCGTACATCGGTATCGACTTCCTGGACAAGAAAACAGAGATCATTAAACTGAAAACGCCCGCAGACGAAGGTTTGTTTACCCTCGATATCGCTACCAACGACGGCCCCAAAACGATCGCTATACAGAACCCTGAAATTAAGCAGGTAAACGCGATAAGGATGGAACTGGAGCTTTTTCGGGATAGTATACTACTGCAGAAGCCAGTTCCGGTAAACGTTATCGACGGTTTCCAGGCGTTGGAAGTTGCTCACCAGATTTTACAGAAGATCGGGAAAGGACAGACTGAAAACTAGTTCTTCCTGTTAAATAAAAGGAAGCGGCGGCCCTTGGGTATGCCGTTTCTTTCGTTTTGCAGATATCTCATTTCAGCCTGGCGACGATACTAAAAACTTCCAGGTTGGGTCAAAAAGGGCATTATTCCCCAGCTATTCCCCCGCGTAAATATGCGTCCGCTACAAATCCCCATGCTCCATGAAGCTATAATATCCCTCATCCGAAAGTATGATATGATCCAGTAAATCTATCTCAAGAAGTTCCCCGGCAGCTTTTATTTTACGGGTAACTACCAGGTCCGACTGGCTAGGAGTAAGGTTGCCGGACGGGTGATTGTGCCCCAGCATGATTTTGCCGGCCTTGTATAGAAGGGCCTGCCCAAAAATCACTTTGGGATCTACTATAGCGCTGGTTGTACCGCCGTGACTGATGCAGGCGTGATGTAAAAGTTTATTGCTGCGACTCAGAAACAGTACATACAAGTGTTCAGTATGCCGGTCGCCAATAAGTGGCCGTAGAATTTTTACGGCATCTTTGCTACAGGTAAGTGCCCGCGTTTCTTCGCCTTGTTCGCCCGCCCGCCGCCGGCCCAGCTCGAGGGCGGCAGCAATCGTAACAGCCTTGGCATCTCCGATGCCTTTCACATCTTTTAGGGACTGAACATCGCGTTTGCCTAGTTCATGAAGGCTGTTCTTTGCCTGTAATAGTAACTCCCGTCCTGTATCTACTGCAGATTTCTGTGCCGATCCTGTGCCAAGCAAAATAGCAAGCAGTTCGGCATCGCTAAGCACCTGTGGCCCCTGTGTAAGCAGCTTTTCCCGTGGCCGGTCGTTCGGTGCCCAGTCTTTGATGGGTGCGGTTTGGCCTTGATTCCTTTGTTCTTTCAGGTTAACATTCATCTTCTCCAAATTTCCACGAATATACAATTTGCTAATAAATTTAGCAATTCTTCTCTTTCTTATCTCCCTTTATTTAGTATTCAAAAAAAAAATGGGCGAGATGGCCTGAAAAGTCATAATTTCGCAACTTCTTTTCCATTATGAATCCATCTGTCAAAATCTTCACAGGAAACAGCAATCCGGCTCTGGCCGCGAAGATTGCCGCCAGGTACGGTAACGGTCTTGGTAAAGTTAACATCCAGAAATTCAGCGACGGTGAATTTCAGCCGGTTTTCCTCGAAAGTATTCGTGGAGACTATGTTTTTCTTGTTCAGAGCACAAACGCTCCCACAGATAACCTGATGGAGCTGCTCATGATGATAGATGCTGCGAAGCGTGCTTCTGCGGGCTATATCACTGCCGTAATTCCCTATTTTGGGTTTGCCCGGCAAGACAGGAAGGATAAACCGCGTGTAGCAATTGGCTCTAAGTTAGTAGCCAACCTGCTTACGACCGCTGGAGCTAACAGGGTGATTACCATGGACTTGCATGCTCCGCAAATCCAGGGTTTCTTCGATATCCCGGTAGATCACCTGGATAGTTCGGCGATTTTTATCCCCTACATAGAGAATCTGAAGCTGGAAAATCTTACCTTTGCGTCCCCCGACGTGGGTAGTACCAATAGGGTTAGGGAGGTAGCGTCCTACTTTAACGCCGAAATGGTAATCTGCGACAAACACCGTAAGAGGGCGAATGAAATCGCTTCCATGGTGGTTATAGGGGATGTTACAGGCAAAGATATTGTGTTAATAGACGATATCATAGATACAGCAGGTACGCTTACAAAATCAGCAGCATTGCTGATGGAGAAAGGAGCAAGAAGCATCAGGGCTTTCTGTACGCACCCGGTATTAAGTGGTAAAGCTTACGAAAATATCGAAAATTCTGTGCTGGACGAGCTGGTGGTATGTGATACCATCGCGTTGAAACAGGAGTGCGCTAAGATCAAACAGATCAGTGTTGCCGAACTTTTCGCAGTAGCCATCCGCAACATGCACGAAAACAGATCGATCACCAGCCTGTTCGTTCACAGTCAGCGGAAAGGTTGATCATCAACAACGGATTTATTTTAAAACATAAATGTTTAAACAATGAAAACAATAACCATCGAAGGAACTCTCAGGAGCGAATACGGCAAAAAAGCCACCCGCGCGATTCGTTCTGAGGGACAAGTGCCTTGTGTTATTTACGGGGGTGCAGAAACCGTGAGCGTTGCAGCTCCGGCGACCGCTTTCAAACCACTCGTTTACACCGCTGATTTCCAGATCGCTGAAATCAAAGTTGACGGCAAAACTTACAAGTGTATCCTGAAGGATATGCAGTTTGATACCGTTACCGACGAGCTGACACACATCGACTTCCTGGAACTCATCGAAGGCAAAGCTATTGTAGCTACCCTGCCGCTGAAATTCGTAGGTCAGTCTCCAGGTGTTAAAGCTGGTGGTAAACTGGTTACTAAAATGGCTGCTGTGAAAGTGAAAACTACGCCTCAGTACCTCCGCGAAAACATCGAAGTTAGCATCGATAACCTCGAACTGAACGCCAACATCCGTGTTGAAGATATCAAACTCGAGAACGTGGAAATCCTCAACTCTCCCCGTATCCCTGTAGCTTCTGTGGTGATGACCCGTCAGCTGCGTCAGGAAGAAGCGGCTGCTGATAAGGATACCAAGAAAAAATAAATTGATAAAATATTTATATTTTAAGCCCGGCTATATTGTTCGCCGGGCTTTTTATTTTTGATAGCAGATTACGAAGACCTGTTTATGAAGTATTTAATTGTTGGATTAGGAAACATTGGCATGGAGTATGCGAACACTCGTCACAATATCGGTTTCGATGTGGTAGATGCATTCGCCCGTAAGCACAGCGTTTCTTTTAATCTGGACAGGCTTGCCGATATCGCTGAATGTAAATGGAAAGGCAAAACGTTTTTGCTTATTAAGCCTACCACCTACATGAACTTAAGCGGGAAAGCAGTTAAATACTGGATGGACAAGGAGAAGATTCCTGTAGAGAACATTTTTGTGATTGTGGACGATCTGGCCCTGCCCCTCGAAGCAATACGTATTCGCCCCGGTGGTAGCGACGCCGGACACAATGGCCTCAAAAGTATTCAGGAAGTATTGGGCACCAATCAATACCCCAGGCTGAGGTTTGGTATCGGCAATAATTATCCCAAAGGACGCCAGGTAGATTTTGTGTTGGGAAAGTGGAAAAATGATGAAATGCCACTCGTTTTACAGAAAATAGATAAGAGCTGCGAAATCATTGAGAGCTTTGCAGCCCTTGGAACACAACGAACTATGAATAATTACAATAACCTCACTTTTTGATTCGTGAGGAAATTGTATATTTCATGCTTAAAGGTTCCCCCAACCTTAACCACTATAGACCATGATAGATGTTTCATTGACAGTATAATGATCCGGTCCGCGCTTTTGAGCGAGGGTGGGTTTTAGCGCACAGAATGGTACATTAAAGATGGACTATGGATTTAACCATAGGCTTTATTAACCTTACAAAATACGCATTATGAAAATTATCTGCGTTGGAAGAAACTATGCCAAACATGCAGAAGAATTAAAGAACGAAGTGCCATCCGAGCCCGTGATTTTCATGAAACCCAAGAATGCTTTATTGCAAAATAACCATCCATTTTACTATCCGGAGTTTACGGACAATCTTCATTTTGAATGCGAACTGGTTTTACGCGTTTCCAAAAATGGGAAGCATATCCAGGAAAAATTCGCATCCCGGTATTATGATGCTATATCTGTAGGTATTGATTTCACAGCCCGCGATTTGCAGGAAAAACAAAAAGCAAAGGGGCTCCCCTGGGAAATTGCCAAAGCCTTCGACAACTCGGCGGTAGTAGGTAAATTTATTCCATTAGAGCAAACCACTGAAAAGAATGATATCAATTTCTGCCTTTACAAAAACAAGGAAATTGCACAACAAGGAAATACGAAAGATCTCCTTTTCTCATTCGATCAACTGGTAGCTTACATTTCAAGGTTCTTTACACTCAACATTGGAGATCTCATTTTTACTGGTACGCCCGAAGGTGTTGGACCAGTACAAATAGGCGATAAACTTGAGGCTTTTATCGAAAACGACAGCTTGCTGGAATTTATGATCAAATAGCATCATGTAGAAAGGGAGAGAAGAACATGCACAATGCTCTCTCCCTTTTTATCGTTTTACTCAGGTCGGAACATTTGCATAAATAGCATCCAGTATCCTGGTTAGTTCTTTATAATCATCCTCAGTAAGATCTTTCCATCCAATTTTACGCATATCCAGTACAATTGGCCTCACGTCCTTGTATTTGCTCACCCCGGCTTCTGTGAGCGTAAGAAACACCTTCCTTCGGTCTTCCTTCGATACTTCTCTCTCCACTAACTCCTTTTTTACAAGCAGTTCAATGATCCGCGATACCGTGGTAATATCCTTCGCCGCTTCGCGCGCAAGCTCATTGTGCGTAATTCGTTTAAACTTATAAATGTTTTCCAGCAGCAGCCATTGGTCTACCGTGATGTCCTTTTTCTGATCATCGAAGGTTTTCTGCCAATAGTTACGCAGCTTTTTCAGGGTCGCATCCAGCTTAAAAAAAGATGGATTACTGACAAAAGTATCGGGCATATTGCTTATGTTTGTAGTAGCAATAGTTGCTAAGACAACTATTTTTTTGTTACTGATTCCACCAAAACAGTCTTACAGTGATTAAAGATAGTATAAGCACTCCAACTTTGAAAGCGGCGCATCGCCGCCACGACCGCGAGAAGGCTTTATTACTTCGCGCTTACCGGCTTATGTGCATGGCTTCGGCTATGACAGAAAAGTATGAGGCCAACCGCACTATTTGTAAATACGTTCATTCTACCTCCCGCGGCCACGAAGCTATCCAGATAGCGGTCGGGCTTTTAATGAAACCCTGCGATTATGTTAGTCCATATTACCGCGACGATAGTATGATGCTGGCTATGGGATTTACCCCTTACGAACTCATGCTGCAACTACTCGCCAAAAAAGACGATCCGTTCAGCGCCGGCCGTTCGTATTATTGCCATCCGTCGAGTCGGCAGGCTGATAAACCGCAGATCCCACACCAGAGCAGTGCTACAGGAATGCAGGTAATTCCCGCTACGGGTATGGCACAGGGGGTCCAATATTTGGAAAATAGTGGGTTGATGGTGGGAGAAGAGCGGCCTGTGGTATTATGTTCCTTAGGAGACGGCAGCGTTACAGAAGGAGAGGTGAGCGAAGCGTGGCAGTTCGCCGTATTGAAGCAATTGCCTGTTATCTACCTGGTGCAGGATAATGACTGGGGGATTTCTGTAACCGGAGCGGAAGCCCGCGCGATGGACGCATATGAATACGCAGCAGGTTTCAAAGGAATGGAAAGGTTAAGGGTAGATGGCAGCGATTTCGAAGAAAGCTACCACGCCATGCAAACCGCCATCGAATATGTTCGTGCCGAGCGAAAACCGATACTCGTGCATGCAAAAGTGCCATTACTTGGCCACCATACTTCAGGCGTTCGTAAAGAATGGTACAGAAGCCCCGACAACCTTGCCTCACACGCCCAAAATGACCCTTTCCGCCGGCTTTATCACCGTTTGCTGGAAAAGGATGTACAGGAAAGTGTACTGGCCGATATTCAGGCAGAAACAGTTAAATATATTGCGTCTCAATTTGAAATGGCCCGCCTCGCCGACGATCCGGACGTAGGTACGGTGCGTGATCATGTATTTGCTCCAACACCTGTAACAGCCGAAAAAGGAGTTCGTAAGCCAGCAGGGGCAGCGAAAGTGGTGATGGTGGATGCGGCACTTCACGCAGTAGAAGAAATTATGCAACAGTATCCGGAGGCTATCTTGTACGGACAGGATGTGGGCGCACGTTTAGGAGGCGTATTCAGGGAAGCTGCTACGCTTGGCGACAAATTCGGCGCGCAGCGCGTGTACAACACCGCCATCCAGGAAGCATATATTATAGGCAGTACCGTAGGACTATCCGCAGTAGGGGCGAAGCCGATCGTAGAGGTACAGTTCGCAGATTACATCTATCCGGGTTTTAACCAGTTGGTGTGCGAAGTGTCCAAATCCTGTTACCTCACCGCCGGCAAGTTTCCCGTGCAAACCCTTATCCGCGTGCCCATTGGTGCCTACGGCGGCGGTGGCCCTTATCACTCAGGTTGCGTGGAAACAACGCTGCTGAGCATCAAAGGTATCAAAGTCGTTTATCCTTCCAACGCGGCCGATATGAAAGGTCTCATGAAAGCCGCCTTCCTCGATCCCAACCCTGTGATCATGCTGGAGCATAAGGGTCTTTATTGGAGCAAAGTCCCCGGCACCCAGGACGCTATGACAATAGAGCCGGATGCAGACTATATAATTCCTCTTGGGAAAGGAAACGTGGTATTAGCAGCTTCGCCCGCGGAAATGCAGAATGGAAATTCAATGTGCATCATTACTTACGGCATGGGTGTGTATTGGGCCAAAGCCGCCGCCGCCCATTTTCCCGGCAGTATAGAAATAGTGGATCTCCGAACACTGTTCCCACTAGACGAAGCGCTGGTATTTGAAACCGTGAAGAAACATGGGAAATGCCTGGTACTTACAGAAGAGCAACTCAACAACTCATTCGCTCAATCCCTGGCCGCCCGCATCCAGCAAATCTGTTTCCGCCAACTGGACGCACCCGTTTACACCTTCGGCGCGCAGGATTTACCGGCAGTACCACTAAATATGGAGCTCGAAAAACAGATGTTACCCAACGCCGAAAAGGTAACAGCATTGATCCGTGAGATACTGAATTATTAACTTTTCAAAAATCTCTTTTGATTTATAAATTTTTGCCTTTATCTTTGCACTCCCTTAAGGGGAAATGGCGAGGTAGCTCAGGTGGTTAGAGCGTTGGATTCATAACCCAAAGGTCTCGGGTTCAACTCCCGATCTCGCTACACGGTAAAAGGCTTTCAGATATTCTGGAAGCCTTTTGTTTTTGAATGCAATGTAAAAAAAGCTACAGAACGGATCCCATCTACATCTTAATCATCGAGCCAGATCCGCTATCATCTTTGCCAAAACTAAATCCGCCGGCGCAACATACTCTTCTCCCAGGAATGTTTTAAGAATTTCTATATCCCCCTGTAAATCATTGTTGAAAGCATCCAACTCCTCAGCCGGTACCCATAATTCATTGTGAATATCGCCACCTACGTTCTGCACTTCATATTTCTGGTATAATGACTCGCTGATGATGAAACGTGTGATGATACCACAATAGCCGGAGCCGCTATCTTTCGTATTCCATTCAAAGGCAATTTGCTCAGCATATTGTTGATTTAATACCGGGTAAAAGATCGGTTGCCAGGATAGCCTTGGAGGGAAGGCTTTAAATTTAGCATTCGCAATTAGTAAAAACTCTTGTAATCCTATGGGGCGGTATAAGGTGACTGTTTTCATAATAGATAATCTAAATGTACAAAGGATATCAATAAGTACAGCATAAGCTAACCTCATCCCACTCCTCCATCACAACGTAACAATACCATGCTTCACCGCATAAAGTGCCAGCGTTACTCTGTTTTTCACATGCAGGCGCTTAAACAAATCCTCTCTGTAACCGTCAATTGTTTTAAAGCTTAAGTGCATTTTGTCGGCTATTTGCTGATAGGTCATGTCTGTGGTAGCAAGCTTTAGGAACTCACGCTCATTTTCAGATAGATATATAGAAGTGCTTTCCGTTTTACCGGATTTACTTAAATTTTGATTTAGTATTTCTGCCGCTACATCTGAATAATAAAACCCATTGTTGGCAATTGCTTCCAACGCCATATGCATATCTTCTACTTCAATATCTTTTGAAAGATAGCCCTTTACGCCAAGCCGGAGCATCCGCAAAATGGATGCTTCGGCCTCCACCATAGAGATTACCAGTACTTTGATGTCGGGGTGGGTGCGTTGTAACCATTCCACCGCCTCAAATCCATCGGCATCGGGCATGTCAATGTCCATCAAAATAATATGGGGAAATGGGGGTTGCATCATTTTTCCTTGGAGGTCGATGCCATTTTCCGCTTCAAATAAAATGTTGTATTTGTTTTTAGTATCTCCCAACATAATTAGTTTGATCAACCCCTTACGAAATAAGTTATGATCATCGACTACTGCAATATTTAGCTTTGTGTTGCCTGTTCTCATAAAATGGATGTTTTTTGTATTTCCGGGTTAGGGGTATCAATGGTCACCAACGTACCTTTTCCTACCTGGCTAAGGATGCTGAATTTTGCATTTATCAGGGAGGCCCGTTTCTGCATATTCAATAAACCTGTACTCTGCTTATCTCCACTTTGATTCAATGCACGTTCTACATTAAAGCCAATTCCATTGTCGGAAATAGTCAATGAAAAGTGATCGTTGGAAAAGGCGAGAGTGGCCGAAACTGCAGAGGCTTTGGAATACTTTACCACATTGTTAAGCACTTCCTGGCAGAGTCGGAAGAGTATTATTTCATGTTCAGCTGATAATCTATATGCGTCGCCGGTAACGATGAAGGTTATCTTGTATTTTTTTGTTTTTGAAAGCCGGTTTAGTTCGTTCTCAAGCGCCTTGCCAACTCCGATATGAATAATATGGTCTGTGTTCAGATTAGCGCTTAATGCCTTCAGATCGCTCATTAATTGCTTGGCCAGCGATTTTGTTTCAATCACGTTCTCTCTTTGGTTATCGGGTATCTGTGGTAATATTTCGGAAAGATTAATATTGATAAGTGAAACGAGATGGCTGAAATTGGCATGCAGTTCCTTCGAAATATGGTCCAGGGTTTGCTCCTGGATCGCGAATTTTGATTCAAACAACGCTTGATTGTAGGCTTCCCGAACTTCCATCAGCTCATGTTGATGTCGAAACCTTTTTCGCTGGTAGAGAAAAAGGAAACATATAATCGCTATACAAAGGGATAATAATGTGAGGGTAGATACGATAATCGTTAGCGCTGTGGAGTCTGTTGTGGGTTGCATATTGAACTAATTAGATAGGAAGAACACATTATGAGATTGAGTGTGTCGTTTATTGGGAGAAAAAGCATAGATAAGTTCGAACTTTTCATGTTAAGAAAGTTAAGCATAATGAGGAACGGCAGCGATGCAACATGGTAAACAAAAGTGCCTAACACCAGCCATACCATAGGTTCTTTGTGCAGTTCAAGTATCTTATCTGCCCCTAATAATTGCCTGAAGTAGCAAAGACACAGAACGATGATCGGAATATGTGCGAAGATCACACTGTAGGTATTGTACTGGTGAGGGCCCTGTATACTGATATAGTTAACAAGGCCGAAAAGTACTATTGGAGGCCCGCCAAGTAATATTACTTTTTTGATCTTTTTAGACTCCATGCTCTGGAAAAAAAGCACCAGTAATATGGCAAGCCTGATAGTAACAAACACGTTGTAAATCCAAAGATTACTCTTTTTATAAGCCGGAATGAACATGTCGTACAGATACCATTTCCATGCAATGGCAAAAACTTCTATTGCAAGTGATACAATGATAAGTATGGCCAAAGTCCGATATTGCTTAGGCCATTTTTGCCGGAACATTTTCAGACAAAAAATGGCGCTAAGCAACAGTGGAAGAAGATATGCATATTCATATCCCAGGAGGTGATGCAGCATCTTCTAATTTACAAAATGTTATTTACTAATTACCTCCGCCATCTCCGCCTTCCCCGTCATCGTCACCATCTCCATCGTCCTCACAGCGGGGTGGACAAGGGGAACCCAAATTGAAGTCCCGGATGTCTGTGGTCGTGCCATCGCCAGGAAATTGAATGATTTCCCTTGGCAAAGATGACCTTTCAGCGAAGTCCGGTTCGTTTTCCAGCACAACAGTGCTATGAATAAGTGTATTCCCAACGGTTTCCGGGCGAGTACTGTTAAATAACAGGCATAATTGTCCGGCAAACTCGTGCCCTTCTTCATACATACCCATTGAGATCCTGACACCATCGCCACCGGCAAATTCGATTTCTTCCAACAGCTTTACAAAATGTTCTTTGGAGTACCAGATCGACCTGGTGTCGGACTTGCCCAGTGCCTGGCTCAACAGTGTGTGCTTTTGATTTTTAAAGCGGGTAATCCTGTCGTTAGACACCTGTTTTCCAACATAGAAAAAGGGAAGGGGCTTGGCTGTTACATAACGTTGCATAATGTAGTTTTTTGTTCAAAGAATGAGGTTTAAATGAATTTAACGAAGCGAAACTATCGATGATTTTGACTACAAAAATCACCTGACTTTGAATACAGGAAAAATCCCCCCTGGCTTAAGGGGAATATCCGGTACGTTTCGAAAAAGGGGATTTTTCCCCCTCTGATACAGGTTTTTTCCTACCTCATACATTCTCACCTTTGTTGCGTAAACAGAAAAACAGGCCCCTCACCTTAAACAGTTTTTAATGAAGAAAGCACTTGTCGTAGGTATTAACGACTATCCAGGAAGCGCCAGGCTTATGGGCTGCGTTAATGACGCAACCCAGGTTGCCGAATTGCTGAACAGTAATGCGGACGGCTCGCCGAATTTCGATGTGATGTTATGCACAGATATTAAATCGAAGGGTTCGTTGCGCTCGCTGATATTGGATGTATTTAAAGCCGAGGACGAGATGAGCCTCTTTTATTTCTCGGGCCATGGTTGTGTAACGGATTCAGGGGGATATATCATGACGCCTGATTTCAATCGGAACGACGAAGGTATTTCAATGGACGATGTCCTAAAAATGGTGAGTTTGTCAAAAGCGCGGCATAAGATCGTGATCCTCGATTGTTGTCATTCAGGCGCAATGGGAACCCCGGCAATATCAGAAAATACGGCGGCTTTTCTGGAAAAAGGAGTGGTGGTATTAGCCTCGAGCAGAATTACTGAATCATCAATAGAGGTAGGCGGGCACGGTGTATTTACCAGTTTATTACTGGAAGCACTTAAGGGCGGGGCGGCCGATATTGCCGGCGATATTAGTGTGGGCAGTATTTATAGTTATATAGAGAAGGCGTTGGGTAGTTGGGCGCAACGCCCGGTTTTTAAATCGAATATTGTAAGATCGGTTTGCCTGCGTAAAGTAACGCCTGTTGTGCCTTTGCCGGAACTGCGTAAGCTGATCTCTGTTTTCCCCAAGGTGGAATCGGAGTTTCCTTTAGATCCCAGCTATGAATACACGACCGAACAACCCAACGAAATAAACATCAATACTTTCAAGTTGCTCCGGCGTTTGCAGCTTATAGGCCTGGTAGAACCTGTCGGAGAGGAGTATATGTATTGGGCTGCGATGAAAAACAAAAGTTGCCGGTTAACACCGCTTGGTATCTATTATTGGAAACTCCTTAGTAATAACAGGATCTAGTCTTCCCCAAAAAACACCTAATGATAGCACGCTATTATAAGTACGATGTTGCGATCTCTGTTGCGGAGGAGGATTTGCACGTTGCAGAACAAATAGCCACGGAGCTTAAGAAACGCAATATCCGTTACTATTATTATAAAGAAAGGGCGGCAGAAAGTTGGGGACAACATATTATCAGTCTCACAAATGATGCCTATGGAAAGCGGTCCAGGTTTGTGTTATTGATTACCAGCGGGGTGTTTGTGCAAAAGTACTGGTCGAACATCGAACGACAGGTGGCTATTGCGAAACCGGTACGGAACAGGCAACATATTTTGCAGCTACGCCTCGATAGTACCCCTGTCGATGGTATCTCCAAACACCTGGTATCTGTAAACTGGGATAATAACCCGGCGGAAATAGCCGATATGCTTGCGCGAAAAATCATTCCTCAAAAGAAAGCGGAACGAAGATCTGTTTGGGCAATGCTGTCGGTAGCATTAATAGCGGGCCTCATTGCATCTTTCTTTTGGAGGGATACGCAAACAGATATTACCCCGGCTCGCCGGCTGGAACAGGTATTAATTGTGATGCCTGCAACGGACAGTTCCGGCATCGATTCTTTCTACATCAGCAATACTGAGGTAACAGTTGCTCAATTCAGGGCTTTTTGTGATAACCAGAAAATTACATTCCCGCCGCAACCGTATTCCTCCCGCGAAGGCGGACCTGTGAGAAATGTAACATGGTATGAGGCGGATGCTTTCTGCAAATGGTCGGGTGGCCGATTACCTTCAGAACATGAATGGGAGTATGCGGCCACAGGGGGAGGCAACACAAATTACAGTGGGGGCAATAACGCATCTAAAGTCGCTGTTTATAACCGAAAAAAGCCCGATAACGTTGCACGGAAATCAGCAAACCAATTCGGTTTGTATGATATGACGGGCAATGTTGGAGAGTGGTGCGAAGACTGGTATGGGGGAACAATAACCTATAAAGTGGTGAGAGGTGGCGCATATACCAGCACGGTTAAGCCGGTAAACGGACTTGATGTTAAATTTCGCGGTAAGCAGGAGCCAGATAGCAGATCGGAGAGTACAGGTTTCCGTGTGGTATGGAAAAGTAAAAATTAACCTTCAAAATAGATAAATATGAACAATCCCAAATTTGAGATCAGAAAAACTACACAGTTTCGCTTCAACCTAAAAGCTCCAAACGGAGAGATCATATTAACGAGCGAGACATATTCTACCAACCAGTCTTGCAGTGATGGAATTGCAACAGTAAAACGAAACGCGCCTTTGGACGAGCGTTATGAGCGAAAGGATGCCGATGGTAATTACCGCTTTAACCTGCGTGCGGCAAACGGCCTGGTCATAGGCCGCAGCGAAAGTTATGCAACTTTATACAGCCGGGACCGAGGTATTGAAGCTGTTAAGCGGAATGCCCCAATCGCTAATATATTGGATTTGAGCTAATAGATGTTGTTATCCAGGTCTGTCCGTTTATTATCCCTACGTCCATTTCCTGTTTTTTTTTAATTAATGATCGTAAAAATTGCTTTTATGGCGCTTACTCCCGAGTTGAAAAATCATTTTCTCCATCTTTATCAAATGGCACTTTCTGATGCTGATATAGGCCTCAAGGAATTGGAGGCCCTCTACCTCATTGGCCAGGATCGCGGTATTACCCGGGAAGAGATCGATGCATTGCTATTACAATCTGGCAATGTCGACATTCTTCCTCCGCAGTCAGTGTTGGAGAAGATAGATTGTCTTTATGATCTTAGTCTTATCGCCTGGTCGGATGGTCGCCTCGATCCTGAAGAGCGCGGAACGCTGGAACGATTCTGCTCCCGCTTCGGATTTGAAGACCAGAACGTTGGCCCTATCTGCGATTACCTCTTAGATGAGGCTTTCAAAAAAACGCCTAAAGAAGCGATTCTGCTAACTGTATCAAATAATCTTTAAGTTATGAGTTTAACGAAAATAACCAAGGGGCTTTTCGCCCTTAAAGAACTTTTGCCGACTTCCGCGGCAAAACGGCCATCCAAACCAGGTAACCCGCAGGAAGAAGGGCATATGCAGGCCGGACTTTTAGGAGGCAGCCTGGCGGGTTTAAAAGTATGTCTCCAAAAATTGTATTTCACTTTTAAAGACCAGATCAAAGATGACCATGGTAAACAGGAAGAACTGAAACGGCCGATAAGAATGTCGCTGGAAGAGCAGAAGGGACATATTTCCCGCTGGGAGAACAGGATCAGGATGGTGGTTGATGAAAAAGTACCCGCCTTGAAACAGCGCATCGAAATCAGTAAGGAAGAAGCAGCCCACATCAGGAAAAATCCGCAGGACATTATCGGCGACTCTGGCGATAAACCTAGCTTTTATATCGGTTTGATCATTTTACTTTTTTTAACGGTTTACCTTTTTACCTTTTATAGTTCTGCTTCCTATTCTGCATTTTTTAAAGAATTCTCCCTGAGCGCGATTGGGGTGGCAAATGCAATTTTCGATGCGCAGGCGTTGTCTAAAGCATTTAAGGACGGGGTGATGGAATTGGTGCTGATCCTCACCATCCCCTTCGTGTTCCTGGGACTAGGATACCTTATACATAAAATGCAGGAGGGAAAGGGGTACTCCCGGTATTTGAAGATCGCAATGTTAGTAGTTGTGACCTTTCTTTTCGATGCATTTCTAGCTTATGATATCACAGAGAAAATTTACGAGATTAAGTCTAGTAACAGCTTTGGCGCCAATCTGCCAGAATACTCGATCCGCCTCGCCATCAGTTCGATCAATTTCTGGATCATCATTTTTGCCGGTTTCATCGTATACCTGATATGGGGCTTTGTACTCGATTTTGTACTCGCCGCTTTCGGGAAACTCGATAAAGTAAAGGTGGCACTGCGTGAGAAAGAGAAAACGATCATAGACCTACAGGCCGAAATCCTGGAGCTGAACCTGGAAGTAGAAAAGATGACGCACCAGATCGATATCACCAAAACCAGGGTGAAAAAACTGAATGAGTCTATCCACAGCACCATCATTCCAAAGGAATTTGAACAGATCGCTTTTGCTTTTATGGCCGGCTGGCTGGCATGGATGAAAGAGAATGGTGGAGGTCCCGACAGGATGGATGCCGCCTCAGAAACGGTGCATCAATTTGTACGCGATGCTATTTACAATTATCCCGAAATCTATAACTAATGAAACATTTTATTTTTTTAGTCTTATGGCTATTAGGCGCTGGCTGCGGACAGACATCACCCGAAACTTCCGACGAAAAACCACCCACATCTGCGTCTAAAACTGAAAAACAGCTAAACCTCACTATTCTCCTCGACCTTTCCGATAGGATTGATCCGAAGCTGAACTCCGCGGTACCAGCACATATCGACCGCGATAGTATCCTGATCAGTTACTTCACCAAGTATTTTTTAGATCAGATGGAAAAAAAAGGCAGTTTTATGGCGAAAGGAAAAATGCGGATCATTTTTCATCCCAACCCACCGGATGCCGGTATTAACCAGGCGGTGAAGAACCTGAATATAGACCTTTCGAAAATGGATACGAAAGGCAAGAAAGTGATTTATGACAACCTTCGACATACGGTTACCGAAAACATCAGTAGTATTTATCGTACCGCTGTCCGCCAGGCTGTTTGGCCCGGATCCGACATCTGGCGCTTTTTCAAGAATGATGTTAAGGAGATTGCTGTAGATGAAGATGAGGCATACCGTAACCTCATCGTTGTTTTCACTGACGGTTATATCTACCACCAGGACTCCAGGGATGTAACCGCCAATCGTTATGCCTATCTTCTGCCTGATCTCTTTGATAAATACAAATTGCGGAATAATCAGAGCTGGGCTGCGGAAATGGACAAGCAGGATTTTGGCCTGATTAGTACACGGGCAGATTTGCAGCAACTGGAGGTGCTTGTGCTGGAGGTTTCCCCATCTGCCAGGAATAAAAATGATGAAGATGTGATCCGAAAGGTGATGGAAAAATGGTTTGGTGAAATGAAGGTGGCGAGGTTTAAGGTACTTAGCAGCGATTTACCTGAAATGACCATGCAGAAGGTTGAACGTTTTTTGAAAGGATAAGAAAATTTTTGTCACAAAACATTATTGATATGAATGCTCAAAATAGATCCATAAAGTTGCTCTTGTATTTTTATGCTTTCAGACTGAGGGCGCTTGGGTTAGTAATGGTGTTGTCGCTGCTACTTTTCGGCCTGCTGAGTAATTCATTCGCCGCAGGCATGGATGGTTCCGTTCTGTTTCTGATGCTGTTTTTGGGTGTCCCGTTAGCTTACTGGTTAGTAATAGGGCACTATGCCCCAACGGACCAAACAGTGGATAACTGGTTGCAGGAAGATGTAAAAAAAATTATTGAACAATCGTATGAACGTTTGGGGATGGATAGAACAGAGGAAGTACGCGAGCCTCTTGTCATCATCTCGCCTGTATATTGGAAATTGGAGGGAGTGTCGCTGAAGGAAATGGTGTTTCGAAAGGGTAAAGACAAGATGCTCCGCTTTTCGATATACCAGGTAACGATTTTTCATATGCAGGAACAGCTTACCGGTGCCTACATCTGCCATTACAATTTTATGCGCAATGGGGCACTTTATGAAAAAACCAGTGAGTACCATTATAAGGATATTGTATCCGTAAGCACGCAGCAGGCTATCGTGAAATATCATTTGCCGGAGGGGATAAAGCTCATTCATGTAAAGGAATTTGGCTTGTCGGTGGCTAGTGGCGAAAGTATAAAAGTGGTGATTGCGCTGGACACCATTGCTGAACGGGAAAAGGCACAGCTACGGCCAACGGGAGCAGAGCAGGCAGTAAATGTGATTAGGGGGATGCTCAGATTGAAAAAAGCTTAACTGATTCGGGCTGCCAGGGTTGCGGCAGCCCATCTTTATATATAGGGCGTAGCAACAGTGGCGCCGACTATCTTTTCAGATATTAAAAGCGTGATTTGCTTATCCATATGCTAAAGATATAAAGGCCCCTAGAATTTCCGCTATAACTTCGTAAATTCACCTCCCATTAACCGTATTCCCTGAAAACCTATTTCATACTCAATATAATTTAACATGCTTACCCAACCCGTAAACTATATAGATACGTTTTCAGATTTCTTTGAGCCCGCACTGCTGGCAGAATTTGAAACAAAATCAATGATCATGGAAGTGAAAAGTGGCGACGTGATGATCAATATGGGACAAACAATAAGGGCGATACCACTGATCGTGAGCGGTACGGTGAAGGTGAGCCGTATTAACGACGAGGGGCAGGAGCTCCTGTTGTACTACGTGAAATCGGGCGAAAGCTGCGCGATGACTTTTAACTGCTGCATGCTCGCCCAGGCAAGTGTTATCAAAGGCGTGGCAGAGGAAGATAGTGTGCTGCTTTGCGTGCCCCAGGAGGCGATGGATGAATGGATGACGAAGTATCCTTCCTGGAAAAAATACGTGATGTCTAACATGATGAGCCGGTTCACGGAAATGGTGAAGTGTATCGATGAGGTGGCTTTTAAAAAGCTGGATGAAAGACTTGTTAAGTATCTGAAAGATAAATCTGCTATCGCCAAATCTGCGGTGCTTAACCTTACCCATCAGCAAATTGGCGATGAACTGGGCACTAACCGTGTAGTGATTTCCAGGCTGCTCAAGAAGTTGGAGAACGATAATAAACTGCTCATTTACAATAAACAGATCAAGCTGCTGAAGGATTTGTAACATTTGTTACGACCGTTTGTAACCGTTGTTACTGAAATTGGCAACAGGCTGCCGGATATTTGTAGTGTTAATTTAAACACACAAAAACTACAGATATTATGAGCCTGAGATTAAACAACACCGCACCCGACTTTACTGCAGACACTACCCAGGGCACCATCAATTTTCACGAATGGATTGGTGATGGATGGGCGATGCTTTT
Source organism: uncultured Chitinophaga sp. (assembly GCF_902168175.1). Classification (GTDB taxonomy): domain Bacteria; phylum Bacteroidota; class Bacteroidia; order Chitinophagales; family Chitinophagaceae; genus Chitinophaga. The sequence goes on along the minus strand of NZ_CABHOU010000025.1, from coordinate 590,593 downwards.
TTCGCATCCTAAAGATTTTACACCTGTTTGTACCACCGAATTGGGCTATATGGCCCGCATTCAGCCGGAGTTTACGAAACGTAACTGCAAAATTATCGGACTGAGTGTAGACCCTGTAGATAGCCATCTGAAATGGGAAAAGGATATTGAAGAAACCCAGGGTGCTGCGGTGAATTACCCAATGATCGGCGACCCCACGCTGGCCATCGCAAAATTGTATGACATGTTGCCCGCCGGGGACGAAGGCAGCTCAGAAGGCAGAACTGCCGCCACCAATCAAACAGTACGTTCCGTATTTGTAATTGGGCCCGATAAAAAAATCAAATTACAGTTAACTTACCCGATGACCACCGGCCGGAATTTCAACGAAATTCTGCGTGTGCTTGACTCTATGCAGTTAACCGCTGCCCATAAAGTAGCCACCCCTGTTAACTGGCAGAATGGTGAGGATGTGATCATTGTTCCGGCCGTGTTGGATGCAGAGGCTAAAGAGAAGTACCCGGAAGGCTGGAAAACCGTTAAGCCTTATCTCCGCATTATTCCTCAACCCACTAAATAAACGGATTATGAAAGCTTCAATGCCACTACGCGTATGGTACGGTGTTATGGCTGCCTTCGTTTGGGCAGGTATCTATTTCACTGGTTTTTCTGTGGTGAGCTGGCTGGTATACCTGCCTGCCGCGGGATTTACAATGGCAACGTTAATGGGTTTTTGCCCTAGTCAGCTCTTGATCAACAAATTGTTCGGTCGGCAATCAGAAAAGGTTTCAGCCTGATAAATATTTCGAATTCACCGGTTAGGGCCGGACCCGGGAAAAGGGTCCGGTTCTTTTTTTAGTGGGATGAGCGATGTATGTGCCGCCAGCTTCGTTGTACCCGGGATAACCAGCATCATTTTCCGGCAGCGGTTCCACACAGTACCGCCCTGTTTATAGGAAATTTCATTTCCGTAAAAGCGTATACCTGGTGTTTGCGAACACCTCGGATCCAATCAAATTTTACTATCTTCCGTTTAATGAAATCGAGCCAAATTATCAAAATTGTTCTGCTGGCCCTGCCAATCCTCTTGCTGGTTTACGTAATGTTTATAAGGGACCGGCTGGATGCGGCTTCCGGTATTGGCGGAGGAGGTTACGATCTTACTAAGATGTATACGCTGATAGGCGTTGGGTTATATTTATTAGTGCTTAACCTGTTTTTCCTGATCCAAACTGCATCCGGCAACAGGCTGCTGTTGATGATTGGTGTAATAACGCTGATCTGTACGATTGTTATGGCGATAAGAAACTTTTAATCTTGGAGCCTGTGCAGTGCTTCTGCCGTGTTGCCCACAAAGTTCACCTGCTTTCCCTTATTGCTTTCGTACATAAAATCCTTCAGGCTTTTGCTGGTGTACAATGAAAAGTCGCCAACAATTACCAGGCGTACCCGGTAGTTCGAAAACTTCTGCAACACCTCACCCGCCAAACCTGTTTTCAAATCAAAGAACTGGCTCAAAAGGTTTCGTTCGTGTATAATAATTTTATCGAAGCCCTGATATGACAGATTGCCTATCACGTCTATGGCGTCTTCTACATGATTAATGACGATGCCGGGCGAAGTGATTTCGGCTATTTCAGTATGATGCGTTTCAAATGTCATGCGCTAATATAATTATTTTGCGGCGTCCCATTTCCCGTTCTGTTTCGCGATTTCGATCATGCGCTCACCATATTCTGTCATCAACCCTTCGCTGATCATCCTTTCCACCCGTTCTATGTTTGATTTGCTCCAGCTACTGGCTGGTTTACGTGGAGAAAACCGCTGATAACCGCTTTCGTCGTCGCGTTTGTTGTATAGCGAATCTATCCAGCCGAAGCAGAGGGCTTCTTCCACGGCTTCATCGTAAGTAACGCCCGGTGTGTCCATTCCTTTTCTGTAGATGATCAGGCATACTTCGGCCTTGGTCTGACTGTTCTTTTCGAGCCACTTCCGCCATTGCTGGCGGTTTTTGGCATAAAAAGCCTCAACCCCCTTATTTGTTTCCATGTAAGGCGTATTTATTAATGTTCTATGTGGATATGTTTGTTAAGCCTGATCGTCGACCGCAGCATCCGGGGCGTTTGCTTTTACAGAAGCAATGCCGGTCTCCCTGCCCGAACTACCTTCATACATTTGGCTGGTACCAATTGTTTGTCCGTTGACGGCCGTGAGGGTAAAGTAATAGCGGCCGTCACTGGCGGTTGCTTTCACATACCGGCTATAGTCTTTGGCGTTAACCCTTACAGCGTCTGTACCGCTTATGCAGGAGGCCTTGGTGGTATAACCCTCGCTGCTTAAAATCTTTTCCTGGTTACCGGCTTTTAGCGCAAAGTAGAACTGGCCGTCGGCATTGCTTTTGGTGATAACAAATGTACCCATAGGAAATTGTTTTTGGTAGATGGAATTTACCGATTATTTCTGATTATCAGGCAATAAAGGGCTGTAGTTCCGGGCGGCAGTTACCATCAATTGGCAATTTCATTTCAGGTCTGCTAGGCAGCATTTCATAAATGAATTATAGCAATTGGTAGTTTAGTGGGCCTATTTGCTTTCGCTTATAAGTAGTTTTACGGTTGCAAATTGATGCCAGAGAAATCCCCGGAAGCACCCCAAAAAACCATGCTAACAATGAGAAAGATTATCACAAGCCTACTTATGGTGTGTGCCATCGCGTGTAAAAAAGACGATAAGCCACGCAACGAACAACCCGTTCTTGTTCCGGAAATTACCAGCTTTACACCCGATCACGGTCTGCCTGATGCCGAAGTAACCATCACCGGTAAAAACTTCAGCACTAAGGAAAACGGTAACCGGGTGACCTTTAACACCACGGTAGCCAATGTAATCACCTATAGCGCCACGCAACTAAAAGTGAAAGTACCTGCAGGTGCTACAACTGGGAAATTAAAGGTGACGGTGGGGCAACAAACCGGCACTTCTGCCACTGATTTTACGGTAGATATACCAGGCCCCAAACTAACCGGCTTTGCGCCCTTAACGGGGCCATATGGCACAGTGGTTACGATAACGGGCACCGGCTTTGGCAACGATCCTGTCGTGAAGGTGGATAACCGTACAATGCCGCTCGTCAGCCACAGCGATACCGAAATAAAGTTCAAAACGCCCTCGTTCACCAATATTAATACGTACAAGATCTTTGTACAGGTAGATAATAGTGTATTGCAATCGGCCGAATCATTTACGGTAAGTTCTGCCGGGCCGGTGGCCGAATGGATCGAAAAAACGATTAACGCAGCGCCTGCAGCTATTTTTATTAACGGGTCGTCTTTCGCCTATAATAATAAGTTGTACTGGGGCTTCACCAAACTTACTATCAACGAAACCAAGGCTGGTTTCATGACTTGCGATCCCAGATCAGCCAACCCACAATGGGTGTTCGATTTTCTTCCCGATGGCATGTTAGGACCAGAGCAAACAAATGCCACGGCATCTGTATTCAATAACAAGGTATACATCGGTTCGGCCCTGGCTAATGATGTTACTGGCAAATGGTGGCGTTATAACCCGGATAACAATACGGCGGAAACTTTGCCCGACCTGCCCACCGCTACTACATTCTCGCTTTCGTTTGTACTCAATAGTACTTTGTACACGGGCTTCGGTGGCGTAAACAAAAAGCTGTATAAATTCAATACTGCGGGTAACGGTGCCTGGGACGAGGCGCTCACAGGCGATTTTCGCGAAATATCTCACGCAAATGCGGTGGTAATTGGCGATAATGCTTATATAGGCCGCGCGCTGATGGATTTGAACGGTTTCCGCCAGGCGATGTTCCGCTTCACCGCCCCCAATTTGTTCGTACGTGTGACCGATATGCCCGAACAACTGGTGGGCCTTTCCACACCAGCATTCGCATTAAATGGGAAAGCCTACTTTGTCGTAAGCACGAAGGTGTGGGAGTATACACCTGACGCTAATGGAGGCACCTGGCGCGTAGCACTCGATAAGCCTGGGGCAACGGTAATCTCTTTTGTGCAGGTGGTAGATGGCGTACCTTATGGCTGGACGGGCAGCGGAAGGTTATTCGAATTCCGCTTTAAGCCGTAAGCAACGATGGTGCCACGCCGTACTGTTTCTTAAATGCGAACGAAAAGTGCGACAGGTCCTCGAAGCCAAGGTCGAGATAAATGTCGGATGCAATTTTGCCTTTGTCTTTAATAAGATGATAGGCTTCCTGCAAACGTTTACTCACCAGCCAGCGGCTTGGCGTTTCATGAAATACTTTTTCGAAGTCGCGTTTAAAGGTCGACAGGCTGCGGCCGGTGAGGTATGCAAACTTTTTGATCTCCACATTAAAGTGGTAGTGTTGCTGCATAAAGGCTTCAATGTCAATTTTGCCTGGCTCGGATAAGTCGAACAGTACATCTTTTAGTTCAGGCCTGGTTTGCAGAAGTAGCAGTAACGCCTCTTTCCGCTTTACTGCAAGCAGGTTTTCTGCGCCCGGGCCTTTAAACGCATCTTCATAAGCCTTTAACGATTCCATGTAACTGCCCAATACTGAATCGGTGGCAATAGGTAGAAAGGAGGGAGGCCGCAGATTTTTTCCGGGGCCATAATTATATTCCAGCGCAAAACTGCGTAGTACGTCCTGGTCAAAAAAGATGGAGATGGAACGGAATTCGCCGCCGGCACCGGTAAGTTTGGTGAATTTGGCCAGGCTGTTACGGCGGCAAAAATAAAGGTCGCCTTCTTTAAAAACATAATTGCTGGCGCCATCGTTTATTTCGATGTTGCCCGATAATATATAACTCACCGCATGTTCCGGTACAAACTGCTCGCCGGCCCTGCTTCTCGAAAAGTAGCAGGAATATTGAATGGCCGGGCGGTTGTTTTCTGTACTCATATCAATTATTTAAAGCCGGAAGCGTGGAAGGCACTTCCGGCTATTATAAAGATAAAACTTAAAGCAGTATGGTTTTAGGCTCCAGGAAAGTCTGTAGTCCGTAAACCCCGAACTCCCTTCCAATGCCTGATTGTTTAAACCCGCCGAACGGAGCCTGCGGATCATGTTTAAACCCATTCACCATTACCCGCCCTGCATTGATCTGTGCTGCTATTTTTAACGCCCTTTCCTCACTGCCGGAACTCACGTAACCGGAAAGACCGTAATCGGTATCATTGGCTATTTGTAGTGCTTCTTCTTCATTTTTATAACTGATGATGGATAACACTGGTCCGAAAATTTCTTCCCTGGCAATGCGCATATCATTACGAACGTTCACGAACACGGTAGGTTTTACAAAGTTGCCGGCTTCTAATCCCGCAGGCTGACCAACACCACCAACAAGCAGTTCTGCGCCTTCTTCCAATCCAAGTTTAATATATGACTGTACTCTTTCCCATTGCTTTTTACTCACCATAGGCCCAACCACGGTGTCTTCCTGTGCAGGATCGCCCACTTTCAGCTGCTCCACGGTTGTTTTTACCAGTGTTTTAACTTCGTTCAGCAGCTTTTCCGGCACCAGTAGTCGGGTGGCTGCTATGCAGGCCTGGCCACTATTGGTATAAGCTGCTGCCACCGCTAACGGAATAGCCTTCGTCAGGTCAGCATCGTCCAACAATATATTGGGCGATTTGCCGCCCAGCTCCAGCGTAACACGTTTCATGGTATCCACCGCACCGCGGGCGATGGTTTTGCCGGTTACCGTTGAGCCGGTGAAAGATATTTTTGCAATATCGGGATGGCGCGTAAGTTCGGCACCTACTACGTGGCCCAGTCCATTTACAATATTAAATACGCCGGCAGGCAAACCCGCTTCGTGTAAAGCTTCCAGCAGCACCTGTGTTTGCAGGGCACTCATTTCACTCGGTTTAATAACAGTGGTTACACCTGCTGCAATGGCCGTGGCCAGTTTTCCGGTAATAAAGCCGATGTTTGCGTTCCAGGGGGTAATTACTCCCGCCACGCCAACCGGCTCCAGCCTTACTTTAGAACTGCCAACTATTCTCTCGAACTCGAAGTCCTGCAATGTTTTGATGGCTTCTGAAAAGTTGCCAATGGCAAACTGGATGCTGATGCGGCTGAACTGTAACGTTCCGCCATATTCCGCTATCATCACCTTGATCATTTCCTCTTTTTTCTTCGCTACCGCCTCCTGTAACTGGCGCAGGTACTGGATGCGTTCTTCTTTACTTGTTTTTGAAAAGGCAGGCAGGGCAGCTTTCGCGGCAGCAATCGCATTACGGGTGTCTTCTTCATTTCCCAGCCGCACTTTGCCAATAACCATATTGGTAGTTGGGCTGATGAGTTCAAATGTGTCGGTACCCTGTGGTGTAATGAAGGCACCATTGATGTAAATCTTATCTATCGTTTTCATGTGTTTATTTTTTTGTTTGTACAACAAAGGTAGGTTGGAACACCGCCTGGCTGGTTTGTTGGAAAGTCCAAGTTTACTTTGTTCAAAAGTTCATTATTTTCTTAAATCCTACTGACATACTGTTGTCACAAGCCGTTAGTTTCTTTGTATCAACAAACAAAAACACTACACTATGGTACAGGAATTCACTACCCCCGCAACTGGTCAGGCTTCTATCGCCGCTGCTATGAAAAACTACGCGAACTATAACTTTTGGGCTGTAAGCACCCTGGTTAAATGGCTTAAAACCAAACCGGCCGAACTGCTTGACCAGGAAGTAGCCTCCAGCTTCCCAAGCATTAAACTCACGCTGGTACATATCTGGCAAACACAGGTGTACTGGCTGGCCATGCTCAAACGGGAAGAGCCTGCCGCACCGCAGGAGTTTACAGGTACTGCAACAGCAATAATGGATATACTGATTGATAACTCTGAGGAGCTGGCCGACTATATTTCAACCATGTCTGCCACCCAGATAGAAGATAAAACCCTGATCGTAAACCCCTGGTTTGAATGTGACTTCCAGAACTTCGAATACATCATCCAGGTAATTAACCATGGCACCTATCACCGTGGACAGGTAATTACTATCGGTCGCCAGCTTGGTTTTACAGATGCGCCGATGACGGATTATAATTTCTATAATGTGTATGGTAAGTAACCATTGCGGTTCAAAGATTCGTTTGGAGTTAACTATAAGGTTGAGGTATCCCGGTAATTTGCTGAGATACCTCAACCAGTCATTAAACTTGTTTTGTCTGCATTCATCTCATTATAAGAGAATATTCGCTTTCCCACACCCCAACCAACCGGGCTTTAAACTATAACACAAAAAAACCGGCAGCTCCTGTCAGGCTGCCGGCCGGTAAATGTATCGCTAACAGTAATTAAACGTTCGGACATTTATCCGTTACAGAAAATCCTACCGCCTTCACCCCATACCATGGGAACGTGGTGGAGCTGTTAAGTATTACACGCGAACGCGCAGCCAGGCTTACAGTATAACCGCAATTATCCATCGCGCTTACGTCTACACTCCATGGGGCGTTTTCATCGCCATCATCATTATTGATGCCCAGGTTGCCTACATCGCCTGCATTGGGTAATGCGTCGTAGTAACGGTGTGATGGATTGGGCACGGTGCCATGGGTGTGCGACGATGGCTGAAGGTCGAGGCTCCATACCGCAAAGTAAGGATGCACTGCCCGTAGATGGCCACTAACGGTGTGGTTGGTCGCAGTTTTATCGTAACAATGGCAGTCGCCGCCGTCTATCACCAGGTCGAGGCTCTTTGTAAGATCTACCGAGGTATTAGCAGTGGTGCTGATGCTCATTTGCTGGTTGTTGATGATCAGCGAGAAGGTATCGGCTACCTGCTCTAAGCCCAGCGCATCGGTGTGCGTAAAGCGGATGGTATATATACCGTCTGTTAACCCACCGGTACTCCAGCCTGCCAGGTAATGTGTTTCATTATACAAACCGATAGCGGGGTTCTCTTTATAGATGAACCAACCATCTGCAGGTGCCTGCGTGTCAATAAACTCAAGATTAGGATCGGGCGTAAAGTCGATCATGGAGAAGGACTCTGAAGTGGAAACAGCGGCGTACGTAGCATCGGACGCGCCGAATTTCTTGTACTCGATCTTGTATTTAATAACGCCGTTAAACCCGCTCCTGTTAATAATCCCGTTGAAACTAACCCAGCCGCCGTACGGACGGTTATTGTTCATGGTTGGATTGCTGGTGTCGGAGTTTACGAGGAAGGTTACAGGGTCTATCAGGTCGCGGTCTACACTGCCTACGTGGGTAAGTTCGGCTTCCACGCGGGCTGCCTGTGCAGGCCGGATCTGTACTACTGCATCTACACGGTTGCCCCAGGTGTTAAGTTGATTGGGGTCGGTGGTAGATGGGAGTGATTGCCAGGATAGTACGGCCCGTATGCGGATGACGTTAGGTGTTACGCAACTCCTGATGCGCGAGGTCAGATTGATGGGCAGGTCTACGTTATAGTGCAGGCCACCGGCTGGTATGTTGCCAATGTCGTACACCGTAATACTGGTGGTGCCAAGGTACTGGTCAAAGCTGCCATTGTTATCCCAGTCGGCCCAAAATGCTACGTGTTCCTGCGATCCCTGGGTACAGAGGTCGCCGCTGAAGCCGCTGCTTTTTTTGATTTTGATCACCGCGCCTAATGTATCCAGCGGGGTGTTTAAACCCACGCACATCAGTTCTTCGAACTGCACATCGGCTTTGTCTACCGGTTTTAGTAAGAGGTCGGCGATCGATTTTACATCGATCTTTAATTTTTGCACATCGAACAGGTTGTAACTAACCAGGCTCTTAAACTTGGTACCATTTTTAATAGATGGCGCCACGGCCGAAAAGAAAGTACGATGATCGGGCACCTGGGCTTTTTTATAAGCCGCGGCTAATGTTTGAATGGGGGGAAGGGGAGGCAGGGGGATCTTTACTTCTTCTTTCAGGTTGATGTTTTTGAGGAAGTCCGGCAGCTCTTTTACCTGCAGGGCATCAAAAATATCTTTCCAGATAAAAAGCCTTCTTCTCTTTAACTGGATATCGGCATTCAGCACATTACCGTAGTACGGAATGTCGTTGGGGTTAGAAGAAGGGATGCTGTTCCACTGAAGTACGGCGCGTACGGTGGGCACCACGGCGGTGTCGCAGTTCAGGAAACGACGGTACTTTTCGTCGTCGATAAACAAATGCGTCATGTACTTCAGCGGGTGCTGCGGGCCGGGGGGCACTTCAGAAATGTCGGCTACTTTAAAGCTGGTGTAACCCATGTCCTGAAAGCCGCTGCCATCTTTAAAGTCAACGAAGAAACGAACGTACTCTTTAGAGCCGTTGGTGCAAAGGCCTCCGCTGTAACCAACAGATTGTTTGATGCTCACAATGGCTTCCAGTTTCCCTTTGTCGGGGTGGTAACCTACGCAGGTGATTTCTTCCCAATGCGTAATGCTTTGCTGGGCTGCCGCTTTCAGGTAAAAACGGGTCAGCAGGAAGGTTTGCCGTGTACTGAGCAATTCCGACAGTTGTATCGCCGAAAGATTCGGGATCTTCAGTTTTTCCATGTGCTGGAGTTTTGAGGTTATCGTAAAAAAAACAAGCGTCGCCTGTCCGTAGTAAGTTTTTGGGGAGACAGGTCCGATATACGTATTAAATCAAGGAAGATAATTTGGGGTGCTATTCTTTGCTAAGCTGCTGTTATTTGCCAATGCTCTGAATTGCAAATGTAGGTAATAATTCGAAACGACAACGCGTATAATTACGTGATTTTTAGGGGGATAGATGTGTGTTGCCACATCGGTTTCTTAACGGTATCATCTTTATGCCCGGCAGTGATACTGCATGATGGGTTGGAAAGAGTAAAGGAAGGGAAGCAGTGAGTATAGATGTTTTTAAAGTAAAAGAGCAGGCCTTAAAGCCTGCTCTTTTTTACTATGATGATATGCTAATCAAAATTTCCGCTCTTCCAGTTCATCGTCCAGCTTCAGGTGGTCGATGCCTTGTTTAAGCCACTGTGGGGCTGGTTTTCCTTTCAGGTGGTAGTCGAAGAATTCCATCATTCTCACACTGTAGTCTTTCCTGTTTTCCGGTTTGCTCAGACCATGGTTCTCTCCTTTGTACTGCACCATTACTACCGGTTTTTTAAGACGGCGTAACGCATTGTAAAACTCAACGCCCTGTGTAAAGTCTACTGCGCCATCTTTATCATTATGCAGGATTAACAGCGGCGTGTTTACTTTTTTAACATGATAGATGGGCGAGTTGCGCAGGTACGAATCCCAGTTTTCCCAGGGCGCACCGGTAAAACGGCCCTGCGATGCTTCGAAGATAGACATGTTGCCGCCGCCACTGTTCCAGTAAATAAGATCGTACATGCTTACCATGTTCGTAAGTGCTGCACCTGCTGCTGCCGCTTTAAACATATTAGTTTGAGTGGCAAGGAACGCAGTTTGATAACCACCCCAGCTATGCCCGTGAATACCGATATGTTCCTCGTCGATCACACCCGTTTTAATAGCCGCTTTTACAGCCGGTAATACGCACCAAACAGCGCTCATACCGGGATCGTCCATTTTGTAAACGATATCCGGGATAAATACAGCATAGCCGTTGCTGGTATACATGTTCGGGTTCCAGCCGGTGCCGGAAAAGTCGGGCGCCGCGTAGCTGTTACGTGATTGGGAGAGTTTCTCGTAATAATATACTACGGTAGGATATTTTTGTCCTTTTACATAACCCGCAGGTAAAAATAATGCTCCCTGCAGCGTGTCGCCTTTGTCTGAAACGTAATCCACGAGCTGGGTACCGGCGCTCCATGTGTATTTAGCGGCGTCAGGTGTGTTCTTTGTAACCTGTTCAACATTTTTCAACAATTCGTCGCCTGCGAAAAATTCGGTAGGCGTGTTAAACGTTTCTTTCGCGTACATGTATACATCGGCATTTTTAGCTTTGCTGAGCGAGCTGATTGCAGCATCATCCCAGGCCAGTACAGTGCCTCCGGATTTGCCGGCCTGTAAACGTACGATACCGGTTTTCTTGTTCCACTCACCGTATTGCCTTACATAAATGGGTTTCTTAAGATCAATACCTTTTTCATCCGGGTCTACTGAGTAGCGGTTGGTGTAACGTATTTTCTCAGTACGGCCGTTAGCAGTCAGGTTAACGGCACTGCCTTTGCCGTTTGCAGGTATCTGCCATATATCCCAGAGGTCGCGGATCAACACGTATTTATTGTCGTTGCTCCAGCCGATAACGGGGGTAAGCGGTTTCTTCACGTTGTGATCATCATCAGTATCTACAAAAGAAGTAGGTATGTTTTGGGTGATGTTGATGCTCGTTTTCGAAGGGATGTCGTACACGTAATAATGCCCGTCTTTACCATAAGTGAATTTCAGCCCATCTGGCGAGGGGGTTGGCATAGCGCTGTAAGACGGTACATAAAACTTTTCGAACAGCTTTTCTTTACTACCGGTTTTCAGGTCGATCACATACACATCGGCATAGTTCTGACCATCGAGGTTTTGGTCCAGTTCGTAGGGCTGGTCGTCGTAAGCATAAGCGTACAATTGTTTGGGTAATGCATTTACCGAGCGGATGCTGCTATCGTTGTAACGGATAAATTTCTTGTCCGCCACGTCGTAACCGGCAGCGTAAGTATAGTTTTTATCACCCATGGCCTGCACCTGCTGGCGGCTCTGGAGGCGTTTGTCGCCACCGTGCCAGATGGCCATATCGGGTTTCGCGATATCATCCTTGTTAACCGCCGGTGCTGCTGGTGCCGGGCCTTTGCTGGTATCCAGTTTCGCGAGTGCCTTCTTCAGGTCGTCGATCGATTTGATGCTGGTATCACCTCTCAGCTTTTCGATCCTGGCCAATTCAGCTTCTTTCGAAGGCTTGGTGGGTGGTGTTTTTTTAGCGGTATCGGTTTTAGGCGCATCCTTTTTAGCTGGCTCCAGCGCGGCAATACCGAAGTACAGGCGGTCCAGCGATTCACCCCATACAGGTTTGCGGTTAGCGCTGATGGTCATGCCTTTCGGGAACGCTACGGAGTCTTTTGCGGCTTCGTAAATCGTAACTGTTGGCGTGCCGGCAAAATTCTTTACACCGATCACGGCTCCTTTATCGCTTTTGAACTTTTCATCCTTCACCATTTTCAACAGGGCAAAGCCGTCACCGTCTTTCGTCCAGCCCAGGCTTTTATAAGTGGCCTTGTCGTTATCCAACACCGAGGTGCTGCGATTGGCTGGTGTATACAGGTAAACACCGTTGCCTGCCTGGCCTGCAGCATCTATGGTGTAAGCCAGCAGGTTACCCTGTTTGTTGAATGCAAATTCGCTTACGTTACCAATGTTCTGGCTTTTGCCGGACGATAATTCAACGATCAGCAAATCGCTGCCCTGTGCTTCGTCGGGCCGGGGAGGGCCGCTGCGTTCTTTGGTAACATTGATGGCGAGGTGACTGGCAGTTTTGCCGTTAAAGGCAAAGCTGCCTGATTTTTCGAAAGTTGTTTTCTTTCCCGTCGACAATTCCACCAGGTGCAACTTTTCGAACAGTTGTTTGCCAGGTATTTTGGCGGCCGCTTTCTTTTCTTTAAAAGGAACAGCTTCTTTGTAAGCCAGCCATTTCCCATCTTCCGAAAAACTAAAAGAGGGGAAAGCAGGGCTGCCTAAGGCATATACCTTCTGAGCCGTGTCTTTTACTTTTTTAATATAGAGATCGCCATCGCCCTCGCGCGCCAACAGTGCATAACCTACCCATTTGCCGTCCGGCGAAAGGGTAACGGTGTAAGGCGAAATCGCGCGCCAGGAGGGAATGTCTTTCCAGCTCATAGGCCGGGGAGTTTTAGCCGTATCGCTCTCGGGTTGCGCAATTACGGCCAGTTGTGCCAATAGTAGTGGCACAAAAAGTAATGTCTTTTTCTTGATCATAGTTACGTTTATGGCAGGTTTGGAAGTTGACAGGTACGGAAGATAACGAAAAATGGTGTAAAAGCGGCTACGCGTAATACTGGTAAGTCCAGGCCATCGCTATGCCCGGTATGGCGCCCAGCACAGAGGCTATGGCATCCATTACTTCATAATGGCCTTTACCCGTATACAGCGAAAATAGTTCGAAGCCATATGCAATGGCTATTGAACCAGCCAGGGAAGCGATAACTGCCCATAACAGGGAGGGGAGCAGCCATGCGGCGGCGGCTTGTAACACTATACCCATCACAATACCTACGTAAAAGTGTTTCCATTTATCCTGTGCTATCTTCATAACCGCAAGTTAGGGGGCAGCGGCCGTATTTGAAAGCTTTTTGATAAATGGCTGGTATACACGGAAATTTTACGCTATTTTTCAGCACACCTTTTTATCAATTTTATGAAAATGAGAACATCCACGTGGTTGCTGCTGTTTTGCTGCATGCTGAGCGCTGGCTTGGTAATGGCGGGCGATAAAGGCCCGGCCAGGCAGTTTTACCAGATCAAAATCTATCATCTTAAAACTGCCGGGCAGGAACAGAGGGTAACAGGATATTTAAAAGATGCTTATCTGCCTGCCCTGCACCGCGCCGGTATTAAACAGGTGGGCGTATTTAAGCCGGTAACGCAGGACACAGCTGATCTGCGTGTGTATGTGCTGATCCCTTTCCGCACCGCCGATCAGTTTGCCAAACTGGAATCGCAACTGGCTGCCGATAAAACATACCTCGAAGCCGGTAAAGATTACCTCGATGCGCAATACACAAATGTGCCCTTCGCCCGCCTCGAATCTATACTGTTGCAGGCGTTCGAAGGCATGCCGGCCATGGCTATGCCGCAGCTTACCTCCCCTAAAAGCGACCGTGTGTACGAGTTACGCAGTTACGAAGGTCCTACCGAAAAGTATTTCCGTAATAAGGTAGATATGTTCAATAAGGGTGATGAGATAGGCATTTTTAAGAAGCTGGGATTCAATGCTGTGTTTTATGGCGAAGTGATTGCCGGCAGCCACATGCCTAACCTGATGTACATGACAAGTTTTAACAACAATGCCGAGCGAGAGGCCCACTGGAAAGCTTTTGGTGCCGATCCGGACTGGAAAAAGCTATCGGCCATCGAGTCTTATAAAAATAATGTATCGCATATAGATAAGTTCCTGCTAAAGCCGGAAGCCTTCTCAGATCTATAAAAATCTAAAGCCGGGTTGTAGCCCGGCTTTTTTGTGTCTGTTAGTAGGATCGCGCGATCAGGCGATCAGGAGTGTTGGGCTATGTGTACTTCGGCACTTGTTGTAGTCGGTTTTGAGCTGTTTTTAGATATGAACCAGCCGAGTGCAAAAAACAAGAGGGCTTTAAACAACACCAGGCCCCCAAGCGCCAGCCATTTTCGTCTTGATAATTTCGTGATTACCCAGGTGAGTATTTGCCTGTCCCGCCGGGTTACGGCGCCTTTTTGCACTAGTCTGTCACCATTTTCAAGCCCGTCGTGTATCCGGGCCCATGCCATGGCCGCTTCTTCGCTGGAGGATATAATTAACTCCAGTAGCTGGCGGTCGGCATCGGAAATGGTGCCCGCAATTTCCTCGAGTGTGAGGCGGTAAAGTTGTTCGAAATCTACCTGCATATTAGTAGTACGCAGCAATAACGCGATTAGTAATAGCCCGGCTCAATTATTTTACTTTTTGCCCATTTTTTCAATTCCGCCACCACGAACTGCCTGGCCAGGTGAATTTGCGTCTTCACTGTGTGTCTGCTGGTATCTCCGAAATGGTTGGCAATTTCGTCCTGGCTCATCCCCTCGGCATAATACATTTCAAACATGCTCCAGCGGCGTGGTGGCAGCACTTTATCCAGCCCCAGTTCTTTGATTGCTGAAAGTGCTTCCTGGAAAACGTTGTCCTCGTCTGGCAGGCAGAGGCGCTCCTTAACTTCTTCTGTCAGCTCCTCTGTTTGTTTTTCTTTTCTTTGATAGTCGATGGCCCTGCAGTAGGTTATACGGAGGAAGTATCCGGGTTTGTTGACGATTTCACTATAATACGGGGTGCAGGAAATCCGGATACCTAGAAACATTACTTCCAGTATCACATCGTCCAGGTAAAGGTCGCGGCGGAGAATAGATTTGGCTTTGGCCCTTAGGGCAGGTTCCAGGGTTTCAAAAAACTCAAGGAAAGGTTGGTTATTGTCAAATTCCTTCATAACGGCCGTACAATTTTACACGGTTAGCTAATTGATCAATCGTTGCCCGCTAATGATTAGGAGAATAAACTTGGGTTTGATGGTAATGGGATACAATTACTAACGGAATAAAATAAAATATGGATTTAATATGTGGATATTTTATTTTAAAAAGGGTCCGCCAGTTAGAAAAGAGCCATTGTACCGCAGGCACGATGTAATTCCCATTACCATCGTTCCCAAAAACCGGTACAATGACCCTGAAATTGGAGATCAGAAGGAGCCTTCCCGAAGGGGATACCCAGCCGCTTGTCTTGAACGGCTGATGGCGTATAAATATATAGTCGTAGAAAAGCGGTGGTTGGTAATAGGTTATTTTCTGAAAATGGAACTATTTTTTTGCGAGTCAGATTCTCATAGATAAAGAATCCTGAAATTACTGATTTCCTGCCGCGACCAGGTACTCCTGAACCCGAAGTGCCCATCGCCCTGCTGCTGGCCTTTGGCGGAGAAAACGCATTGCCCGTCTACCCAAAAACTGGTGCTGCCGTTTTGTACTATAATAGCAATACGATAGGTTTTATTCGCCCTGAGCAGGTGGGCCTGGTCGTTCTTTTCCGCTAACAAAGTTTTGCGCCCGTCGCCCTCATAACGCCGGAAGCGTGTAGTGGTGTTAGTATTACCGCCCATACCAACATAAAACATACGCAGCGAATCGTATTCTTCAAAAGTGCCCTTACGGGTAAACAGGTTGCTGTTGCGCGGGTCAATAGCCTGCCAGAACACGTTCAGGTCGGATAAACGGTCGTTTTCACCTCCGTTAACTAACACCGTACGCTCGAACTCAATCCTGTAACTGCCTGTCAATGCGTATTTGTACCAAACCGTTACACCACCTTTTGTATCCAGCACAAGTTTGCCTTTTTTGGTGTATACACCTGAGTTACCCACGTTCGCCATTTCCACCACCCACACTGTAGTGTCAAGCGTATGATTAAAATCATATTTCTTTAAAACGCGGCGTTGTGCTGCTGATGTGAGTACTACGAATAGTAGTAAGAAAAATGTGAAGTATCGCAACATCGGTTCAAATTTCTTATTATGAAAAAAAGTATCTTTGTGATGTGCAGATAACCAACCCTAAAATGTGGAATGATTTCCACTCAACAGTACCGACCAGCCATTAACCGACACCGATTTTCTTGGTTTTTCCGCACAAAACAGCACTCGTTTAAGTGGCTTTATATTTGTACTACTATAAGTAGTGAATGGTTAATAAGTTTCAGAATTCTTTTAAAACCTTATTTTTTATGCAAGCATTGAATGTCCCCGGTCAGGCTCCGACCATTAAGCCACATGGCAGAACAGCAGTTGTAACGATAGAAGTGCCAGGCATTAAAAATAATGTAGGCGTAGAGAAAGAACAAAAGTTACAGACTGGTGCCTTTAGGTCCCACGTGAAAGAAGAAAAAGGGACTCCCATCAGGATTCCCGCAAGAAGGCGAGGTTATAGCAGCCTTTAAGTTGTATTTTTTTGATATAAGATAGAGAGCAGGACAACCGCAAGTTGTCCTGCTTTTATTTTAAGGCGCCTGTAGGTACTCCAGCATAAATACTGCCGTTAACCCCCATTGCGCCACGGCGTTAGTCGATACTCCTTCTGCCTCATCTATTGGATTAAGCACTTCCGGCCCTGCCAGCTTTTTAACGGCAGGCGTGGTGTTACGGAGGTCGCCGGGAGCATTAATAAACTCCTTCCAGGCCCTTGCAGCCAGTGCCGGGTCTTTTTTACGGTTGGCGGCAAAAGCGGTGAGGCGGGCATGGCCCTGCCGCAGGTTCAGTTTGCCAAGGCTCTTTCCCAGTGCGGCCTGCTGCTCTTCAGCACTGGCGTTATAAAGTGTACAGTATTGCAGCCAGGCCTTCTCGAACGCGGGGTTCTTCACTACATCTATCAGCTCCAGGCATATTTCGGGCAGTCCGAAAGCGGCGCTCAGGTGCGATACGGAAAAGGCATTACTTATTTTGAATTTACCGGTGGCCAGTTCCATTTGTGACCCGCCGGTAAAAAAGCCGTTCGGTTGTGCGGCAATAGTTTGCATGCTGTTCAGCAGCCGGTCTTTTGCTACTGTATTGCCTGTACGTTCCCACTCCGTAAGCCAGGCCGCCGCCAGCGAGCCCCAGTCGGTACCAAAGGAAACCGTGGCGTAATCGCCTTCCGGGTTGCCTTGCGGTGCGCCTATCTTCCTGCCTGGTACTATATCTCTCAGGGTTTTGGCAGCGTCTATCTGCTCGCGCATCAGGTCACCCACACGCTCGTCGCCGGTAAGGTAATAGTAGAAGCGGCGGTTGGTAGCCGTGCTGATGCGCAGTTGCTTGGCACTGCAGCCCCAGTGTTGCACGTTGTGCCGGGAGCCCAGCGGGGCGAAGCGGCCGAGGTGATGCACATCTACCTCACCCGTATGCCTGGTCATGGCTTCGGCCATGCGGAACACATCGGCGCGGCCGCTGCGCAGGAAGTAATACCATAACCACATGTCGGTGCTTAACTCGGAATTGTCCCAGGCAAAGCCGCCAACATCATACCGCCACTGATGCCTGTCTGCATCGTAGCTGTGCATTACATCGCCATAGTTCCAGTAGCCGTACCAGTGGCGCTGTTCTACCTGCTGGTGGTAATAGTTAAAAAAGAAGTCGAGTTCCTTTTCTACTCTTTCTGTAGCAGGCGATGTGGTGGGCGGCAGGCTCCAGCAGCTGCCAAATACGCCAGCCCTTCGCCAGTGTTCCGGAGAGAAGGACAGTACGGGCGGTTGCTGAATGGTGTTTGCAATCGCTGCCAGCTCGGCGTTGGCAGGTGTGGCAGGTAATATATGAAGTTGTAGTTCGCTGGTGCGGGCTACCCCCATGGCCGTACCAAAACCGGGTTCGTAGTCTTCGTAAGTAATTTCCAGTCCCTCACGTTGTTTAGGGAATGTATCCTGCCCCATACCATCGTGGTAAAAGCGAAGGTCCATTGCGGGAGCATCCGGCGCCCAGAGCCAGGCGGTGATTTCGCCATTGTCGGTGGCCGCATTCCGGATGTCTAACTGGGCGGGGTGACTTTGCCAGAAGTTGCGGATACCTAAAGCGATACCTCCCTGGGGCGTGCCCAGGTAAGCCAGGCCGGCCGCGCGTTTGCCGAAAGCAGAACTTATCCAGCCAAATCCTTTACCGGTGCGTTTCTGAATAGTGAAACCATCGGCTGTAATCTGTGAAAGGGTGTAGTCGCCAAAGGCTGGAATATATTGCAGGCGATCTTTAACAGCGGCGGGAAAAGTGGCTGCATCCGGTGTTGCTTTGCCGTTTACCTGTGCTTCGCGGGTGGCCTCGCCGGAGTCGCGCCGCAACCCGGTAAGCCCACGTACTGCTTCCGCAAATACGCCCTGGTTTTCGCCACAGAAGCGGACGTGCCGGTTGTGCAGTTCGTCTTTTAAGGGCACGGTAAACCGCAATCCTAATCCAGTAATAAAATCCTTTTGCTCGTCGCCGTCGAATACGATGGTGTGCATCACGCGAATGGCGGCGCTACCCTGGTAGAAGTACAATCTAACTATGAAAGGCAGCCAGGCACGCCCTCCACCGGTATGTTTACCTTCTATCTTCACCACGGCGCGTAACGGGCCATTCTGTTCCAGGCTTATCTTTTCGATATCGCCCTCGAATGTGCTGCGTGTAACGGCTGCTGCATCAGGATCGGTGCTGTTCAAAAGTACCAGCTTGCCGCCTGTGGCTATATCACGACCGTTGTGGCGAATGTAATTCACCAGCACATTTCCTTTTTTCGCCAGCTCGCATTGTATAACACCAGTGTCTATACGAATGGAAGTGGCATTATTTTCTGTTTTGATGGTGTTTGTGAAAGACTTTTGTTTGCCTGGTTTCAGCAGCAGTTGTGCCGGCGGCTGTTGTTGCAGGGAGATGGCGTGTGCGCTCCACTTCAGCGATCCGTCGGGCCACCAGGCCAGGGGCCACGATTGTTGCGGAATGGCTTTGCCGTCCGCATCTTCCAATATAAATTCATCTTTTTTAATGATGCCTTTGGGCCATGGAACACCCCATGTTACGCCACCGCCGGCAACTGGTGCCTGTTTATCGAGCCAGCGTAATGGAACAGTGAGCGGGCCGGGTGCAGCTAATACATCGGAGCCCGTTTTGCCGAAAGCCGACAGTACGGGTAGTCCTGCTGTAAGCACCATCGAGTTTTTCATGAACGCGCGGCGAGATAGGGGATTGTTTGTTTTCATCCTCAGTTAGTTTATATCAGCTCATCAGAAAATAAATCGTGGAATAATAGCCGGTAGAAATAAATGTAGACGAAAACTCAGATAAATCAAAGCTTTTAGCGTTAAAAAGTGTCAGTATAACAATCAATAAAGATGGGTGGTTTCGGTGCATATCCCTATCTTCATAAAAAAGAACGGTATGGAAACGGCTCAGCCACAGCCAGAACAGCAGCTTTACGACCTTGCCGATAAAACGCGGCAGTACATGCAAACCCAACGCCCCGCAAAGGTGCCCGAACAGGTAAACACTTTAATGCTGGCAGATTTCTTTACGTATAATCTTACGCAGGGCGGTTTTTCACAATTGTTATTTAACTCCGGCGGACAATATCTCTCCGAAATGGAAGATATGTTGCTGGCCTCTCATGCCCGCGCCACGCACGATTTTTATATTCAGGCCATACAACTTTGTACTTCCGATATCCCGCGCTTTCACGCGTTTCTCGAAAGTGATTTTGTGTCTGAAAACGAGCTTAAAAACCAGTTGCATCTCATCAGCCTTGGTTATTTTAAATGTGGTATTAGTTTCGTGGAAGAAGCGAAGGAATATTTAACAGAAACCATGCGTAGCGTGGATACATGGTTATGCCATAATAGTTAAAGTTTCCCTAATGGGTGTTGGAGTACGGAGAATTTATCTATTTTTCCGTCACATTTATCACCTATAACGTACAACATGAAACAAAAACCGTCTGTTGCCTTTGTTGCCGCCTCCTGGGTTGCATTATTCGCCGGTATTGCCGGCTTTAACATTGGCCTCTTCAACGCTACGATGCAGTTAAATGAAAAAGGATATTACTTCACTGTGTTGATGTATGGCCTTTTTGCTGCAGTTTCCGTACAAAAATGTGTGCGCGACCGCCTCGAAGGAGTGCCGGTTACGGATATTTATTACGGCATCAGCTGGGTATCGATGTTGCTCACCATCGTGTTGCTCATCATCGGTTTGTGGAATGCCACACTGTTGCCGAGTGAAAAAGGTTTTTACGCCTTCGCCTTCCTGCTCAGCGTATTTGGCGCTATTACCGTACAAAAAAATACCCGCGATGCGCAGGCGGCTGCTAAGGACGAAGCTCCTAAAGCCGTTGCATCTAACGACAACTAATTATCTTCTTACCTTAAAAGTTTGCAGCCAGCCGGTAATTTTTTACAGGCTGGCTGTTTTTTTGTAAGTTGATAAGGAATTTCATCCTTTAAATGATCAGATTATGAGTAGTCAGTTTCAGGGCCTGCGCACCGTTATATACCGCGTAAAAGATATGGCAGCAGCAAAGGCCTGGTACAGTAAAGCTTTTGAAACCGAACCTTATTTCGACGAACCGTTTTATATCGGCTTTAACATTGCCGGCTACGAACTGGGCCTGCAACCCGCTGCGGACGACGCAGATGCACTGGCGCCAGGCAGTGGCGGTGTAGAAACTTATTGGGGGGTGCCTGATATTACTGCCGCTTACAATTCATTAATAACCGCAGGCGCAACGCCGTACGACCCGCCACGCGAGGTGGGCGGCGATATTATGGTGGCTATGGTAAAAGATCCCTGGGGTAATATTATCGGGGTGATTTATAATCCGGGGTTTGAGGCGAAGATATAGTTGTCAGCAATGTCAATATACTCAAATAGAAAGAGGCTGTCTGAACAGCCTCTTTCTATATTACTTATGTTCTGTATTTTACATCTTCGTCACTACATCCGCCTTCAGATCGCTCAAAATGGAGTACAACCCAAAGTAGGTCCTGTTCACGTACAACGAATGCCTGCTTCCCCTTGCCACCTTCGATTCGCGCACTTCTTTCAGGTTATACAGGTAATCCATGTAGGCATATATCTCTGCAAAATAAGCCTCGTCGCCAAAGTCGAAACGATCTACTGTAAACGGTAACGTTAACAGGGAGGTCATCTTCTGGAACAGGGCAGAAAAGAACTCTATTTCTTTTTCGCTATCGCTCGGATGTATCATTTCGAGGTTAGTGTAAATTTCTCTTCTGCGTTGCTCGTCCTTCAACACTTCTTTGTCGGTGAGCAGGAAGTAATTCACGTAAAAATGTTCATCAATTTCCTTCACGCAACCAAAGTCGAAAATGCCTACTGTACCATCTTCGCGCAGTAAGAAGTTGCCCGGGTGCGGGTCTGCATGTACTTTACGAAGTGTATGCATCTGGAACTGGTAAAAGTCCCACAGCGCCTGGCCGATTTTGTTACGTACTTCCTGTGTAGGATTGGTTTCCAGGAACTCTTTCAGGTGTTTGCCCTCCAGCCAGTCCATGGTAATGATCCTGTCGGACGACATATCCGGGTAGTATTTCGGGAATACCAGGTTGGGAATGTGCGCACAAAGTTCGGAGAGTTCTACAGAGCGTTGTAGTTCCAGTTTGTAGTCTGTTTCTTCGAGTAGTTTGGTTTCAATTTCGTCGAAGTATTTGTCCATATCCACCTCGTTCATACCTACAATTCGCACGGCAAAAGGTTTTACAATGCGGAGGTCAGACTTTACGCTGTTGGCTACGCCAGGATACTGGATTTTAACGGCCAGTTTTTTCCCGTCTTTCGTGGCTTTATGTACCTGGCCGATGGAGGCAGCATTGCTGGCTTTCATCTCGAAGCTGTCGTACAGTTGAGAGGGCGATTTGCCCAGTGTTTTCACGAAGGTATTTACCACCAGCGGGCCCGAAAGGGGAGGGGCGCTGTATTGCGACATGGTAAACTTGTCGGTGTACGCTTTGGGCAGCATGCCCTTGTCCATACTCAGCATTTGCGCTACTTTCAGGGCGCTGCCTTTAAGGTTGCTAAGAGTATCGTATATATCTTCCGCATTATCCTGGTGCAGTTCTTCCTTTGTGGTAGATGGGTCCAGCAGTTTGCGGGTGTAATGTTTAATGTAATTGCCGCCAACTTTTAACCCGGTGGTCACGAATTTACCTGCCCTTTCCACTTTACCGGTAGGGATATTATTTTGCTCCTTCATATCGTTCGCGCTATTTCCTGGTGAGAATAAATTTACCGAAGTCTAGCAGGCTATCGAGCGTATTGCTGCGTATCAGCTGGAAGCTCAGGTTCACCGCTTTCTCGATGGCGGCATCCGTCATTTCGAAACGTTCGCTGGTATCTTTTATCCAGTAACGTAAAACAAACAGCGCCTGCAGCCAGAAGCCGTGTACATACTGATCGGAAATGTATTTTCTTTCCTTGATCTGTTCGCCCTGGTAACCTTCTTTGATAAGGCTGGAGGCGTAGTCGTAAAACGCCCTGCGGAACATTTCCAGCTGGCGCAGTTCGGCACCGGGCAGCATGAATCGGCTCTTTTGCAGCAGGATGTAACTACGGTGTTCTTTCAGGTCCTGCACCCACATGAAGTAAAAGGCCAGGAGTTTTTCCTGGGAGGTGTATGCGCGATAGGTTTCATCGCCTTGTAATTTGGCCAGGGTGCCATTAAAAATGCCCAGCCAGATGTCGTTTTCCAGGGCGTCGAACGAGCTGTAATGATCGTAAAACGCTGCTTCTGTAATGTTCAGGGGCTGCACAAAGGCAAATACCGAAACGGGTTCTTTCCCATTTTCCAGCCAGTATTGCTCGTAAGCGGCGCGGATCTCACTTTTTTCCATGATTAATTCGGTTTTAGAATGTTTTTTAGGGACGGGATCGGGTTAATAAATCGGATTTATACAAATTTACGTCCCAGGGGCCCACAATAGTGCAGTTGGCCAAAATATTTGGGGAAGATGGTGGGTTCTGCACTGGAATGCAGCATGGGTAAGGGAAAGAGCCTTGTTAAAGTATTGTCAAAGTTGTGCTGTTTCGGGCTGCCGGTGTACATCGCCCCAGTCTGATATCTGTTGCAGCAGGCCTTTCATCGACCATCCCAGCTCGGTTAACTCATATTCCACCCTCGGGGGCACCTCGGGAAATACGTGCCGGCTGATCAGGCCATGCTCTTCCAGCTCGCGCAACTGGGCCGTGAGCATACGTTCCGATACCTGGTGGATAGTCCTTTTTAATTCACTATATCGCTTTCTGCCATCCAGTAAGGCCCATAAAATGGCCGGTTTCCAGCGCCCGCCAATGAGCGACAGGGTAAAGGCCACCCCGCAGGAGGCATCAATTTCTTTTTTATTCAGTGCATTAGTGGAAGTGGCTTTGGGTGGCATACTTACTTTTTTGTGCGTTCTTAACAATTTTCGCCGCTCTTGTAAAGTTATGCACCCGCTTCTACTTTTGAAAGAAAATTGATGAAAATGGAAATCAGAACAATCGTGCATTACGCTGCCCTGGCATACTTTACTTATATTTTCGGATATGCCGGTCTGTTTAAAGTAATCAAAAAAACATCGATGATGGAAAGCATGAAATCATTGGGCTTTAATGAAACCTGGACACTGGTAATCGGGTATGCAGAAGTATTGGGAGTGATGGGACTGATTGCCGGTTTATTTGTGCCGCATCTTAAAAATGCGTCGGTGCTTTTCCTGTTGCCTTTTGCTATCGGCGCATTCACCTCACATATGGCTCACCATGAGTTTAATCATTATTATAACTCACTCATTGTGTGCGTACTGCCTTTTGTTATACTCTTTACAGATAAGGATTTCCGCCTGGCGCTCTGACTATCTTTATCTACAATTGGGCCATTGTATTTAACAATTGATGCAACCGTGGCTTTTTCTACCGGCTTATGCTACGGAATATTGTAACATATTTAAGCCGATATGGAAAATGCACGTTATAATATTTTCAACCAGCTGCATAAAGGTATGAGGGCGATGTTATATCACCTTGCCCTGCTCATTCAGCAAACCGATTTCGCCCGCGACGATCAGGCGGTAAATACTTTGCTGGAACTGGAGCAGTTGTTACGTTGCCTCGATTTGCATAACGGTCTTGAGGACCGTTTTATCATACCCGCATTACAACCCTGCAACGCTTCGCTGGCCGAAGAATTTAAACGCGAACATATAACCGCTAACGCACAACGCCACGACCTGTTGGAACAAATAGCCAACTGGCGTGTTGCAAAAGATGATAGCGCCAGGAAAAAAGCCGGTAACCGCATCTTCTATGATTTTAATGAACTGATCGCCTTCACGCTTTACCACATGAACAAGGAAGAAAAAGTATTGAATGGTGTATTGTGGATTCACTATTCAGATGCGATGATCGTACAACTGGAACATGCGATACTGAGCGCTTTGCCGCCAAACAGTCTGTTAGAAGAAAGCCGCTGGATGTTACGTGCCATCAACGATGCTGAGGTAGTTAACTGGATGTCGGACATTAAGAATAATGCGCCTAACGAAGTATTTAATGTGTTCATGGGCTTAGCGGAGCAGGAGTTGCCTTATCACAGGTGGCGGGCTTTGCAAACCGCATTGTCAGATGGGATGCAGATCGCATAAGGCACCTATTTCTTATCCGGCAGCTACAGCTGCATGCGGTTGTCGTTAACGCATAAACGTTGTAACACGTATTACTATAATGTAATCAATTATCAGCATAAAATATTTTTTTTTAGTTGAAGTGATGCGATAATTTTATTCTGTTGATGTACAACGGCATTGTCCATTAACAAAAATCCCAATTATATTTCTCCGGTTTATTTGTTCGTATAGCAGTGTTTGCCATGGTTAGCAGCCAGTTGTTCCCCGGTCGCGCCATAAGTATTTTCCTTTATGTTGATTTATTTCCCTGAAACAGAACGCTGATTGCTTTACTGTTTCCTTAAGCGGATGCCTGTATATGCTTGCTTTGCATGGCGTATTGGCTATAGTCAGCGTTAAGCTTAACCATTAATTGTACATCGTGTAGAACCATACCGCGTTACCGGGCAGTGCATCGGAGGCGATGCGCTGCCCAAACAAATATGCTACAGGTAAAGAGAACTTTGGTTGTTTGATGTTCAAATTGCAAGTTGAACATGAAAACGGTTAACAATAACAAGTAGGGTAAAAGGAGGGGCGTCTGCCCTTCCTTCTTTTTTGCCCGCACGATACAGGTTGGGAAGCAGGTGATTCGCCGGCGTAATGTTGAAGGAAGGAAGTACCAGACAGGAGGATGAGATGTATGTAAAGCCAGTATAAAGGTAATATAACACCGGGATAAAGGGAGATGATGCGGATATGAGGTGGATATGAGGCGGACTTGATGTGCTTATTTGCTTGATTTCGAATGAATTAGTGGCATTTTTTACACAGAGTGTCATAACTATATAATTGATTTCTATATAGTTACATTAGTAATTCCCGCTTTTTTGATGCCAGTACCCTCCAAAGTATGATATTATTTAACCCGCTGGCTTCCCCTGTTCGGTGTTGTAGCTGCTGCTGAAGAGAGTGACACAACGGGGGCTTAATAGTACCCCTTCCGCCTGTCCCAGCCTAATTTTTCCCGTTTGCGTAAGTCGTTTTCCCGATTTGATCAATGCCTGAGTTTTTAAGGAAGCACCTTTGCAGGTAGTTATTACGGATATACGACCAACGTGAATGTAAACAACCCAGCCGGCCGGTTCTTCCGGCCTGGAAGACTATTTACCTTACGCAGGATCATGTTGCCATCGTTCCCGTATTTCACGGAACTGCCGTTTGACATTAAGCTACATGGTTTAATATGAGCATTAAAAAGTTAATAGGAAAAATACATCTCTGGCTCGGGTTTGCATCCGGGTTAGTTGTTTTTGTGATTGCCATCACCGGTTGTATACTGGCTTTCGAGCATGAGATCAAAAAGATGGCTTTCACGTACCTGACCACCGAAACGAGGGAAGACGTTAAACCCTTGCCGCCTTCAAAGCTAAAAGCCATTGCCGGGCCGTTGGTGACAGGCAAAAAGCCGAACGCAATATCGTATCCCGGTCGTGATAAAAGTGCGACAGTGATGTATTATGGTGCGAATCCGGACTATTATTACCAGGTGTTTATTGATCCGTATACCGGCGAGGTGAAAAAGGTGTGGAGCGAGGAGGAGGACTTTTTCCACTTCATCCTGCACGGGCACTTTTACCTGTGGCTGCCACCGGCCATTGGTCAGCCGGTAGTGGCTACCGCTACACTCGTATTCGTGATCATGCTCATTTCCGGATTAGTATTGTGGTGGCCTAAAAACAAGAGCGCGGCAAAACAACGTTTCTCCGTTAAATGGAAAGCGCAGTGGCGTCGGCTGAACTACGACCTCCATAACGTACTCGGGTTTTATATGATGGCCATCGGTTTCGTGCTGGCCTTTACCGGCCTGGTATGGGGTTTTGAATGGTTCAGTAAATCCCTTTATTTCGTTACCACAGGCGGTAAATCGCTGACCGATGCAGAAGTACTGGTGTCTGACACTACGCAGATCGGTAAAGTGACCAATCCTGAAGATATTATTTGGCAAAAGCTGTATGCGAAAGCCTCTAAGGACGAGGGGGTTTACTTTTACATGCCTGCAGACGATAAAGGCACGCTGGAAGCGGGAATTAACCACCGCCCCGGCACTTATTACAACTCCGATACCTATGTGTACGACCAGCATACGCTGAAACAGTTTCCTGCAAACGCCCTTTATAATGGGGAGTATGCAGACAAAGGGTTTGGTGATAAGTTACGTCGGATGAACTATGATATACACGTGGGCGCCATATTCGGGCTGCCGGGTAAGATCATCATGTTCCTGGCCAGTCTTATTTGCGCCAGTATGCCCGTTACCGGTATATACATCTGGTGGGGACGAAAGTATAAATCGAAAAAGAAGCAGCCGGTAAAGAAAATGCCCGCGCTGGCAAAATCATCAATATAAAAAGAGGCCCCGCAATGCTGCGGGGCCTTTCTGTTTATTTCTTCGTTTCGTCCTCCCTGATAGCTTTTAACAGCCTGCCCCATTTAGCGACCGACTGTAACATGATACTGGTCGTACGCTCTATTTGCTCGGTGGCCGAGAAATTATTGTCCTCGTCGATGTGCTGGGTGTACATTGGGATGGTTACCGCTTCATTTACCACCGTCATGCTCATAGAAGCCAGCACCAGCCGCATCATTTGCTGGGCGCGGGTGCCGGCGGAAATGCCGCCATAGCTGAAAATACCCACTGCCTTGTGTTTCCATTCACTGTGCAGGTAATCGATCGCATTTTTGAAGGCAGCGGTAAAGCTGTAGTTGTATTCAGGTGTTACGAAAATAAAAGCATCGGCCTCTTCGATCTTGGCGCTCCAGTCTTTCGTATGCTGGTGTTCATATTTACGCATGGCAGGATGGTTGGCTTCATTCATTAGCGGCAGGTTAATTTCCGCCAGGTCTACCAGTTCAACATTAAACTCAGGTAGTTTCTTCGCCTCTTCCAGCAGCCAGTTTCCGAAAATAATGCCTTTACGTCCGGGACGTGTACTCGTTACGATAATTTTAAGATTGAGCATATATAGTGCTTTAGATAGATTTTTCTACTGCAAAAGTAACAGGTCCTGTTGCTGATTGGTTACCCGGTATCCTCTTGCATACCACCTGGCCTGCAAAATTAAGGGGTGTTTCGCTGGTTTTTGCTGACAATGATTATTTGTGCAACATTATTCGTTATCCTGATAACAGTATTTATTAAGTTTATGCCATGGAAAATAACACCGCAGCATACTGGATAAACAAACTGGATTTACAGCAACATGTGGAGGGCGGTGCCTTCCGCGAAACCTACAGGGCGCCGCTTACGTTACCGCAACAGGTGTTGCCGGCTACTTTTCATGGCGGGCGTAATGCCGCCACTGGTATTTATTTCCTGCTGCAAAAGGGCGATTTCTCTGCTTTTCACCGCATTGCCGCTGATGAAATGTGGCATTTTTATGCGGGAGATACGCTCCACATTTATGAAATAACACCCACCGGTGAACTAAAAATACATTTGTTGGGCCGCGATGTGGAGGAGGGTGCTTCATTTCAGGCGTTAATTCCCGCAGGCAGCTGGTTCGGCTCCAGGGTAGCGGCACAGGGCACTTACGCGCTGGTGGGTTGCACGGTAGCGCCGGGCTTCGATTTTGCAGATTTTGAACTGGCAGACAGGGCCGCTTTGTCGGCGGAGTACCCCGCTCATGCAACGCTTATTGCAGAAATGACACGTTAGTTAAAGGCCCATGGAGGCGAAGAGGGCTTTGTACTTTTGCGTAAGATGATCGATGTTGTGTTCGGTAACTGCGTACTGGTAAGCCTTTTCGGTAAGCTGCCCGCGCAGTTCGGGCGATTCTAACAGGGCGTTCATACCTTCTGCCAGACCACTGGCGTCCCTCACTTCGCACATAATGCCGCGGCCTTCGCCTACTAGGTCAACTAACCCGCCGGCGTTGGTAGATACTGCGGGTACTTTATATAGAAAGGCATCCAGCACGCTGCTGCCCAGGCCTTCTTCTTCAGAACTCATGGCAAATACGTTCAGTACAGAAAACACATCTTCCACTTCCGGGTAAAAGCCCATCAGTTTGTATTGTTCTTCCAGTTTATATTCTTTGATCTTTTGCTGCACGGCTTCTTCCAGGTTGCCTTTGCCGAAGTGCAGGAATACGAAGTCGTTGCGTTTGGTGGCCAACTGGCGAACGGCTTCCACCATGGTTAAAGGATCTTTGTGTTGTACCAATGCAGCCGTAGTGCCCACTATTTTTTTGCCTGCTGAAATATGATGTTCGGCCAGTATCTGCCTTGCACGTTCCTTGTTTAACTGTTTGGCCACAATAGCGCTTGATATCAGCGGAACGTCTTTGCCGGAGAACGTTTCCACGATGCGTTTGATCGCAGAGCTGATGGCTACAACTTTGTCGGTAAGCTTGTATTTCAGCCATGTCATACGTCCCTTTGGCACAAAATCGACCCGGCGGGTAAACACAATTTTAGCGCGGTGAAAAGGTTTTGACAGTACGCAATAGGTGAGGAAGTGCGAAGTTTGTGTATGAAGGATATCGTATTTGTGCCCGTTAAACACCAGGTAAACAAGCGCCCCGAGTACATTTTTAAAACCGTGGGTTTTAAAGCCTTCGGCTCCTGCACGTTGTTCCATCGGGAACCCTTTACGGCAAAGGATACTTACCTGCATCCCCGCTTTGCTAAAGCCCTGCAGGGTATACAACGTTTGCCGTTCGCCGCCTCTCCAGCCACGTTCAAAATTCATTTCCAGTATGCGTAATGGCGCTTTCGACATGGCGTTTACATTGATTTTACGGGCACAAAGAAATAAATTTTTCTCAGATAAGTGTGTTTTTAAAAAACTATCTTGCGGGCATCAGCATAACTATGACCTACAAATTAGTTAATACCTGCAACCAACAATGAAAATCCTTTTTGCCGGCAAATTCGACCGTTCTTATAACAGGACCCAGGTGCTTATCGATGGTTTGAATACCATCCCGGGTGTCGAACTTTCTTTTTACAGTTACAGGGAGAAGTCGTTCGGCTTCAGCAAAATGAAAGCTGCCATTAAAGCCGCCGATGTGGTGTTTATGCCATCGTTTACCCATACAAACGTTCCGCTGGTAAAGCTGTTGTCCGATAAACCGGTAATTTTCGATCCGCTTATTTCCCGTTATCTCACCAAGGTTTTTGATTATAAAAAGGTGAGCCGTTATTCTCCACGCGCCTATAAAAACTACCTGAAAGATAAGATTTCCATGAAGATGGCCGACCTGGTGGTGTGTGATACGAATTGCCACAGGCAGTACTTTCACGATACTTTCGGAATACCGCTGGATAAACTGAAGGTGCTGCCGGTAGGTGTAAATACCGATTCTTTTTACCCGATGCCGGTAGAAGATAAGCCTGCAGGTAAGTTCATCGTAGGGTTTTACGGCGGGTTTATTCCCTTACAGGGTGTTACGCAGATCGTAGAAGCCGCCCGTGTACTCAAACATCATGAAGAGATTGAATTCCGTCTAATAGGTTCAGGCTTCGAGTTTGAAAAGATAAAAAAGCTGGTAGCTGAGTACGGGTTATCGAACGTATCGCTGGCGGGCTGGGTTAATTACGAAGATTTATCTAAGGAGATGAACCGCTTCGACGTATGCCTGGGTATTTTTGGCAACACCCTAAAGGCCGACCTGGTGATCCCTAATAAGATTTACCATTACGCTTCCGTGAAAAAGGCGATTATTTCGAAAGATACGCCCGCTATACACGAAATATTTACAGATAACAAAGATATACTACTCACCAGTATAGATGCCAGTGCCATGGCCGATGCAATACTCAAACTCAAAACCGATGTTGCTTTGAGAGAGCAGATGGCTGAGAACGGGTATAAGGTTATCACAGAAAAATATAACCACCGCGTACTGGGGCAAAGTTTGGTGGATATGGCCACTGAACTGATTTCCCGCAAATAAGTAAAGCCAGGCCTCACAGCCTGGCTTTTTGAAACCATCCACTCAATTATGGCATCGCATTCTATCTAGGCAATAAACGGATCTACAATTGCCAACACGGCCGCCTTGCTCAGGTCTTCGTCAAACGCTTCGGAAGCTGCATTCGCACTGATAGACATGCCGTTGATGTTCACAATATTAATAGTCGCCTGCGTAGTCAGTTCTTCACCCGCGTAGCTGGCTGCTACAGCCGTACCAATACCGCCTGTGTCGTTCAGTGTGATCCATGGTTTCACGGCAGCACCTGCAGCCTTACGCATGCTCCTGATGTGGGCGGCATGGCGCGCTTCTACGGAGTGAATGTTTAACGCGGCAGTGAGTACATCATTATTAGAAATGAGGTTACCCGCCTGGCCTTTATAGGCTCTTACACCTGTATCTTCAAAGGTTTGGGCTACAGCTAGGAACAGACCATAGTCGGAAAATACTGTTTTAAAAGGACCATTATTACTACCATTACCCCCGCTAAAGTCGAACGTAGGTGATGTTACCGGCGTTGCGCCCAGCGAAGTAATAGCTGTTTTCAGGAAGTTTACGTGTGCGGTTTCGTGATCGCGTATCGTAGTAATGGCCGCAGTAGGGGCGCCAGCAGGAATAAGTCCCGCAGTACTCACCGCTTTTACATAAAACGCGGCTTCTAAATATTCGAGTGTAAGCGCGAACTGGAGGGTGTCTACAACAGCTGTAGTACCTTGTCCATATGCTTTTTTAAACATGCCGCCGAAAGCAATGGGAACTGCTGCCAGGGCGAGTTTTCCACTTATTTTAGCAAACTGTTTCATCACCGAGCGGCGGTTATCCAGTTTGTCGTATACCTCTGGGTCTACTTTTTCTATATCGTTCAGTATCTGAAAGAGATTCATAACAAATTTTTTAAGATCAGGAAGTAGGCAGGTTATTGGCGTTCAGCTTCGATTTAAGAAATTTCGAAGCAACACTTAATACCTGTTTTGGAGTTTGTGCTTTATCGAGGCCGTTAGCGTCTATTACAGTGCTGTCAGCGAAACTACCGTTGCTGATCAGGTCGCGGATGTAGGCGGCATGACGTGCTTCTACAGACACGATTTTGCCTGCCAGTAACAGGTAGGTGCCGTCGGTGATCAGTTTGCCCGCACCGTTGTAAGCCGATACGCCCAGGTCTTCAAACGCTTTGGCGGTGGCCAGTACGCTGGCTCTGCTGGTAAAGTCGATCGCAGAAAAATTTACTTCCAGCGAAACAATAGCTTTAGATCCTAAGGCATTTTTAAAGAACTCACGGTGTGCGATCTCATGGTCTCTGATGTCTGTCAGTAACGCTTTCTCATCAGCGGTAATGCCGGTATAAGGCGTGAGTATTACCTGCGTGTAAAATGCTGCTTCCAACTGTTCTAACGCATACGCATAGTTGAGAATGCCCGGATCGCCTGAACCCAGGTTAATGCCGCTGTTATCATTATCATCTTTACTACACCCTGAAACAACCGCTGCTACAGATGCTGCACCAGCAAGTTTTGTCAGGAATTGCCGGCGCTGCATGCCTTTTGGAGACAAGCCTCCCCCCGCCCCCTCGACAGGAGGTATTTGGAATTTGTTCATAAGAAAAATGCTTTTAGTTAATAATTGGGAATGTTCAGATAATCAGGTTACTGTGAATAGTGTTTCCATTATCATCTACGTTGTGTAATGACTGCGCGGATTTAAAATGTTAAAATTTAAGTGGCATGTTTTTCCTTATGCTTGGCGGGTTACACAGGTTGGGGAATAAAAAAAGGCCGGAAAGTCATCCGGCCTTTTTATTTGTATAAATAAATCTAACAATCGCCTTCTGGCGTACATACTGCACCTTCTACGGTGCCGGAAGTTTTCTCATCTTCCTGCACTTTTTTGAAAGTTTGTGTAAACACTTCTAACGGCTGTGCGCCTGAAATAGCGTACTGCCTGTTAAATACAAAGAAGGGCACGCCTCTTACTCCAATTGAAGAGCCTTCTGAAATGTCTTTGTGTACAGCGCTTTTATAAGTATCGCTCTGCAACATTTCTTTTACTTCTGTTTCATTCAGACCTATTTCTTTACCGATAGCGATGAGTGTTTCATGATCGCCCACGTTTTTGCCTTCTGTGAAATAAGCGGCGAATAGTTTTTCTTCGGCGATGTGCTGCAAACCGTGTTTGGCCGCGAGGTGCGAAAAGCGATGTGCATCCAGAGTATTGGCAGGAATGGCTTTATCGAAATCATATTCGAGTCCCAGTTGCGCGGCCATACCGCTTACCTGGTTGCCCACTTCTTTTGCATATTCTACCGTCCAGCCTTTTTTTTCTGCCAGCATATCGTGTACGGTTTGTCCCGGTGTATATTGCAGTTGCGGGTCCAGCTGGAAACTCTTCCACTCAATTTCTACCTGTTCCTGTCCACCAACCTGCTCGAGTGCCTGCTCAAACCGGCGTTTGCCGATGTAACAGAATGGGCACATTATATCCGACCATATTTCAACTTTCATAATTATAATTTTTAAATTCTGGGTAGATGGGAGTGGCGAAGGCCAGGTCTACCATCTCCTGCAAAATTATCGTAAGTTTGCTATACTTTGGTAACCACTATCCTTTAGGATACCGGTACCCTGTAGCCACTAAATACAAATATATGTCCAGGATAAAACAAGCCGAAGCCTATCCGGCCAACGCCACCGAGGTTTGTAAAAAAAGCCTCAACGCCATTCGTGATGCCATGTATGTAATGGGTGGCAAGTGGAAACTGCCGATCATCATCGCCCTGCTGGAGGGTGGCCCGCAACGTTTCAAAGAACTTCAGCGGTCGGTGCAGGGCATCACCCCTAAAGTATTATCTAAAGAACTGAAGGAACTGGAGTTAAACGAATTTGTTACTCGCACGGTGTACGACAGTATGCCGGTGGCGGTGGAGTACAAAGCCACCACCTATAGCCGCTCGCTCGATAAGGTGATATTGGAAATGAAGGAATGGGGAGAACAACACCGCAAGCGCATTATGTCTAAAAACAAACTGAAGAAAGCCTGACCCCCCTAAAGTTTAAACATCCCGTATGGAGAACGAGAACAAGCAAAGTGCCTACTTTATTACCCGCTGGCAGTCCCAGATCAAAAAAGGGCTTTTCGAGTATATCATTA
This sequence comes from uncultured Chitinophaga sp., assembly GCF_902168175.1. Lineage (GTDB taxonomy): Bacteria > Bacteroidota > Bacteroidia > Chitinophagales > Chitinophagaceae > Chitinophaga. Next base: position 556,734 of record NZ_CABHOU010000025.1, on the reverse strand, counting down.
TGCTGCTACTGCAAAGTAAGGAGCGATATGGTTATGAGCTGATCAGCGAAATAAAGAAGCTGGCCGATATGGATATTGCAGAAGGCACTATATACCCGCTGCTCAGCCGCCTGAAAAAGGAGAAGTTGTTAGACTCGCGCTGGGTGGAGATGGAAGAAGGCGTGCCACGCAAATATTACAAACTTACCGAACAGGGCAACGAGTACCTGGAAGCTATGTACCAATACCTCGGCGAACTAATGCAAGCCATCAGCGAGATCAAAAAAATCTAAAAACCAGCCACGTATAAAATGCCCGATATGAATACAGATAAACAATATATCCTTTCGCTGGACTTAGGCTCTGCCGCAGCCGGTGTGGTATTGTTCAACAGGGAGGGAAAGGTTGTAAAGCAGTTACAGAAAGAATACGAAAAATATTACCCCCAGCCGGGCTGGATAGAAGTGGACCCGAATGAGATTTGGTTTACCATGCTTTCGGTAATTGAAGAATTGTTAGAGGAAACCCGCGTACAACCCGGCGACATAGCTGGCATTGGTATTGCCAACCAGCGCGAAACCACTGTGATATGGGATAAAGCGAGTGGTCATCCCATTTATAACGCAATTGCCTGGCAAGATCGCCGTACCTCTAAAATATGCGATGAGTTCCGCTACCAGGGCTTTTCAGAACTCATTCGTCAAAAAACAGGTTTAATTCTCGACGCCTACTTTTCCGCCAGCAAAATCAGCTGGATATTAGATAATGTACAGGGCGCGCGTATTCGTGCAGAGCAGGGCCAGCTTGCGTTTGGTACCATCGATTCGTGGCTTATCTGGAAACTTACCGGCGGCAAAAAACATGTAACCGATGTAACCAATGCATCGCGCACCATGTTGTTCAATATTCACGAACTGCGGTGGGATGAAGAATTATTACGCCTCTTCGGCATTCCGTTCCAACTGTTGCCTGAAATATGCAGTAACAGCGAGATCATTGCTCAAACTGCACCGTCCTTATTTGGTGCTGGTATACCTATTGCCGGTGTGGCCGGCGACCAGCAGGCAGCCTTGTTCGGTCAGATGTGCCTGGAACCGGGGATGGTGAAAAATACCTATGGTAGTGGCTGTTTTGCACTCATGAACATTGGCGAATCGCCTATCATTTCCCAACACAACCTGCTTACAACGGTCGCCTGGAAAATAGGCGGTAAGGTAACCTACGCGCTGGAAGGCAGTGTGTTTGGCGGCAGTTCCGTATTCAGGTGGATAAGGGATGGTTTGGGGTTGATAGAGTCTACCGCAGAAATAGAAGCCCTGGCGCAAACAGAGCCCGACAATGGCGGTGTAATGTTCGTACCCGCACTGAGCGGCCTCGGCGCACCTTACTGGGACCCATACGCACGTGGGATGATCATTGGTATTACACGCGGCACCTCCGCGGGTCACATTGCGCGCGCTTCACTGGAGGGCGTGGCGCTGGGTATTTACGATGCACTGCAGGCCATGGAAAAGGACAGCGGCCGTTCGATTACAGCGCTGCGTGTCGATGGTACCTCTGCCGGTTACGACTTCTTCATGCAAATGCAAACCGACATACTCCAATATCCGATCATGCGGCCGGAAGTGATGCCGGTGGGTGCTGTTGGTGTTGCTTACCTGGCAGGTCTGGCCACCGGTTTCTGGGAACTGTCTGAAGTACGTGCGCAGTACCGCATCAGTAAAACATTTCATCCCGATGAAAGTAATGACACTACCGCTGTAAAGCAAAAGTGGCAGAAAGCAATTGCACGTGTGAAGAACTGGGATTTGTAGATTGTACAATCTGATAATTCATTTATACTTTTTGAAAAGATGGGATATGCCGGGTACATAATCTGTAAATTGGCATATTCCACTTTTAAACAGTTGTTAGATGAAACAGAAAAGCATACTCCTGTTATGCGTATTGTTGCCGCTGGCAGCCCTCGCGCAAAAGATCGAAAACTTCAATGCAAAAGGCGACCAGTTTACGCGCTTCAGCACCGCTGGCGACGCCATAGATGCGCATGATGGAGAAATTGCCCGGTTCAATGGTGTGTATTACCTGTATGGCACCAGTTACGACTGCGGGTTTGCCTGGGGTAAAAAAGGAGCGCCCTTCTGCGGATTCAAAGTATACACCTCCACCGATCTTCAAACCTGGACTGATAAAGGCGCGCTCTTCGACGCCAGTACACAGGTATGGCAAACGCGCTGTAACGGTAACACGTACGGCTGTTTTCGTCCGCATGTGGTGTACAACCAGCGCACCTCCCGGTATGTACTCTGGATTAACGTATATGATAATGTTTCCGGCTATCGTGTGTTTACCAGCAAAAGTCCTGTTGGCCCCTTTGTGGAAGTAAAGGAGCCGGTAGTGGCGGTAAATGCCAATGCTCCCGCGGCAGGACTCAACAACGGCGATCACGATCTGTTTATAGATGATGATGGCAGCTGTTACCTCGCCTACACCGACTGGCGCGCGAAAGGAACGATCGTTATCGAAAAACTTACCGATGATTATCTTTCCGGCACTGGCGAACACGTAAAGGCAGTAACACCAGGCAACACTGAAGCACCAGGACTGTTTAAACGTAAAGGCAAATACTATGTAACGTATTCTGACCCCAACTGCGGTTATTGCTCCGGTACCGGCACGTCTTACCGTACCGCTTCCTCGCCCTTAGGTCCCTGGTCCGAAGGCATAAAGATCAGCGATAACTCCTGCGGCGGTCAGCCTTCATTTGTATCTGCCTTTAAGTTGGGGAAAGATTCCATTTACCTGTACGGCAGCGATTTATGGAATAATGCCGCTAAAAATGAAGCCCTTGCTAACTACTACTGGACGGTGTTAGAGTTTACGGAAGATGGTGCCATTAAACCGCTAAAGTGTAACCCATCGCCGGTAAAAGGTTACCGGCTGCAATGCGACATCTCCCGCAACATACAGCGCTCGCAATCTTTTAAAGCCGCCCGTAACGGTACTTTAAAAGCCATCCAGCTCACTTCGTTCAAAAACACCGATCCCGATTCAGCATTGGTCGTCGCGATTTATGCTGCCGATGCTTCATTCAAGCCCACTGGTCAGCCACTGGCGGTTTCGAAAGTGGAAGAAGGAAAGATAGGCTGGTCGGCTAAAGGTATTAGATGTAAATTCAGCCTGAAGTTGCAGAAGGGTAAGTCTTACTGCATGGTGATAAGTACGAATGCTTCCGCAGGTTGTTATGGTGTAGCTTATAATGATGATGGGATTAGTAAGGGCGTGCAGGCTTACAGCAAAGACAATGGAAAAGTATTTGAGGAGGAAAAGGGGCGAAGTTTGAAGTATGAGTTAGAGTGGAGGTAGGTGTGTGGTTGCATTGTTAAACACCTCTCGCTTGTGAGTCTAAGTTCTTTTCACTTCGTTGTGGGATGGTGTATACACCGCCCGCTGCCCAATTCTAAGTTCGAATTTGAGTTCTTCTTTGTGAGGCGGTGTATATACTGCTCCTGTTCGGCCTTAAGTCTAAGCACGAATTGAAGTTCGATGTATACACCTCTTACGAGCGTAAGTTTTTGGCGTGCGGTGTATACACATCATGCCAAAACTCCAGCTAAGATAGCCGGCTCCGGTGTCAGTTACCTACCCGGAAAAGTATCCGCATATAAGAAAAACCCTCCCTAACTCCCGGCCACTATACTGCAGCAAAACCACCGCATCTTTCAATATTAATACTTTTTTCTCCCTAAATGATATCTCATATGCCTAATTCACTACAAATATGTACCTCTAAATACACTGTATCGCAATCCGATGTACCTTGTATTGAAATGTGAGTATCTTTACAATGTACCAGGCGGTACTTTGGGTAAAATAAATATCGTATGACCAGGGACGCGGCAATCGGCGAACTGAAAAAGAAGGTTAGGGAGGGAGCAGAGTGGGACGTAGTAATTATCGGCGGTGGGGCTACCGGCCTCGGCGCAGCTTTGGAAGCAGTAACGAGAGGTTATAAAACTTTATTGGTAGAGCAGGCGGACTTCGCCAAATCTACCTCGAGCAAAAGTACCAAACTGGTACACGGTGGTGTACGTTACCTCGCACAGGGCGATGTGGCGCTGGTGCGCGAAGCAAGTATAGAAAGGGGCCTGCTCACGAAGAATGCGCCGCACCTGGTACACAACACCTCCTTCGTTATCCCTGCTTATTCGCTTTGGGACAGTATTATGTACACCGTTGGTTTAAAGTTGTACGACTGGATGGCAGGTCGCCTGAGCCTCGGCCGTTCCCGTCACATTTCTAAATCCGAAACGCTGAAACGCCTGCCCACGCTATCACCCAAACGCCTGTCGGCCGGTATACTTTACCACGACGGCCAGTTTGACGATTCGCGGCTGGCTATTAACCTGGTACAAACGATTGCTGAGCATGGCGGACTGGTGTTGAATTATGTAAAAGTAAAAGGACTGGAAAAGAACGGCCGCGGCAAGATCGTAAAAGTGCTGCTGCAGGACGTGGAAAATAACGAAACTTACAAGGTGGTAACAAAGGGCGTAATAAATGCCACTGGCGTGTTTGCGGACGATGTACTGCGTATGGATAACCCTGGCGCAAAACATAGCATTGCCGCCAGTCAGGGTGTACACCTGGTGCTCGACCGGGAGTTTTTGCCGGGCGACGATGCGCTGATGATCCCCAAAACCAGCGATGGACGTGTGTTATTCGCAGTGCCCTGGCATAATAAAATAGTAGTAGGCACTACCGATACACCGGTGAATTCTATCAGCCTCGATCCATTGGCGCTGGAACAGGAAATTAGTTTCATACTGGCTACGGCCGGTGCTTACCTGAACAAACCGCCACAGCGCAGCGATGTAAGAAGTGTGTGGGCTGGTTTACGGCCACTGGCAGCACCACAAGGCAACAGCGAAAAAACGAAAGAGATATCCCGAAGCCATAAAATAACTATATCGCCCGCAGGTTTGATAACCATCATCGGCGGTAAATGGACAACCTTCCGCAAAATGGCGGAAGATGTTATCGACAAACTGGAAGAATCGCATGGATGGCCGGCTACTGGTTCGGTAACAAGCAATCTGCCGCTGCATGGGGCTTTGGAGAAAGTAGACTTCCACAACCCGATGTACTTCTATGGCGCAGATGCTGCACTGGTAGAAGCCCTGGCCAGCCAGGAGCCTGCCCTGAAAGAAGTACTCAGCACCAGGTTGTGTATTATTAAGGCGCAGGTGATTTGGGCGGCAAGAAACGAAATGGCGCGCACCGTGGAAGATGTGCTGGCGCGCCGTATCCGTGCGCTGTTCCTGGATGCAGAAGAAGCTGTGCGTATTGCCCCCCAGGTAGCCCATATGCTGGCTGGAGAACTGGGGCATGACAAGGAATGGGAACAACAACAACTGGAAGAATTTCGGGCGTTAGCAAAAACGTACATGCTGAACTGATCTATTTAAAACCACGTTAAAAACTGAATTGAACACGTAATGAATTAACACAACCAATATCTGGCTATACGCCTCATCTAAACTATCGACAGGATTTATTACAACAGTATTACCAGCAGATCAGAACAAACTTTGGTGCCGCAGCGCATGTGCGGCCCCGGATTAAACGGTGTAAACATCGCAGATGTAGCGCAGGCTGGTAAACGCAGCCAATGGCGCTTCCATCCGTGTTCTCCGCTGGTGATTTATTAAGACTCCACAGACAAGACATCAATCCAAAATTTCACGCGTTAAACGGTTTCCACAGAGAATTATTAAAAAAATCAATTTTGTTGAATGAAACACTTTCTACTATTTATCACCGGCCTGCAACTGGGTGTCTGCACAATGGTGTCGGGTAGCGCTTCCCCCGCTGCGGCAGCGGCTTCCATGGCTTTTACTTCTTCAGGGAAACTTCAGCAGGAGGAAGTAGTGGTGCGCGGTAAAGTAACGGACGAAAAAGGTGAAGCGCTGATTGGCGTAACTATCCACCTGAAAAACTCCGGAAAAGGAACTACTACCGATGCAAAAGGCGCATACATGATTACACTGCCCCCGTCAGGCGGAGTACTTGTATTTACCTACCTGGGCTTTATTTCGCGTGAAGTAACAATTAAAACAACACAACAGTTAAACATAGTTTTGAAGGAAGATCCGAAGTCGCTCGACGAAGTGGTGGTGACGGCGCTTGGCATTAAACGGGATGAAAAGGCACTGGGTTATGCTACTACCGTGGTAAAGGGCGAACAGCTTACAGATGCATTGTCCAGTAACTGGACCGATGCACTGTCTGGTAAGGTAGCGGGCCTTAACCTCGTAAGATCCAATGGTGGCCCAACCGGTTCTATCAAAATCGTGTTACGTGGCGAGAACAACCTTACCGGTAACAACGAAGCACTGGTGGTGGTGGATGGTGTGATCGTGAGTGGCGGTGGTGTTGGTGGAAGTGGCCGGCGTACAGCAGTAGCGGGCGAAGTGCCTTATGGTACAGGCAGCGATAACATGCCTGCCGACTACGGTAGCGGTCTTAACGATATTAACCCGGAAGACATTGAGACGATCACGGTGCTGAAAGGTCCTGGTGCGGCTGCACTGTACGGTCAGAACGGCGCTAATGGTGCGATCATCATTACTACTAAATCCGGCAGTTCCAGGAAAAAAGGATTGGGCATTACCGTGAATTCCAATGGTTCCATGGAAACTGTGAACCGCTGGCCCGACCTGCAGTATTTGTATGGGCAGGGTACCGGGGGCCTCAACTATTACTCTTACCTGGCGTCGCCCGATGGTAATAACACCAGTGCTACCAGTTCTGCTTACGGTCCTCGTTTTAATGGGCAAATGTTTTACCAGTATGATCCTGAAACGCAAACGCAGGCCAAAGAAAGATCATTGTGGAAGCCTTATGTAAACTCTACCCGCGATTATTTCGAAGCCGGTAAAACCCTTACAAACACGATTAGCGTGGATGGTGGTACGGACAAAACGATTGCCCGTTTCTCTGTTACGAATGTGCAGAACAACTGGATTATGCCGAACACTGGATACCAGCGTAACACCGTTGCTTTTTCTGTAAACTCTAAACTGAATGATAAATTACAGATATCCTCGAAGGTGAATTATACGAACAAAAAGAGTGATAACCTTCCGGGTACCGGTTATGGCAACCAGTCTATTATGTACTGGTACATTTTCTGGCAGCCCAATGGCGACCTTAACTGGTTGAAGAATTACTGGGCGCTGGGTAAAGTGGGCCGCGAGATTGAATTCCCTTTCTCCAGCTTTCCCGAAAACCCGTACGCGGTTGCATATGAGTTCCAGAACAAATCGAACCGTAACAGCGTTACCGGTAACGCCACCGCTACGTACAGTTTCACGAAGGAGTTAAGTCTGCAGTTAAGGGCTTCGTCCGACCTTTCGTTCGAGCGCCGCGCGCAGGAACGTCCGTTTGATGCCGGCAGTAAATTCCGCTTAGGCAGTTACCGTACACAAAACATCTATTCACAGGAGGTTACCGGCGATTTCCTGCTGAAGTATAATAAAAAGATCAATAAAGACTTTGATGTATCGGGTACGTTAGGTGGCAGTACCATGCGCAATTTCTATAATAGAGATGAAGTACGTGCCGACTCCCTTATCGTTCCGGGTGTATACTCCATGACAAATGCTGCGGGCCCTAAGGTAGCCATCCCTTACAAATCGCAGATTGCACTGAATAGCTTTTACGCACTGTTCTCTGCATCTTATAAAAACTTCCTGTTCCTGGATGTTACTGGCAGGCAGGACTGGAACAGTACGCTGGCTACCCCTATCCGTACCAGCAACGCCGGTTTCTTCTATACATCGGCTAATACAAGTTTCATCTTGTCTGAAGTAGTAAAACTGCCTGACGCCATTTCTTTTGCGAAGCTGAGGTTCTCTGCATCCAGCGTTGGTAGCGGCGGTACAACGCCTTACTATACTGCTTACGGTTATGAAAGTCCTGTTAACTTCGATGGTTACCTGCAAAATCCGACGCTTGTTACCAATCCCAATCTTAAACCACTGCGTACCACCACATTTGAAGTGGGCACTAACGTGAGGTTCTGGAAAAACAGGGCTGGCATTGATATCGCGCTATACGGCGGTAACACCAGGGACCAGATCCTTACCCGCGTAATCGATCGTTCGTCTGGCTGGGCCAATGCAGTGATCAATACGGGTAAGGTGCAGAACCAGGGCATGGAATTTACACTGAACGGCACACCTGTATCTACCAAAGATTTTAAATGGAACAGCAACATCGTTTACTCCTTTAACCGCAATAAAATCCTCGAACTGCCCGATACATCGATCGTGTTGCGTACGGGTCCCATTGGTGGCGGACAGATCGTAGCAAAAGTGGGTGGCAGCATGGGAGACCTTTACGGGCGTGGTTACCTGAGAGCGCCGGATGGTCAGGTTGTATACGACGCCAGCAGCGGTTTCGCCAAACTGGCCGACGATGTAATTCACCTCGGTAACACAATACCGAAAGGTAAGCTCGGTTTCAGTAACGACTTTACTTACAAGCAATTCCGCCTCAATGTATTGTTCGATGCACAATGGGGTGCGGTAGCACATTCGCTGATGCACCATAAACTGGCGGAACAGGGTAAAACGATGAACACGGTGCCCGGCCGGGAAAGTGGTGTAATCGGTAACGGTGTGGTGGTAGACGCAGATGGAAAATATGTGCCCAACACAAAGGTGGCCACGGATATTGATAACTACTACCGCTCTCATTACGGTATCGATAACGCAGAAGGTAATACGTTCTCTACCGACTTCATCAAATTCAGGGAAGCCAGGCTGGACTACACCTTTAAGCCTGCCATGCTCAATAAGATCGGGTTACAACGGGTAACCCTTGGGGTATACGGGCGTAACCTGTTCATCTGGTCGCCATGGCCCATGTTCGATCCTGAATTTGGTACGATCAGCGGAACAGATATAGTACAGGGTTTTGAGATCGGCCAGTTCCCATCTACCCGCACATTTGGTTTTAACCTAGTTATTGGACTTTAACCTGAACGAAAATGAAGCAGTTTATTAATAAAATATCAGGCGCTGTGCTGTTGTTCGCCCTCTTTTTAAGTTCCTGTACAAAGGATTTTAAGGAGATCAACACAGATCCCAATAAAACAACAACCGCCCTGCCGCAGCAGTTGCTGGCGCCGGCGCTGGTAAACATCGTTACTTATAACATGATACGTAACCGCAATTTCAATAATGAACTGATGCAGGTTACGGTAGACATGAACGATTCTGACGGTCGCGTGTTCCGTTACGACTTTAACAACACCTGGGCCGATTACCTGTACAATAACTGGTACATTCAACTGTCGAACTTAAAAGACCTTTACAGGGTAGCTGCGGACACTACCGGTCCAAACTACAACAAAACCTATATGGCCATCTCGCTCATCTGCCAGTCGTGGGTTTACTCCATGCTTACGGATGCATATGGCGATGTTCCTTATTTCAATTCTAACAAAGGCCGCGACAGTGTTATTTACGAGCCAGCTTTTGACAGGCAGAAAGATATTTATTTAGACATCTTTAAACAGCTGGAAACGGCTAACACGCTGCTTACGGGCGCAGCTGACCTTACCGTTACTGCGAGCGATCCGATATATGGAGGTAAAGCATCTCTATGGAGAAAATTCTGTAATACACTTTACCTGCGTTTGCTACTGAGGATATCCGGTAAAACGGAAGTGGCGTCGGACGTAATCGCTAAGTTCCAGCAAATTGTGGGAGATAATGTTACCTACCCGCTCATCAACAGTAATGCGGAATCGGCCATCCTCAAATGGACAGGTGTAGCTCCCTATGTTAATCCCTATGTAACCGGCGTAAGGGAACAGGATTTCCGCGCTCCGGGTATTGCCAGTTTCTTCATTGATCACCTGGTATCCTGGGACGATCCAAGGCTGAATATATCGCTTGGTGCGAATGGTATTAACAGGTGGGGTATTGCACAGTCGTCCGAAGGGTTTAAAGGTGTACCCAGCGGTTATTTGCCAGGACAGGGCGGACCGAAAAAATCTTACTTCTATTCCAATACCTCCACCACATCCATGCAAACAGATGCGCTGGCAGGTATGATCCTGAACTTTGCAGAATTAAAATTCATGCTGGCGGAGGCTGTTGTTAAAGGCTGGATTACCGGCTCTGCCGAAACCTACTACAACGATGGCGCTAAAAACAGCATCACGCTGTGGATGCCTGCCTGGGCGGTGGATATTAAAACTTTTCTTACCAACGCAGATATTCCATGGGATGATACATTGCCACTGGAAGATAAAATGGAGAAGATCCATCTGCTGAAATACTATGCTTTGTTCCTTACCGATTTACAGCAGTGGGTAGAGTACCGCCGCACCGGCCATCCTGTATTACCCAAAGGCAACGGGTTAAGCAATGGTGGTGTAATGCCGGCACGTTTTAACTATCCGCTGTATGTGCAGTCTGCAAACCCCACCAATTACAAACTGGCTGTTGCCGTTCAGGGGCCTGATGTAATCTCTACCGAAGTATGGTGGCAGAAAAAGTAAGTATCAACATTCAAGTAAAAAGAACACGATGAACAACATTATTAAATATTCCGTCTTCCTGGCTTTGTTTATAAGTTTTTGGGCTTGTGAGAAAGATAAGACCTATCCCGGTGCCGTAATTTACCCGTACCTGCCCATGTACGACCTGCGCAGCATTTATCATGGTAAAGACGTGCCTTTGTCGAAGGAAACCATGTTTGGTTGCGATAAAATTACCGGGGTTGTAGTATCCGATCATACAGGTGGTAATATGCCCGCCGGTTTACTGATTATGCAGGATTACCGCCGCCTTAACCTGCTTCGTGGTATAGCTATTGAGTTAGGGAATGATGCAGCTACTTTCGTGCCGGGCGATTCGCTGATCGTAAACCTTGCAGGTAAAGTAATGACTAAAAAAGAAGGAATTTTACGCATTACAGGTGTTACCACCGGCGATATCACAAAAGTATCTTCCAATAATACGATTCCGGCTGTACGCGCCAACAGCAGCCAGATACTGGCTAACCCGGATGCATATGAAAGTGTATTGTCGGTATTGGTAAAGGGCGGCTTTAATCCATTGCCTGCGCCCACCGATAAGTTCGGGGGCAAAGACTGGGTACTGAATGATGGTTTTGGTAACATCACGGTATCGACCACTGCCGGCGCTACCTTTGCCGACAGCCTGCTGCCGGTAATGGCCAATTACCGCGGTATCGTATTTAATAAAGAAGGCAGCGATGGGAAGTCTGTTCCCATTTTTCGCCTGCGTACCGGTAAAGATTATGATATTCTCAGTTCCGTAATCGAACTGCAACCCATCCTGATCACCGGTTTTTGCAGCGATCCGAGAATAGCTTCTGATGGTAACTATGAATACGTGCAGATGATGGCCACCAGGGATATCGACTTCGCTGTAACGCCATATTCACTGGTATGGAACAATAATGCAGGTGCATCTAACCCCACCGGGGCGCCGAATAAGGGCTGGGCTACGGGTGTTGACCGTACCTATAAGATCAACATCAACTCGGGCACTGCTGCAAAAGGCACCTTCTTTTATGTTGGCGGTAAATTCAAACTGATTAACGGTGATCTTTCTACCGATATTTCTTCCGTTAACTGGGTGAAGAATTACGACTATGTAACTAAAGCCGGCGAAGGATTTGGCGTGGCTAAAAATGGCTGGTTGGCTAACAGTGGTAATGCCTTTGGTATAGCTGTTTTCGAAGGCGTTACTGTAACTGCCGATACTAAACCTGTAGATGTAATATGGGTAAACGGTGGTGGCAGTCTTTATAGTGCTGGTCCGCCACCACTGGGATACAAAATCGCCAATACCGACTGGTATGATGTGGTAAATCCGCTTGAACCATCCATTCAACAGCCTTATTTCAGGATGGGTACCAATAACACCTTCCTGGCTTATAACACCGGCGACCTTGGGTTCTTTTATATCCTGGGCGGTGAGTACAATGTTGGTTTAGGCCGCTGGACAAAAGCCAGAACACAAACGAATGTATTGATGACAAAGACTTCCCAGCTTTCAGAAATTCAGAACGATTCGCTGTCAACAAAATTATTCATACAATAAACGATGCCCGGGGCTGGATCGTATCCAGCTCCATTTTATCTTTCTCATATAAACCGATCCGATTTTAATGAACTGGTTACAACCGCCGGTCCCGAAACCTTTGCAACCTGCAGATGTGATAGACCAGGACTACAAGAAGCTGAGGTGGCAGGTGTTTATAGGCATATTTATAGGATATGCAGGGTACTACCTGGTGCGAAAGAACTTTACACTCGCCATGCCCGACCTCGCGGATAAGGGATTTTCTAAAGGAGAGTTGGGTATTGCCTTGTCCGGCGTATCGGTGGCATATGGCATTAGTAAGTTTATCATGGGCAACCTGAGCGACCGTAGCGATGCGCGTAAATTCATTACTCTCGGCCTCGTGCTGTCGGCGTTAACAATGTTGTTGATGGGCCTTTTTCCCTGGGCTACCAGTTCTATCGCCATTATGTTTACGCTCTTGTTCGTTAATGGCTGGTTTCAGGGTATGGGCTGGCCGCCTTGCGGAAGGGTAGTGGTACACTGGTTTTCGTTGAAAGAAAGGGGGACCATGATGTCGATTTGGAATGTAGCCCATAACGTCGGTGGTGGTCTTATTGGTCCGCTGACGATACTGGGGATGCACCTGTTCGGCGTATGGGAGAGTAAATTCTTTTTCCCCGCCGCTGTAGCTTTTGTGGTAGCCGCCATTGCTTACTGGCTTGTACGCGATACGCCGCAGTCATGCGGTTTACCGCCGGTGGAACAATACAAAAACGAGTACCCTGCCGACTATGCTGCCGATCATGAAAAGGAGCTAACGGCCATGGCTATATTTAAGAACCATATTCTTACCAACAGGTTGTTGTGGTACATCGCACTTGCTAACGTATTTGTGTACCTGCTGCGTTACGGTGTGCTGGACTGGGCCCCTACTTATCTGAAAGAAGCAAAGGGTTTCTCGGTAAAAGAAACAGGCTGGGCTTACTTCGCGTATGAGTATGCAGGCATTCCCGGTACATTGTTATGTGGCTGGATAAGCGATAAGATATTCCGCGGCCGCCGTGCCCCGGCAACCGTTATTTATATGTTACTGGTGCTGGTAGCCGTAGTCGTATACTGGAAAAACCCTGCGGGCAGACCCTGGGTGGATAATGCCGCGCTGATCGCTATCGGCTTCCTGATATACGGGCCGGTGATGTTGATAGGTGTTCAGGCCCTTGACCTGGTGCCGAAAAAGGCTGCAGGTACTGCGGCGGGATTAACCGGTTTGTTCGGTTACCTCGGAGGCGCATTGTTCGCTAATGTGGCCATCGGTTACATAGTAGATAAATGGGGATGGGATGGTGGTTTTTATGTCATGATCGCTGCCTGCATACTGGCCATCTTCTTTACCGCTCTTACCTGGAACCGCGAGAAGCTCAATGTGGGCGTGCGGTAAAACTTAGCGATTTCATAACATCGTGTACGGGGCGGCTTGCCTGTCACGGCTTTACTTTGCAGCCAAATTTTTACATAAACATGGATAGGCGTAATTTTCTTTACCTCACTTCTTTGATCGGTGCAGGTATACTTTCAGGGGCCGACAGGGCTTACTCTGCAATCGTAGGTGGTAAAGCTACCAGGGTATCGGGTAAGGTAACTGCTAATGGTAAAGCCCTTAAAGGTGTTGTAGTGAGCGATGGTTTTTCTGTAGTAACCACTGATAGCAAAGGTCGTTTCGGATTTACTGCCAATGAAAAAGCGGGATTCGTATTCGTAAGTGTGCCTGCCGGTCACGAAATCCCGGTAAGCAAAGAGGGGCTGGCTGCTTACTTCCAGCCACTTGAAGCAAAAGATGCACAAACCATCAACTTTACGCTTACACCACTGGCCAAAAACGACGACGAGCATAACTTTATCATATGGGCCGATCCACAGATCCGCTCCAAAGACGATGCAGAAGAACTGATCACCAAATCTGCCCCGGATACAAAGGCTTTGATCGATAGTTACGGCAAAGACGCGCTGTGGCATGGCATCGGTTGTGGTGACCTGGTATGGGACAAACACGATTTGTTCGACGATTATATTCAGGCGGCTACGGTTACAGGCATTCCTTTCTTCCAGGTAATTGGCAACCACGATCTTGACTATCGTCAGGGTGGCGACGAAACGAGCGACCGCACTTTCAAGAAACTTTTCGGCCCCACTTATTATTCCTTTAACCGTGGTAAAGCGCATTACGTAGTACTCGATAACGTGTATTACCTCGGCAAAGAAAGAGAGTATAAAGGTATGATTACGGACGAGCAAATTGCCTGGCTGAAGAAAGACCTGGCAACAGTGAAGCCAGGCAGCCTTGTTATCCTGAGCATGCACATTCCCGCTTATACGGAGGCTTTCAAACGGGCCGGTGCCGATTTGCCCAGCCCCGGTGGTGTTACCGAAAATCGCGCTGAGTTGTATGCGTTGCTTAAAAACTATAAGTCGCATATCATGAGCGGTCATACCCACTTCAACGAAAATGTACTGCACGAAGGTGTATTCGAACACATACATGGTACGGTATGCGGCGCCTGGTGGACTGGCGCGGTTTGTGGAGATGGTACTCCCGGTGGTTACGGCGTGTATGAAGTAAAAGGTGATGATATGAAATGGTATTACAAGGGTGTGGGGCAATCAAAAGATTACCAGGTCAGCGTTTTCCAGGACGAGATCGATCCTTCGAACATCATTGCCAATGTGTGGAACTACGACCCGGCCTGGAAAGTAGAACTGACGGCAGATGGTAACAAGCTGGGTGATATGAAGCGTTTTAACGGCTTCGATCCGCTGGCGGTAAAGCTGTACAAGGGTGCTGAGCTGCCGGTTAAACATAAGTTCGTAGAACCCAGCGCTACCGATCACCTGTTTAAAGGAGTGATCCCTTTGGGTACACGGTCGGTAACGGTAACCGCGACCGACAGGTTTGGCGCGGTGTATACACAAACATTAGCCTTACAAGGCAAGCAGCCTAAAAAATAGGAACAGATGAAATTACCTTTATCCGGATTACTTGCCGCATCTTTGTTGTGGACGGCCTGCGCCTCCTCTAAACGTATGACAGCGCAAACTAACGATGCAACCTTTCCTGCCTTCGATAAGGAAGGCCACCGCGGCAGCCGCGGCCTCATGCCCGAGAACACCATTCCGGCCATGAAGAAAGCAATTGATGTAGGTGTAACCACGCTGGAAATGGATGCATCTGTCACAAAAGACAAACAGGTAATCGTTTCGCACGATCCTTACTTCAACCACGATATCACCACCACACCCGAGGGCAGGTTCATCACTAAAGAGGAGGAAAAGCAATACGCACTTTTCTCTATGAACTATGAGGATATCAAACGTTTTGATGTAGGGCAGAAAGGTAATCCCGGCTTTCCGCAACAGCAGAAGATGGCCGTACAAAAACCACTGCTCGCCGATCTTATCGAAGCATCTGAAAAGTATGCCGCCGAAAAGGGCGTAAAGCCTGTCTGGTATAATATCGAAACCAAATGCAGGCCTGCTACCGACGGCGTGTTACATCCCGCTCCCGAAGAGTTCGTGAGCCTGCTGATGAAAGTAGTGGAGGAGAAAGGTATTACACCGCGCACCGTTATCCAGTCGTTCGACAGGCGAACATTGCAGGTGTTGAACAGGCAGTATGCAGGTGTTAAAACCTCTTACCTGGTAGAGGCTTCCAATAAGAAAACGCTGGCCGAAAATCTCGCCGATCTTGGATTTATGCCTTTCGCTTACAGTCCACACTACACCATGGTAACCGCCGAAATGGTAAAGGCCTGTAAAGATGCAAACATAAAACTGATCCCATGGACGGTAAATGATAAAGCAGAAATTATCCGCTTAAAAAATATGGGCGTCGACGGTATTATATCCGACTACCCCAACCTTTTTGCCGAAGCAGGATTTTAACACACACTTATAACTATATCGCAAATGACCGGTACTCCTGCCGGTCATTTTTTTTATCATTGAACAAACATCAAACCCTTACCCAGCCGCCGTTGTGTCACTCCCTTCACCCGCAACAATTCTATTCACCCAAAATGAAGTCATCTTTCCCCTATATTTGCATTTCTGCCAGGGAGTATTGTTAACCCGCATTCAATTGCCCGGAATGCACAAGCCATCATAAATGATTTCATTCTATGATCTCGACTGCATCATTGAACTCAATGAAAAACGCCAAACGGAGTATTTGGAAGCCTATCACAAAACGCAGGACAAGTTTACGTACCTGATGATCTTATATTCAGTGGAGGCTATCTTCCTGATGCCGGTTGTAGAATCGCTTTTTTTCTCTAAAGTAAATTGCAACTGGTTCTTTCATTTGTCGTTTTACCTTTATGGGGTACTATTTCTAAGTTCATTTATTTATAGCATAAGGTTATTAACTCCTTCGTCGATTTATTACGTAGACAAACCAAAGAAATTTTATGTAGACCTGAGAAGAAAGTATGAGAACTCTGGATATAGATATGATGAAATTGACCTGAAGTTAAAGGCGTCCTACATCGATGAATTAGAATACGCGATAGGCGATAACCAGGCGATCTTAAATGCGAAAGTGCGGTTCTATAAATATGCGTACTTCTTTTCCATTTTGGCATTGTTCCCATATATAAGCTGTATCGTTTTTCAATTGAATATTAATAACGATCCGGTATATAAAGTAGAGATAGTAGAAAATTTATAATGAATAAATAGGATGTTATGTTTACAAAATTCATCAAACGGTTTTACAAGTATCATCCCAAGCCATTGCCCGATCTGCCTGGTATAGATCCGGCAACTATTATACCCAGCCGTCCCGAAGGCTGGCACGATTGGTTCGGCCTTGTGTTAGATCCTCAGGATTTTCACCGGGAAACGATTGCCCGCCTTGAAAAGGAAGGTTTCTTTGAGAGAAATAAGGTGAAGAAGGAGGCTCCTTTAGCAGATGTGCCTCCCCATGATACAGGAAGTTAACAGCCTATGGGTTGTTAAAGATAGTATCAAACATCCCCCGGGGTGCCTATATCCATCCTGTACAGGATCGCTAAAGGGTCCTGAAGGGAACTAGCCACTATGCTTAATCCTGTCGTATGGAAGGGTAAATGGGAAGATAAGGGGGAGAGTGATGGTGTATTACCATTTGTTCAGTTTTTTGTTGTGGTTGAAGGGAGTGACACAACGGGGGCTCAATAGGGGAGTAATGCCTGTTCCATAAATAAAAACCGGGCACAAAACAGTGTTTATGCCCGGCAATGATGTTAGTGTTCAGTTACATCCACTTTACTTTCTCTTCCAACGGCTTTGTCCTTTTACCGGGAGCGAGCGTAACGTCGGAGTAGCCCAGGTAGATAACACCCAGCACTTTGTCTTCTTCACGCAGGCCCAGGAACTCCTTCATGGCAGGGTTATAGGCCATACCACCGGAACCCCAGTAAGCGGAAATGCCATCAGCGGCAGCACCCAGCAACAGGTTTTGGGTAGCGGCAGCAGCAGAGGCAATCTCTTCCAGCTCGGGGATGTTCGGGTTGGTACCGCGTTTCATTACCGAGATAATGACATGCGAAGCCTTATCGCCCATCGTGGCCAGTTTGTCATAAGTACCAGGGATATAAGCTTCGCCGCGTACTTTCTTATAAAGTTCTGCATGGTCCTGGCAAAATTGTTTCACCTTTTCGCCAGCGTACACAAAAAAGAACCAGGGCTCTGTATAAGCGTGGGTTGGCGCCCAGTCGGCCAGTTGCAATAGTTCCTGTACCTGTTCGTCAGGAATCTGCTGGCCATTCATTCTTTCTGGTTTCACCGTACGGCGGTGTGTAATTACGTGCTTCAGGTAAGCAGGTTGTTCTGTAAATGTTGTCATCTTATGCGTTTCTCGTTTATCCAATCAATTTTTCTTGCAATATGTCGGGCATGCGGGCCACTTTACGCTGACTGTAATCAAAACAGATCATGCCCGTTTTGCCCTCGGCGATAGGCAATTTTTTACCTTCACGCTCCGTACTCAGGCGGTACAGCAACTCAAATCCAAAGGGAGATAGCTCGTCGGCAGTTACTTCCACCACGAACACATCGCCCCTGAACCCTTCTCCTTTATATACGATCGCTACGTCCGACATGATCATGCCTACCCCGTAAGCATCCAGTTCGGTACAGCCAATGCTGTTTAAGAACTGCAGGCGGGCTTCGTGCATAATCGAAAGAATAGCGTCGTTGCCAACATGGCCGCCATAATTCACATCCTGTATGCGGATGGGTATTTGTGTAGAAAATTTAAACTGTTCCGGTAAGCTGATCTTAACTCTGGCCATGTATATTTAAAATGTAGACGATAAAACGGGAGGGATATTTCAGGCAGGCTGCTGCTCCTTCAGGAAAGCTACCAGTTTTGAAAAGGCTTTTGCGCGGTGACTGTAACTGTTCTTTTCGCTCATTTCCATTTGCGCGAAGGAGCGGTCGGCACCGGATGGTTTAAAGATGGGATCGTAACCAAAACCCTTTACACCTGTTGTGCTTTCGAGTATTTCCCCTTCGCAAATGCCTTCGAACTGGTGTTCCTGCTCGCCTAACCGTAATGAAATAACAGTACGGAACTGTGCCTTACGGTTGGGTTGTGACTGTAGGTTAGTCAGCACCTTCACGATATTGTCTGCCGCTTCCTTCTGCTCGCCCGCATAACGGGCCGATAACACACCAGGTTCTCCGTTCAGGGCGTCTATCTCCAGGCCGGTATCTTCCGAAAAACAGTTTTTGCCTGTCATATTATATATAACCGTCGATTTCTCGCGGGCATTATCTTCCAGGGTGTCATGCGGTTCGGGTATGTCGATATCGATGCCCGATTCTTTCAATGTGATGATCTCGAAGGCATTGCCTAACATGGCGCGTACCTCTTTTACCTTATTATCGTTGTTCGTCGCAAAAACTAAAACCATTCCTTATAAATTAAATAATTTTTGAAGTCCCATCCATAACCTGCCTTTCAGGGTTTTGTCGGAACCAATGAAGGTAAGGTCGTGGGAGAAGATGGCGGTAACATTATTGATAGTCACCAGTTGGTAAACCGGTGCTTCCACGGCAAGCTGGTCGGGCGCAATGCCGAATATAACCACACGCTGGAAGTTCACCACCTTTTGCCAGTCTGCCAGTGTTAACGCAGTGTAATGGGCTACATTTGCGAGTGCTACATCCTGCATGCCCAGTTTACAGGCGTTTAATATATTCGTAAGCAGATTGAATGATTCTTCATTTAAATACGCTTCATTTTCGTTTTGTATGAGTAGCAGTATGTTTTTTTGATTTTCGCCTAAATATTTGACTTTAGGCAGCTCTTTTTGTACCACCGGCCCTGCCTGCTTTTCTTCCGGAATAATAGGCTGGGTATACATCTTAGCCAGTAAGTACGGGTCCAGTTGCACTGCTGAAAGGCTCATATATATATTATTAAAGATTTATGCGACCATCCCCGCTTGGGGAAAAATCAGTTTATTTGCAGATCATTCGACGGGTAAATGATCCGGAAAGTGTAAAAATATTGAGATAAAACCGATAAACCATGATGATTGCAGATTATCCCGTGGGTCATGATTTACTTTCAAATAATCCAATGGAAGAAGCTTTAAAGAAGATTAAAGTTACTAAAACTACGCAGAGCCGTATTGGCGAAGTAGATTTCAATAACCTCGTATTCGGTAAAAAATATGCCGATCATATGCTGGTGGCCGATTTCGACGGAAAAGAATGGCATGATGCGCAAATTCTGCCTTTTTCGCATATTTCTGTGAGTCCTTCTAATGCAGCCTGGCATTACGGGCAGGCTATTTTTGAAGGCATCAAGGCTTATAAAGATCAGGAGGGTAACCCGATGATCTTCCGTCCATACGACAATTACAAACGTTTTAATATATCGGCAGACAGGATGGGCATGCCCGACGTGCCTGAGTGGTTATTTATTGGTGGTATGGCCATGCTGATCGACCTGGACCGCGACTGGGTACCTTCCAACGAGGGGTGCTCTTTCTACCTGCGTCCGTTTATGATCGCGGCCGATGAGTTTATCGGCGTACGTCCTTCAGAAACGTACCGGTTCATGATCATCAACTCCCCTTCGGGGCCTTATTTCAATAAGCCCATTAAACTGTTAGTGCAGGATAAATATGTGCGCGCTTTCCCGGGTGGGGTAGGTTATGCTAAAGCGGCCGGTAACTACGGCGGTACGATGCAGCCAACCATGCAGGCCCGCAAACAGGGGTACGACCAGATACTTTGGGTAGATGGTTACGAGCATAAGTACCTGCAGGAATGTGGCACCATGAACGTATTTACTATTATCGGCAACACCGCCATTACCCCAGATCTGTCGCAGGGTACCATTTTGGCAGGTGTAACCCGGGCCAGTGTAATGGATATATTAAAAGATATGGGTCTTACCGTGGAGGAACGTCCTATATCTATAGAAGAGGTAGTGGCAGCTTACGAGGACGGTACCCTTAAAGAAGTGTTCGGCACCGGCACCGCATCAAGCGTGGCTTATGTGGAGCAGCTGGACTTCAAGGAGAAGAGCCTCCGCCTGGACACCGCCAATTATAAGGTAGGAGCAGAGGTAATTAACCGCCTGGATGCGATCCGTACCGGTAAATCCGAAGATACCAGGGGCTGGAACTACCATATTTAAGTCGAAAGTGTTATGTGTTTTAGCTATAAAGAGGCCGGGCAGCAATGCCTGGCCTTCTTTTTTCTCTGAAAACAGGAAACTTCCTATCTTTCGCTCATGACTTTACCGGAATTTATCGCATCTTTGCAGTCCTCCGAACCGCCGTACGGCATAAAGCCGGCGCTCACCGCTATGTGGTGGGATGGGAAAGGGGATTGGGAGATGGCACACGACATAGCCCAGAACATAGCAGGAAGTACAGGTTCGTATATACATGCGTACCTGCATCGTAAAGAAGGTGACCTGGGTAATGCTGATTATTGGTATGCCAGGGCCGGGAGAAATACCCCAAAGGCCAGCCTGAACGAGGAATGGGAGCAGATAGTAACCGAGTTACTGAATGGAAGGGCCTGATAATTCCCCGGGATTTTAAAAATATTAGCGAACAATTTGTATTTATAAACATATAGTCATACCTTTGCCCTCCCAAAATCTCCATGTGGGGAATTTGGACGTAATTGTAAACAGACGAAAAAAAACATAGGTAAGAATGCCTACTATACAACAATTAGTAAGAAAAGGAAGAGAAATTATCCGGGCCAAATCCAAGTCCAGAGCGTTGGATGCCTGTCCTCAGCGCCGTGGGGTATGTACTCGTGTGTACACTACCACGCCTAAGAAGCCTAACTCCGCTTTGCGTAAGGTGGCCAAGGTTCGTTTGACCAACAAGATTGAGGTGATTGCCTACATCCCTGGTGAAGGTCACAACCTGCAGGAGCACTCCATCGTACTGATCCGTGGTGGTAGGGTAAAAGACCTTCCGGGTGTACGTTATCACATCGTACGTGGTTCACTTGATACCGCTGGTGTGAAAGACAGGAAGCAGAGCCGTTCTAAGTATGGTACTAAGAAGGAAAAGGCTAAAAAATAATTATAATAACTAGTTGAAATTTTTCAATAAATGAGAAAGCAAGCTGCGAAAAAATTACCGCTGGCTCCAGATCCTAAATTTGGCGACAAACAAGTAACCCGTTTCGTGAACAACATCATGGAACAAGGTAAAAAATCCATCGCTTACAGGATTTTCTACGATGCGATCGACCGTGTTAGCCAAACTACTAACGAAAATGGCTACGAAATATGGAAAAGGGCTTTATCTAATGTAACGCCTGCTGTAGAAGTAAGAAGCCGTCGTATCGGTGGTGCTACTTTCCAGATCCCTGCCGAAGTTCGTGCAGACAGGAAAATTTCTCTCTCCATGAAATGGTTGATCCGTTTCGCTGGCGAAAGAAATGGTAAGAGCATGGCTGAGAAACTTGCTAACGAGATCGTAGCTGCAAGCAAAGGTGAAGGTGCTGCTTTCAAAAAGAAAGAAGATACTCACCGTATGGCTGAAGCTAACAAAGCATTCTCTCACTTCAGAATATAGTAGAAAGGGTTTAGGCCCTACAGCATATAATTGCGGCAAACGTTCTTTATTGGAGCGTTTGCCGTTTTATTTTAGGTAATCATAAGACCCCAACCGCTCAGAACTACCCTGTTAGCTGTTCTTGCTTCACTCATTGCCAGTTCTGCTATTTTGCCAGCGTACCAGGCGTCCGTCGCTTGGAAAGACTATTGCCTGTTTGTTTCCTGCCTGGCTCTCAATTGTTTACTGAGAACAACCAGTTCCCTCTTGCAGGGAGCCTTAAAGATCGATACATGCGAGGCAAATGTGCAGATCATCCGGGATCATGGTATAGTTTTAAGTGACACAAATTACCGGTTTTAATCAAACCTTGCCTTACTATAATAGCAGAAGCCCGCTGGAAAGCGGGCTTCGCTAAGTTACAACCATAATTAAACTTCTAACTGTACTGCGAACTTTGTCGCGCAGCACATTACTTATACCGCAAAAGTTACTTCACGTTTACCAGTACTTTGATTTTCCCTTCGCCGGAAAGATGCTGCTGCAGTGCTTTACCGATTACCTGGCCGGGTTTTACTTTCTCTGGATCGGCCTTCATCGCGTAACCTGCTTTGCTGGAAGTAACCAGCATGTCGCCGCGTTTGATAGGGCCGCCTTCGAGGCAAACTTTAGTAGGGATTACACCTACAACACCCATTGGGGCTTTATCGGAAATATCGGTATCGATTTCTTCTTCTGTTAAGAGTACACCCGGTTTAGTAGCATATACGCCCGCTACGAGTGTAGAGTAAGGCTCAGAGGATTTTTCCACCATCCTGTCTTCGCTGGTAGCGATCACCAGTACATCCCCAGGTTCGTAGTTGCTGATGCTGCCGCTTACGTCAAACGCCTCGGCAACGTCCGCACCTGAGTTCTGGGTGCCTCCGTTAAAGAAGCCCATGCCGGCTTTGTTAATGCGGGCAACGTTGGCACCAGCGCTTTGGAAAACGGCCAGGTTACCGCTTGGGCCCGTGTGGTTGATGAGCAGGGTTGAACCGGTGCCGGTAGTGGTGACATGTACAACAGGTTGTGCGTTGGCGTTATTGAAGTTGGCGAACCTTCCGGCTCTGCCAGTACCAAAGTTCGGGACGAAGCCAGATACTGCGTTGCCATTGCCGTCACAACTAGCTTCAATTCCATCGCCATTACCACCTGCATTGGCGGTAATGCCGTTACCAGCGCCTTCTGTAAGCGCCAGTACTGCGGGGCCGTTGCCTCCCGCATTAGAAGAGTAGAATAAGCCGGCATACCCACCTGTACCTGATGACAGCCCGTAAACACCGGCAGTACCAAAGTTGGCGAATATGGAGTTAACCTCTCCTTTCACTGCAGGAGAAGTACCGGTGGTGCGGTCTACCTTGAAATCGCCGCCTATACCGTTACCCACTGTTTTTACAGTTACTACGGCATTTTCATTGTCGTCGTTAAAGTGTTCGAACCTCGCTGCACGGCCTTCGGCGAAGGTTGGTACCCAGCCATATACTGCGGTACCATCACCGTCTATATTCGCCTCTACCGCGTTCCCGCTGTTAGCGGAGTTGGCAGTAATAGCATTACCATTACCGTCTGAAATCGCAACCAGCGCACGGCCATTACCTGTTGGGTTTGAAGAGTGGAAAAGGCCGGCGAAACCACCTGTGCCTGAAGCTATGCCGAATATACCTGCGGCACCGAAGTTGCCGAAAATGGTATTTACTTCAGAACGTACGCCTGCTGCAACACTGTTAGTGTTGTCTACCAGGAAAGATGCAGCATTGCCCTGGGTATTGTCGGGAATATTACCGTTACTATTAGTTTCTACCTCAAGCGTGTTGCCGAGTTCGTTACTTTGGTTCAGGTTTACGAATCTACCTGCCCGGCCCTTACTGCTATTTTGACCTACCTGTCCAAAAACGCCTATGGCGGTGCCGGTGGTGTTGGTAGAGATAAAACCTCTCACACCATAACCGCCACCGTCGTTACGCCCCACTACCGCACCCGCAATATCGGATGTAGTACGGCCAACCACGGCTTCACCCGCGCCATTATTATCAGCAATAACACCTGCACTTGTTTGCTCACTTGTAACACCATGCACCGCGAAACCTGCGCCGGTAGAGGAAAACACACCAGCTCCGTTACCGGATGAGGTGACGTTTATTACTGTACCATTACCGAGGGTATTTGCATTTAGTACATTACTGTTGTTTGCATTGTTAAAGATGGAAATGCTGGCGGCAATACCGTTGTTGCTGGTAGCAGTAAGCCCCGTTCCGCTATTACTATTTGCATACACACCAGTACCGCCTGCGCTGGAGTTACCATAAACGCCGAGGCCGTTAGGCGTAACACCATAAACACCCCATCCGCTGCCTGCCTGGCTGCCCCAAATACCAATTCCCAGTCCGCCGGTACCATTATTAATGCCACGTACTGCAGACGAGAAGCCACCCGGAGCAGTACTGGTGACGATACCACGCACGGCTGCTATGCTTGAAGTAGTGGTGCTATTAGTACCCTCTATAGAAGTGCCGTCGCCTGCATTGTTGATGGAAAAGAGTGTGTTGGCGTTATTCTCATTGGCAACGAACGGAAGGGTAAGGCCTGCAGATAACGTAGACGGAACCCATTCGGTGCCATTAAACTTCAACACCTGGTCCAATATAGGTACAACACCGCTCAGGGTTTGTCCCTGCAGTTTCGCCACTGTAGGACCAGGATAGTTGCCGCTGAGGTCCCCGCTTGCAGGAGCTGCATTAAGATCACCCGGAGGGCCCTGGGGACCGGCAGGGCCTACTGGGCCTGCAGGACCGACAGGACCAATTGCGCCAACGGGCCCAGCAACACCTGCCGGACCGGCAGGGCCAACAGGGCCTATGGCGCCATTTACACCGTTAAGGCCGGCGGGACCAGCCGGGCCTACAGGACCAACAGGGCCAGCAGCACCTACGGGACCCGCAGGGCCTGCAACGCCCGGAACACCTTGTGGCCCTTGTGGGCCAGGGTTACCGCTTGCGGCGAACAGGGCGAATGGCACTGTCATCAGTTGGGAAGTACCTAATTCGGTATAACTGCCACCGCCATTCAGGCTTACTTCCACCTTAAGAAATTGGTTGGCATTGGCCCAGGGAACGCCCGCAAACGTGCCGGTTACCGGAGTACCTTTACCGATTTGCAGGTTGAACAGGCCAAGCTGGTTAGTGTTAGCGGCATGTGTTTCCTGGTATTGTACCGGGCCGGCATTGGAGCCACCCAGGATGGAGAAACGTACGTTTACTGCCTGGTTAGCGTAAACGGTACCATTCGAGTTCCGCGCTACCGCCTGGTAGTTGGTGCCCGTAAGCCCGCTTTGAGCAGTAGCATAAAGAGCAAGGAACAAAAAGAAAGTAGTATATAGTAATTTTTTCATGTTAGGTGCTGGTTTTACTGTTTTGAGAGCGGAGTTGTTTTGGGCGTGGTAACAGGTTTTTCTTTTGGCTCCTGGCCTTCCTGCAGTGGAATTTCAGGTTTTTTCACTTCTTCCTTTGCAGGTGCAGGTTCTGCTTTACTATCCGACGAAAGTTTTGCGCCACCCGTTTTTAGGGCAGATGGTTTCGCTGAACGCGCAGCAGGCTGCTTTTTATAGTCCTTAAAAATCTGTTCCCTGGTCGATGTGGTGTTTTGTGGGGCTGCTCTGCGGGCATTTTTATCTTCCGTAGCATTCACCTTTTTAACATCTTTATCGAAGTCTGGAAATAACCGGTATTTGGTTGATTTGGCACCACCTCCGTTATTTTCCTGGGCGTTAACTCCCAGTGCGCCGATGGTTAACATGCCGATGAGCAGTATTAAAATTTTCATATGGTGTTATTTCAGGTTAGTAAATTATTTTTCTGGAGAAAGGTTATAAAGCAGGGTGAATTTCAGCGTTTTCCGACGGTACAGGCTGGCGTCTGTCGGCATGATGTAAGCCATATCGAGTTGGATGGCTTTAATTTTTACCCCAATGCCTGCCGCTGCATGTTGCCGGTGACCTTTGTTAGGATGCTCCCGGAAATAGCCTGCACGAACAAAAAACTGCCGCTGGTAAGCATATTCTATTCCTCCTGAGGCCGTGAATTCGCGTATTTCTTCGCTAAATCCGCCAGGTGCGTCCCACAGAGAAGAAAAAAGCGCTTCAGCTATACCACGGTCCGGATCTTTACCCTTTTCGATTTCGCTGGTAGGCACACCGTTAATATCTTCCACATAAATCGGAGGAGTAGGCACTAACAGTTTGTTGACTTCAGCCGAAAGGGTGAACATGTGATCAGTGGTGTGTACGAAACTATAGCCACCGCCAATCCGGAGGTTCATAGGGAGGAATGTTTTACGCTGTGCATCGTCGGTGTACTTCAGTTTGTTGCCAATGTTGGTAAAACTTACGCCCCAGCAATACCGGTTATCGAAGTCGATATGGTTTGCATGGCTTTGGTAATACAGGCCAATGTCGCCTGCACCTGCCTGTGCCGGTTTTTGCTCAAGGCCGTTAAAAGTACCACTGCCAAGGTCGCTGCGAATGTAGCGTAACGATACGGCCAGTGCCAGGTTGTTTCCCAATTTCCGCGCATAGCTCGCATCAATGGAAAACTCTTTTGGCTTATACTTTTGCATTTCGTTGCCATTATCGTCGCGGAAAGTCACTTCGCCATGGTGGAAGTACTTTACAGACATGCCAACCCCTTCCTTATCGCCAAAGTTTTTAAACCCTGAAATGTAAGCCATGGCAGTATTGGAGCTGCCGGTGTTCATTTCCCACATCCAGGGGGAGTAGGAGGCGCTTACGCCCCAATCGCCGGCGAACACAATTTTGGCGGCATTATGAAACAGCGCATTGGCGTCGGGCTCCATTCCGGTGGGTGCATCGCCAACGCCACTGCTGCGGGCGTCCGGATTAATTTGCAGGAAAGAGGCGCCCACACTGGGGGGCTTCTGCTGCTGTTTTTGTGCTGAAGCCTGCCACGCTCCTAAAATGCAGCAGCTTAGCACTAAGGGTATGATGTACTTTTTCATGCTCTTTTGTTTGAGATAATTTACTGGACGATCAGC
The DNA here is from genome assembly GCF_902168175.1 of uncultured Chitinophaga sp. Taxonomy (GTDB): domain Bacteria; phylum Bacteroidota; class Bacteroidia; order Chitinophagales; family Chitinophagaceae; genus Chitinophaga. The sequence goes on along the minus strand of NZ_CABHOU010000025.1, from coordinate 529,481 downwards.
TTGTCCATAAACACGTGACCGTTTGCTTTTATCAGGACCGTGTAAATACCGGCTGCGAAGCGATTGACCGGCAGGGTCATGGTGATTTTCCCTGGCGCGTATTTCCGGGCTTCCTGGTACACTACCTGGCCGGCTGCATTGATAAACAGCATCTGCACATTGGCGTTGTCCAGCAGGTCGAACCGTATATTAACATTAGCTACGGCCGGGTTGGGAAATATGATCGCGTTGATCAGCGGGTTTACGCCCTGACCGGGATGGGGAATAACCTCTGGCTGATGGAAGCCCTGGGTCAACATCTCGCCGCCCGACAATGTGGAGATTACAGCTTCGCCTACAGTGTATTCGAACGACACACCATTGACCGCTCCGCTGCCGCCTGCGGTGGCCGTAACCTGGCGCACGAGAATCTGCGACCTGGCCGGCAGGCTTAGCGCCACCGCAAAGCCCAGAAAGAGTAAATACCTCGTAAAGGTTGTTTTCATGATGATTGAATTAATTGGGATGTAGAAACGGGTGACAACATCTTTGGGGCATAGCAATGCCATTACCGCCTTTAGCAGGCCGTGTTGGCAATGGATGGGCAATGCCTTAAGAAGATGCGATTATCTTATTGCGGGGGTGGCTTACGCACACAGAAAGTGGAAAGTAGATGTGGTTTCATGTGTTTTCGGTTTTTATGGTTGCAAATACTACTGACTACCCACTCCCAAAAGTGTGGGCAATATTTTTCCTGGTTCAACAAGAACTTGTTAAAAGAATCCTTAATATGGAGTGCTGTGTATTTTTGATATGAGGATGCTGCTGCTAATCTATGTTCCTCACATCTTATATGGTTCTTTGGGGCATTGCTCGCTTCGCTACTACACGGGTTTCTGATTGCTGCGGAGCCTATTACCTTGAATAAAATTAATACTTTCGATAAAAGTCACCATTTTAGATTGGCGAATGGCGGTTTTTTTTTAATTCCCGGCTTTTTTTGTCATTTTACTGGAAATTCCGCACCACTTACTCAATTATATTTTTTTAATATGACAGGGCTTTCCCATGCCCTGAAAAATGGCACCGAATTAACAATTCGACAAAGGATAACTACTTTATTTATTGTTAAAAATAGTTTACCTTTGCGCCCTGAATTGCATTATTTTTAGCATTTTAATTTTATGGCAGACTTAAGATTTCAAAGAAACTTTGGTATTGCGGCGCACATCGATGCCGGTAAAACCACTACCACAGAGCGTATCCTGTATTATACAGGTAAAACCCACAAAATAGGTGAGGTTCACGAAGGTGCAGCTACCATGGACTGGATGGCGCAAGAGCAGGAGAGAGGTATTACCATCACATCCGCTGCGACTACCTGTTTTTGGAACTTCCCTACCCAACAGGGTGCAGCTACGCCAGATAGTAAACAATATAAATTTAACATCATCGATACTCCCGGTCACGTGGACTTCACTGTAGAAGTTGAACGTTCACTGCGTGTACTGGATGGTCTCGTAGCATTGTTCTGCGCTGTATCAGGCGTTGAACCACAGTCTGAAACCGTTTGGCGCCAGGCTAACCGCTACCGTGTACCCCGTATCGGTTTCGTTAACAAAATGGACCGCTCCGGTGCAGACTTCCTGAACGTGGTAAAACAGATCAGGGAAATGCTGGGTGCTAATCCAGTTCCATTAACCCTGCCTATCGGCGCGGAAGATACTTTCAAAGGTGTAATCGATCTGATTACCATGAAAGGTATTATCTGGGACGAAGAAGGTAAAGGTGCTACTTACCAGGAAATCGACATTCCGGCTGATATGGTGGAAGAAGCGAACGAATGGAGAGCTAAACTCGTTGAGGCTGTTGCTGACTACGATGACAAACTGCTCGAGAAATTCTTCGACGATCCAAACTCTATCTCTGAGGCCGAAATTCACGAAGCGATCCGTAAAGCTACCATCGATATGGCGATCATCCCGATGATGTGCGGTTCTTCCTTCAAAAACAAAGGTGTACAGAAAATGCTGGATGCCGTTTGTCGCTACCTGCCTTCTCCAATGGATATCGAAGCCGTAACAGGTACTAACCCTGATAATGGCGAAGAGATCATCCGTAGGCCTGATGCAAAAGAACCTTTCGCTGCATTGGCTTTCAAGATCGCTACCGATCCATTCGTAGGCCGTCTGGCATTCTTCAGGGCTTATTCTGGCCGTCTGGACGCTGGCTCTTACGTACTCAATACACGTACAGGCAAAAACGAGCGTATCAGCCGTATCATGCAGATGCACGCTAACAAGCAGAACCCTATCGATTTCATCGAAGCTGGTGATATCGGAGCTGCTGTTGGTTTTAAAGATATCAAAACAGGTGATACCCTGTGTGATGAAAAATCACCAATAGTCCTGGAATCAATGACCTTCCCTGAGCCGGTAATCGCTGTTGCGATCGAGCCTAAAACTCAGGCAGACGTTGATAAAATGGGTATGGCTATCGCCAAACTCGTAGAGGAAGATCCTACCCTGAAAGTTAAAACCGACGAAGAAACAGGTCAGACTGTACTTAGCGGTATGGGTGAGCTTCACCTCGAGATCATCATCGATCGTATGAAACGCGAATTCAAAGTGGAAGTTAACCAGGGTAACCCTCAGGTAGCTTACAAAGAAGCATTCACCCAGAAACTCGAACACCGCGAAGTGTTCAAGAAACAAACAGGTGGTCGCGGTAAATTCGCCGACATCCAGATCGAGATCGGACCTGCTGATGTTGAATGGCTGAAAGAAAACGATGGCAAACACTTCCAGTTCATTAATGATATCTTTGGTGGTTCTATCCCTAAAGAGTTCATTCCTGCTATCCAGAAAGGTTTCGAGGCTTCCATGTCAAATGGTGTACTCGCTAACTACCCACTGGATAACCTGAAAGTTCGTTTGTTTGACGGTTCCTTCCACCAGGTGGATTCCGATGCAATGTCCTTCGAACTTTGCGCCAAATCCGCGTTCCGCGAAGCTGGCCGTAAAGCTAAGCCGGTATTGCTCGAGCCTATCATGAAAGTTGAAGTTACCACTCCAGACCAGTACATGGGTGATGTTACAGGTGACCTGAACCGCCGTCGTGGTATGCTGGAAGGTATGGAATCTAAAAACAACGCACAGGTGATCAAAGCTAAAGTACCGTTGAGCGAAATGTTCGGTTACGTTACGCAGCTCCGTTCACTGTCTTCTGGCCGTGCAACTTCTATCATGGAGTTCTCTCACTACTCACCTGCTCCTAACAACATCGCTGAAGAAGTGATCGCGAAAGTAAAAGGTAAAGTGAAAGCCGACTAATTCGACTATTGATCTTTCAATATAAAAGGCCTCGCTGTTAAAAGCGAGGCCTTTTTGTGTTTAGTCCTTATTAAGTAATTTAATAAAGATTATTAAATAATTGAATTTGTTGATTGTTATAATATCTTTGTAGCGTGCAATGAGCGAAGTGCAAACCTGAATAACCCGATTGCTAATACTGGTGGTATAAACCCCCGCCTGAAATTTTATATAATATTCACTAATTAATCAAACCTCCTATGAAAAAGTACCTGCTGCTCTCTATGCTGGCTATCGCTGCATTTATGTCTTGTGGTAAAGACGACAAAGAATCCGGAACTAATCCTGCCAACCCGGATGCGGTTGCGGCTAATGTAAAAGTTTATTATGGTGAAACGGTAAAAGGTTCATTGCCTGACGTTACTACGGGCGCGCCTACCCTGATTGCCAGCGACGACGACGTTGCCGCCATCGGTGGCGGTTATGCTATCATTGTTCCACAAGTAGAAGCTGGCGATGTAGCTGGTTACCTGGTGCAAATTAAAGGCGCGGGCTCTTACTTTAAAATTGATTACACCAAACCAAGAGGTGCCCGTAAAGCTCCTAAACAGCTTGGTGTGTTTAAAGAAGCAGAAACGCTAAATCCTGCAGATTCGGTTATCATCCTTAAAATTCCTGCTGACTTCCAGGATGGTGAGTTCTGCGTAGAGTACGCTGCCTACAATGCGGAAGGTAAAATCGGTAATAAAGTGACTGCATGCATTACTGTAATTAAATCTGCAGGTTTGGGTTCACTGGTAGGTACCTGGAAAAAATCGGGTGAGTATGATGCGGAAAAGAAGAAATGGACTTACGTGTTCATCGACTCTGCACTCACCAACCTGATGTGCAATGATGGTAAAATCTATGATATGTGTCCTGCTGGTGCCAATTGCACTGAAGTGAAATTAGCTACTACTATCAGGGATCAGTCTAAAGACGAGATTACGTTTACAGCTGCCGGTAAGTTCACCAGCGTATACCTGGGTATTTACAAATACTTAAACTTCGAAACATCAACCTGCTCAAAAGCCGAATACTTCGAAGAAAAGCAGGAAGATAACACAACCGGTTCATGGGGTTATAATTCAAAAACTAAAGTGCTGTCCATTGGCGATAACATCAGCGACGATGAACTTTGGGACTTTGAAACTTTCAACCTGGAGGTGAAGGGTAACAAATTTACCATCACTTACGACGATGGAGAAAAGGTTGAATACACTAAAAAATAGTCCGACCACAAATAAAAAGGCTGCCTTGCAAGGCAGCCTTTTTATTTGTGGTAATGTAATCTAAAAATAGATAACTAATACACAATGTCGATGTTATTTATTAATTGTATTTGGTATATCTTAGTGTGATAAACCTATTTATCCTCCTATGAAAAAGTACGTATTGTTGTCTATGCTGGCAGTAGCCGGCTTCACGTCCTGTGGTAAGGACGACCAACCAGAAATAGATCCCACGGATGGCGTGGCGCTTAGCAGCAAAGTTAAAGTTTATTACAGTGAAACGGTTAAAGGCACAATTCCGGCGGCTACCGACCAGGCATTGGTACTTCAGTCAGAGGACGGTGATGTGGTAGCGATCGATGGCCGTTATACCATTATCAAGCCCAGGTTTTCGGTGGGTGCTTACTCGGCCGCGGGCTACCTTGTACAGTTTGAGGGTAACAGCTCTTCTTATTTTAAAGTAGATTACACACTGGCGCGTAATGCACGCAAAGCCCAGGAGGGCCAGTATAAAACGGAGGGAGAATTTTTCCCCGGCGACTCGGCCATCATCTTCAAATTGCCGGAAAATATCAAGTCTGGCACATTTACCGTTAACGTGGCGGCATTTAGTGCAGGAGGTTCAGTTAGCAATACCATCAAATATATTGTTGAAGTTAAACAACCAGGAGGCCTGCCTTCCCTGAACGGGACCTGGCAATTGTCCGGCACAAAAAAAATAGGCTTTGATACGGCCTGGAAATTTAATGTGTACAAGGCCGATACAATTCAGCAAATGGTGTATTGTGTTAGCAACAAGCCGACCACAGTTTGCCCTAATGGGCAAATGTGCGATGGCATTTATAAACCTACCTACATCACCCAGACCGATAAATTCGAGTATGTGTTAGGTAGCGGCGGCGCATTCAAAAGCACGGAAGTTACTGGTGGCAGAATGCCTAACTGGGCAACGTCTACCTGCGATGCTATGGCTTTTACCAGCTACAGCAACACCTTCACTAAAACCGGTGGCTGGAACTACGATGAATCCTTAAAATCTATCTACATCGTATACGATAGTAATGGCGACGCAGGTACTTCTTATCTTGAGGTGGCTATCATTCCTGTAGAAGTGAAAGGCAATAAGATTATTCTTACCAGGGGTACCAGGCTGGAAGAATACACGAAGAAATAAACAAACCGGTCATTCCATAAACAGGAGTGGAAAGAAATTTCCCTCCTGTTTTTTTATGCGTAATCGGTCAGGTGCAATGCCATGAAGTATTCGGGCAGCTGATAGCGTAATACATAGACTACACCGCATAAAAAACGGGGATGGCATGATCGCTATCCCCGCTTCGATTATATATGTGAACAGTTACTATTCTGGTTTACTGATTTCTATTATTTTGTCGTTATTTCCATTGCCTGTGCAAATGTATACACGGCCAGCCGGCGAAATACAAACGTCGCGCAACCTTCCAAAGGCTCCGTTAAAGTAGGTTTTAGTGGTCGTCACTGTTTTTTTGTCCTCGCTTAGTTTTAGCTGGTATAACCTGTTATTTTTCAAGCTGGTCACCAACAATGAATTTTTCCATTGGGAGATGCGATCATTGTTGTAGTAGTCCATTCCGGAAATCGCATATGTTCCTTGTGTGCCAGACGACCAGATAGGTGCTTTGACGTTATTCGCTGCGCAGAAAGTATTTTCACCGTCGGTATTGCAGGGTCCTTCCACGTTAGGCCAGCCATAGTTCCTTTGTTTTTCGATGATGTTTACCTCGTCTTCAATGTTAGCTCCATGTTCGGAAGTGTAGATGATACCGTTGACTACCACCAGCCCCTGGGGATTTCTGTGCCCATAACTCCACAACGGATTGTTAGCGATGGGGTTATCTGCCGGGATACTGCCATCTAAATTTATTCTTAATACTTTACCGTTAGGGTTGCCGGTGTTCTGAGCATTTGCTGCAGTATTTGCATCGCCTGTTGTGATCCAGAGTTTATTGTCAGCAATTGCCAGCCTGGAACCGTTATGGATGCCGGATGCGGCGATATTATCAAGTATTATGGCAGGAGAGGACAGGCTGCTGTCTTTATAAGTATAGCGTACCACCTTTTCTGTGTAAGTGCCGCCTTTATTGTAGTTGTACACAACGTAAAGGAATCCGTTGGATTTAAAATCAGGATGAAGGGTCATGCCAAGCAGGCCACCCTCGTTTTGCTGGTCTACATCACTGATGGTCAGTAACGGTTTTAAAGTGCCCGATTTGGGCTCTATGCGACTAATACGGCCACTTCGCTCAGTTGTCCATATATAGTCGTCTGGCCCCCACAGTATTTCCCATGGCTGGGAAAGATTACTTATTACAGTGCGCACACTGTCTGCCGGCCAGCTCGGATCGTCCGGATTATCATTATTACCATTATTGTTTTTGCCACAGGCAGCGAGAAATATGGCTGAACAAAGCAATATTACTGTGGGAAATGAGAATGCAGTCGTTTTCATAAAAGATCAGGTTATGAGCATAAAACGTCAATATTTATGCCTGATGATATAAACGGCATAATACTTGGGCGAACCTTTTATTAGAAATTGTGTTGTATGTATCTTTAGGATGTTCATTATCAGCAGTTTTGTTTGGCAAGCAATCAATACACCTATATAAAATTTTTCTTTCCCCTAACCTTCTCCGTCATTTAGAATTTAGCTAAGGTATGTGCATGAGATGCACTGAATATTGTATGTCTGCCATCATTATTGTTCCCGGATATCCTGCATGCAAAGCATTTAAGGCAATGTATTTATTAACCTTCAATAAAATTCGTAATTAAACCAAAACATGATTTTATGAAAAAACTGCACATTCTGACCCTGGCACTCTTATCTTTTAGCGCTGTATCTATGGCCCAAACACAAAAAGGCAATATTATGGTGGGTGTTAACCTGCTTAATGTAACCGGAACTTTCCAGGATGGTTCCAATTCGTTCGACCTGGGTATTTCCCCTAAAGTAGGGTGGTTTATTAAGGACGGATTAGCGATAGGTGCCGATGTGAGCCTGGGGTACTCTCACGCAAAAGTGGACGATACCAAAACAAATTCGGTGAATTACGGAGTGGGTGCATTCGGACGTTACTTTATAGACGACAAAACCGTGGAATTCTCCAAACGTAGCAAGTTTTTTCTTGAAGCTAACGTAGGTTTTGTCGGCACTAACTCCAAAACGAAGGTAGAGGATGTAGAAACCAACTCAGTGAGTACTAATGGTCTTGGTGTTGGTTTTGGTCCTGGTCTGGCTTATTTCATTACGCCAAACGTTGGTTTGGAAGCGCTGGTAAAGTATAATCTTGGTGTGGGCTTCGGTAGCTCTACCACCAGCCACCAGGTAGCTTTCAACCTTGGTTTCCAGATTTACCTGCCATCTTCAAAGGCCAGGCAGATTTACAAGGAGGAAAAAGCAAGGATGTAATTCCTGAACAAGATAACCTTTAATAGCAGGGACCGGTGTACCGGTCCCTTTTTTATTCCTGATATAGTTTGTAGCGTCGCTATAAAGGCTGGTAAAATAGTACCGGGTTCGGATCGTATTGTTGTGATGGTGTCGGAACCTCTCTTAAGCCTGTAGTAATGCCGCGTTCGTGTAGGCCTGATCCGGATTATCTACGGTGGTATTTTAACCTAGTTTGTCAACAGCGAGTTGGGGGCTGAGTGGGGGCCAACGGGGCGTCGAGAGCTGATGCTGGCTAAGATATTATATGGAATTTAATATTGAATCTTAGGCTAACGTATAATTTACGGATCGCTTTTAACTTGTGAACAGATGAAAAGTAAAATGAACAGGAATGAACAGGGAATTGAGTATTAGCTATATTAATTTGGCAGTGCCCGGCGATAAGCCGGGTGAAGGCAACAGGAACAGGGTTGCTTTCTTGATTAACGGACAAATGCCAGGGCTGCCTCCTTACGGGGGCAGTTCCATTTTGGACAAAGGAATGTTGAAAAAAATAAGGATGCCCTGTGGATAATTAAACCCGGCAAAAAGGGCCGAATTAACTGTAAATGTGTAAATTAGCCACACTTCTAACAGAGTAGTTTGTTACCTACTGGCAGGCAAATCCGTTTTATTTTGCCGTCAATCCCAATTTTCCTTCAAAAATATTTGTCCTGATTAAAAAAAGGGTTACCTTTGCCGTCCCAAATTGTAAGGGGTAAATTAGAAGAAGTTCATTGCATATGTCTCAGAGAATTAGAATCAAGCTGAAGTCCTACGATCATAATTTGGTGGATAAATCCGCTGAGAAGATCGTTAAAACCGTGCGAAACACGGGTGCCGTGGTAACAGGTCCTATACCTTTGCCTACAGAAAAGAAAATTTTTACGGTACTGCGTTCACCGCACGTAAACAAAAAGGCGCGCGAACAGTTCCAGCTTTGCACGCACAAGCGTTTGTTGGACATTTATACTTCCTCTTCCAGGACAGTGGATGCGTTGAGCAAGCTCGACCTTCCTTCTGGTGTAGAAGTAGAGATTAAGGCGTAAGGACATCGGCAGGCGGGCAAATCCAGGGATACGATTCATCGAGACAATTGGTAAATCAGATATCCTGGGATAGAGGTCCGCTTGAGATATTTGTAACGTTATCAAGACATTAGGTCACGCCTTCTGGGTGGCCGCCCAATAAACAGAGTATTTAAACCGCTCATCCTGAGGATAGCTTTGACATCCCTCAGGCGCTGGGCATAATATATCATCAATGAAAGGTATTATTGGCAAAAAGATTGGCATGACCAGCATCTTCGAAGCTAATGGCAAGCAAACAGCTTGTACCATTATCGAGGCTGGTCCCAACGTTGTAACACAGGTTAAGTCTGAAAGCACAGACGGTTACAACGCTATCCAGGTAGCATTCGGCGACAAGAAAGAGAAACACGCTACCAAAGCAGAAACTAATCACTTCGCGAAAGCACAGACCTCCCCTAAACGATTCGTAAAAGAGTTCCGTAACCCAGACGTACAAAAAGCCCTTGGAGAAACTATCACTGTCGAGATTTTCGCTGAAGGCGAGAAAGTAGATGTAGTAGGTACATCTAAAGGTAAAGGTTTCCAGGGTGTTGTAAAACGCCACGGCTTTAGCGGTGTTGGTGAAGCAACGCACGGTCAGCACGATCGTAGCAGAGCTCCCGGTTCCGTAGGCGGATCTTCTTATCCTTCCCGCGTATTTAAAGGCATGCGTATGGCTGGCCAAACTGGTAACGAACGAGTGAAAGTTAAAGGTCTTAAGGTTCTGAAGGTATTCCCTGACAAGAATTATATCCTGGTAAGTGGTTCCGTTCCGGGCCACAATGGTTCAATCGTTTTAATCCAGAAGTAACATGCAAATCGATATTTTAAATATAGAAGGTAAGAAAACCGGAAGGTCTGTAGAGCTTCCCGAGGAGATTTTCGGTGTGGAGCCTAACAATCACGTGATTTACCTGGCAGTGAAACAATATCTGGCCGCTCAGCGTCAAGGTACACACAAGGTAAAAACCCGTGCTGAAGTTCAGGGTGCTTCCCGTAAACTGCACAAACAAAAAGGTACAGGTGGTTCCCGTAAAGGTAACATCCGTAACCCTCTCTATAAAGGCGGTGGTACCATCTTCGGTCCTAAACCTCACCGTTACGACATCAAACTGAACAGGAAAGTAAAAGATCTCGCTAAGATTTCTGCACTGTCTGCTAAAGCTAAAGAGAACAGCATCATCGTAGTAGAAGATGTGAACTTCGACGCTCCAAAAACCAAGCAGTTCCTGAGCATTCTTAAAGGTCTGAACATTAATACTGAGAGCAAGAAGACTTTGGTTATTCTTCCTGAGTATAATGACAATGTTTACCTGTCTTTAAGGAACCTGCCTTCAGTTGGTGGTACCGTACTGAGCGACATCAATACTTATGACATCGTTAATACCAATTTCCTGGTATTTACTGAGAGCGCTGTGAAGATATTCACAGACGAGCCTACAGTAGAAGCATAAGTAAATTCGAAACTATACAATAAACAAGCAGCCGGCTTGCTGGCTGCGAAAAGCGATAAAAGATGAAACCTTCTGATGTTTTAATCAAACCGGTGGTATCTGAAAAGGTGAATAAAGCTACCGATAAATTCAACCGCTACTACTTCATTGTTGACAAGAAAGCCAACAAACTGGAGATCAAAAAGGCAGTGGAAGAATTTTACGGAGTAACCGTAGCTGAGGTGAATACCGCAGTAATGCCTGGTAAAAACAAATTCCGTTTTACCAAAGCTGGTTTTATTGCCGGTAAGAAGCCTTCTTACAAAAAAGCAGTAGTTACCCTCGCACAGGGTGAAGCGATAGATCTGTATGCTAACATGTAGTGCCCTCAACGGTTGAAATAACCGCTAGATGGATGTATATACAAGATCGATTTAATAAACTGAATTACAAATTCTTTAGACTTTAGAAAATGGCACTGAAAAAGTACAAACCGATTACAGCCGGTACCCGTTGGAAAATTGGCAATGCATATGCAGAGCTGACTACTGACCAGCCTGAAAAAAGCCTCCTCGATCCAATTAAAAGGACCGGTGGTAGGAATGCTCAGGGTAGAAGGTCCATGCGCTATATCGGTGGTGGTCACAAAAAACACTACCGTATCATAGATTTCAAACGTAACAAGGAGAATATTCCTGCTACCGTTAAATCTATCGAGTACGATCCAAACCGTAGCGCATTTATCGCGTTGCTTAACTATTCAGACGGTGAAAAACGTTATATCCTGGCTCCTCAGGGCCTGCAGGTTGGCGCTACTGTAATCAGTGGTTCTGATATTGCTCCTGAACTGGGTAACTCATTACCGCTGAAAAACATGCCTTTGGGTACTGTTGTTCACAACATTGAACTGCAGCCAGGCAGAGGCGGCGCTATCGCAAGAAGCGCTGGTACTTATGCTCAGCTCTCGAACAAGGAGGAAAAATACGCTGTATTGAAAATGCCTTCTGGTGAGCTCCGTAAAGTACTGAACACTTGTAAAGCTACTGTAGGTACCGTTTCTAACTCAGATCACGCGCTTCAGTCTATCGGTAAAGCAGGTGCTAACCGTTGGAGGGGTATTCGCCCAAGAAACCGTGGTGTTGCGATGAACCCTGTAGATCACCCGATGGGTGGTGGTGAAGGTAAATCAAGCGGTGGTCATCCACGTTCAAGGACTGGCAAATATGCTAAAGGTCTGAAAACAAGGAAGCCACATAAGAGCTCTGATAAACTGATCATCAGCAGGAAAAGCGGTAAAAACAAATAATATTTAAATCCTGGTGCGGTCCCGGAAGGAAGTCCGGGACCGGCTCTGATAAACGGAATTTAAACACAACAACATGGGTCGTTCCATTAGAAAAGGTCCTTACGTAGACCAGAAATTAGAGAAGAAGGTAGAGAAAATGAATGAAGGCACTAAACGTACTGTTATCAAGACGTGGAGCCGCCGTTCAACTATCACTCCTGATTTTGTGGGCCATACTTTCGCAGTACACAACGGTAATAAGTTTATCCCTGTGTATGTAACAGAGTTCATGGTTGGTCATAAACTGGGTGAATTTGCACCTACGCGTAACTTCAAAGGACACGCCAACAAGAAAATGTAATTAGTGTAAGGTTTTAGTTTTTCGGTTTCCGGTAAGGGTATCACCCTCAAAAAGAATGAAACCTGAAATACTGAACCGGAATCGCTGACTAGAAACAATTAACACGAATCCGAAACATATAACAATGGAAGCAGTAGCTAAGCTCAATAATAATCCTACATCTCCCCGCAAAATGCGTTTGCTGGCAGACCTGATCCGCGGATTGGATGTAGAGAAAGCTTTGAACATTTTGAAATTCCATACCAAGCACCCAAGTGTGCCTTTGGAAAAGCTGTTGGTATCTGCTATCGCAAACTGGAAAGTGAAGAACGAAGGTTCCAGAGCGGAAGATGCTAACCTGTACGTAAAAACGATCTTCGTAGATGGTGGACGCCAGTTGAAAAGAATGCGTCCGGCTCCTCAGGGTCGTGGCTACCGTATCCGTAAAAGGAGCAACCACGTAACCATCGTAGTTGACAGCAAAGCGTAAGCAGTTAAAGGAAACAAATAGTATTAAACTCATAGACAAATAAAACCAGAACATGGGTCAGAAAACAAATCCTATTGGTAACAGGTTAGGTATCATCAGAGGATGGGACTCTAATTGGTATGGTAGCAAAAAGGATTACTCTACCAAACTGATCGAGGATAACAAGATCAGGACATACCTGAATGCCCGTATTAACAAAGGCGGAATTTCTAGGGTAGTGATCGAAAGAACACTGGGTAAACTTATCATCACCATTCATACTTCTAAACCTGGTATCATCATAGGTAAAGGCGGTGGAGAAGTGGATCGTATCAAGGAAGAACTGAAAAAATTGACCGGTAAGGAAGATGTTCAGATCAATATCCTGGAGATCCGCCGTCCTGAGATCGACGCCAATATCGTAGGTGAAACAATTGCAAAACAGATTGAAAGCCGTATCAACTACAAACGCGCTATCAAAATGGCAATTGCAACTGCTCTGAGAATGGGCGCCGAAGGTATCAAGGTGAAAGTTGGCGGTCGTTTGGGCGGTGCTGAAATCGCACGTTCAGAGGAAATGAAGCAGGGACGTGTTCCTTTGCATACTTTCCGTATGGACATCGATTACGCTTCACTGTTTGCACAGACTGTTTATGGCAAAATCGGTATCAAAGTATGGATCTGTAAAGGTGAAGTACTTGGCAAACGCGACCTGAACCCTAATGCTGTTAGCGGTAAAGAAGGTGATGTTCGCGGTGGTGGCGCTCCTAGCCGTGGTGGTGACCGTGGCGATCGTGGTGGCGACCGCAGAGATAACCGTGGTGGTGGCGACAGAAGAGGTGGTGGTGACCGTGGTCCCCGCAGATAATCATCTGAAGCACAATAAGATAAACAGGGTGGTGTAAGCCACGAAGATTTATAAATAACTATTTAACAACATAAACGATGTTACAGCCAAAAAGAACGAAACACAGGAAGATGCACAAAGGCCGCATCAAGGGTAACGCCAAGAGGGGAGCAACCCTTTCTTTTGGTACTTTCGGCCTCAAAGCATTGGAACCTAAGTGGATCACTGACCGCCAGATAGAAGCGGCCAGGGTGGCTCTGACCAGGCATATGAAGCGTGAAGGTAACGTTTGGATCCGCATATTCCCAGACAAACCGATCACTGCTAAACCTTTGGAAGTGAGGATGGGTAAAGGTAAAGGTGCTCCTGATCATTGGGCTGCTGTTGTAAAACCAGGCAGGATCCTGTTCGAAGCTGACGGCGTACCTTTGCAGGTTGCGAAAGAAGCTATGGAACTGGCCGCACAGAAACTGCCAATCGCAGTTAAGTTCGTAGTACGCCGCGATTACGTAGCATAAGCCGCAGGTTTTATTACGTACTGAATTCAAAAAACAGAAACAAAAAATAATACAATGGCAAAAGCTAAACTGGATCTTAAGGGCTTTGGTGAACAAGAACTGAAAGAGAAAATCTCTGAAGAAACACTGCGCCTGAAAAAGATTTCATTCGGCCACGCAATCACTCCCATCGAAAATCCAATGATTATTCGTGGTATAAGAAGGGATATTGCCCGCATGAAAACAGAACTGCGCAAAAGAGAGCTGGGCGCTTAAGTCCAACAGGGTTACGGCCCTGCTTTGAGCCTGCTCAAATAAATATATTTTTAAAACCTCCCGTAAGGGAGCACGGTGGTAAAATACTTTCAAAATGACCGAAAGAAAATTAAGAAAAACCAGGATTGGTGTGGTATCCAGCAATAAAGCTGATAAAACGATCTCCGTTAGCGTAGAACGTAAAGTAAAGCACCCGATTTATGGTAAGTTCGTTAAGAAAACTACCAAGTTCATGGCACACGACGAGAAGAACGAGTGCAGCATCGGCGATACCGTAAAAATTATGGAAACCCGCCCGCTGAGCAAGAATAAGTGCTGGAGACTGGTAGAGATTATCGAAAAAGTAAAATAATCAAACAATTGTTTCAAGCTGTAAGCTGCCTGTGCAGTTACAGCCGCTGATTAAACAACCATCAAAAAGTATTACGATGATACAACAAGAATCAAGGCTGAACGTAGCTGATAACTCTGGTGCTAAAGAAGTACTCTGCATCCGCGTGTTGGGTAACTCCGGCCAGGACTACGCAAGAGTAGGCGACAAGATTGTAGTTACAGTGAAAGACGCTATCCCTGGTGGTGGCGTTAAGAAAGGTAGCGTAACCAAAGCAGTTATCGTTAGGACCAAGAACAAATTGCGCCGTAAAGACGGATCTTATATCCGCTTTGACGACAACGCAGTTGTATTGCTGAACAACGCCGACGAGCCTCGCGGAACCCGTATTTTCGGTCCGGTAGCCCGTGAGCTCAGGGATAAAGGATACATGAAGATTATCTCTCTCGCTCCTGAAGTACTCTAAGATATTTATCAGCGAAAAGGCAGATTTTGCCTTTTCGCTTTTTATATATATCTTTGCAGCCCGTTTCAAAAACGAGAAAACTTATTAATCAAGCGAAACAAAGGTTTCGCTTGGCGTTTTAAATAAACAAATAATGAAAACTAGATTCAAGCCAAAGTTCAACATTAAGAAAGGCGACTTGGTAGTAGTTATTGCCGGCGACGACAAGGACAGAACCAAAGCCCGCAAAGTGTTGGAAGTACTTCCTGAGAAGGCACGCGTGCTGGTGGAAGGTGTTAATATTAACACCAAACACACAAAACCGACTGCTCAGAATACCAAAGGTGGTATCGTAAAGCAGGAAGCGCCTATCGCTATCTCTAATGTTATGCTTTGGGATGCTAAAGCTGGCAAACCTACAAGGGTTACCAGGCAGAGAGAGACCGGTAAATTAGTTCGTATAGCTAAAAAATCAGGGGAGGTAATTAAATAATGGCAAACACTACATACACACCCAGGCTGGCTACCAAGTACCGCGAAGAAGTGGTAAATGCACTGATGAAGAAATTCAGCTACAAAACAGTGATGCAGGTTCCACGCCTCACCAAAATATGCCTGAACCAGGGTATTAACGGTGCAGTTAGTGATAAGAAACTGGTTGACATCGCAGTGGACGAAATGACCCGTATTTCAGGTCAGAAAGCCATCGCTACTATGTCTAAAAAAGATATCTCCAACTTCAAGTTGAGGAAAAATATGCCAATTGGCGCCCGCGTAACACTTCGTGGTGTTAACATGTACGAGTTCCTGGACAGGCTGGTGTCTGTATCCCTGCCCCGCGTACGTGACTTCAAAGGCGTTAACGAAAAGGCATTTGATGGCCGTGGTAACTACACAATGGGTATCACCGAGCAGATCATCTTCCCTGAGATCGATATCGATAAAGTGACTAAAATCGCTGGTATGGATATCACTTTCGTGACAACTGCCCAAACTAACGAAGAAGCTTACGAGCTGCTGAGAGAACTGGGTATGCCGTTCCGTAACATGAAGAAAGATAATCAATAATATATTCGAAATAACAAGTCCCGGGCTATTAAAAGCCTGGGATTTGGGATTTTAAAACCGGAATATCAACAATTTAATATGGCAAGAGAATCCATTAAAGCCAGACAAAGAAAGAGAGAAGCACTGGTAGAAAAATTTGCTGAGAAACGCGCTGAGCTGAAAGCCGCAGGCGATTACGCAGCACTTGACAAACTGCCTAGAAATGCATCTCCCGTTCGCCTGCACAACCGGTGCCAACTGAGCGGTCGTCCAAAAGGTTACATGCGCCAATTTGGCCTGTGCCGTAACATGTTCCGCGACATGGCCCTTTCAGGTAAAATCCCTGGTGTTAGAAAAGCTAGCTGGTAAGCACAAATAAGCCCGGTCCAGCATACCGGCAGCAACTGATTCCTTTCCTTTATCGGTTGGATATCGCATTGTAAATTTTTAACTTTTTTGAAACAATGGTTACTGATCCAATTTCAGACTTTTTAACGCGCATCCGCAACGCGCAAATGGCTAACCACAGAATCGTGGAAATTCCAGCCTCTAAACTGAAAAAACGTATCACAGAAATTCTGTACGACAAGGGTTATATCCTGAAGTACAAATTCGAAGAGGATAACAAACAAGGTCTGATCAAGATCGCTTTGAAATACGATCCTCAGACTAAAGTTCCGGCTATCACCGATCTGCAGCGTATCAGCCGCCCCGGTCTTCGCCAGTACTCCAGCCCTGCCGACTTCAAACGCGTGAAAAACGGTTTGGGTATTTCTATCATCTCTACTTCTAAAGGTGTAATGACCGACAAAGAGGCGAAAGCTCAGAACGTAGGTGGTGAGGTAGTGTGCTACATTTACTAAGACTTTACAGCGGCCGCAGGGCCGCTAAAAGCGTATCTGACAATTAAGCTTTCTATACGGCGCTGAACACGGAACGCTTTGAACTCAACATATTTAACTTAATAAACTGAAAAGTTATGTCACGTATAGGAAAGAGTCCTATCAAATTGGCCAGCGGTGTTACTGTTACAGTTTCCCCGGCTAATGAAATCACGGTAAAAGGCCCTAAAGGCGAACTGAAGGAAGTACTCAACAGGGATATTAAAGTTGAAGTAGCTGAAGGTGTGCTTACCGTATATCGTCCTACCGATCAGATCCGTCACCGCGCTTTGCACGGTTTATACCGCGCGCTGCTCGCTAACATGGTAGCTGGTGTAACCGAGGGTTTCAAAAAGCAACTCGAACTGGTAGGTGTAGGTTACAAAGCCGCCAACCAGGGTCAGCTTTTGGACCTGTCACTCGGTTACTCACACAATATTATCATCGAAATTCCAAAAGAACTGAAGGTTGCTACTTTAACTGAAAAAGGTCAGAACCCTAAGATCATGCTGGAAGGTATCGATAAACAATTACTCGGTCAGGTTGCTGCTAAAATCCGCAGCCTCCGTAAGCCTGAGCCTTACAAAGGTAAAGGTGTTCGCTACAGCGACGAAGTGGTACGTAAGAAAGCAGGTAAATCTGCCGGTAAATAATACCGCATCGTTCCTTAAACGGGCGATCGATGTAATTGAATCATTTTTTAACATTCCACTGCTCCGTTTCGGCGGAGCAGGATTTTGAATCCGGCAGCATCGGGTTCTTAAATAAATAAACAATGAACACTAAAGTAATCAGAAGACAGAAGATCCGCTACCGCATTCGTAAGAAAGTGGGCGGTACTGCACAGACACCTAGATTTTCGGTATTCCGCAGTAATGCAGAAATCTACGTGCAGCTGATAGATGATACCAACGGTACTACCCTGGCATCAGCTTCTTCACGCGATAAGGATATTGTTGCGCAGAAGGGCAATAAAAGCGAAAAATCTAAATTGGTGGGCGCTGCACTGGCTACTAAAGCCGTTGCTCTGGGCCTTACCAAAGTAGTTTTCGACAGAAGCGGTTACCTTTACCATGGTCGTGTCAAGGCGGTAGCCGATGGTGCCCGTGAAGCCGGTCTGCAATTCTAAATCAAGCTCCGCACCGGTTATTCTTTGGAATAGCCGGGTGTCAAAAGCATAATTCTGAAATCGTAATTCTTATTTAAACAAATGGCAAAGAATTCATTCAATAAAATAAAAGCTGGTGAGCTGGAGCTGAAGGAAAAAGTGGTAGCTATCAACAGGGTTACCAAAACTACCAAAGGCGGTCGTACATTCAGCTTTTCTGCCCTGGTGGTTGTAGGTAACGAGAATGGCGTGGTTGGTCACGGCCTGGGTAAAGCCAAAGAGGTACAGGAAGCTATCACTAAAGGTATAGATGATGCTAAAAAGAACCTGATCAAAGTACCTGTAATGCACGGTACAATTCCTCATGATCAGTTTGCCAAAGAAGGTGCTGCGAAAGTACTGATCAAACCTGCTGCTCATGGTACAGGTGTGATCGCTGGTGGTTCTATGCGTGCTGTTCTTGAAAGTGCAGGTATCACCGACGTATTGGCTAAATCTTTGGGTTCTGCCAATCCTCACAACGTGGTAAAAGCTACCTTCAAAGCGCTGGGCCTGCTCCGCGAGCCGGTGTCTATCGCTAGAACGAGAAGCATCTCTTTGAAGAAAGTATTTAACGGATAATCTTGTTCGGTGCTGTAAAGTTACAGTGCGCTGAAAGGCAGCTGCAGTTTTACTAACGAACTTCAAACTGATTAATAAAATGGCAAAGATCAAGATCACTCAGGTAAAAAGTGGCATTGACCGTCCTGAAAGGCAGAAACTTACATTACAGGCGCTGGGTCTCAGAAAGATGAACGCGGCTGTTGAAGTTGAAGCTACTCCTCAGATCCTCGGTATGGTGCGTAAAGTAAACCACCTGGTAAAGGTTGAGGAAGTTAACGGTTAATTTTTCCGGTTTCTTTCTTCTATTACCTAAGTTTACTATATTGCCCCGGCAATAAATTTTATTTTAAAGCAAGCGAGCGGTTGATTTCCGCGTAAGTAAAAAAAATTATAGACATGAACCTGCATACATTAAAACCTGCACAAGGTGCTGTACATAAAGAGAAACGTTTAGGTCGTGGTGAAGCTTCCGGTAAAGGTGGTACCGCTACTAAAGGTAATAAGGGTGCGCAATCAAACACTGGTTACTCTTCTAAAAGAGGACACGAAGGTGGTCAGATGCCGATCCAACGTCGCCTGCCTAAAAGAGGCTTTGTCAACAACAACCGTATTGAATACAAAGTATTTAACATTGGTCAGCTTGAGCAGATCATTGAGAAATACGGTCTTCAGGAATTCTCCCTGGATACACTGTACATGAACGGTCTGATCAACAAAACTGCCCAGGTTAAAGTACTTGGTCATGGTGAGTTGAAAAGCAAAGTGTCTCTGAAAGTGAACGCAATCAGCGAGAAAGCTAAACAAGCTATCGAAACTGCAGGCGGTTCAGTAGAACTGGTATAAGTTTTTACGATAGAGAAGACGCCTACGGAGTAGTGCGTCTTCTCGTATTTTGCAAGCGCTATTAAACCTTGTCTTCCTGTGAAGAAATTTATCGAAACTATCAAGAATATCTGGAGTATCGAAGACTTGCGCAACCGCATTCTTACAACGTTGCTCCTGGTCCTGATCTACCGCGTGGGATCTTACATTGCCCTGCCCGGTATCGACCCTAACCGTCTGGCAGCTTTTGCCGAAACGTCAAGTAAGGGTATCCTGGGACTGTTTAATATGTTCGCCGGTGGTTCATTCTCCCGCGCTTCCATATTTGCCCTGGGCATTATGCCTTACATTTCGGCTTCAATTGCTATCCAGCTGTTAACCATTGCAGTACCTTATTTCCAGAAACTGCAGAAAGAAGGCGAAAGCGGTAGAAAAAAAATCAACCAATACACTCGTATACTTACAGTTGTTGTTACTGCATTCCAGGCAAGCGCTTACGTGGCTTACCTGAAACAGCAATCCGGTGGTGCTATTATCGATGCCTATGGCTCATTCATGTTCTGGCTCTCTACTACGGTAGTACTTACAGCCGGTACGCTGTTTGTAATGTGGCTCGGTGAAAAAATCACAGACAAAGGTATTGGTAACGGTACTTCCATTATCATCATGGTAGGCATCCTTGCCCGTCTTCCAGAATCGCTTTTTCAGGAATTCGTATCCAGGACTACAGAAGGTGGTGGGGGACTGCTAATGTTCCTGATAGAGATCGCGTTCTTCATCCTTATCACTGTCGGGCTTATCCTGCTGGTGCAAGGTACCAGGAAGATCCCTGTTAACTATGCGAAACGAATTGTTGGCAACAAACAATTCGGTGGTGTACGCCAGTTCATTCCGCTTAAAGTGAATGCTGCGGGTGTTATGCCAATCATCTTCGCTCAGGCTATTATGTTCATTCCTGCAACTGCTATCAACTTTGCAACATCGTCTGAAAGCGCTTCTGGTTTCGTTCGGATATTTAGCGATCCCACAAACGGGTACTACAGCCTTATTTACTGTATACTGGTAATTGTATTTACCTACTTCTATACTGCCCTGATATTTAATCCTTCGCAGATGGCTGAAGAAATGAAACGTAACAACGGTTTCATTCCTGGTGTAAAACCTGGTCAGGCTACTGCAGATTATATCGGTGCTGTAATGGACCGTATCACATTGCCTGGTGCATTTTTCCTGGCATTGGTTGGTATTCTTCCAGGTCTGGCTTCGGCCCTGCACATTAATGCAGGTTTCGCATCCTTCTTTGGTGGTACTTCCCTGTTGATCATGGTAGGTGTTATCCTCGATACCCTGCAACAGATCGAAAGCCAGCTGCTGATGCGCCACTACGATGGTCTGATGAGCTCTGGCCGTATAAAAGGCAGGACTACACCCGCAAATGTATAAGCCCTAACGGCTTAATCCTATATTTTAGCCACCTGGCACATGACACAAAGCAGGTTAATTTAGCAGCTTTGTTTCCTGTACCGGTGGCTAAAGTTTTTAATTGGCCCGGCCGCACCAGACAAGGGTTTTCGGCTGGATTTAGGCTAATTTTAAGTAACTTTGCATGCTATGATTTACTATAAGTCGAAAGAAGAGATAGAGTTAATCAGGAAAAGCGCATTACTTGTAAGCGCCACACTGGAAGAGGTAGCGAAATCTATTAAACCGGGCATGACTACTTTGGAGGTCGATGCATTGGCGGAGCAGTTCATCCGCGATAACGGTGCGGTTCCGGCATTTAAAAATTACAAAGGTTTTCCCAATACCTGCTGTATTTCGGTAAATGAAGCAGTTGTACACGGTATTCCTAACAAACACGTGATAAAGGATGGAGACATCGTTTCTGTGGACGTTGGGGTACTTAGCAACGGATACCATGGCGACAGTGCTTATACGTTCGGAATAGGCAACGTGAAGCCGGAATTACAGCATTTGTTGAATGCTACGAAGGCGGCGCTTGTAAAAGGCGTTGAAAAAGCGGTGGCCGGCAACAGGATAGGAGATATCTCCTTCGCTATCCAGGAATACATCGAGAAAGAAAAGGGATACGGTATTGTTCGTGAGATGGTTGGTCATGGTATTGGCAAGCACCTGCATGAAGATCCCCAGGTGCCCAATTACGGGCGTAGAGGCAGTGGCTCGGTGATGAAGGAGGGGTTAGTAATCTGTATAGAACCGATGATCAATCTCGGCACCCGTGAGATCGTTTGGTTGGAGGATGGCTGGACAGTGAATACGGCGGACGGTAAGCCTTCGGTACACTTTGAACACACAGTTGCGGTGATGAAAGGAAAGCCAGATATGCTTTCTACCTTCGCCGGAATAGAAGCTGCGGAAAAAAGTAATCCTGAGCTTAGTGTTGTGTATAATTAATTTATATTCGTATTATATTGATTTACAATAAATATTATTCAGGCAGAGGAAAGGTAGAGAGAGCTACAAACGCAATCGTAGCGCGGGAAAGAATTATTTTTGGAATTTTTTCCATTTCAGAAACTTTTATGGTATCTTTGCATTCCTAAAAATTTTTATGGCTAAACAGGCACTTATTAAGCAGGATGGTATTATTTTAGAAGCCTTATCGAATGCAATGTTCCGTGTAAAATTGGAAAACGGGCATGAGATCCTGGCTACCATTTCTGGCAAAATGAGAATGCACTACATCAGAATCCTGCCAGGCGATAAGGTGGGTGTAGAGATGAGCCCATATGATTTGTCGAGAGGAAGAATCATTTTTAGGTACAAATAGTCAATTATCTGGGGATAGGTTACGAGAGTTACTGGTTTTCTTTTAAGACTGACGCACGTAGTGCAATAACAAACACAACTTTTAATTTTTATCTTATAATTTAAATATATGAAGGTTAGAGCTTCAATCAAGAAAAGAAGTGCGGATTGCAAGATTGTGCGCAGAAAAGGTAAACTGCTTGTGATCAACAAAAAGAATCCTCGCTTTAAACAACGCCAGGGATAATTTGGCGCGCGGAGGGAGTATTCCCGTCGCTTATTCAACACTGACATTATAAATTAAACAAGTGATATGGCACGTATAGCCGGTATAGATCTTCCTAAAAACAAAAGAGGCGAAATTGGCCTGACCTATATTTTTGGTATTGGTCGTTCTACCGCCCAGTATATCCTGACAAAAGCAGAAATTGATCTGAGCAAGAAAGTGAAAGATTGGAATGACGATGATCAGGCAGCAATCCGTAACATCATCAATGGTGAGTTCAAGGTTGAAGGCCAGCTTCGTTCAGAAGTTCAGATGAATATCAAGCGTTTGCTGGATATTGCTTGCTACCGTGGCCTGCGTCACAGGAAAGGTCTGCCGCTGAGAGGTCAGCGTACACGTACCAACAGCCGTACACGTAAAGGTAAGCGTAAGACAGTTGCTGGTAAGAAGAAAGCACCTAAGAAATAGTAAATAAGGCCCTGGGCTGATATTCTAACTTCCAGATCCGGAGTATCAGGCAACGAAATTGGGTGTTCATATAAACGGATCAGGAAAGTCATATTCGGAATTTTAATAACTATGGCAAAAGCAACCAATACCAAAGCTGCTGCGAAGAAAAGGGTAGTAAAGGTAGATAACTACGGAGACGTACATATCTCCGCCAGCTTTAACAATATTATTGTTAGCATCACCAATAAATTCGGTCAGGTAATATCCTGGTCTTCTGCAGGTAAAATGGGTTTCAAAGGTTCTAAAAAGAACACTCCATACGCTGCGCAGCTGGCTGCTAGCGATGCTGCTAAAGTAGCTATCGACGCTGGTCTGAAAAGAGCTGACGTGTTTGTAAAAGGTCCTGGTGCAGGTCGTGAAAGCGCTATCCGTGCAATCGCGAACTCAGGTATCGAAGTAAACATGATCAAAGATGTGACGCCTTTACCGCACAACGGTTGCCGTCCTCCTAAGAAACGTAGGGTTTAGTTTATCAAACTCCAGGATACAGTTCTTTTCGGTATATTTATTTACCGGAGGGGTTACTGAATCCTGGAATTTGGAATTTATATTTACACTTAACAGTGGGTGTGCGATCAGGTTTTTGGATTTTTTGAAGAGCGCACATCGTAACTAAAAAATCTAACAAAGAAAAACATGGCAAGGTACACAGGACCCAAGACCAAGATTTCTAGAATCTTTGGCGAGCCCATTCTCGGTAATGGCAAGTATTTAGGCAAGAACAGCAACCCTCCCGGTCAGCACGGTGCTACCAGGAAGCGTAAGCAATTGGGTGAATACGCTCTGCAGCTGAGAGAGAAACAGAAAGCAAAATACACCTATGGTTTATTGGAGCGCCAGTTCCGTAATCTGTTCGACGAAGCTAACCGTAGAAAAGGCGTTACCGGTGAGGTATTGATCAAACTGCTGGAAGCTCGTTTGGATAACACCGTATTCCGTCTGGGTATTGCACCTAGCCGTCCGGCTGCCCGTCAGCTCGTTTCTCACAAACACATCACTGTGAATGGTCACGTTATGAACGTACCTTCTTACCAGCTGAAACCAGGCGATATCATCGGCCTGAAAGATAAAACAGCAGGTAACACAGCACTGACCAGCATTATTCGCGGTAAAAACCCGAAATTCAGCTGGTTAGACTGGAACGAGAAAGATAATAAAGGTACATTCATCGCATATCCTGAAAGGGAAAGCGTTCCTGAGAATATCAAGGAGCAGCTGATCGTAGAGTTGTACTCTAAATAATAGTACTTTTTTAGTCCATGGCGCATGGTCCTTAACCGGGTCTATGTGTCATGGACATTTACGATATTATATATCATACATTCAAATCTTAAAACTATCATATCAATGGCAATATTAAATTTCCAAAAGCCTGACAAGATCGTTTTGCAGAAGTCTACCGACTTTGAAGCTCAATTCGAGTTCCGTCCGTTAGAACCAGGTTATGGCGTGACCATCGGTAACGCGCTTCGTCGTGTGTTGCTGTCGTCTTTGGAGGGCTATGCCATTGTGGGAATAAAGATTGAAGGCGCTGACCACGAATTCGCTACCCTTAAAGGTATCACCGAAGACGTAACAGAGATCATCCTGAACCTGAAACAGGTGCGCTTCAAGAAGATCGTAGAGAATGAAGTAAGTAACGAAAAGGTGCAGATCTCTATCAAAGGCAAAACCGAGTTCCGTGCCGATATGATAGAGAAAGCTACGAATTCATTCCAGATCATGAACCCCGAACTGCTTCTTTGCACACTCGATCCATCCGCTAAACTGGATATCGAACTGACTATCGGTAAAGGCCGTGGTTATGTACCTGCAGAAGAAAATAAATCCAAAGATGGTATTTTTGGTTTTATCGCTATCGACTCTGTATTCACGCCGATCAAAAACGTGAAATACAGCATCGAAAACACCCGTGTGGAACAAAAGACCGATTACGAGAAGCTGATCATGGAAGTGATCACTGACGGTACTATCCATCCGGAAGAAGCGGTAAAACAAGCATCCCGCATCCTGATCCAACACCTGATGATCATCACTGATGAAAACATCAGCTTCGATACTAAAGACACTGAGAAAGAAGATGTAGTTGATGAACAGACTCTGCAACTGCGCAAAATCCTGAAAACTCCGCTGGAAGATCTGGATTTGAGCGTACGTGCGTTTAACTGTCTGAAAGCTGCGAAAATCAATTCACTGAGCGAACTGGTACAGTACGAGCAGGAAGAATTGATGAAGTTCAGAAACTTCGGTCAGAAATCACTCAGCGAAATCGAACAAGTGTTAGGCGAAAGAGGTCTTCACTTCGGTATGGATTTGTCTAAACTCAAATTGGAAGAAGAGTAGGCCAAACCTGCTTATCAATAATCAAACATCAGTACCCTGTAATTCCTGACACGGTATAGGGGAGTAAAACAAAATGTCATGCGTCACGGAGTTAAATTAAACAGATTAAGCCGCAAGGCGGCCCACCGCAAAAGCCTGATGAGTAATCTGGCTATGGAACTGATCAGCCACAAGCGTATTACTACTACTCTTGCAAAAGCAAAAGCACTGCGCGTATACGTAGAGCCACTGCTCACAAGGGCTAAAGAAGATAACACGCATAACAGGAGGATCGTGTTCAGCTACCTGCAGGATAAGGAATCGATTAAGGAACTGTTCGGCACTATCAGCGAGAAAATCGCTAACCGTCCCGGTGGTTACACTCGTATCATTAAACTGGGTAAGCGTTTGGGCGATGCTGCTGAAATAGCGATGATTGAACTGGTAGACTTCAACGAAATCTACGGTAAAACAGCCGCTACTGAAGCTGCTCCTGCTAAGAAAACTCGTCGTGCCGGTGGTGCGAAGAAGAAAGCAGAAGGTGAAGCTCCGGCTGCAGAAGCTAAAGAAGAAAA
Organism: uncultured Chitinophaga sp.; assembly: GCF_902168175.1. Classification (GTDB taxonomy): domain Bacteria; phylum Bacteroidota; class Bacteroidia; order Chitinophagales; family Chitinophagaceae; genus Chitinophaga. The sequence goes on along the minus strand of NZ_CABHOU010000025.1, from coordinate 503,592 downwards.
AGCAGCTGAATAGTTGTTATTATAAGATTCTTCTCGTAAAGGACAAAGCGTTACGCTTTGTCCTTTTTTTATATGTGGCAGGGTATTTGTATATTTATAATGTAATGTGTTCTATCCTATAGCGAAACCACCACACCTATGCAGTATTACTTGAAATGTGAGAATTGCGGATACCTTAATCCGCTGAAATCTGAATACGCAACTTTTTGCGACCATTGTGGTAAAAAGTTAGGTTCTAATTATAGTTCATGGAAACTTGAGCATCCGGCGAAAGATTTCGAACAATTTAAGCAGGAGGTGGGGCTTTCCGGCTCCAAGGCGGAAGCTGAAAGAAGAGCATTCAAGCGGAAAATATCAGCCAAAACCCGTAAGACGATCGCCATAGCCGCAGTGATAGTAGTTTGTGTTGTGGCAGGTGCATTTGCCACCCAATTTGGAAAGCGGATAGCGAAATCTTTTAATGAAGTTAAAACACCTTCATCCTGGCTCACATCCTCATGGCAACGCTTCGGGCCCGGTGCAGATAGCCTCTTGACATTTGAGACACCCACTTCACTCATGCCTTATGAACACAGCCTTGCGCCTGAATTAGCTACATATGCGGACTTAAACGGGGCATTCCGAAATAATGATGCAGACGGCTTCAGGATTGATCTGATAATGTTGAAATGGAAAGAAGGGAACAATGCTAACCTGTCTACAATAGCAAACGCCGCGATAGTTGAGTGGCAATCTCAGCAGCTATACAGCCAGTTCGACTATGATCAGCACGAAATTATGATAGATGGAAAGCCCGCCATACTTCAAAAAGGTAGTTATGTTTACCAAAGCAATACCGCCCTTCAATTTGATAATTTGATTATTGTAGATGGGGATGAAATCCGTCAATTATTAATTACTTACGGCGCTGCAGATGATACCGGTAGCCAGGTGGCGGAGAGGCTTTTGCGCTCCGTAAAAGTGGGCTCCTAAAGGGTTTAAAATTTTTTGTGGCAATCCCTTACTGTTTTAGTACTTTTGCAAAGTTTTTTAAACCGGTACTTTCGGGCAGCCGGAAGCACCACAAAAAATAAGACAGTAAGAAGAATGCCTCAGTCAAGATCCACCCAGCCTGCCATGCTGTTGTTAGAAGATGGCACTGTTTACCATGGTAAAGCATTTGGAAAGATCGGCACAGCTGCCGGCGAGCTTTGCTTTAACACAGGTATGACTGGTTACCAGGAAGTTTTCACAGATCCTTCCTACAAAGGACAGGTTTTGATCATGAATAACTGTTACATTGGTAACTACGGCACAAAAAAGGATGATGTAGAAAGCAGCTCTGTTAAAATCAGTGGCCTTATCTGCAAAAACATTTCTTACAACTACTCTCGTAAACAGGCCGACGAGTCGCTCGAGCAATTCCTTATAGAGAATAACCTGGTGGCTATTTACGATGTAGATACGCGCGCGTTGGTTAGTCACGTTCGCAGCAAAGGTGCCATGAACTGCATTATCTCTTCGGAAATTCTCGATGAAGCCAAATTAAAGGCCGAATTGGTGAAGGTTCCTGATATGGAAGGCCAGGCATTATGTGCTGAGGTTTCCACTAAAGAAGCTTATAATGTAGGCGATCCAAATTCAGAAATAAGGATTGCGGTAATGGACAATGGTGTTAAGCGCAACATGTTGAAATGCCTTTCCGAAAGAGCTTACCTGAAAGTATTCCCAACAACGGCAACTTTCGAGGAATGCGAAGGGTTTAAGCCACATGCATACTTTATCTCAAACGGTCCTGGGGATCCGGCTCCGTTAACTTATGCAGTGGAAAATATCAAGAAGATACTGGAGGCTGAACGCCCAATGTTCGGTATTTGCCTGGGCCATCAGTTATTGGCGCTTGCAAATGGTATTCCTACTTATAAAATGCACCATGGCCACCGCGGTCTTAATCACCCGGTTAAAAACCTGCTCACTGGCCGTTGTGAGATCACCACACAGAATCACGGCTTCGCTATTGATGCGGAGGCTGTTGCGAAATCAGCCAACGTAGAAGTAACCCACGTAAATCTGAATGATAAGTCTGTGGAAGGTATCAGGATTAAGAATAAGCCGGCCTTCTCTGTGCAGTACCATCCTGAATCAACACCAGGTCCGCACGATTCGAGGTATTTATTCGACGATTTCTTTACGATGATTAAAGCGAACATGTAGTAAATGGGCGGAAGCCCATTTAACTTCCAGGATAAGTGAACGATGGTATGTAGAAAAACAAAAGGTCCCGAAGATTCGGGACCTTATTATTTTAAATTCCACGTTATGAAAACTTTTATGAAGGTACTATGGAGTGACCATAATATCATTTTATCTAATTGTTACCTCATTATTCTGTAAAATCGATTGCAATTATCAGGTATCATTTTCCAGGAAATTATTTTGCAGAGATTCGCACTGAAAGTTTTAATAACTACTTAACAGTATTATATTTGGAATCTGTATAAAAAAATACGGCCCCGAGAACGGAGCCGTTTGCCTTTATAAATTCCACGTTATGAAAAACTGATACAAAATATTTTGAAGTGATTTATGCTAAAACGTTTTAGTTAGCTACACTCTTTTTTACTGTTTGTGATACTGCAAAGTTCCGATCTTTATTTCACTTGTCAAAATTATATTAGTTAAATTTTTGTAAAAGCCGATCAAAAACCAAAGAACTTATATTGTTATTTATTCTATTTGTCTTTTCAACTCTCTTTCGTTCCGTTCACGATGTAAACTTATAGATAAATTGAATGAAAAACAAATTTTGTTTGACAAAAACTCAGTTTTCGATCATAAAAGTTCATATCGATTTAAATGTAATATGAATATTCTTCTTTTAAAGTGTATTTTTTACACCAAAATTTAAGAAAGGCTAAACAAAAATTTAATCCTATTTTAACATAGACAGCATCGAAAATAACATTTAGCTATTTATCCTTCCCGGATAAACTTCCAACGCTTTCTCAAGACAAGTCATTGCGCTCGCAATATCTTCCTTATTCAAAACGTAAGCCAATCTGATCTCGTTCTTTCCTAAGCCTTTAGTGGCGTAGAATCCGCTGGCTGGCGAAACCATTACAGTTTGCTGTTCGTAAGAGAAAGATTCCAGCAACCATTGGCAAAATTTATCGGCATCATCGATAGGGAGTTTGGCCATGGCATAAAATGCTCCGCCGGGATTGGGGCAGAACACGCCTGGAATGTTGTTTAGTAATTTTACCAATACATCACGACGGCTCTGGTATTCGGCTTTGATGTCGTTAAAGTAGTCATCAGGTAAATCTACAGCTGCTTCGCCTGCTATTTGGGCAAAACTTGGGGGACTGAGACGTGCCTGAGCGAATTTCATTACGGAGTCTAGTACTTTCTGATTTTTAGTTACGAGCGCTCCTATTCTGCCACCACATGCGCTGTAACGTTTAGAAATGGTATCCATAAGGATCACATTTTCGTCAAGTCCTTCCAGGTTCATGGCTGAGATGTGAGTGCCGGTATAGCAGAATTCACGGTAAGCCTCGTCTGAAAACAGGAAAAGGTTGTATTTGAGGCAAAGCTGCTTTAAAATTTCCATTTCCTCGCGGCTATACAGGTAGCCGGTTGGGTTATTAGGGTTACAGATGAGGATACCTTTAGTTCTAGGCGTAATCAACTGTTCAAACTCTTCGATAGGGGGCAAAGCAAAGCCCGATTCAATGGAAGATGTGATAGGCTTTACGTTAATATTAGCGGCAACGGCAAAACCATTGTAGTTGGCGTAAAAGGGTTCGGGAATGATCACCTCGTCACCTGGATCGAGGCAGGCCATAAAGCCGAACAATATCGCTTCAGAACCTCCTGTGGTAACAATGATCTGCTGATGATTTACGTCAATCCCGAACTTTTCATAATAGCCCGTAAGTTTGCGGCGATAGCTTTCATTACCTGCGCTGTGGCTGTATTCCAAGATCTTAAAATCGGAATGACGTACCGCATCAAGAACAGCTTTGGGTGTTTCGATGTCGGGCTGACCGATGTTAAGGTGATAAACTTTTACTCCTTTTTTCTTGGCTGCTTCTGCGAAGGGCACCAGCTTTCTGATTGGTGAAGGTGGCATTTGTTCCCCTCTCTGGCTAATGGTAGGCATGTTTTTGATTTCTTTTGAAGTGCAAAGGTAGGGCTTATGATGCTTTCCTTTAAAATAATGACATAAAAAAAGCTGCTCGGAAAGAGCAGCTTTTTGAATCTTATAAAACGTTGATTAGTTTTCTACAGTTCCTTCCAGGTGCAATTCTTTGTCCTGGTCAACGCCCTTCAGTTTAACCCAAACTGTCTTCTGTTGTTTACCTATCGCATTCGCGCTGTACTGGGCAGTGATTTTACCTTTTTTACCCGGCAGAATCGGTTCTTTGGTCCAGGTTGGCGTAGTGCAACCGCAGCTAGGCCTGGCGTTCTCAATAATTACTGGTTCTTTGCTGATGTTTGTAAATTCAAATTCAGCATTAACGGGTTTGTTAAGCTTAGTTTTACCAAAATCAACAGTTTCTTTAGAAAACTTGATTTTAGCATCAACCGGGTTAGTTGCACCCGAACCAGTTTGAGCCTGAGCCCAAAGAGCTGTAGTTAACAGCATGCTTGCAAATAGGGATAAGATAAATTTTTTCATCTTTGTTATGTGGTTTTTAAAAACGATTGGTTAAAAACAAAATCGGTTTCTTACTATTTAAACAAATTTACGGCCAAAAACATTGCAATCCGTCAGAAATTATTAAAATCTTCTTAAAAAAATAAATAATTTGAGTTGAAATCTGCTACTGTATTGAACGGGTGTTCCTTCTCTCCTAAAGCGTTAGCGAACAAGTTATTATTCCTTACATTTGTACTTTAACCGGACAGGCATGATAGAAAACAACGAACTATTAGCTATGAATATGGAAAGCCAGTTGTCATTCGAGCAATTCCGCAAGGAGGTATTAAATGATTACCGGCTGGCCTGCGAAAGCAGAGAAGTGAGCCTTTTAGCGAGGAAGGAGGTGTTGACGGGTAAGGCTAAGTTTGGAATTTTTGGCGATGGAAAGGAAATTGCCCAGATTGCTATGGCAAAATACTTCCAGCCCGGTGATTTTCGCTCGGGTTATTATCGCGACCAGACATTTGCATTCGCCAGTGGTATCGCTAATATGGAGCAATTTTTCTCCCAATTATATGCTGACCCGGACGTCGAAAATGAACCGTTTTCTGGTGGCCGGCAGATGAATTCTCACTTTGCAACACCCAATATTGACGAAGACGGAAACTGGCTGCCACTTACAGCGATGATGAACACCGCAACGGATATGGCGCCCACAGCGGCCCAGATGCCTCGTGCGCTAGGACTGGCTTTCGCTTCAAAACTATTTAGAGAAGTTGATGAATTGAAAAGCCTGACACACCTGTCGCATAACGGTAACGAGGTATGTTTTGCAACGATCGGTGATGCCTCAACGTCTGAAGGGCACTTCTGGGAAACTATTAATGCTGCAGGTGTTTTACAGGTACCCCTCGCTGTTTTTGTTTGGGATGATGGATATGGTATTTCTGTGCCACGCAAACATCAGACTACTAAAGGATCTATTAGTGCAGCCTTGGAAGGTTTCCGTAAAACGGAGGATTCCAATGGTTTAGATATATATAATGTAAAAGGATGGGATTATGCCGGTATGTGCGAAGTCTTTGAAGAAGGCCTTCGTAAGGTGCGTGAAACCCATATCCCCGCTATTTTCCATGTTGAAGAAATTACCCAGCCCCAGGGGCACTCTACTTCAGGTTCTCACGAACGGTATAAGAGTAAGGAAAGATTAAGCTGGGAAAAGGAATTTGACTGTAATCTTAAAATGCGCCAGTGGCTGATCAGTAATGCTTTAGCCGATGATGCAACCCTTCACGAAATCGAACTAACTGCCAAGGCTGTTGTGCTGGAAGCTAAGAAACGTGCATGGGAGAAGTATATAACACCTATTAAAGCCCAGGTTACGCAAGTAACGGGTCTTTTGCAAAATGTGGTAAATGAAGGTCGGGCCGAAACAGCCTTTGCCGAACGCGCCAGGCATGATTTGTCTGTTAACCGTGAGCCGTTGCGGAGAGATGTTCTCAAAGCGGCCGCCAGTGTGCTGGTACGAAATCGCAAGATAGAATCTCCGGCTTTGGGGGAATTGAAAGCGTTCTACGACACACAACTTAAAACAGAAAGAGAGAATTATAATACTTACCTGCATGCCACCGGCGCCAACTCTGCACTTAATGTGCCTGTAGTGCCAGCGGCATATAGTGCTGAACCAACTGTTCTCAATGGGTACGAAGTGCTCAACAGGTATTTCGATGAATTGTTTACCCACAACCCTAATGTTTTTGCTTTCGGAGAAGATGTGGGAAAGATAGGCGACGTGAACCAGGGCTTTGCCGGTTTGCAGCAGAAGCATGGTAAGGTGCGTATTGCCGATACCGGCATTCGTGAACTCACCATCATGGGGCAGGGGATAGGGATGGCTCTTCGGGGACTAAGACCTATCGCGGAAATTCAATACCTGGATTATCTGCTTTATGGTTTACAGCCGTTAAGCGACGATGTAGCGTCATTACAATACCGCACCAAAGGAAAGCAGTTCTGTCCGATCATTGTGCGTACACGCGGTCACAGGCTGGAAGGTATCTGGCATTCCGGATCTCCAATGGGTATGATCATCAACTCTTTACGTGGCTTCCATATTTGTGTGCCGCGTAATATGGTGCAGGCAGCGGGGATGTACAACACTTTACTTCGTGCGCATGAGCCAGCGTTGATGATTGAATCATTGAATGGTTACCGTTTGAAAGAAGCATTACCTGAAAACCTTGGTGAATTTACTGTACCTCTGGGAATTGTTGATGTACTCAGGGAAGGTACGGACGTCACGATCGTTTCTTACGGCTCTACGCTCAGAGTAGTGGAAGAAGCCATGCACACGCTTGACGAGCTGGGTATTTCAGTTGAGTTGCTTGATATTCAAACATTGCTGCCTTTCGATATTAATAATACGATCATCGAGTCGCTGAAGAAAACGAACCGTATTTTGTTTGTTGACGAAGATGTTCCGGGTGGGGGCACTGCGTTCATGTTCCAGCAGGTGATAGAGTTGCAGGGTGGTTATCGTTACCTGGACGTTGCTCCACGTACCCTTGCTGCTCAGGCACACCGGCCTGCCTACGGTTCTGATGGTGATTACTTCTCCAAGCCTAATGTTGAAGATGTAGTTACCGTTGTAACGGAAATGATGCAAGAATAATCTGTTAAAAATAAATACAAAGTCCCCTGAGGTAAAGCCATTTACTTCAGGGGACTTTTGTTTTTAGCCCTTTTTCAAAATGAATTTCGTGTTAATTGACGCGTATGGATGCTAGATGTTGTTTACAACCTCATTCATGTCAGTTTATTCAAGATTAGACATTCAGTTTTCCTTTGAAGGCTCTTTTTTGTGTTATAAATATTTGATTTTTAGTTTTTTATACTTTTTTATTATCCCTGTTCATTTTTATTCATTTATAATTTAGCATTCATTACTGTACAAAACCGTCAACTGTGTTCATTGAACAATCTTACTCATATTGATTTCTCTAACTTAGAAGCGAGGTAATGTAACACCCTCCAATACGGCCGATTGCTTTGACGGTTTAAATAGTAAAATAGGCAGGGACCAGGGGCCGTCTCTAAAGATGGCCCTTCTCTTTAACTGTCTTCAAAATAAATAGTAACACTCTTTTCGAAGATTTAGCTTGAATGTTAGACCATACCGAATCCCCTTACCCATTTAATAATTAACATTCAACCAGTATAAAACCATTGAATATGGACATGAGATGTATCCGCTGCGATAACATTGTAACCTCACACAAAAGGATCGCAGAAATTAAATGTACGAAGTGTGGGGGCCAGGTACAGCGGATGCGCTTTGTACGCCTGGTAGAAGGGCTTCACCCTTTAGGAAGGGAGCATAACCTATCGTTGGACGGCAAATTTTGTTATGGGACCTATAAATCCGCGTACGGTTTTTTTATCATAGATAAATTGAATAATCGTTTTAGAAAACTAAGTTATTGTTAGTTGGTTAATACATTTTGGTGGAACAGGGCCATGCGATTTCGTATGGCCCATTTTTTTACAGTTTTGATGGGGGAAAACAGAAATACTTATCTTAATTTACTCATGGGGAGAACGGCAATATGCTTATTTTAGAAGCTGTACCAAATTAAAGCAACCGATGCAAATTGTGATACTTGATGGACAAACACTTAACCCGGGAGATCTTAGCTGGGAGCAGCTACAGGCATTAGGAGAAATAACCGTTTATGAGCGAACGGCGGAAGCAGAGGTCGCAGATCGCTGCAGCGATGCTGATATTGTGCTTACTAATAAAGCGATTCTGAGTAAAGCAACGCTGGAAGCGCTGCCAAAATTGAAGTATATAGGAGTTACAGCCACCGGTTATAATGTAGTGGATGTTAAAACGGCGGAAAGACAGGGCATTACAGTTACCAATGTACCTGCTTATGGCACTTCATCAGTTGCTCAACTGACTATTTCGTTAATGCTGGAGCATTGTTTTAACGTTGGTACACATGCCAACAGTGTGCAGTCGGGCGAATGGGCGGCCAGTAAAGATTTTAGTTATTGGAAAACCCCGTTGATCGAACTACAGCATAAAACGATTGGGATAGTTGGATTAGGCGGCATTGGCCAGGCTGTGGCAAGACTGGCGATGGCGTTCGGAATGCAGGTAATTGCATCTCACAAACATCCTGAAAGAGATAAGATGGTGGGCGTGAAGTTTGTAGATTTGGATACCTGTTTCCGTGAGGCTGATTTTGTAACGCTTCATTGCCCGCTGAACGAGCAGAACAAAGGATTTGTGAATAAAAGAATGATCGAATTGATGAAACCCTCTGCATTCCTCATCAACACAAGTCGTGGACCGTTAATTAATGAAACAGACCTGGCATTAGCACTGAACAGCGGTCGCATTGCCGGTGCAGGCCTTGATGTAATTAGTAAAGAGCCGCCCGATACTGATAACCCATTGTTGACAGCTAAAAATTGTTATATCACACCGCATATTGCCTGGGCTACACTGGAAGCCCGCAAACGGCTGATGAGTGTGGTAGTGGAGAATGTTAAGACATTTATAGAAGGCAGCCCGCAAAACGTGGTAAGCTAAAGAGGAAAAGGGTAAAGGCGTCGTGCCCTTACCCTTTTCAATTATGTGGAACTTATACTTCTATTTCAGATTGTGGAACACCTGCTGCACGTCATCGTCCTGTTCCAGGCGATCGATCAGTTCAAATACTTCCTTGGCTTGTTCTTCGTTCAACTCAACTGTATTAAGCGGAAGACGTTCCAGTTCAGAGGAAATAGGGGTGATGCCTTTTTCCTCGAGTGCTTTCGCCATATTACCGAACTCGCTGAAGGCGGTACGAAGTACAATATTGCCTTCGCTATCTTCACCAATTTCTTCTAAACCGAAGTCGATCAGTTCCAGTTCCAGATCTTCCAGGTTAACACCATCGTTCTTAATTTTGAATACGCCCAGCCTGTTAAACATGAACGCTACGGAGCCACTGTTACCAAGGCTACCACCACCTTTATTAAAGTGCATACGAACGTTGGCCACAGTACGGGTTGTATTGTCGGTAGCCGTTTCAACCATTACCGCCACACCATGAGGTGCATACCCTTCGTAAAGTACTTCTTCATAGTTGGTCTTATCTTTACCTTCTACTGCACGTTTGATGGCCGCTTCTACACGATCTTTAGGCATGTTAACACCTTTGGCGTTCTGCATGCACCGGCGCAGGGCAGGGTTGTTATCGGGATCACCACCGCCTTGTTTAACGGCCATGGCAATATCTTTTCCGATACGGGTAAACTGTTTTGCCATCTTGTCCCAACGGGCGAACATGGTGGACTTTCTTACTTCAAATATTCTTCCCATGATAATGATGTGTAAAGCTGTTTTCTCGGGACCGATTCCTGCGGGCAGGGCCCTTTTGTTGCAGGGAACGGGTGTTTAGCGTTGCAAAAATAAAGTGTTTGGGCCAAATAAAATGAGAAAAACCGCTTCCCGTAGAGGAAAGCGGTTTTTTTATTAGTTAAACGAGCTGTTTTAAGACTTCTCGTTGATTTTGCTGTTTTTAATACCGTAGGTGAAATAAATGACCAGGCCGATAGCGAGCCATGCAGCCAGGCGTAACCAGCTTTCGCCAGGCAGAGAGTACATCAGGTAACCACAAACCAGGATACCGAGAATAGGCACAACAGGCACCAGCGGAGTTTTGAAGGCACGTGGAATGTCCGGCATCGTTTTACGCATGATCATTACACCTACACATACGAGTACGAATGCGAACAGGGTACCGATACTTACCATGTGGCCCAACTGGCTCACAGGCACAAGACCAGCGAAAATGCTCACAAATACCATGAAAAACAAGTTAGTTTTCCAGGGTGTGCGGAATTTAGGATGTACTTCGCTGAAGAATTTGGGCAGCAAACCATCGCGGCTCATAGAGTAGAATACGCGGCTCTGGCCCATCAACATTACCAGCATTACAGACGTATAACCAGCAAGTATGGCGAGAATGAGGCCATTCTGCAGGAAGTCGTAACCAGTTTTCGCAAAAGCAGTAGCAACAGGTTTTGCATCATTCGCAAATAGCTTGTAGTTCAGCAGGCCTGTCATTACGTGAGCGAACAGTACATACAATACAGTACAAACTACCAGCGAACCAAGAATGCCGATAGGCATACCTTTAGCAGGATTTTTAGCTTCCTGTGCAGCAGTAGATACTGCATCGAAACCAATAAAGGCAAAGAATACCACTGCGGCTCCGGTTGCAATACCCGTCCAGCCGAAGTGTTCGTACTGTCCGGTGTTGGCAGGGATGTAAGGTGTATAGTTAGCCGGGTCGATGTGGCCCCAGCCTAAAGCGATGAATACTAATACTACTGCCACTTTCAGAATAACGAGGACGTTATTGAGCGTGGCCGATTCTTTGGTTCCCCTTATGAGCAGGAGAGAAAGCAGGATCACGATAATAACGGCAGGAAGGTTGAAAGTACCACCGTTGATAATTGTGCCATCACTAAGTTTCAGTGTTTCCCAGGGGGAACATACAAGGTTCTGCGGAAGGTGAATACCAAACTTGTGCAGGAACTCCAAAAGGTAGCGCGACCAGCTTACCGCAACGGTAGCAGCACCCAACGCATATTCCAGTACGAGGTCCCAGCCAATGATCCAGGCTACAAACTCGCCCATGGTTGCATAAGAGTAAGTATAAGCACTACCAGCCACAGGGATCATGGAGGCAAATTCTGCATAGCAAAGACCTGCAAATGCGCAACCAACTGCTGCAAGAATAAACGAGATAGTTACTGCAGGACCCGCATTTTCAGCGGCAGCTATACCGGTAAGGGAAAACAGGCCGGCACCAATGATGGCACCAATACCTAATGCAACGAGTGCCCCGGAGCCCAATGTTCTTTTTAGTCCTTTCTCTGATTCTGATGCATCCGATAATAATAATGGAAGAGATTTTTTAGCAAAAATCTTGCTCATAAGAATTTTGTTGTGTGGTTGATGTTGATATTAGGTTTATTTCTATTTATCGAGTATTGCCAAATATAGTATGTAAAATCAAAAAAGGTATTTTTATTTTACCGGCTGTGGCGGGCTTGACAGTCTTCTAACACTTTCATTAGTAAACCGGTTTTCGGCAGTTTGATTTGTAAATCCATTGTCAGCCAATATTTCAGCGGATATTTCGGCCAGAACCTTATTTTTGGGAAATTTTCAGGGAATCAATTTCCGCTAATAATTAGATAATTAAAGAGTAACTGTATGAAGAAATCGAACCGGCTTACGGTTTATATCCTTGTGGCATTGGTGTTGGGCATTGTTGCCGGGGTGATTTACAGGGAAGTTTACCCGGAGGACGCATCCATCAAATCTTTTTCTGATAATATATCGATCGTTACTACCATTTTCCTCCGGCTGATCAAGATGATCATTGCGCCGCTGGTATTTTCGACACTGGTTGTGGGCGTTGCAAAACTTGGCGATATTAAATCGGTAGGCCGTATCGGAGGCAAAACGATGCTTTGGTTCATCTCAGCAACCTTCATATCACTTTTTCTGGGGATGATACTTGTGAATGTGCTTCAGCCTGGTGTATCGCTCAATCTCCCATTGCCAGATACGCACGCAACGCTCGGCCTGGAAAAGGGTAAAATGACGATCCAGAACTTCTTTATACATGTATTTCCTGATAGCGCTATCAGAGCGATGGCAGAGAATGAGATACTGCAGATTGTTGTATTCTCTCTTTTCTTTGGAGTGGCAACAGCGGCCATCGGTGAAAAGGGCGAGCCGGTTGTTAAGCTGATGGACAGCGTTGCGCATGTAATGTTGAAGCTTACCGGGTATGTAATGAAGTTCGCCCCGTTTGCTGTTTTTGCAGCCGTGGCAGCTATCATTGCGCAAAAGGGACCCGGTATCCTTATTACTTATGGCAAATTCATCGGGCAGTTTTATCTGGGCTTAGGGATACTGTGGCTCCTGCTGTGTTTTGCCGGCTATCTGGTAATTGGCAAAAGAGTATTATCATTGATAGTAATGCTTATCGACCCGATTTTGATGGCGTTTAGTACTGCCAGTAGTGAAGCTGCTTACCCGCGTACCATGGAGCAACTAGAAAAGTTTGGGGCCGATAACAGGATTGTGAGTTTCGTTTTGCCGTTGGGTTACTCCTTTAACCTCGACGGCTCTATGATGTATATGACCTTTGCCAGCCTTTTCATTGCGCAGGCCTATGGTATTCACCTCGATTTTGGCCAGCAAATGTCCATGTTACTGGTGTTAATGGTCACCAGTAAAGGTGTAGCCGGTGTGCCCCGTGCCTCACTGGTGGTAATTGCTGGTACGCTTGCCATGTTCGATATTCCGGAGGCTGGGCTGTTCCTGCTGCTTGGTGTTGACCACTTCCTGGACATGGGCCGCTCGGCCACTAATGTTATCGGAAATGCCATGGCCACTACTGTCGTATCTAAGTGGGAAGGCAAACTAGGCGAACCTTTACCGGAAAAATAACGGGGGTTTAACATTTAATATCTTATTTTTCGAGTTCATAAAAATTAATTGCGGGTAATAACCAAGAGCATGGATCAGATCATAGATTTTTTAAAGCACATTCTTAGCCCCGAATGGATTATTGATAATGGGGGATTGTATTTTTTGCTGGCTATCGTTTTTGCTGAAACTGGCCTTTTTGTAGGGTTCTTCCTTCCGGGAGATTCACTGCTTTTCGTAGCTGGTATTTATGGCGACAGGCTTTGCACCAGCTTCTATGATATTCCTTTCTTCGTATTAATGACGATGATCGCGGTTACTGGTGTGATAGGTAATATGGTAGGCTTTTGGTTTGGTCAGAAGTCAGGTCCTTTGTTGTTCAAAAAGAAGGATACTTTCCTGTTCAAGAAAAAACATCTTTACCAGGCACAAGATTTTTATAACAAACATGGTGGTGGTGCAGTGTTCCTGGCCAGGTTCCTGCCCGTAGTAAGGACCTTTGCCCCGATCATTGCCGGAGTCGTAGGCATGGAGCGTAAGAAATTCATGTTTTATAACGTCATCGGTTCTTTTTCATGGGTATTTTCCATGATGCTCGCCGGTCATTATCTCGACAAGGTTTGGCCTAACCTGAAAGACCACCTGGAGCTGATTATCATCATCATTATTGTAGTAACTACTGCACCGGTGATTATCAAGCTGGCTTTCGGTAAACCAAAGAGTAAGGGACAAAAGCACCCGGAAGACCATTTCGTAGGGCCTGACGGGCAAACGCCGCCCTCAGATTCTACCCTGTAGTAAGAAATTTTTTAGCATCCACATATGAAAACTGATACAAAAGTTCCTGTTACACAGGCTGGCGTAAAGCCGGCTGTATCCCTATTAAATGCAGCTGTAATCGTGGCGTCACTCGGTTACTTTGTAGACATTTATGATCTGCTGCTGTTCGGTATTATCCGTATTAAAAGTCTCGCATCGCTCGGCCTCAACCCCGAGCAGATAGAAAGCGTAGGCTTACAACTGATTAATGTGCAGATGCTCGGCCTCCTCGTAGGTGGTATTATCTGGGGAATCCTGGGTGATAAAAAGGGTCGACTCTCCGTGTTGTTCGGTTCTATCCTTCTTTATTCTGTAGCCAACATTGCCAATGGCCTTATCAGCGGCGACAATGCCATTATGTGGTACATGATCTGGCGTTTCGTTGCCGGGCTTGGGCTGGCTGGAGAATTAGGTGCGGGTATTACCCTCGTTTCTGAAATACTGCCAAAGGAAAAACGTGGATTGGGTACGATGATCGTAGCCAGTGTAGGTATTTCCGGCGCTGTAGTTGCCTATTTCGTATCTAAAGCGCTGGGCGATAACTGGCGTGTATGTTACTTTATTGGAGGTGGCTTGGGACTGGCGCTGCTGTTACTGCGTGTAAGCGTGGTAGAATCGGGAATGTTTAAAAACATACAACAGCAGGAAGGAATTAGCCGCGGTAACTACTTTAAGTTCTTTACCGATAAGGAAAGACTGCTGCGTTATATCAAATGTATTTTGATCGGTTTACCCACCTGGTATGTGGTTGGGATACTTGTTTCCTTCTCCGACCGCTTTGCCGAAAAAATGGGAGTGGAGGGTTCTATCGATCCCGGACGTGCGATTATGATTTGTTACGCCTGCCTCACGTTAGGCGACCTGGCCAGCGGATACATCAGCCAGGTGATGAAGAGCCGTAAAAAAGTGTTGTACATCTTTTATACTCTCACCCTAATTAGTGTGCTATTGTATTTCCGCGCTTATGGTGTGAGCGAAACTGTTTTTTACAGCATAATAGGTTTGATGGGCTTTAGTGTAGGCTTCTGGGCGATTTTTGTGACCGTATCTGCAGAGCAGTTTGGTACTAACGTACGTGCAACAGCAGCCACCACCGTGCCTAACTTTGCACGCGGCATGCTAAATATCATATCGCTGTTGTTCGTAATGCTGCAGAAAACAGTGTTCGGCTTGTCATACCTGCAAAGCGGCCTTATTACAGGGCTTGTATGTATTGCCATTGCGTTTATCGCCGCTATCCGTATCGACGAAACTTTCGGTAAAGACCTTAACTATGTGGAAAAGTAGGCCTTAATAAGCGTTTAACAACTTATCCAATAACTTATTCAGCTGTACCACCTCTTTCTCGTTCAGCGATGTTTTGAGGCAGTCGTCCAGCTTATCTATTTCACCGTCAATGGTCCTCAGCAACTGAAGCCCCTTGGCGGTGATTTTTACATCTACTGCACGACGGTCCATTTCACAGCTTTTCCGCTCTACCAGTTCCGATTTACGCAATCTTTCCACCAGGCGCGACACATCACTCATTTTGTCGAGCATCCTGTCTTTTAGTGTATTGATGTTAGCTGCCTTGGGGTGCTGGCCACGCAATATTCGCAGGATGTTGTATTGCTGCATGGTGATATCGTACTGTTTGAAGAAGTGCTGGTGGCGGCTAACGATCCAGTTGCCAACGAAGATAAGACCCACCAGGCCCCGGTGATGTTCGCTCGTGAAATTTTTGGTAGCAATAAGCTTTTCAATATTAGACATACTCAACAAAAATAATATGGCGCAATTTAAATGATAAGTTGATAAAGGCGTGTTTTACAGTAAGTTAACACGTTTGGTTTTTCTGCTGCGAAACGTATAAGCTCATTTCTGCCGGATGAATTCCAGGTTAAGCGTTACGTTTACCATTTTGTCTACTACTAATCCTCCTGTTTCTGTTTTTTTGTCCCATTTCAGGTTATAATCAAACCTGTTGATGTAGGTATTTGCCTTAAAGCCTGCGTGCACTTTGCCCTGGTTGTCGGTTGTTTGCCCGCCTAATGTTACATTGAAAGTAGTTCGTTTCGTGATGCCTCTGATGGTAAGATCGCCTTCCAGCGTGTACTTGTCATCTCCCGTTTTCGTGAACTTCGTGCTTTTGAAAATCATCCTGGGATAATCGTCGGCGTTGAAAAAGTCGGATGATTTGAGGTGTTTGTCCCTGTTATCATCATCGGTGTCGATGCTCATTACATCTACACTGAAGTCGATAGCTGCATCCGTGAAATCTGGTTTGGCACTTTTAATAGTGCCTTCGAAGCTGGTAAATTTGCCCTCTACTTCCGAAATGAGCATGTGCACAACGGAGAACTTTACCGATGAATGCACCCTGTCCAATTTCCAGGAAGCTGTTTGCCCCAAAGTTGTTAACCAGGGGCAGAGGAACAAAAGCAAGAGTAATTGTTTCATAACAAATGCTTTTTGGTGTCCGGCCTTCGAAGCGCTGAGACGAACGTGCGAAAATGACCTGGTACAGATCAAACGTTCATCCCCAAACGCTTAGGTAAAGTTAGGGCATTTCTATAAATTAAAATACGGTAACAACCCGGTAATGATAAAGGCGTAGAAATACGGCCACCGGTACTTACTGCAAATGACAAAGGCAGCCTTGTGAGCTGCCTTTGATCGCCTAACCTTAAACCTATATTTCGCCTTTTATGCCAAACCTAAATCCCTTTCGGGGGTGATTGTTTCTTTAAACGAATTTACGAATAATCAAAGTGCGTGTTGTAACATCTAATCCTAATGTTCTGTTAAAGTGGAGATTAGGGGTGGTTTAACTGTTTCCATATGTCACGAAAAACGCCCCTTATCTTCAAAAAAAAGGGAGAGACGGTTTCCCGCCTCTCCCTTATAGATTATTTTATGTGTATCAGATTAAGCACTCACAACATTCATTTTATCCAGCACGTCCATTACTTCTTTAACGTGCACTGCCGAGGTTTTCAGGAGTTCCTGCTCGTCTTTGTCCAGCTGCAGCTCAATGATCTTTTCAATTCCCTTTTTGCCCAGTACTACCGGCACGCCAAGGTAAATATCTTTAAGTCCATATTCGCCGGTAAGCCAGGCACAGCAAGGGAAAATGCGTTTTTCGTCTTTTACAATGGCTTCTACCATCTGGGCTGCGGCTGCGCCGGGCGCGTACCACGCCGAAGTTCCCAGCAGATTTACAATTTCGCCACCGCCTACTTTAGTACGCTGTATGATAGCTTCCAGCTTGTCGGCAGCCACCAGTTCTGTTACCGGGATGCCCGCAACAGTAGTGTAACGGGGTAATGGCACCATTGTATCACCATGGCCACCCATCAGGATCGCCTGGATGTCTTTGGGAGAACAGCCGATTTCGTCGGCCAGGAAAGCCCTGTAACGTGCTGTGTCCAATATACCGGCCATACCAAACACCTTGCTGCTGTCTTTTTTAGCAGTCAGGAAAGCACAGTAAGTCATCACGTCCAATGGGTTGGATACCACGATAATAATGGCATCGGGCGAGTGTTTGCTGATATTTTCGGTAACAGATTTAACAATGTTGGCATTGGTGGAAATCAGGTCGTCGCGGCTCATACCCGGTTTACGTGGAAGGCCGGAGGTAATTACTACCACGTCGCTGTTGGCTGTTTTCGTGTAATCATTCGTAACACCGGTCACCTTGGTGCTATAGTAGTCAATAGGAGCTTGTTGCCAGGTGTCCAGTGCTTTTCCTTCCGCTGTACCTTCTTTTATATCCAGCAACACGACTTCTCGCAAAAAATCTCTGTGGGCGAGTACATTGGCGCAGGTGGCGCCTACGTTACCAGCTCCAACAACAGTTACTTTCATCTTACGTACAAAATTTAAAAGTGAGGAATAATTGAATCAAATGTAATGATTAATGCCCGACACTCCGGCTTCTGCTACAACAAGTCCTGCAATTTCACGGTGCCTTCGAAGTGTTTGTCCAGCAGTTTCCCTTTTTTATCATAGAAATAAAGGCCGGGGAAGTACTGGAGGTCGTAGAAATACATGATCGACCGGGTAGGTTCGCTGGCCATTGTGATAGCCGGGTAACTGCCAATCTTGTATTGGTTATAGTACTGTTTCATCTGGTCAAGCCCAAAAGGCGTGATCATCAGAATTTGCTTGTCTTTGAACTTATCGATGTTTTTAACCACATCCTCGGTTAAGTGTTTGCAATGATCGCAATCTACGCTGAAAACAAAAACGATCAGTTCCTTGTTCTTTTTGAGTTCCCTGACTGTAGTAATTTTTCCGTCGGGCAGCGTTAACTTGAACGTAGGCGGGGTAGGGTACTGCAGATAAGGAGCTTTCGGGTTCGATGTCTGGGCGCTCACTAAAGCAGGTATCACACAAAAAAGCAAAAAGAAGCTCAGGTATCTCATATTTTTATCCGTTTAGTCATCTAATGTTTGCAATATACGGCATCATTGCCGAACACGAGCGCGCTTAATCTCTTTAAAACTAACACTATAATTTATAACCCCGGAAGTAAAATAAAATTGGGCTTACAGCATATAAATGGCTCGTTTAACAACTGACGGCCGTATCTTTACCCGCTGAATCGACGGCAACAGGGTCATAATTGAGCCATTTCACCCTTATTTTCCTTCAAAACGTGGTGATTTCGTGGTAATTCTGGCAAATTTGTTTGTTCATATTCAGAAATTTTTACTTTTGCAATCCTAATGTAAATTTTTAACTTTAAATCAGTATCCGTTTTATGGCTACCACTGCAGATATCAGAACAGGATTAATCATCAAACTGGAAAACAGTTTGTATTCTGTTGTAGAGTTTGGTCAGAACAAGACTGCCCGCGCTGCTGCCAAAGTTTGGGCTAAATTAAAGGGCGTAGATAATAGCCGTACTATTGAGCATACCTGGAACTCTGGCGACACCATTTACCCGGTGCGCGTAGAAAAGAAGGCCTTCCAATTCCTTTACAAAGATGATTCTGGATATAACTTCATGGACAATGAAACCTTTGAGCAGATTGCGCTGCCCGAAAACATGATCGACGCGCCGCAGTTCCTCAAAGATGGCCAGGAAGTTGCCATCTCTATTAACACAGAAACCGAGCAGCATATGTCGGTAGAATTGCCTGACAAAATTGTAATGCTCGTAACCTACTCCGAGCCGGGTATGAGAGGCGATACCGCTACCCGCACACTTAAACCGGCAACCGTGGAAACCGGCGCTACCGTTATGGTGCCCCTGTTCGTGGAAGAAGGCGAAATGATCCGTGTGAACGCCAAAACCGGTGAATATATCGAGAGAGTAAAGTAATTACCATATCAACAGATTTCATTCCTAAGAACAATCATTACTAAAACAAAAAACTGCCTACATGGATTTTAAACAGATTCAGGAGCTGATCAAGATGGTGAATAAGTCTAACATCAGCGAACTGAGCATCGAGCAGGACAAGTTTAAGATTACAATAAAACAAAAGGATGCTGAAGGGCAGATTGTAGCGGTTCCCGCTATGGCGCCAGTTCAGGCTTACGCACAGCCAGTAGCCCAGGTTGCAGCAACTCCTCAGGCTCCGGCAGCAGGAACACCTGCAGTAGCACCTGTGAAAGACAACCTGATCACTATCAAATCGCCCATGATCGGTACTTTTTATCGCAGCGCAGGTCCGGATAAACCACCATTCGTAAACGTTGGCGACGATGTAAGCGCAGGCAAAGTGGTTTGTATTATCGAAGCCATGAAATTGTTTAATGAAATTGAAAGTGAAGTAAGTGGTAAAATCGTGAAAATACTGGTGGACGACGCTTCACCGGTGGAATACGATCAACCGCTGTTCCTGGTTGAACCATAACATTTCGGATAAAGTTGGAAGGTTGTAAGGTTAGGCCCTTACAACCTTCCAACTTTTAGCTTTTTTAACCTATTACGAAAAACAATGTTTAAAAAGATACTGATCGCTAACCGTGGCGAAATCGCCCTGCGCATTATCCGCACCTGCAAGGAAATGGGCATCAGAACGGTAGCTGTATATTCAACTGCAGATAAAGACAGCCTCCACGTGAAGTTCGCGGACGAGGCAGTGTGCATCGGCAAACCGCAGAGCAGCGAATCTTACCTGAATATCCCTCACCTGATGGCAGCGGCAGAAATTACCAATGCCGATGCTATACATCCCGGCTACGGCTTCCTCGCCGAAAACGCCAAGTTCGCTGAAATCTGCGGCGAACATGGTATCAAATTCATCGGCCCCACCCCGGATATGATCCGCAGAATGGGTGATAAGATGACTGCGAAAGAAACGATGATCGCTGCCGGCGTACCGGTTATTCCAGGATCTGCCAGCCTGCTCGAAAGCGCAGATGAAGCGAGAAAAGTGGCCAAAGAAATGGGCTACCCCGTTATCATCAAAGCCACCGCTGGTGGTGGTGGTAAAGGTATGCGCGTGGTTTGGCAGGAAGAAGAACTGGAGAACAACTACAACATGGCCAAAAACGAAGCCCGCGCTTCTTTCAATAACGATGGTATTTACATGGAGAAATTCGTGGAAGAACCCCGTCACATTGAAATACAGATAGCAGGCGACCAATACGGCAAAGTATGTCACCTCTCCGAACGCGATTGCTCTATCCAGCGCCGTCACCAGAAACTGGTGGAAGAATCTCCTTCTCCGTTTATGACGCCTGAACTTCGTGAAAAAATGGGCGAAGCAGCTATCAAAGCCGCCAGCGCTATTAACTACGAAAGCGTAGGTACTATCGAGTTCCTGGTAGACAAACACCGTAACTTCTATTTCATGGAAATGAACACCCGTATCCAGGTAGAACATGGCGTTACGGAAGAAGTAATCAACTTCGACCTGATTAAAGAACAAATTAAGATCGCAGCGGGCATCCCTATCTCCGGAAAAAACTATACGCCACAGATGCATGCCATCGAGTGCCGTATCAATGCCGAAGACCCGTACAACGATTTCCGTCCATCTCCGGGTAAAATCACCGTGCTGCATACACCAGGCGGCCATGGCGTAAGGGTAGATTCGCACATCTACGCAGGTTATGTTATTCCTCCTTACTACGATTCCATGGTGGCTAAAATCATCACCATCGCCCAAACCCGCGAAGAGGCCATCAACTCTATGGAGAGAGCCCTCAGCGAGTTCGTGATAGAAGGCGTAAAAACTACCATTCCGTTCCACCAGCAGCTTATGCGCAACGAGGACTTCAGGAAAGGTAACTTTACTACCAAATTTACAGAAGGCTTTAAACTGGTGTAGGCCGGTTCTAATACCATATTGGAAAGGGAGAACGTTATTGTTCTCCCTTTTTATTTTAGCAAGAGCCAATATGTAGGGGTAATACCTCATTGCCGGGTAGCGCTGGAGGGCAGGTAACCACATCAACCAATGGAGAGTTTTTAACGAGTGCCTGCATTATATGGTTGTTAGCGCAACAGGCTCATTAAACACAAAATTGCTTGGTAAATGGCAAAGTTGTTGCCTGTTCACCTCCCGATGCCATTTTACGAAGTATCCCTCTTATATTTAAAGTATGAAACCTGTCACCCGCAAACCGCCTTTTTATACGAAGCTGAGTCTCGTATTGCTAAGCCTTGTACTGATCGTCCTTATCCTGCAGGTAACTAAAGAGGTGCTGGCGCCGGTAGCCTTCGCCTTTTTGTTCTCGCTTTTATTACTGCCGCTCGCACAATTGATGGAGAGGATCCGTTTCTCAAGGGGCGCTGCTGCGGGCATTGCGGTGTTCTTTTTTGTATTGAGCATGGCAGGCATTTTATATTTTGTATCCATGCAAATGGCCGGTTTTCTGGCGGATATACCTTTGCTCGAACAGCGGCTGTTGGCGGAGGCTGATGTGCTTACCGACTGGATCGATCATCGTTTTAATATCAGCTCGGCTAACCAGATGGCGTACCTAAACGACATAGCCGACCGCAGTATTTCCGGTGGCGCGCAAATGCTCATCAACACATTTTCTTCTGTGTCTGCCACTGTACTGTTCCTGGTGTTCATCCCTATTTATACATTTTTCCTGCTCTATTATCGCAGGTTGCTGGTGAGTTTCCTGGTAAAGTTGTTCCGCCGTGAACATGCAACTGATGTATATGATGCGATCGACGAAACCAGGAAAGTGGTGAAAGGCTATGTAGTTGGACTGTTCATCGAAATGATCGTGGTGGCGGCGCTTAACTGCACGGTGCTGGCGCTTATTGGTGTTAAGTACGCTGTGCTGCTCGGCACTATTGGCGCATTACTCAACGTTATCCCGTACATCGGTTTTATCGTTACGATGATCTTTACCATCATCATCACTTTTACGACCAATACCGGTATCATGGCGGTTTGGGCGGCGTTAGCGCTGTTCGCTATCCATCTGCTGGACAGTAATGTACTGCTGCCACGTATCGTTGGCTCTAAAGTAAAGATCAATGCGCTGGTCACAATATTGGGGGTATTTATCGGTAACATGGTGTGGGGGGTAAGCGGTATGTTTATTTCCATTCCCGCGCTGGCACTGCTTAAAATCATTTTCGACCGCATGCCTAACATGCGCGCCTGGGCCATCTTGCTGGGTACCGACGAAAAATAAAAAACGGCTTACAGAAGTAAGCCGTCGTTTTCCTAAAACACTTTTATCTATCAGAACTATTTAGTTATTTTCTGAAGCAGCTTCCTGTTCAACGGGAGCGCCTCTTTTATGGTCTGGTTTCCGTTTACCGCGTTGTTGTATTTTTTCGTACTGTTCGGTGCTCAGCGTGGCTTTTAGTTTGCTATCCCGCTGTTCACGCAGTTGTTTGAATTGAGCTTTACGCTGATCTTCAGATAAATCTTTGTTGTTACGCAGGGCCACCGTTTTATCATGAAAATCGCCGTTGATGCTTTTCAGTTGTTTGCTCTGCTCTTCGTTCAGGCCCAGGTCTTGTTTAGGCCTGTCGCCACGTTTTCCTTTACCTCTCGCCATTTTATCGTGACGTTTCTCTTTATAACCTTCCATTTTAGCTCTGGTAGCCGCGCGGTTGCTTTCCCATTTGGTAAATTGTTCATCATTCATCACCGTTTTAAGTTTGCCGCTACGTTCCTTGTCCAGGGCTTCCAGCTTCGATTTTCGCTCTTCTTTACTGAGTTCTTTATTTTTCTGGATGGCCTGGGCACTGCTCATAAATTCCTTGTTAATATCCTTCACCTGCGCAGACTGTTTTTCGTCCAGTTTCAGGTCGTCCTGCATTTTCGCTCTTTGTTCGTGCATAGGGCGTTTGTGCGTGCGGGTACTGTCTTGTGCAAATGCTGCAGTACTGGCAGAAGTTATAATTAACGCAATCAGTATTCTTTTCATAAATTATCGATTTGTAGTAATAGACAGGGTAGGGGAACAAAGGTTTAAGTGCCTGCCCGAGGTTTAACATACTTTAACATTAATCCTAAATTGAGGGGACGGGCTGGGGGAATTCTATTCAGCCGCCGTTGTGTCACTCCCTTCAGCGACCAGATCTATACCGGGCTGTTTTATACAATTGTAACAATGGCCGTGTATACACCGGCTCGACTGCCACCGACAACTTAGTGTCGCAAACACACCCGCGTGCCTGAACCTGTTTAGCCGTCCGTTCGCTTCGCCACGCTTATTCAGTTCGTTACCAGTCACTTATGGGCAAAAAAGAACCCCCGGTAAAAACCGGGGGCCATCATACACCAAAACAATCTTACGGTTTTTTATCGCAAGAAAAGCAGTTCTCTGTATTTAGGCAGTGCCCAAACCTTGTCATCCACCAGGAATTCGAGTTTGTCTGCGTGGTAGCGGATCACATCAAAGTAAGGACCTTTGATCTTTTCACAGTAATCAATCGCTTTCTCACGGCTGTCAGACAGTTTGTTCGCAACTTTGCGAGCCTCGATCATCGCCTGTACGTTTTCGCTGATGACGTTGATATGTTCAGAAATTTTTTCGGCAATTTGTTTCTGGGCCTTGTAAGCACTTTCAGGGAAACCAGCTGCTTTGAGGCCATTGATGTTAGCCAGCAGCGTGTTCTGGTAAGTGATTGCGCAAGGCAATACAGTGTTAGTAGCGAGGTCACCGATTACGCGGGCTTCGATCTGTACTTTTTTCACGTAGTCTTCCAGCAGGATTTCGTAACGTGCGTGCAGTTCTTTCTCGTTGTAAACGCCTGTTTCTACGAACAGTTTAGTAGATTTCTCAGTAACGTAAGCATCCAGTGCGCGAGGCGTGGTTTTTACGTTAGGTAAACCTCTTTTTTCTGCTTCTTTTTCCCACTCTTCGCTATAACCGTCGCCTTCGAAGAGGATCTTCTCAGACTCAACGATATATTTACGAAGGGTTTGCATGATAGCAATCTCTTTCTTCTCGCCTTTTTCGATCAGGCCGTCAACTTCAGTTTTGAAGTTGGCCAGTGTTTTAGCCATAATGGTGTTAACCACGGTCATCGCAGAAGCACAGTTGGCAGAAGAACCTACCGCGCGGAACTCAAACTTGTTACCGGTAAAGGCAAAAGGAGAGGTACGGTTACGGTCGGTGTTGTCGAGCAGCAGCTCAGGAATATGACGGTGAAGGTCCAGTTTCAGGATCGCTTCGTCTTGTTCGTCGAATTTGTTGCTAACGCGGGTTTTCACCGCTTCCAGTACTTCAGCCAGGTATTTACCTACGAATACGGAAATGATCGCTGGAGGAGCTTCGTTCGCACCAAGACGGAAATCGTTGCTTGGAGAGGCGATAGATGCACGCATCAGGTCGTTATAATCGTGTACAGCTTTAATAGTGTTCACGAAGAAGGTGAGGAACATCAGATTGGTCTTAGGCGTTTTGCCAGGAGCCAGCAGGTTTACACCAGTATCTGTAGCAAGGCTCCAGTTATTGTGTTTACCTGAACCGTTGATGCCAGCGAATGGTTTCTCGTGCAGTAATACGCGCAGTTTGTGGCGTTTACCTACTTTAGCCATCACGTCCATCAGCAGGGAGTTGTGGTCAACTGCGATGTTAACTTCTTCGAAGATAGGCGCACACTCGAACTGAGCAGGTGCTACTTCATTGTGACGGGTTCTTAAAGGAATACCCAGTTTGTAAGACTCTTCTTCGAAATCACGCATGAAAGCGTAAGCGCGCTCAGGGATAGCACCGAAGTAGTGGTCTTCCAGCTGCTGGCCTTTAGCAGGAGCGTGGCCAACTACAGTACGACCGCACATTACCAGGTCAGGACGGGCGTTAGCCAGACCTTCGTCAACCAGGAAGTACTCCTGTTCCCAACCGAGGGTAGCAGTTACTTTGTTAACGTTTTTATCGAAATAGTTACAAACTTCAACCGCAGATTTGTCAAGAGCAGCCAGTGCTTTCAGCAAAGGAGCTTTGTAATCAAGCGATTCGCCTGTATAAGCTACGAAAATTGTAGGGATGCAGAGGGTTTTACCAGCACCCTGCTCAATAATGAAAGCAGGAGAAGAAGGGTCCCATGCAGTGTAACCGCGAGCCTCAAAAGTAGCACGGATACCACCGTTAGGGAAGCTGGAAGCATCAGGCTCCTGTTGAACCAATGCATCGCCATCAAAAGTTTCGATGGAAGTTCCATCACTTTTCAGAGTAAAGAAAGAGTCATGTTTTTCAGCTGTAGTGCCGGTCAGGGGTTGGAACCAGTGCGTGTAGTGGGTTACGCCTTTTTTCATTGCCCATGACTTCATTCCTGATGAAATCTGTTCCGCCATCTTGCGCTCGATCTTAGTGCCGGCCTTAATGGAGTTCATCAGGCTTTTGTAAGCCTCGTCACTCAGATGTTCCCGCATTGATCTGCCGGAAAAAACATTACTTCCAAAAACATCTGTGATCTTACCGTTGTGTTCTGGTTTGATTTTAACATCTACGCCGGTTAAGCCTTCCAGCGCAGTAAAACGTAAAGATTGCATGCTGTGAATAATTTTCTACAAAAAAACACTTCTTATCTTTAAAATGCAAGAATTAAACATTTTTTAATCTAAATATTGCATTTTGATGGCTAAAGGGCGCTTTTTTTGAAATTTGGCCAAAAAACTGAGGAACCAGTTGCTCGAAACTGATATATTAAAAATAACATAATTCATATGTGCGTGTATTGATTTTCAACCTTTTCTGAAAGTCTTGAAAATCACATGTTTCCAACCCATTTTATCCTGTCAGGTAAGGCACAATGTATCGGTTACTTACATTCTTGTCACAAATGAGCTGTTTCTTGTCTATTGATATAAAAGCATGTAGATTTGCATCTTCTTTTAAAATCGTAAACTTACATGCAAACCACTACCGTAGAAACGGCTGAACAGCTGGGACTTACCGCAGATGAATTTGAGAGAATAAAATCCGTTTTAGGCCGTACGCCCAATTTCACAGAACTGAGCATGTACTCTGTTATGTGGAGTGAGCATTGCAGCTATAAAAATTCTATTGTCTGGTTAAAAACACTCCCGCGTGATGGCGATCGTTTATTGGTGAAAGCCGGTGAGGAAAATGCGGGTCTGGTAGACATCGGCGATGGTTATGCCGTTGTATTTAAAATAGAATCACATAATCACCCCTCCGCTATCGAGCCTTTTCAGGGCGCTGCTACTGGCGTAGGGGGTATTCACCGCGATATTTTCACAATGGGCGCACGCCCTGTTGCTACGCTTAACTCTCTGCGTTTCGGCAACATCAACGATAAAAAAACACAGCACCTGCTTAAAGGTGTGGTAGACGGTATCAGCCACTATGGTAACTGCTTCGGCGTACCTACTGTGGGCGGTGAAGTTTACTTCGAGGACTGCTACAGCACCAATCCGCTGGTAAACGCAATGAGCGTTGGTGTGGTAAAAGTAGGTCAAACTGTTTCTGCTACTTCTTTCGGCGAAGGTAACCCGGTATTCATCGTAGGCTCCGCTACCGGTAAAGATGGTATCGGTGGTGCTTCTTTCGCATCGGCCGATATTACTGAAGAAAGTGCGCAGGACCTGCCGGCCGTACAGGTGGGCGATCCTTTCCAGGAAAAGAAACTGCTGGAAGCCTGTCTTGAAATTATCCCTACCGGCGCACTCGTTGGTATGCAGGATATGGGTGCAGCAGGCATCACTTGTTCTACTGCTGAAATGAGCGCTAAAGGTGAGCATGGTATGAAGATCCAGCTGGATAAAGTGCCTACCCGCCAGGAAAATATGAAGGGCTGGGAAATGCTGCTCAGCGAAAGCCAGGAACGTATGCTCATCGTGATCAAAAAAGGTCGCGAAGCAGAAGTACTGCGCATCTTCGATAAATGGGACCTCCACTGCGTACAAATCGGTGAAGTAACCAAAGACCCAAGCCTGAAGTTCTATATGAACGGCGAGCTGGAAGCCGACCTGCCTGCAGAAAGCATGGTACTCGGTGGCGGTGCCCCTCAGTACCACAGGGCTTATGTAGAGCCGAAGTACTTCGAGAAAATCAAAGCTTTTGAGATCCAGAATATTCCGGACGTGCAGAACCTGAAGTTTGCTGCCGAAAGAATGGTACAGTTGCCGAATATTGCCTCTAAACGTTGGGTTTACACGCAGTACGACAGCATGGTAGGTACCGCCAACGCCTCTACCAATGCGCCCAGCGATGCGGCCATTGTTGTAGTAAAAGGTACCAAAAAGGCCCTGGCTATGACGACCGACTGTAACAGCCGTTATGTGTACGCCGATCCTTTGAAAGGCGGTCAGATTGCAGTAGCGGAAGCTGCCCGTAACATCGTATGTTCCGGTGGCGAGCCCGTTGCTATCACTAACTGCCTGAACTTCGGCAACCCTTACGATCCTGAAGTATACTTCCAGTTCGTAAATGCGCTGAAAGGTATGGGCGACGCCTGCCGCAAGTTCAATACCCCGGTAACCGGCGGTAACGTAAGCTTCTACAACCAGTCTCCCGACGGACCAGTATATCCTACACCAACAATAGGTATGGTAGGTGTACTGAATTTCGAAGACCGTATGACGCTCGACTTTAAAAACGAAGGTGACCTGGTATACCTGGTTGGCCGTAGTTATAATGATATCAACAGCTCTGAATACCTGCACAAAATCATTGGTGTGGAATTCAGCCCCGCGCCTCACTTTAACCTGGATGAAGAATTCCAGTTACAGCAGGCAGTAGCTAAAGTGATTAAGTCTGGTCTGGTTCAGTCTGTACACGACGTTAGTGAAGGCGGTTTGTTCATCACTGCGCTGGAAAGCGCGATGCACAGAGGCTTCGGTTTCGAACTGAAAACTAATGATCACTTCCGTAAAGATGCTTACCTGTTTGGCGAGGCGCAGAGCCGCGTAGTGGTGACTGTAAGCCCTGCAGACCGTGAAAAATTCGAGGCGCTCCTGCATACACTGGTAGATGCTTCCGAACATAGCGTACGTTACGAGAAAGTAGGTGTGGTGAAAGGCGAAAACGTGATTGTTAACGGTGAAGACTGGGGTCGTACCGAAGAATGGAAGAAAAAATATGATACTGCCCTGGAAAAACACCTGGAGCACTAGTTATATCAAGCATATTCGCACAAAAAGACCGGTTTTAGCCGGTCTTTTTGTATTTATGGGCGTCGCCGTCATTATTTGTACCGGCATTCTAAAACGCCGCCCTGCGCGTCTACCGCAGGAGGTCTTTATACGGCCAAGGTTCAGGCTTCGTCGCTTCTCACCGTCTATTTCTTACACCTGGTTTGTTAACAGCCCTTTTAAGCTGCATATGACAGTCAACGCCAGCCTGTTAGCTGATCCTTCCATTATATTCTACCCATCAATTATGTAAGATGTATGGTCGACGAAGTGTTTAAACATTTTAAAGTCAGGCTACTTAGTGAATTTCCGCTGAATGTGGTGATCGTTAACGTATGCCGCATCGCTAAAAGATGCTCATATTATCAACTTTAATCCATTAGTCCGTTCTGTCATCTATACCCCTTTTACACATTTAGTGTTATATAAATCGTTAACAAATCGGCCCCGGATTGCGTTCAAAACGCGCCATTTTCGCCTGAAAACGAGGCGCAGTTTGTTAATAGCAAATAACAATTGCCAGTCTGGGTGTTAACAACTCCATAAAAACCGTAAAAATCGGCCTAAACCGTTAGTATGCCTAGGTTTATGGTGGTTATTCACACATTGTTAATAACCCAACATATTAAAAAAAACGGCTAAAAATGGCCCTTTAATTCGTGATTTTCAAACCAAAACGTGCTTATTGTGTCGTTCGTTAATAATCGCTTAACAACTTATTAACAAAATACCACGATCGTGTTATTGATATACGGTAGAAGTGATCTACTTTTGAATAGAGCGAGAGAATGAGAGCAGGCGCAGATGTAGAGGTCGGATAGTGAAGATTTTTACAAGCAGAAATACATACAAAATATTTATACATTATTTTTTTGGAGGAGAACTCCAGCTTTCTATGAAGACCTATTTAATTCGAAGAAGTTTATTTACCATGTCCTAATGATTTACGTTTCGACCATGTCCTAATATGAAAAGAAGAAGATGTTTATCCATATCCTAGTGAAAAGTAGTTTACCATGTCCTAGTGAAAAGTAGAATGTACCAATCCTAATGAGAAACTAGTATTACACCTAGTGAAAGAACGATTTGTTTGCCAGGGCTGAATTTATTCAGCCCTTTTTTTGCCCTTACGTGTCGGTAGGGCAAAAAAAAGGGGAAAGCAACTGCTTTCCCCTTTTTCATATAAAGTATTGTAATAGTTATACTACAGGAATTTCCGCTACCTGGTATACTTTGTTGTCCAGTTTCTTTTTGGTTTCGCTGAACGCGTTCAGTGTTTCCTCGATATCCTGGTCGGTATGCGATGCGGTAGGGATAATGCGGTAGATGATCTGGCCTTTCGGGATTACAGGGTAAACCACGATAGAACAGAAGATGTTGTAGTTCTCGCGCAAATCCAGGCACATGGCAGTGGCTTCCGGGATATCACCTTTCAGGTAGATAGGTGTAACCGGAGAATCGGTATGACCGATGTCGAAGCCCCTGTCACGCAGGCCTTTCTGTATTTTGGCCACATTATCCCAGAGTTTTGCTTTAAGTTCTGGTTGATTGCGGAGCATCTGCAGACGTTTCAGATTACCTACCACCAGTGGCATTGGAACTGATTTCGCGAATATCTGCGAGCGCATGTTATAGCGCAGGTAATTAATAATACCACGGTCGCCGCTGATGAAAGCACCGATAGAGGCCATAGATTTAGCGAAAGTAGAGAAATACAGATCTATTTCGTCCTGCACGCCCTGCGCTTCACCAGTACCCGCACCAGTTTCGCCCATTGTACCAAAACCGTGGGCATCGTCTACCAGCAAACGGAATTCATAATCTTTTTTCAGTGCAACGATTTCTTTCAGTTTGCCCTGGTCGCCGCCCATACCGAATACACCTTCTGTAATAACGAGAATACCACCGTTACCGCCATTGTCTTTCAGGCGCTCTGTAGCACGTTTCAGCTGTTTTTCGCAATCCGCTACGTCGTTATGCTTATACACATAGCGGTGACCCGGGTGCAGGCGAAGGCCGTCGATAATACAAGCGTGGCTTTCTGCATCGTACACGATAATGTCGTGACGGCCGCAAAGCGCATCAATAGCGCTCATGATACCCTGGTAACCAAAGTTCAGTAGCACCGTGTCTTCTTTCTTTTCAAATTCGGAAAGTTCTTTTTCGAGTTGCTCATGATAATTCGAGTTACCACTCATCATACGGGCGCCCATTGGGTAACCCAGGCCGAATTCTTTAGCAGCTTCCGCATCTATTGCACGTACTTCCGGGTGATTTGCCAGACCGAGGTAGTTGTTAAGGCTCCATACAATCTTTTCTTTCCCGCGGAAGTTCATACGGTTCCCGATTTCGCCTTCCAGCTTAGGGAAAGCAAAGTATCCATGTGCTCTGTCAGAGTGTTGGCCGATAGGACCGAGATTTCTAGTTAGTTTCTCGAATATATCCATGATGTTAAATATTTTTTAATTGAATATGATCAATCACCCCACAAAGGTATTAAAATATTATTTTTTGTAAACTTAGGTTACTTTTGTTTGATAAACCTTTTTTATTGTAGCCATGAGATCAAATTTTTTTTGGGCTTCCGCACTGCTGCTGCTCAGCAGCGGGGCATACGCCCAGAAGGCCACGTCGCCGTCAAACACCACGTCGTATGTAAGCTCACGCAGCCCGAAATCAGTAGCAAGACCTAAACTCGTAGTCGGAATGGTGGTAGACCAGATGCGCTGGGACTATCTTTACCGGTACTACGATCGTTATTCAAACGATGGATTTAAAAGATTATTGAGAGAAGGGTTTACCTGCGAAAACACTTTTATTCCATATACCCCCACTATTACCGGCTGCGGCCACGCCTGTGCCTACACAGGTTCTGTGCCGGCTATTCACGGTATTATCGGTAACGGCTGGTACGACAGGCAGTTAAACCGTGAAATGTATTGCGCAGAAGATTCTACCGTAAAAACTGTAGGCAGCTCTTCCAAAGCAGGGCAGATGAGCCCGAAAAATATGCTCGTAACCACCGTGGCCGACGAGCTTCGTATGGCCACCAACTTCAAGAGCCGTACCATCGGCATCGCCATTAAAGACCGTGGTGCCATTTTGCCTGCCGGGCACACCGCTAACGGAGCTTACTGGTACGATGGTAGCGCAGGTAAATTTATTACCAGTACTTATTATACAAACGTGCTGCCGGATTGGGTAAACCAGTTTAACGACGAAAAACTGCCAGAGCAGTATACCGCGCAACCCTGGAATACACTGTATCCCATCTCCACTTATACCCTTAGCACTGCCGACGAAAAACCTTACGAAGGCAAGTTCAAAGGGGAGAATGGTACGTCGTTCCCGCATAAAATAGCAGGCCCTGCACAGCTGGCCAGCTTACCCGCCGGCAATACTTATACCCTCGAATTTGCAAAAAGGGCGGTAGAATCTAACAGGATGGGTACTAACGGCGTAACCGATTTTCTGGCTGTAAGCCTTTCCTCTACCGACTATGTAGGTCACCAGTTTGGTCCTAATTCCATAGAAGCAGAAGATACTTACCTGCGCCTCGATAAAGATCTGGGTGAATTCTTTAAATTCCTTGATAAAACTGTAGGTAAAGGTCAGTGGTTATATTTTATAACTGCCGACCACGGCGTGGCGCATGTTCCCGGTTATAGCAAAGAAAACAGGATGCACGGCGGCACTGTTAGCACTGGCGAAAGCGTTAAAATCCTTAACGCAGGTGTGAAAAAGGAGTTTGGTATAGATAAAGCCATCCTGGATGCAGATAACTACGAACTGTACCTGAACTATGCTGCTATTCCCAAAGTTAAAATGGCGGAAGTAAAAGAGTACCTGATCGATGAACTGAAGAAAATACCTGGAGTACAGGAGGCGTTCGATCTGAAAAGTATAGGTGCAGGCAGTCTTACGCAGCCAATAAAAAACATGGTAACGGCTGGTTATAACGCCAAACGTAGCGGCGATGTAATGTTTACCCTACAACCAGGCTGGATTGCAGGTGGCAATACTGGTACCTCACACGGTGTATGGAACCCATACGACGCACACATACCACTGGTATGGATGGGGTGGGGCGTTAAACCCGGTAGAACCAACCGTAATACCGAAATGACGGATATTGCGCCTACTGTGGCAGCTATGTTACGCATACAAATGCCGAGCGGTAACGTTGGGCATGTAATCACCGAAGTGGCCCACTAAGCGTGGTTTGCAAATAGTTAGAACTCCGTGTTGGCGTAGGTTAACACGGAGTTTTTATTTGATGCACACCCGTTTATCCATAGGGTATTTGTTATAAGCAGAATTCCCTTATTTTTGGTTAAAACAACCGATGTCCTATTCGTTCATCACTTACGAGTTAGCCGGCAGAGTGGCTACCATTACGCTAAACCGGCCTGAAAA
Organism: uncultured Chitinophaga sp.; assembly: GCF_902168175.1. GTDB lineage: Bacteria > Bacteroidota > Bacteroidia > Chitinophagales > Chitinophagaceae > Chitinophaga. Next base: position 470,705 of record NZ_CABHOU010000025.1, on the reverse strand, counting down.
ACGCAACGCGCTTAACGGAGAGGTGGTGAAAGAGTTGACAGATGCCTTTAATACGGCAGGTGCCAGCGATGCGGTAAAAGTGATTATATTGGCAGCAAATGGAGAAGCCTTTTGTGCCGGCGCTGATTTGGAATACCTACAGCAGTTACAGCGTAATAGCTACGAAGAAAATCTGGCCGATTCCCGGCAGTTAATGCAGTTGATGCAACTGATTTACGCCCATGATAAAATAGTAATTGCCCGGATAGAAGGGCATGCCGTTGCAGGCGGCTGTGGACTGGCCACTGTGTGCGATTTTAGCTACGCGGTGCCCGCAGCTAAGTTTGGTTATACAGAAGTGAAAATCGGATTTGTACCCGCACTGGTATCGGTGTTTTTGGTAAGAAAGATAGGAGAGGGGCGTGCCCGTGAATTACTGTTGACCGGTAAGCTGGTAAGCGCCCAACAAGCGCAGGAGTTTGGGTTGATAAATAGAGTGGTGGCTGCGGATGAGATAAATGTGATGGTTGATGCCCTGGCAAAAGAACTGTGTGACGATGCCTCGGCAAATTCTTTAAAACTGACTAAAAAACTGGTGGCTACTGCGCTTGATCTGCCCTTACAGGCAGCATTGGAAGAAGCAGCCAGGCAAAATGCAGTAACCAGGGAGCATCCTGATTGCCGGCAGGGCATAAAGGCCTTCCTGAATAAGGAAAAGCCAGTCTGGTAGCGAGTTTGGTCCAACTGGCACATATTTTTCATTACATCCCTATGAAATACTGAAACACCATGAAGAAAAGTTTATTACGCCTGTTCACTACGGTCCTGCTCGGACTGCCATCGGTATTGTGCGCGCAACGCACGATCTCCGATGCTAAGGTCGAGTATAAGATAGAGGTGCCGCCCGAACACCTGCAAATGGACGCCATGTTTGCCAACAGTACTTTCACCCAGTACATCCGTGGCGATGACAGCCGTATTGATATGATCTTTAACGTTGTTAACTACACGTACTTCCTGAACCGCAAAAGCCAAACAATGATCACATTGCTGGATAATCACGGTGACAAGTACATGATCCGTTCTGACAAAGCGGCTTATGAAAAAGAGACACGTAATTACGAAAGCATCAAATTCACCGATCAGAAAGAGGTAAAGGAAATACAGGGGTATAAATGCCGCAAGGCTATTGGTAAAATGCCCGATGGCACAACGTTCGAAGTGTATTATACGCCCGAACTCGTGCCTGAGAACCGTTTGTATAACCGCCGGTTCATGAACCTTTCAGGCATTCCGCTTGAGTTTGAAATAATAGCCGGGGCGGGTTCTAAGATGAAAGTGACGGCTACCAAAGTCGACTTGAGCCCGGTGCCGGCGTCGGTGTTCGATATTCCCAAGGGGTACAAAGAAATCACCCAGGACGAGTTACAGAAAATACGTGGTTGATCCATCACAAACGGATATAAAAAAAGAAAGCGGTCGCAGGACCGCTTTTCTTTTTAAAATATTATTTTCTAACACTATTATCCTCTGCGTAATGGCAGGTTGATCTGCAGCTGGTGGTATTTATTGCCAGTTTGCTGAGGTACCTGGAAAGAGTACGGCACCACGTAGGTAACGTTACCTTTCTTATAAGTCATGATCGATTTAACATTTACGGTGTTGTTATCGATCAGTTTAAATTCTGAATTGAGTATACCGCTGTATTTAAAACCAGCGTCGAGGCTCAGGCCTTTTTTAGGCATGGTGGTAAGGTTAAAGCTGGTCTCAGTTTTTTTGACCGCTTTAGCCTTATCATCTTCTGAGATAAGCCCCGAGTCATTGGCCGAGGCTTTCAATGCACCCAGTATCAGGAGCGTAGAAAGCGCACAAGACAATGTAAACGTATGTGTTATGTATAAAATCCTTTTCATTGCAACACTTATTGCTACACAAATATACGATTTTTTATATTTCGTAACATATTCTTAACGGAAATTACCGAATAATCTTAAAAAAATGTTAAAAAGTTTTACGCCGATCACCTTCCCGAATTTTGGCGGCAGGTGTAAATTCCCCTATATTTACGTTAATGAATCACGACTTCCCATCATTTAACGAGTTTAACGAGGATTTTGAAGATTTGAGGGATTTGCTTCAGCAGTATGAAAATCTGGTAGCAGGTCGTGCTCATTCTTTTTTGGATGAGGATTCTTTTGAACAGATCATCGACTATTACGATGAGCATGACGAGCTCATTAACGCCATACATGCGGCCGAACTGGCCATTGAGCAGTTTCCCTACTCTTCAGCCCTGCTCCTGAAAAAATCCGGACTTTTAATAGAAACCAAGAAATACAAAGAGGCCCTCGCCCTGCTGGATAAAGCGGAGTTGCTGGACAGTAATGACATCAACCTCTATATCCTTAAAACAGACGTGTACCTGGCTATGAACCAGCACGAAAAGGCGGCCGGCGTACTGGAAGAGCAGATCGAACATTTCGACGGGGAAGATCGTACCGAACTGCTGCTGGAACTGGCCGACGTGTACGACGACTGGGAAGAGTTCGAAAAGGTGTTCGACTGCCTCAAAATACTCCTGGAACACGATCCTAACAACGAGGAAGCACTTCATAAAATTTGTTTCTGGACGGAGTTTACCGGCCGTAACGAGGAGAGTATCCGTTTGCACAACAATATCATCAACGAACACCCGTATAACCAGCTGGCCTGGTTTAACCTCGGCACCGCTTACCAGGGCTTAAAGCTGTATGAGAAAGCGATCGATGCTTATCAGTACGCCGTAGCGATCGATGAAAAGTTCGATTATGCTTACCGTAATATGGGCGACGCATTCATCCGTTTACGTAAGTACAACGACGCTATCGACGTGCTGTCTAAACACCTGGAGATAGCCAAGCCGGAAGATGTGATCTACGAGGCGATTGGCCACTGTTACGAGCGCATGCGGAAGTATACTCAGGCCCGTTATTACTATCGTAAAGCTTCTCATCTCAGTCCCAACGACGATAAGCTGTACTATAAGATAGCCGTGGCCTATATGACCGAGGCTAACTGGGATAATGCAATTAAGTCCCTGCAGGCTGCTCTGAAGATCAATAAACAGAGCGCTGAGTATAATATGGCAATGGGCGAATGTTTCCTGGAGCAGGGGCGTACCAAAGATGCGCTGATCCATTTTGTGAATGCCGTACGTATCCGCCCCAGCAGCCCCCACGCCTGGCAGGAGCTTATCCGCGGACTATATGTGGCTGGTTTTTACGAAGAGGCCCTCTCGCAACTGGAGGCCGCAGAAGCAAAACTGGGCCGCAAGCCTGTGTTTATCTACTACCGCGCCGCCATCCTGATAGCCGAGGGAAAAAGCAAGGAAGGCCTCCTGCAGCTCGAAAATGCCCTGCAACTGGCCCCCCGCCAGGTTAAAAAGCTGGTAGAACTCGATCCGTCCGTCCTTCAACATGCCTCCGTGGTAGAGTTAATCTCCCGGTATCGCAAGAAACGTTGAAGTATTTTCCGATCTCGTCTAATTTCTTCCCTCACAATTGAGTATACTTCTTATTTTTGCGGCGGTTTTCTATAACACATATGTATTCAAAACCGATTTTGACAGCTTTAACGTTCCCGGATTATTGAAGGGTACCATGTAAAAGGCCAACGCTTTTGATGGGTTACGACTGACCATTAAGAAGAAAAACTATGTTGCAAATGAATTTTAATCTGACACAAATCCCGGAAAGAACGGCTAAGCCACGCACTTTCGGTCTTACAATGGTAATGGATAAGGGCCTTAGCCTGGAGGAAGCAAGAAATTTCATATCAGTAGCAGCGCCTCATGTGGATATAGTGAAGCTCGGATTCGGAACATCTTTCGTTACACCTAACCTTCGTGCAAAAATTGAACTGTACCAGGCGGCGGGCCTTCCCGTATATTTCGGAGGTACCCTGTTCGAAGCATTCCTGATCCGCAACCAGTTTGATGACTATGTGAAAGTGCTGAGAGATTACAATATTCAGCATGTAGAGGTTTCCGACGGTTCTATCACCATACCGCACTCTGAAAAATGCGGATATATTGAGAAACTGGCGAAAGAATTTACCGTGTTGAGCGAAGTAGGTTCTAAAGATGCCGAACATATCATTCCTCCCTACAAATGGATTGAACTGATGCGCGGCGAACTCGAAGCCGGCGCCACTTACGTAATTGCCGAAGCCCGCGAAAGCGGTAACGTAGGTATTTACCGCGGTTCAGGTGAGGTTCGTGAAGGTCTGGTACAGGAAATCCTCACACAGATACCTGCTGAAAAAATCATCTGGGAAGCTCCACAAAAAGCACAACAGCTGTACTTCCTCGAACTGGTAGGCTGCAATGTAAACCTCGGTAACCTTGCTCCTCACGAAATGATCTCTCTCGAAGCGATGCGTATTGGCCTCAGGGGCGATACTTTCCACCTCTTCCTGGATAACAAGGATTAGTTAAGATATTATTCGAAAGTTAATGTCCTCTGTAGTAGCTTTACGCTCCTGCAGAGGACATTCTGTTTTTAATACGGTGTTATGAAAGTATATGGACTGATCGGCTATCCTTTAAGCCACTCTTTTTCGAAAGGTTTTTTTGCAGAGAAATTCAGCAAAGAGAATATACAGGGATGCATATACGAAAACTTTCCGCTGGAAAATATCGAAGTATTCCCAAACCTCTGGCAGCAGCCCGACCTGCAGGGAATTAATGTTACTATTCCCTACAAACAGGATGTCATTCCTTACCTCGACGAGTTGAGCGACGCGGTGAAAGCGATTGGTGCGGTAAACTGCATCCGCCGCGAAAGTAATGGTAAACTCACGGGCTTTAATACGGATGTTATTGGTTTTCGCCGTTCGCTGGAGCCGTTGCTGCAACTGCAACATACAAAGGCTTTGGTGTTAGGTACGGGCGGTGCTGCCAAAGCGGTAAAGTTTGTGCTGAATGAACTGAATATTTCTTTTAAAGAAGTGAGCCGCACTGCTTCTGCAACGGCCATTAGTTACGAAGATATTACCCCTGAGATGATGGCGGAGTATATGCTCATCATTAATACCACACCTTTGGGTATGTATCCTAAGGTGGATACGGCTCCTCCAATCCCTTACGAGGCCGTTACCGCTTCCCACCTGTTGTATGACCTGGTGTACAATCCAGCCATTCCTTTGTTCCTGGAGCGCGGTGCTGCGAAAGGAGCGGTCATTAAAAATGGGCACGAAATGCTGATCCTGCAGGCAGAGGCCAGCTGGGAAATATGGAATAGCTAGTTAGGTTTGATGAGATAATACATACAAGTGGTAAAGAAGTTCCTGATAAATGGCAGGCGTTTCATGAAACCAAACTGCTCGCGCGGTTGGAGGTTAAACTTGTATTTATAGATCGGGTTGATCAGGTAGTATTTTTTCTGTGTGATGGTATACCCTGTTTGAGCCGCTATTTTCTCGAACCTTTCGATAGTGATACCTGTATCCACCAGTTCCATCAGTTCTTTAATAGTGGTGTGGTGTTCGCCTGCCATACGCAGCAAACCGCGGTAAAGAGGGCGGGGGAGTACATGTATATATGGCATAAAACTCAGCACCTTACTCTGGCAAATCTGCTGGTGACCACCATGAGGCATGTACCAGGGCGGAAAGCCGAAATACACCTGTCCGCGTGGGCTGAGCAGGGTTTTGAGATATGCGATCAGTTTATCCTGGTCGGGAATGTGTTCAATAGCATCTTTAAGGATGATGAGGTCGAACGCGTTTTTGAACTCGCCGGCAAAATCAACATCATAAATGTTTTTGGCGATCAGCTGCAATTGCCCGTTATCAACATACTGTTTTAGAAAGCCGTTAGCCAGCGCAATCCTTTCCGGGAAAAGGTCCACGCCTACACATTTACATCCTTTTTCTAAAAATGGAGTAAGCACGCCGCCTTCGCCACAGCCAATTTCCATTACCCGCAGTCCTGCCAGGTCGGGCATTTCCTGCTCAATGAAAGGCAGCACGTAGTTGCGTGAATTGTCTACCTGCTGCTGGTAGCGTAAGTTAGCGTCGGTATGTTGAGGAAGTGACATTGTTTCTGAAAATTCCGTGAAAATAGGCAAAAATAAAATGCAAGTTAAAAAGACACTCCGGCAAACCATTGTAAATTTGGAATGATTTTCGTTTTATTAATATATAATGAGCAGATTCCTGATTATACTCGCCCTATTGGCCTTACCTGTGCTGGCAAAGTCGCAACAGATCGAACGTGTGGAAGCCTATTACGACTCCACCGCTATCGCTGAATTGTATGATGTGGTGCCGGTTGGCTTCGAAGTTTTTTATAAGAATGCCCCCAGCCGTGCCACGGTAGGACTCTCGGGCGGCAATATCCGCTGGAACCAGGTAACGGTTACCAGTGAGGACGGCACATTCAGGAATGGTGTTTTTACTTTTAACCGCACTGCGCTCCGCCCCAAACGTTACCTTGCCCATTTTTCCGTTTCGCTGAAAGAGGCCCCCGGTCAGCAATTCAAGGTGAGTATGCAGTTGCCTTACCTCACCGGTATACGGTTTAAACAATATACCGACAGCCTTAAGCGGGGCGAATACTTTTATGTAAATGTAGAAGGTATATACAGCAGCGGACGCATCTTACCGCTGGATACCTCGCGCATCCGCTTCACTGTAAACGGGGCCGAACTGCATGGGCAGGACCTGCTGCTGGACAGGAACGACACCATGACGAAGGAAATTAAGGTAGAGGCAGTTTACCGGCTCAACTCCGACATGAAAATCAACTGTATAATTCCCGTAAAACAAGGCCCCGACGACCCATCTTTGCTCATAAAAGACGTAAACGAAGTACTGCAGCCCAGTCGTAAAAAGAAAAAGTCGTAGCCTTCAAACCCTTAATCATAAAGAGTTTTATAGATATGGTAATAAATTAATTTTGAAAAAGGAGTAGGTGGAATTTGCTTATTATCACTTTATGGTTACCTTTGCAACGGCAAGTCTTATACGACCAGCTCCTGCTGAACTCCCCCAGGACAGGAATGTAGCAAGGGTAGGCGGTTGAAGCGGTGCGATGTAAGTAACTTGCCACTTTTTTTTCTTTTAAGTGGTGTAAATAATAATCCTTCATACCTCTTAGTATGACCTACACCCTCGGCACATTCGCCCTACACAGCATCTACGTTCGCCTTTATGTAACACCCGAGTAATAGCTAAAATAACAGCGAAAACTGTTTTAGCAAGTTTATCTTTATTCTTACATTTGAGAACATTATAATAATTTAATCATGAAATTTTTTATTGATACCGCCAACCTGGCACAGATAAAAGAAGCAAACGATCTGGGCATTCTCGACGGCGTAACTACAAACCCTTCCCTGATGGCGAAGGAAGGCATTAGCGGCGAAGCTAACATTATCAAACACTACGAAGCGATCTGCGAACTGGTAGATGGCGATGTGAGCGCCGAAGTACTGTCTACCGACTTTGCTACCATAGTTGAAGAAGGTAAGAAACTGGCTGCTATTCACCCGAACATCGTGGTGAAAGTGCCAATGATCAAAGACGGTGTTAAAGCCATCAAATGGTTTACTGACAACGGTATTAAAACTAACTGTACCCTGGTATTCTCTGCTGGTCAGGCTATCCTGGCAGCCAAAGCAGGTGCTTCTTATGTATCACCATTCATTGGCCGTATCGACGACAGCAGTTGGGACGGTGTTGAACTGATCGCACAGATCGCGCAGATCTACAGCCTGCAGGGCTTTAAAACTGAGATCCTCGCAGCTTCTATCCGCAACGCCCTTCACATTGTAAGATGTGCAGAAGTTGGTGCTGATGTATGTACCTGCCCGCTTGACTCTATCCTTGGCCTGCTGAAGCACCCGCTTACAGATATCGGCCTGGCTAAATTCCTGGAAGATGCAAAGAAACTCTAACTGAGTTTTCAGATATTCGGCAAACCCGGTAGGCTCAGCTTACCGGGTTTTGCTTTTATAGTCCAGTCAGCAGTTGTTCCCGTCGATCAGACATAGTACTATATTACCCACCTTCACCATGCTCTCTCCTTGCTTTCAGGTAGCTTTCAGGTAGCTTCCAGGTTGCTTCGGGCCATTTTGCTAAAATACTATCACTAATTTTCCCCGTCCAGCTCTAAGCCAGCCCATTCCTTTTTCTTTTCTCATGCCCCTTGTTTTACTCAAAATAATTTTAGTACCTTGATACCTCGTAAACCTAGGCACCACGTTATGCAATACTGTTATCCAACTTCCACTCTAAACGATTTTACCGCCATATAGCATGAAACAACAGTTTATCATGGCCCTCGACCAGGGCACTACCAGTTCTCGCGCCATTATTTTCGACAAAGCAGGAAATACCATAGCCGTTGCTCAGAAAGAGTTTCCGCAAATTTATCCGCAACCAGGCTGGGTAGAACACGATGCTATGGAAATCTGGACCTCGCAGGCCAGCGTAGCCGCCGAAGTATTGCTGAAAGCAGGCCTCGAAGGCGACCAGATCGCCACCATCGGTATCACCAACCAACGTGAAACCACGGTAGTATGGGATCGCGAAACCGGTAAACCCCTGTACCACGCCATCGTTTGGCAGGACAGGCGAACCGCTGAATATTGTGATGAACTCCGCAGCCGCGGTTTGGCCGATACTTTCCGGAAAAAGACGGGGCTCATAGTCGATGCCTATTTCTCCGGTACTAAAATCCGCTGGATACTCGATCATGTAGACGGCGCCCGGGAAATGGCCAATAAGGGAAGGCTGGCTTTTGGCACTATCGACAGCTGGCTGATCTGGAACTTCAGCAAAGGGCAACTGCACATCACCGACGTAAGTAACGCATCCCGCACCCTCCTGTATAACATCCATACCATGAGCTGGGACAAGGAATTGATGGACATCCTGGACATACCCGCCTCTATGCTTCCGGAAGTACGGCAGAGTAGTGAAATGTACGGCTACTCCGAAGCCACGCTCACCCCATACCGTATCCCCATCAGCGGTATTGCCGGCGACCAGCAGGCTGCCCTGTTCGGACAAATGTGTACCGAACCGGGTATGGTGAAAAATACTTATGGTACCGGTTGCTTCATGGTGATGAACACCGGTGATAAAATAATAGAATCAGACAACAACCTGCTGGCCACTGTTGCCTGGAAAGTAGGCGGCAAAGTGCAGTACGCGCTGGAAGGCAGCATATTCATCGGCGGCGCCGTAGTACAATGGCTCCGTGATGGGCTGGGTATTATCCGCAGCTCCGGCGATGTTGAAAAACTCGCTTTGTCTGTGAAAGATACAGATGGTGTATACCTGGTGCCTGCCTTTGCGGGATTGGGCGCGCCACACTGGAACCAGTACGCAAGAGGTACAGCCGTTGGCCTTACAAGAGGCACTACTTCGGCCCACCTTGCCCGCGCTGCACTGGAAAGTATTGCTTACCAAACGGTGGATGTATTAAAAGCCATGGAAGCCGACGCCGGTATTAAGATCGCTGAATTGAGAGTGGACGGCGGCGCTACCGCCAACGACCTGCTCATGCAGTTCCAGAGTGATGTGCTGGACGCTGCTGTCGTGCGACCTAAAATCACCGAAACCACTGCCCTGGGGGCTGCCTACCTGGCCGGACTGGCCTGCGGCTTCTGGAAGGATATGGACGAGATCCGTACCCAATGGCAACAGGAAAGGAAATTTACCCCGCAAATGGAGGAAGCGCACCGCAAGCCATTGTTAAAAGGTTGGCATCGCGCGGTGAATGCAGCCAAGGTATGGGCAAACGATTCTAATGACTAAATAAATAAGGAAGATATGAGTCCCTTTTTAGCGGAATTTTTAGGTACGGCTTTATTGATCGTACTCGGTAACGGCGTAGTGGCCAACGTACTGCTCAGTAAAAGCAAGGGTCAGAATGGTGGATGGATAGTTATCACATTTGGTTGGGCCATGGCGGTTTTCGTAGGTGTGTACGCCGTAGGGGCCACCAGTGGCGCGCATTTGAGCCCTGCCGTTACATTGGCGCTGGCTATAGCAGGTAAGTTTACCTGGGCCGATGTACCCATGTACCTCCTGGCGCAGCTAACGGGCGCTATTGCTGGTTCTATTACTATGTGGCTGGCCTATAAACAACACTTCGACAGTACGGCCGATGCCGATCTGAAAATGGCGGTGTTCTGCACCTCTCCGGCTATACGTAATCCTTTTTATAACCTGCTTACCGAAATCATAGGCACGTTTGTACTCATACTGGGTGTATTTTTCATCGCCAAACCCGGCGTTGGGTTGGGTGCGCTGGATGCTCTGCCGGTAGCACTGCTTGTGCTGGCTATCGGTCTTTCGTTAGGCGGCCCAACCGGGTACGCTATCAATCCTGCACGTGACCTCGGCCCTCGTATTGCACACTTTATCCTGCCCATTCCCAACAAACGTAACAGCGATTGGGGTTATGCGTGGATACCCGTGGTAGGGCCGTTCATAGGCGCAGCCCTGGCGGCTTTGCTGTACCTGCAAATTTCCTGATGACGGCGGATGCTGCACTACAAAGTAACTCATCAGCCTAAGTTTTTTCATTAATAGAATAGCAGTTTTTATGTTCCGGGTATCATCTGCGATACCCGGATTTTTTTTAATCAAATTGGGAATATTATGCCTGTATCTTTCAGTATTTTTTGAAAGTTTCGTAACTTTGGGAATCTAAACCAATGGTACGGCATTTGCCGCAACCATAGAACAAAAGACAGGAACGCCTGGCAGCTGGAAACCGCTGCCCGGCGAAGGAGAACAGGAACATTAAAACTCAAGATATGTTACAGCCCAATATTCCGGAAACCAGTGAGCCCCGCGTCGTAATCGTGGGGGGCGGATTCGGAGGCATAATGCTAGCCAAGTCTTTACGAAAAGCAGCCTTCCAGGTGGTATTACTCGACAGGAATAACTATCATCTTTTTCAACCCCTTTTATACCAGGTAGCCACTGCCGGCCTCGAACCCGATAGCATCGCTTTCCCATTAAGAGGGATCTTTAAAAAACAAAAGAACTTTCACTTCCGGATGGCCGAAGTGAAGGGCGTTAATACCGCTGAAAACATCCTCGATACTAATATAGGTCCCATCAAATTTGATCACCTCGTACTGGCCACAGGCAGCAATACCAACTTCTTCGGCAATAAACAAATTGAACAACATGCCATTGGTATGAAGTCGCTGATAGAAGCCGTGCAGATCAGGAACTATGTGTTAAAACAGTTCGAAGAAAGTTTGCTGATGGGCAACGACGATGATATTCGTACTAAACTGAACTTTGTAATGGTAGGTGGCGGCCCTACAGGAGTTGAACTGGCAGGGGCTTTTGCTGAGTTACGTGAATATATACTGCCAAAAGATTACCCGGAATTACCCCTGCATTTAATGGAGGTGTACCTGATAGAAGCTGGCCCGAGATTGCTGGCGGCTATGAGCGAAAAATCATCGCAACGTACCGAAGCAGGGCTTCGCAAACTGGGTGTAAAAGTACTCACTAACACCGCCGTGAAAGATTATGATGGTACCACGCTGGTACTTGGCAACGGCGAAGTGCTGCGCTCGCAGTCGCTGTTATGGTCGGCTGGTGTTAAGGGCGTACCGGTAGACGGTTTGCCAGCTGATAATATTATACCTAACGGCCGTATTATAGTCAATGAATTTAACCAGGTAAAAGGCTTTAACAATATCTATGCGATTGGCGATGCCGCACAACTGGCCAACGACGAGCGTTTCCCCAAAGGTTACCCAATGGTGGCCCAGGTAGCGTCGCAACAGGGTAGTAACGTAGGTAAAAACCTGAAACGTTCATTAAAAGGAGAAGCCATGCAGCCCTTTAAATATAAAGACCTGGGTAGTATGGCTACCATTGGCCGTCACCGTGCAGTGGCAGAATTCCTGGGACTTAAACTAGCTGGTTACTTCGCGTGGATAGTGTGGATGGTGGTACACCTGCTAAACCTGATGGGCTTCCGTAATAAGATGGTGGTATTCATCAACTGGGCCTACCGTTACCTTACTTACGACCGTGGCACGCGTATTATCATTAAACGCGGTGCGGCTAACATTGTAAAACTGCGGCAGTCGATAGACACGTCGACGGAATAAAAGAAAACAGGGCATCTCAATGAGGTGCCCTGTTTTCTTTTACAACCTGATCAGACAGGTGGTTTATCTTTATAACTTCTTTCTTCTTTACTTCCTGTTCCGTATCGAATTTAACGGCAGTGAGCCCACCAGTTCATCGCCACGCCCGCCAAGCGAGCGGTAATACACCAGCACCGTGTAATCGTTTTCGGTTTCCCACCAGTCTCCCTCAGTGTATTCAGTGCTAAACGTATTGTTGTTAGCCCGGTCTATCAACCCATAAACATAATTATAGAAGCCCTGTTTCAGGAACAGGCTGCCTTCGTAGGCCTGGCGTGTGCCATTATAAATAAGTTTATTGCTTTCATTACGTTCGTAGTTGGTTAACTCACCAAAAATGTACAAATCGTAACCCACGTACGGATCTTTAGAGGGAAACACAAAATTTACCTTCGTATAGTCACCTTCTGTATTAGCATCGTAGGTGTTGTCGAGCGAGCCGGGGAAGAATTTGCCGTTAATGTCTTTGATGTAAAAGTAACGGGCATTACCCCTTTCCGGGTCGGGCTGTGCCCATATTTCGGTACCGGTTTTACCATATTCTGCACGGGCTACGCGTTCTGTTTGCAGTCGAAGACTGCGAAGGTCCATCCAGCGCCATTCTTTACCTGCGGGGAACAGGCAGTCGTTTTCTGCATTGTATTCCAGCCCATCCGGTTTTACGAACATGGGTTTAATACCGGTGATGGCATTGTCCCAGCGGTTGTTCTGCAATATCACCACCTTTACCTGGTTAAAAGGATTGTTTATGTTCAGTGCTTTGGTATTGATCGAGAAGTTTACCTTCTGATGCGTTTTGAAAAATTTTGGGTTGATGGGAGTGGAGATGAAACCACTCAGTCCCGCTTTACTATCCACCACTAAAAAACGGCGGGTGAAGGCGAGCTGACTGGTATCGCTGTTCATGTACACTTTTAAGATGTAGTTGCCCGATTTAAGTGGTGTGCAGTTGGCATTCGGAAAATCCACCGAATAGTGCAGGTAGCGCTGCAGCGTAAGCCTGGAGAACCTGGAAGTTTGTATCCTGTTTTCAACAAAGCCGTTCAGGTAGTCGAACGTATTGAAGTTCGAACGCGTCCAGTCGGCGTTGCAATGTACAATGGTATAGAAGTAGTTCTTTGGTGTTGCGTCCAGGTCGTCAAAGCCGAGGCTTAACTTTTCGCCACCGGTAAGTGTAATGATGGGTGCCGCCAGGTAGTCGCCGCTCCGGTTAAGTTTCACCGTTTTAATGTTACTCATGTACACATGATCGGGTGTGGGAACATCTGACTGGGCCCGGGCTATATGACTGCAAAACAGGAGTATGCTGAGGAATATGCTACAAGTTGTTCTCATAATTACAATAACGCAAAATGTGGCATTTAAGGTACGACTATTTGCGCAGATGCTATGCCCCGGGCATACTCCCTATCCTTTCCAGGGCTTTTATGCCGCCCTGGTTTTGGGGATTAAGTTCCAGCGAACGTTTATACATATGTACGGCATCTTCCTTATTCCCGCTTTCCATCAGCGCTTCCCCATAACTGTCGTACACATTAAAGTCGCCTGGCACGATGAACGTGTTAAGCTTAAAGGTTTCCAGCGATAGTTGCTGGTGGCCCGTAAACGATGCCTGGTAAAGGAAATCGTAACCCAGGAAATTCATTTCTTTATCTGAGAAGTAATAGTGGCTGCTATCGGCACGGTATAGTTGCAACATGGCGGCCGCATGATCGGGGCCTTTACTGATAAGCGCCTGTGCATAAGCCCGTACAGCTGATCGTTTGATGTCCGGTTTGATGGCGGGTAGTCCGTTCAGCAGGTACAGCCCGGAAGTTACCACGTCGCCAAGGCGACTGTTACCATTCATAAAACTTACAATTACCTGCTGTTTATCGAGGTTACGATAGTAAAACGTAGCCATCCCGAACTTGTAACCTCCATGTCCTACCCCTTTACCAAAGCCCGGCTGCTCGAATATCTCCCAGCCGAGGCCATAATAACCATCGCCTTCACCCAGCATAGTGTCCATCTGTTCGCGCACCAGCTTGCCATTGTTAAGTCTGAGTGGGGTAATGGCTTCTGCAACACTCGATGCGCGCAACAGCTTGTATCCGAAAAACGCGGCATCAAATTTAAGGATGTCTTCTACCGTACTTATAATGTTGCTGCTGCCATAAGCCGCCTGGTTATTGTATTCTGAAAAACGGTACCGCTTTATCTCATCTACAGGTGTATACACCGAATCGAATAAAAAAGGCATCACCTGGTGAACCGCCCGCGCCGTATCCTGCCAGCTCGGACTGCCATATACCGCCAGGTAAGTGTTCTTCATACCGGCAGGCTTAAAAATGTACTTGTCGAGGTAAGCGGCAAAGGGCATACGGCTTTGCTTTTCCACGATCATCGCCAGCAGCATATAGCCGGTATTGCAATAGCGGTATTCCTCGCCTGGCGTGAAGTACAGCGGCTTGCCCCATTGTTTCAGCAGTTGCATCAACACCGCATTGGTGATCACCGTATCAGGATATTGTTTCACTACATCACCGGTGAGTTCCAGGTTGGGCAGGCCGGCAGTATGGGTTAACAGGTGCCGGATGCGTACACCGGGAAACGGGAAGTCGGGGAAATACAGACGGACATCATCTTCCAGCTGTAATTTCCCCTTATCCCTTAGTTGAAGAATGGCGGTGGACGTAAAAACTTTAGATATAGAGGCCAGGTTAAAGCGTGTTTGAGTTTGGTTGGGCTGATGGGCACGCTCGTTGGCATAACCACCACTGTAACGGTACACAACCTTTTCCTGCTGCGCCAGTAATATATTCCCATGAAACAGTTGATGCTGGTGCAGTGTATCAAAATAGGCCTGCGTTTTATCCTGCGCAGGCAGGTTAATGCTTATTAATATCACCAGGGCAGTACAAATATGTTTCATGGGGTGTTTGTTAAATACAATGTAATATTAGCGCTCAAATCCACTGCCTGCCGGCAGATGTGACTAACTTCCATTGCGGTGTGACGAAGCCTGCTGATACCGGGATGGCATAATCCCCGAAATTTTCTTTAGGTTTGATGCGCGTAAAATTCATACATGCAGGTATCGTTGTTCATTGCCAGGCGTATCGCTTTTAATAAAGCCTCGTCTTTTTCCAGGTTCATTATCACCATTGCGATGGCGGCTACGGCTATCAGTGTAGCGGTAATGATACTGGCCACGGCGCTGATCAACGGTTTCCAGCAAACCATCCAGGATAAGATATTCAGCTTCTGGGGCCATCTTCATATCAATCAATATCAGCCTAATGCCAGCCCGCTAACCGATCAAACTCCTTTTCCTGCCGATAAAAAGTTTACTGCCCGCCTGCTTGCCACGCCAGGTGTAACTGCTGTTAATACCTTCGCCACTAAATCGGTGCTGGTAAAAACGAAAACGGATATTGAAGGCATGATCTATAAAGGGGTTGATAAAAATTACAATTGGAGCAGGATCAGCGGCTTTTTACAGGAGGGCCGCCTTATAAGATATAACGATACGGCTTACTCGCCGGAAGTACTTGTATCTGCCACCACGGCGCGGTTACTAAAACTCAAACTGAACGACGCTATCATCGTTTACTTCGTGCGCGGCGACGGATTGCCGCCACGGGCGCGTAAACTCACAATATGCGGTATTTATAAAACTGGCATTGAAGAGTATGATAAAACGTATTTCCTGGGCGACCTGCAACTTATCCGCAAACTGAACGACTGGGATAGGAACGAAATTGGTGGTTATGAAGTGTTCCTAGACGATTACCGCAAAATGGACAAGGTCAGTGAGCTGGTAGTCGATTTTATGCCCGAGGAACAAACCGTGCGTACGATGAAGGAAATTTATCCCAACATTTTCGACTGGCTTGGGTTACAGAATAAAAACGAGATCATCATTCTTATTATCATGGCTATAGTGGCCATTATCAATATGGTCACCGCCATCCTTATCCTCATCCTGGAACGAACGAACATGGTGGGCATCCTGAAAGCACTGGGTATGAGCAACGGCGATTTGCAGAATATTTTCGTGTACCAGTCGGGTTACATTGTGCTGGTGGGCGTAATTATCGGTAATGTGCTGGGCCTGGGCCTGGCTTTCCTGCAACTGCAAACGGGTTTCTTTACCCTGCCCGAAGAATCGTATTACATGACGGTAGCGCCCATCGCCATCCAATGGTGGAAAGTGGCGCTCATCAACGTGGGCACGGTGGTCATTTGCACCGTCATCCTTTTCATCCCATCTATACTTATCCAGAAAATAGTGCCTGTAAAGGCTATCCAGTTTAAATAAGCAAACGTCCGCAAATAATGCCGGTAGCTACTGCCGCATTAAGCGACTCTGCACCGCCCAGGCGGGGGATCGTTATTTTATGACTGCATTGCTCAATGAGTTCGTTACTGAGTCCGCGTGATTCGTTACCGATCAGGATCACACCTTCGGTGATTTTGCTGAAGTCTGCGATATTCTCACCATCCAGGGTGGCGGCAAAGGCGGGTACAGCCGCCTGCTCCTTCAACAAAGCCACCAGGTCGGCCGTCAAAACCTTAACCCGGGTAATGCTGCCCATCGTGGATTGAACGGTTTTTGCATTGTATGCGTCCACACAGTCGGGCGAGCAAATAACCTGCTTTATGCCAAACCAGTCGGCTATACGAATAATGGTACCCAGGTTGCCTGGGTCCTGAACGGTTTCGAGCATCAGGCTAATTTGCCCCGCCAGTTCGGGTGTGCCCTTTTGAGTGGGTACAGTAACAATGGCCAGTGCGCCATTGGGGGTGGATAGTGATGACAGTTGTTTAAGGCCCGCTTCGTCTACCTCCGTTACATCGGCCCCGGTGGCCTTTTCGGCCAGATCGCGATGGTCGCTTAACCAGTCGCGGGTAGCATAAACTGCTGATACAGGTTGCCCGGCCAACAACAGTTCCTGGACGATCTTATCGCCCTCCGCCACAAACTGGCCAAATTTTTGACGGTTTTTTTTGTGCTGTAATGATTGAATATATTTAATTTGCGCCTTTGACAACATGGGTCAAACCTACATGAATTCCTTCATTCGGCCAAGCCAGGGAGGATCAGCCAGGCAGGAAACTAACAAAAGCTAATTTGATTGCAAGTGCAGAAACAGTTCAACTCCGCATACAATATATACTTTTCATGCCTGTTGATATGTGCCTGCATTTTTATCGGCGCCTGCTCCAACACCAAATATCTTCAAAAAGATCAGCACCTGTTCGTAGGCAGCGAAATGGCCATCAAAGGTGATATTACCTCGGCCGAAAAACAGGATATCAAGAGTGCCCTCACTTCTAAATCACTCAGCCTTCAGCAACCCAATACTAAATTTCTCGGTACCCGCGTAAAGGTGTGGCTGTATAACCAGAAGTACAACGAAAAGAAATCGAACTGGTTCTGGAACCTTGTACTGGCCCCCCGTAACCTGGAGGGGCCTGCTATTTACGATTCCACCAAAACAAAGGAATCGGTAACACGCATGGCTACCTACCTGAACAACCAGGGCTTCTTTTACGCAACCGTTAGTTATGAGGAAGAATTATCGAAGCAAAAGGCATCGGTTAAATATACGGTCAACACCGGCAAAAACTTTGTGATCGATAAAGTCATATTTGTGATCCCGGATACGGCTGTCCGTAAAGTGGTCGTCGAAAATCAAACGCTTTCCCTGCTGAAGAAAAACACGGTCTACAAAGGCGAAACACTGAACGCAGAGCGCGAAAGGCTTACCCGCGTACTCCGCAACGCCGGCTACTACAAGTTCCAGCGCGACCTTATCGAATTTGAAGTAGATACGCTTAACAAGTCGATGTTCAAAAACGCATTGAACCCTTTCGAGAACCTTTCTGGTATTTTTAACAATAGCCGCAACCAGTCGAAACTCACGCTGGATGTGGAAGTAAGGGTAAACAAACCCGTCGATTCGTCCAGCAATACGGATCAGTTGTACTTTATCGACAGCATTTACGTATACCCCGACCTGGCCATTAACGGTAATATTGCCGATACTACGCTGAAAGAAAATCATCGCAGGTCGTTTACCATACGCTCGCACACCGACTTCGTTAAACCCAGTGTGCTGGCCCGTTCTATCCTGATGCGGCCGGGTAGCAAATACTCGATCGATAACTATAACGGTACCATCAATAAACTCTACGACCTCAACCTCTGGCAATTCATCACCCTGCAATACCGTGAGAAGCAGGACAGTCTTAATAAATTGGACGTATTCCTGCAAATGACGCCTAAAAAGCGGCAGGAGGTGGGGCTAAACTTCGATGTGACTACCAGTTCCGACTACTTTGTGGGTAGCAGTTTGTCGCTTAATTACCGCCACTTCAACATCAATAAGGCGGCTAATGAATTACAGGTAAGTTTGAAGGGCGGCCTGGAAGTAGTGCGTAACGATGGCCGTTTCGCATTGCAAACCACCGAGTACGGGCTTGAAAGTAACCTGACCTTCCCTCGTTTTATCACGCCTTTTTTCCGCGTCAGGCAAAGTAATCGTTCTACTGCCAAAACCAGGGTGAGCGCAGGTTTTAGTTCTGTTTCCCGTGTAGATAAATTTGTGATCTCCACCTTGTCGTCCAGCTTTGGCTACGACTGGAACGAGTCTATTTACAAACGTTGGGTATTCAGGCCCATTACGCTTAACTATGTCGGCACCGAGTTAACGAAAGTGTTCCGCGATTCGGTGGTAAATCAGAGCCCTTACCTGGTGCGCAGCTTCCAGCCGGCGTTTATAGGTGGGGAGACCTTTACGTTCATTTATACCAATAACGATGCGCTGCATACCAAACGTAACTCCTTTGTCCGCGTAAACTTCGAGGAGTCGGGCCTTTGGTTAAAAGGTATCAACAGCCTCATTTACCAGGTATCCAGCAAGAATACCAGCCTGGAGAAAGGTACCAATGTACAGATATCGCAGTTTGTAAAAATAGATGGTGATTACCGTATTTACTGGAACAGGCCGAAGGCTTCCACCGTGGCGAGGGCTTATGTGGGTATAGGGTTGCCTTACGGACAGTCCGACGTATTGCCTTACATCCGCCAATACACATCTGGCGGACCTAACAGTATAAGGGCATGGCGGCTTCGTACGCTGGGCCCGGGTTCGTATGTTGATACATCGGCTACTGCCACTATCTTCCCCGATCAAACCGGCGATATGAAACTGGAGGGCAACCTCGAATACCGGTTCGATCTGTTACGCCTGTTCAACGGCACCATTAACCTCAAAGGCGCCACCTTCCTGGATGTGGGTAATATCTGGATGTTGAAGAAAGATACTGTTCGCCCCGGCGCAGAATTCAATTTCGCGAAATTGTACAACGATCTGGCCATTGGTACGGGCGCGGGTTTACGGCTCGATTTCTCGTTCTTTATCGTGCGGTTCGACTGGGGACTGCCGTTGAAAAAGCCTTTTGCCAGCAATGCAACCGACAAAAGCTGGTATATCAGTAAATGGGATTTGGGCAGCGGTTCCTGGCGAAAGGATAACATCATCTGGAACGTGGCGATCGGTTACCCCTTCTAAGCCTTTTGCAGCGCGGCCTTTGTTTTCTCTACAAAGTCCTGTATATCTAACGCATCTTCCAATTTGAACGTGCCAATGCGGGTGCGCACCAGCGAACTCATATAACCACCTGCACCGGTAGCAGCACCAAAGTCGTTGGCCAGCGAACGGATGTAAGTACCGGTGCTGCATACCACGCGGAAATGCACCACAGGCAGCTCTACCGCAGTGATCTCAAATTCCTTGATGAATATGTTACGTGGCTCCACTTTCACTTCCACACCTTTGCGCGCCAGTTCGTAAATGGGTTTACCGTTTTGTTTAATAGCAGAGTGGATCGGGGGCAACTGTTGCTGTTCGCCGGTAAAGCGTTTGGCTATTTCCTGCAGGGCCTCCTTGTCCAGTTCCGGTACCGGTTTAAAGTCCTGAGGGGCCGATTCGAGATCGAACGTAGGGGTTACCGCGCCGAGCGTAAAAGTGCCGGTATACTCTTTTTCTGCGGCCTGGTATTCGTTGATATTCTTCGTCATTTTCCCGGTGCAGCAAATCAGCAAACCCGTAGCCAGCGGGTCCAGCGTGCCAGCGTGCCCAGTTTTAGCCTTAGTCGTATTACGTATTTTGCCCACCACATCAAAGGAAGTCCAGTTCAATGGTTTATTAATCAGGATCACCTGTCCTTCCTGGAAAATGTTCTTTTCGATCTGTTCCATTCGGCAAAGATAATTAGTTTGTCATCATTTGTTCGCTCCCCGGCCCGCCGTTGTCACTCCCTTCAACGGAAGCAACATCATTGGGCAATGTTCAGTTCGTCCATCACGGCGGTGTATATACCGTACCGGTAAACCCCAAAGCACTCTCTTGAACAGTGATGGCCAGCCTTCCGGCCATTCTGCCGAACTATGCATAAACTTCCACCGGGTTTCCTTGCCAGATCCTTTATAGATGTCCCATATATGAGCCATATATGAGTCATATATAAGCCATAGATGTCCCATATCTTAAAAGGGTTGGGATATCTATGACTTAATCTC
This sequence comes from uncultured Chitinophaga sp., assembly GCF_902168175.1. Lineage (GTDB taxonomy): Bacteria > Bacteroidota > Bacteroidia > Chitinophagales > Chitinophagaceae > Chitinophaga. Next base: position 449,981 of record NZ_CABHOU010000025.1, on the reverse strand, counting down.
GAATGTGATATGGCTAACCGGGCAAGTATCCTTAAAGGATGTAACCAGTATGGAGTAAGTATGGTGAGAGTATGGAGAAGCGGAACGTAAGCGGAGGGTTAAACATGTTTTAGTACTTGCGGGTGTGATTGCGACAGGACTTGACCAGTAGAATTGTTGTCGCTGAAGAGAGTGACACAACGGGGGCTCAATAGTAGTACTACTGCTGGTTCCCCCGCTTAACTTAATTTCTGACGCCTGGCCAGTACAGTGATCATAAGGCCCATGATAGCCACGATGGCAAAAGAAGTACGTAAGCCGGAAGCATGGGCAATAAAGCCGATCAGGGGTGGCCCCAGCAAAAAGCCAAAGAAGCCTAGCGTGGTGACTGCGGCCAGGGCCATACTGGGACTCATCGATTTAGAGCGGCCGGCTTCGCTGTAGACCAATGGTATTACCGCCGAAACGCCCAGGCCAACCAGGAAGAAACCTGCAATGGCGGTGGCTATGTAAGGGAAAAGTGCAGATATCAACAGGCCCGTGGCGGTAAGTACGCCGCTGACCATCAGTATTTTCTTAATGCCGTAGCGGTGGGCCAGCCAGTCGCCCGTAAAACGACCTGTGGTGGTGGCCAGTGTAAACGCCTGGAACCCAAGCGGTACCAAACCCGGAGAGGCGTTCAGCGCGCGGGCGAAGTATACCGTACTCCAGTCGTACATCGTGCCTTCGCTGATCATACAGCAAAACGCGATGACGCCCAGGCCTACCAGTGTTTTGTCTGGTTTTACGAAAAAAGGCTGCTTGCCCTTAACAGGTATATGCGTTTTCACCGTCTTGTGCGCGTTCGTCGCCCATATTACGATCGCCGCCAGTGCAATGATCAGGAAGTGGTTAAGCGGTTCCAGGTGCAGGTTCACCATCAGGTTACCGATGCTGGCACCGGCAAGTCCCGCCAGGCTCCAGATGGCATGGAACGACGACATGATCGTTTTGCCGAATAGCTGCTCTACGCTCACCGCCTGCGTGTTCACCGCAATATTGCCGATGTTGCCGATAAAGCCGAAAAAGAACAACGCTACCACCAGCGTGGCGATAGAGGGAGCAAGACCGATCAGGGGAAGAAGCAGTGCATACAACAGGCAGGCCGCGGATAAAATGCGGCTGCTGCCATAACGGTTAATGAGCCATCCTGCAATGGGTAAGGAGAGTGCCGAACCGCCGGGAATAGCAAGCAGGATAAGGCCAAGGCCCGCTTCGTCCAACCCGAGTTTAAGTTGGATATCCGCCACGCGTGAGCCCCAGCTGGCGAAACACAAGCCTGTGAGGAAAAAGAATGCGCTCACCGCAATCCTTGTCCGCCATTTCACGCTGTTAGTTAGATCTGTGTTTGTCATTCTCCGTTAAAACTGCGCCGATACCGCGCCCAGGCTCGTCCGGTATTCTTTAATGAGCCTTTCTATGATCTCTTTTACCGGGGTGATGTCGTCAACAAAAGCCACGCTTTGCCCGGCGCTCCACAACTGGTGGTACGAGCCCGGTTTCACTGCTTTTTCAAGGCTCTTCATACCGCGTACCTGCACCAGCATTTTAAAATACTTGCGCGTGCGTGGACTTTTAGACATGAATCGCTCGAACCAGTTTTGTTTGTAGCCTATCCTTTTCGCCACCGGCGTATTGATGATGTTGCAAGGTGTGCCGGATATGCGTTCGGTGAGTACAATATCTTCCATACCGTATGCCAGTATGGCTTTTTTGTACTCCTCACTTACCGTAGCCTCTGTGCTGGCGATAAAACGGGTGCCGATAGACACGCCTGCCGCTCCCAGTATCATGGCGCTGGCCATTTGCTGGCCCGTGGCAATACCGCCTGCAGCAATCACCATTTTATCGGGAAAAGCCTTTTGCAGCATGGGTACCAGTACGTGCATAGGGTAAGGGCCCGCATGGCCGCCTGCGCCCGACGATACCGCTATGAAGCCGTCGCAGCCCATATCGGCCGCCTTTTGTGCGTGTATCATATTGGTTACATCGCAAAGCACCGTGGCGCCATAGCTGTGTGCCGCGTCTATCACCGTTTTGGGATTACCCAGTGATGTGATGTACAGCGGTACTTTCGCTTCCACACAGGCGTCCAGGTGTTGCTGGAACAGCGGGTTCGTTTTTTGTACGATGATGTTTACGCCGTAAGTGCCTTTAGCCGCTGCGTGCTGCTGGCGGTGCATGTTAAGCCTTTCCAGTACCGCTTTCAGTTCGCCTTCCTTGCGGTAATTTAGCGTAGGAAAGGTGGCGGCCACGCCACTTTCAATGCCCGCCTTTGTCATAGGCTCATTGCTCACCAGGAACATGGGTGCCATGATCAGCGGATGTTGTATGTCTAGTTTTTGTGTTAGCCGGGTGTTCAATGTATAGTGGTTGAAGAATGATAGTAAAGGCCTATTTCCGTACTTCCATTTGCCGGGCCACATATTTGCCCAGTATGTCAAATTCGAGGTTCACGATGTCGGAAACAGCCAGGTGTTGCATATTAGTATGTTCGTAAGTATAAGGAATGATAGCCACCGAAAATTCGCCTTCGGTGATATCGAACAGGGTAAGACTGATACCATTGAGGCAGATAGAGCCTTTTTCCACGATAAGTCCTGCGAAGTGTGAAGGGTAGCCGAAGCGGTAGAGCCAGCTGCCGTTCTGTTCCGTAACCGACAGGCAGGAGCCCGTGCAGTCAACATGCCCCTGCACAATATGACCGTCGATGCGGTGATTGAATACCATGGCCCGTTCGAGATTAACCAGCTGCCCGGGTTTAAGCAGGCCGAGGTTAGTTTTCTGCAGGGTTTCCTTTACCGCCACCGTTTTAAAGGAGGTGGGTGTAATTTCCGTCACCGTGAGGCATACGCCGTTGTGCGATACGCTTTGGTCCACCTTTAATTCAGGCGCTAACGTGCTTTGGAGCGTGAGTTCCAGGTTGTCGCCCTGGTGTGCAGCTGTGATAACTTGTCCTAATGTTTCTATGATGCCGGTAAACATGTCCGTGATTCATTAAATTTGCACACGAATTTCGGACATAATTTCGAGAGTTCCCTGCCTGGTATTGCGGTTAGTTAAGGGCAGTGGGTTGGGAGAGGGGGAGATGGGAGGATATGCAATGCGCTGATTGTCAGCCGGCATAAGAGAATAAAGGGCAGGATAAATTATTTTTTCAAAGAGTTTTGCGATATTTTGAAATTAGCGTTATCTTTGCCATCCTTAAAAACACAAATGGAGTAATTTATGTTAATTATCGATAGCAAAGACTGCGAAAACATAGACAAAGCGCTTAAGAAGTACAAGAAGAAATTCGAAAAAGCACGTGTGCTGCTGCAACTGAGAACCCGTCAGTCTTTTACGAAGCCTTCGGTGAAACGTCGCAACGAAATGCTGAAAGCTGTGTACAAACAACAGCTGGCGAGCGGTAAGTTCGAAGATTAATTAGATCTGAATCAATTCTCATATAGAAATTGATGATTGTAAGGTTTTATATAACTTTGCAGTCATCAATTTTTTTGTGTTGACCGGAACTTACGCATTTTATACAGAACAATTTCTTTCCTACCTGGCGTTGGAAAAGCGGTATTCTCCCCATACTGTAACCGCTTACGAAGAAGATCTTCGCCAGTTTTTCAGTTTCCTGGAGCAAACTTACGGCAGTATTGCACTGCCTGATATTCACCATAGTTATGTTCGTTCGTGGCTGGCAGGTACCCTTAAGGGGCGCGACGGCAAAGCAGCGTCGGCACGTACCGTGACCCGGAAAATATCTTCCCTTAAATCATTTTTCAAGTACGCGCTAAAGCAGCAGTGGGTATCGCAGAGTGTGATGCTGAAAATTACTGCACCCAAATTAAACAAAAGGCTGCCGCTTTTTGTAGAAGAGAAAGGTATGCAGGCGATAGAGCAGGAGCAGGCTGCGGCGCTACCGCTGTTTACAGACGATTTTGAGGGTGATACGCGCAGGCTGATTATCGATATACTGTACCAAACCGGTATTCGCTTATCCGAGCTTATTTCGCTAAAAGACCGCCAGGTAGATGCGCACCAGCGCACCATTAAAGTGCTGGGCAAGGGTAATAAAGAGCGGATCATACCTGTAAGCGCGCCTTTACTGGAGCGTGTGCGGGCGTACCGGGAGCGAAAGGCCCGTGAACTGGAGCAGTACGACCGGGAAGTTTTGTTAGTGAATTCAAAAGGGAAGAAGTTGTACCCGAAGTACGTGTACAATGCGGTAAAAGAAGTATTAAGCCAGGTAACCACGATAGAAAAGCGTAGCCCCCATATTCTGCGGCATACATTTGCCACCCATCTTACCAACGCCGGCGCCGATCTGAATGCGATCAAAGAGTTGTTAGGCCACTCCAGCCTTGCAGCCACCCAGGTTTACACCCATAATACCATCGACAGGCTTAAAGAGATACATAGCAAGGCACATCCCAAGGCATGATTTACCTGTTTTAGCAGTTGAGAGTAAAACCCTTATGAACAGTGTATCAGGAAAGATATGCCCGCTTGTGAAAAAGATGATCCTCGTCATTTTAACAAAATATTTCTTTGAAAAAATGCAAATGATATCAAAGTTTACTAAATTAGTAATACAGTTCTTTCCATAAACAAATAGCCTATGATATGAGCACTACTTATTCGTAATTAGATTTTTAAATATTTTAAAAAACAGTGCTATGAATCTTCAAATTCAAACAGTGCGTTTCGATGCTGACGCAAAACTGGTCGATCATGTGAATCAAAAAATTCAGAAACTAGCCACCTTTTACGACCGGATAGTCAGTGTAGAGGTCTACTTAAAATTGGATAATATAGCCCACCAGATCAAGGATAAGATTGCGGAAATTAAAGTACACGTTCCCCGTCACGATTTCTTTGTAAAGCATGAGTCTAAGTCATTTGAAGAATCGTTCGATCTCGCCTTTGCTTCTCTTGTGAACCAGATCAAAAGACAAAAAGAGAAGAATTTTCATTAATTCCTGAAAAATATTTTGAAGTTAAAAATCACTTTACTACCTTTGCCATCCCATCCGAAAAAAGGATGTGGGCAAAGGTAGTAAAGTTCTTTACTGTAGGGCGTTTTAGCCGATTGATCGGTTAAAACAAGAGCAAAAAAAAAGATAAAAAATAATTTGTTTCTTAATCAGATTAACTTTTACTTTGCGCTCTCTTTCAGAAACAAGGTATTACACTTTGCAACTTTTAAGAATGCCACCATAGCTCAGTTGGCCAGAGCTACTGATTTGTAATCAGTGGGTCGGGGGTTCGAATCCCTCTGGTGGCTCATTAAATTTCCGGGATACGGGCACTGTTTGGTAACAGAGTTAAATAGGACGGGAGATTAACAGAAACAAGATTAAAGATTTTTAGGGCAGGTTCCAGAGCGGCCAAATGGGGCGGACTGTAAATCCGCTGTCTACGACTTCATAGGTTCGAATCCTATCCTGCCCACATCCACGATTTTTGTTCCGCTTTTGTTTACCAGGGGCGGAACTTAGTTGTGCAAGGAATTGTTCTTTGGAAATGTTCAATAGTTTGCTTCGGCAGGTAAAGAACAAAAATGCGGGAGTAGCTCAGTTGGTAGAGCGACAGCCTTCCAAGCTGTAGGTCGCGGGTTCGAACCTCGTCTCCCGCTCTGTAGGAAATTTGGAAAGCAGGTTGGAATTGTGTTATGTGTTTTGTGTTTAAGCTTCCTTTCATGCTGTTGTAGCTCAGGGGTAGAGCACTTCCTTGGTAAGGAAGAGGTCGTGAGTTCAATTCTCATCAACAGCTCAGTTGTCTTTCGACTTGGGATTAACGGATTAAAATATTCTCATTTTAATAAGACTATTTAACTAAGCGTTTGTAGCTCAATGGAAGAGCAGAAAGGAGAACTCCTTTACGGGCGTGAGTTCAATTCTCACCAACCGCTCAAGTTTGTAAAACAGTTTTATAACAACTATCAATACAATCTTTACAAACCATCTTAAAAAGAAAATACAATGGCAAAAGAAACCTTTAAGCGGGATAAACCCCACGTAAACATTGGTACCATCGGCCACGTGGACCACGGTAAAACTACCTTGACTGCTGCCATTACCACAATTTTGGCAAACAAGGGTCTGGCTCAGAAAAGAGGATATGATGAGATCGATGCCGCTCCTGAAGAAAAAGAAAGAGGTATTACCATCAATACAGCACACGTAGAGTATGAGACTACAGCGCGTCACTACGCTCACGTTGACTGTCCTGGTCACGCTGACTATGTGAAAAACATGATCACCGGTGCAGCCCAGATGGACGGTGCTATCCTCGTGGTAGCAGCTACAGATGGTCCTATGCCACAGACTCGTGAGCACATCCTGCTTGCACGTCAGGTAGGTGTACCACGTATCGTTGTTTTCATGAACAAAGTTGACCTGGTAGACGATGCTGAACTGCTGGAACTGGTTGAAATTGAAATCCGTGACCTGCTGACTAAAAACGGCTTTGACGGTGACAACACTCCAATCATCAAAGGTTCTGCAACAGGCGCTCTCGCTGGCGATGCTCAGTGGGTTACTGCTATCGACGAACTGATGGATGCTGTAGATACTTACATTCCGCTGCCTCCTCGTCCGGTTGATCTTCCGTTCCTGATGTCTGTAGAAGATGTATTCTCTATCACTGGTCGTGGTACAGTTGCTACAGGTCGTATCGAGCGCGGTCGCATCAAAGTTGGTGAGAACGTTGAGATCATCGGTCTGATCCCGGAAGCACTGAAATCAACTTGTACTGGTGTTGAGATGTTCAAAAAACTCCTCGACCAAGGTGAAGCTGGTGACAACGCTGGTATCCTCCTCCGTGGTATTGAGAAAACTCAGATCCGTCGTGGTCAGGTTATCTGTGCCCCAGGTTCTATCACTCCGCACACCGACTTCAAATGTGAAGTATACGTACTGAGCAAAGACGAAGGTGGCCGTCACACTCCATTCTTCAACAAATACCGTCCTCAGTTCTACTTCCGTACAACTGACGTAACTGGTGAAGTTGAACTGGGTGCAGGTGTTGAAATGGTTATGCCTGGTGATAACGTGTCACTGACTGTTAAACTGATTCAGCCTATCGCAATGGAGAAAGGTCTGAAATTCGCTATCCGCGAAGGTGGTCGTACAGTAGGTGCCGGTCAGGTTACTGAAATCATCAAATAGTCTCGCTTTTCTGCCTTCACAAGGAAGGAACTAACAGAAAGTTTGATAAAAATATAGTTACAAAGTACTTTAGTATTCGTACTTTGAGTACTTTGTAACTTCCTACGGGCATAGTTCAATGGTAGAATAGAGGTCTCCAAAACCTTTGATCAGGGTTCGAATCCTTGTGCCCGTGCAGCTATCGGAATTGTAGGTAACTACCGTAAAACCTTAATTACAGGCAATGAACAAAATCAGAAATTACTTCCGCGAATCGTACCATGAGCTTGTACATAAAGTATCCTGGCCTACCTGGCAGGAGCTTCAGTCATCTACGATGATCGTTCTCATTGCTACAATTCTCATTACATTATTAGTGTGGGGCATGGATAGTGCAGCACACGTTGTACTGTCTCAGTACTATAAATTATTCTAAAGATGGAAGCAGCAATAAATCCAACACCTTCTCCGGAAACTAAATGGTACGTGCTGCGTGTAGTTAGTGGCAAAGAAAAAAAGGTAAAAGAATACCTCGATATCGAAGTACGCCGTTCCGACTGGGGAAACGTTATCACTCAGATCTTTCTTCCCGTAGAAAAAGTATATAAAGTGCAGGCCGGTAAAAAGGTAATGCGCGAAAAAAACTTCTACCCCGGTTATGTAATGATCGAAGCCATTGACGGTAAAATGACCGATGAGGTTATTCAATCCATCCGCAACGTATCAGGCGTTATTCACTTCCTGGGTAAAGAGAAGCCTATCGCTCTCCGTAAATCAGAAGTAAATAAAATGCTGGGTAAAGTAGATGAACTGTCCGATCAGGGACTTACCATGAGCGAACCTTTCATCGTAGGCGAAACGATCAAGATCATCGACGGTCCGTTCAACGACTTCAACGGTGTAATCGAAGAAGTGATCGAAGACAAAAAGAAACTGAAAGTAACTGTGAAGATCTTCGGCCGTGCTACACCAGTAGAGCTGAACTTCATGCAGGTAGAAAAAATCGCTTAATCTCAGAGATGATCATATTCAGAAGAGCGTTCCGGTTGGAGCGCTCTTTTTTTTAGAGTCGATACTAAAAAGGCGTTCCATTGCGGAACGCCTTTTTAGTATCGACTGTTGTTATTACTTTACGCGGGAGAGTTTCAGCTCCATCGTTTTAGTTTCCTGCCCATTATCGACCATGAACATTTCCATCAGGTGGTTGTCTTTGTCCACCATTTTCAAGGAGGTTTTAGTCATTACTTCTTTACCGGAGGCGGCATCCATGCTTTTGCCCATCAACACAATGGATTGAGTGGCCGGGTCCAGTTTACCTTCGGAGTTCATGATGCCGGTACCCATGTTGTCGATCCAGCTGCTGTGGAAGGTTTTTTTCAGGTTATCGTAACCGGTAACGCTGATGCCTTCGAAAGGCATTCCCATAAAGTCGCCCTTGTAAGTGGTTTCCTGGTAGCGGCCGCCCAGTATCATGCGGTTGCTGCAGGTGCCGTTGCTTTTCATGGGGTCGGCACCGGGGGCCATCCACATGGTCATGTCGTATTTCCAGTTGCCATCACCGGAAGAGAGCATTTTATGCATTTCGCCAGGTGTCATGTATTCTTCCCAGGCTTTTTGTGCGGCATCCTGGGCTGTGGCTGAAAAAGAGAAGGTAAGGCACAATAGTGCCAGTAGATAAAGATTACGTTTCATAACATTTGGAGTTTGATTAAAGGTACGAAAAAACAGTATGTAGACGCTAAAACAACTTCATTTACAATAAGTTAGGTGTTGCAACAGGCATTTAGTCCTCTGATTGTGCCGCCGTTGCGTCGCACACTTCAGCGCCTGGGGGGCGGTGGGCGGGGGGAGGGGAAAGAAAATGGCGCTTGGAAAAGCCGGTTTGATCCGTTATATTGCAATGCTATTGTAAAAAAGAACTCCGCTATTAGCAAAAAGAATGCCTACATTGAAATTCTTTTTGTGATTTTGTTATTAATACCTACCTTTGCATCCCCCGTAGAAGGTCTTTTTAAGACTTTTTCAGACTTGGGAGTGGCGTTTACGCGTCACGTTTTCACCAAATTAAAACGCAAATAATGGCAAAAGAGATCGCAACGTACGTGAAATTGCAGGTTAAAGGCGGCCAAGCCAACCCTGCTCCTCCGATTGGTCCTGCTTTAGGTTCCAAAGGTGTGAACATCATGGAGTTCTGCAAGCAGTTCAATGCCCGTACCCAGGATAAAATGGGTAAAGTATTGCCTGTGTTGCTTACAGTTTACACTGACAAATCCTTCGACTTCGTAATCAAAACTCCTCCTGCAGCCGTTCAGCTGTTGGAAGCTGCCAAACTTCAGTCTGGTTCTAAAGAACCTAACCGTAACAAGGTAGGCAAAGTTTCCTGGACAAGCATCGAAGCTATCGCAAAAGACAAAATGCCCGACCTGAACTGCTTCACACTGGAAAGCGCTATGAAAATGGTTGCCGGTACTGCGCGTAGCATGGGTATTACTGTTGACGGTAAAGCTCCCTGGGAAAACTAATTTGTCACTCTCGCTTTTATAGCGGGATAAACCTTTAAAAAACTGAAAAATGGCAACTAAGAAAAGAAAGATTGCTGACGCAAAGGTGGACAAAAACAAGCAATACAGCCTGAAAGAGGCATCCACTCTTGTTAAAGATATCAATACAACTAAATTCGACAGCTCTGTCGATTTACATATCCGCTTAGGCGTTGATCCTAAGAAAGCAGATCAGGCTATCCGTGGTTCCGTAACGCTTCCCCACGGTACTGGTAAAACTAAACGTGTTTTGGTGCTTTGCACTCCAGACAAGGAGAACGATGCCAAAGGCGCAGGTGCTGATTTCGTAGGTCTGGACGAGTTTATCCAGAAGATCGAAGCTGGCTGGACAGATGTAGACGTTATCGTTGCTACACCTTCAGTGATGCCTAAGATCGGTAAACTTGGTAAAATCCTCGGTCCCCGTAACCTGATGCCGAACCCTAAAACAGGCACTGTAACTAATGATGTTGCAGCTGCTGTTAACGAGGTTAAAGGCGGTAAAATCACTTTTAAAGTAGATAAAGCCGGTATCATCCACGCTTCAATCGGTCGTGTGTCTTTCTCTGCAGAGAAAATTGCTGAGAACTCACAGGAGCTGATCAACGCGCTGATCAAACTGAAACCTTCTACTGCTAAAGGTACTTACCTGAAAGGTTTGTCCATGGCTGCAACAATGAGCCCTGGTATTGCAATTGACACTAAATCTGTTCAAAACTAATTGATAGCGTCAATAGGCGGAACGGGGTCTGAGAGGAAACAGTGAGGCCGACAATATCAATACCAACAACAAAAGCTATGAACAAAGAGCAAAAACAAGAAGCGATTGAACTGCTGAAAAGCAAGTTCTCTCAATATAGCAACTTCTACATCACCAACACCGAATCACTGTCTGTAGCTCAGGTTAACACCCTGCGTAAGACTTGCTTCGACAAGAATGTAGAATTGAAGGTGGCTAAAAACACCCTCATCCGCAAAGCATTGGAATCTCTGGACAGCGAGAAATATGCAGGTGTATTTGATTCCCTGCATGGTGTAACTGCCCTGATGTTTTCTGACAGCCCGAAAGAGCCAGCTTTGATCATCTCTACTTTCCGTAAGGAAAATGCTAAACTGGAAAAACCTGTACTGAAAGCTGCGTTCATCGGTGAAGACCTGTACGTTGGCGATAAAGAACTGGCTAACCTGGTGAAGATCAAAACCAAGAACGAACTCATTGGCGAAGTTCTGGGTCTGTTGCAATCTCCGGCAAAACGCGTTATCGCAGCCCTGCTCGAGAAAGGCAAGAAAGAAGAAGGTGGCGCAGCAGCGGAAGCGGAAGTGGAAGCACCTGCACCAGCACCAGCAGCCGAGTAATCTGGTACCGGCGCCAGGTTACCGCCTGAAAATGGCGGGCTAGTGCCGGAAACCGAGTCCTGTTACGGGGTAAGGTTATAAAAATGGCTTCCAAGTCAAAATATACATTTCGATTTTAACAACAATTACAAAACATTACAAAAAATACATAAAATGGCAGACGTAAAAGCATTAGCCGAACAATTAGTAGGCCTGACTGTTAAGGAAGTTCAAGAACTCGCAGACGTTTTGAAAAGCGAATACGGTATCGAACCAGCTGCTGCTGCAGTTGTAGTTTCTAACGATGGTGGCGGAGCTGCTGCGGTAGAAGAAAAAACTTCCTTCAACGTTATCCTGAAATCTGCTGGCGCTAGCAAGCTGAACGTTGTGAAAATAGTTAAAGATCTGACTGGCCTCGGTCTGAAAGAAGCTAAAGAACTGGTTGACGGTGCACCGAAAGCAGTTAAAGAAGGCGTGAACAAGGCAGAAGCAGAAGATCTGAAAGCTAAGCTCACAGAAGCTGGTGCTGATGTAGAAATTCAGTAATTCTTTGCTTAACGAGATACATCTTATAAAGGTCAAAAGTGCTTCTGGCACTTTTGGCCTTATTCCCTTTGGGAATGTGTCTTTTTCGAGGGTCAAAAACAGGGGAATTTACACATAGTGAATTGACGTTCGGGGGTTTGAAACACATCTTATGGATGTATTTTGGCAAAGAATCCTTAATTTCCCCTAATCTTACAAGTCATATTAACTGCTAACTACGAATATGTCTCTAAAAAAAGCCCAAACTAGCGAAAGAGTAAATTTTGGAAAGATCAAACAAGTTGCTGAGACACCGGATCTGTTGGCTATCCAAATACAATCTTTCAAGGATTTCTTCCAATTAGAAACCACACCAGACAAGCGTAACAACGAAGGCCTTTTTAAAGTATTCAAGGAAAACTTCCCGATCACAGATACGAGAAATATCTTCAACCTGGAGTTCCTTGACTATTTCGTAGATCCTCCGCGTTATACTATCGAAGAGTGTATCGAGCGTGGTCTTACATATTCTGTGCCTTTGAAAGCCAAACTCCGTTTGAGCTGTAATGACGAAGAGCACGTAGACTTCCAGACCATTGTACAGGACGTATTCCTTGGTAATATTCCGTACATGACCCCCAGGGGTACCTTCGTGATTAACGGTGCTGAACGTGTAGTTGTATCTCAACTTCACCGTTCTCCTGGTGTATTCTTTGGTCAATCCGTGCATCCTAACGGCACCAAGATCTACTCTGCAAGGGTGATCCCTTTCAAAGGCGCCTGGATGGAGTTTGCGACAGACATCAACAACGTGATGTATGCGTACATCGACCGTAAGAAGAAATTCCCGGTAACAACGTTGCTGAGGGCTATTGGCTACGAAACCGATAAAGACATTCTCCAGCTCTTCGGCATGGCGGATGAGGTTAAAGCTGACAAGAAAAGCCTCGATAAATATGCCGGCAAAAAGCTGGCTGCCCGTGTGTTAAGAAGCTGGGTGGAAGATTTCGTGGATGAAGACACCGGTGAGGTGGTAAGCATCGAAAGGAATGAGATCATGCTTGAGCGTGACTCCATCCTGGATGAAGCTAACATCGAAACCATCGTGGATATGGACGTGAAATCTGTTTTCGTGCAGAAAGAAGAAGTGAGCGGCGATTTCTCCATCATCTACAACACATTAAATAAGGATACATCTAACTCCGAGCTGGAAGCCGTTCAGCACATCTACCGCCAACTGCGCGGTGCCGATGCGCCGGATGATGAAACAGCAAGGGGCATCATTGATAAATTATTCTTCTCCGACAAACGTTACGATCTGGGTGATGTAGGACGTTATAAGATCAACAGGAAACTGGGTCTGCCTACACCGCTGGATATGAAAGTTTTGACGAAAGATGACATCATTTCGATCATCAAATACCTGGTGCAACTCACCAACGGTAAGGCCGAGATCGACGATATCGATCACCTGTCTAACCGTCGTGTACGTACTGTGGGCGAGCAGTTATATGCTCAGTTTGGTGTAGGTCTGGCCCGTATGGCGCGTACCATCCGTGAAAGGATGAACGTAAGGGACAATGAGGTGTTTACGCCGGTAGATCTGATCAATGCGAGGACACTCTCTTCCGTGATCAACTCTTTCTTCGGTACCTCTCAGCTGTCTCAGTTCCTCGACCAAACCAACCCGCTGTCTGAAATCACGCACAAACGTCGTATCTCCGCACTCGGACCCGGCGGTTTGAGCCGTGAGCGTGCAGGCTTCGAGGTGCGTGACGTACACTACAGCCACTACGGCCGTCTTTGTACTATCGAAACACCGGAAGGACCAAACATCGGTCTGATCTCCACCCTTTGCGTACACGCAATGGTAAATGAAATGGGCTTTATCGAAACTCCTTACCGCAAGGTAAAAGACGGTAAAGTAGACATGCATAAAGTGGAGTACCTGAGCGCAGAAGAAGAAGACAGTGTAAAAATCGCACAGGCGAATGCTCCGCTCGATGAGAAAGGTGCATTTACTGGTGATAAAGTGAAATCCCGCGAAACCGGTGATTTCCCGATTCTTGATCCGGGAGAAGTAGAATTCATGGACGTGGCTCCGAACCAGATCGTTGGTTTGAGCGCTTCATTGATTCCGTTCCTTGAACATGATGATGCCAACCGTGCGTTGATGGGATCGAACATGCAACGTCAGGCAGTTCCGCTGATCGCACCACAGGTGCCGATCGTAGGTACAGGTCTGGAAGCGAAAGCTGCCCGCGACAGCCGTCTGCAGATTACTTCAGAAGGTAAAGGTGTGGTAGAGTTCGTGGATGCTAACGAAATCCATGTACGTTACGAGCGCGATGAAATGCAGAAGCTGGTGAGCTTCGAAGACGATCTGATCGTTTACCGACTCACCAAGTTCGTGAAAACGAACCAGAGCACCTGTATCAACCTCCGTCCTGCAGTGAAGAAAGGACAGCGTCTTGAAGAAGGCGACTTCCTGACCGAAGGTTATGCTACCCGTGGTGGTGAGCTGGCCCTGGGCCGTAACCTGAAAGTGGCGTTCATGCCATGGAAAGGGTACAACTTCGAGGATGCGATCGTGATCTCTGAGCGTGTTGCTAAAGAAGATTGGTTTACCTCTATTCATATCGACGAGTATGAACTGGAAGTACGCGATACTAAACTGGGTGAAGAAGAACTGACCCCGGATATCCCGAACGTGAGCGAAGAGGCTACCAAAGACCTCGACCAGAACGGTATCATCCGTGTTGGTGCGCACATTAAAGAAGGTGATATCCTGATCGGTAAAATCACTCCGCGTGGTGAGTCTGATCCTTCTCCGGAAGAAAAACTGCTGAGAGCGATCTTCGGCGATAAAGCTTCCGATGCGAAAGACGCTTCCCTGAAGGCCCCCCCATCAACTGAAGGTGTGGTGATCGACAAGAAACTGTTCTCTCGTGCCAAGAAAGATAAAAACTCTAAAACACGCGAAAAAGCTTCCCTGGAGAAACTTGAAAAGGTTCACCAGAAGAACGAAGAAGACCTGATGGAAGTGCTGATGAGCAAACTGTTGACGCTGTTGAAAGACAGATCTTCACAGGGTATCACCAACACTTACGGTGAAGTAATCATCTCCAAAGGTTCTAAGTTCTCTCAGAAGAACCTGGCCAATGTAGACTTCCAGAACGTTAATCCGCTTGGCTGGACCACTGACGATCAGACCAACGAGCAGATCAACATCCTGTTGCACAACTACAATATCAAGTATAACGAAGAGCTGGGCCGTTACAAACGTGAGAAATTCAACATTTCGATCGGTGATGAATTACCTGCAGGTGTACTGAAACTGGCGAAGGTTTACCTGGCCAGCAAACGTAAACTGAAAGTGGGTGATAAGATGGCGGGCCGCCACGGTAACAAGGGTATTGTTGCGAAAATTGTGCGTGACGAGGACATGCCGTTCCTGGAAGATGGTACTCCGGTAGATATCGTACTGAACCCACTGGGCGTACCTTCACGTATGAACCTTGGTCAGATTTACGAAACTGTACTCGGTTGGGCCGGCCAGAAACTGGGTGTGAAATTCGCTACCCCGATCTTCGACGGTGCTACTACAGAGGAAATTGCAGACTACATCACAGAAGCAGGCCTGCCTAGCTTCGGCCATACATACCTGAGCGACGGTGAAAGCGGCGAGCGCTTCCACCAGAAGGCTACCGTGGGTATCATCTACATGCTTAAACTGAGCCACATGGTGGATGATAAAATGCACGCCCGTTCAATCGGACCCTACTCTCTCATTACACAACAGCCGCTGGGTGGTAAAGCCCAATTCGGTGGTCAGCGTTTTGGTGAGATGGAAGTGTGGGCACTGGAAGCATACGGTGCAGCTAACATCCTTCAGGAACTGCTCACTATCAAGTCTGATGACATTGTTGGACGTGCGAAAGCATACGAAGCTATCGTTAAAGGCGATAACATTCCGAAAGCCGGCGTACCTGAATCCTTCAACGTATTGATCCACGAGCTTCGTGGCCTCGGTCTTGACCTGAAATTCGAATAGTTGAAATCATAACAGCTGGCGGAAGTATTTCCGCCGGCTGTATATATCTCTTCATCAACTATCTCGCAACCTGAATTTTCTTAAATAACATACAATGGCCATTAAGAAAGAGAATCGTCCTAAATCAAATTTTAGCAGCATCACGATCAGCCTGGCGTCTCCGGATATTATCCTGGAACGTTCTTATGGAGAGGTGCTGAAACCCGAAACCATCAACTACCGTACTTACAAGCCGGAACGTGATGGTTTGTTCTGTGAAAGGATATTCGGCCCTGTAAAGGATTACGAATGTTATTGCGGAAAGTACAAACGTATCCGTTATAAAGGCATCGTGTGCGACCGCTGCGGTGTTGAAGTAACAGAGAAGAAAGTACGCCGCGAGAGGATGGGCCACATCCGCCTGGTAGTGCCTGTTGTACATATCTGGTATTTCAAATCACTTCCTAATAAAATCGGCTACCTCCTGGGTATGTCATCCAAAAAGCTGGAAACAATCGTGTATTATGAAAGATACGTGGTTGTACAGAGTGGTATTAAACAGGAGAAAGGCCTGAACTATAGCGACCTGCTGACTGAAGAAGAGTACCTGGACATCCTGGATACCCTTCCGAAAGACAACCAGTTGCTGCCGGATGAAGATCCGAATAAGTTCATCGCCAAAATGGGTGCTGAAGCTGTAGAAATGATGCTGGCAAGGATCGACCTGGACAGCCTTTCTTATGCGCTTCGTAACCAGGCCGCTACCGAAACTTCGCAGCAACGTAAAGCAGAAGCCCTGAAACGCCTTAGCGTGGTGGAAGCTTTCCGTGAAGCCAACGGCCGTGTAGAAAACCGTCCTGAGTGGATGGTAATGCAATATATTCCGGTAGTACCACCAGAACTGCGCCCATTGGTGCCTTTGGATGGTGGCCGTTTCGCGTCTTCCGACCTGAACGACCTTTACCGCCGTGTAATTATCCGTAACAACCGTCTGAAACGCCTGATCGAGATCAAGGCTCCTGAGGTGATCCTGCGTAACGAAAAACGTATGCTGCAGGAAGCCGTGGATTCCCTGTTCGATAACTCCAGGAAGTCGAACGCGGTGAAAGCGGAAGGTGGTCGTGCCCTGAAATCCCTCTCAGACGTACTGAAAGGTAAACAAGGCCGTTTCCGTCAGAACTTGCTCGGTAAACGTGTGGACTACTCCGGTCGTTCTGTAATCGTGGTAGGTCCTGAACTGAAACTGCACGAGTGCGGTCTTCCTAAAGATATGGCTGCGGAGCTGTTCAAACCGTTCATTATCCGTAAGCTGATCGAAAGAGGTATCGTTAAAACCGTTAAATCAGCTAAGAAACTTGTAGATAGAAAAGAAGCCGTGGTTTGGGACATTCTTGAGAATGTACTGAAAGGTCACCCGGTAATGCTTAACCGTGCTCCAACGCTTCACCGTCTTTCCATCCAGGCATTCCAGCCTAAACTGGTAGAAGGTAAAGCGATCCAGCTGCACCCGCTCGTGTGTTCTGCGTTCAACGCCGACTTCGATGGTGACCAGATGGCGGTACACGTTCCTTTGAGCAACGCCGCGATCCTGGAAGCCCAGCTGCTGATGCTTTCTTCTCACAACATCCTCAACCCTCAGAACGGTACGCCGATCACCCTGCCTTCACAGGACATGGTTCTCGGTCTGTACTACATCTCTAAAGGCAAGAAGAGTACTCCTACCGAAATCGTTAAAGGTGAAGGTAAGGCGTTCTATTCTGCAGAAGAGGTGATCATCGCTCACAATGAAGGCCGTGTAGATTTGCACGCGCATATCAGGGTGAAGGCTGAGGTGAAAAACGATAAAGGTGAACTGGAGTTCAAACTGATCGAAACAACTGTAGGTCGCGTACTGTTCAACCAGCACGTACCAAGAGATGCCGGTTATGTAAATGCCCTGTTGACCAAAAAATCTCTTCGTGAGATCATCGGCGACATCATTAAAGCAACTGACATTCCTAAAACTGCGAAGTTCCTGGACGATATCAAACAACTTGGTTTCCGTACAGCATTCCGTGGTGGTTTGTCGTTCAACATCAATGACCTCATCATCCCTGAAGTGAAACAACAGATGATCGATGGTGCGGCTTCTGAAGTGGACGAGGTTTGGGATAACTATAACATGGGTCTGATCACGAATAACGAACGTTATAACCAGATCATCGATATCTGGTCGCGTGTGGATACCAAAGTAACGGAAACACTGATCCGTGAGCTGGCAAATGACAAACAGGGCTTCAACTCTGTGTACATGATGCTTGACTCTGGGGCACGTGGTTCTAAACAGCAGATCAAACAGCTGGCAGGTTTAAGGGGTCTGATGGCGAAACCGCGTAAGAGTGGATCTACCGGTTCCGAGATCATTGAAAACCCGATCCTGTCGAACTTTAAAGATGGTCTGAACGTATTGGAATACTTCATCTCTACGCACGGTGCGCGTAAAGGTCTTGCGGATACGGCGTTGAAAACGGCGGATGCGGGTTACCTTACCCGTCGTCTGGTAGACGTTGCCCAGGACGTTGTGATCACCGAGGAAGATTGCGGCACCCTGCGTGGTATCGCTACTTCAGCGCTGAAAGATAACGAAGAGGTGGTTGAACCGCTGTATGACCGTATCCTCGGCCGTACTTCACTGCACGATATTTTTGATCCGATCAGTGAAGAACTGATCATCGGTGCAGGCGAGCAAATCACTGAAGAAATAGGTAAACGTATTGAAGAAAGCACCATCGAAGCAGTTGAGATCCGTTCCGTACTTACCTGCGAAAGCCGCAGAGGGGTATGTGTAAGGTGTTATGGTAAAAACCTGGCAACAGGGTATACCGCTCAACGTGGCGATGCTGTAGGTATCATCGCGGCACAGTCCATCGGTGAGCCAGGTACACAGCTGACACTGCGTACGTTCCACGTAGGTGGTGTTGCGGGTTCTACTTCGGTTGAATCTACGCTGACTGCCAAGTTCGATGGAACTGTCCAGTTCGATGGTCTTCGTACTACAACTTACGAAAACAATGATGGCGATAAAGTACAGGTGGTTATCGGTCGTACCGGTGAACTCCGTATTATGGACGTGAAAAACGACCGTTTGCTGATCACTAACAACATTCCTTACGGTTCTACACTGGTAGTGAAAGACGGCCAGAAAGTAACTAAAGGAGATGTGATCTGCTCATGGGATCCGTATAACGCTGTTATCGTTTCTGAAATCGCCGGTAAGATCCGTTTCGAAAGCATCATCGAAGGTATTACCTTCCGTGAAGAGGCTGACGAACAAACAGGTCACCGCGAGAAAGTGGTTATTGAAACCAAAGACAAAAATAAGATCCCTTCACTCTATGTTGATGGCAACAAAGAAGTGAAATCATACAACCTTCCGGTTGGCTCACACATCGTAATTGAAGAAGCGGAAGCAGTAAGAGCAGGCCAGGTAATCGTTAAGATACCGCGTGTGCTTGGTAAACTCCGTGACATCACCGGTGGTCTGCCACGTGTAACTGAGTTGTTCGAAGCACGTAACCCAAGCAATCCAGCGATCGTAACTGAGATCGACGGTGTGGTTACCTTCGGTAACATCAAACGTGGTAACCGTGAGATCATCATCGAAAGCCGCGAGCAGCATGTGAAAAAGTACCTGGTTCCGTTGACACGCCACATCCTGGTACAGGATGGTGACTTCGTGAAAGCAGGCCACCCATTGTCCGATGGTTCTACCACTCCTGCGGATATCCTCTCTATTAAAGGTCCGTTCGCCGTACAGGAATACCTGGTGAATGAGATCCAGGAGGTTTATCGTTTGCAGGGTGTAAAAATCAACGACAAACACATTGAGGTTATCGTACGTCAGATGATGCGTAAAGTAACCATCGAAGATCCGGGAGATACCCGCTTCCTCGAAGGTGACACTACCGACAAATTTGAGTTCTTTGAAGAAAATGACGGCATTTTCGATAAGAAAGTAATCACAGAAGCTGGCGAGTCCGCCAACCTGAAAGCAGGTCAGATCGTATCGCTGCGCCAGGTTCGTGAAGAAAACTCCCTGCTGCGTCGCGCCGACAAAAAACTGGTTGAATACCGCGATGCAAGTGCGGCTACTTCCAGCCCGCTGCTCCTTGGTATCACCAAAGCATCACTCGGTACACACAGCTGGATCTCCGCAGCTTCCTTCCAGGAAACAACCAAAGTACTGTCTTCTGCAGCCATTAACGGTAAAACAGATGACATGCTCGGCCTGAAAGAGAACGTTATTACCGGTCACCTGATTCCTGCAGGTACAGGTTTACGCGAATTCGAGAACATGATCGTAGGTTCGAAAGAAGAATACGATATCCTGTCATCTTCGAAAGAAGTATTCCAGTTCGACGAGGAAGAATAGTTATCAGTTTTACACTCACACGAGTAATGATAGAAAAGAAAAAGGGAAGCGAAAGCTTCCCTTTTTTGTTTTGTAACAGCAGTTAAATATCTGCCTGCACCGCATAAATCTTTATCCCAGTTTCTCTTTCAGCAATTTTAACCCTTCATCCCAATTGCCATGCCCACTGGCCGCGTTAATATGACCCGCTTCACCAAGGTTCTCGAATTCGCTACCCCACTGCCCAGCCAGGTATTCCGACCGTTCGAGCGACATCCATGGATCGTTTGAGCTGGCTACCACTATGCTTTTAAAAGGCAATTTTTCTAAGGGGATGGGCCCGAAGTTCCTTACAGGTAGCGAAAAGCCAGGCGCCTCTACGTCCGCCGGCGCCACCAGGAACGCACCCTTAATAAGCCTGGGAAACTGATGCGCCCATTGCGCGATAGCAATGCAGCCAAGGCTATGGCCCACCAGCACTATCTCGCTGATGTCGTACATGCTAACTGTTTGCTCGATGGTTTGTACCCAGGTATGGCAATCCGGTGATTCCCACTCCAGCTGGTTAATGCGCCGGAAGTTGGCGCCCGATTGTTCAAAATAGGTTTGCCAGTGGCGCGGGCCAGAGTCACCATGGCCGGGAATGATAAAATAACTTGTCATACCGATAGTTTGGGTACATTAAATATATCGGCAAACGCGGACAATACAAACTGCGATTTGAACCAGCTGTACTTTTATAACAGTGATTTCATGTAAAACATTTCCATCTATCTGCCCAATTACCTATTTTTCAAAAAAAACACGTCATGATCTCCAGGAAGAAATGTTTGTTGCTGGCAACGGTTTTGCTGCCATTCGCGATGCAAACACAGGCCCAGCTGATACTCGATAATTACGTTATACCTGCTGGCAAACCCGGCGCTGCTATCGGTAAAGTAACCGGTGCTAATAAGGCAACGATCAGTGCAGATACGTCCGGTCTTTTTACTATTGAAAAAAATACACTTCGCCTTAAAAAGGGAAAGTCGTTACCAGCGGGCGCTTTTAAGTTCGAGGTGGCTGTTAGCGCAGGTACAGAAAAGGTGGTGTATACATTGGTAAAAGACGAATTTCATCAGAATAAAGTGGTGGCACACCGTGGTGCCTGGAAAAATCAGCCCGGCAGTCAGAATTCTCTTTCTTCTTTAAAAGATGCGATCAAACTGGGATGCGCCGGTAGCGAGTTCGACATATGGATGTCGGCCGACGGGCAAATGGTGCTTTCGCACGATCCGGAAATTGGGGGTAAAAAAGTGGAAGAAACTAATGCTGCCGAGCTTACCGCTATTGCATTGGACAATGGCGATAAGGTTCCAACCCTGGAGCAATACCTGGACGAAGGAATGAAACAGAACGGTACCAAACTGGTACTCGAAATAAAGCCATCCAAAGTGAGTAAGGAGCGTGGGCAGGAACTGGCTACCAAAGCGGTGGAGATGGTAAGGGCGAAACAGGCGCAGGGCTGGATCATCTACATCAGCTTCGATTATGATATTTGTAAAAGGGTGGTAGAACTGGACCCTTACGCAAAAGTGCAGTACCTGAACGGTGAAAAAAGCCCGGCTCAACTGAAAGCCGATAAAATATGGGGTTTTGATTATAACTATGGTGTGGTGAACAAAGACATGAGCATCCTGAAAGATGCCCGTAGTAAAGGGGTTACCACCAACGTATGGACCGTGAACAAGGCAGAACAGATGACACAACTGCTGGACGCCGGCGTAGATTTCCTGACTACAGACGAACCCGAACTGGCGCTGGAAAAGGTGAAAGGGAAATAGGCGTTCCTGTCTAATGGTCAACAGCCTGAGCCTATTGATCAAAAGAAATTTAGGACGGCGGGAGGGGAAGGTACATTTGGTGAAAAAAGCGCCATGTATACTTCTACCTCCCGCCGTTACGATTTAGACTGGTTACGTGTTATCGCGATTATCGGGGTACTTTTTTATCATGTATCGATGATATTTGCCATGGAGGAAAACTGGCATATCAAGAACAAAGATCAAAGTTACCTGTTCCTGGAGTTCAATTTCTGGCTGTCGCGGTTTCGCATGCCGTTGCTTTTCTTCATTTCCGGCGTAGGTGTTTGGTACGCCCTTAAACGCCGTAGTGGCGGCCAGTTTATGAAAGAACGCGCCCTGCGTTTGCTGCTTCCCCTGGTGGCGGGTATGCTACTGATAGTACCGCCCCAGGTATACATAGAGCGGCTTTCACAGGGTCAGCCTTATCCATCCTACTTCGATTTTTATCCGAGCATTTTCGAATTCCGGCCTTACCCCGAAGGCAATACCAGTTGGCATCACCTGTGGTTCATTTTGTACCTGTTTATTTATGCAGCGGCCGGCCTTCCCCTGTTCCTGTGGCTAAAGCGTGCCGGCAGTATAACGCAGCGTTTGCGATGGTTCGCAAAGGGCGCCAATATATTATGGTTAATAGTGCCAACCATATTGTTGTACACCTGGCTAAGGCCCGGCAACCCTCAGACCAACGATCTTTTACACGACTACGCGTTTCTGCCGTACTGGTTCACCTTTTTTATCGTGGGATATATTGTAGCTGTTACCCCCGGCCTTTGGGACAGTATTGAGCGTAACAGGCGGCTGTTCCTGGCAGCGGCATTCATCAGCCTGATCGTCCTTAATTACTTACGATGGAATGGCCGCGAGCCCTGGGACGTACTTGGCGACGACTGGCAGGATCATCCGGTGAGCAGGTTATATTACGCGTTATATCCCATCGTCGGCTGGAGCTGGGTGTTAACTGCCCTTGGTTACGGCAAGCGTTACCTGAACCGGCCGCACCCCGCGCTGGAGTATGCGAATCGCGGTATTTATCCCTTTTATATCCTTCACCAGACCGTTATTGTTATTATAGGTTACTATGTAATTGCCACCAATGACGGCATTCTTGAAAAATACCTTTTTATCAGCTTTGTTTCGTTGGTATTATCGGTGCTGGTATACCATGTGTTTATAAGGCCTTTTGCAGTGATGCGCTTTATTTTTGGGGTGAAGGAGGATAAAAAGGAGCAGCAGAAAAATCGTAAATTGAATGAAACCGCGGAACATGAAACGATTGCGGCGATATAGCCTGGTACTTTTGATAACCGCAATGATTTATGCCGTTGTGCAGTTTGCCAGCGGCATACTTCCCTTTGGAATATGGACACGTCCCTGGAAAATTACAGCTATCGAAATTGCAACAGCACTGGTGGCTGCATTTATAACAGATAACTTGTTATACCGGTATGAGCGTTCAATGCGAAAACGCGCTGTGTTACCGGTTACGCGGTGGGAGATAGCGAAAGATTTTTTTAAAGTGTACCTTTTGCTGTTCGTGACCGTGAACGCGCTGCTTACGCCGATGGCCGCATTCACCGACGATGGTTTGCAAATAAAGGATATTGTGATGATCAATACCATCCCGATGCTGTTTAACCTGCTCTATTTTGCGGTGATCCGGGGTAACCACTACCTGCAATCCTACGTACAGCAACAGGTGCAGCTGGAAAAACTGCGGAACGACCAGTTGCAGACAGAACTTAAATTCCTGAAGGCCCAGTATCATCCCCATTTCCTGTTTAATGCGCTTAATACTATTTACTTCCAGATGGATGAGGATGTGGCAGGGGCCAAACGTACCGTAGAACAGTTTTCGGACCTGCTTCGTTACCAGTTGTACGACCCCCAGCAGGAGGTGCCGGTGCAGCGGGAACTGGATTATCTGCAACGATACCTGGCATTGCAACAGTTACGTAGCGAACGGTTAAAACTGGAAGTATATATCGATGAAGCCTTACAGCAGCAGCAGGTGTTCCCGCTTTTATTGCTCCCCCTGGTAGAAAACGCGTTTAAATATGTGGGAGGCGCACATGAACTGAGTATCAGCGCCAGCTGGACAGCGCCGTTGATGATCTTTTGTGTGCGTAACAGCATAGGCAGCGCGCCCTCATTAAGCTTACAAAGCGGGAAGGGGATAGGCCTCGAGAACCTGCGCCGCCGCCTGGAACTATTATACCCGGAAAAACATTTGCTGGAAATAGAAGAAGAGGAAACCTTTTTTACCGTAACACTCACCTTATCGCTTAGCATATGAAAATGACCTGTATTATTACCGACGATGAGCCCTTTGCCCGTAAAGGCCTTGCAGGTTACGTAGAGAAAGCCGAATTTCTTGAATTGACGGCCGTTTGTGAAGATGCACTGCAACTCAACGCCATATTGCAACGTCAGCCGGCTGACCTGCTTTTCCTGGATATAGAAATGCCTCAACTAAGCGGTATCGCTTTCCTTAAAACGCTGGCCCAACCGCCGATGGTTATTTTTACCACCGCTTACGAACAGTATGCACTGGATGGCTTCGACCTAGATGTAACAGATTACCTGCTGAAACCCATTTCGTTCGAACGATTCCTGAAGGCCGCCAACAAGGCCCATCGCCTGTGGCAGCAGCAACAGCAGCCTGCCCCGGCAGATCACATCTTTGTAAAAACCGACGGCCGGCTGGAAAAAATACTGTTTACAGACCTTTTATACATTGAGGCCTTGCAGAATTATGTGATGATTTACACCACCACCCGAAAATATATCGTGCATCTTACCATTAAATCTTTGTTGGAACAACTGCCGGCCGACCTGTTTATACAACCGCATAAATCGTGGCTGGTGGCGGTCGACAAGATTAAATCCATAGAAGGGAACCAGCTTTTTATAGGCACTCAGGCGGTGCCGCTGAGCAAATATCTGAAAGAAGCGGTACTTGAAAAGATTGTTAATAACCGCCTGTTAAAACGTTAAGAGGGATTTTAACCTTTTTTATTATTTCAAAAACCTTATTTTAGCTGCTTCAAAATAAAATTCCAGGAGTCAAAACCTACCTCTTATCATGATGATTCATCAACAAATTGCGAAAAACGGATTTTTACTGGTTGCTATGGCGGGTTTAATGACAGCATGCCAGCCGAAAGATAAAGCGGCATCACCTGCAGCAGACGGTAAATCAGCCGGCACTGAGGCCGAAGCAAACGGTTCCTTTAAGATTGCCTATGTAGATCTTGACTCCCTCGAAGCACATTACGGATATTTCAAAGAGAAGAAAGCAGAACTGGAAAAGAAGCAAGAGCAAATGGATAATGAGCTGAAGGCAAAAGCGAGGGCATTACAGAACGAAGTAGCAGCGCTGCAGCAAAAGGCACAGGCCGGCCAGTTGAGCCAGGCAGACGGCCAGGCAGCAGAAAGGGACCTTATGCAGAAGAACCAGCAACTGGAGGTTAACCGCCAGAACATGCAGCAGTCCTACATGCAGCAGGAAGCACAGTTTAACGACGACCTGCAGAACAAACTGGATATTTTCCTCCAGGCGTTCAATAAAGGCCGCTACGCCTACATCTTTTCTTACCGCAAAGGTGCCAGCAACATCCTTTACAAAGACACGCAGTACGACATTACTGCCGATGTTATTAAAGGGCTGAACGAAACAGCGACTAAATAAAATATTAACAAAAGATAGATGGGAGATCCCGGCACGGAAATGTGCCGGGATTTTTCTTTTTTTGGCCTGGCGGGAGATATTTAATATTTTATTGCTACTTTGAACGTTAATTACGTGTCGGGAAGAAGTGGAGATGAAAAACCAGAGCGCTTAAACAATCAACATAATCTTTACCTTTTTATCTAACATTCATGTCGTCAATCAACCAGAACGAGTCCACTTCGTTTAAGCCCAGTTTGGGTTTACTGGATGCAACCATGATCGTGGCAGGCTCCATGATCGGCTCGGGCATCTTTATCGTATCTTCTGAAATAGCACGCAGCGTAGGTTCTGCAGGATGGCTGATGGCCATGTGGGTGCTAACGGGGGTGGTTACACTTATTGCAGCACTTAGTTACGGCGAACTGTCGGGCATGTTTCCAAAAGCAGGCGGCCAGTACGTTTACCTTCGCGAAGCTTACAATCCTTTTATTGCATTCCTGTTTGGATGGACGCAGTTCGGCGTTATACAAACCGGTACGATTGCGGCGGTAGCAGTGGCTTTTGCCAAATATACCGCTTACCTCTGGCCGGCAGTAAGCGAGAATAATATTCTTGCCGACCTGGGCTGGATGAAAATTACCGGTGCGCAGGTACTGGCGGTTATATCTGTAATCCTGCTCACTTTTATCAATACACGAGGGGTGAAAAACGGTAAGATCATTCAAACCGTATTCACCATCACTAAACTGGCATCGCTGTTCGGGCTGATCATTTTCGGTTTTTTACTGGGCGCGAAAGCGGAGATATGGAACGCTAACTGGCAGAATGCCTGGACAGCACAATCCCTGACCATGGACAGCGCCGGACAGCTGACTACGGCCGCACTTGGAGGCCTGGCGCTGCTGGGCGCCATTTCAGTATCTATGAAAGGCTCTTTGTTCAGCAGCGATGCCTGGAACAACGTGACTTTCATTGCAGCAGAAATTAAAAACCCTAATAAGAATATCGGCCGCGCACTGTTTCTCGGCACCCTGATCGTAACCATCATTTACGTATCGGCCAACCTGATGTACCTGGCGGTGGTGCCATTTAACGATATTGCTTTTGCCCCGCTGGACAGGGTAGGCGTGGTAGCCGCAGAGAATATTTTCGGCGGTATTGGTCCTCATGTGATAGCCATCATGATTATGATATCGACCTTTGGTTGTAATAACGGCCTGATACTTTCGGGTGCCAGGATTTATTACACGATGGCCGAAGATGGCCTGTTTTTCAGGAAAGCCGGTATCCTCAATAAGTTCAGCGTACCTTCTTTCGGTCTTTGGATACAATGCTTCTGGACATGCCTGCTGTGCCTCACCGGTCGTTATGGCGATTTACTGGCGATGGTGATATTTGGGGTACTGGTGTTTTACATTCTTACTATTGCAGGCATCTTTATCCTGCGTAAGAAACAGCCCGATGTACCTCGTCCGTACAAAGCATTTGGTTACCCTGTATTGCCAGCGCTGTACATCGTAGTGGCCTTTATACTCGCACTATTGCTGCTTGTTTTTGAAAGCAGTTTTGCACTGGCCGGCCTGGGTATCATATTGTTAGGTATCCCCCTGTACTTCCTTGCTAAGAAAACGGCGTAAGCCGCGACTATAAATACTTTAAGGCCTGCCGCACTAATACGGCAGGCCTTTTTTTGCTGTGTCCTTTTGTGATAAAAAAATATCTATACTGCGTGACTGCCGCAGTGACCTTTCCGAAATTTGAGGGTAGAACCCTGAATAGTAAAAAGAACGGCTTAGACAATGTTAACTATAGATGCGAAGACACATGGAATTGCTTAACCCGAAACTTCTAACACAGGAATTGATTTTCTAAACATATATACATATCTCCGCAACGGTTTTACCAACAGTGGCGGGGAGCCAGGTTATGGAGGACTTTTCGCTTTAATTTCCCTATTGAGGTTATTAGAAAAGCCCTCTTTAGAGAACCATTAAAAGCCTACACAATTGCATTCTCGAACATTCACATGATTTTACAATAAGCGCAAAGTTTCCACTTTGCGCTTTTTTTTGCGGTGTTTTTGCGGTGTATACACCGCACTGTTTTTAGTCGCCCCATATGCTGCAGGCAGCCATACGCACCACCGTCTTATCAGCCCCCAATGCCTAAAATCCATTCACCAGTCAATCTCCCATCCACCTAACCCTAACTGCCGACTATGAATGCAAAACCGCCGCAATGTTAACGAATTATGAACTCTGTCATGTCTCTTAGGACTTCCCCTTTTCTGTATCGTACTCTTTCCGGATATCATTCCTCCCATCATGAAAATAGACGACGCGCTCCTGGCGAAATATTTTAAAGGCGATTGCAGCGATGCTGAACGGGCATTCGTGGAAACGTACATCGCTACCGGTAATACGCCGGAGCTGGACGCCTTTATGAACCGGACATGGGCGGAAACAACAGTAGAAGAACCAGTAAAACGCCGGCCGGTTATTATGCGACGTAACTGGTATGCGGCCGCAGCCGCTGTTATAGCTGTGGGCATGACCCTGGGATGGGCATGGCAGCGGAAGGATACAAGGAATGTAGCCAGCAAAGTTGTTGCTGCTACCTGGGATACTGTATTCAATGGCCGGATTACGGCCCGTCGTATACAGATGCCCGATGGTTCCACCATTACACTGAACGGGCGCAGCAGCCTGGCTTACCGCCAGGGAAATAACCGCGAAGTGTGGCTGAACGGTGAAGCATATTTTGAAGTGAATGGCAGCGAGCAGCATCCCTTCCTGGTGCATACCAACGAACTCACTACAACCGTGTTGGGAACCGAATTTAATATTTCAACCAGTAACCGCGCCGACAGCAGTATTGAAGTAAGCCTGCTAAAAGGTAAAGTGCGTATCGATATCAGCAGCCCGGCCGTGTCGTTAACCCAAACGTTAAAGCCCGGACAAATGCTTAGTTACAGGAAGGGAAAGATACCCGCAGCTCCCGTAAGATTTAACCGCCTGGAAGTACTGGACTGGCGAGCTGGTAAACTTGTATTTGAAAATACTTCAGTGGCCGACGCCTTCGCCCGCATAGAGAGCCGCTTCGGCTGCAAGATAGAAGTGGATGATCCGCGTCTGTTAAAAGGTAGGATAACAGCAGTGTTTACCGCCGGCACTACACCCGAAAATATACTGCAATCATTGAGTTACGTACACCAATTTACATATAGACAAATAGATAAACAGACTTATATCGTCGGTCATTAATTACTGATCACACATCACGAAAGCTTAAGCCTAAAGTACCGCCCTGCGGTGCTAATGGGCGAGCTATGTCATCATCATAAACGAATTATTCAACCACAAAACCACTATCGTAACATGCGAAAGTCTACACACAGGGATTATTACAGGAAGTTAAAGGTGCATGTGCCTCTTATCCTGCTCTGTTTATTCATGCTGAAACTTCCTGGCGCACTGGCCGCACAGTCTTACCAGGTGCTTGGTGATAAAGTAAACGTGAAAATGCAACATACTACTGCAGCAGCCGTGGTAAAGGCTTTGCAGTCACAAACCACCTATACCTTCATATACGATCCTGAATACCTGGAGAAGTGTACCATCCGCGAAATCAAATTTGGCAATGGTAAACTCGCCGATGTATTATTATTCCTGGATGAAAATATGCCGCTTGATATTAAATATGCCGACAAAATTATTTCTATCAAAAAAGGCATGCAGGAAAAGCGTGTGGATAAAGGACGGGTAACCGGTAAAATAGTAAACAACCGGAACGAAGCATTGCCCGGTGTTACTATTCAGGCCAGCAATAATACCGGTGTGGTATCGCAGGTGGATGGTACTTACGAACTCCCGTTAGCGCCCGGTATTTATACGGTTACCTTTAGTTTTGTTTCTTTTGAAACCAAAAAAATCACGGACGTAATTGTAAAGGAAGGTGTTGCCACACCCTTGGATATTGTGCTGAACGGCAGTGCTTCCAGCCTCAGTGGCGTAACTGTAACGGCCAACTACAAACGTGCTTCCGTGGAAGGTTTGTATGCTTTACAAAAGAACAACGCGGCCCTCACCGACGGTATCAGTGCCGAACAAATTGCGCGTACGCCGGATAAAAACATCGGCGAAACCTTAAAGCGCGTAAGCGGTCTGGCTACTGTAGATAATAAATATGTAGTAGTGCGGGGATTGAGCGAACGTTATAACCAGGCCTTACTAAACGGACAGGTGATGCCCAGTACAGAGCTGAACCGTAAAAACTTTTCTTTTGATATTATACCGAGCAACATTGTTGAGAACGTAACCGTGATCAAAACCCTTACGCCCGATCGTAGCGCCGAATTTGGCGGTGGTTTGGTGGAAGTGAACACCCTGGATATTCCCACTGTAAACTTCCTGAACCTGAGCGTAGGTGGCAGTGTGAACAGTAAAACCAATGGTGAAACTTTTAAATCGCTTGAATTAGACGGTGATGAATATTGGGCAAAACCTGCTTCGCATCGCGAACTGCTGGGGTCCGGCAAATGGAATAACCTGAGCGAGATCGTAAAAGCATACAACAATAGCAGTAAAGATGCCTACGCATTCAGCAATAACTGGGGCGTGTTCGAAAAGAAAGCGCATCCTTCGCAGAACTACCAGTTGGTTGGCGGCTACAACTTTGGAAAAACCGAAAAGGGTCAGTGGGGGGCAGTGCTGTCTGCCAGCTATCGCAACACGATGCAAATCCAGGATGTGCTGATGACCCGCGATGGCTTTGTGCGGGAAGGTTTGTGGGTAATTGGACCCGATTCTGTAGGCTTTCAGGGCAAACGTTATGGTATTACCACTAACCTCGGTGGATTAGCCGGCATTGGCTACAGGGGCCAAAAACATCGCGTATCATATAACACCATTTACTTACGGACTTATGATCAACAGTTGCTGCTGGGCACGGGCGAGCATGGTAATATTCCCGGACTGGCGCTGGGTTACATCGATATGGCGCAACAAACCAATATGTGGCAGAACCAGTTGAAAGGCGAGCATACATTGGGAAACAACGGCATTAAACTGAAATGGCTGGGCAGCTATACTCACCTTGATCGTATGCGCCCGGACAATCATTTCATGGCAGCGAAAATACTGGATGACCAATCGGTTAAGAGCAACGAATATAACATTGGCAACGAATACAGTTACCTGAGCAGCGGTGCGTTACGTTGGTGGAGCCGCGCAGTGGAAGATTCATGGAACTGGGATGTGGCGATGAGCGTGCCGTTCAAATTTAACCTCGGCAACGCCGCGGTGAGCAACGCGCTGAAAGTGGGTTATGCCGGCTGGTTCAAAGATCGAAGCTTTTACGTGATAAACCTTGGCAGCGGCAGCTCTGATTTGAGTTACCCACCACTGGCGCATTATTTCGATCCGGAAAGAGCTACTGTTACACTGAGCCAGTTTAACGATAACTTCCATAAAAAAGCTTCACTGCACGCGCCTTTTGTGATGCTGGACAATAAAATAGCAGACAAATTGCGCCTGGTATGGGGCGTACGTGCAGAGTACTATGACCTTAACCGTGTGAACGATGTGCTGGACTCCCTGTTCCGCAAAATAACCACGGATCGCGGCAGACCTTATGACTACAGCGCGCTCGAAAACCGGGAGAAAAGCCTGCACTGGTTCCCTTCTGCAAACCTTACCTATAGCCTGACGCCGGCCATGAACCTGCGCCTGGCCTATGCGAAAAGTATTATCCGTCCCGATTTGCGCGAGTTGTCGTTTTTCCGCGAGTATGATTTCGAACTGGGAGGCGCTTACGAAGCAGGCCTGCTGAAATCAACCCTGATAGACAACTACGACTTCCGCTACGAGTGGTATCCTGCCCCCGGCGAAATATTATCGGTATCGCTTTTCTATAAAAATATGAAAGACCCGATGGAGGTATTTAAAAACGATCAGCAAAGCGTTTTTGAATTGCGAAACAGTAAAGTGGCCAAAAACTATGGCCTGGAACTGGAAGCAAGAAAACGTTTGTCGTTCATTAATGCGCCGGTTATACGCAACCTTACGCTGTATGGCAACTTTACTTACCTGAAATCGAAAGTAACCCCGATGACGTTGTCGTACGAAGTATCACCGACCGACAACGAAAAGATAATAGTGAAAGAAACGATTGGTGAAGAACAGGACCGTACGCAGGCCGGTGCCAGCACCTACACTGTGAATGCTGGAGCTTACTTCGATACTAAAGTTTTATCGGCCAGCCTGGTGTATAACTGGGTGAGCAACCGCATGCTTCGTCCTGCGTTGTTCTATGGCAATTCTCAATTCGAACGTCCGATAGAAGCCCTTGATGCCCAAATCGCATTCCGTCCGCTGAAGCAACTGGAATTGCGGTTGAATGTGAGCAACCTGTTGAACAGCTTCTCCATGGTGTATGAGAATTATTATGCAGACATGGGAAAAGATGTGCTGGGTGTACCGCCGCAATCACGCGAGCTGTTGTACAACAAAGGGCAGGACAAGATCGTGTACAAAGCCATGCCAGGCCGAACCTGGAGCGGTACGATCACTTACAGATTCTAAAATACGCGTATCCAGATATCCTGATCAGGTATTCATTTGTGTAACTCGAAAAACTAAAAAAAACAAGCAAAGCCATGAAAAAGATGACCCTTATTCTTTCTGTTGCAGCCGCCTTCGTAGCCCTGGGCACAAGCTGTCAGAAAGAGCAAAATGCCCCTGGTGCCCGCGCACTTAATGCAGGCTTTATTAGCGTCTGCTCTGATTCCACTGCTACTGACACACTGCGTGGTGTAATTTCCGGCACTAAAAATTTGACGAATGATGTTGTTTATTACCTTGATGGTATCGTGTACGTAACTGGTACGCTGAACATCGAAGAAGGTACGCTCGTTCGTGGTTTGGCAGGTACTCCCAGAATAGATGACAACAATCCTGGTACTGCCGGTGGCACCCTGGTAATCACTAAATCTGGTTACATCGACGCTGAAGGTACTGCCAGCTGTCCTATCGTGTTTACTTCATGGAGAAACCTTGCAAGCCCTCAATCTGGTGACTGGGGCGGTATTGTGATCCTGGGTGAAGCCAGGCACAACCGTGCTAACACTACCGTAGTAGAAGGCATTACCGGTACTCCTCCTGCTGATGCTACTTATGGTGGCACCAACGATAGCGACAACTCTGGTATCCTGAAATACGTACGTATCGAGTACGCTGGCTGGGAACTGTCTACCGACAATGAACTCAATGGTCTGACCCTTGCTGGTGTTGGTTCTGGAACTACCCTCAGCTATGTAGAGGTGTACAAGTCTAAAGACGATGGTATCGAATTTTTTGGTGGTACTGTAAATGGCGATCACCTGATCGTAGTGGATTCTCAGGATGACATGTTTGACTTTGACAACGGTTACACTGGTACTATCGACTATGCACTGGGTCTGAGCGACTTCTCACGTGCTGATAAGAGCCAGTCTAATGGTATCGAAATGGATGGTAACGCTACAGGTGATACTACTGTAACACCTCGCACTTTCCCTAAACTGAACCATTTCACTATCATTGGCCAGCCTACTGCTACCGCTGCCAGCACTGTTTACACTTCACCAACCGCTACTTATGGCCGCGCGGCTCATCTGAGAAGGAATACTTTGTTCTCTATCAGGAACTCTGTTTTCCTGGGCTTCAACAATGGTGTTTCTCTTGACGGTGGTGGTGTTCCTCCGGGTTATACCAAAATCTGGTACGACACTCGTGGTATCTCCATCCTGGACAACAGCCTGTCTCACGGTTACGTTAGAGCTTATTCAACTGAGCTGTCTAATGTGTTCTCTAACTACACGTTCCCGCTGACACTGAACAGTGGTTATACCAGTGGCACTGCCAATGCTGGTATCAGCCTGACCAATCCGTTTAGCCGTAGCGCGTTCACCAACTTCGCTGCTGCGACTGGTGGTGATGCTGCTTTCTATGGCGCCGGTGCTGTACCTAGTGGTGCAACATGGGGTGTTAACGTTTGGGCAAGGGTTTTATAGTATTTACAGGCAAGTGCAGGGATGTTCCCTGTACTTGCTTTTTTCATTAAAAAATAAGTTAAACATGTTGAAACGATTTACACTGATTTGTATGATGGCGATATCCCTGTTCGCCTGTAAAAAAGGAGAACCTGTGGAAGAATTTTATTTTGCTTCATTCAGGGCCCAGATTATTTCGCTGCCCGAAACACCAGATATGACGGTGTTTGTGGATAATAAAGAAGTTGATACACTCGCAGCTGCCGGCACACTGTCGCCAATACATATGTTGCCTGCGGGAAAGAAAATACATCTTCAATTTAAAGATAAAAATACAGGCGCTGCATTGCTGGACACTTTGTTAGCCCCGGTGGCCGGTGAGTTTTATGAGTTTAAGCTGGCGTGGAGCGAGGTACTGGGTATGAAAGAATTCGTGAAAGGTGGAACGGATGAGGTACACCCAGACTCGGTGGAAGTACGTTTGTATAATAAACTCCCGGTGGAAATTATGCCAGAAGGTGTAACGGTAGACGCTTATCTGTATAAAGCAGGCGAATACGAAACACCACTGAAGGTGTTCCCCAAATTTGAAAGAAATAAGATGCATCCCCTGGGAATTGCATTGCGTTATATAGGTGCAGATGGTTCGCCCTTAGGTTATGAACTGAAATTCAAAGACGTTGCCACAGGCGAATTCCTGCTGGCGGGTGGTCGTGACGTTACCCAGTTCTCATTTACGGAAAATGGGAGGTTTATAGTTACGGTGATGCATCTGGTACAGCGTGGACGTTATAGCTACGCAACAGAAGTAACAAAATTGCCTTATTAATAGCATATATACATTCTCAACCTGTTTGTTTAACTACGCTTAAAAAAGGGGCGAATGTATTCTTACCCGGCCCCAATAGAAATTATTCGTTTCACGATAGGGCACGGTGTATTAACGCCGTGCCTTTTTAATGTCTGAATATAACAAGTGTTTAATTCGTTTCACATGATGACGGCGCAGCGTTTTTACGCAGCGCTTTCCCGTTAAGGAAGGTAACAGCAAAACGCTATCACATGGCGTGATAGTTCAATCAAATTTTAACCGTGAAGATTGTTTCCTGGAAAAATAAGATCACATCTCTAATAAATGAATATTCTTTGGCTGGATGTGGTTCCCTGTTTATCCGGCAGGGCTTCCGCAGCTATCTTTTTTAAGGATGCGGCAGCACTACCGGCAACACATTATACGTTGGCCGGAACAAAGTACGATATGCAGGTAGCGCCGCCATACGACCGTTCTCATTAATAATGTTAAATGCCTGGCGATACAACAGGTCGGCCAGGGGCTGCTCACTCATTTCATCCAATACATAATCCGGAGTGATCCCATTTGCATAATTCCCTTCTCCTTTTGAGTTGGCGAGATGGTAAGTAACAGGCAACATGATCCAGGGCACACGCCGCGGGCTGCGCATATCCCTTACCGATATAGCCCCTTTATCTTTTCCATACGTTTTTTCGCCTATCAGCACCACTTTGGTAAAAGGTTTCAGGTTATTGATGACAAGTTCTGCCGCCGATGCGGTTTCATGCCCACAGAGGATGAATACGCGGGAGAGCCCCAGCGAGCCGGGCGCAAGGGAACTGAATGAAACGGGCTGACCGTTTTCGGGCACAGCGAGTATTTGTGCAAACGAGTAGGCGTGTTTGCCAAGACGTTTGTTGCCACTGTATTGTACAAATGCACTGTTGGCGTTAATGCCGGGAGCAATAAGTGCCGTAAGCATCGCTGCGGAAGATACACTGCCGCCCCGGTTATAACGGAGATCGAGTACGAGTTCCTTTACCCCCGACTGTTTAAATTTCGTAAAAGTGCTGAGCAATTCCGCATTGGTAGCATCGCGGAAGGAGTTGTAGAAAAGGCGGGCAGTGGTGCGGCCGTTTATCAGCTCAATACTGTAGGTAAGAGGGTGTTCATAAGTTTTATTTTGAAGAGAGATGGCCGCCTGTTCCGTAACATTATTTTGTTCAATAGTAGCTGGTGTAAGCGAAAGCGTTTGTGCTGCAGGCATGTTGCTTACAAGTTGCGCGGCGGTGGCCGGGGTAATCAATTCGCCGTTGATACGTGTAATATAGCTCCCGCGCACTAATCCACGGTTTGCAGCATCGGAGGATGGTACTACGAGTTTTATGATCCCAATTGCGCCTCCCGGAGCTAATGGCCATTGCAATACACTCATTTCGATACCGAAATTGGTTAATAAGTATTGTGGCTGAGTACTGTCGTACAACGGGTGATACAGTACAGAAAAGAGATCGGAAGGGGAGAGCAGGCTTTTGAACCAGGCAAGCGTTTCTTCCGAGGTATCGGGGCGGGCAGGTAGTGCATCGTTCCATAGATAGAAGTAACGGAGACTGTCAAGTATCCAGGTATTGATTTCAGTGCGGGTAACAGGGCCACTGGGCTGCGGTTTGGGCGGATCGTTTTTGCGGCATGCGAAGCATACCGGTATCAACAGTAAAAAAAGATAGCGGAGCGACATAAGCGGAATTTATTTCGGCTCGATCCCATAATGTGACATTACTTCACGGCGGATGAAATGGAGCGCGAGGGTTAAATGGTTTTTTACAGTAGCCGGAGAAATGGATAATTGTACCGCAATTTCCCGGTTCGTGCAGCCTTTGTCGCGACTGAGCAGGTACACCGCCTTGCGCTGGTCGGGCATTTTTTCAATCACTTTCTGCAAATGCGACTGGTATTCTTTTTCAAGCAAAATATTATCTACAGGCGCATCGTGCCCAGGCTGCGGAAGTTCCTGCATAGCCTTGCGGCTGCGGTACAATTTGCGCGACTCGTCGATCACCAGGTTTTTGGCGTATACAAACAACAAGGGAAAAATATCCTGTCCCGGGGTCACCTGTTCCATGTTTTCCCAAAGCCGTATAAAGCACTGCTGGGTAATTTCATCCGCCCGGCTTGCGTCGCCCGTAAGCTTCAGCGCAAAGCGGAATACTTTGTCCCTGTTGGCGTCGAACAGTTCCTGAAAATGTTTAGTAGGGTTATCAGACATAGTGGATCTTTCGGATAATAAATGTAGGAAAGGGATGTTATCCCAACGTTAAGGCAAATGTTACCTTTTTGTACGGTCGAACGATTATGGGTTGGGTACCTATTAGTACCGGAAGTTTTTTACATTTGCTGCATGTTTACAGATGTGTGTTACCAGACCTTTGTTCGCAGCATTGCGGACTACCACCTTACCGACGATGTGTACAGGCAGGTAGAAAATCCTTTTGAAAAATCAGCCATTGAGCATTTACTGTATGCCAAAAACTGGATAGATACGGTACAGTGGCACCTGGAAGATATTATCCGCGATCCTAAGATCGATCCGGTAAAAGCCCTGGAAATCAAACGCTGGATCGACAAGTCGAACCAGGAACGTACCGATATGGTGGAATACATTGATAGCTATTTCCTGGATAAATTTAGTAATGTAATTCCTCAGCCGGATGCGAACATTAACACCGAAAGCCCGGCCTGGGCTATCGATCGCCTTTCCATTCTGGCCCTGAAAATATACCATATGCAGGAGGAAGCCACCCGTACAGATGCTACGGATGAGCACCGTGCCGCCTGCCAGCGTAAACTGGAAGTACTGCTCGAGCAGCACCGCGACCTGTCTTCAGCGATTGAAGATTTGCTGGGCGACATCCAGAAAGGCCGTAAGTACATGAAGGTGTACAAGCAGATGAAGATGTATAACGATCCTTCGCTGAACCCCATACTCTACGCACAGAAGTAGTATGGCAGATATCCAGCTAAAAACCATTCTGGCTACCCGCTTCTCCGCCATGGGCGATGCTGCTATGACAATACCTGTGATGCTAAAGGTGCTGGAAGCCAATCCCGGTATACAGATCGTATTCGTTAGTAACCGCAACTGGGCAGCGCTTTGCGAAGGTATTCCCCGGCTCGTCTTCCACCCGGCCGACCTGAAGGGCGCTCACAAGGGCCTGAAAGGCCTGTACCGCCTGTTCCGCGAACTGCGGGCAGCTTACAGGATCGATGCGGTGGCCGATTTGCATAACGTGTTACGTTCCAGGGTCGTACGCACCCTTTTTCGTCTTACGGGTACGCCCGTAAGAGGTATCGACAAAGGCCGCGATGAGAAAAAGGCCCTTACCCGCAAAGAAAACAAGGAATTAAAACAACTGACCACTACAGTAGAGCGCTATGCCCTTGTTTTTCGCCAGTTAGGCTATTCCTGCGCCCTTACAGCGCTTGCTCCGGAAAAGAGTGCTGTTTCCGCTTCAGTGCCCCAAAAAGCAGCTAAAAAGTGGATAGGCGTAGCGCCTTTTGCCACTTACCGTGAAAAAACCTATCCCATTGAAAAAATGGAGCAGGCTATTGCCGCGCTCTGGAAACGGAAGGATGCGGATATACTGCTTTTCGGCGGCGGCAAAAATGAAACGGCCCTGTTGAACGAAATCGCTGCCAGGTATCCCGGCGTACAGGTTATGGCCGGTAAATACTCGCTGTCCGAGGAACTTTCCATCATCCGTCAATTGGATGTGATGGTAAGTATGGATTCGGCCAATATGCACCTGGCATCGTTGTTTGCCGTGCCGGTGGTTTCTATCTGGGGAGCAACCCATCCTTTTGCGGGATTTATGGGATATGGTCAGCTGGAAGCCAATGTGGTGCAAACCGATTTGTATTGCAGGCCCTGTTCTGTATTTGGCAATAAACCCTGCTACCGTGGCGATCATGCGTGTATGGAAAATATAAAACCCGAAACGATCAGCACCAAAGTGGAGCAGGTTTGTGGCCTGTAATGATCTGTGGTAAAGGATTAGGCGATTTTATAAAAGTTTTTTTTGCAGAATAGAAAAAAAGTATAATTTTGCCATCCCAATAAACGATATCTCATAGCATAATGAGTGCCGTTAAACAGGGACATAAAAAAGGAAAAAAGACGGGATGATGTTTTAAACTTCTATCTTTGTTTTAGAAATAAATACGGTAATGTCCTATAGTATAAAGGTAGTACATCTGATTTTGGTTCAGACTGTCTAGGTTCGAATCCTGGTAGGACAACAAGAAAATGAAACCGCTGCGATCTTTGATTGCGGCGGTTTTTTTTATCGAACAGGCCAACTATGATCACGGTTTGTGATTAAAATTTAACCCGGTAGAGAATGAAATGCGATTCAGGCAGGGGGGTGGAAGACCGGGGTGTTCGTGAAAGAATAACACGGGCTTAAACAGACGGTTCCAGGGGGCATTTTGGACATGCAATAAGCCTTACCTTTAGGCTAAATATATCCTGGGATGAAATCACTGATCATACTGATACCTGCCGGGCAAAATAACCTCAGTAGCGTAATAGGTCCGTACAAGTTTTTCCTTAAGGCGAACGAGTACATGGAGTTCACGGGGCGTGAACCTGTGTTTAAGGTGCAGTTGGCGGGCGTCAACAAACAGCTGGACCTGTACGATGGTGTATTTTCTATCCGTCCGCACCTGCATATTAAAGACGTGAAGAAAACCGACCTGCTCATCATTCCCGCGCAGGCCTACAGTGGTCTGGAACATACCATCAGCATCAATAAACAATGTATTGAATTCATAAAAGAACAACACCACCTGGGTGCCGAAGTGGCCAGTATTTGTACCGGCGCTTTCCTGCTGGCGGCTACCGGGCTAATGGAGGGCAAACAATGCTCTACACATTGGAAAGCCAGTTCCAAATTCCACCGTATGTTTCCCGAGGTAATTTTACAGACAGATAAAATACTTACGGATGAAGGAGGTATATATACCAACGGTGGCGCGTTCTCTTTCCTTAACCTTTTACTGTACCTGGTGGAAAAGTATTACGGCCGTGAAACCGCCATTTTCTGCGCGAAGATCTTCCAGGTAGATATGGACCGGGATAGCCAGTCGCAGTTCACTATTTTCAACGGACAAAAAGATCATACAGACGATATTGTGATGAAAGCGCAGGAGATGATCGAGAAGAATATCATGGAACGTTTCTCGATGGACCAGCTGGCCGATATACTGGCCTTAAGCCGCCGTAACTTCGACCGCCGTTTCTTCCGCGCTACGGGTAATACGCCGCTGGAATACCAGCAGCGTGTGAAGATCGAAACGGCGAAGAAACTCCTGGAATCGGGGCATAAAACAGTGAGTGAAGTAATGTACGAAGTAGGTTACCTCGACGTCAAAGCTTTTCGTGAACTGTTCCGCAAGTTAACCGGACTCACG
The DNA here is from genome assembly GCF_902168175.1 of uncultured Chitinophaga sp. Classification (GTDB taxonomy): domain Bacteria; phylum Bacteroidota; class Bacteroidia; order Chitinophagales; family Chitinophagaceae; genus Chitinophaga. Next base: position 410,193 of record NZ_CABHOU010000025.1, on the reverse strand, counting down.
CCACTCGATTACCGCAAGCGTTATAATAAAGATGCTGAATTGATTTCTGCCGATACCACGCCTGACTAAATAAAATATCATTACGCAAATAGCCCGCTAACCTTTGGTGGCGGGCTATGTATTTAGGTGGATGGAAATAACTGTGTGCAGCAAACCAATAAAATATTTCCGGTACAGCCGGCGAAATCAGACAAAAATTATTTCCACCACTAATGAAAAAGGGAGCAGGCGTTTAACCTGTTCCCTTTTAATATCAATCTAAAACGGTCACTTTAACTTCGGCATCTATTTGCTTGCCCAGGTTGATGACATACTGCCGGAAGTAAGCAGAATCGGCAAAACCTTTATCACTTAATTCCCAACCCGCTACCGCATAATAATCCAGGGGCTGGCCGGTTATTTTCATTTTAGCCAGATAACAGCTGGTGAGTTTGTTGCCCTGCGGCGCCTTTATGTAACCTTCGTATCGGTCGGTGGGTAATAACAGCGCCAATCCTATGATCCACTCTTTATTGTACCCATGCCTTTCATGCGATACCAGGGCCGTCAAGCGGTCGCTGATCTTTATTTCCTGGGGAGGATTGACTGCGTTGATGTTCACGATGCCTATCAGCAGTTTTTCACCGCCGTCAGTGTTGCTGATCTTAACGCTGTTATGGTAGGCGTACATGCCTGGCGTGATGCTAACTGTTTCTTCGAGGTTCCAGTTATACCACTTCTGGTATTTAATACGGAAGGCGGATTTTACGGGGCCTTCGGCGATAATGGAGAAGTCGGTTTTTTCTATGTTGTTGATGCTGTCGTCTACAGTAACACCGAGTCTGATCACATTGGTATCAGACAATAAACCTACACCACCTATGCCATTGGAATTACCTACGGCCAGCGGATCGCGGCCCCAGGCTGCCATTACGTGATAGTTGTCTTCTACGGCGCCCTGGGCATTAATACCCACGTTTTCCGGTGTGATACCCGGTGTTAGTTTGCCGAACAGGTCTTTTGCATTACGGCCGTCGAAGTATTGGCGGAAACCTACTTTGTCGTTTTCCCAGGAAGGGCCGTCGGTCTGGTACTTTTGGAAGCCCTGCGCTTTGGGCATGTCCTGGCGGTTCAGCGTTTCACTTAATGCTGGTTTAACCGGGGCGGTGGCCGATTCTCTTTTACCAAAACGTACACTGGTGCGTGTGGTATAAACGGGGCTCTCATCGGCCCAGCTTAAAGCATATGTATTTTTTGAATTGGCTGGCAGATTGGTTACAAAAACCAGTTCATCCCACTGCCCGTCGCTGTCCATATCATTTACCTGTGAGGGTACAGTGTCGTTAGTGGCCGATAGTACCACCGGGAACTTATAGCCTTCAGGAACGTTTTTAAGGCTGCTGCGGGCAATTACGATCGCTTTGTCGGTAAGACTTAAGGGTGAAGTGTTTTCGAGCTGTATCTGGCTTGTTCTCGTTGATTTACAGGACGTGGCCGCCATTGCAGTGAGCAACAGCAGGGAAAGGGCTTGTTTCATGTGGAATGTGCTGTTTTTTTTAACAATATACTCAATACTTCCGCTTCAACCATGCTTCCGGTACCGGTATAATACAAATGTTCATCGACCGGCCGTCGGCAGACAGCATGGCGGATTGTACCTGGATCTTTGTACCGTCGGGACTCATGGTAGGATGTGGGTGATCGGCCGCGGTGGTTTTGTGGCCGGTAGACAGTAGCAACATTTCCCGGCTGTGGCGGTCGATGAGGTAGATGTTACGGGCGAAGTCGTCGCCTACGACAAACCGTCCGTCTGCCGAACCGCTAACGTGCCAAAGGCCGCTGCCGCTTTTGGTCTGGCCTGCTATTTCCACTTCCCTTGTACGTAAGTTCACAATGGCCAGCCCTGTCGGTTTCTCCCTGGTGCCCGATGGTCCCCAGGCTGCTTCCTGACCGGGATTGGCACCTTCTACTGCCGTTCCTTCTGCTACGTTTTTAGTACTGGCCGGTATTTTACGATGGCCCATGATGGCAAAGGCCACTTCGTCTTTACTGATCACCGCTTCATGCGTTACCCATTCATATTCTGCCTCCGGGTATAAGGGACGCAGCCCACTACCGTCGGCCATTACCGTCCAGGTGCGCTGGGGCGACTTGCCGCCGGTTTCCCAGCAGAAAACGATTTCGCCGGGCACCCATGGATTGGTTTGAATGTGCCCTACCTGGAACGGTACGGCTACCACGTGTTTCATTTCGCCTGTATGGACGTTCATCGCGCCGATGCCGGAAGGGCCGGCGCCCATCTTTCTCGGGCCGAAGCTGCTTTCTATTTTAGTGCCTGGACTTATACGCCTGGCGGCTTCTTCTTTTCCTATGCGGAAGTATACCCAGTTTTCATCACCATCCAATGCAAGGTCACCGCTGGCGCCAATTTCCGGGGCGGGGGTGCCGCATATGCGCTGGTAAATACTTGCGGGCTGCAGTTTACCGGCTTTACTGTCCTTAAACAGTTTCTCCAGATCCACTTCTACAATCTCTACTTCTTTATTCTCTTTGTTCCGCATGAAGTACAGTTTCATGGAGTTACGGGCAATGTTAAGCATGCCGCTGTAACCACCTTCTGTTACCTGTACCATGTCGCCGGTTTTCTCGTTCACGGCCATGGCCTCCCCTTTAACCCGGTTGGAGCGGAAGATGAGCCATTGCCCGTCGGAAGTCCATTGGTTATGCGTCTGGTATATTTTGGAATCGCCGGCGGCAGTGCTGGTCAGGAAGGTAAGTTTGGTGCCTGTTACAGGATCTGTTATCACTTTACGCTCCGAAGGGAACCTTTTGCCTATCTGCGCGTGTGCAGACAACATCAGTAAAGTAGCGGCGATCGTACAAAAAGATTTCATGCATTTTATTTTTTCATCTGTACGGAACTGTCGTTGATCTCAAAAGGATGTAAACCGAGCATACGGTATATTTCCGCGCCGGCCAGCAATACCGGGCCGTAACCATGTGCGGCGTAATTGCTGATGGGGCGGTAATAGTAGAATGCCGGATCGAAGCCCATGCCGGTGCCTACGCAGGTGCCTTCTACCTGGCCGTTAGCGGCTACTTTGGTGCTTACCGCATTCCAGGCAAGCAGTGCCATAGGGCCGTAGGCTTTTGGGTGTAACCAGCCTTTGTTTACTGCACGCGCAATGCAATAAGCATAAATAGCAGTGGCCGATGTTTCGAGGTAAGAGTCGTTCCTGTCCAGTAACTGGTGCCAGAAACCTGTTTTATCCTGGCGTTCGGCCAGTCCTGCTGCATGTTGTGCAAGTGTTTTTAATATTTCATCGCGGCCTTCCTGGTTTTCAGGTAAAGCATCGAGCAGTTCGATCATTGTCATAATAGCCCAGCCATTGGCGCGGGCCCAATGGAACTGTGGATGCGGCTCCATGTCCTGCACCCATCCGTGCATGAACAAACCTCTTTCTTTATTAAACATACGGGCGCTGAACTGTCTGAATTGCTTAATCGATTCATCAAAGTATTTTTTGTCGCCAGTGAGTTTGCCCATTTGTACAATGGCAGGAAGGCTCATGTACAGATCGTCGAGCCACAGGGTATTGGGTTGCGGGCGGTTACGGGCCAGTGTGCCATCGGTTAAACGAAATTCTTTGGTCATCACATAATTCAGGAAGTTGTCAACCATTGGTCTTACCGTTGTTTTGTCGGCCCCGTTGCTTAATGCTTTAATCATAGAGGCGGCCAGCGAACCGGCATCGTCCAGCGCATGTGGCTCCAGTACAGAGCGTACGGGAGTAGTTGCGCCGGCGTTCTTTTGCAGGTAAGACTTGTAGTGTTTTACCACATCGCCTAAAAAGTTTACGCGTTTAATAGTGTAGGCAGTATATTTTTTATCGCCGGTAGCTGCACCGGCTTCCAGCATACCTGTATAAGTAACGCCCCATTCATAACTGGTGAGTCTGAAATCGCCTTGTTTGAAAATACTGTTGGTAGTGGCCTTATTGATATCTATGGCTTCTTTGCTGGTTTTATCCACCAGTTGCACCGGCGTAACGCCATCCAGGTAATTGTACACCCGGTCCAGCACCACTTTTACTTTTTCGGGTGTGGTTTCGCCATACGGCGTTACATAATCTGGTTTCGTAAGGTGCAGGGGAGATGTAACATCGTTGCCTTTGCCGCTAACATACTGTGCTTGTGCCGGCGCGGCCAGCAACAGGCATGCAACGGGCAGGAGCGCCGTGCGCCTGCGGAATGTATTTTTCATATGTGTGGAAATTGGAAATTTATAAGTCATTTGTAGCCCGTAAATCGTGTACAGTATTGTTCATAACGCGTATTATCTCTGCCCGTGGAACTGTACAGATTAGCAATATATAAATTGTGATCATTTTGTGCATCCTGTACCTACATGGCCCGGAAATACTATGTAAGTGTCATTGGTACAATTTAAAGAACGGGTAAAAAAGTATCAAACAGGATAGAGCAGGACGCTAAATAGCTGCATCCATTATAATTTAACGTATCAATCTAAAGTTCTTTATTTAAATACCACGATTTATGAATCCCAAACTGATACAGTGGCGGAACAGGCTGCTCATGCTCGTTCTGCTAACCCTCACTTCTCATTCAGTATTATTCGCACAGTCTGCGACCACAGTTACCGGGAGGGTAACAGATGAAAATGGAATTCCCCTCGAAGGCGCTACGATTCAACAGAAAGGATTAACCAACAACGCAATTACAAAGAAAGACGGTACGTTTTCGATTAGCGGCGTAACAGCCAGCAGCCTGGTAGTAACATATATAGGTTACCTTACCCAGGAAATAAAAGTAACAGGCCAGTCCCTCAGCATCTCTATGCAACCTAACACTGCCTCGCTACAGGATGTAGTAGTGGTAGGATATGGTACGCGCAGAAAAGGAGATGTAACAGGATCGGTGGCTTCTGTTGGTGAAAACAAGTTACGGGAAATTCCCACCCCGAACCTTACACAGGCTTTGCAGGGGCGTATCCCGGGACTTGTATCCACCCCCAGCTCTTTTCGTCCGGGCTCCGGCGGTACCATTCGTATTCGTGGTAACCGCTCGCTGGTGGCTACCAACGATCCGCTGGTGGTAGTGGATGGTGTGCCCATCTCTTCCAGTATTAACGACCTTAACCCCTTAGACATCGAAAGTATAGATGTACTGAAAGATGCGTCGGCCACCGCGATTTACGGATCGCGCGGTGCGAACGGTGTTATACAGGTGACTACCAAAAAAGGTAAGGCTGGCAGGGTAACGGTGGAATATGACGGAAAGGTTTCTTTCGATAATATTATCCGTCCGCTCGAAGTATTTGATGCAGCCGGTTATGCGCAAATGCGGCGCGATGCGCAATTTGGTTCGCGCTCGTATAACAAATCACTAAGCGGCGCTACGCCTACTAATCCCAGCTATTACTTCCCCGATCCCTCGATCGACTCTGTACTGTTTGGTGCCAGGCAGGATTATTACACCTGGCAGAGTGTGGCAGATGGTTATACCTGGATAGACCGGTCGCGTAACATTGCAGCTAAACGTGCTACTACGGCAGAGGAGAGAAAAATGCTCGCGGACCTTCGCCTCGCGGTATTAGATAGTGTTGCTATTTATGACCCGAATAAAGTGAGAGGGTATGACTGGCAAAAGAACGGCCTGCAAACAGGTATCACCAATAACCATAACATTACGGTGCGCGGTGGTACCGATAAATTCAAAGGCTCTTTTTCTGCAGGTTACTTCGATCAGAAGAGTTTGGAGAAGGGACAGGATTACAACCGCTATTCATTTAGCCTGAATGCGGACGTAAAACCGCATGATGTGGTGAACTTTGGTGGTGGTATGCTTTATTCCTTTGCCATCCAGAATACGGGCCCTACTGTGTACCGTAATGCCTCAGGCATGCTGCCCATCGCACAGCCTTACGACAGTACGGGCGCATTTATTCTGACACCAGGCAACGATGCCAATATCGTAAACCCTTTGAACGATATCAACACGATATTTAATGAAACGCGTATCAATCGCGCTATCCCAAACATATTCGGTGAGGTGCAACTCCTCAAGGGCCTGAAGTTCAGGGCGGCGGCGAATATCGATTTCTCTAACGTAACGATTGGTGCCTTCAGCGGCTCGGTTTCTTCTGCCAGGGTAGGCGGTACATCTACCGCCAGCTATACTACCCGCAATTACTTTACATGGTCGGCACAGCAGTTCCTTACGTACGATACGCGTATTGCGCAGAAACATGCGCTGAACCTCGTGGTAGGACAGGAGTTTGTGAAAAACAGGTTTGAAGAAAATTCTGTAAGTGCGGACCAGTTGATCTACGAAAGTCAGAAATGGCATTCTCTGCAGAATAACTCTGCTACCACACCTAACCAGGCGCAGGGCATATTTACACAGTCGCAGAACTGGTCGTATTTCGGCAGGATCAACTATGGGTATGATGATAAATACCTGCTCACCTTTACCGTACGCGACGACTGGTCGTCTGTACTGCCAGCCGGCAACCAGCACCAGGTATTCCCCTCCGGTGCATTGTCGTGGAGAATTAACCAGGAGAAGTTTATGCAGGACGTTAGTTACGTGGACAACCTGAAACTCAGACTGGGTTACGGTTCTGTAGGTAATGCCGGTATCAGTCCCTACCTGGCAGGCGGTACGCTGGTAAGAACGCCGTATAATTTCGGGCCTTCTGCCGCACAGGGTTATGGCCCCAACACCCTGCCGCTGGATATTACCTGGGAAAAAACAAATTCCGCCAACATCGGGCTCGACTTCGGTTTCCTGAACAACCGCATCAGCGGTACGGTGGATTTGTATCAAACAAAAAGTAACCAGATACTGAGTAAACGTTTACCTTCTACCAGCGGGTTTTCCACGGTGCAGGTGAATGTGGGTGAGGTAGAAAATAAAGGGATCGAGTTCAGTTTGTCGACCCTCAATATTAATAAACCCGATGGCTTTATGTGGTCGACCGATTTCATATTCGGGTTGAATAAAGAGATGATCAATCGCCTGGAAACTAAGAATGATAATATAGCGAGCCAGTGGTTCATTGGTCAGCCGCTGAGCATTTATTACGATTATAATTTCAAAGGAGTGTTCCAGTATGCAGATACCGTTAAAGGAGGCATATTGTACGATTACTTCTGGCAAAAAACCGGTAACAAAACAAATGCAGCTTACCAGCCGGGCCGTGCCTATGTAGCCGATTTAAATGCTGATACCCTTATTACAGAGCTGGACAAACAGGTACTCGGTTCGCACAATCCCAGGTGGACAGCCAGCATCAGTAACACCGTTAGTTATAAAGGTTTCGAGTTAAACGTGTTTGTATATATGCGTCAGGGATCGCTGATAAGGGAGATGAGGCCCAGTCTGAACGGCCGTTATCAATCCTTTAAAGTGAATTACTGGACACCGGAAAACCCGTCTAACGAGTATGCACAGGCCAATAACACCATCGACATCCAGCAGTACTGGCAGGCAATGGGCTTCCGGAAAGGCGATTTTGTAAGAGTGAAAAACATTTCCCTTACTTACCGCTTCCAGCGCAGGTTATTGGATAAGTTAAGGATACCCAGCCTGAGCGCATATGTAAACGTGCTCAACCCCTTCCTGTTTTCTGATTACGAAACGGCCGATCCGGAAACCGTTCCTTACTTATCCTCTTACCCCACCAGTTCCACCTCCGCTCCGGGCCCCACTTCGTTTAACTACCGCAGCGTGTTGTTTGGTGTGCGTTTAGGCCTTTAATTTTTAAAAAAGAAGTTATGAAAAAGTATCTTTTACTGATAATATGTGTGCTGAGCTTTGGTACTTCCTGCAAAAAGTTCGTGAAGGAAGAACTGGTAAGCACCCTTACATACGACTACTATAAAACCGACCAGGGCCTCGAAGACCTGGTGAAATCGGCGTACGCCAGTACCCGTTGGAAATATGAGAACGAACAGGTGTATGCATTATACAACTTTGGTACCGACGAGTTCCGCCTCGGCGACCAGTTTAACTATTCGTTTTACAATACCTACGACGAATCATTCCTGAACCCCGCCCAGGGTTTGTTGGATGGTTTATGGACGAATAACTACTTCGGTATTAACCGTTGTAACCTGGGGATTGAGAACCTTCCCCTCTACAACAACCCGGCTTCGCGCACACTCTCTACCGAGGCGGCGAAGAACCAGCGTATTGCTGAATTACGTTTTCTCAGGGCCTTTTATTACTTCCAGCTCGTACAACAGTTTGGCAGTGTGCCCCTGGTATTAAACACCGCTACCGGTGCCCGCAGCGATTTTCCCAAGGCAAGTGTGGCCGATGTGTACAAACAGATCATTGCCGACCTGCGATATGCTTCCGAAACACTGGCACCGCTTACCTCAGATTTAGGCAGGGCAACAAAAGGTGCGGCCAATCACTTCCTCGCTAAAGTATACCTTACCCGTGGCAGTGCCGTAACCGATCAGCGTGGTCAACAGGCTACCGATATGGATAGTGCTTTTTATTTTGCAGACCTGGTGATCAGCTCCGGCAACTACATATTGGAGCCCAACTATATGAATCTATGGAAAGGTGTGTATCCCAAAGGATATCCGCAGGTAACCACTCCGCCAGTGGGTGTTAACGGCGATCCTCCATACAATACCAACTATGCGAGCGGCGTAAATGCGGTTGACTATGCTGAGTTCCAGGCCGCGCAGGCCAGCAAGGAAATCATTTTTGCAGCGCAGTTCAGTAATGTATCGAGCCTTAACAGCAGCAGTGGTAACCGTGCGCATTTGTTTTATATGATGGCTTACGATGGTGGTATTGCAGGTTTATTAAGAACGGTCGATAATTTCAATATGCGTCCTTACCGTCGTTTGAGGCCTACCGATTATACCATGGACCTGTTCGACCGCAAGAACGATTCGCGTTTTTATAAGAGCTTCCGCACCGTGTACTATCGCAATAATGGCAGCACTACCGCTGCAGATAACGTAGTGCCTAAGTTCACTGCTGCCGATGCACCAACGCCCGCACTGATAGGTAAACCCCGTTACGGTAACGGTGATACGGCTGCATTGTTTATTGTGAACGATAGGAACACTACACTTACCGCTGCCGAACTGGCCAATACCACCCGCTTCCGCTTTAACGTATATGCGCGTTATTACAGGGCAGCCGGCGGTGCATTAGCAGAAGGCATCAACAATAATAAATGGTTAGCACTGGTGAAGCACCTCGATCCTGTACGTGTAACACCTAACTACAATGAGGAAAGAGGCGTACGTAATGGTAACATGGCCCGCCTTGGCGAAACCTATCTTATTGCTGCCGAGGCATTGGGACGTAAGGGAGAGTATGGCAGAGCGCTGCCTTATATCAACGAAGTAAGAAGGCGTGCTGCATACAGAGACGGGGAGTTTAAAAATCCCGCCTTCTGGCAGGTGCATGGTGGTACACAGGGCGATGTAACCAATACGGTGGCAGCTATGACGGCAACAGAGGACCTGTTTACGACCAATGCCGCGAGTGAACAGTATCCACCCACAGTTACCAGTACTGCGGACCGTTTCATTCATTTTATGCTGAATGAACGTACAAGAGAGTTGTGTGGTGAGTTTTACCGTTGGGAAGACCTGGTGCGTACCGAAACGCTGGTTCCCCGCACGGTGTTGTTTAACCTGGATGCGCCGAATGTCAAAGACTTTCACAAGCTGAGGCCAATTCCTTCTTTACAGATAGATGCGACTACCATTAATGGTAAGCCATTAACGGCAGAGGAGAAGAGGGCTTATCAGAATCCCGGCTATAATTAGTTTTAAATGGTTGATAAAATGAGAGAGCCGCGGTTGTTTAGCCGCGGCTTTATTTTTTCTTTGAAGAACTCTTTTTCTTATCTGGCCAGGGCTCAATCGTGATCAATTTGATGTTGAGGGCAGTTTCCAGTTTGTAGATCGTTTCGAGCGTGAAGTTTTCCTGCCCTTTTACGATTTTAGATACTTGTTGCCGGGAAACCCCCATACGGGTCGCGAGTTCTGTTTGACTCATGTTCTTATCCCTCAACGTTTGAAGCACGTGCAGGGCTATTTTCCCGGAGTTTCGCCGCCAGCTCTCCCAGGATGCAATTCTTTCAGGCGCCTCTTCCATCCAGGAACTCATTTTGCCACCGGACAGCTCGCGAAGTTTATCGTTAATATTCATATCAAAAGTCGTTTAAAGATTCAGATGAGTGAAGGCCATTTTCTTTTAGCCAGGTTACCGCCATGTTGAGCTTTCGCAGTTCTTTTTGCAAATGCTCCATTTCCCACATGGTACGGGTCATTTTGATGGCGCCGCCGGTGATGATGAATGTATTGGCCGACATTCTCAGTGCATAAATCCTAAGTGCAGGGCTCCGTTTTTTCAGGATGGGTGCTGCTTTGGATTGTTGAAGAGCGTGTAGCATATAAACGTTATTATGGAGTGGTCTGAATATTTCCTGTAATTTTTTGTACCGGAAAAAATAATAAAGTTGACGCTCCAGTAATACCGCTTCATCGATAATCTCATCTACCGCATCGTTTACTGTAACGCCCTGCCCAAAAACACTTTGTAGTTTGTCTTCGTGCGCTTCACAGAAGGCGCTAACGTATTCATGATCATTCCATAAACCAAACAACCGGTTAAATTCATCGGGCATGTTTTCATGAAATTTAATCGCCCACAAAGCATCTTCACAATGCCTCTTCTCAAAGATACAAATAATTTCCATGCGCAACTTATAGGTTAACAAATTTTTCATTAAACAGACATAACGATTTGATTATTAAACTCGAAAGTCTTTTATAACAACAACTTGTATTTGATTTAAATGGGCTATTTTAAAAGCAAATACATTAAGATGGGCAGGTCTTTTTGGGAAGGCAAATGCAATATAAATTTTCTCCCGGGAATAAAAAAAAGGCTGCCACAAAATGCGGCAGCCTCCGTAATAATAGTACCAAAAACTATTTCACAAACACACCATTCAACAACACGCCGTCACCCGCAGGCAACTCAAGTTGTAACAGTTTGCTGATGATCGGTGCAATATCTACCAGCCCCATTTTCGGGATCACCACACCTTTCTTAATGTTTTTACCAAAGGCAACAAAACCTGTTTGTATCTCTTTAAAATCAGGATAAAAACCATGCGTGCCACCTTTGCGTGCACGAATAAATTCGCCGGTAGCAGCGCCGGAAAAGGCATAACCCTGTTCTGTGGTGATGCCCAGTATAGCGGTAGGATCAGCGCCAATGGCATCCAGTTCGTCACGGGTTTTAATGATGAAGGTTTTTTGTTGAGCAGCAGGTAAGCCCTTCAGCAGTTGCAGTACTTTCTCTTTTGTTTGAGTATCGTTCTTATCTTTCAGATGCAGGAAAGCCCCTCCGCCCGCAGTATGAAAATATGCTTTCCAGTCTTGCGGTTTATCGGGATTATACAGGCCTGCTTTAGCAAGCAATACATTCGGTGCCAGGTTCGAATGAACGTTCACGAACCCATGATCGCCGGTCACGATAAACGTAGTGTTGGCAGCAATACCTGCTCTCTCTACCGCTTCGCGGATCACTTTAACGCAATGGTCGGCATTGGCCACCGCCGCGCGTACTTTATCGCCCTCACGGCCCTGCTCGTGTTCAAAGTGGTCGACCATTACCAGGTGTACCGCCAGTAACGAAGGTTTGTATTTGGTGATCAGGTAAGCGCTGGCACGGGCCAGGTTCTGATCGATGGTCAGATAGTTATCGTTCCAGTTTTCTTCTTCGATTTTACCGGTAGCGAATTGCTCTATTTCTTCAAATAATCCGGCTGGCTTGCTGCTATCTCTGAGTGCTTTGATGGTAATACGCTTACCGCCTTTTGTTGCAGGCAGGTACCAGAATTCCGGGATGTTGTAGGTAACAGGCATGCCTGCGGATACGGGCCAGTAAACAGAGGCCGTTTTCAATCCCTTCGCATTCGCCTGGCTGAATATCGTAGGTACTTTAATGGTAGAATAGTCCCATATCCATTTACCCGTAACACCGGTAGGTTCTGAAGGTGTATTGTAAAGTACGCCGTGTTTCAGCGGTTTTACGCCAGTAATAATAGAGGTGTGCGAAGGATAAGTAACGGTAGGGAATACACCGTCTACTCCCTCTGCATAACTGCCTTCCGCCATTCCCTGGCGCAGGTTCACCATGTTCCAGGAAGGGTCTTTATAAAATTCGGGTCTTAAACCATCTATGCTAATAAGGATCACATGCTTTTCCTGTGCGTGTGCGCCGGTGTTCCATAACAGGAAAGCGCCGAGCGCGAGAAGAACTTTCTTCATTGGATTGAGTCGTTTTTATCAGGGCGCGAATTTCGGGATTTTGGGGCTGGGGAGGTGGGAGAGAGGATGAAGTTTAGGTTAAGTTTATGCACTGTAATTGTATATCGTGATTGTTCAGCATAGCAAAAGCAATTTGTATATCGGATAGCCTGCTAAAGAGAGTAGTGGCTACTGTATATAAAAGAGTAGGCTACAGGAAGGGGGCGTTTTTTGTTGATATGTACCAGACCCACTGTGAGCCTGATGTACCATTACTATAACACCACTGTAATCACAGATGCCCCGCACAAAACGCGGACTTGCTATTCTCTCATCGCGAAGCCCCCGCAAAAGCAACTTTTTCCCATCTCACTCCAAAAATCACCCTTAATTATCCTTCAAAAAATGAAAACCCATCGCCACAAAACACAAAAAAACCGCTAAAATAGCGGTGCAGATATACCTCTCTCAACAGCAAGGCCGGCCTTACAGCAAATTAATCCCCATAAACGTAAATGCTAACCAGGGCTTTCCGCGGAAAATATGCCTGTTAAAGGGAATGGCGCATGCTCATACAACATCGGCGCACTGCTGTAATCCTTGCCTGCAGCCACCTTTTTTACCGCGGGTACTACGGCTACCACATCTGCGGCGTTATAGATCTTGTACTGCATCCTGCTTAACCTGCCCATGGTCATGCTGTAGGCAATTGCTTCTACGATCACGATGGCGGTTTGGCCTGGCTTTACGGGGATGTTGAAGACAAGCTCGCCCAGGTCATCATGCTTTTGTACCATGATGCTTTCGGATGCGATGGTTTTAGACAAACCGAGTGCGAAGTCGGGGCATATAGCAATAGCGCGGAACTGCATGTGCTGTACTTTGGCCGGGAATTGGCCTGTCGGGTCCACTACGGTAACGGCTATGCTGCCGTCGAAGGTGCGTTGTACCAGCACGTCGGTCTTAAGAATACAGTTACGGTTGATGCGGAGGCCGGACAGTTTTTGCAGGTTGCCTGTTTGCACCACCCGTTTGCCCGCACGGTGTTGCCAGTCTGCCCGCAATACCTCGCCCATTGCCTTGTTGAGGCGGTTAGTGAAGCTGCTGTCGTGCCGAAGGTCTATTTCGCGGGCTATGGCATGCCGCAGCGTAGCCGCCGCCTTACTGGCATTGCCGAAGTCTTTGGAGGCATAACGGGTAGCCTGTGTTTGCCGCACTTCGCCAGGGGCGCTGCGGGTAATATATTGGCCATTGGCATAGTAGCCGATGACGTTTCCGAGTTTCCCGGTGAAGGGGAATATTCCTTGTTGTTTTGCCATGATTTTACATAGTTTTAATGGTGAACAGTTATAACAAACAACGAGTTATAAAGTTGATCGAAAAACATATATTCTTCAGGCGCATATATTTCTAACTGATTTGTTCGATTGGTAGATTAAAGGCAGGAATCTTTAATATAGATAATTAAATGTATATATTTGTGAATCCACCATTTACGCAGAGGACCTATGAATACCTATCTCGACAACACTATCGAAACGCTCGAAAACAAGATCTGGGAGTATAAAAAGTTCCCGACCATCCTGATCGAAACCTGCCACAATGCGCGGAAAAAGAAGATTAAGGACTTGTCGCTCAACGAGCTGCGTACCCTGCTTACTCAGGACATCGGTATCCCTTACATCCTGCCTTCGGTAATGGAGGTGTTGGAGAAGGACCTGATGACGGATACACGTTTTTACCCTGGCGACCTGTTACTGGCTGCGGTTTCGATGCCGGAAACTACCTGGCAGGGCAATATGGAAACAGGGCTGCGGTTAAAGGGGATGATCGTGGAAGCACAGAAGGGGGCCGACTGGAAAGTGAATGGGAAAATGCAGGACGCGATCGCGAAATTTGAACAACTGTTCGCCAAATAAAAACGCCCGGCGGTTATGCCAGGCGTTATACTTATATCACGAAGCGGCGCATCAGCTTAAGCCCAAACGCCTGCCTATATTAGAACTGAATTTTCCATCAGGATCATACTTCCGTTTCACGTCCATCCACGCTGTATACTGCGGATACATGGCTTTAAACATACTTTCTTCCAGCAGCCCGTCTTTACCCAGGTACAACCTGCCGCCTGCGTCCAGTACTTTCTTGTCCAGTTTAGGGCTGAACTCGAATAACTTCTTCGTTACCGGGAAGTCGATGGCCAGCGTGTAACCTTTAAAAGGAAAGGAGAGTAAACCCTGCCCGTCGCCCATCTTTTTAAACACGTTCAGGAACGGCGTACAGCCACTGTCGGCAATCATGTTAAGGATTTCGGTGAGTACCTGTTTGCCGTTGGTTTCGGGGATGACGAACTGGTATTGTACAAAACCTCTTTTGCCATACCCGCGGTTCCAGTTATTGATCGCATCGAGCGGGAAGAAGAACTTTTCGTAGTGGATAAACTCTTTGGGGGAGTTTTGCACGAAACCGATCACCTTGTTCAGTACCCTTACCGTGAGGTTGTTGAGGGTAAAGTTGGGCATGAAGAACGGCACGGCCAGTTTGCTGGTAGGGTGCAGTTTCAGCGGATTGGCTTTCAGGTTATCGGGCAGGTCGCCGAATTTGGCCGCGTTACCGAGGGTAAGCACACCACTGCCGGTTTTGTTGCCTTTGGCCAGTGCATCTATCCAGGCTACGGAGTAGTTATACTCGTGGTCGTACGTATCCAGCGCCTCGAGCATGTGGTCGAGGTTTTTTATTTTGATAGATTTCTGTTTGAAGTACGTGGTTTCGATCTTCCGCAGTTTGATCTTAGCGGTAAGGATCACGCCGAGCAGGCCCAGTCCGCCGAAGTTGGCCCAGAACAGGTCGGCGTACTCATTGCGGGAGGCGGTAACGATACTACCATCGGCCAGCAGGATGGTGAACGATACTACACAGTTGACGAAGGAGCCGTCGGTATGGTGAGCTTTACCGTGAATATCGTTGGCAATAGCGCCGCCGATGGTCACGAACTTGGTACCGGGACAAATCATCGGTAACCAGCCTTTAGGGGCGAAAGCGGTGATGATCTCTTCAAGACTGGCCCCTGCACCACATTCCAGGATGCCTTCCGCCTCGTTCCAGCCCATGAACAGGTTCATATGGGTACAATCCCCCACAAAGTTGTGGTCATTTATCGCCTGGTCGGCATAACTGCGGCCCAGTCCCCGGGGCACCAGTGTATACTGTTCCAGGGCCTGTTTAACATCTCCCGCATCGCGGATAGAGCCTGTAAATGATTCAACTACCGGGTAATTTCCCCAACCTGTGAGCTTTTCCGTTTTCTGAACTGGCATACGTATTACTTTAAAAATCGCTTAAATATATCACTTGTTCCCCGGAAAACATAAAACGAGCGGTTGGTATGGTTTTTATTATATACCAGATGTACACAAAATGTATATCTCTAAAAAGCCAGATTATGCCAAACAATACCACATCAACCGCCATAGCGCAGAAATTACTGATTGTAGAGGACGAAGGCGAAATGTGCCTGCTGATTAACCTGCTGCTCGACGGCAAGGGACTGGAAGTGGAACATGTAAAATCCATTACCGCAGCTGTGGAATATTTTCAACAAACACCACCTGCTATAGTTGTTCTCGATAACCGTTTACCAGATGGTTACGGACTCGATTTTATCGGTTATATCAAAGATAATTACCCGGATACCAGGATCGTGATGATCTCCGGTATGGACGCTGCAGCAAAAGACGTTGCGCTGGAAAGCGGCGCCGATATTTTCCTTGAAAAACCTTTCACCCGCACCCAACTCTGTAAAGCCATTAATGAATTGCTGCAGGAAGAGATGTACGAGTGTTAAGCCAACAAACGTATTGAAGCGATCCTCCACCCGGGTATCTTTCCTGTGTGGAGGATTGTTACGTTAGCGACATTTCATTAAAACCTCCGAAACCATTAGCGAAATATCGCTAAAACGACCCGTGTAATTGGTTGTTATTCATTGTAATTCAATGGATTGTAAACCCGGCATTCCGATTGCAAATGTTATGCAATTCCGTTAAAGGACTTGTATATGCATAGCAACATTATCTTCAGCGCCGGCAGGCCGCCTGTATTACAGGCAAATCGTAACACCTGCCTTTTCTCCAAACAGTTCAGTTTATATGACCTTGCCGGCAGTGCAGGCGAAAGTTTTTGGGAGGATGATGCGCCCAAACGACTCGAACACTTTGAGATTTTATGGTGTAAATCAGCCAGTGGGTGGATACAGGTAGATTCGCAAGTGTGCGAAGTGAAACCGCAGCAGATCTTTTTACTCGCACCCGGGCAGCTTCGCCGGTTCCGTTTAGCTCCCGGCGCAACGGGACATTACCTCAGTTTCTCCCCCGACTTCCTCTATGTAAGCAGTCACCTGAAAGAAATTGCCAGCATCCTGGAGCAGAACAATCTCAATATGCAACTGCTCACCCTGCGGGCCGACTACGACATACAGCGCGAGCTGGAAGAAGTGATAAGTAAAATGCAGCGCGAGTACCAGAATAATTTATGGATGCGTGATGAAATACTCACCGGTTTACTGAGCCTGCTGATGATCTATTTATCGCGCAGGCTGGAAGCCGTAAAGCCCGCACCCGTTGTTACCCGCGAAGGCGAACTGACCATCCGGTTCAGGCTGATGCTGAAAAAAGAGTTCCTGCGTAAAAAGAAAGTGGCCGAATACGCATCGTCCCTGATGGTAACCCCTAATTACCTCAACACATCCATCAGGAAAGTGACAGGATTTACCGCCAGTTACCATATCCAGCAGCAGATCATCAACGAAGCCAAACGTCAGTTGTTATCTTCAAGGGGAAGTATGAAAGAGATCGCGTTCCATTTGGGTTTCGATAACATTGCTCACTTCTCTAAATATTTTAAAACAAAAACCGGCATGAACTTTACCCGTTTCAGGCACGAACTGGAACGGGGAGATTAAAGTTTGGGCATTGAAAAATCTTATATTCGTATTACAGATCAATAGTAAGGATACCCAACAACCAACACGATTGACAGGCCTACAGGCGAATTGCGAATCACTGTTTCATTTTAATTTCTACATTCGCTAATATCAATACCGTGATGAAGAAACAGTTTCTTATAACCAATGCTACGCAAAAGAGTGACGAGGAAATTCTGGCAACACAGGGTTTCGATAAGATTTTGAAGATGATGTACAAGATGTTTCCACAGGGCCAGTCCGAAAATGGTATAAGCCCCGAAAAGATGGCGATAGATCTTTATCGTGTGATGGAGAACTTTCAACGAAGCGCTGTTACGAAGGGGAAAAAGAGCAACTAGATTTGTATCTTTCCTTCCAAAATCCTTCGCATTTTGGAGATACCCGGGTATATACGACAGCTTTACCGGCCCATACAGCCTACCGTAAAACAATCGGCCACGAATGTTACGTACGCCGAGTTTTTGCCCGACGAAAGCCTGCAACCGTTTATTTATTGTTACTGGCAACTTAAAACCCAACAGCCGCTTAACGAGGTGTTCACTTACCGCGTAGTGGCCGATGGTTGTATCGATATTTTCTTTGAGCCCGGTCATCCGGAAGAACACTTCGTAATGGGTTTTTGCAAGCAGTATACGGAGTTTGCGCTCGATAATACATTTAACTACGTAGGCATTCGTTTTCTGCCCACAATGTTCCCGCAACTATTTAATATCAACGCCGCCACCCTCAGCAACCAGGCTTCACCACTGGATGCCGTTGTTCCTGCTACCGCTGATTTTATCAGGAACCGTTTTCATGCACAGCAATCTATCACTGAAATGAAAGCGATACTGGATAAGTATTTCCTGGATTGCTTATCCAACTTAAAGTTTAATGCCGATGCCCGCCTGTACAATGCCATGGCGCTTATTCTTGAAAACGCAGGGGTAGTAGATGTGGAAACCGGCCTGGATACGGGTATCAGTCCGCGCCAGTTACGCCGCCTGTTTGAGTTTTATATAGGCGACACGGCCAAAACCTTCAGCAAGGTGGTGCGCTTCCAGAACATCCTGCGCGCCAAACCCTCCAGCCAAAGCCTGAGGCAAAACAAACTCTTTTTTGATGCAGGTTATTACGACCAGGCACATTTCATTAAAGAGTTCAAAAACTTCTACGGCGTTACACCCTCCAAAGCATTCGGCCGCTGATTATGTCCGATTTTTACAATGTTGGCAGCACGTAAAGGCAGACCTTTACATCATGAAACGGATACTAACAATCATGCTACTGGCGGCACTCAGCGTTACCGCGCAGGCACAAAAGAAAACCATCACCCAAAAACAAAGGACCATGAAACTGAATGCAGGTATTATCACCAACAAACTCGCCGAGAGCAAGGCTTTTTACACGGAAGTGCTGGGCTTTGGCGTAACCTTCGAAAACGAATTTTATCTATTGCTGCACACCCCGGGCAAACAGGCCGAAATAAGCTTCCTGCTGCCCGATCATCCTTCGCAGCAGCCCTTGTTTCACAAAGCGTTTAAAGGTGAAGGAATGTACCTTACGATTGAAGTAGATGATGTGGACAAACTATATAGTGAGATCAGGAAAAAGGGCATAAAGATCCAGATCGATATACGCAACGAGCCCTGGGGCGACAGGCACTTTGCCATACAGGACCCTAATGGAGTGGGTATTGACCTGGTGCATTACCAGGCGCAATAAAGATAAAAGCCCGGTCATCGCGAGGTGACCGGGCTTTTGTTTAACTAATTCTTTTTCCCCAGGGGGAAACAGGCCACGCACATCAGTACGAGCAGCACGCCGGGCAGGGCCACTGCGCCCAGTCCCATCCGTTGCGCCAGTACGCCGCCGGCCAGGCAACCTGCTAAAAAGCCGCTCAGTGTGATGGATTGCCGCTTCACAGCGGCACCTATGCCATCATCGAACTTATTCCTTAAACCCTGCTCCAGGTCAAGCGCCAGTTGTGTTACATTACCGGTCATGATGGTAGTAGGGCCGTAGGTTTCTTTCGCAAACAACCTGCTGAAAGCATTTTGTAAACCCATGGCAAATACCAGTACCATGGCTATGGTAAACAATACCGGTTTTGGTAAACTGCCGCTGTATTCCATTCCCAGTATAGCCCCTCCGCACAACAGCATCAGCAAACCTTCTATTACCAGTATGGTGTACTTGTTACCTGCCTTCGAGATAATCCTGCCACCAACAGCTACCGATACAATAAACACCGGGAAAGACAGCAGTTTTAGCCATGCCTGTTTATCGGAATAGTTCACGATGTCGTAGGCAAATACGATAAAGTTGCCGGTAACGTGGGCCGAGAATAATTCGTCGGCGGCCACGAAGGTAGCAGTATCGCAAAAGCCTGCACAAAACGTAAGCAGCAGCGTAATGTATTTGATGGTGTTATTCTGCTCCATAAACTTATTTTAAATGCGCCCTCAGCATCCAGGCCATTTTCTCATGTGTTTCCATCAGGCCTGTAATGAAGTCGCTGGTGCCGGTATCTTTCAGTTCATTGGCGAACAGGTCGATGTTGCCGCGCAGGTGAATGATCAGGCTTTCATGATCTTCCAGCAGGTGTTTAATAAAGGTGGCCGAGCTGTTATCGTCCGGCAGCCTTTCAGAGAAGTGGGTGAGTTTTAAGTACTCATGTAAGGTGGCAGGGGCGTAGTGGCCGAGGTAACGGATACGTTCTGCCACGCTGTCCATGATCTCGTCCAGCTGCTCATACTGGCCTTCGAAAAACAGGTGTTTGTTGTAGAAGTCTGCACCTTCTACGTTCCAGTGTGCGCTGCGGGTTTTAGCGTACAGCATAAATTCGTCGGCCAGTATGTTGCTAAGCGCGTGTGAAACCGTGGCCAGGTTTTCGGCGGAAATACCAATGTGAGGTTGCATATTACTTTGTTTTATTTGTTTAGTAAAGAATAGAGGTAATGGTCGAGCGAATAAGCGCCCGGGCCTACAAATGCGATCAGTAAAAAGCAGATGGTGTACACGTAAGGCACATCCCTTACGGCTATTGAGTCGTGGCGGTGTACCACGAAGTAACCTACCGCGGTAACGCCTATCGTGGGCCAAACCGCCAGCCGGGTGCCAATGCCCAGTATCACCAGTAGTGGTACAACTGTATCGGCAAAGGTGGCCATGAACTGGTTAATAACAGCGGGCAGCCCTAAAGGGTTAGGCACTATTTCCTTCTCGCCCGTAAACTTTCTCAGTCCGTGTACCCTGAACAGTTCCACCGCCAGCAGCACGCGGAAAACCAGCATGGCGCCATTACTCACGGCATTGCCCAAATCGGAATACAGTAATGTTTTAATCAACTCCATCATCATCATATCAGTTTAAAATATTCCTAAAAAGCAAAGCAGGAGCAACCCAGCGCACCCCAGAAAGCGGTGTAATTATTAACCGGGATATCGCTTTTTCGTGCCACATCGTGGTTGTGCCCGTGTACGCTACAACTGCCAGAGCAGTGGTGGGCAGTGGTAGCAATGGTATCGGCCAGTTTGGACTTAGCGTTAAAGTAACCACCGTACACCTTCACCGGCGACCAGTCGGGTAATACGGGAATAGTAGGAGGGGCAAAGGGAGAGAATTCCCCTTTTGCATACACCACTTTACCGCCAACGATCGTTAAGTCGGCCTCTATGTGTTTAATGTCTTCATCCGCTATACCGAAGTAGTCGCTGTTAAGCACCGCCACATCGGCCAGCATGCCCTTTTTGATACTCCCCTTTTTATCCTGCTCGTTCGAGAACCATGCACTGCCGCGGGTATACAGCTCCAATGCCGTTTCGCGACTCAGTTTGGTATCATCGTCGTACAACTGTAAACCACCTACCGTACGGCCCGCGCTCAGCCAGTACAGACCTACCCATGGATTGTAGCTCGATACACGCGTGGCATCGGTGCCTGCGCCTACCGGTACACCCATGTCCAGCATCTGTTTTACGGGTGGCGTGTGTGCGCCGGCAGAGTGGCCGTATCTATCCACAAAATATTCGCCCTGGAAAGCCATGCGCGACTGGATAGCGATACCGCCACCGAGTTTGCGCACCCTTTCTATATTGCGCTGGTCGATGGTTTCGGCATGGTCGATAATAAAATGCAGATCGTTAAAAGGAATGTCACGATCTATTTTTTCGAACACATCGAGGAAGCGGGTAATGCTTTCGTTGTAAGTAGCGTGCAGGCGGAAAGGCCAGCGGTTGCTCACCAGCAGCCGTATCACCTTTTCCAGTTCCTTCTCCATATCAGGCGATAGGTCTGGACGGGGCTGAAGGAAATCTTCAAAGTCGGCCGCCGAAAATACCAGCATTTCACCCGCACCATTGTGGCGATACATATCATCGCCCTGGTGTAGTTTGATCGATTTTATCCAGTTATCAAAGTCTTCATATTCCTGCTTAGGCCTTTGCGTGAAAAGGTTGTAGGCAATGCGTAACGTGAGTTCGTTTTTGCTATGCAGTTCGGCAATGATCTTATAATCGTCCGGGTAATTCTGGAAACCGCCGCCCGCGTCAATTACGCTGGTAATACCGAAGCGGTTCAGTTCTTTCATGAAGTGCCGGGTCGAATTTAACTGGTGTTCGTACGACAGTTTGGGGCCTTTTGCCAGGGTGGAGTAAAGGATCATGGCGTTCGGAGCGGCCAGTAAAAGGCCCGAAGGTTCACCGTTCGCATCATGTTCAATAACACCACCGGGCGGGGCGGACGTATCTTTAGTATAACCAACGGCCTTTAACGCAGCACGGTTAAGCAGTGCACGGTCGTACAGGTGCATCAGGAACACAGGCGTGTCCGGCGCTACGTCATTCAGTTCCGCCAGTGTAGGCAGTCGTTTTTCCGCAAACTGGAACAGCGACCATCCACCTATAACCCTTACCCACTGCGGCGATGGCGTACGGTCTATCTGGTGTTTGAGCATGCGCATAGCATCGGCCAGCGAAGGCACGCCATCCCAGCGTAGTTCCAGGTTGTAGTTAAGACCGCCGCGTATCAGGTGCGTATGCGAATCGTTAATGCCCGGTATCACACATTTCCTTTTCAGGTCGATGAGCGTGGTGTTATCGCCACTCAGCTGCATCACCGTGAAGTCGCTGCCCACCGCAACAAACCTTCCGTCTTTGATAGCCGCAGCAGTGGCGGTTGGATTTTCTTTGTCAACGGTATGTATTTTCCCGTTGTAAAGGATCATATCGGCAGTCATAGTGGCAGTAATTAGTTGTGATAAGATGCGATTACCTTCTTCAACGCCTCGCCGGATGGTGCATAGAAGGCCGGGCCGGCGAGTAAAGTGATTTTGCTGAGCGGTTTGAGGTCCGACATTTTCTTTTCTTTCAGGAAAACCTGCGTACGATGAGCTTCCAGCGCACCCTTTAACACATTCTCCGCCACCAGTGCAGTAGGCGAATCGATGCCTGCATCTTTCAGATCACTGGCGTGGGAATAGGCAGTAACACCCAGTCTTAAGGCCTCACGCATCCCTATACTACCTACCGTTACCATAATAGATGCGTCGAATTTATTACGGTCGCCCAGCCCGATAAGCAGTAGTTTTTTAGCCGGAATGGTACCTGCAGGAGGCGTGATCAGCAGTGTTTCGTAGGCATGCCCCGTGAACCTGCCACTTTTACGTAATTCAGTAATGATGCCGTGCAGCGCTTCGTCCAGGTGTAACATGCCGTTAAGCGCAGCTGGCAGGGCAGGCGGGTTGGTTAAATCATTTTCGGTGTATTCGAACAGGCAGGCAACCTGCAGGGGAGTGGGCTGGGCGGAGGGGCTTTGTACCTTCGCCTCAATGGCAATACCATCCACCTTACCCACAACCGCAGCCGTGCCAATGGCAGGCAACGTTTGGGCAAACGCGCCCAGTGTTGCCAGCATAAAGGAAAAGTATAAAATCGTTTTTCTCATGATCATCAGTTTGAATATTTAGAAACGGAAAGAAAGTTGTGTATTAAAGAAACAGGAGTTAGCGGGTGCGCTTACGATGTCGTGAATAAATGCCCCCGTATGGAAGTACTGCGCGCCGCAACTGAGTTTTATGAATGTCGAAAAGCTGTAGTCGGCGCTAAGCAGGTAAGCCGTACCGATGTAACGTTTGTCAGATCCCAGTCCCGATGTGTTAAAGTTCCCGCTGGGCCTGTAAATGCCGTCGCTGGTAGCATACCGCCAGTTAAACACAGCATCCGCCTGCAACGATAAACGCGGGCCGGGGGTAAGCAACAGGTAAGGATGCAGGTCGATGAGATTGGCAGGCCCTATCCTTGGATTAAAACCAAAGTAACCACCCTTGGGATATAATGGGTTAAAGGTTTGCAGTTTACCATCACCCGGTTGCCCGTCGCCCGAAATGTAATCGTTACGCAGGTTCACCGACGGCTTCCAGGCAAGGTGCTCGAACGTATAACCGAGGTCTATGGCCAGCGTCCAGGCTTGTATGTCGTCCTGGCCGAAGGAGCCGAACTGGTAAGCTGCTTCGAGGTTGTAGATAAAGCCGCCACCGTATTTCCAATACCTCGTGGCAATCGTGTGCCTCGTTTCTTTCGCCACCCCTTCTTCAAATCTTGCTTCGTCGCGGTGCGTGCCCAGGTAATAAAAATCGAAGTTACCGCTGGCGGGAATGGCGAGCCAGGCGTAGGTGCCCCAGAGATTGATTTCGCGGCTGGCGGTATTGTCGAAGGTACCGGGCCTTACTTCGTCGTTCATCATCATCAATGCATCGATCCCGAATCGCGGGGTGGTGTACATGATTTTGGCGCCGGTGAAGTATTTACGGGCGTTGGTGCCCTCTCTCACAGAAATAAGTCGTCCGGTGCCGTAATCCAGTTCCTGTCGGCCTATGCGTATAGTGAGTGTTTGTGCAGGCTGATGCAGGGGACTTACGTCTACGAAGAGGTTCTGTATATTCAGGTTGTCCTCGTTCAGTGGCCCCGCTTCGTATTTACCGCCCAGTTGAAAGGCGCTGCCCAGTTGTGCGAACAGGCGTACTGCTTTTCCAAGATGTACGTCGGCATGCAGCAGGTAGCGTTGTAAGTTGTACTGGTCGGTACGGTCGCCTTCTTTACTCCAATCCTCGTTCACTGTTAATACATATTCATAGCGGGCTTCCCCGCCGAATGATACATACCAGGTGCTATCGCCCACATGTTTTAAATGCTGGTACCAGTTACTGTTGGGATCAGGCAGGGGGTAGTCTTCATTAAAGCGCATCAGCTTAAACTGCTGGCCGAATAAAGGTTGTTGCGCCAGGCAAACCAGCGCAACAACGATATATGAAACAGTGACCTTCACTTAGTGCGCCAGCATTGTGTGTGCGTACTGGATACCTACGCCGTAAGCGCCGCCGAAACGTTTCATCAGCGAGGTAACAGCACCATAAGTTTCCTGGCGTGCCCAGTCGCGCTGCAATTCCAGCAGGTATTGGATAGACGTCATAGGTTGTACACCCACCTGTATCATACGCTCGATGGCGCGTTCATGTGCTTCGGTGCTTACATCACCACAGGCGTCAGTAATGATGTATACTTCGTAACCTTCCGCCAGTGCCGATAAAGCCGGACCAACGATACATACGCTGGTCCACAGTCCGGCCAGTACGATCTTCTTTTTACCGGTACCGGTAATCGCATTGTAAGCAGGTACATCTTCCCAGCTATTCATAGTAGTCCGGTCGATGTAACCCGAAGTAGCGATCGGGTAAAACTCCTCGATTTCCGGGAACACGGGGCCGCTGAAACTACGCTCGGCCACGGTAGTAACAATAGTAGGCACATTAAAGATTTTAGAGGCGCCTGAAATGATAGCCGTGTTGATGCGCAGTAAAGAGATGTCGATATTACTTACAGCAAAAGCCATCTGGCTTTCAAAATCGATAAGGACCAGCGCGTGGTTAGTGGGATCAAGCAGTTTGGGAGAAATTGTCATGTAGTATATTTTTGTTGTTGAAGAATGTTAATTGTTTTGAAGATGGCGTTGCCAGGCATCGTTACCGGTGCAGGAATTGCGGTTTATTTAAAAGCAGATGAATTCGTTAAACAGCTGGTGTAAAATTATCCCTGGTCCAGTTGTGGTACAATGGATAAACAAAGGGAATGGTTATACATTTATCAGAAAACAGGGTAGGGAAAGGAGCGAAAACCCATTTGCCCGGGTGCATTTCAAAATTCAGGTGATATTTTCTACTTTCTTGTTAACTTGTGCGCAGGAAACTTATCCAAACTTAGCTTAAGTCATGCTGACCGGCTGGCCGCCTGCCGCCAGGTCTTAGAACACTCAACGGCCCTCCTTAGCAGGTTGCATTAAAAAAAGTTTAAGAATCGATTTAAATTGTTGCCGATGGAAAAATTTACCGGAGAAACATTACAGGACCCTGTATTGGGTACGCTTGAGCTTTACAGCGGACCAGAAGATATTTATTTGTGGAAAGGCAGGGCCGATGGAAAAGTGCCCGTCAACATTATGCTGGAAGGCAGCAGCGATCTTGCTGTAATCAACATGGACCATTGCCGTAACGTGGTAAATGCCGAGGATAACTGGATAGAAAGAGGTATCCTGTTCCTGCAGGAGCAGCTGAAAGGCGACCCTGCGTTTTTCGGGCTCGACCAACAAGCCGCCGATGAATTATTGTCCATGCCGCCCGATCATTTCCCGGTGTACACACCTACTTTTATATTTTATCCCGGTGAAGAATGGCTGCTCCATTTTTCCGAAGGCGATTTGCCAATTTGCGAGCCCTACGGCGTATCTGTACTGTTTAATGGCGAAAATCCCGTTTCGGTCGACGATCTTTCCGAGGGCGAGATGGATGAAGAATAAATTTTGTATTTCCAAAGGCTTAAGTATATTTGCACCCCGGTTAGCGGGGCGAAGGTTGATAACTAAGCCTTTTAAACGCATACGGAAGAGGTAAAACGTAAAAAAACAGTATGTTTTTTTGGACTAAATACCCGGTGTTTAGTATCTTTGCCCTTCTACCGAAGTAAGATTGCCCGATAGTATAATGGTAGTACCGCAGATTCTGGTTCTGCTTGTCTTGGTTCGAATCCAGGTCGGGTAACAGATGGTGAAGATCCGCTCGTAGAGCGGATCTTCTTTTTTTTATTATTTCGCCCCGGTGTGTTAATTATTGATTTGCAATTGTTTGTTGGTTCGAATCCATATGCGGTACTGAACTGAACGACATCGAACTTTTCGAAATATCCCATTTTTCTCTTGACAGAGAAGGTCAAACTATAGTCTTTTTATCCTCGGCCGGGTGCAGAGGAATAACCCCAGCTAACCTACGAAGTGTCCGCGTCACCCCATTTCGAAAATCTGTATTTTAGTGAATAGTGCTTTGTAAGGTAATAGTTTATCTGACACGAAGGCACGTAAACAATTAAACTTTCAAGGACATGTTTGGACTAGAAAACGAAGAGCTTTTTACTGGTAGAAGGACTGAGCTGCAATGGTTAGATAGAAATCTTTACAGTTCCGATAAGGACAAAATAATAACAATTTGTGGTCAATCAGGCTATGGGAAAACAGCATTACTAAAACACTGGTTTGTTACCAATGCAGCAGCCTATGAGCCCATTTGGATAAGCACTAAGGACTTGGGTCCGCGCGAACTACTGGATGAAATCATGTTGTCATTTTCTGCGCAAAGAAATACTTTAAATGGGCAAACTAATTTGGTCGTCATTGACGATGCAGGCAGTATGACCACAGAGAAACAGCAGTCGATAAAAAACTACTTATTTAGTAATCGTGATATCGATACAACTATATTCCTTCGAGATACACCTTCAAATATGCTCGCCCGACATTTAGAAGTTGGCCCCTTAACAGATTCAGATGCAAGGAGATTGCTGTTGAAAGTGACGCCGCCACTTTTATTTGCGCAAAGTGAAATGTTGCTGCAAGAAGCCGCCGGTTCGCCTGCCGCCATTATCCGAATGGCACAACATTTTGCAGACATGTATAGTGTCCCCTTATACGACTTGCCTGGCCGTATAATCGTGCCAGAAACACAGATTATTTCCACGTATCAACCCCTCATCGTGGCCGCCGACAGTGAATTAATTGCTCGTTTAAAAAAGGAGCCTTCGGCTGTGCACTCGCTTAGTCCAAGAGATTTTGAAAAAATGCTTGCTGAATTACTTCAGGATATGGGATGGGAAGTGGAACTCACAAAACAAACCCGGGACGGAGGAGCTGATATTCTGGCGCGTCGCAATTCAGAAGAGGGGAAGGTATTGTGTTTGGTAGAAGCCAAAAAATACCGGGAAGATCGGAAAATCGGAGTAGAGCTGGTGCGTACCCTTTACGGTACGCTTTGTGATGCGAGAGCCACTCGCGCTATGATGGTGACAACCTCTTCATTTACAGCGGACGCTAGGGCGTTTGAGAAAAAACATGAATACCAACTGTCGTTACGGGATTACATGCATCTGGTTAACTGGATACTCAAGTATGGAAACGCAAAAAAATAATTATATGTCTAGGGGAGGTTCGGTAATAAACTTTAAAAAATTTTCTCCCAACGGTTTTATTCTACCGATAATACAATCATCGATAGAGGAAGACACTCCGATTTCATAGATTAAATGTGGCGTATATAAATCGGCATGAACTTTATCCAAAATAGACTCATATCCATCTTTCTGAGGAAACAAATAGTCAAATACCTGCGAGGTATTCAATCCTCGAAACATTTCTTGGCTAATTTTAATGTTGTTTAAATAAGCTTTGGGGTCATTGCAGTAGACCAACATTTTAATATGTAAGGACGTAAACTCTCGCATCATTCCGAGGAAGATCATAGACGTAGGATGGTCAGGGCTGTTTCCCAAAGCGGAATTGAGAATTATATTTACGAAAGCCTTTCGTTTCTCCTCATCTGCTGTTAAAATGCCCTGCCGGGTGGCTTCCATCAAAATCTCGTGAAATTCTTCACTATCTCGCAAACGATCTAGTAGGATCTTTCCTTCTTGTTCTAATCGATTCATTCTTTCAACGAGGGCAGAAAAAAAGCGATCACGCCGCTTTTCTAAGCTGTTGGGCACCATAAAGGTGTAAAGTTCATAGAGGATCGCCCCGCCTGGTACCGAATTGAAGGCAAACTTCAGCAGTAAGGATACTTTATCAAGCCCATTGGCTTCTGGTACTTTTACTTCTGTCATGTTACCGTAATTGTAGGTTATAATAAAATGATTTTATTTTTTCTATTAATGGAAAATACCAAATTGAAGTATAATCATGCGTAAGTCTGCCCGAATGTCGATTTAAAATATGTGCTAATTGTAAAAAAATTAGAATTTTTGCACTCTACCACTGATTGAAGTCAATATCTAGGTTGTTAGGCGAGTCTTAGTTTTAGCATCAAATATTAAACTGGGTGCTACTCCGGTAATACATCTTCAGATCTCTGTTGTATTAAAACTCCGTTCAGATAGAAATCTTTTTTATGGAAGCCATATAAGGCCCAAGCTGCGGCGTAAGGGCATCCATTTTCGTCATTAACACGTTGCCATGGACTGTGTTCACAACGGTGATCGATATTACGGTTATCGGCTGATCGGCAACATCTTATTAGGCTACAAGGTCTTTCCGCCTCAAGTAAAAACTTACTTAATTGCCAAGCTACGCGAAAATGAGAAGGATCCGCCATGTCTTGCAGCGCTTCCATTCCAAGTGGCACTCGGACCCATCTCCCTCCATTGTTGTTAATTGAGAGAGGGCCGCCTAGGAAATTAAAAGTCATATAAAATTCGGGACTTAATGGCTGGTTTTGAGTGAAAATATCAACTAAGAAGTAAGGGTTTTCTTGCCGAATCAACATTCCTCTTTCAACACTTGCCTGTAACAGATCTTTGGTCGCTGTATAATAGTTGTGGCCGTATAGTGCGTCACTAATGAATTGGATAGACTGGATTGCATACCTCGAATATTCATTGTGGTTCCATTCTATTTCATCGTAAAATGAATAAGCAAAGTCAATAACTTCGCGACCGTTTATAGGAACTATGTTTTGAGCGGCCATCCGTCGGATGATTTGGGAAAATGCCCAGCCAGGCATATTGTAGAGTAATGAAGCATCACAAAGCGAAAAAATAATTTCATCACAAGCAACAAGATCCGGATAAAGATGGTGGACTAAGTCGGTAGCTACTTTGTAAGGGTAACGGGGAAGGGCTTGGAGATCAGGATAGAATTTGCGTTCTACTAAATAAGCCATCGTCTCAGATACTGCATTTTCTCCAAAAGTAAAGTGTTTTTCACGTGTCTCTGGTAGGGGACTTTGCAGTCTCAATTTGATTGCAGTTGCAGAAGAATTTGCATAGTAGTCAAGGATTAGCGGATTTTTTTCTTCCAATACTTCTACTATATTGTAGCTGTCAGCCAGCTCAATAGAGATTCCTCTAATTTGGCCGCTGCCACGTAAGGTTTCCAGGAAGTCTAGATGTCTTTTTTGTTCTGTAGCAACAGCATTGTCCATTGGCGCATTCACGTCTATTACGTCATTTGGTTGAATCGATGATATGAGTTGACGAAGACAGTCAAAAGCACGCCAAATCTTGCATAATCCACTACAAGTTGTAATATCTTGTATGTAGTGGAGATATTCGTGGTAGTAGGTGCCTTGGGCAGCGTTGTCTAATAAGGCAAGGTTTGATAGATTCAGATCTGTTTCAACTGATATTTCGAGAAAAGATGTTAGGTAGCGGCCATTTTCCATAATAAGAATTTTGGAGCAAGGATTGTGGGTGGTTTACCGATATAACGTAACGTTTCGTTAGTCGGTAAAATTTTTACAATGAATTAAGTTGTGCGCACCGATGAGAATACAGACAAAATAGATCCTAGTATAATTTCTTTTCGGTTTGGGAAGCATCGTTAAGATACGCTTTTTTAATCAAATATGCGTTATGATAAACCTCCTATTTCAGCAATGATTTTGAGTTAACGCAGGGTTTCAAGCTGCCATTGACGCTCTATTTTCGAGCAATGAAATTATCCGCGTTCCATCTTATTAAACATTGCTTATCCCATTTAATCAGATAGGCGTACGCTTCATTTAAAATTTCAACAAACTTTATAGTGAAGTTTGTAAATTCTTCACTTGATGAGCTTCTCTTGATGGAAAGCGGCCCTTCATTAGATTGTAGCTCTATGGTTTCAAGAAAGTCTGTATTATTATGAGCAATATGGTTTCTCATAGTAAAAATTGAGTCCAATGCCTTAAATAGTTGTTTTTCTTGCCAGCCGTTATCTAATATTAAGAAGGTCGATGCCTTTGTTATTTTGTCTTTGAATGATCCCCCCTTGGAATATGTAGAAGAAAGCCGCTGAACGAGATGAAGCTTTATTTCGTCAATAGATTTGTTATTTTCTAGCATCAATGCCGAAATCTCAAATTGGGAGAAGGCGTGCATTCTCAATTTGCTGCTTCGTTGTAGACAGAGTTGAATAATATCTTTTATGAAATATTCCGTCGTAGAGGAAAAACTCATAATCGCGTTGGTAAGGGCGGAAAATTTAATATATTCTGTCGCAAATTCGCCATTTTCTAAAGCACCCTTAATCCTTCCATGCACGCCTAGGTCAGACAGTTTGTTACCTACATTTTTTTCCAGCCTGGCCGCCCACCCCGATGTTTCAGATGGGGTTATTTGACTTATACATGAGAGTGAAAATTTAAGGCTTATAAAGGAACCCATAAGCCTTGCAGAGCAGGCTGAAAAGGAAGTAAATTCTTCGTTCATTACATTTATTTTGAAGATGTTTTGCGATATAACAAGATAAGCATTTATGCAGGTTCTGTCTATTTCAAAAAATGTTCGGCATTCCGGGCACTAATGAGCGTTTCTACATATCGAGGCCAGAACGATTTCTGTCAAATATTTAGGGTTAAGTTATTAATTATATGTATAAACTGGTTCGAAAGCAATCTATCCCCGGTAACTAAAGTGGACAGGCTGGGGTTTTCTCCAGCCTGTTTTTTTGGGCCGCCAGAACCCTTGCCTGGCCTGCATATTAACTCAAGCAAGACAGTCGTAGTCAGTAACAATTTTACTTCAACAGGCTTCGGATAGTCGTTTAGGTGTTGGATTGAAAGAAAAATGTGTATTTTTAATAGATCAGTTTTTATTAAACAATTTAGTGATGAACGATTCGCTCCGGTAATTCGATCAATCCCGCTGCCCCATAGCGTTTGCTCCCTTACCTCCCAATATTGCTCATTTATAAACCAAAATATATTTCCACAATGCCTAGGGATATTATTCTACCGATAAAAGGCGTTACGACGCAATCAGACGAACCGGCCCCTGATTTTTCCTATATGGACCGGCTGGTAAAACTGGTGCCGGTTGATTTGATCACCGTCTATATTTCGATATTCAACATCATTAAAGCCGCTACTGGCGCTGATGGTGGCCGTAGCATTCCTCAGTGGGTATTCTATGGGCTGATGGTCGCGGTTGCGCCCTACTATTTGTATAAAATTGCAAAGATTAAGGCCTGGAGAACAATCATCATTTGTTGGATCTCCTTTTTGTTATGGGTATGCTGCTTTGGTGGCCCATTCGAAGGGTTTATCATTGGGGGAGCATCCATCCAACTTTGGGGGACCATTGTCACGGCCGTTTTTACCCTGGCCATTCCTAGAGCCGCTTTCCCGGAATTTGCCAAATCGTAGTTTCCCACTAAAACAATATAGAGCGCATGGCTGCACGCAATTCATCGATCAGGGCCGCTAAAAAACAGGAACAAAGCCCAAAGAAGAAACCGAAAGTAAAGGGTCATTCGGCGAATTTTTATGGACGCCGGATGAAAACGGGCAATTCCAAGGCCGGCAAAGGCGTGCAATTTATTCGCGTCCGGGCAAAACCTTTTGTCAATACAATCCCGGTTAAGGATCGCGACGATGCGATCGTGATCCTTAACACGGTAAAGCAAATCAGGCGCCAAGCCTATCATCCTGCTGTTACGTTAGGGAAAGTCAATGAGTTTATCGGACAGCAATATCCTCACCTTTTGGGTTATCGGTTGGGCCTTCTTACCCCCGCTTCGGTCAACCTGGTATTAATGGTGCTACAAAACGTTGTTCAACCGCAAGGTGGCATGCAGACGGCAAGGCGTGAGTCCGTAGAAAGGGCGCTCAAAGCGGTAAAGGCTGCTCAAGAAAGAAGGCTGGCGAAGGTCAATGCGCCTGTCAAGGAATATATTCACGTTGCGGAAGTGGAGCCTGTTGTAGACGAGCAGCAACGACCCATTTTTACTGGTAGTCACCTAGTGCTGATGGACCGTAGTACTTCGACTACCAAAATGAAGAAAGCGGCCAGGCGTGTGGGGGTAAACCTGAAAACCATCTATGAGTTCACACGCAAGGGCAAACGCACACCCGCGACAATAGCCATTCAAAAAGCCGATGGCGTGATTTTTCCCAGGTGTCGATTGGTCATTTTCCGCAAAGGCCAAGCACCTATAATTGAAAAACTGATCAACCAAACGGAGTTTTTTCGCTACGGGGAACCTGCCCGGTATAATGAGGCTTTGGCTGATAACACTACTTCCAAACCCGTTCCTCCTTTTGCAGATGGTGGCAATGTTACCTGGGGCAACATAGCCACGAATGTGGTTGGTACTCACCTATCTGGCAAAGGAATCCGAGTAGCCATTCTCGATACCGGTATTGATAATACCCATCCGCTTTTTGCAGGACGGATCATTGAAAAGGAAAGTTTTATCGATGGCGAAGATTACGTTGATACGAACGGACATGGGACAAAGGTGGCCGCCATCGCTGCAGGCGGGAGCGAAATGGTGGGTGGTAGGCGTATCGGGGTGGCCTATGAAGCTGATCTTTACTGTGGTAAAGTTTTGCCAAAAGCTGGACCAGGTAAAGATGAACCGGTGATCGATGGCATTGAATGGGCTTTGTCTAAAAAATGTCATATTGTCAATCTCTCCCTCTCTCGACTACCTTTTGCCCATGAAAAGCAGCCTTTTTCCCAGGCTTTCGAAGATGTTGCGCAGATGTCCCTTGTAAATCAATGCCTTATTGTTGCAGCCGCAGGTAATTTTGCTGACCGGGATAATGGGATAAAAGTGGGCGTTGGCGCGCCAGCAAATAGTCCTTCCATTATGGCCGTATCGGCTGTAGATCAAGACTTTAAGATGTACAAAAAGGCTTGCTCCCAGGTGCCTGCAAACGGTCATCCCGTTAATATTACTGGGCCGGGAGTCAATATTTTAACGGCTAATATCGTTAATAAGGGAGTAGTGGCCTCCTCTGGCACATCGCTTGCGTCCCCTTATGTAGCAGGCATTGCGGCGCTGTATTGGCAGGAGGACCTAAACCAGAAAGCGTCGGAAATTTGGGCCAAATTGGAGAAAAATGCCGACCCATTACCGCATCCTGCGACCGAAGTGGGGGCAGGGTTGGTATATTTGAGGACAAAAACGTAACTTTAATCATGAATTTTCGGGGCCAAAAGGTTCCATTTTCAGATGTTAAACAATATTATCGTTACCATAGACCAGAAGTTTGATTTTCAAACGGTGATAGCCTCGGTGAAGGCACTGGGATTCAATGTCATAAAATCAAGGCCATTTACCCGAACCATTTCAGTGGAGGGGACAGACAGAATAGAAGCACTAAAATCTGTCCCAGGGGTAAAGACAACAGAAGAAAGTCATTTTGTGATTGAGGCAAATGGGAAGAAGTAACGAGGCAAATTTTTTAATTATAATTCTAGCAATACGCAATGATTAGGGGGCTTTTGCCCCCTTCTTTTTTTGTTATTTCCTGCCCGTGAGATGCGCTGCTATCTTGTAATATGGCTAACTTGGTCAACAATGGAAATCCCTAGCGACCCACTTCAGGTGTCAGATGAATTTTTTTAGGACGGCATCCTTATCATCAAAAAAAGGATGGAGAACCAAGGCGCCGCCCTCGTGGGCTACAGCATTCACAAAGCGGGCCATGTCGGCTGCCATTAAGGTCAGCGATGGGTTGTACCTGGCTACCTACAATCAGGGGATAGCATGGTTGCGTTCCTGTTTGGCAACCGTGCCATCGGCGGGTGCCCATCGTATCTCTGACCGAAGTAAAGCGGTCTTACACTGAAATTCTTTTTGTTCGGCATCACTAAATTTAAAGTGGACCAAAGAAAACCATTCGTGGTTGTCAAACTTCGTTTTTTTACGCTCCGAACTACCCCAACTAAATAAGGCCTTGTCTGGGATTTCGATGGCATGACCTCGGATCGCCATATACGATTTAGGCGGTATTTTAATCATATCATGGCGACCATCTGGTGCCGAACTGAACACGATTGCTTTGCTTTCCTTACTTACAATCTTCCAATCCGGGGCCCTGGGTCGGGCCGTTTCAAAGCTGATGTCCATCACAAACCGATTAACCACATAAATGGGTTGGGATGAACTATTATATAGATTGAGGTCCACTATTATCTTTACCTCATCTGCTGTCATTGAATCGCCTACTTCAAATTGAAAAATCCCGGTTTTGAATATCGGATCGCCAGTAAATTCAAAATCTGATACTTTCAAGCTGGAAGCAGTTACCTCAGTGCCAAAGTGAGTGGCGAAAAATAAAATGGGGCGGACCGCCATCACATAGGCCAGATAAGTCACGGGTATCAGGAGTGCAAAGTACCACCTGACCAACAGTTTGTAGCGGCAAAATGAAAGGAGAAAAAGAAAGGGTGCTATCATGCAAAATCCGATAAATATTATCATGAAGGCAGTATAAATGGTGTCATAGCGATCCTGCGAATCTATTAGGGCATATATAATCGCGCGTCCATGGCGGTCGCTGGTAGGGAAGGCGATCGCTAACACGAAGACTCTAATGATATGAAGCACCGACCAGCAGAGTAGTGCAAAGCCTGTGTAATAAAAAGTTAACGCTTTAAAAATAGCTTTTTCAAATTTTAGTTTAATGAACACTCGACTAATGATCTCCCCAACGCTGTAATAAATTATAGTGGTCGGGATCAGGGCAAAAAATATTTTTAATGGATTCGAGCATTGAACTATATCGTAAAATAATACGGAGAATCGATTAGTATCCTTGTTGTTGACCGAATGGATGGCAGCAAAGAAAATCAACTGACAAATTAAGCAGTAGTGAAGTGGATCAAATAAGACCACGTTCCTTTTGTATAACCCCGCCGTTAATTGTTGGTGTCGGTATAGCAAGCATTTGGTGGTGAGTAAGAACCGATTAAACGTCCCCTTAATGTTATTCAGGAGATTATCAATTAAAGCCATGATGTTTGGGGTTAGGTGTACGATTAATTTTAGGCATGGAATATAACGATTTAACCGATATTGACAATAGAGGCGAGATGTTAAAACAATCCGTGTATAGGTGTTCGGTAAAAACATTTCATTTAATACTTCTTTTGTACGCATTTCCTTGCAACGGATTGCAGTCCTATGTTGACTGCTCTTAGTGACCATTGTTGTAAATGGTATCAGTCGGTTGACTTAGTTAGTAGATCTAGTTTTCAAACTACGGGGAAGTTGGCTGGCCGGTAGACCTTTGGACATGGGGGCCACTACGGTGAATAGTAATGGGGTCTCGGATAAATGTTGACCGTGATCAGGTTCCATTACCGTTATCCTAACGCTACTTGACCAACTAAGGTCCCTGGGGCTATCTTTGTTAGGATATCCCTAGTCCACCAAAAAAGAAATTTATTCGGGATATCAATGGCCGTTGCATGGAATGCCTTAAAGGACTTAGGAGGAATTTCGATGATGTCAAATTGATTGTCGCTGTTAATGGGAAATAGAATGCCTTTAGCGTCTGGGTTGTTAATTTGCCAGGTGTTACCATGCGGATCGAGGGTGAGTAATTGAAGATCCACCATGAAATTATTATGTAAAAATATTTTCTGTAATGAACTATTATAGAGGTTTAAATCAATGCTTAATAATAAATCATTATCTGCATTTGCAGCACCAATATGAAAATAAGCCTTACTGAAATCTGCATATCCATCGTAGGTGAAATTCTTAATTTCCAGCGTGGAGGCATTGACTTCTCAGCCGAAATGAGTGGTGAAAAATACAATGGGTTTGATGGCAATAAAAAAAGCGAAATAATTGATGGGTGCGAATAAGATGAAATACGACCTTACGTTTTTTTATACCTTTTAAAAGCAACATAAAGTGCTATTGGTACTAAAATGCAAAAAAATATTTTCAGCCCTCCAATAATAAACTCACCAAAATAGGAATATGTTTTTCGCTGCTTTTAGGTTTTCTGCATCGTGTAGCCTAAAACTTCATTATTCTCCCTTAGCACCGTAGTCACAAAGCTCACAATGCCATTCAGCGGAAAGCGGAGTGCCGGAGCTATGACTCTTTATGATTGCTGAAGGGGTGTCTTGCCTAACAGTGTAACGAGAGAAATCAGCTTAACTTACTGATTATCTGTATAAATTGGTTCGAAAAAAAATCGTCAAGGGTAACAGATGGTGAAGATCCGCTCGTAGAGCGGATCTTCTTTTTTTTGCTATTGTGCAGTCTGATGTTTATTGTTGATTTACAGTTGTTTGGTGGTTCGAATCCATCCTTGGTAACAGGTATTACAACGAAACCCTTCTCCGCGGGTTTCAAAAGTCTCTAAAACCGCTACAGGTCTACTCTGTAGCGGTTTTTCTATTTTACCTCCATTCAAGGCCACCTCCGCCGAAACTCGCCGAAAATCGCGGGTTGTTCTACCATTGGTTCTGCCCAAAGCTCAATCATTTTTTCCCTTCCACAAGACCTCCCGCCTCCACAAAAAATACGCTCAAGATTAAACTAAGAGGCAATGTTTTACTCCTTCATTTGCGCCCATTTTAAACTGGCGAAAAAGACGAAATAAAAGCGATTGTTG
This sequence comes from uncultured Chitinophaga sp., assembly GCF_902168175.1. GTDB lineage: Bacteria > Bacteroidota > Bacteroidia > Chitinophagales > Chitinophagaceae > Chitinophaga. Next base: position 372,995 of record NZ_CABHOU010000025.1, on the reverse strand, counting down.
CCCTGTCCACATCCGTATCAAATTAAAGAGAAGAAACAAGTATTGGCCGGTTGAAATACCCGCAAACAATGCCGAAAAAAAATACACTGTCGACCGCCTGACGCTTACCTGATATCAAACCCTTATCCATACATTGTTTCAATACCAGTTTAAATAAAGTCATAAACTCTTCTTCTCCATAAAGTTGACGAGTGGGACTAAGCATGGAATGCCAGGGAAGTTCTTCATCTAATCATAACCTATGAAATACAGAATATCTATGCGCATCCTAGAAGTGGAGATAATCCTTCGATCGCTGTTTAGATTCTCTAAATCCCCCCAACATCAACTTCATAAAAACTACCGGGTCTATACTTTTCTGCCCTTCACTTCCATAATATTTAGCAGTTGATGCATATAAGAAGCTAAAATAAACTATTGACTTCAATTGCCTGTAAAAATTGTCTTGAGGAACGTAGTCGGAGAGCAGGAACTGAATGAACAGTCTCTCCTGATAATCTTTCTTGTCTTGCATAGTATAAATTATACAAATCAAACATTTGATTATCAATATGCTATAATAAGAAAGCACAACAAACGGTAAGGTTTGTTGTGCTTTCTTATTATGCCTATGGTTTAGTTGTGCAACGACCACTTGTTAGTCGCCCTTTTTGTAATTGATTACGGAAGATTTCCCGTTAGCGTAAATCAAATTCCGCATTTGATCTACACACCCTTTGTCCTTCTTCTAACTTTGCGCCTCGATTACTGAATCCTGTAATCAGCCTAACCTTAACATCTTTCCATGAGAGTAATTACCATTATAAGCCTCTTCATGCTCGTCATGATCAGGACAACGACTGCACAGACAATTAACTACGGCGCGATCAAAGGCCGCGTTACGGCGGAAGACGGTACGGAAGTACCAGGCGTAGGCGTTCGCCTGAAAGACGCTCGCAAGCAAACCGTTACCAACGAAAACGGCGCTTATGTTATCCGGAACGTGGCGCCCGGCACCTACCTGGCAGAAGTATTCGTGGCAGGGCATGATATGATCAGTTTTACGGTGAACATCACAGCCGGTCAAACCGTGGAGCAAAACTTCCAGCTGAAAGCTTCGCAGCAAACGCTCCAGGAAGTGATCATCGCCAGCGGCAAAAATAAATTCGCTAAAAAAGAGAGTGACTACGTGGCCCGTATGCCGCTGAAAAACCTGGAAAACCCGCAGGTATACAACATCGTCACCTCCGAGATCATTAAAGAACAGGGCATCCTTGAATATAAAGACGCGATCAAAAACGTGGCCGGCGTCAACTCTACCGAAACGGTGAGTAACGGCCGTACGTCTACCATCATCCGTGGTTTCCGTACTGCTAACTACATCCGCAACGGCATGGTGGCCAACCAGCTGATTACGGTAGACATGGCCAACCTGGAGCGCATCGAAGTGATGAAAGGCCCTTCCGGTACTTTGTTTGGTAGCGGTGCGGTATCTTACGGCGGCCTGGTAAACAGGGTGACCAAAAAACCTTTCGAAACCTTCCGGACAGACCTCAACTTCACGGCCGGCAGCTGGGGATTGAACCGCATCACGGCAGACATCAACGCACCGCTGAACGAAGACAAAACCGCGCTGCTGCGTGTAAACCTTGGTCGCTGGGGACAGGAGAGCTTCCAGGAAGCAGGTTTCAGGCGTAACTACTTCCTGGCAACCTCTTTCGCTTATAAAGCGAGCGACCGCCTTTCGTTCCTCATAGATGTGGAAATGTTCCGCAACGCTGGTACACAGGCTATCGCCTACATCAACCCGTTGGGTGCTCCGGCCGACTATAAAGCCGCGATGGCGAAATACTACAAACGCACGTTCTATTCCAACGACCTGGAGTCCGTATTCCCCGGTTATAACCTGTTTGCTACCATGAACTATAAGATCAACAGCAATTGGAATACGACCACCATATTTTCTACCGGCGGCGTAAATGCCCGCCAGCAGTACCAGTTCAGCGGTACGCTGTTAGGCACCGGCGAAACCTTGTCCAGGCGCGTACAAAAGTACAGCCATAACTACAACACCATCCAGATCCAGCAGAACCTGAATGGTGAGTTCCACACCGGTGCTATCAAACACCGCGTACTGATGGGCGCCGACTACCTGGCGGATATTACCCAGCCCACTTACATCCTGAACTACATGCACGATACAATATCTACCACCGGAACAACGCCTATCTTAATGAGAGAAGATGTAGACAGGCGCCTGGCAGGTATGAAACCCACGAACTACTTCAAAAGCCATACAGACCGTTACGGCATTTACGTGTCCGACGTAGTGAACCTTACCGATCAGTTACTCGTTATGGCAAGTGTGCGCTGGGATAGAGTAGATGCTAAAGGAACTTATTCCCTGGCTACCGGCAAAACGACCGGCAACTACAACAAGTCTTCTTTCTCCCCTAAATTCGGTGCAGTGTACCAGGTGGTGAAAGATCAGTTGTCTGTATTCGCGAATTACCAGAACGGCTTTAGCTATTCCGCACAGGTAGACCGTAACGGCAATGTGTTTAAGCCGGAGCAGGCGAACCAGTGGGAAGGTGGTATTAAAGCCGACCTCCTGAAAAGTAAATTAAGCGTAACACTGAGTGCTTACGACATTGCAGTAAAAGACAAAATCCGTCAGGATAATACCGACCTTACCATCTATTACCAGGATGGCACCTGGAAAAGTAAAGGTTTTGAAGCGGAGGTGATTGCCAATCCCATTTCCGGCCTCAACATCCTGGCTGGTTATGGCTTCAATGACATAGAGATCACCAAGGCGAAAGATTTTGTAGGCAAGCGTCCGCCGGCATCGGGTGCAAAACACACGGCCAACACGTGGATCAGCTACCGCATCAACAGCGGAAAAGTATCCGGGTTGGGTATTGGCGCCGGTGCGGTGTACAACGGAGACATCGTATTCGACAATAACAACCTCACCTACTTCCCCGCCTATACTGTGTTTAACGGCACGATCTTCTACGACCGTCCGGGTTACCGCGTAGGGGTGAAGCTGGACAATATTACCAACGAGATGTACTGGGGCCCCTGGGGCGAGCCACAGCCGCCACGTAACTGGGCAGTGAATCTCACCATCAAATTCTAAACATTGGCCAACCGGCGTAAAATGAAGATACCAGGCAGGTGTCTTCATTTTACGTTATTGCATATCGCGTATGAACATGAAAAAGATCTTCGGCTGGCTGCACCTGTGGCTGGGCCTCATTTCAGGAATCGTTGTATTTATTATTTCCATTACCGGCGCTATTTATGCCTGGCAACCCGAAATATCCGAATTTACGCAGCCCTATCGTTTCGTAACGGTGGAAAACAAACCGTATAAACCGGTGACGGATATACGCGCCGTCGCAGAGCAGGCCATGAACGGCAAAAAGGCGTTCCGCATCCTGTATGAAGAGGCGGGCAAAGCGCCCGTGGTGCAGTTCTATCAAAAAAAGCCTTACTACTATTTCAACGTATATGTGAATCCATACTCCGGTAACGTGGAAAAGGTGCTCGACCGGAAGGACGAGTTCTTCCGCTTTATCATCGATGGGCATATGTACCTCTGGCTGCCCCAGGATATCGGCCATCTTGTAGTCGGCTACGGCACCCTTGTTTTCCTGGTCATCCTGGTTAGCGGGATCGTGCTGTGGTGGCCCCGCAACAAGGCGCGTAGAAAAACAAGCTTCCGCATTAAATGGGACACGTCCCCTAAACGCCTCAACTATGACCTGCATAATGTGTTAGGCTTCTATGCCAGCTGGATCGTATTGTTCGCCGCCTTAACGGGCCTGGTGTGGAGCTTCCAGTGGATGGCGCAGGCAGAATTTTGGGTGTTCAGCGGTGGGAAAACCAGGCCTGGTGCCATCGCCGTCAATTCTGACAGGAATGCGCCTGCAAAAGACAGCACCACCATCAACCAGGTGTTTGATCAGTTTAGGCAGCGGTACCACGATGCTGCCGTTCTTGCCCTATCCCTGCCCATCAATGACTCAGCTCCCATAGTGGCGCGTGCCTATCCCAGCAGCCAACAGTCCCACAATGCGGACTACTGCTACTTCGATCAGTATACCGGTAAAGAGATACCAGTGCCGTACCTGGGCAAATATGCCGATGCAACCCTTGCGGAAAAAGTGGCGCGGATGAACTACGACATCCATGTAGGCGGCATTGCGGGGTTGCCGGGGCGTATTGCGATGTTCTTTGCGTCGCTTATCTCGGCATCGTTGCCGGTTACCGGTTTTATGGTATGGTGGGGTAGAAAGAAGAAGAAGAAAAAGCCGGCGAACAAATTGTCATCTGCAAACCGTGTTACTGCGCAGGTGAAAGCCGGGACGTGAAGATGATGCTAGCGCCAGAGAAATTCTTAAACGTTTACTTAAAGGGAAAGATCAGCTATAATTACGCTTTTGAACTTAATAAGCTTTAGAATAAAAAAACCAAAGCAACTGTTGACGATGCTTTGGTCGCAATGAATGTTTCGAGGCATCTTCTTGCGTTGTAAAGATAGGCTATTTGCTTAATCTTTGCAAATCGTCACTTGGGCGGCAAGCGCCTCAGTAATAAATAGCTGCCATCATGATGTCAATTTTTAGTCATGGCTAGAAACGGAAAGTCCGGAGATGGACACCGCAACGGTCAAGTAACTGGAAGGAGTCAGACATACAATCCACAAACAAAGACCTTTGTGAAAAGGGATACCTCAACTGGAAAGTTTATGGATCAAAAAGCTGACGGCAAGCCATTCAAAGGGGTTCGCAAAGAGCGCTAACCACCTTTTACTTGTCGGATTTAATTCAAAAATTAACCCGATTATCGGGAGTTATCCCCCGCTCATTGAGTGGGGGATTTTTTTACGTTTTTTAGTGCATTATTTCGTCCTAAGGAATTGATTATCTGTATAAACTGGTTCGAAAACGCTTCATCCCCGGTAACAGGTAGTGAAGATCCGCTCTCAGAGCGGATCTTCTTTTTTGTTACTAAAGCCCGTTATGTTAATTAAAGATTTGCAAGACCAACAAGATGCTCCCGCTGGCCAATGGCTTTCATACAACTAATTCCGTGGCTTTTTAAACAACCGTATCAACTCCATTTGGTACATACCGGGTGTAATAAAATAGGAGCGCACATTGCCCTTTTGGGTGTGGTGCAACGGAAAGAAAGTACCGTTATTATTGTTAGACACTTTACTTTTCGCCTCATTGTTGTCAAATGCCCAGCTATCAGTTGTACCGGCTTTGGTACAATGAATGTAAAAGTCACCGTTCGGGTTTTGGAAAAAGCCCTCAGGTGTGACGTAATCGCTATACACCCAGGTGCCGGGTGTTACGTTCTTTGCGAAGTAGGCCGCCTGTCCGGCTTCGTTCTTAATAAAAATATCAATTGGATCGTTGCTTTGCGGATAGTGCACATAGAAGCCAATTTTATTGGTGTTGGCATCGGCAGTTGGGGGATTGACCGCCAATACCTGTCCATCCAGCCATACAAAGGGATAGAACTGCTCCAGCTCTGCATCCGACAAGCGAACGGTTTGTTTCCAAACCTCGTTGCCCGACTGCTTGTCCTTAACACTGATCTGCGCTTCACGTTTGACCGATGGATAGGTGTACGACTTCCCAAAGCTAACCACTGAATTTGCCGCTATAGGAAATCTTGAAAACACGACCGTGTCTACCGAAATTTCCAGATCATTGTTGCTGGTATTATACCCAACAATATCAAAAGCAACCGCTTTTGTGGTTTCTATATCCTTATTGCATGCGGTAAAGAAACCTGCAATAAGAGCGATAATAGCTGTATTCTTTAAATATGGGTTCATGATTTTACTATTTTATACTTTAAAACACTCTGGTTGCAGCGATATTTATAATTCCCGTACTGCCTGTTATAATATAGCTGCGAAGCGCTCCTTTCGTTCCATCTACGGGAAATAAAGGGAAGTTGGAAAAGATATTTCTACCTGTGCTATTCTGATAATACCCTAATGTAGTCCCGGCCCGGCGAAACAGAATACGTTCCGTTGCAGGAACAGTAGGTATATAGTCCGTTTCAAAAAAGAACCATTGGTTGGGAGGAACGTTTTGGGCTAAAAAGGTGATAACATTTCCAGATAACGTTACAGCTATATCTGCCGTAGTAATTGTCTGCTGGTTTTTGGTAATAAAAACACCTACGATATTGGTATTGGGGTTGACCGGTGGAGGATTGTAGGGAACTATCCCATCATTTGTATAGAAGAGATTAACCGTTACATTTTTTTCGCTTTTTTCCAATTCTCTTTCTAATACCAGCTTACCCGTGCCCTTTTCGGTGACGGTCAGCTTAGCGGTACGCTGGTTATCTGTAAACAGATAGGCATCGCTTTGATTAATGGTTTCGTTTGCAGACACAGTGCGTTTGAATTTGAACGTATCTACTTTTATTTCCAACTCCTCACTACTACCGTTGTAACCTATTAGTTTAACAGTTAATGCCTCTCCTGTATAAAAGAAATCATCCTCACGCTTATTGCAGGCTACCAGTACCAACAGGAATGCACCAGTTAGTACGGCATAAAATATTTTCATTGTTCTCATGATATTAATTGTATAAGAAATTAAAAAGAATATGACACTGACAGACTTAACGAAGTACCAACCTTACGGATGAAGGTATTGGTATCGCCTATGCGTTTTTTGGTCTTGCCATCTTCCGAAGTTTCGTAATAGCCCTCTTCATATTTATTGGAAAATCCGTATTGCCATTCAAAAATATCAGACCATTCCGTCATGGCTGTGTTCTCGGTTCCCGGCTTTCTTTTGTACGTTGCAGTAGAATTGTTGTAAAAGCGGTATGCACTGTTAAGCAGGTTGCTCATGTTTAGCCTGGTTTCCAACTTTTTATTTTTCAGGAACTTGTAGCTCAACTGCGCATCCAGCTGATTACGGGGGCGTTCGCTTTCCGAATATTGGGGCAACATGCCCACGGTCAGGGTTTTGTAACCGGTATGGTTAAAGGCGATATTCGCTCCCAAACGTTCGCCTGCATATTGCAGTCCCAAATTATATATTACCGGAACCTGTCCATACAAGGGACGTTTCTCTTTCAGAAGAGTCTTGGTGCGGTAGGTATAACCGTTATCGTAATTATCTTTTCCCTCTCCCATTGTTTCGTACTTGAATGTACTTGCCTGTACTTCAGAAGTCTGTAAGGTCAGGTTACCGCTTACATATATATCGCCCAGCACTTTGAAGTCGGGATAAATAAAGCCCAGACTTTTGCGCAGGTCAAATTCCCATCCCCTTACATCGGCATAGTCTGAGTTTTGCGTAAACAGGTCAATGGAACCGCTGCTGTCAAAGATATCGAGGTATAGCTCTACGGGGTTTTTAAAATGTTTGGTAAAATAACCTGCCGAAATCACTTCTCCGGCTCCGGGATACCATTCGAGACGTAAATCGTAATGATCGATCAAGGTGGAAATTACCCCCACATTGCGCTGCATGCGACCATATACGTAATTGTAACGGGAGAAATTAGAGTTCTCGATCAGCGACGGACGGATGGCCGATTTGCCATAGGAGGCCCGGATGTTAAAGTCTTTGAGCGGTGTAAGTGTCAGGTTTGCCGAGGGCAGGTAGTGCCATTTAAGGTCTTCGGCACTGGCATCGAGTGTGCGGTGCACGAGGTTGCCTGTTGCGGGATCCACAAAGCGGGCCTTTTGGGCATTGTTCATGGTTGCCTGTCCGTAAAAGTCGGAAGCACCGTCTTTTAACTTCTCGTACACATAGCTCTCTGCCCGTATGCCCCATACCAATCTGATCCAATTGGTAAGGCGGTTGTCCAGCATGACATAATATGCCTGATTGTTGTTCTTGCCCTCATAATAATTCGCATCATAGCCTCCGGGATAATAGTAAATGTCCTTTAGCGGATCGCTAAAATCCAAATGAGATGCCCAGTCCTGTATATGCAGGTACTGTACATTGCTGCTGCTGCTGGCACTGCCTATGGGCAGGATATTCCAGTTGTATTTCCCTTTGGTATCCCTGTACTGAAATCCAGTCTTGAAGAGTTGCTTTTGTCCCAACACGTTGAAATTGTACTTGACGGCAGCTTCTGCCATCAGGTTGGTTTCTTCGTATTTGTACTCCGAGCGGGTAAGCGTATAATTACCCGTATTGGTGGTTGCCTGCGGAAAATACCTGTACACTTTACCGTTCATGGTTTCCCAGAGCGCAAGATTGGCATCTACAGCATCCTGCTCCAGGTTGCTGATCTTGTTGCGGGCCACGCTCCAGTCGAACCCGAAATTGCCAAAACGGTGCTCGCCGTTAATGCGGTTCTGCAGCAGGTCGATGAATTTAGGGCGGTCGTATTCCCTTATGTCAGGATTTTCACCATAATTTGCCGGATGGTCGTTGCTAAAGCCTTCCAAACGGAAAAACTGGTTGGCAAAAGAGCGGGAAAGGAAATTTCGGAAAGTAAGCTTGTGGTTTTTGGCACTCCATCCCAGATTGAGCAGTGCACCCCAGCTGGTGTTGAAATTATATTGTTTGGCGGTACTTTCGTCCTTTTCTTTGCCTGTTTCAACATCGTAAACGGGGCTACCAAGATGTTCCCATCTGCCACGTTCATAATGGCTGATGTCGTCAATAGACTGCTCATTTCGGTAGCTTAAAGAACCTACAAATCCCAGTCGGCTGTTTTTAAGGTTGTAGATTCGCCCCAGACTAAACTGGTAGTTCTGTCCCGGCATTGTTTTATAGGTACGTGTACCCAAACGTGCCAATCCGCCAATGCGTTTGTTCTGCTCGCCAATCATTTCGGGTGTTACGGCTACCATACCTGCGTCAAGCTCTGCCTGGGTGGGCGAACTATAAGGGCTGGTCGGGTTGTAAAACGACTTGCCTCCGAACGTTAATAACCCATCGGGAAAATGATCCCTGCTCTTGTCGTTAAAACCCAGATAATCGTTCTTACCACGTCCATATCCCAGGAAATCTTTACCGGTGCTGCCATTGATATATTTGTAGCCGAAGTTTAAAGTCGTAAAATTGTTGTCGGGAATCGCCATGGTATTGATCTGTACCAATCCACCGCCAAAACCGAAGCTCATATCGGGCGTTGCTGTTTTGCTTACCGTTACGTTATCCACCAGATTGCTGGGCACAATGTCAAACTCAAAATCACGCACCTGTACGTCGGTGCTTGGCAGGGTAGCACCGTCCATCATGGCCAGGTTGTAACGTTCGGCAATACCACGTACCACCACACGGCGGTTGTCGTTGGTACTCACGCCAGATATACGTTTAAGGGTTTCGCCCACGCTCTTGTCGGGCAATGCGCCTATTTGCTCCCGGCTGATACCATTGGAGATACCTGCTTCATTCTTCTGGCGGGCATACAGTCCTGCGGTGCTTTCTTTCTTGAAGTTGCCCGTTATCACAACCTGGGCGAGTTTGCTGGTTGCCAATTTCATGACGATGGTGAGATTGGTCAACTTTCCGGCTTTCACTTCCACTTCGGTAACACGCTTGGTCTGAAAGGAGATATAGCTTACCTCGATGGTGTAAGTGCCAGGGGCAACGGTAAAATTATAGCTCCCATCTACATTACTTTGTACGGCCTGATTGGTCTGTACAATTTTTACGCTTGCTCCTGGAAGGGGAGCACCGCGTTCGTCTATAATTTTGCCGGAGATGCGGCCGGGTTGCTGGACGGGGACATTGAGCGCGCCTTTAGAAATCTTCCTGATGGTGACAATCTTACTATTGATGGTATAATCAAAGGGTAGATCAGAAAAACAGAGGGACAGCACTTCGTCAATTGCTGCATTCCTGACATTAAGCGATACTTTTGGCATTCCATCAAATATGTCAGCATCATAAAAGAAATCATATCCTGTTTTCTCGTTTATTTCTTCCAGAATAACTGCAAGCGGAACGCTCTGTCTGTTTATCGTGAGTTTCTGTCCGTAAGTAGCTGCGCTCAACTGCATGATAAAGCAGGTCATTAATACCATGGTGATTTTCATAACACGCATGAATTGATTGAAAGGTCTGTGTAGAAAATTGTTGCTGGTGGGTTTGCCCACGAGTGGATTTTTCATATTATTGTCTAAATAATTTTTGTTGTTTTTAAAACTGTTCGCGCATTTTTTCAAATAACCTTAATTATCTGGCGGTAGATGTTCTAGCATCTCCGCCTATTTTGTTAGGTCATGTCTGTGGCTAATTATTTTTTCACGATGATCCTCCTTTCTTTTAATTGAATGTTTATTTTATTGGTGGCGGAAATCATTTTTATCACTGCCGAGATGGGCTGGTTTCGGGAAAGCTTACCCGTAAACTTTATGTTCGCCAGTTCGGGTGGGCATTCGACTTCAAGATCGTACCACCGTGAGATTTTTCGTAGGATGCTCCCAAGCTCTTCCCTTTGGAAAATAAATTTACCGTTTATCCATGCGAGGTCATGTTTCATGTCGGCATCGGAAACCGTGACCGAATTTCCTACCAAGGCTCGTTGACCGGGTTTCAACATTGTATAGGAACCGTTAGCATTGGATTTCAGTCGTACACTGCCTTCCACCAGCGTGGTCATTTGTTGGAGCTCATCGGTATAGGCATTTACATTGAACATGGTACCCAGCACCTGTATCTCCTGCCAGTCCGTTTCTACGAAGAATGGAATGTGCTTATTTTTATTGTTAATGGCTTTGGCTATCTCAAAGTACACTTCACCCGTCATCTTTACGCGGCGTTCTTTGCCAGAGAAGTGAACGGGATAGGTCAGGGAAGAGGCCGCGTTCAGCCGGGCTTTCGACCCGTCGGGCAGGGACACCACGTACTGACCGCCATTAGGGGTAGCGATGCTGTTATAAGCGTTGGTCCTAGCAGTGTCACCTCCTGTTGACCTGTATACGATTTCGCCCTCGCCGGTATTTTCGACCGTAAATCCTTGTTGTACCGCTATCTTACCTTTTGCCTGGCCTGAAAGAGAAACGGTTGAACCGTCAGATAAGGTGAGTAATGCCCTGTCATTTCCGGACAACATGTCTTTTGTTTTTACAACCTGGGTTTCGGAAGTCTTTAGCTGTGTAGTGTAAATTGCCAATGCTGTACCCGCGATAAGGATGACGGCAGCTGCAACAGCTTTTATCCACGCGGGAAGTAGGAAAACAGAAGGCTGGGCCTTTTCCTGGTCATCCAATGCGGGAAGTTGTACCCATGTTCTTTTCCTTTGGTCTAGTTCTGCCCTAAATTTTTCCAGATCGTTGTCAACTGAATTAGATTGGGAAGGCGTCAGTTCGTCCCACACTTCTGCTATACATGCTTCCACGTATTCGTTGTCGGTATGCATGGAAAGGTATAGTTCTACCAGTTCAATCTCGTACGGAAGACATTTTCCCCTAAAGTAACGGATGAGTGTTTCTCTTGATGGTCGGCTCATTTCATTCATTGTTTACGGGCATACCAGCATGCCATCTATTATAAACAATGAGAAAATCGCTGTTAGCCACTAGATGAAAAGTGCGAGTTCATAAATTGTTAACATACGGGGCGGGGCTGTTAATGTTAATTAACCTGATGTGGGTGGGAGTAAGGAGATTATCAGAAAAGCAGTTCGGCAGTTGTGAAGCTAAAGAAAATCGCAGGTAGTGCGTTGGGGTATTCGTTCATCTCTTTTCGAAAAACCTTGAGCGCAGCGTTCATGTGGTTGCCCACGGTATTTATGGATAGGCCTGTGGTGTTGGCGATTTCCTGTTGGGTTAGTTCCTGCTCTCTGCTGAGCTGAAAGACCTCTCTTTGTCTGGGTGTGAGTTTGTCCAGGGCCGCCTGGTATTTTGCCCGCAATTCCTTTATATTAAACTGCGGATGTTCTACTGTTCCTAATTCTCCAGGTTCGATATTTTCCATAGGTTCTGCTACCAATACGCGCTTTCTGGCGTAGCCCGCGACTTCCCGGCGCAGGATACCAAAAAGATACTCGTCGGGCCTGGACACATAAATGACCCGGTTTTTATGTTGCCACAGTCTGAGAAATGAATTCATGACTAATTCCTCCGTATCTTCCCGGTTGTGGGTCATTTGGAGTGCGAAGGAATACATTTGATGGTAATAGTGATTAACAACGCCTTTGAAAGCCGATTCATCGCCTTCCAACCATAGTTCCATAAATCTATCTATTTCCCCTTTTGCCATTATGACTTTAAATTCTGTAGCAAAATAGGCAATCAGGAAGCGACTTAATGAATATTCATATTAACTTATTGTTACCACAGGCAATGGTATTCTTTAAGCTTATTTGATAAAAATATTAGCTTATAGTTGAAAGACATCGTGGCCTGAAGAAAGGCGTTGGCGCAAATAAAAGCTGCCACTCTCTACCCAGAATTTAATCAAATTCCGCCTAAGCTATTGATTATCTGTATAAATTGGTTTGAAAATGATTTATCTCGGGTAACAAAAAGGGAAGATCCGCTCTAAAAGCGGATCTTCCCTTTTTCGCATAGATGCAGCCAAATTATGTTGTTGACTTTTAATTGTTTGTTGGTTCAGATCCATGTATGGTACAAAGCCGGACAACCCCGAACCTTGTGGTTGTATTTTCGATATTTACTTCTTACAAAAATGCGGCATGTTTATAAACGTATTTAAGCAAGTAATCCAGCTAGTTGCATAGTAGTCTATTCGTTGTTTAACTTCATGATCTCGATCAGCCCACCTATCTTTTCCACCTTTTATGCGTCCACAGCCAGCCGGCTGGTGCTTCTTTGATATTTTCCGTTAGCAGCCCGACATACTTTTGGGTTATTTCTCCTTCGTTCATGGATTCGGCTTCGGAGCATATGGGCATGCACGTTATTTTGTAACTGCCCTTTGATAACTGTGTAATGTGCAGGTAAATAACTGCCGATCGGCTCACACGCGCCAGCTTTTCCATACCTGAAAAAAAATAGGTTTCCTGGTTCAGCAACTCGAATTTATACTTTTCTTCTTTCGTCCGGGGACTTTGATCGGCCAGAAACAGGTATACGGCCGGCGATGATTTTTGAGTCAGTATATGACGTACAACCGATTTGTCGGATATCATCTTCATACCAAAGCGCGACCGGAGTCTGAGCATCAGCTTGTTCATCATTGCCGACTGAAGGGGTTTGTAAACAGCGTACATGTCGTGTTGAAGCTTATAAGGCATAAAATTCAGCATTTCCCAGTTGCCGCAATGCCCCATACTGGCAATTATATTTCTTCCTGCGCTCACATGACTGTCTATAATCTCCAGGTTCTCAAATATTATCTTCTTATCCAGCACTTTCTCCGAAACAGAAATACTCTTTATCATCTCGGCAAAATAGGCGAAGAAAGAGGCATAGAACTTTTTTACAATGCTGCGTACCTGTCCATATTTCATTTCAGGAAAGGAACGTGCAATGTTTTGAATGACTACTGCTTTCCTGTATCCAATAACGTAATAAGCGAGGAAATGCGCGAAAGAAGCGATTGCATATAAAAAAGTCACTGGCATCAGGCTAACGGCATAAAAAAAGCCGTAAACACTCTTGTTTACAATATTCTGTAATGTTTGCTTCATCGCTAAAACTTAAAATCCAATTTTAAAACCAGCCGATGCATAAGGAGTTGCCCGGAAATAGTATTCTGTCATTAAACTTGCTGCTAAACTTGCTGTTCATTTGTGCAGGCCGCCAGGCATTAATGCCGGCAGTGAGTGATATGGATACTTTTTTGCTGGTTTCATTTCAGGGCGAAAGCCTGTTACCAGGTACATGTGTGAGAACATCTTGTCTTTTTCATCCTGCTCCAGTAAAGCCATTTTTCCATTCATTTCTGCAATAAGGTGTAAATGTAGGCATTCATTTACATTATATGCTGCAGACATTTCAAACCCCTTTATCATGGGTGAATTTAGGGGGCAGGTAGGTCCGTATTACTGCCAATCCGTTTCCTCCAGCTCAAAAAGCACATCTACGCTACACTTCAGTACCTTCGCTATCTTTAATGCCAGCATTGTAGACGGTACGAACCTCCCGCTTTCAATGGCGATAATTGTTTGTCTTGCCACCTTCACGTTATCTGCCAGTTCAGCCTGTGTTACATTGTTCCTGGCTCGTTCTACCTTAATAAGATTCTTCATTTTTCTTCAATTAACGAGGCCTGATGTTTCATGTAATAAAATATACCGGTGGCGATCAGTAATGTAAGCGCCAGGAATTGATAGGCAGATATGGAGAGGATAATGTCTTTTTCGCGTTCAAGGCGCCAGTTCAGCATCAGGTAGTTATAAAGATGAGTGATGGCGAACGAGATGATCACCGCCCTGGTTAGCGCTTTAAATTTCAATATATGTATCATCTCATCATCCCTTTTCTCTTTGGAGAAAAAAAAGAATACCAAACCCCAGCTTAAGCCAACAGCCAGTTCATTGGCATCAAAAACATCTTTCCTGATGTATTGCTGGAAAAAACTGAATACGCCGGCGAGCATAATCAGTATACCCAGCGCTTTAAGCCGGTAATTGTAGGGGAAGGAATTTTCTTTCATAATGTAGCCTTTACGTTACCAAATGTAATGAATACTTTACATTTTGATGAGTTTTTTTGAGCGTTCGAGAGTTTCGTGCCCCTGGCAGGCTGCAACTTTATTGCGGCTGCCGTTGTCGGGGCGCCTGGCCGCAATAATTTATGTCAGGTTGCATTACAGTGATTTAATGCCAGGTCCCAAAGCACAAAAGCCGCTACAGATAAACTGCAGCGGCTTTCTTCTTTATTGGTTACTGTGGGTTAATTGCTTCCTTTGGCCATGTTAATCATGGCCGACAGCTCTTCTACGGCAGCTTCTTCGCCCCCCGTAAAGCCTGCCATTTTAAACCTGATCCTGCCATTTCCATCAATCACAAATTTGGCAGGGATGGCGGTTACTCCGTAATGCTCTGCTACCGATTTGCCTTCCGCAGGTTTCGGATCGAACAATACAGAAAAGTCGTACTTGTTAGACGTGATGTACTTCTTTACCAGTTCCTCGTAATCTTCCGCTCTTTCCCAGCAGTCGATGAACAGGAACTGTACTTTACCATCATTCTTAAACTTATCCTGCGCCTTTTTCATAGCAGGGAAAGAGGCTTTGCAGGGGCCACACCAGGTGGCCCAGAAGTCGAGTACTACTACTTTTCCTTTCAGGCTGGCCAGCGATACACTATTGCCGTTCAAATCCTTCAGTGCAAATGCAAGCGCCGGTTCGTCTATCATTTCTTTCGAAACCCTGGCTTTAGTTTCGGCTTTCATTTTGTTTTTAAGTCCCGCAACATAAGTTTCAAATCCACTCGTATTGCCGTTACGTAACTGGTAAATTTCCTGTAGTTCTTTCAGACTTACCTGGTTGGATTTGCCTGTAATTACCGACGTTTCGAGTTTTGCCTGTGCTTCCGGAAGTTTATTCAGGGCGCGGAGAATGCGGGCGTGCAGCAGGTAATAATCACCCTCACCACGGGCATTGTATCGTGCAGCTTCTTCCATATACACCAGGGCGGTATCATAATTCCCCTGACGGTACATCAGGTTGGCATACATAAGGTTGGAGTAAGGATAACCTACCGCTGCAAATTGCGCCTCATTGTCGCCGGGTTTGGGATTTACGAATGCGCGGCCGGTTTCTACAGCCTTTAAAACCAGTCCGGTAGCGGTGGCGGTATCGCCTTTTTTCAACAGCGCGTTCGCAATGATCATACGACCTTCTCCCGCCCAAAACGGGTATTCCATTTCGTCGGCATATTGTTTTGCCTTAGCGGAATTGCCCTCTGTAGCGTAGTGTGCGCCGATACCTGCACGCATGTAATCGTATACTACGAAGATGCCGGGAATGTTACGGATTGGATAGGCGTCAACGCATTGTTTAAAAAGCTGTTCTCTTTTAAGGACGTCTTTTTCCTGCTGCATCTTTTGTACCAACTCCGCACGCATCGCCTTACTCTGCGGGATGTTCTTTTTGGCAAAAGCAACAACAGAGTCGGCGGCAGCTTTGCGGCCTGCACTGTCATAAGCTTTGTATGCCAGTACAAAATGGCTTTCTTCTTTGCTGGTGGCCAGCGTTTTCATGTTTACCTGGGCGTGCGCTGTATGTCCGAAAAGTAACGCTGCGCCCATGGTCAGTAGCCCTGTAATCCTATTTTTCATGTTTCCGTATTTTATGATTGGATGATGTTATTGTACTGAAGTAATAATGGCGAACAGCACATTTTTGCTGGCCAGTATTTCCGTGGTCGTTAATCCAACGCCCTTGGGATCTTTTACTTTCAGTGCCATGATGTAAGTGCTGCCTACAGGGAATTTCGTAGGGTCGGGCCTGAATATGGGAGTGAAACCATTGGCCGATGACAGGGTGTTGGCATTGATCGTAGTTGAATCGGTACTGAAAACCCAGGAGCCTGCCGGGAATGGTTTGTAAGCCGTCTGGAATTTAGCGTTGTAAGCATCTGTAAGTTCCTGTGAGTTAACCGCTTCTATCGCATATTTAGACGTACTGGCGATAGCCGATTCCAGGTTTACCCTGATCAGTGGCGAGGGCATTTGTGGAACAACGGAAATGGCCGTGAGCACAATGTTATTCCTACCGGTAGATGCCGAAGAGATGTAGGCATTGGTGATGGTTACATTGTATTTCACGAACATAATGCGGGCCTTCAGCAGGTTGGCAGATTTGCTTTCCAGCACCACCGGTACCACGTAACGGTAATTACCGGGCGCAAATGTTGCCGCTGTACCCGGCAAAATGCCGATCGAATCTGCCGATTTGTAATGTCCGGCTTTGATAATACACCTGCCATTGTTCGCCAATGTAAAAAGGCCGTTCGTTATGGCGGGTGAAGTAGTATGATAAAGACTATCGTAGATGCGCAGCAGTGCAGGATTGGTATCTATTCTTGCTGTTACTTCCACGTCTTTTCCGCTTAAGTTCTTCAGGATGGGGAAGAAGGCACCTGGTTTACTGCCTTCGAATAACAGTTTACCGTCCGACACTACCGCCGCACCATCGCCGGTTGGCAGTATGTTGGTGGACGAAAGACTTTTTACCACATCGAAGTCAAGCCCCGTATCATCGTCTTTGCTGCACGATACCATCGCTGTGCAAAACAGCAGCATGGCGAGCAACGTATATTTATAAGTATACATGAATAATTTTTTTAGCGTTCGTTGGGAATAATTAAGGGATTGTTGGCGATGATGCTTGGCTGGAACGGGAACAGGTATCGTGGTGAACCGGCGGGCAGCGTAGCGATTACATTGCCGGTTACATCGGATTTCCTTACCAGGTCTTTTTTGAAGGCAGTTTCCAGGTTTAACCTCTTAAGGTCAAAGGTGCGGGTGCCACCGCGCATGAACAGTTCTCTTCTTCTTTCATCAAGAACAGCTTTCAACGCATCTTCGTCATTGGTGTAAGTAAGCGCTGCATAGTCCGCCGTTTTAAAACGTTTCAGGCGCAGCTGGTTCAGCAGGGTTATTGCATCACTGCCGCCATTATCCCGGGCTAAACATTCCGCTCTGATCAACATCATTTCCGGTACGCCAATGCTATAGTTGAACTGCATGCCTGCGCTGGCGTAAATCATGTAACTGTAGCGGGTGTTGGTGGTTAGCTTGTAGAAATTATATAAAAAGCGGAGGTCTTTTGTACCCAGTAGTGTGCTTAGGTCGTCGCTGATCAGCGGCGTAGCTTTAAAAGTAGAGAAATAGGTATAGTCGATGCATACTTTCGCGAACAAGACTTCCGGGTTATTGGTCTGGTCTCTCAGTAGCATAGGTTTGTTAATCACACCTGCTGCGGGCGTAGGTGGGTTTACAAATGAAAAGGTATTGAAATCGAGAATGGCAGATCTGATAGCCAGGGCCGCCCCGGCCGTTTCCTGTGCTTTGGCATAGTTGCCTGCATACAGGTAAGTTTTGGCCAACATGGCCAACGCAGCCGCTTTACCGGGATGGATAACGTCCACACCAAAGTCGGGCAGATTGCTTGTATTCACGGCATCTTCCAGGTCTTTTACAATTTGATCATATACTGCTTTAACAGTAGCACGTGCCGGTTTAAGCGATGCATCGGGTGCCAGCACCAGTGGTACGGCGAGGTCGGTAGCAGCGGTAGCGGCCTGGTAGGCTGGTCCGTAAAGATTCAGTAGCTGATAGTAGTAGTAGGCCCTGTTTATTTTTGCCTGGGCGCTGATGAGGCTTTTCTGGGCGGGAGTGCCATCATTGGTTTCATTGATATAGTTGAGAATGATGTTCATCTGCAGTATCCACTTATAGGCGCTGTTATAAACCGGATCAACATCGGCTACTTCCCATACAGTAGGGCCCCAGATATGGGCCTTTGTGAAATAGGAGTTGGGATTTAGCTCGGTGAGCAGGCGCTCGGGAATCATTATGTCGTCGCTTACAAGATCGGCGATCACGAAGTTTGGTTCGCCCATGCCGCTGCTGTTCAGCATTTCCTGCAAATCGGCTACTTTGTAAAGGTTAGCCTGGTTGGTGTCTGGCCGCACGCCCAGGAATTTTTCGCAACCGGTAGCGAGTGTGGCTACCAGTACAAGGCATATTGCGGGTAATGAAAATATCTTCATAAATAATTTTTTTAGAGATTCAAATTCACACTTAACGCATACTGGACAGGCTGTTTGTAACCTACAAGACCGTTGTTGGATACAATCGTAGGATCTATCCCATATTTGTTGCGCGCCCACACTGCCACATTACGTACCTGCGCTGAAATGGTGAGACCTTTTACCTGTTTGTTTTTCAACATAGTAGCCGGGGCCGACCAGCCAAACTGTATTTCTCTCAATTGGAGATTGTCGGCAGGTTCAATTGTGTTGGTGGAGTTTTGTATCACCAGCGATCTTGAAATACTCCCCGCTGCCATTACCGGAACATCGGTAAATGCCTCGTCGCCTGCCTGCTTCCAGCGTTTGGAGATGAGTTCGTGTTTGTCCAGTATGCCGGACGGCGCGGGTGTATACACCCTGAACACATGCCCCATACTTAACATGGCGCGGGCGCTGAAGAAGAAATTTTTGTATTCCAGGTTCTGGATAATTGCACCTGTCCATGGAGCCCGCAGCCTGCCGCTGTAAACGAGGCTGGCGGAATCGGGCATGGCGGCTTTTTCTTTTTTACTGTTATATACCTGCGGATTGCCAGTAGCGTCCAGTCCTGCCCAGTTGTAACTCCATATGTTATCGGTAGCATAACCATCGCGGGTAGCGGTCAGGTAATCCCGCGTCATAGAGAAATTAACATTGGGGGCATTCAGCGATTCGTTCACATTGTACGCACCGTTCAGGTTCATCATCCACAGAAAGTTTTTATTATCGATGATTTTCGTCATCAATGCCATTTCCACCCCCTTGTTCAACATCTTGCTATAGTTAGGTTGCGCGCCAAGGCCTGTGGCCGGATCGGTAGGGAAGGTGCCATACGCAATGCCGGTACGGGTACTGCGGTAAAAGTTGATATCGAAAGTAAAACGATCTTTCAGGATACCTATTCTGCCATGTGCCTCCTGGTTTTGTTGATGGGCAGGCAGTAATTCGAAGTTAGTTACACTGATCATACTGTAACCGCCACCGGCTTTAGGCGTGTTGGTGGACATCATGAGGGCAAGGCCCTGGTAAGGACTGATGTCGGCCACGGTTACGTCGAGAGACAGGCTGCTGATCGTTTTGGAGCGGAAGAAGCGCTCCCTGGTAATATCCCAGTTAAGTCCGCCGGATAATTGGTCGCCGCCCTGTGAAGGATGGTTGTACCGCACATTGAATGTAATGCGTTCGCCTGACAGGCCTACCTGGTACTGGCCGCCGATATTGGTACTTACCTGCCCGTTCAGTTGCGCAGGTGTAAAAGCAGATACGAATATGCTGTTAGTGTTCCAGAGTGTCTGTAAAGTCCGGGTGGCCGATAAGGTGGCCGGTAATTCGGGCAACCGCACCTGCTCGAACAGTGCAGACAGTTTCATAGAATTGATCCAGGGAATATGGAAGAAGGATTCACGATGCATATTCCAGGTGCCGGTAGCGGAATAATCCGTAAGACTGGCGTATGATTCGCTTCCGCCGCTAATTGGCAGGAATACAGAAGCATACCCCGTATTAAACTCGTATTTGTCTTTGTATGAATAAGTAAAGTTGCCGTTAAAAGACGTGTTCCGCGAAATGGTTTCGGCGGGCATGCTGCGCAGCAGTAATTCCAGCGGATAAACCGCTCTTCCCAGGTAGTTAGATAAAGATGTTTGACCAGTATACATGATGGGGAGGCCCGTACCTGTAGTCTTATTGTAACCGTAGAGCGTAGTGTCCGGGTTGATAGTAGTTTTTTCACTACCCGCGCCCATACCCGCACCTGCAAGAATGGTATGATTGCCCAGCTTCAGTTTGTAAGTCAGGCCCGAACGAACGTTCCATACTTCGGAGTTGCTCGAAGACCTGCGCATGATGTCGCCAGGCGGTACATAAAAGTCGATTACATTGCCTGATGCAGCGTTACGTACAATACCATATTCGTTGATCTTTCTTCTCGCGGTACTCGAACGGATACCATCCCAGTTCTCGCTGCTGTTGTGCTTTGGATTATACTGTACCGAAGTAGACCATTGCAGGTTTTTAGCGAGGTCCCATTGTACGTTCAGTCTTGAGTTAAAGCCGGATATCTTTGTTTTGATCGAACTGTTTAGCTGATCTTCTATCGGGTTAATACCATAATTGAAGAAGCCGAGTTGCTGCATGGTGTTATTCAGTTCCGGGCTTACTTCATAATTGTTGTAAACATAACTGCCGTCTTTATCTACCAGCATTTCATACGGGTCCATACTGGAAATAGAAGTAGCGCCAGGGTCTTTAGAAGTACTGTTAATTGTGTTTACATCGAGGCTGGCAACGAGCTTTCCTTTGAACAGCCTAAGGTCGTTTTTAATGTTCAGCAACAAGTCTTCCGCATGGCTGCCCCTTGCGGAGTTTTTACCGTACCTGTAGGTGCCGCTTACATTAAACCGGTAAGCATTACTGCCGCCCATTACAGACAGCGTGTGGTTGTGCGAGAAAATATCCTGTTGCAGGTTACGTAGCTGGCCGCGGTTAGAGAGCAGCGACATGGAATCCCATTGTTGCTGGAAAACGCTTTGTGACAGTGTGCCTTTACCGAGGTAATACAACATCCTTTGGGCGGGTGTAAGCATGTTTACATTCGCCGTTTGCAGATAGCCTGCGAGTCCTTTATCGTAACCTTCCTTATAGTAATCCAGTATCTCTTTGCTGGAAGCCAGTTGCATCGCTCCATTACTATTATCGGGTCGTTCCGAGTAAAAGAGGTTAGTGCTATAGTTGATCTGTAGTTTACCAGGTTGTGCGCCAGTGGTTGTGATCATGATAATACCACCTGCTGCTTTTGGCCCCCATTTCACACATTCCGCGGGGTCCCTTATAATCCGTATCGATTCTACGTTATTCATCGGGTAATCGGCCGGGAAGTTATCCTGCGGAAAGCCGTCGATCACCACTAACAGGCCCGATTGCCCACCGGTAAAGCCACTGGCCCCACGCAGTTCCGGTATAACGCCGCTGTTTGTGGTCTGAGTGGTATAGTTCACGCGCTGCTGGGGGATAGTACTACCGCCTGGCGTATAGGCCTGGTTCGACATGTCGTAGTAAAACTTCAGGTAGCTTTCGTAAGTTGGGTATTGCGACATATCCAGGCCATTGCGTTTAAACCGCTCATATTGTTCTTCCAGGTCGTTGCCATTCAGGAACAGGTCGTGCGTGGTCGTGATCTCTGTTTTGAGCGTGAGGCCCGGTACACTGCCTTCCAGTAACTGTGATAACGTTTGGTGGCGGCGGTTCTTCATTTCAACCGGCACCCCGGCCGCTCTTTTTGATACCACTTCTGCTTTGTCCAGTTCGTTGATGCTGGCCTGCAGTTTTATCGAAAGCGTAACATTATTGCCTGCGGTGGCTTTTATATCACCCGCCTGCACCTTATCCATTGCATACGCCGTATACCCGGTAGCAGACGTGCGGATACCGATAGTAACCGGTTTAAAGCCGATGCTGGATACCAGCAGTACAGCATTATCCGGAATACCTTCCAGCGAAAAGTAGCCCTTGGCATTCGTCACCGTGCCCTGGTTGGTTCCTTTTACCCTTATGGATGCCCCGCTCACCGGTTCGCCAGCATAAGTTTCAATGGTGCCATAAACGAAAGCCGGCGCCAGCGGTGCTGCCTCTTCGGCAGCAGCTTTCAGCAGCGCCGGTACTATCGGTTTACTTTTAGGTATGATGGAAATCGTTTTGCTGGTTATTTCATAAGCCAGCGGCTGATCTTTAAGAATAATATCGAGAAACGCCTGTAGCGGCATATCGTTCACATTAAACGAAACATTTTTTGCAGCATTCATCGTTTCTGCTTCAAAAAACACATGGTAGCCCGTTTGTTGCTTGATGGCAGAAAATACCTTTTTCAGCTGCATGTTTTTACCGGACAGCGTAACCGATTGCGCCGAGCCGGATGCGTACACGTTCATTAAAACTACCGTAAGGAGAAATACAGTCAATTTCATCACCAGCATTAATTTTTTGAAAGTGTTGCCTGGAGCAGTTGTTTGTAGCCTCCATGGCGTCACTAACATGATTTTGGTTTCTGGCTGGCGTCCGCATTGCCGGTGATAGGGCATGGCAATGCCGCGTCCAGACCAATTCGCAGTTTTTTGCATAAATTGCAATTGATTTGGTTGTTAAATAATGAGTGACACTAAATCGATCTGCCGTCACGGGAGCGAACCGTGGCGGTTTCTTTTTACCGGTTTATGTTAGCATAAAAGCCAGTATTTCGTTGCCGGGAGTGGCTGGTAAAAATTTTAGAAGCGTTTGGTAAGCCGGTACAGGCAATACATCGTTGTTTGGCCCGGTTGGGAGGCCATCATCCACATTATGCATATCTATTGTCTTTACTATTTTATAATGACAAGCTTTCTGTTCTCTTCTATCCTGAATTTCAGTTTGGTTTTGCCCAGTATTTTTAATAATTCTGATAAACTTACATTACGGTCTATTTCTCCCCCAAATTGTATATCGGGTATACCGTTCTCATAAACCACCTCGATATCGTACCAGCGCTCAAGCACACGCATGGCCTCATCCAGGCTTAAATTGTCAAAGTTGAAAGCGCCATTTTTCCAGGCCATTACCTTATCTGTATCTACAGCATCGCTAACCAGAATATCAGGTTGGCCGCCGCCTGGCGTAATTTGTGACTGCTGCCCGGGCTTAAGTGTTACGCCTTTTGATGAGTAGGCAGCAACGGTAGACACCCTTATGCTGCCCTGCAGTAAGGTAGTTTCTATATGTTGTTCGTTTTCGTAGGCATTTACATTAAAATGGGTGCCCAGTACATCGATTTCTTCTTTATTATTTACAGATACCCTGAATGGTTGTTGTGCATTTTGTGCCACTTCGAAATATACCTCCCCGTTTACCTGCACCCGACGGTCTTTGCCAGCAAAAAAAGTAGGGTAACGGATGGAACTCGCTGCATTCAGCCACACGATAGTACCATCAGGTAATGTTACCCGGAACTGCCGGCCTTTAGGCGTGCTGATAGTATTGTATTGCATTTCGCCATTGGGCTGTCCGCTGGCGTTGTACTGTAATTGCCCGTTGCTGAGCATTACCTGTGTACCCGTTTGCTGTGCTACCAGCCCGTTTTTAAGGCTGTCCAGCACAATCTCCGAGCCATCGGCCAGGGTAAGGATAGCGCCATTTTTACCTGGTTGTATATCCGTGCCTTTTGTGGCTATCGATGGTGTAAGGTTTTCGGTGGTGCGGGCCGACCAGTAATATATGCCTGCTGCCATCAGTAACAGTACAGAAGCGGCAGCCCAATAAATACGTTTGGTACGGATACGGCGCACCGGTGTTTCCGTTGCGGGGTGCATGCGGGCCTGCAACATTTGATGAAGGCGTGCTGCCCGTTCGGGCGGTTCGGCCGTAGTGTACTCGCCGGACAGGTAGCTTTCTTCTAATACGGCTTCCACATCGGCCCTTTGCTCCGGATCGTTCGTGTATTGTTGCAAAAGCAGGCGTTCCGGCTCCGAAAGGCTATCGGAAGCATACTTTTCCATCAATTCTCTGAGCTTGTTTATTTCCATATGAATAGTGCGGGCCGGTCCGCTTAATCTGTCCTGTTATTAAAGACGCAGAAAAAAGGCGGCCAAACAGGGTAAGTGAAAAATATTTTTTATCAGGATAAAAGAAAAGTAACCAGGTAGGCCAGCAGCGGGGCCGTACGCGAATAAAAAAAGTGGCGCAGGGTATTTAGGGCCCCTACGATATGAAAATTCACCGTGCGTTTCGAAATGCCCATGATCGCTGCAATTTCATCATACGTTTTGCCCTCGTGGCGGCTAAGCGTAAAGGCAGTACGCTGCTGTGGGGATAAAGCCGCAATACCCTTTTCCAGCATCACCTGCACTTCTTTGAACTCCAGGTGTTTGTCGGGCCCCATGCCATGTGTTGCCCACTGCGTGAGGTCCATATCGGTAACCGGCTGCTCCAGCCGTTTACGCATGGCCGAAATAACCTGGTTGCGCGAAAGAATGAACAGGTAACCCGGGAAATGATCGACCTCGGGCAGCCGTTCGCGGTTGTCCCAGATCTTCATAAATATGTCGAGTACAAGTTCCTCCGCAAACTCGGGAGATTTGGCGTAGGTAAGGGCATGCAGGTAAACGCCGTTACGGTGCCGCTCAAAAAGTTGATTGAATGCCGCTTCGTTTCCGGCTGCTACCTGTTTTAGCAGCGCTTTTTCTTCATATGATTGATTTGCAGGCAATAATAGATGGCTGGTTGATATGTTCCGCAAGCTATAAAATTTTAGCCGGAATTCTAAGGAAGGGATAGATGGGGTGCCGTGAGGGGAGGGGCAAAAAGTTTAACCGCTGGTTAAACCGGTTTAATGAACGGTGAAGCTGGTTTAACCGCTGGTTAAGAGGTTAATGAATGGCGAAGCCTTTTTCTGGGGTAATCTTAAAAGAGGAAAGAGGAACAACTCCTCCTTCCTCCTTTATAAAAACGCTGGTACCAGCCTAAAAGTTATTTACAGCAAACGCCTTCAGTGCAGCCGGCTGTTTATTGATCACATCCCCCGTAAATACTAATGTGTAATTACGACCGATGGTATAGTTCCAGGTAAAAGTAACCAGCAGACTGTCGTTGGCTTTATTACGCAATTCCAGGATGCGGCTGTTGCCTGTTGCCCTTACAGGGTAGGTTTTAAAGATGCTGGTCTGTTTGTAACTTACATCCGCAAATTCTTTATCCGTAGCGCCTTTCACGTTAACGGTAACAGTCTGGCTGGCGGGCGAAACATGTACTATACGAAGTCCTGCACTGCTGTCGGTATACAGCGGTACGGTTTCCCGGGTAAACAGCGTATCGGGCCTGGTGGTGTCGCCAATCAGGTAAAAAGTGTTGATGCTGCCTGGTAACAGGTTTACCGAGCCGCTGAACAATGGCCTGGTAGTATCGCTGTTTTGTACTACGTACAGCGGCGAAAGGCCCGGATTAACAGTGTACTGGAAACTGGCGCTGTAAGCTACGGTTTTTACACCGCCATAATTTACAGGGCCGGGCGTAAAGGTGGCGATGGAGGGCCTCGCCGTAGCCATTACATTCACAAAGGTAAAGGAGGCCGGCGCTTTCACATCGTCGCTGTCGCCGCAGGCAATAAAGAAAAACGCGAGCCCGGCAATGGCCGGAAACATTTTAGACATTCTCATGAATCGATCTGGTTGAGTTTTTTGATAAATACATTGCCTGTATAGGCCTGACGGCTTACTGACTTACTTATAGAATACGCAAAAACGAATTGGTACTATCCGGCAGGCAAACTTTTTTTATTATCAGCCGTTCCTGTAATGCTGCTTTGAAAAGTCGGTGGCATTTTGTAACTTTCTTTCACAACGCACGAGGAAATACATCCTTTTAGCCACAAGACGGGCAAGTTCATGATTGATATTTTTTAACCAGTAGCTTGATAATTTGAAATTATTTCCGATATTCACGAAGTATTCCACGTCAGTCAACAGCGTATTAAACCCAAATTGATACGCGCATTTTTAACCAGAATTAAAATCACAACACTTTCAAACTAAATTGTCAACGCGCCATTTCAAAAACTCTAAGTAACAGGAACAGATGAAAAACCGGTTTAGCCTTCTGGTATAAAGGATTGTAGCAGTGAGTATTACCATTGTAGCTAAAGCATAAGCAATGGATTTATGAGAAAAAAAGACAGAGATACCCCCGGCAGGATTGCGTAGAAGTTCCGCACCAGCAGGCTTACCCAGTAGTGTAATGGAAATCCCATGACTAAACTTATTGCATTCACGTATGAAACAAACACACAAGCAGTCAACGCTATGCCGTAACCTTTTTCCGCCTGCCCGGCTCCACCGGTGTACAGGCCGAACGCCAGGTTAATGGTTTAATGCATCATTGACAATACCTTTCACTCAACCACGAACGCACAGCCCATCTGTGTGAACAGCTTCGTATTGCCTGAACAAAAATCATTTCCACTCAACCAAAAATAGATCATCATGAAAAAATCAGTTTACTCCCCCATGCGGACGCTGGACTGTTTGCTAAAACGATTTATAACTAGCGTTTTAGCTAAAAGAGCATTGTTCGCTGCCCTCCTTTTATTATGCTGTACGGCCGCATTCGCCCAATCGAGGCAGGTATCCGGCACTGTTAAAGATGCCAAAGGTGAGGGCCTGTTTAATGTGAGCGTTCGCATAAAAGGCACCACTACCGGTACCTTTTCAGACGCACAGGGCAAATTCAAATTATCGGTGCCCGATAATAGCGCCGTACTGGTCGTTACCTACCTCGGTTACGAAACAAAAGAAGTAACGGTGGGGGAGGCAGCAGACCTTTCCATCGACCTGAAAGAATCTGTTAGCCAGCTTACGGATGTTGTGGTGGTGGGCTATGGTTCTGTACAAAAAAAGAACCTCACCAATGCGGTTACCTCTATTAGCAGCAAAGACTTCATCCAGGGCGGGTTTAATAGTCCGCTGGCGCAGATAGAAGGTAAGGTTGCCGGCGTGGCCGTATCTAACACCGCAGCGGCGGACCCGAACAGCGGCGCTACTATCCAGGTACGCGGTGTTGGCTCTATTGGTGCGGGTTTTGAACCATTGATCGTTATTGATGGTATGCCAGGCGGCGATATCCGCAACATCGCTCAACAGGACATTGAATCAATCAACGTTTTGAAAGATGCATCAGCGGCGGCGATTTATGGCTCACGTGGCGCTAACGGCGTTATCCTCATTCAAACTAAAAAAGGTAAAGCCGGAAAAGTGAGCCTTACTTACGACAGTTACGCTGAGCATGATGCCATTGCGGCCAGACCTGAAATTCTTTCTGCCGAAGAGTTTCTTGCCAAAAACCGGGATACCGACCGGGGTGCAAGGGTAGACTGGTATGATGAACTCATTCGCAAAGACAACTTCGGCGTAAACCATTTCCTTACCGTTGGTGGCGGTAGCGAAAACAGTATTTTCCGTCTTTCCGGCAACTTCCGTACTAAGGACGGTATCGATATCGCTACTTCACGCCGGGAGTATGGTTACCGTGCTAACTTCCAGCAGCGTGTTTTAGACGGTTTGCTGGAGTTTTCGGGCAATCTTTCCCAAAGAGTTACCAAAGAGGAATATACCAACTACGATGCCTTTAAAATGGCTATAAAACTTAACCCTACCCTCCCCATCATGGACCCCACTAATCCGCTGATGTATAATACGCTGCAGGGCTTTGATACCTATAACCCGGTACAGAACCTGAAAGCCAGGGAAAACGGCGCCGATCAGAAGTATTCTATCATGGACCTTAACGTGAAACTGAACATCCTCAAAAACCTGAATACAGAACTGAAACTTGCCAGGCAGGGACACGAACGTATGGGCCGCGAATACTATACCTCTAAATCGGCCGAATCGATCCAGAACAGTCGTGTAGGCCGTGGCCGCCTGCAAAACGAAACCTGGACGGATTACACGCTGGAGTGGCTCGGCAATTACAACCAGCGTTTCGGCAAGCACGATCTTTCTGTAATGGCCGGTTACAGCTACCAGGAATTTAACAACCAGGGTTTCTGGGCAGAAAACATGGACTTTATTTCTGATGCCTTTAAATACAACAACCTTGACGCAGGTAACTGGAACAACAAAGAAGGTCGCCTGGGTATGGATTCGTGGAAGAGCAAAGAGAAAATTGCCGCTTTCCTCGGTCGTGTAAGTTATAATTACGATAATACTTACTTCCTCACCGGCTCGCTGCGTTATGAAGGTAACGGCAAGTTTGGTGTAGACAACCGTTGGGGGTTGTTCCCTGCCGTATCCGCAGCCTGGCGTGTTTCCAACATGGGCTTCCTGAAAGGCAATAGCGCGGTGAATGAATTAAAAGTGCGTTTCTCTTATGGTTCTGCCGGCCGCTCTGGTTTCCCACGTTACACTTCCCTGGCCAAGTATACTGCTTATGGCCGCTACCTCAACGATATGGGGCAGTGGATAAGGGTGTATGGGCCGGGTAACAACTTCAACCCTAACCTGCAGTGGGAGCAGGCTATCGCTTATAACCTGGGTATCGATTTCGCGTTCTTTAATAACAAACTTTCCGGTAGCATCGACCTGTTCGATCGGCAGAGTAAAGAGTTGCTCGATAACTACGATGTGCCTGTGGGCGCGTTCCTGCACGAGCAGATGTTCGTGAACGTGGGAACTTCCAGCACCAAGGGTATAGAGCTTACCGTGAACTACAACGTAGTGGATAATGGCGACTTCCGTTACACTACAAATGTTACAGGTTCTTACCTGAAATCTAAACTGGTGTCATGGTCGGATGATACGTATACTGGTAACATCCGTTACCTGCAGGACCTTCCTTCTCCCGGTAACCCTGGCCCGGCTTATCGCCTGGAACCTGGTGTGGAACTGGGCAGCTTCTGGGGTTATAAATATGCGGGCGTTAACGATGAGGGTAAAATCATGGTTTGGAAAGATGGTATCGTAGGTAAGGAAAAGATCCTTGGTTCTACTGCCAGCTCGGGTACCGACAAAGCTTATATTGGTAACGGTGCGCCGCATTATGAACTTTCATGGGGCAATACCTTCCAGTACAAAACCATCGATCTGTCGCTTTACTTCCGCGGGCGTTTCGATTACGATATCATGAACCTTTACCAGATGTACTATGGCCTGCAGGCCGAGCCGGGTATTAACCTGCTGAAAGATGCGTATGGCCGCAACGGTCAGATTACTTCCACCAAACTGATCACCGACTACTTCCTGGAAAAAGGCGATTACTTCAAACTGGATAACATCACATTGGGTTGGTCGCCGAAGCTGCCTGTCAAACAGGTAAACAGCTTCAGGATTTATGGCGCTGTGCGCAACGTATTCACCATCACCAAATTTACGGGTCTGGACCCTACACAGGTGGGTATTACCGGCTTAACGCCCGGTTATGGCAACCTGGATGTATATCCTATTACCCGCACATTCACGCTTGGTGCGCAGGTTAATTTCTAGTATCAACTTAAAAACTACAGACATGAACATAAAGAAAATATGCGGCCTGCTCCTTTGCTCGATACTGGGCACTTCGGCCTGTACGAACCTGGACGAGGAGCCTTTCGATATATTGCCGTCAAGCACCTATTACCAGGATAAAAACTCCATTATTGCTGCCGTGGTACGCCCCTACGAACATGGTCACTGGTGTGGCTGGGATGGCGACCGCTGGATATTAAGCGAACTGACTGCCGATAACTTTGTGTGGACGCAGAAAGGTAAACACGGTTACGATGGTGGCGACTGGATACGCATGCACGGTCATACCTGGAACGTAGACGATGGTCATATTAACGGCGGATGGGTTGGTCCGTACCAGGGGATTGGTCAGTGTAACGTGGTGATAAAAGATATCACAACACTTGACTATCCTAAGTTTGGTTTCACGGAGGCCGACAAAGCCCAGCACATTGCGGAGTTGAGAACGTTGCGTGCATGGTTCTACCTGTTCCTCATCGACTTCTTCCGCACGGTGCCTATTTACAAAGATCCGCAAAAGCTGGAGGCACAAAGCACTCCCCAGGAAGTGTTTGCGTACATAGAAACAGAGTTGAAAGAATCGTTACCTGGTCTTCCTAAAAACGGTAAGGTAAGCCGTTGGGACCAGGGCAGCGCTGCAGCACTGCTGGTGCGCCTTTACCTGAACGCTGAAAAATGGACAGGCACGCCAAGGTATACCGATTGTGCCACTGTTGCGCAGGACATCATCAGCGGCAAGTACGGTACTTATTCACTGGATGCCGATTACCGCGGCCCATTCCGCTCTGGTATTAAAGGTTACCGCTCGCCCGAAAATCTGTTTGAGTTTGCCCATGCGAAAAACACTTACGAAATGGGCTGGATGTACAATGCCACTATGCACTACCAGGCCCGTTATTCGCTGGATAACGACTGGGGTGGCTGGAACGGTATTCATCTTACCCCTTCGCGCGATGTGGATGGTAACCTGATGGCTTACAAGCTGGGCATGCCTTACGAACGTTACGAGGCTACAGACAAACGTAAGCAGCCATTTAAAACCACCGATGCAAGCGGCACTTACGAGGGCTTCTTCCTGATCGGCCAGCAGTATGAGTTTAACTATGCTGCCGGTTTTGGGTTTGATAGCACCAAAACGGTAAAAGGTTCAGAAGAGTATAATGGTAAACCACTGGCTTATGTAGACATGGTAGGCCGTTTTTCCGAAAAGCCCGGTGGTCGATGGTCCGAAGGCTCGCATGTAAATACAGGCGAAGAAAATTCAGGCCCGAGGCTGATGAAGTTCCCATGGTTACCGATGACCAAAGAGTTGTTTATGTTTAACTCAGTAGCAGAAATCAGGCTGGCAGAAATATACTATTCATTGGCCGAATGTCAGTATCGTGCGGGCGACAAAGCCAGTGCTGCTGCCAATCTTGATGCCGTGCGCAAACGCAACTTCCCCGATGCTGCCTGGGCTGCCACCAGTTACGTAAACAACCTCGCCAAACTAACCGACGACGAGTTCGTAATAGAACTTGGCCGCGAATTTATAGGCGAACGTCACCGCCGCACCGATCTTGTACGCTGGGACCGTTTCGGCAGCGAGTGGTGGGATAAACCAACCGATGCTAAAGACAGAAGCGTATTTCCAATTCCTCAAAGAGCCCTCAACGCCAACAAATTACTCAAACCCAATGGGTATGAGTGATGAGCGAAGGTTGGTTGATAAATGGGAGCAGCTGGCGAAAGCCGGCTGCTTTTTTTTGTTCACCAGCATTTTTTCTTATGAAGAGTGAAATAGCGTTAAGCCGATTGTTAATCCGTATAAGATTTACAGCATACAGCTTGTCAGGCTGTGTTTGTTTCTTCAGCCTCAGCGAAAAAATATGCAGTGCCAGGAAATTTCTTTTCTATCTTGCAGCTACCCTTAAATACCTACTATGTCCGTTACCAATATTGATCTCGGGGAATTAGACCGAAAGAACAAACCGCGAAACCCATTGATCGCATTTTTGCTCGGATTTTTGCCAGGCCTTGGCCAGCTTTACAACGGACAATTGAAAAAGGCGGTTTTTTATTTCGTAGGATACTATACCTGCTTAATTATTGCAGGCCTCTGCGGAACGGCTTTTACATTTTATGGCTTCATAATTTTAACCTTAGTTGACACCAGTTTTCGTCTTTTTTTGATGATAGAGGCCGCCGTAACCGCTTCTAAAAGGCAGATTAAATATGAGCCTAAGCCATTTAATACCTGGTATTATCACCTGTTGGCCGCATTTGGTGTGATGTTGGTATGGGGTGCTAATAACTTTTTTAACGTTTTGGGTGTCAGTACATTTATCATTCCTAGTCCATCCAGTGAACCAACGTTGCTTGTAGGCGATAGAATTGTTGTAAACACACGTGCATATAACAATGAGGATATAGCGTATGGCGACATGGTAGTATACATACACAATGGCCATTACGTTATTCATCGTGTAATAGGTTTGCCGGGCGATGAGTTGGACATCCTGGCCAACAACCCTGTTATCAACGGCAGGGTTTGTGCTGAAAAGCTGGTGAGTGAGGTAACACACAAGGAGGGGGAGTTTGATCCTGGAGATGAATTTGGCAGTCCCATAAAAAAACAGCTTTTTACGCAGGTACTACCAAACGGTCATAGTTATAGCGTGTACAAAACGCCAAGAATACTAGATACTTCTTTTCATACCATGAAGGGGATCAGGGTGCCGGCGGGTCACTATTTTATTATGGGCGATAATCGCGATAATGCCCTGGATAGCCGCTATGAAGGTCCGGTGCCAAAGGATTCCATTGTAGGCAAAGCGCTATTTACATATTGGGGAAAAACGAGAGGTCGTATCAATATAGACCTGACGAACCAGTAAACAAGTATTGGCGTAATGCGAAAATCCGGTTGAATAACGCCGATGAATAAACGATTACTAATATCAGCGTTATAATGAACCATCCCAATTTACACTTACAGTGAGATAATTACTGCTTGTTTTTGTTTATTCGCAGTAGTACCTGCGTCCAGTCCTTATCGGCATCGAGGCTTTGTTTAAACAGTTGCGCTTCAGGCGTATGCATGCGTGCCTGCAGGGCCAGTTGTAGTGCCTTCACGTCAGCATGTTCGTCTGTAAACTGCTGCAGTGCGGCAGTTTCGGCAGAAGATAAGCTACCCGAAAGTTGCTTCAGTAATAACGTATCAATTTTTTTCCTCTTGTCCGGTCGCATATTAATGAGAATATGGCTAGTCCTGTTTTTTTCGATCACCACGGGGCATGTTATCTTTTCTGTGCCCATTTTTAACTCGTAACGTTAAGACTTACAAAATACGAAATCCATTAAAATTTATAACGAAGTTTTTAATTGAACGCGTTTACATCCAACGCGAAAACACTTTATCATATATAATATGTTAAGATATTTTTCAGGCGGTTCACCCTTAAGGTCTTTTTATTGGTCTTCTTATTACATCGGTACTTTAATGTGCATCGATGGCATTTATTAAGTGTCTATAGTAGTGGAGGCCATTCCTGGCCTCCAATTTCTCTTTTTGCCCCGTTTAACCACACATTAACAAGCGAACGCTTTTAAAGTCCCACCATCCTGCTTAGATTTGCGGCGTGAATTGTTTGGATTAGTTTGTCAACTTTGGGAGCCTTATGAGGCATAACTTTCATCGTCGCATTGTGTAACCTGTTATTTTCCAGTCCGTTTATTAATAGCTTAAGACCCGCGTTCTGATGTTTTCTAACATGAGGACGGGGCAATGTTTTACAAAAAAATGGAAGCAGCTACATTTGAAACAATTTACAGGCAGAAGTATGAGGTGTTTTGCATCGCAGCGTATGCTATTCTTGGAAACAGGGAGGATGCGAAGGACATTGTAATAAACCTGTTTGCCGACATCTGGGAAAAACGGGAGTACTATCGCATCGACGATATTGAGCGTTATATGTGGACTTCTGTTAAGAACCGTTGTTTTAATCATCTCACTAAAAAGGCTTTCCAGGAAGTAAGGCAACTCGATTACCAGTTAACCCTCCGTGATTACGTGTTACCGGAGGTTTACAGCAGGGAAGTAAAAGAAATGCTCACGCATGCCGTAAACGAAATGCCCCCGCAAAGACTACAGGTTTTTACCTCTATTTATCTTGATGATAAAAAGTACCAGGAAACGGCCAATAACATGGGCATCTCCATCAATTCGGTAAAAACGCACATGAAATTGGCCCTAAAGCATCTGAGAGTAAGGCTTTTGGAGAATTTTTAGCACCAAATCCAAGGCGGTGCAGGCATTTGGAAAAAAATAGTTGCATTTTCCATAATACTTGTTACTTTTGTACCCGAAATGAAAAATAACAACGTACATACACATCATCATCATACTTACCAGAGCGGTGGGCTGGGATGATTTTATGTACTTAAAAGATATAAAAACATCATCAAAGGCTTACCGGTTCCGGTAGGCCTTTTTTTATTTAAGGCTGCCGGGAGCCGGCCAAAAACAGATACAATGCAAAAACTTAGAATTGCGATCCAGAAATCAGGCCGTTTACACGACGATTCTATCAAACTGCTGAAGGAATGCGGAATTGATATGAACAACGGTGTTAACAAATTGAAAACAGAAGCCAGCAACTTTCCACTGGAACTATTTTTCCTGCGCGATGATGATATTCCGCAATACGTGGAAGATGGCGTAGCCGATATCGGTATCGTTGGCGAAAACGTTGTGCTGGAGAAAAACCGCCCGGTAGATGCGATCGAGAAACTGGGTTTTGGTAAATGCCGTTTATCAATGGCCGTTCCCAAAACAATGGAGTACAACACGGTAAGCGATATGCAGAATATGCGCATTGCTACCAGTTACCCCGTAATACTCGGTCAGTTCCTTGATAAAAATAACATTAAGGCGGAAATTCACGAGATCAGCGGTTCGGTTGAAATTGCACCCGGTATTGGTTTGGCCGATGCTATATGCGACCTCGTAAGCAGCGGTTCTACTTTATTCATGAATGGTTTGAAGGAAGTAGAAACCATCCTGAAATCGGAAGCAGTACTGATCGCCAATAAAAAACTGACGGCAGAACAAACCCAGATCCTGGACAAACTGCTGTTCCGCATTAAAGCTGTTAAGAAGGCGAAGAACAATAAATACGTATTGCTGAATGCCCCTAACGATAACCTGGCTAAGATTATCAGCCTGCTGCCCGGTATGAAAAGTCCTACCGTACTGCCACTGGCCGAAGAAGGCTGGAGCTCTGTACATTCTGTACTGAACGAAAACGACTTCTGGGACATTATCGAAAGCCTGAAAGCCGCCGGCGCACAAGGCATTTTAGTAGTGCCGATCGAAAAAATGGTGATTTAAAAATTAAAGCGATGCAATATATCCGTTACCCGGAAAAAAGCACCTGGAACCAGTTACTGCAAAGGCCCGCATTTGATACGCGCGACCTGGAAGCCAGGGTGGCCGCTATACTTGAAGAGGTGAAAGCCAACGGAGACGTAGCTGTACGCAAATTTGCACTGCAGTTCGATAAGGCCGAACTGGGAGATATCAGTGTAAGTGAAGCTGAATTTGCTGCCGCTGCCGCTGAGGTGAGCAACGAGCTGAAAGCTGCTATACAACAGGCTAAAAGTAATATCGAAGTATTCCATCAACAGCAACAGGAACAAACAACCGTGGTAGAAACCATGCCCGGTGTACAATGCTGGCGCCGCGCCACTGCCATCGAAAAGGTAGGCTTGTACATTCCGGGTGGCTCTGCACCTTTGTTCTCCACCATCTTAATGCTGGGTATACCGGCTAAGCTGGCGGGTTGTAAAGAAATTGTGCTTTGTTCCCCTGCCGGTAAAGATGGTATTCACCCTGCAATTCTTTACACCGCACAACTCGTTGGTATCACCCGTGTATTTAAGATAGGCGGTGTACAGGCAATAGGCGCTATGGCTTATGGTACCGAAAGCGTGCCACGGGTGTACAAGGTGTTTGGTCCGGGTAACCAGTACGTTACCTGCGCAAAACAACTGGTAAGCAAAGCCGGGTTAGCGATCGATATGCCTGCTGGTCCTTCGGAAGTTGCCGTGCTGGCCGACGATACCTGTGTACCTGAATTTGTGGCAGCCGACCTGTTATCGCAGGCGGAGCATGGTCCGGATAGCCAGGTAGTGCTGGTAACCACTTCGGAAAAAGTGATCGCTGATGTGCAGGCGGCTGTGGAAGCACAGCTGAAAGAACTGCCCCGCCGCGATATTGCGGAACAGGCGCTGAATAACAGTAAACTGTTGCTGGTGAAAAACCTCGACGATGCGATGGAGCTGCTGAACGCTTATGCGCCGGAACATCTGATCGTGGCCTGTAAGGACGACGAAGCTATTGCAGCCCGGGTGGTAAATGCAGGTTCTGTATTCCTCGGTAATTATTCTCCTGAAAGTGCAGGCGACTACGCTTCGGGCACCAACCATACTTTACCTACCAACGGTTATGCCACTGCGTACAGTGGTGTATCGCTCGATAGCTTTGTGAAAAAGATCACGTTCCAGCGAC
The DNA here is from genome assembly GCF_902168175.1 of uncultured Chitinophaga sp. Lineage (GTDB taxonomy): Bacteria > Bacteroidota > Bacteroidia > Chitinophagales > Chitinophagaceae > Chitinophaga. The sequence goes on along the minus strand of NZ_CABHOU010000025.1, from coordinate 336,779 downwards.
TGAGCCGCGAAGGGTTACAAAAACTTGGGCCGGTGATAGAAACCATGGCCGCGGCAGAAGGGCTGGATGCACATAAACTGGCCGTTACTGTTCGTTTAAAAGCAATCAACAATTAATGTACTGAATCATGTTCGACTTAAATAATTTACTCCGCGATAATATTAAAAGGCTGGTGCCTTATTCATCCGCAAGAGATGAGTTTAAAGGAGAAGCCGGCGTTTTCCTGGACGCTAACGAAAACAGCTTCGGCTCTCCACTGGAAAAGGATTACAATCGTTATCCCGATCCCATGCAATGGAAGATCAAATACAAGCTGGCCGATATAAAAGGCGTGCCGCCACAAAACATCTTCCTCGGTAATGGCAGCGATGAATGTATAGATGTACTCTACCGCGCCTTCTGCCGCCCCGGCATCGATAACGTGGTGCTTTGTCCGCCTACCTACGGCATGTACGAAGTAAGTGCCAACATTAACGACACCGTTATCCGTAAAGTAAGCCTCACCGAAGATTTCCAGTTAGACCTCCCCGCCCTCGAAGAAGCCATCGACGCCAATACCAAACTTATCTTTATCTGCTCGCCCAATAACCCTACCGGTAACTCCATTAACCGCGTGGATATTGAAATGGTGCTGAACAACTTCGATGGTGTGGTGGTAATCGACGAAGCTTACATCAACTTCGCCAAACAAAAAACATTTATACAGGAACTGACAGAATATCCTAACCTGGTAGTGTTACAAACACTGTCGAAGGCATGGGGACTCGCAGCTTTACGTGTAGGGATGGCCTTTGCGGGCGAGCCGATCATCGATGTGATGAACAAGATCAAACCACCTTATAATATCAACCAGGCTTCACAGGACTTAGTGCTGGAAGCACTTGAGAATATGGAGCGTGTGAATGTTTGGATTAAAGAAACAGTGGACGAGCGCGAGAAGCTGGTAGCAGGTTTGGCCAAACTGCCCGTGGTAACAAAAATATACCCCAGCGACGCCAACTTCGTACTGGCCAAAACCGTGGATGCGAAAGGATTGTATAATAAGCTGGTAGAACAGGGCATTATTGTGCGCGACCGCTCCAAAGTAGAACTGTGTGCAGGCTGCCTGCGTATTACCGTAGGTACACCGGAAGAAAACGTTAAACTGTTAAACGCATTACAAGCATGAAAAGAATACTGTTCATAGACCGCGACGGCACCATGATCAAAGAAAAACCACCAACGTACCAGATCGACAGTCTGGACAAGGTGGAGTTTTATCCCAAAGCATTTACTTACCTCGGGAAGATAGCTGCAGAACTGGATTATGTGCTGGTAATGGTGAGCAACCAGGATGGTATGGGCACGGCGTCTTTTCCAGAAGATACTTTCTGGCCCGCACAAAACCACATCCTGCGTTCATTTGAAGGTGAAGGCGTAGTGTTTTCTGATATCTGCATCGATTGTAGTTTGCCTGCCGAAAACAAACCTACCCGCAAACCCGGTACCGGCATGCTTACGAAGTATATGGACGGCACGTACGACCTGGCGAACAGCTTCGTGATAGGCGACCGTATTACCGATGTGCAACTGGCCCAGAACCTGGGCGCCAAAGCCATCTGGATGAAAGAAGACAGCTCCCTGGGCGCTGCGGAAGTGAGTGGAGATGCGGCTAAACTACAGGAAGTGGTAGCACTTGAAACCACCGACTGGGCTAAGATCTACGAATTCCTGAAAGTAGGTTTACGCCAGGTGGAACATGTACGTACCACCAAAGAAACCGATATCCGCATTAAATTAAACCTCGACGGCACCGGCAAAGCCAATATCAGCACAGGTTTACATTTCTTTGATCATATGCTCGACCAGATTGCCCGCCACGGCAGTATTGACCTGGACATACAGGCAAAAGGCGACCTGCATATAGATGAACACCACACCATAGAAGATACCGGTATTGCACTGGGCGAGGCCATTGGTACCGCTTTGGCCGATAAAAGAGGGATAGAACGATACGGCTTCTGCCTGCCTATGGACGACTGCCTGGCCCAGGTAGCCATCGACTTCGGCGGTCGTAACTGGATTGTTTGGGACGCGGAGTTTAAGAGAGAGAAGATAGGAGAGATGCCTACAGAGATGTTCTTCCACTTCTTTAAATCCTTCTCCGACGCGGCCCGGGCCAATCTGAACATCAAGGCAGAGGGAGATAACGAGCATCATAAAATAGAGGCCATCTTCAAAACCTTTGCCAAGGCAATCAAAATGGCAGTGAAGCGCAACCCCGATAATATGCAGCTTCCGAGTACAAAAGGCGTGCTTTAAAATAAATTTGTAATTGTGCGGATTTCCTTGCATATTTGTTCCCGATATGACAAAGACTTTCACATACAAATATTGGTGGCACGTTTCCAGAGCTTACGCTGTGTAACAGTGCCATGTTTGTATTACAAATATTTGAAGGCTCGCTGTACACAGCGGGCCTTCTGCTTTTTAGGCCGGTTCCGGAACGGAGAAAGAAGCAGGATATCCGAAAGTATTATTCAGCCATCCCCGGGCTAAACGCCCGGTACAAAAGCATACACTGAGTTCCATCATGAAACAGATTCAGGTACGGACGAAATTCAAACAGATGCTGGCCGATGTGTATACACCGGTAAGTATTTACCTGCGCATCAGGGATAAATTCCCCGGGTCTATATTGCTGGAAAGCACCGACTCGCATGCCAGCGAAAACAGTTATTCTTTTATTGCCATCAAACCCATTGCTGGCATTGAGGTTACCTCTACGGATATTTTCGAGTTCAAGTACCCCAATAAGGAACCGGAACGCAGGCAATTGAACAGCCCTGCGGAAGTTTTGAAAGAAATGGATAACTTCCTCCAAAGCTTCACCTTTACGGAAAAGAGTCCCGTGCCTTTTACTGAAGGACTTTACGGTTACAGCACGTTCGATTCCGTTCAGTTTTTCGAAACCATCAAATTCCAGAAGCGCGAAACCAACGGTAATACGATCCCACTGATGCGCTATCGTTTTTACCAGTATGTGATCGTCATTAACCACTTCAAGGATGAGATGTACTTATGCGAAAACGCGATAGACGGGGTGGAGAGCGAATTTGACCAGATCGAATCGCTGATCCGCATCAAAGACTTCCCCGCTTATCCTTTTGCCCCGGTTGGAGAAGAGAAGAGTAATATGACAGGGGAGCAATACATACAGATGGTGGAAAAGGGCCGCGAACACTGCTTCCGCGGAGATGTTTTCCAGATCGTACTGTCCCGCTCCTTTAACCAGCAATTTTCCGGCGACGAGTTTAATGTATACCGCGCCCTCCGCTCCATCAACCCATCTCCCTACCTTTTTTACTTCGATTACGGCGACTATAAATTAATGGGCTCTTCGCCCGAAGCGCAGTTGATCATGCGTAACGGTAAAGCGGTGATCCACCCTATTGCCGGCACGTTCAGGCGTACAGGCAACGACGAGCAGGATAAACAACTCGCTGCGCAGTTGCTGGAAGATCCGAAGGAGAACGCGGAACACGTAATGCTGGTAGATCTTGCCCGCAACGATCTGAGCCGCCACGCTACCAATGTGGAAGTAACATCGTACAGGCAAATCCATTTTTATTCCCATGTTATTCACCTTGTTAGCGAAGTAACCGGCGATATCGACGGTAAAACCCCGCCTTTCAGTATACTGGCCGATACCTTCCCTGCGGGCACCCTTTCCGGCGCTCCCAAGTTTAAGGCCATGGAACTGATAGACCGTTATGAACCCACTTCGCGTGGCTTCTATGGCGGTTGCGTAGGATTTGTTGGATTTAACGGCGATTTTAATCATGCTATCATGATCCGTTCGATGCTGAGCAAAAACAATACGCTGTACTACCAGGCAGGCGCAGGAGTAGTGGCCAAATCGGTAGCCACCTCCGAACTGGAAGAAGTAAACAATAAACTGAATGCACTGAAACAGGCCATTATCAAGGCTCAAAACATCTGACAATGAACATCCTCGTTTTCGATAACTACGATTCTTTTACCTACAACCTGGTGCACCTGGTGGAAAAGATCATTAACGGTAAAGTTACCGTGCACCGTAACGATAAGATCAAGCTGGAGGACGTGAAGGCCTACGATAAGATCATTCTTTCGCCTGGCCCGGGCATTCCGGAGGAAGCAGGTTTACTGCTGCCTTTGATCAAAGAATACGCAGCCACCAAATCTATATTTGGTGTATGTCTTGGTCAGCAGGCCATTGGCCAGGCCTTTGGCGGAAAACTGATCAATCTTTCTGAAGTATATCATGGCGTGGCTACGCCTGTAAATGTTATCTCGCGCAGCGGAAGGCTGTTTAACAACCTGCCCGACGAACTGGAAGTGGGTCGTTATCATTCATGGGTGGTTGATGAAAAATCACTACCGGCCGAACTGGAAGTAACCGCGCGCGATGCAAATGGTTTTGTAATGGCCCTGCAACACAAAACTTATGATGTAAGCGGTGTGCAGTTCCATCCCGAAAGTGTGCTTACACCGAAAGGAGAGCAGATTTTGCGGAACTGGCTGGAGAAATAGAAGTTTCCTTTTTTCTCAACCACTAACATCATCAACATGAAAAAAATACTTAACTACCTTTTCGAACATAAAACCTTTACCCGCGAAGGGGCAAAAGAAATACTGACTGGTATATCCAAAGGATTGTACAACGATAGTGAGCTGGCGGCCTTCATGACCGTTTTCCTGATGCGCAGCATTACGATCGACGAACTGCTCGGTTTCCGCGATGCACTGCTGGAAATGTGTGTGCCGGTTGATCTTAATGGTCACGACGTGCTGGATATTGTTGGTACCGGCGGCGACCAGAAGAACACCTTTAATATTTCCACCCTTTCCTGCTTTATCGTGGCAGGCGCCGGTGGAAAGGTGGCCAAACATGGCAACTATGGCGTGTCTTCTGTAAGCGGCGCATCCAATGTAATGGAGTTGATAGGCTATAAGTTTAAAAACGACCAGGGTGCATTACAAAAGGAACTGGAAGAGGCAGGCATCTGTTTCCTGCACGCACCAATGTTTCATCCTGCATTGAAGAATGTAGCCGGCATCCGCAAACAGTTAGGTGTACGCACTTTCTTTAATATGCTGGGCCCGCTGGTGAACCCTGCTTTCGCCCAATCGCAGCTCATAGGCGTGTACAGCCTTGAAATGGCCAGAATTTATAACTATCTTTTCCAGCAAACCGACAAGCGTTTTGCCATTGTACACAGCCTCGACGGCTACGATGAGATTTCTCTTACAGGTGATACCAAAGTGATTACCAATAAAGGAGAACACAACTGGACACCGGAAGCGCTGGGTAAACGGAAAGTAACGCCACAGGATATTTACGGTGGTGCCACTACCGAAGAAGCAGCGAAGATATTTGTGAAAGTGCTGAAAGGAGAAGGTACATGGGCGCAAAATTCTGTTGTGCTGGCCAATTCGGCCATGGGGCTTCACTGCCTCGGTACTTACGCCGATTACGAATCCTGCTTCCAGGCGGCAGTAACTTCGCTGGAATCGGGCAAAGCATATCAATCGTTCCAAAAATTGATCAGTCTTCAATAAACTCTAGGGCATGAAAAATATTTTATCGGAAATAGTGGAAACCAAACGGGTAGAAGTGGAAGAGCGCAAAAAACAGCGCAGCATTAAAGACCTGAACCTGTCACCCCTGTACAGGTGCAGTCCCTTCTCCCTGCGCGAGTTCCTGCGTATGCCGGATAAAACAGGCATTATTGCCGAGTTTAAGCGTAAATCGCCATCGAAGGGAATTATCAACGACAAGTTTAGCGTGAAAGACGTTACCTGTGCGTACTCCCGCTTTGGCGCATCGGGCCTCTCCGTCCTTACAGACGGCCCTTATTTCGGTGGCTCTATAGACGACCTGCAGGTGGCCCGCTCCATCAACCGCATTCCTATTCTCCGTAAAGATTTTGTGATAGATGAGTACCAGATCGCCGAAGCCAAAGCTATTGGTGCCGATGTGGTATTGCTGATCGCCGAATGTTTAACGAAGGAAGAAGTGGCCCATCTCGCTAAATACGCAGAAGACCTTGGACTGGAAGTGCTGCTGGAAGTAAACAGTTTGCCCCAGTTGGAAAAGGTAGCGCCATCGGTGCACCTGGTGGGCGTAAACAACCGCGACCTCACCAACTTCACGGTGGATATTAACCGTTCGTTTGAGCTGGCCAAAGAAATACCTTCCGATAAATATAAAGTAGCCGAAAGCGGCATCAATGATATTGAAAGCATTGTAGCGCTGAAACGTGCCGGCTTCGATGGTTTCCTGATCGGAGAACATTTCATGAAACAGGAGAACCCGCCGGCCGCATTTGAAGCCTTTGCCAATACATTAAAGGAACAACTGAAAGCTATATGAAAGTAAAAGTCTGCGGCATTACCAAAGCAGAACAGTTAAAGCTGCTCATAGAAGGCGGCGCCGACTATGCCGGCTTTATTTTCTACGAACGTTCACCACGTTTCGTTGGTAATAAACTGGATGCCCGTACCGTACGCGAAACCGGTAAAGGCATAAAAAAGGTAGGCGTGTTCGTAAACGCTCCCTTGTCGCAGGTGCTACAGATCATCAAGGACTACGGCCTGGACGTAGCGCAGTTACACGGCGATGAAACGCCTGACTACTGTGCCACTGTGAGAGAATCGGCAGTGGTGATCAAAGCCTTCCGCATTGGCGACGGTGTTGGGCTTTTTGATACCGTAGCCCGGTATGAATATGTATGCGATTACTTTCTTTTTGATACCGCCGGCGCCGAATATGGCGGTACCGGTAAGTTGTTCGACTGGGCGCTGCTATCGCAGTACCCTTTTAAAACACCATTTTTCCTGAGCGGGGGGATTGGCCCCTCGCATGCAGAAGCTGTAATGGAGCTGGGACTGCCCGCTTTGTATGCAGTGGACGTAAACAGCAAATTTGAAACAGCACCTGGTGTTAAAAATATGGACCAGGTACATGCTTTCATCAACAACATCAAACACTCACCCGTAAAATAATTAGGACGATGAATATTGCGGTTAACACGAAGGGATCTAAGTATCATGTAAATGAGAAAGGGTATTACGGTAAATTCGGCGGTGCATACATCCCCGAAATGCTGTACCCGAACGTAGAAGAGCTGCGTACGAAATATATGGAGATCATGAGCGACCCCGCCTTTCAAAAGGAGTTTGAAGACCTGTTGAGAGATTATGTTGGCCGTCCGTCCCCGTTATACCTGGCTAAAAGGCTTTCCGAAAAATACGGTGCGCAAATTTACCTGAAGCGCGAAGACCTTAACCATACTGGCGCACATAAGATCAATAACACCATCGGGCAGATATTACTGGCGCAACGCCTCGGTAAGAAGCGTATTATCGCAGAAACCGGTGCCGGCCAACACGGTGTGGCTACGGCTACGGTGTGTGCGTTAATGGGGCTGGAATGTATTGTTTACATGGGTAGTGTCGATATACAACGCCAGGCGCCTAACGTGGCCCGTATGAAAATGCTGGGCGCTACCGTGGTAGCAGCTACCAGCGGCAGTCAAACCCTGAAAGACGCTACTAACGAAGCCATCCGCGACTGGATCAATAACCCGGTTGATACGCATTATATCATTGGTTCTGTAGTAGGCCCGCATCCATATCCTGATATGGTAGCGCGTTTCCAGTCGGTGATCAGTGAAGAGATAAGGGCACAGCTGAAAGAGAAAACAGGTAGTGAGTTGCCTGATTATGTAGTAGCCTGTGTGGGCGGTGGCAGTAATGCAGCCGGTACCTTCTTTCATTTTACAGAAGATGAGGGCGTGAAACTGGTGGCGGTAGAGGCGGCGGGACAAGGTGTTCACAGTGGATATTCGGCGGCTACTTCGCAGTTGGGTAAAATAGGTGTGATACATGCCAGTAAAACCCTGCTGATGCAAACCGAAGACGGGCAGATCGTAGAGCCGCATTCTATTTCCGCAGGGCTTGATTATCCCGGAGTAGGCCCTATGCACGCTCACCTGTACGATACCGGCCGTGGTTTGTTCCTGAATGCTACGGACGAAGAATCGCTGCAGGCGGCTTACGAGTTGTGTAGCCTGGAAGGGATTATTCCCGCATTGGAAAGCGCACACGCGCTGGCCAAGCTGAAAGAGCTGGACCTGAAGCCAACGGATGTAGTGGTCGTGTGTCTTTCGGGCCGTGGCGACAAGGACCTGGAAACCTATATTAAAAATCTTAAAAAATAATAGGCAATGAACCGCATTGACCAATTGTTCAGCAAAAAGCAAAACAACATTCTCAATATATACTGCACCGCAGGTTACCCCGCTATCAATGATACTGTTGGGGTGATGCAGTCGCTCGAAGCGGCAGGCGCCGATATGGTAGAACTGGGCATGCCCTTTTCAGACCCGTTGGCAGATGGGCCGGTAATACAGGCCAGCAGCACAAAAGCAATTGCCAATGGCATGAGCATTAAGAAATTGTTTGAGCAACTGAAAGATGTAAGGCAACGTGTAAACCTGCCTATTATCCTGATGGGTTATATTAACCCGGTACTGCAGTTTGGCGTGGAGAACTTCCTCGAACATTGTGCCGCTACCGGCGTAGATGGTATCATCCTGCCCGATTTGCCGATGGACGAATACGAGGATGAATACAAACCGCTTTTCGAAAAACATGGCCTGCATCTTATCTTCCTGATCACTCCCGAAACCAGTGATGAACGTATCCGTAAAATCGACGGGCTGAGCAGGGGATTTGTATATGCAGTGTCTTCGTCCTCTACTACTGGTAAGGACAAAGAGTTTGCCGGGCAGAAGCAGTATTTCGAGCGCATCAAAAAATTGCAGCTTAAAAACCCGGTGCTGATTGGGTTTGGTATAAAAGATAAAGCTACTTTTGAGGCGGCAAGTGCTTACAGCAACGGCGCCATTATTGGCAGCGCGTTCGTAAAAGCACTGGAAACAAGCAACGATGTACCGCAAACTGTTAACCAGTTTGTAAAGGCGATCATCAACTAATACAGATTATGAAGACCGTTATTATAAAATACAACGCTGGAAACATCCGCTCTGTGCTGTTCGCACTGGAACGCCTGAATATCGAAGGCGTGGTAACCGACGATCCGAAAGAGATACAGGCGGCCGATAAGGTGATATTCCCCGGTGTGGGAGAAGCCAGCAGTGCTATGAAGTACCTGCAGGAAAAAGGCCTGGATAAGGTGATCAAAAACCTGGAGCAGCCTACGCTTGGCATTTGCCTGGGGCAACAGCTGATGTGTAAACACTCTGAGGAAAACAACACCGAATGCCTCGGCATTTTCGACCTGAACGTAAAGAAATTTACTTCACCGGTGGAGAACCTGCTGAAGATCCCGCAGATCGGCTGGAACAACATTACCGGTTTACACAGTAAGATATTTGAACACGTACCGCAGAACGCGTACATGTATTTCGTGCATAGCTATTATGCCGAGCTGGGCTCGGAAACTACTGCTATCGCGAACTACGTGATCAATTACAGCGCTGCTTTGCAGAAGAATAACTTTTACGCCGTACAGTTCCACCCCGAAAAGAGTGCGGAACACGGAGAGAAACTCATTGAAAGCTTTTTGAACTTATAGATAATGCCTTTTGAAATTATTCCCGCTATCGACATTATCGGCGGTAAATGTGTTCGCCTTACACAGGGCGACTATGCACAAAAAACGGTGTACAACGAGCACCCGCTGGAAGTGGCGAAAGAATTTGAAGATGCAGGTATTACGCGCCTGCACCTGGTAGACCTCGACGGTGCTAAAAAAGGCGCGGTGGTAAACTGGAAAGTGCTGGAAGATATTGCCGGTAAAACAAACATGGTGATTGATTTCGGTGGAGGCATTAAAACAGATAAGGACATCAGTATTGTGTTTGAAAGCGGCGCGGCGATGGCTACCATTGGCAGCGTGGCCGTTAAGCAGCCGGAGATCTTCTTTGGCTGGCTGCAACAATACGGAGCAGATAAAATGTTTTTAGGCGCCGACGTAAAAGGGGAGAACATAGCAGTAGGCGGCTGGCTGGAAACAACTGAGCTGAGCGTGTACGACTTTTTACAGTCGAATGTAGACAAAGGTGTGACGAACGTTTTCTGTACCGATATCTCTAAAGACGGATTGTTACAGGGGCCTTCGGTGGATTTGTATAAAAAGATACTGGAGCGTTTTAACAACATCCACTTTATTGCCAGCGGTGGCGTGAGTAATATCCGCGACGTGGAAGCCCTGCAGGAAGCTGGTTGTGCGGGGGCTATTATTGGCAAGGCCATTTACGAGAACAGGATCTCTATCAGCGAACTCAAACAATTCAACGTTTAAAAAGCTATGCTTACAAAACGCATTATACCCTGCCTGGATATTAAAGACGGCAGGACCGTAAAGGGAGTGAACTTCGAAAACATCCGCGATGCCGGCGATCCCATTGAACTGGGTGCTTTGTATGCAGAGCAGGGTGCAGACGAACTCGTATTCCTCGATATTACGGCTACTGTAGAACGCAGGAAAACCCTGGCAGAACTGGTTACACGCATCGCCCGCCATATTAATATTCCTTTTACCGTTGGTGGAGGAATTAGTTCGGTGGAAGATGTACGTATACTGCTGAACGCCGGGGCAGACAAAGTATCTGTAAACTCCGCCGCCTTTCGCAGGCCGGAACTGTTGAACGAACTGGCGCAGGAATTTGGCAGCCAGTGTGTGGTATTAGCCATCGATACCAAATTTGAGGACGGCGACTGGTATGTATACCTGAACGGAGGTCGTGTTAAAACCGAAAGCAAAACCACCGACTGGGCCAAAGAGGCTGTGGAACGTGGCGCTGGCGAAATACTGCTCACCTCTATGAACAACGACGGTACCAAACAGGGTTTTGCCCTGGATATTACCGGCCGGCTGGCGCAAGACCTGAGCGTGCCCATTATCGCATCGGGCGGCGCAGGTACGATGCAGCATTTTGCGGACGTGTTTGAGATTGCACAGGCTGATGCAGCACTGGCAGCCAGTATCTTCCATTATAAGGAGATGGAAATACAGGACCTCAAAAAGTACCTGTACCAACGTAACCTTTCTATCCGCTTCTAACGTAATTTTACGGGCGGTATACCGATATATAGCTTATTCATTATATTTATGCAGATCGATTTTAAGAAATCTCCCGACGGCCTGGTGCCTGCCATTATACAGGACGCCACTACCAGCAAGGTGCTGATGCTCGGTTACATGGACCAGGCGGCCTTCGACAAAACCATGGAGGAAGGCAAAGTGACCTTTTACAGCCGCTCTAAACAGCGGTTATGGACAAAAGGAGAGGAGAGCGGCAATTTCCTGTACGTGAAAGACGTTAAGGTGGATTGTGACAAGGATACCCTGCTCATCAAAGCCGATCCCGCAGGCCCTGTTTGCCATACCGGCGCAGATACCTGCTGGGACGAGAAGAATGAAAGCAGCGATTTCCTGGCTAAACTGGAAGAGATCATTGCCAACAGGATCAGTAATCCTACCGAAGCTTCCTATACTTCTAAACTGTATGCCCGCGGCATTAATAAAATGGCGCAAAAGGTAGGAGAAGAAGCGGTGGAACTGGTGATTGAAGCAAAAGACAATAACGATAACCTGTTTCTCGACGAAGGTGCCGACCTGCTGTTCCATTACCTGATTTTATTGCAGGCTAAAGGATTTAAGCTGGAAGACATCATTAATGTGTTGAAAGACAGGCATAAATAAACCGGAATAATGAAAAACCTCTTTTTATCTGTAGCATTACTCGCCTCGGCCGTTTGTGCCCATGCACAGCAATCCATTAGCGGTACCATTAAAGGCGCAAACGGTAGAACCCTTTACCTGTTTAACGATACCGGCGACCGTCCGCTGGATTCCGCTGTAATTAAGGAGGAAAAGTTCCGGTTTAGCGTTAAACAAGACCCTGAAGCAGAAGTTTTTGCACTGATGTTCTCAGATAATAACATGCCCCTGCTGCTGGTGCCACGTAAAGATCCGCTGGAACTGGACCTGGATACTGCCCATTTCCCTTTGGCTAATACCATGAAGGTGAACGAGGAAACGAAATACATGCAACTGTACCAGCGCACTTTCCGTTCGTTTAGCAGGCAGGCGGCCAAATTAAATGCCGAAGCGGCACAAATTGGTGGCGACGATGAAGCGGCCAAGGCAGCTTTCCGTAAAAAAGCAGAAACGTTTAATACAGGTGTTATTCAGGCTGGTAAAGATTTTATCACCCAACACCCCGATCAGTTGGCCAGCCTTTGGTTATTGCTGCACGAACTGAGCAACCGCCTGCAGCCCGACGAACTGGATGATTTGTACCAGACATTGAAGCCCGAGGTAAGAAAGTCGAAGTATGCCAGTATGATAGAACAACACCTGGCGTCTGTAAACCAGAGCAAACAACCGTTGGTGATGGCGAAGGACTTTACCCAGAACAATGAAAAGGGTAAACCTGTAAAGCTGTCGTCGTTCCGCGGCAAATATGTACTGATCGATTTCTGGGCGAGCTGGTGCGGCCCGTGCAGGCAGGAAAACCCTAACGTGGTAGCCGCTTACAACAAGTATAAGGACAAGAACTTCACCATACTCGGGGTTTCGCTGGACGAAGAACGCAACGACTGGCTGAAAGCCATTGCCGTAGATAAACTGGCCTGGACGCAGGTGTCGGACCTGGGCGGCTGGAACAACAAAGCGGCACGCCTGTATAACGTACGGGGTATTCCCGCTAACTTCCTGGTAGACCCGGAAGGGCGTATAGTGGCGAGCAACCTGCGCGGCGAACAACTGGAAGCTACCCTGGCGGAACTGCTGAAATAGCCGAACCGTTTATCACAATAGCGTTGGTTTTCCTTCGCTAAAAGGGGATTTTTGCAGGTAATAAACAAAAACAGTGAGTATGAAACGAATAGTCCTGATAGCTGCACTATTCCTGCCGGGGGCACTGTGGGCCCAACCCAAAACAAAATCAATCAACTACGATATTAAAGGCACATCCGCCATTAACCAGCCAGGTAAGGTGTACATCAGTATGCGCAAGGCCTGGGGGAACAAGGTAGATAGTGCCGAGGTAACTGATGGCCAGTTTGTGTTCAAAGGCAAACTGGAAGAACCTGTGTATGCCTCTATCTTTATGTACCTCGAAGTGCCGGAAAAGCCGGGAGGCAAGAGCCGTAAAGAAATAGCGAAGTTTTTCATCGATAAGGGAACTACTACGGTAAACATCACCGACATCAGCGGAGATGCCGAAGTAAAAGGCGGCGCAGCACAAACAGAGTTGGCGAAGCTGACAGCAATGGAATCATCGCTGGTGAAAAAGTCGTCGGACCTCCAAAAGCAATACCGCAAACTGTACGATGCCAAAGATGAAGAGGGAATGAAAAAACTTGAGGCGAAGTTCGAGGAGCTGGATGGTAAACGTAGCGCCACGCTCCGGGCTTACCTTAAACAAAATCCGCACACCTCCATCGGTATTTACGTGATCAACAACCTGGCGGGATACGATATCAATATTCCGGAAATAGAGCCCATCTTCAATAACCTGTCAGATGAAGTAAAGCAAAGTCCATCGGGCGAGGCTTTTGCAAAACGACTGGATATTGCTAAGAAAACTACTGTAGGCCAGCCCTCTATCGATTTCTCACAAAATACGCCCGAAGGCACACCTGTCAGCCTGTCGTCGTTCCGTGGTAAATATGTGCTGGTTGATTTCTGGGCTAGCTGGTGCGGTCCCTGCCGGGCGGAGAACCCTAATGTGGTAAAAGCTTTCAATCAGTATAAGGATAAAAACTTTACCGTATTCGGTGTTTCGCTTGACGATTCGAAAGATAAATGGATCAAAGCCATTGAGAAGGACCAGCTCACATGGTCGCAGGTAAGTGATTTAAAGGGATGGGGTAATGCTGTGGCCAAACTTTACGGCATCAGGGCTATTCCTCAAAATTACCTCGTAAATCCGGAAGGCCGCATCATTGGTAAAAACCTCCGCGGCGAAGCGCTGGAAAGAAAACTGGAAGAGTTGATGGCAGATTAACATAACCATCATCCAAACTTATAAAGGGGGTACTTCAGTGTTGAAGTGCCCCTTGTCTTTACGAGTACGCCACCCCGTGAATATTCATTATTTCCATCTTCCTATCAGGCAGGAGAACACGAGGGCTTAAGCATTATTGAAGACGTTCAGATAGTTTTTCCCTAAGTGCCTTGGTGTTTAAACGATGGGCGATAATATTACCATTCACATCGATAAGAAAATTGTCGGGGATGGCGGATACGCCGTAGATAAGTGCCGGTGCTGTTTTGGGTCCTTTGAGATCAGTTGCCTGCGGCCATGGAAGTTTGTCCTGTTTGATAGCGGTTTCCCAGTCCACTCTGTCTTCATCTAAAGAAATACCAAGTATTTCCAGTCCTTTCGGGTGAAATTCTTCATATAACTTTACCAGTTCGGGATTAGACTTTCTACAGGGGCCGCACCAACTGGCCCAGAATTCTATCAGTACTACTTTGCCTTTGTACGACGCCAGGGAAATATTTTCATTGTTGATGCCGGGAGCTGTGAACAATGGTGCAGGCATGCCAATATCTACAGGCCTGTTAAGTCGTATAAACGCTGCAGCATCTTTACCGTACCTGGTTTGCTGAATACTTGCATTAAGTAGTTTATATAGAACAGCAGTAGTGTCGCGGCCCCAACTGCTGGCATAAGTGCTTACAAGTACAGCGCTTACTATTGAAGATGGATGCTGGCGGATGAAATCGCGGTCGGTTTGCCGGAGCTGCTTTTCAATATCATCCTGCGCTTTCTTTAGTGTCAGTTTCGATACGCCGGAAGTATCGGCGCTATGAATTTTTTTAATGCTATCGCGGATTGCGTATAATCTATTACGCAAAATATCGAGTTGTTCATTTTCCAGTTGCGCTGCAGAGCCTCTTACCACCGCCTCCCGAAGTTTTCCTTTCTCTCCTTCCACACTTATCTCTTTATTCTCTACCCACATATACTTCGCCTCGCTGAAATCCGATGTACGGATAATTAACTGCTCAGCCGGAGCTGCTACCTGCCCGGAGAAATAAAATTTACCATTAAGTACATATGCAGAATCTGTTTTGCGAATACCTTTATATAGGTAAAGCAGCGTACTGTCGGGCGCGCCCTTTAATACGCCGCTTATGCGGAATATGTTACCTGGTATAAAACAGAGGTTACAACATACACAAAGGATGAGCAGCGGAAGGAGAAGGGGAGATTTCATATGGATTGAAACGAACTTTTCGTAAATTTACGAAAGTTTCGTAATTAATGATATTATTGAAGATGAATAAATTTTTAACTGCCAGCTTACTGGGTATTTTATTGATTACTGATTTGTTTGCGCAAAGCCGGATTACAGGTAAAGTAATCAGTGAAAAGGATGGAGCCGCACTCCCGTTCGCCAGCGTTTTCCTGAGTCAAACCACACTGGGCGACCGTACCACCGAACAAGGCAGCTTTTCAATAAACAAGATACCCAACGGCCGTTACGAGCTGATCGTATCTTACCTGGGTTACGAAGCCCTGGTAGTGCCGGTGATGTTACAGGATACCAGCCTGACCTTTACGCTTAAACTTAAACCTAAGACGGGGCAGTTAAGTGAAGTCATAATCAGAAAAGATCCGCAACGCGAGAGCTGGCTGCGGGTATTCCGCCAAACCTTTTTAGGTGCAGGCACCGCTGCCGCTTCCTGTAAAATACTGAACGACGAGATCATTAATATACAGTTCGATCACTCGCAGCGCCTGCTAACGGCCGAGTCGGACGGTATGCTGGAAATAGAGAACCCGGTATTGGGCTATCGCATAAAGTACCTGTTACAAGGTTATGTGAACGACTATAAGCAGAACTATGTATTGTATTATGGTTTCCCGCAGTTCCAGGAAATGAAGGCAAAGAACAGCCGGCAGCAAAAAAGGTGGGAGGCGCGCAGGCTCACCGCTTACCGTGGTTCCTCCCTGCATTTTATGCGCAGCCTGATGGCGAAACAACTGGAAGCCGATGGATTTAAAGTGAATAAGGTGGTGCGCCAGGTGCGGAGTAACACGCCCGAGCCCCGCGAACCCGGCGATACGCTGCCGCGGCAGCTGATTAATCCCCGGCAGACATTTGGCCCCCGTTATGCCGATTACTTATATACCGGTGCGGTAAGTTACGACAGCCTTTTCCACCAGCCCGCACAGCAAAAAGGGATGGTGTTACACTTCAGGAACTATCTGCAGGTCATATATCAGCGTGAAAAAGAACCATTAGACTATGCACAGAGTAAAGGCCGCGGCACAGGGCAACGTTATCCGCAAACTTCCATGGTGCATTTGTTTGTGCCCACCGTTGGGGTAGATGAAAACGGGAACGTGGAAGCACCGGCCGACCTGGTATATGAAGGCTACTGGGCCTGGGAAAAGGTGGCGGAAATGGTGCCGCTCGACTATCGTGATAATGGTAAGTGACTGTAAATTAATCTCTTGAAATATTTTTTATAAAAATGCTACGAAATGTTCGTAGATATACGAAACTTCCGTACATTCGTTATGTGATATAACACATCTTATATGGAAAAATTAACCAAACAGGAAGAAGCTGCCATGCAGTCCATCTGGAAAATAGGGAAGGGGTTTGTGAAGGATTTCCTGGAGGCACATGCGGAACCTGTTCCGCCATACACCACACTGGCTTCTACCATTAAGAACCTGGAAAAGAAGGGGTACCTGGGCAGCACTAAAATAGGTAACGTATATGAATATACGCCACTGATAGAAGAAGGCGACTACACCCGTAAGTTCATGAGTGGTTTTGTGAAAGACTATTTCGAAAATTCTTATAAAGAACTGGTGACCTTTTTCGCCAGGGAAAAAAATATAAGCCCGGATGAGCTGAAAGAGATCATCCGTATGATAGAGAAGAAATAACGCAGCAACTAAAAATTCTTTCACCATACAAGTAAACTGTATGCCTGATCTTTTTATCTACCTGTTGAAGGCGAATGTGGCACTCAGCCTCTTTTACCTGGCATATCGCCTGGGATTAAGAAGGCTCACCTTTTACACGCTCAACCGTTTTTTCCTGCTTACAGGAATTGTGTTTTCATCGGTATTTCCGCTGGTGGATGTCAATGATTTCTTCCACCGTAACGGAAGTGCGCTGGAAACGGTAGTATATTATGTGCCCGACTTTAACGCGTTAAGACCTGCGCCTGAGGCAGCGGAATTTACCGTATGGACGTTTCTGACCTACGTGTTTTGGGCCGGTGTGGCGGTAATGACGATCCGTTTGTTATTCCAGTTGCTGTCGTTGCTGGTGTTTCATATGACCTCGAAAGAGGCAAAGGTGAGAAACTCGAAAGTGAGGATCGTGAAAAGAGAGATGGCACCTTTTTCCTTCTTTAAGAATATCTATTTAAATCCCTCCCTGCACTCCGGCGAAGAATTGGAAGCAGTAATCAGCCACGAGCAGATACATGTTAAAGAATGGCATTCTGCCGATGTGATGATGGGAGAAGTGAACAATGTTTTCTATTGGTTTAATCCGGGCGCCTGGCTGATGAAAACAGCCATCCGTGAAAACCTTGAATTTATTACCGACCGCAGGATGCTGCGGGCGGGGGTAGACGCTAAAGTTTACCAATACAGCCTTTTAAAAGTAAGTGGAGCTCCATACGCGACGGCCATCGCAAACAATTTCAATTTTTCACATCTCAAAAACCGTATTATGATGATGAATAAAGAACGATCATCGCGTTACCAGGTGGTCCGGTATTTAGTACTGGGCTGTATGGTAAGCGTGCTCGTGCTCACACTTAACTTTAGCCGTGCGGGCGTTAAACTGGCGCCGGTAGGGCAGGGCACCATCCCACAATTATTTGTTGAAGAAACAGATACCATTCCACCGGTAAAAGTGGAGAACATAAAGAGACCGCTGGAAGAAGTAGTAGTAACAGGTAAAGCAGATACCACTAAAAAACCGCGTAAAACAATTACTATCGAACTGAATGATAGTACCGGCAATCCAAAGCCACTGCAACTGATGTTGCAGGAAGTGCAGCAAAAGGCAGGAAAGGTTGACACAACATATTTAAAGGCGCAGCTGACGTTTTTAGCTACAGCCGGTCAAATTGTAGAACCTGTAGAATTTACAAGCAGGCTGGATGAAGTAGTAGTAACCGGCTACGGCAACGCGCAAGCTGGTACCGCTAAATCGCTTGAGAGTAAACCGCTTCAGGAAGTTACGGTTACCGGTTATGGCAATCGCCAGGCGAGCGGTGTTAGACCACGTACGGTACAGGGACAAGTTATCGGCATATCCAGCAGCGTAGCACCGCCATCTCGCCTTACCGGTACTTATGCTTTTAGCAGTAAACCCGGACAGGACGTTGTATTTGTTGGAGCGGGCAATAACGCCGGTCGGCCAGTATCAGTTACCCGCCTCGCGGGTAAAGATTACGAATATGTACTGGATGGCAAACCTTCTTCTGAAAAAGAAGTAGGGGCGTTAAGCAGCGACCGTCTTAAATCGGTAACGCTTAAAACGGAGAACCAGAAAGGTTATGTATACGTAGAAACCAAACAGGCGGGCGATCAAACACCCGTGAATTTAATCTACAGGTCCGGACAGAACGGTTTTTCCGGCGGGGCAGACGATCACTCCAGGAGCCTGTTCGTATTTACGCCTGATTCGGTACGTACGGTTGTTGGCAGGAATATAAGGTTTACGGGTCACGTTGATTCAACCCGCCAGCCGCTCAGGATCACCTCCCGCGGCACATCTGGTCTTCATGATGTGTTGTACGTAGTGGACGGAAAAATGAGCGACTCCAACGTGCTGCAGAGAATTGATGCTAACAGCATCGAATCGATTAGTGTATTAAAAGACCAAAGCGCTGCCAGCCTTTACGGGCCCAGGGGGAACCATGGAGTAATCATCATCACCACTAAGAAAGGTGGCGAACTTAAAAAGGTAGCTGCGGCTGATTCAGAAAAAGAAAGCCTGGCGAAGTTTGCTGCTGCCAGAAATACCAGCAATAAAGCGCTCCGCGTTTATCCCAATCCTTCAAGTGATGGCAGATACACTGTTGACTATCCAGGATCGAAAAGTGGTAAATCTGAAATGAAAGTTTTTAATTCAAACGGCGAGGTGGTATATAGCGAAAAGAGCAATGGTAGCGGCGTTGCTGCCAGGTCGCTTGTAGATTTGAGCAAATCGCCTGCAGGTACTTATTATGTGAAGGTGCTGGTAGACGGTAAAACTTATACAAAAAAGATCATCAGACAATAGAATTTTATACTCACGCAGATGCAGAAGGGGAAAGAATATCCATTCTTCCCCCTTATTTTTTTATTTACTTTTCACACACCGGAAACCTAAGTTAGATAACCCCGATTCGGGCGAGGTTTTCATCCTGGCCGATACCCTGTAACCTTTACAATATTCATCACTGCACATAAACGAGCCGCCGCGTATCACGTGTTTTACCGTGCCGGGATCTTCTGCATCGTAACCCTGTTCGGGGCCTTTCGGGTTCGTGCTTATACCAGTCAGACTTTTATAATAATCGCTGTGGAACCAGTCGGCGCAAAGTTCCCATACGTTGCCGCTCATATCGTACAGGCCATAAGTGTTGGCGCCGTAACTTTTCACCGGTGCCAGTCCGTAGAAGCCGTCGGTTTGTGTGTTTTCATATGGAAAATGGCCGTTCCACGTATTGGCTTTGGTTTTACCTTCTGTAAGTAATTCGCTGCCCCAGGGGTAAGGTTGGTTGGCGAGGCCGCCACGTGCCGCATATTCCCATTCGGCTTCGGTGGGCAGGCGTTTGCCGGCCCAGTTGGCATAAGCCACCGCGTCGTCATAAGCGATGTGCGTTACGGGATAATTATCTTTACCCCTGATGTCGCTATCTGGCCCCAGTGGGTGCAGCCAGTTGGCGCCATGTATAAACTGCCACCATTGCGATACATCATTTAAAGGCACTGCATGGTCGGGCGGTGTAAACACCAGCGAGCCGGGCTCCAGGATGCTGCTGTCTGGTTGTGGCGAGCCGGGCGGCAGTTCACGCATGATCTCTTCCATACTCACCGGCTTTTCTGCCACCGTTTTATAACCCGTGCTTTTCACAAAAAGCGCGAATTCGGCATTGGTCACCTCGTGTTCGTCCATCCAGAACGAGTCGAGTTGTACTTTATGTTTCGGGTACTCGTCGGGCTGCCCCTGATCGTCATCCGCGCCCATGTCAAACTCCCCACCTGGAATGAGCACCATGCGGTTCAGGCTGTCGGCCGGATTTTTCACCTCCTGTTTATTGGGAGGTGTTTGTCCGCAGGCCACCAGGCAGGCCAGCGCGCCTGCCGCCAGTGTGTTGTAAATACGCTTAGTCATCATCCAAATGTAATAAAAGAAAGCAGGATTTTAAGCTCCTGCATCGCCTGCAGGTGCTTGTTCGTATTTGAAGCGATGTGCCGCGTTTGGGCCTTTAAAATGGGTTTTAAGCCATTCCCCAGCCGCCGTTGTGTCATTCCTTCAGCGGCATTTCTCTCCCCGTCATCGCTTCGTTCCTCGCGACGCCGGACAGGGTGACGCCCGCTGAGGAGGGCACACAATAAAACCTGCCGTCCGTCGGCTGAGTGCCTTTTTGCCGAACAATGTGATGCGTACCGATCCTATATCGATCCTTTATCCATCCTATACCCGCTTCCGCTGAAACCCGCGCCCCTGCACACGGCTATTAAAGGATCGATATAGGATCGATATACCTTCGCCGGAAGAAAGTATATCTGGAGCGACTTTTGGCAATTATTTCCGTTTTGTAAGTCTTCAACGATCTGAAATTGAATTAATTGAATATTTGTAAGGTGTTTATATGAGTTGTATCCCTTGCTGGTAAAGAGTTTCAGAGGATGATGAGGGCTTTCGTCCCAGGCTTCTATATGCTTCGTCCCAACGTTCTCTAAGCTTCGTCCCATTGTAACCCGAACCGGCATTTCATGATAGTACCTTTGCATTTGTGACTGTGATCCATACCTTTTATACCGTCGGAAGATGCTAAAAAGGCAATGTGCGATCACGAATGGCTGGGAGGAAAAGCTTCCCTTGTCATCACAAGTTCTTTGACATATTGGTTTGAAAAATTCCTGACGGTTGCGGCTTCATCATATATGGTAAGAGGAGCTTACCGTTCCTCTTACCTTTTTTAAAATGATGGGGAGAGAGATGCCGCTGAAGGGAGTGACACAACGGCGGCTGATGGTTTATTCCGTGGCTTGCCCCACCTTATTAACAAAATTATAATACAGGGTAAGTGGGTTAAGCATTAATTTCGGGATTAATATGATCCTGCCTGCATCCTTTTCGCGTAATGATTTCGGGGACGACTTTTCCTGGGGAGTAGTAATTTCTGCTTTTCAGAACGAGGGCGCCTGCGATGCGGATGGGAAAGGCGCCTCTATCTGGGATACGTTCAGCGGACGAAAAGGTAAGATCAAGGATGGTACGCATGCACAACAGGCCTGCCATTTTTATGTGAACTACCGCGATGATATACTGCTGGCAAAGGCCCTGGGCTTCTCCGTATTCCGTTTCTCCATTTCCTGGCCACGTATTTTACCCAAGGGTACAGGGCCGGTTAACCAGGCAGGCATCGATTTTTACCACAAAGTGATCGACACCTGCCTTGAAGTGGGACTCGAACCCTACGTTACCCTCTATCACTGGGATTTACCGCAGGCGCTTGAGAACAAAGGCGGCTGGTGCCACAGGGGTATTGTGTTTGCGTTTGAACATTATGTAACGGTGGTTACGCGGGCTTTTGGCGATAAGGTGAAAAACTGGATCATTCTGAACGAACCTTTCGGATTTACCTCGCTGGGTTATATGCTGGGGGTACATGCCCCGGGCAAATTCGGGCTCTCTTACTTTTTACCCGCAGTGCATCACGTAGCACTGGCGCAGGCAGAAGGCGGGCGTGTAGTAAGGGATGAAGTGAAAAATGCGAACGTGGGCACTACGTTTTCCTGCTCACACATCATCCCCAATACCCAGAGCGAAGCCGATATTAAAGCGGCCCGCAGAGCCGACGCGCTCTTTAACCGTTTGTTTATAGAACCCTCACTGGGCATGCGTTATCCTGCTGATGACTTTCCCCTGCTTCATCGTATAGAACGCCGTTACGCCATGTGGCGCGATTGGGATAAACTGCCTTTCGAATTCGATTTTATCGGGGTGCAGAACTACTTCCCGCTGGTGGTGCGGCATAATCCGTTTATGCCTTACGTAAATGTGTCGGAGGTAAAACCACGCTCGCGTAATGTACCTGTAACGGCTTTGGGCTGGGAGATAAGTGGTGTGGGCATGTACAATATCCTCAAACAGTTTGGTGCGTACGAAGGAGTAAAAAATATCATTGTATCTGAAAGCGGCGCAGCCTTTAACGATAACATGGAAAACGGGGTGGTGAACGATGCGCAGCGCATCCGTTATTTCCGTGAATACCTGGCGGGCGTGTTGCAGGCTAAACGCGAAGGCGTGCCCGTAAACGGCTACTTCGCCTGGACGCTCACCGATAACTTTGAATGGGCCGAAGGGTACCGTGCACGGTTTGGACTGGTGCATGTAGATCATGTTACACAGCAACGTACGATCAAAGCTTCCGGTAAATGGTTCAGCGATTTCCTGGGGTTCAGGCATGTGCTTAAAAGCGAAACGCAGGCCGGCATAAATGCCTAGGCCCGCGCTTCTTAACGTACACCGTCTTTAAATATCTTAGTATTCCACCCGCTTAAAGAACCATAGGTCGCGCATGGATAAGCTGAATACAATGTTCAGATAGTTTTCCTGGATCAATCCTTTGTTTTGTGTACCACGTTGCCCTACTTCGAGGCCTACGTAGTAACGTAAAGTACTACCTGCCGGCAAAGACGCACCGGCTGTGATGCCGAAATCACGAATGTCCTGCCCCTTTACTTTCATATACGAATTTTGATAGTTGGCGCCCAGTTGTAACGACAACCCTTCTACCCGGCTGTTGAGGTAATACTTGTAAAAACTGTACTCCAAACCACCGGCCACGCGTTGTGACTTTGTATAAATGTAATCGCTTTCGTTACTGTTTTTGCCGGCCCAGTCGGCCATTTTATAATCGGCCACCGCCGTCAGCCGGCCGTTTGTAAGCGAAAGGCCGGCGCCGTATTGCGCGGGAATTACATAATCGCTGGTGCGTACATCTTCTTCATAATAGGTATTGTCCGAATTGTCTTTGATCGTAAACGTTTGCGATGAGCGCAGCTTCGTTTGCATACGATAGGTAAGGCCGGCGCCCAGTATCATATTGCCTACGCGGCCGCTGTACTGCAGGCCGGAGGTAAGGTTGAAGTTGCGGAGTGAACGTGCATTTTCAGTAAACACATCGCTGGATGCGCCGGTGCTGCCGGTACTGTCGGTGGTGGTAACATTGCCGAATAGAAAGGCTCCGGACAAACCCACTGAAAAGTGTTTGCCCAGTTGTACTGCATTGGAAAAGTACGCCCGGGTCAGGCCCCCGGAACCCTCTATGGCACTTCTAACACCGGTGGGTGTACCAGTGATATATTTTGTATTTAATACTTTGTAGTCGATGTTGCTGAATGGCGTAACCCCAATACTTACGCCCCAAGGTTTAGCGGCTTTAAAGCCCATAGCTATTTTCTTGAAGTTGAGGTCACCTGCGCTTTGCGTGTAGGTAGAAGTGCTGTACTGCATCATTCTGCCTGCGCCCGATACTTCGAAAAAGAAACGTTGTGTAGGTAGTGCGCTGTAGCTGGCCGGATTTAATTCGTTCAGGTAGTTGCCCGACCGGCGGCCGATACCTGCGCTGCCCACGCCAAAGTTGCGGCTGTAGTCCTTGTCTTCCAGGTCGCCAATACCATAGGAAGAGTAAAGGGAGTTCATGCCTTTTTGTGCGCTGGTTTGCTTAGCTGCCAGCAGCATCAGGCTGCATCCGCAAAGTGTAAGGTATAGTTTTGTTTGCATGAGTATCGTTCGCACTTATTTATACAACAGGTAATAAATTTTAAAAGTCATTTTGTTTTTCGCGTTCACCTTATTGCCAATCACCAGCCTGTCGAACCGCGTATGAAAGTCGAAGTAGGTAGGCATCATCAGCAATCCCCGGGTAGTAATGTTATCCGCCGCCAGTTCTGCATTACAATAGCTGGTAAGGTCGTACGTGTAGCTGGTGTTTTCGTTGTACAGTGCGTCGTAAGTGAAGTCGCCGTACTGGTAACCGCCCGTGCTGCTGCCCGTCAGTGTATCGCCCCTGTTCTGTTTCGTATCGGCTTCTACCAAAGTTGTTTTAGAAGGCATATTCGCCCTTATGTAAGTGTTCCTGACAGGTTGTACAACCAGTGTTGCGCTAACGATCTTTCCAAAACGGCCCAGCTCCTGCAGTTTTTTAATAGAGGGCAGATCGAGGCGCGTCACCACGCCCGTAAGACCTTGTATGTAAGCCGCATTATCAAGTTGATCAGCAGGAATGCTGTTATTGGTGGTGTTAAGTGCAGCGATAGGCGTGCCTGTACGGTCGGCCTGTACATTATTAAACTGGTAGGCCGTGTTAGACAGTGGGAACTCGAAATAGTTGGTACCACGTTCCAGGCTGTTAATATGGTAGTGAATACGCATTACCGCAGTGCTGGCATCGTAGCCATAAATCACGTTAGTAGTGCCGGTTTTTATGGCCAGCCCTTTGAAGTAGTCGAGCCATTGCGCATCACCGGATACTTCGTTAGCCTTTGCTGCGAACAAATCCCATATTTCGCGGCCTTTGGTATCCGCGAGGCGAATGCTTACCGTATCTTTCTCTAAAGGCCGCAGGTACGTTTGTTTGGTGCCTAAGGGAGAGGAGGCGGTGGCAAATGAATTGTGTGTATAAAGGGAACTACTGTTATCTGCCAGTTTAATATTTTGTGTAAGCTGGTATACGCTGATGTTTAGCGGTACCGTAGTATCTCCATAATAGTAGCCATTACCGCGCAGGATAAGCTCCACCGAATCGTACACCATATTATTCTCAATGCTGCGCACACTGGGCATAGTCATTTCAAAAAAAGACCCTGCTGTAATTTTTCCGAACAGCGGATCGTTATAATAACCATTGAGGATGACTCCCAATCCCGAACTGGGTACCGAGTCCAACTGGATCGTTTTCACATCCACCGAAAAAGTATCCAGTAATATATAACCGGCACCGTTTTCCGTAGTTACATCCTCGTAACTGAAACCACTCTTTTCGCAGGACGCCAGGTAAAGGGCCGAAACTGCTATTAATAAGCATGATATTTTGCGCATAGTTTAAAAGACAACGCACAAGTTTATAACGTGAGGGCGCGAAAGAAATGTTTAAATATGCCAGTTGCCCTTATTTATCGATGAACGTGATAAGTTTCCCGCTGTTTGCCGTCAAGAGCAGGACAGGCCTGAGATAGCGTGAAATCGCCATTTCGCTGGATTGGCAGATGAAATAGCAATATTCATCCCCTTAAAAAAGGTATTCCGTCTATTTTATATCCACCCTAACAGTTCCCCGGATAATTTTGGCGCTGTTAAAAACTGTAATTGCTTATGTTCAATGTTAGACATTCCTGGGTTCTGCTGGCAGCCGGCGTATTTCTTGCCTCCTGCTCCAAAGACGATGATACGGAAGAGATTGGGAACTGGATCAGCCGTTCCTCACTCGAAGGGGTAGCCCGGGGAGAAGCCGTTTCGTTCGTAATAGATAATAAGGCTTATATAGGTACCGGTTACGACGGCACCAACAGGCTGAAAGATTTCTGGTATTACGATCAGACCTCCAATTCCTGGACACAGGTAGCCGATTTGCCAGGCGCAGCCCGTAACAGCGCAGTAGCCTTTGCTGTAAATGGCCTTGGTTATGTAACCACCGGTTACGATGGCGTAAATAAACTGAACGATACCTGGGTATATACACCAGCTACCGATAAGTGGGAGCCGGGTGTTCCATTCGCTGGCACTGCACGTTACAGCGCTACCGCCTTCGGTGTTGCAGGCAAAGGTTATGTAACCTGCGGTTATGATGGTAACTACCTGAAAGACTTCTATTCTTTTGATCCTGCATCACAGTCGTGGAGCAAAGAAGAATCGTTCAGCGGCAACAAACGTTCCGATGCGGTTGCTTTCGTAATTAACGATAAAGCGTATGTGGTAACGGGTTCCAACCCCAACACCGGTCAAACGTTAAGCGTAAACGACATGTACATGTTCGATCCTGCCAGTACTGCTGCCAATAAATGGACAGAAAAGCGTAAGATATCTAACGTAAGTGATGAAGATTACGATAACGATTACGATATGGTGTCCAGCAACGGTGTGGCTTTCGTAATGAACAACAAGGGATACATTGCCACCGGTTCCAAAAGCGGTTTAACCACCAATGTTTGGGAGTACGATCCGATTAATGACGTGTGGGACCAGAAGCGCAGCTTTGAGGGATTAGCCCGTAGCGGTGCTATTGCATTCAGTATTAATAACAGGGGATATGTAGGCCTGGGTAACAGTGCCAGCCTGCCTTTCGAAGATCTGTGGGAGTTTGATCCAACCGCAACCTACAATGAAAATGACTAAGCCAAAGTCCATCACAAAGTGGATAGTGGCGCTTACCATTGGTACGCTCTTACTTTTCACCGTAGCGAAAGTGTTTTTTACATCTTCTACCGCTACCCACCATCATCCTGCGGGCATGGTACAACTCGAAGTAGTACCTTTTGAAACCGCAGGTGGCTGGGGTTATAAGATCAATGCAGGCGGTAAAACCTATATCAGCCAGGACAGAATCCCTGTACTGGAAGGAAAGCAGCCCTTCTCCTCGAAAGAAGACGCCATTCGTGTGGGCGATCTCATCGTGAAAAAACTGATGCAGCACCAGTCGCCGGCCATATCCAAAGCCGAGCTTGCAGCATTGCAGATACAGCACTAGCTTATATATTATTTGACCTGACTAAATACTGTTACATGCGTGTGTTAACATGCGTGTAACAGTATTTAACGTTTAATTAACTCCCTGCTGATCAATGCAATAACTTTAACTTTTAGTTAACCGCATAAGGATGTACAGGGGCGCTTTTTAACAAGAACTTAACCCATTTCAGGCTAAGTTTACGCGATTAATTTCATGAAGCCAATTAAGCACATTTTCAGGAACAAGCTGGTCGTCGTCGTATTGCATATTATTGCATGGCTCTGCTTTTTTATGTTCCCGTTTTTTGCTTACCGCATACAGGTGAGCGACTATTCCTTTTTCTATAAGGAGATCGTAAACACATTAGTGTTGATAGGGCTTTTCTATCTTAATATGTATGTACTGATACCGCGGTTCTTTACCTTAAAGAAGATCAGTTTATACATTGCTTCCGTACTGTTGCTGATCGTTGTAATTACTTTGCAGCAGGCAATTATAGAGTACCAGTTCATGGGAGATATGATGAAGCGGCCGCATATAGGTTTGGCTATTGCCAGCAGCGATGGAAGAAGAGTGGTGTACCGTACGCAGGGGGGGCCGGATGAAGTGATGCACACACGGTTCGATGAATTTGACACTTCACGCAGAGTACGTCACTTCGAATCCCGGAGGGCAATGCGTGTGCGGGGTATGTCGGATTCGGCGATACTGGCGCGGCCATTTCCGCCAGAGGATAATGTGTTCCGCGATTTTATTATTCCGCAGGTATTGCGGCGTACAGTGATGTTCACCTTACTGATGCTGTTCATGAGCGGCTTTATTAAAATAGGCATTGAATGGTTTAAAAGCGAGAAACAGCGCGAAGCGTTGAAGGTGGCTAATCTTAATGCAGAACTGAAATTCCTGAAGAACCAGATCAACCCGCACTTTTTATTTAATTGTCTGAATACGATATACTCCCTGGCGCATAAAAAGTCACCCGAAACCGAACATGCCCTGGTTAAATTGTCGACGATACTACGTTACATGATTTACCAGGCCAACGAAGACAAAGTGCTACTGGCAAACGAACTGCGTTACCTGCACGATTATATTGACATACAGAAACTGCGTTTGCCAAAATCGATTACGGTAGATTATACCGTGGCGGGCGACGCCGGAACATTGCAAATAGCACCCATGCTGCTGATCCCGTTTGTGGAGAATGCTTTTAAGCATGGTATCAGTTATTCCGAAGAAGCTTACATTATCATTCAACTGGTTATAAACAACGGGTCCCTGAACATGCTGGTACGCAACAAAATCATCCGGCAGAAGCCGGATGAGGCAGGCGGCGTAGGACTAACAAATGCATTAAAGCGCCTCGATATGATGTATGCAGGCGCCCATGAAATAACTGTAAAAGAAAACGGAAACGAATTTATTGCTGACTTAAAAATTGTGCTGAACCATGATGAAGTGTATCGCAGTTGACGATGAACCACTGGCGCTGGAGATCATAGAGGACTTTGCCCGCAAAGTTCCTTTCCCCATGCAGCTAACGAAATTCGAGGACGCCGCACTGGCCCTCCGCTACCTGCAGGAAGAGCAGGTAGACCTCCTTTTTCTGGACATCAAGATGCCCGATATCAACGGCATTCAATTCCTGAAGGCGCTTAAAAATCCGCCCGCCGTTATTTTCACCACTGCTTACCAGGAGTATGCGCTCGATGGCTTTAACCTCGACATCGTCGACTACCTGTTAAAGCCCATCCCTTTCGAGCGTTTCATGAAAGCCGTTACCAAAGTGTACGAGTATTTGAGCGTGCAGCAAAAAAGTGGTGGCGAACTGGCAGCATCCGCAGATTACATTTTTGTAAAAACAGAGTACAAAATCATAAAAGTTAATTTTGAAGATATCCTTTACATAGAAGCGCTGAAAGATTACATCAAGATCTATACACGCAACCAGCCCGTATTAACGCTTAAGAGCCTCAAATCCTTCGAATCGCGCCTGCCCAGGGATAAGTTCATCCGGGTACACCGTTCGTACCTAGTATCGCTCGATAAGATCAATTCCGTGGAGAAGAATTCTGTAGTGATAGCGAACCAGTATATACCGATTAGCGAGGGGTACAGGGATAAGTTTTATGAGTTGATTACGAAGAATTCCTGACGATTTTTTCAGACTCGAAAAATACCGTATCTTCATATGGTAATGAGTATTAATTTATCACCCAGATCATACAAGGTGCGATGAGAAGAAAGGCGAAGGAAATAACCCAACATATCAAACAGCATTTAGAAAATGAATGGGAGAGTCTGAGCTACTATGAGGATAGTAATAACACGTCTTTTTTAGAAGAAGCCGGACGCCATGCAGCAACCAATGCAGTTAACGAAAATCTGGCGCTTGGACTGCCGATTACCTATTTTGAAGATGGATGGGTAGTTAGGAGATTGGCGGATAAAAGTATTGTACGCATTAAAAAGGTAGAGGAACCCGAGGATATTAAACATGATTTAACCTTTAAAAAGGGCATCACTGTTAATGTCAAAAGGTAGCAATACAAAACGAATGCGTGTTTTCGGAGGGCCCAACGGCTCCGGTAAAAGTTCTATTATTAAGGAAGTTCGAAAACGTGCGATTGATACGGGACTCTATATAAATGCTGATGACATCGAGAAAACCGTAGCGGAAAGGAAATTTTTAAATCTGGCTGATTACGATCTAGAGTCTACATCCCAGGAGTTTGACCAATATCTGCATAATTCCACCCTGTTACAAAAGGCAGTGACCGAAGGTTATAAAATTGATCTCCAGTTTTCAAATAATAATATTCTCATTGGTGAAGGAAGCAACTCGTATGAAGCGGCTATTATATCGGAGTATATACGGCGGCTTCTTTTAGCAAAGGGAAGTACGTTCTCATTTGAAACGGTAATGTCGCATTCTTCCAAGTTGCAAATATTTAAAGATGCGTTGAGCGCAGGTTATCGAACTTATCTGTATTTCGTAGGTACAGTTTCTGTAGAAATTAACATTAACCGTGTTTCTGAACGGGTAAAAAAGGGTGGGCATCCTGTAGCCGAGGATAAGATACGGGAGCGGTATGAGAAGTCGATGGACCTGCTTTATGATATGCTTCCCTATGTTAATCGTTGCTACCTGATTGATAATTCACTAAACAGTCGATATAGGTTGATAGGAGAAATTACGGATGGTTCCACTGTTGATCTATTTTACGGGTTTAGTGATCTACCTATTTGGATAAAAAGATTTTTGTTAGATAAGTTAGGTGTCTAATACCATTTTAAATAGAAGAACAGCATCTGGTCTATTGTGTTAGAATCTACATCAACACAAATTGCCACCAACACGCGCATAAAGCTTGATTGACTTTCAAACACTTCGCTACTTTTGTTAAAATCAATTTCGCTTATGTCAGAAACACATATGTTACAGGAGATTCTAACAAAGGTAGTGGCGATGGATAATCGATTTATGGCTTTGGAACACAAGATGGATACGAAGTTCAAAGTACTGGAAGGCAAAATGGACAGCAAGTTTAGGGACGTTGATCGCAAGTTCGAGGTGATGGCCAACAGGTTCGATTTGTCTGATCGCAAATTGGAAGAGATGGGGCCTAAGTTTGAGATCATCGGGCGCAGATTCGATTCAACAGATCACCAACTGGAGGTCATCGATCACAGGTTCGATAATACTGACAGAGGATTGGAGGAAATTCGCGAACGATTAAACGTGATCGAAACCAAAGTCGACCAGGTAAACAAATGGATCCCTTTAGAAAACACCGACCTGATTCCGGTACACTAACATTTCCTTACCCCTTATACCCCCGCAAAACAGTTGAGCCTTGCCAGGTAATGGCAAGGTTTTTTAAAACAGGAAAGCCGCCCCTCGGGACGGCTTTCTTTATATTTTCGAGGAAAGAACTACATCAGCTCCTTCAGTTTCGCTATCACTTTATCTACTTCCTCTTTTGTATTCTGTTTAGAGAAAGAGAACCTCACCGCGATCTTATTAGGATCGTTGTTGATCCCCCTGATTACGTGAGAACCTGCGTCGGCACCGGAAGTGCAGGCACTGCCGCCCGAAGCGCAAATACCGTTAATGTCCATGTTAAACAGGATCATCTCGGTTTTCTCTGATTTAGGGAAAGCTGCGTTGAGTACCGTGTACAGGCTGCGGCCAAACAGGTCGCCGTTGAACGTAACGCCGGGAATGTGTTGCTGCAGCTGCTCAGCCATGTACATACGGATGCTGTTAATGTACGTGCTGTGTTCTTCGTGGTGCGTAGTAGCCAGTTCCAGTGCTTTGGCAAAACCAACAATGCCATACAGGTTTTCGGTACCTGCGCGCATGTTACGTTCCTGCGAACCGCCATGGATAAACGGATCGATTTTAACATTCTCGTTGATATAGAGGATGCCAACACCTTTAGGTCCGTGGAATTTGTGGCCGGCGCCGTTAATGAAGTGTACCGGTGTGTTGCGGAGGTCGAACGGGTAGTGACCAACGGTTTGCACGGTATCAGAGTGGAAAATGGCGTTAAACTCGTTGCAGAGGTGGCCAACGGCATGAATATCCAGCAGGTTGCCGATTTCGTTGTTGGCGTGCATCAGGGTAACCAGGCAGCGTTCTTCCGAATTGGCGAGCAGGCTGCGGAGGTCGTCCATATCTACGTGCCCGTTAGGCAGCAGTTTAACGTGGGAGAGCTTAATGCCTTCTTTGCAGTGCAGGTGATCTGTAGCGTGCAGGGTGGCATGGTGCTCAATGGGAGAGGTGATAATGTGGCGGCAGCCGAGGTTGTGAACGGCCGCAGAAATAGCAGTGTTGCTGCTTTCGGTACCCCCGGAGGTAAAAAAGATCTCTCCCGGGTGCGCGTTAAGGATCTTAGCCACGCTTTTACGCGCAGTTTCAATACCCAGTTTAGATTCGCGTCCGTAAGAGTAGATGGAGGAAGGGTTCCCGAACTTTTCTGTCATGTACGGCAGCATCACGTCCAATACCTCTTTATCCAGCGGAGTGGTAGCTGCGTTGTCAAAATAAATTCTTTCCAAGGTGGTGGTGGTTTTTGATATAAATTATAATGGCGCTCCTTAAAGCGAAGCAAATTTCCCAAAAAAAGGGGAGAATGTAAAACGGAAAAAGGAACAACGGTAGGGAAATGGGGAGATGGGGGAGGCAGGCGGCAGCAATTCTATTGGGCCGCCGTTGTGTCACTCCCTTCAACGGTAGTAAGCAGGCGGAACAAAATGATATTATCCTGACAAAAAAATACCGGCCCGGAATAAGATCCGGGCCGGTACACATCAAATATTTTCTCAAACAGGCCTTAGAGCATGAACTCCCTGATGTCCTGCATAATACGCTTGGCGATATTATCGGCGGTAGTTTCGTTCTGGCTCTCGGAATAGATGCGGATGATCGGCTCGGTGTTAGATGTGCGCAAATGCACCCAGTCTTTGTCGAACTCGATTTTCAGTCCATCTTCCGTATTGATAGGCTGGTTTTTGTACTTGCCTTTAATTTTTTCGAAGATCGTTTTCACGTCGATGCCCTTGTCCAGCTCTATTTTATTCTTAGAAATGAAATAGTCGGGGTAAGAGTTACGGATCGCCTTCATGTTTTTCTGCAGCGTAGCCATGTGGCTAAGGAACAGGCCAATACCGATAAGGGCGTCGCGGCCGTAGTGGAAGTCGGGAACAATGATGCCGCCGTTGCCTTCGCCGCCGATCACCGCGTTCACTTCTTTCATTTTACGTACCACGTTCACTTCACCTACTGCAGAAGGGTAGTAAGCACCGCCATGTTTGAGGGTTACGTCCTTTAGGGCCTGGGTAGAAGAGAGGTTACTAACGGTGTTACCTTTCCTGTGTTTCAGGATATAATCGGCTACCGCTACCAGGGTATACTCTTCGCCAAACATGCCACCGTCTTCACAAACGAAGCAGAGGCGGTCTACGTCAGGATCTACAGCTATACCGAAATCCGCTTTGGATTTGTCTACCTCGTTAGAGAGCGCGGTCAGGTTTTCAGGCAGTGGCTCAGGGTTGTGGCTGAATTTGCCATTTACTTCGCCGAACAGTACGATCACATCGTCTACACCCAGTGCTTTCAGCAGGGCGGGAACGAAAATAGCGCCTGTAGAGTTTACCGCATCTACCACGATCTTAAAGTTGCGTGCTTTAATAGCGGCAACGTCCACCAGCGGGTAGTTAACTACCGCGTCGATGTGTTTCTGAAGGTAAGTGTCGTCAGTTTTATAGGTACCGAGCTTGTTTACGTCAGCGAAAACAAAGTCTTCGTTAGCTGCAATTTCAAGCAGGGTAGCGCCATCTTCCCCTGAAATGAACTCGCCTGCGCTGTTCAGCAGCTTCAGGGCGTTCCATTCTTTAGGGTTGTGGCTGGCAGTGAGGATGATACCACCCGCTGCCTGTTCCATGGTAACGGCAATTTCCACGGTAGGGGTGGTGGAAAGACCCAGGTCTACCACATCTATACCCAATCCGATGAGGGTGGAGGAAACGAGGTTTGTCACCATTTCCCCGGAAATACGTCCATCCCGGCCGATTACCACTTTTTTGTTTTCACTGTTCTGACGGAGCAACCAGGTACCATAGGCCGCAGTGAATTTCACCACATCCAGGGGTGAAAGTCCCTCGCCCGGTTTACCGCCAATTGTTCCGCGAATGCCAGAGATAGATTTGATCAGTGCCAAATTTGTTGGATTTTTTTAGGAAGGCAAAGATAAACAAAACGCCATCAGAAAACCTAGAATTGATTAGCAGGTATTTAGCAACCCCGCCATGGTGTGCATTTTTCGCATATATTTGCAGCTTAGCTAAAAAATAAACAGCTCAACTATTAAAATGAAGGACATTTGGCTCCGCATTCCCAGGTACATCCGCTATATCATTGTTCAGTCGTTGACATTGTTCCTGTTCCTGGTCCTTTTTAGGGTTATTTTCTACTTCTTTTTCTTCAAACCTGCCGTTGCTGCCACTTCTTCCGTTGCCAAAGCCTGGTACCTGGGCCTGAAGTTCGATTTACGCCTGGCGCTGGTTATTATGGCCCCCCTGGCCCTCATTGCCGTAATGGCCCGTAACCACCTGTTTGCCAACCGTATATTAAAGCGCATCAACTTTATCTATCTTTTCCTGGTGTACCTGCTGCTCATCTTCTTTTACGCCATCGACCTGGGCCATTATGCTTACCTGGGCCTGCGCGTCGATCCCTCTATCACGCGTTTCCTGGCTTCCGGCGAAAAAGCCGATAATGCCAGGATGGTTTGGCAGAGTTATCCTGTAATTAAAGGAACGATTGGTATTATTATATTAATGGCCTGTGTTATTTTCCTGTACCGCCGCATATTTTATTATCATGCCGGGCAGGAAGGCCGCCAAACCCGCAGTGGCGCTCTGGTTGCCTGGATCTTAAGTATGATATTACTTTTCGCCGCGGGTATTTACGGCAACTTCGCATGGTTCCCCCTCCGCTGGAGCCAGGCCATGTTCACCCGCGATAATGGTATTACCAGCCTGGCCCTCAACCCGGTACTGTACTTTTTTTCCAACTTCAGTTCCCACGACGATACGTACGACCTGGAAAAAACACGCCGGGTGTATCCTTATATGGCCGATTACCTGCGTATACAGCAGCCCGACAGTCTGAAACTCAACTTCGTACGCAACATTCCGGCTGATAGCAGTAAACCCAGGCTTAACGTAATTATAGTGATGATGGAGTCCACAGGCGCTTCCATCACCAGCATGTTCAATAACCCCATGATGCCTACGCCTAACTTACAGGCCGTGGCCGACAGCGGGATACTTTTCGAGAACTTCTACATCCCGGTAATGAGTACGGCGCGTTCGGTGTTCGGTATTACCACCGGTTTGCCAGACGTATGTAATAATAAAACCGCCTCCCGCCACCCTAATATCGTGGATCAGCGGGTGATTATGGACCAGTTTACGGGGTATGAGAAGTACTACCTGCTGGGTGGCAATACCAACTGGGCCAACATCCGGGCGGTGTTTACCAATAATGTGGAGGGCATCAGGATTTTCGAGGAAGGTTATTTCAAATCACCCAAGGCCGATGTTTGGGGCGTATCCGATTACGACCTTATCACCGAGTCCAGCGCGATATTTAAGGCGGCTAACGACCGCAAACAACCGTTCATAGCCTTTCTCCAGACGGCTGATAATCACGAACCCTTTACCACCACGCCTGGTGCGGGCGACTTCAAACGTGTAACCGAGAAAGATATAGACATGGCCAAATTCAAACAATCCGGCTTTTTGTCTGTAGATCAGTTTAACGGTATCCGTTACCTGGACTATAATATCGGGCACCTGATGAAGAAAGCGAAGGAAGATGGGTATCTTGAAAATACCGTATTCCTGTTTTTCGGTGATCATAACATCAAGCTCAACCCTTACCACTTTATGGAAAAGCCCGAAGTGGAAATGGCGACAGGTGGCCACCATGTGCCGCTGATCATTTATAATCCCGGCCATGTTGCCCCGGAACGTATTAAAGCAGTGGGCAGCCTGGTAGATGTGTACCCTACAGTGGCCTCGCTGGTGGGTATGCCCGTAAAAAACTACACATTAGGCGAAAACCTGCTGGATAGCAGCCGTCATGACCGGTACGCCTTTATGGTATATAATAAAAACCTCCAGCCTTATCACGCCCTCATCGGAGAACGTTATCTTTATGAGATAAATCCGGAAACTGGCGAAACCGCCTTATTCGATTTGTCGGCCGATCCGCTGAAAGATGTGAAAAAGGAGAATGTGGACACTGCAAGGAAAATGGATAACTTAACGCGCGGCTTTTACGAAAGCACACGATATTTGATGTTTAATAATAAAAAGGGGTGATAGCATTCGAGGAGGAGCTGCCCCCCGTTATGGATATGGAAGCAGCAAAGCATTGGTTTAAAGACTGGTTCAATTCACCTTACTATCACCTGTTGTATAACAACCGGGATGAAAAGGAAGCCGCTTCGTTTATCGACAAGCTGCTGGGATACTTACGCCCTGTGCCCGACGCGCTAATGCTCGACGTGGCCTGTGGCCGCGGCAGGCATGCAAAATACCTGGCCGACAAGGGATATACCGTAACCGGGATCGACCTTTCAGAAGAAAGTATTGTAATAGCCCGCAAGCTGGAAAACGACCACCTGAGTTTTTACCAGCACGATATGCGCCTGCCTTTCGTGATCAATTACTTCGACGTGGCCTTTAACTTTTTCACCAGCTTTGGTTATTTCGACACCCAGCGCGAAAACGATAATGCGCTGCGCACCATCAAAAACGCCCTTAAACCCGGCGGCCGGCTGGTGCTCGATTACCTGAACAGCCATTACGTGGCCAGTCACCTGGTAGCCAGCGAAGTGAAAGAGAAGGACGAGGTAGTATTTGATATTCACCGCGAAATGCAGGATAAAAAATTTCTCAAAGAGATTAATATACTGGATAAGAAACGGCTGCTGCGCCTGTCGTTTACCGAGAGCGTAAACGCCTTTAGCAAAGCAGATTTTGAAGTGATGTTTGCCCGGCAGGGTTTACAGATCAACGATATATTCGGGGATTACCACTTTAACCCGTTTCATGAGCAACACTCGACCAGGTTGATCATTGTTGCCACAAAACAATAATATGGAAAGCCTTTTAAGATTCGACCTCCGGCTCTTTTTTAATATCAATGGTCAGTGGACCAGTCCTTTCCTGGACGCGATACTGCCATGGCTGCGGGAGCCCTATGTATGGGCACCGCTGTACCTGTTCCTGATTGTGTTTGCCGTTTACAACTTTGGCTGGAAAGGATTTTTCTGGATCGTGTTTTTTATCGTGTCGTTCGCCATCGCCGATCAAACCAGTGGGTTTCTTAAATCAGCGGTAGGTCGCCTGCGGCCGTTTAACGATCCGGTACTTTCGCCGTACGTAAGGGTGTTGGTGGGTTATTATCCACGCAGCGGCAGTTTTACATCATCCCATGCCGCCAACCACTTTGCGCTGGCTACTTTTTGCTTTATCACGCTTAGAGGGGTATTTCGCGGGTATGCCTGGCTGTTCTTTTTCTGGGCAGCCATTATCTGTTATTCGCAGGTATACGTAGGCGTACACTTTCCGCTGGATATTGTGGGCGGCGCGGTGCTGGGCATGATGATAGGCATTTTAAGCGGCGGATTTTTCCAGCGCAGAATAAGGCTGGAACCCGATCCGGAACCTGAACAGGAGCAGACAACATGAACTGGATATATTTAATACTCATTTTGATCGCAACAGTGTTTGGCGGCATGATACCCATGCTGGTACGCAACCTGCGTCCTAACCTGCCCATTTACATGCTGGCGTTTACGGGCGCCTTCCTGTTCGGCATCACCATCATGCACCTGCTGCCCGAAGTGTACCACGAGCTGGGTCATGAGGCGGGCATTTACATTGTGCTGGGCTTTTTCCTGCAGGTAGCGCTGCAACAGTTATCGCATGGCATGGAACATGGTCATACCCATTTGCCGTCGGGCGATCATCACCATGTTGCTATTTTCCCGCTGCTGGTCGGTTTGTCGCTGCACGCATTTATGGAAGGTATTCCACTGGGATTCAATTATACCGATCAGTCGGCCCTGCCTTCGCTGATGATGGGGGTGATGGCGCATAAAGTGCCGGAAGCCCTGACCCTTATTACGGTAATGATGCATGCGCATCAGCCCAGGGCTAAACTTTGGCGGATACTGATCATATTTGCCTGTGTAACACCGGTTTCCGCAATACTGGCGGCTCAGCTGGGCAGTCATTTTCAGGTGGTTACAAAGTCCTTAATTTATATGGTGGCGCTGGTAGTGGGTGCCTTCCTGCATATTTCCACTACCATATTTTACGAGAGTGGCACCAAACACCATGAACTGAGCAAAAGAAAGGTGGTAGCTATTACATTTGGGTTATTACTCGCATTTCTTACGCTAATATTTGAATAATTCTTTATTTTTAGGCTTGTATTATGGAAGTCGTCATTATCCTCGTCCTCATTTTGTTGAATGGAATATTCTCTATGTCGGAGATAGCACTGGTTTCTGCGCGCAAGGCCAGGCTCGAAAACGCGGCAAACAAAGGGGACGAAAAAGCTAGAGCAGCTCTAAAACTCGCAAATAACCCGGATACATTCCTATCCACGGTCCAGATTGGCATTACGCTCATCGGTATCTTAACCGGTTTGTACTCCGGTGAAAAACTGAAGGCAGACGTTCAGGCCTTTGTGTTCAACAACATTCCCTCTCTTCAGGCTTACAGCAGCGCCATCGCTACTTCGGTAATCGTGATCATCATCACCTACCTGTCGTTAGTGTTGGGCGAACTGGTGCCTAAACGAATCGGATTGGCCCGCCCCGAAGCCATCGCCAAGGCGATGGCCCAGCCCATGAATTTCCTTTCCCGCGTTACCTTTCCCTTTATATGGCTGCTCAGTAAATCGAGCAACGTACTGGTAAAGTTCTTTAACCTGAAAACTGCCAGTAGCGACAGCCTGGTAACGGAGGAGGA
Organism: uncultured Chitinophaga sp.; assembly: GCF_902168175.1. GTDB lineage: Bacteria > Bacteroidota > Bacteroidia > Chitinophagales > Chitinophagaceae > Chitinophaga. The sequence continues at coordinate 298,216 of NZ_CABHOU010000025.1, read as the reverse complement.
AATTAAGGCCATCATTAACGAGGGCACTAATTCGGGCGCGATCGAAGAAACAGAGCAGGAAATTATAGAACGTGTGTTTCACCTCGGCGACCGTAACATTACCTCGCTGATGTCGCACCGTACGGATATTATCTGGCTCGATATCGAAGAACCGGCGGAGAGTTATCAACTGAAGATTAAATCCAGCCCGCATTCTATTTACCCCGTTTGTCATGGGCAAATAGACAGCGTGAAGGGCCTCATCAATATTAAGGACCTGTATGCCGCCGGTAAAGGCGCGCAGTTGAAGGATGTGATGAAGAAACCCCTCTTTATCCCCGATAACAACTCTGCTTACCAGGTACTCGAAAAGTTCAAGGAAACCCAGATACACGCCGCTTTCATTGTAGACGAGTATGGTACTTTCCTCGGGATGATCACCCTTAACGACATCCTGGAAGCAATTGTGGGCGACATGCCCGAAACCGGCCAGGACGATTACACGATGCTGCGCCGTGAAGACGGCTCGTACCTCGTGGATGCACAAATTCCGTTCTACGACTTCCTCAGTGAGTTTGATAAAGAAGACTGGATGGCGGAATTTGAGCAGGAATTTGATACGCTTGCAGGTTTCATCCTCCATCACCTTGAACATATTCCGCATACCGGCGAAAAGTTCGAGTGGCGCAAGTTTACGTTCGAGATAGTAGATATGGATGCGCACCGGATAGATAAAATACTGGTTCACATACCTGCAGAAACAGAAGACGAAGACTAACTATAATGCAATTGTGTTGCCATGCATAACTAACCTCTGCTGTGTAGAATCTGCTGTACTTCAGTGGATTGACGTAGTGCGTGCCCCGGAAAATATTTTTAAGCCAGGTGCTGGGATAAAGCCGGCTTTATACTAATTTTGATCACTTTTTTACATAATCAAATAATTTAATTTAAGATAATGGTTGTAATAGGAAGTAAGCTGCTTTCTCTAAACGAGGTGCAGCAGGTGTTGTCAGGAGCGGAGGTGAAACTGGACGCTGCTGCGGTAGCGAACGTGAAGGCAAACTTCGAATTTCTGAAAACATTTTCCGCTAAGAAGCTGATCTACGGTATTAATACCGGTTTTGGTCCTATGGCCCAGTACCGCATCAGCGATGAGGATACGCACCAGCTCCAGTACAATCTTATCCGCAGTCACAGTTCCGGCGCCGGCAAAATTTTGCCCCCACTGGTTACCAAAGGTTTAATGATTGCCCGCCTCAGCAGCTTTATGCAGGGCTTTTCCGGCATTCACCCCGAGGTGGTAGAACTGCTGAGAGATATGATTAACCACAATATCTACCCTTGTGTATACGAACATGGCGGTGTAGGCGCTTCCGGCGACCTTGTACAGCTCGCGCATCTGGCGCACACGCTCATAGGCGAAGGGGAAGTGGTGTATGAAGATAAAATTCAGTTATCGGCCGACGTATTTGCCAAACTGGGCCTCAAACCCATCCAGGTGCATGTGCGCGAAGGTTTGGCGGTAATTAACGGTACTTCCGCTATGACAGGCGTTAGCCTGGTGAACATCCTGTACGCCAAACAGCTATTGGCCTGGAGTACAGTTCTTTCTGCCATTATTAATGAAGTAGTGGAAGCGTTCGACGATCACCTGAGTGCCGAACTCAACGCCGTTAAGAAACACGTGGGACAGAACAAAGTGGCCGAAATCATGCGTAACGTGCTGAAAGGCAGCAAAATGGTACGTCACCGTCCGGATCACCTGTACAAAGAACTGGAAGAAGAGATATTTAAAGATAAGGTGCAGGAGTACTACTCCCTGCGTTGTGTTCCACAGGTACTGGGCCCGGTTTACGATACCCTGGTACATGCCGAGCGCGTAGTAGTGGAGGAGTTGAACTCCGTGAGCGACAACCCGGTTGTAGATCATCACCAGCAGAACGTTTTCCATGGCGGTAACTTCCATGGCGACTACATTTCCCTGGAAATGGACAAGGTGAAGATCGCGATCACCAAACTGAGCATGCTTTCGGAGCGCCAGTTGAATTACCTGATGAACGATAAGCTGAACCATAAGTTCCCGCCGTTCATGAACCTGGGCAAACTGGGCTTCAACTTCGGTATGCAGGGCGTACAGTTTACCGCTACCTCTACTGTTGCCGAAAACCAGACCCTTTCGTTCCCGATGAGCGTACACAGCATCCCCAACAATAATGATAACCAGGATATTGTGAGCATGGGCTGTAACTCGGCGATGATGGCTAACCGTGTGATAGAGAACACTTTTGAAGTACTGTCGGTACAGATGATGACCCTTTTACAGGCCATTGACTACCTGAATTGCCAGGAAAGACTGTCGCCGGCATCACACAAGATATATCAGGAGGTAAGGGCAATTTTCCCTAAATTTATTGATGATGCGCCAAGGTTTAATGATGTGAAGAACATAAAGGCATACCTGATGGCAACGGAACCTGTCCATATTTTTTAAATAGAGCATTTTAGCTGGAAGGGGTGGGCCGAAAGGCTGCTCCGGGAAGAATGGGCGTTATAAAACCAATAAACATTACACGATGAAGTGTGCATTAGTTACAGGAGGGTCCAGGGGTATTGGCAGAGCGGTTTGCATCAAGATGGCAGAATTAGGATACCATGTGGTGATTAATTATAAAGGAAACAAAGCGGCCGCCAACGAAACACTGGAAGCGGTGCGTGCCAAAGGCAGCGATGGCGAATTGCTGCAGTTTAATGTAGGCGATGCCGAAGAAGTGCAGCGCGTACTTGGAGGCTGGGTAGAAGGTAATAAAGAGAAATATATTGAAGTACTGGTAAACAATGCCGGTGTTCGTGAGGATGTGCTGATGTTCTGGATGAACGTGGACCAGTGGCGTAATGTACTGGGTCCCAGCCTTGACGGTTTTTATTATGTAACCAAGCAGGTGCTGAACGGCATGCTGCTTAAACGTTACGGCCGTATTATCAACATGGTTTCTTTGTCGGGCCTTAAAGGAACACCCGGCCAGGTAAACTATTCCGCTGCCAAAGCCGGTATCATTGGTGCTACCAAAGCCCTGGCCCAGGAAGTGGCCAAGCGGGGTATTACCGTTAATGCGGTAGCTCCCGGTTTTATCCGTACGGATATGACGGCCGAGCTGAATGAGAAGGAACTGTCGGCGCAGGTGCCTATGAGCAGGTTTGGTACCCCCGAGGAAGTAGCCGAAGCAGTGGCCTTCTTCGCTTCCAAAGGCGCCTCCTACATTACAGGCGAGGTGCTCTCCATAAACGGGGGGCTGTATTCGTAAGCGTGTAGTGTATTACGTTACCTATAACTTTGGTGAAAATAAATCAGCTCTTTTGTAACGGCCCGGCTTTTGCATTTACAAGGCCGGTAAAATTACGAAGGGGCTTTGCGCCTTTTAACAACTGGTGATTATGAATAGAGTCGTGATTACAGGCCTCGGTGTGTATTCCTGTATCGGGAAGAACCAGGAGGAAGTGAAAGATTCATTATATCAAGGCCGCTCCGGTATCATTTACGACCCGGCGCGGAAAGACTTTGGCTACAGGTCGGCACTCACCGGCTTTGTTGAACGTCCTGATCTTAAGGGCGTTTTGGACCGTCGTGCCAGGATGATGATGCCGGAGCAGGCGGAATTTGCCTATGTTTCTACCCGCGAGGCGCTGGCCCAGGCCGGCCTCGACCAGGATTACATCGAGCAGCGGGAGGTGGGGATATTGTTTGGCAACGACAGTTCTTCCAAACCCATCGTAGAAGCTACTGATATTATGCGCGAAAAGCGCGACACCATGCTCGTAGGTTCCGGTTCTGTGTTCCAGACTATGAACTCTACGGTAAATATGAACCTCGCCACTATCTTCCGGTTAAAAGGTATCAACTTCAGTGTGAGTGCTGCCTGCGCCAGCGGCTCGCATGCTATTGGACTGGGTTATATGTTTATTAAAAATGGTATGCAGGATACCGTGGTGTGCGGTGGTGCCCAGGAAATCAATATTTACTCCATGGGTAACTTTGACGCGATTGCAGCTTTTTCCGTTCGCGAAGGCGACCCGGCTAAGGCGTCGAGGCCATTTGACCGCGATCGTGACGGGCTGGTGCCCAGTGGCGGAGCGGCGACGGTAATCCTCGAAAGCCTGGAATCGGCACAACGCCGTGGGGCGAAGATATTGGGAGAGGTGCTTGGTTACGGATTTTCTTCCAATGGTGCCCATATTTCCAACCCCAGTGTAGACGGGCCGGTACGCTCCCTTGAAATTTCGTTGAAAGATGCGGGTTTACAACCGCATGATATCCAATATATTAACGCACATGCTACCTCCACCGTTGCCGGCGATGCCAGCGAAGCCCGGGCACTACACCAGGTGTTCGGCGAAAGCCGGCCACCCATCAGTTCCACTAAGTCGATGACCGGCCACGAGTGCTGGATGGCAGGGGCTAGCGAGATTGTGTACTCAATGATCATGATGGAACAGGGTTTTATTGCCCCAAACATCAATTTTGAGAACCCGGATGAGGATTCTGCCAGGTTAAACCTCGTTACCAGTACTATTAATAAGAATTTTAATATATTTTTGTCCAATTCCTTTGGCTTCGGTGGAACTAATTCCTCCCTGGTAATCAGGAAGTGGGATTGAGTTATTCTTATTAATTTTGCAGCAAGATGCACCTTCCGGCATGAAAATGACCGGAGTATTGTTTAACTCTTTCAACCTATATCTGGAACTAAAATAATTATGGAAGTTAACGAGATCATAACGAGGACGAACGCATTCCTGGTAGAGGAATTTGAAGTGGCACCCGGTAATATTACTCCCGGGGCGAACCTGAAAGCGACATTGGAGCTGGACAGCCTGGATTATATCGACCTGGTGGTAGTAATCGAGAATAATTTTGGATTTAAGGTAAAGCCCGAGGATTTTGCGGGTATAGTAACCTTCCAGGATTTTTATGATTATGTAATTGCTCGTTTGAATCAAAAAGCGCTCGTGTAATGCCTTCATGGCAAGGTAAATCCAAGGGAAACAAACTGGGCTATAGCATATTTGTTTACGTGTTGCGATATGGAGGTGGCGTGCGTGCAGCATATGTAGTCCTTTATATAGCTGCCGCGTATTATTTTTTATTCTCCCATAGCTCGTCCCGGGCTATTCTCAAATATTTTAATACGAAAATCGGATATGGAAGGTGGCGTAGCTTACGTTGCCTGTATTCCAATTATTACGTGTTCGGCCAAACCCTGATCGACAAAGTAGTGGTAATGGCCGGTATTCCCAATCCCTTTACGTTCGAATTTGACGGTGAACAGCACCTGCATGATATGGTGGCCGGCGGTAAGGGCGGTATATTACTCAGTGCCCACCTGGGTAACTGGGAAGTGGCCGGGCACCTGTTTACCCGCCTGAAAACCAAAATCAACATCGTAATGTTCGACGGGGAGCATGAGCAGGTGAAAAGTTACCTTTCCTCTATAACCGGCGAACGGGTGGTGAACGTCATTGTGCTTAAAAACGATCTTTCCCATATTTACGCCATCGCCGATGCACTAAACAAGCAGGAGCTGGTGTGTATGCATGCCGACAGGTTTATGCCCGGCAATAAAACCGTGCAGGTACCTTTCCTGGGCGAAGAGGCCCTTTTCCCCATGGGGCCCTTCCAGTTGGCCAGTACCTTCAAAGTGCCAGTTTCCCTGGTATTTGCGTTCAAAGAAACGTCTACCCATTATCACCTTTACGCCACCCCACCCCGCGAATATCATGGAAAGCGAAGGGAGGGCATACAGGAAGCCATACACGATTTTGCCACTACTATGGAAGAAAAAGTGAAGCAATATCCTGTGCAATGGTTTAATTATTACGACTTCTGGGACAAATCCTCAGCCACCCCCACTGGCGATAAAGCCTGAAACTTCCTTAAATTGCAGGATAGCCAACTATAATCATCGTATAAACTTTAGAAAAAGGAGTCTTACATTTGCGCGTGCGGTTTTAAAACATAACTGTTTACGATGTTAGTTACTAAAGAAGAGATTACCCAATACATTCCTCAGCGTCCTCCCATCGTAATGGTGCATAGGCTGTTGCGTGCGGATGATAAGGAACTGCGTACCGGTTTTGACGTGGAGCCCGACAATCTTTTTGTAGATAATGGCGTTCTTATGCCTCCCGGGTTGGTAGAAAACATCGCCCAGTCGGCTGCTGTAAGGGTGGGGTACCTGGCCAAACAGAACAACGAGCCAGTGCCTATCGGTTATATTGGCGGCATCAGCCACCTGGAAGTATTGGAATTACCGGCCGCCGGCACACAGATAGAAACCCTTATCTCCATCGAAAGAGAGGTAATGGGTGCCACTATTGCCAAAGGCAGCGTGTTCCAGGACGGACGCCTGCTGGCCGAATGTGAAATGAAAATCTTTGTCCCTCAAAATAAAGACTGATAAATATGAAACTCAAACAAGTACTTTTCGCAGCATTTGCTACAGTGGTGCTGGGCTTTAATGCTAACGCACAATCAACGGCTAAAGATCTGTTTAACTCTGACAAACAGGTAACTTACTTTGGTATCGACTTTACACAGTTCCGCCTTATCGGCGACGAAGCAGCTAACCAGGATGATATTGTGGACAAACAATTGCCCGCCATCAACGACCTGGTTGTAAATGAACCTAAAAAATTCAAGCTCGCTGAAGCTTTCAAGAAAAGCCGTATCGATACAGACCTGGAAGAATCGCATGCAAAAAACCGTAAGATCAATGCAGACAAGATCAAATCTTCCAAATCTGCTGATTTTCACCGCCTGAAACCAGAAGACGTTGCAGCGGTGGTAAAAGGTTACAACTTCGGCGACTACAAAGGTCTGGGCATCCTCTTCGTTTGCGAAGCCTTCAGCAAAACCGAGAAATCTGCATCTTACTATGTAACAATAGTAGACCTGGCCTCTAAAAAAGTACTGTTTACCGAGCGTTTAACCGGTGAAGTTGGTCGTTTCGGCGGTTTCGGTTTCCGTAATTACTGGGCTGGCCCGGTAAAAGAGATCATCGAAGACATCGATAAAAAACAATACAAAACCTGGAGAGCCAAATACAGCGGCGAGTAATTTTTAAAATAGTAGGGAAACATTTCATGCAAGCAGTATTGAGTGACCGAGCAGAGATCCTGGTAAAATTTAATGAGGCCGACCCGCTCGGCATTGTGTGGCATGGCCACTACGTACGTTATTTTGAAGACGGGAGGGAAGCTTTCGGGAACAAATATGGTTTACGCTACCTGGATATTTACAAACAGGGGTACACCGTGCCGGTAGTAAGCGTGGAATGCAACTATAAAAAATCACTCCGTTACGGCGACAGTGTGATCGTGGAAACACGCTACATAAACACTGCGGCCGCAAAAATCAGGTTTGAATATACTTTATACAACGCAGCTACCAGGGATATAGTAGCTACAGGATCTACCGTACAGGTATTTCTGGATAAGGACCAGGCCCAGTTGCAATTGGTAGCCCCGGAGTTTTTCCAGTCGTGGAAACAACAACATGGGGTAATATAATCTGTTGAATGATGAAAGACGTTTTTGTAGCAGCAGATAATATTATTTCTCCTTTGGGAAACACCACGGCGGCCAACTACGAGGCTGTTCGCCGTGGCGACAGCGCTATCCGTAAGCACAACGATCCATCCCTGGCGGCTGCGTCTTTTTACGGCGCAGTCATTACGGCCGAACAAATGAGTGACTTACCGGGCAGCCGGAACGTGAGCGGTGAAACGTACACGAAGTTCGAGCAACTGGCCATTCTTTCCATTAAAGATGCGCTGGCGCAAACAACAATAGCGGCGGGAGATGCGCGAACCGGGTTTGTACTCTCTACCACTAAAGGAAATATAGAATTGATTGGTGATAATGCGGCTACACCTTCCGCGCTGCAGCTTTACCCTGCTGCGCAGAAGATAGCCGCCTTTTTTGGTCATACCAATAAGCCCGTCGTTATCAGTAACGCCTGTATTTCAGGGTTGCTGGCCATGATCATCGGGCAGCGTATGATACGCTCAGGCCAGTACGATCATGTGATCGTTACCGGGGCCGACGTATTTACGCAATTTGTGCTATCGGGCTTTCAGTCATTTTTGGCGGTAAGCAGCGAGCCATGTAAACCTTTTGACGCCGAACGTAACGGTATTACATTAGGAGAGGCAGTGGCCACGGTAATATTAACGGCCGATCGTTCTAAAGCACCCAAAGCGGCCATTAAATTGGGCGAAGGTGTTTCGAGTAACGATGCCAACCACATTTCCGGGCCTTCCCGTACGGGCGAGGAGTTGGGAGCTGCGGTGGTAAAGGCCATCAAAAATAGCGGACTTACAACTGAAGATATAGGGTTTGTATCGGCGCATGGCACCGCCACGCTGTACAACGACGAAATGGAAGCAAAAGCATTTAACTACGCCGGTTTACAGGATACGCCGTTAAATAGTCTTAAAGGTTATTACGGGCATACACTGGGCGCGGCCGGACTGGTAGAAGCGATTATCGGGATGCGTTCGCTGAACGATAACCTGGTTATACCTACGAAGGGATACAGCGAACATGGCGTGCCTCTGCCGCTGAATGTTTGCTCGGGAAGTCCGCTGGCGCGTGAGATGCAATATTTTGTAAAAACCACCTCGGGCTTTGGCGGCTGTAACGCGGCCATGGTGTTTGGTAAAAACAATAGTTAAAAGATAGGTACCCCGGTAATTATTTACACTTAAATCAGAGAAACAACAGCATGCAATTCTTTAACAAGGAAACGAAAACAGCTTTGCAGGCCAAGGAAGCCGCCCTGTGGATAGCGTTTGCACCCGTAGTATTTCAGGCAGCCAAAGCGCTCCGCGACCTGGGTATACTCAAAGCCATCTCCGAAAACGGGATGAAAGGCGTAACCATTGAAGAGATCATCGAAAAAACAGGGCTGACCCGTTACGGCGTTCGCGTGTTGGTAGAAGCAGGCCTGGGTATGGAAATGCTGATTATCAACGAAGAAAAGAAGTACGTACTTACCAAAACCGGTCACTTTATCGAGCATGATTACCTGACCCGTATCAATATGGACTTTAGTAACGATATCTGTTACAAAGGTATGTTCCACCTCCAGGAAGCTATTACAGAAGGCAAACCGGCAGGTTTGAAAGAACTAGGCCCCTGGGAAACCATTTATGAAGGTCTTACCATTCTGCCGCCAAAAGAAGGCGCCAGTTGGTACAACTTCGACCACTATTACTCCGATCTCGCCTTTCCACAGGTATTACCGATAGTATTCCAGGATAAACCGCTGAAGCTGCTGGACATTGGCGGCAACACCGGTAAATTTACCATGGCCTGCTTCGCGCACGACCCCGAAGTGAAGATCACCATCTTCGATTTGCCCGGCCAGGTTGCCCGTGCCACTAAAAATATTACAGAAGCAGGTTACATCGACCGCGTTTCATTCCATGTAAATAACATTCTGGACGAAAGCATTCCGTTCCCTACCGGATTCGACGTAATTTGGATGAGCCAGTTCCTCGACTGCTTCTCTGAAGACGAAATCACCTCGATCCTCAGTCGCTGTCGTGAGGCGCTTACCGACGATGGTAGTGTTTACATATTAGAGCCTTTCTGGGACAAACAGGTGTTTAAATCAGCCGCGTTCTGCCTCCAGCAAACTTCCCTGTATTTCACGGCGATGGCCAACGGCAACAGCCAGATGTATTTTTCAGAAGTGTTTTACGAATGTGTGAAAAAGGCAGGATTGCAGATCGTAAACGAAAATCATAGTATGGGCCTTAGTTACACGTTGCTCCAATGTAAAAAAGCATAACTCAAACTCAACCTATAACAACCAATTAACCCTTTATGCAAACAGAAAAAGTGGACGTATTAGTGATAGGTGCCGGGCCTGCGGGAACGGTAGCTGCATCTATCATACACCAGGCAGGTTATACCGTTAAAATTGTGGAGAAGCAGAAGTTCCCGCGTTTTGTGATCGGTGAAAGTCTTTTGCCGAGATGTATGGAGGCGCTCACCGAAGCTAAATTCGTGGAGGCGCTCGAAAAAAGAGACTTCCAGAAGAAGTACGGCGCTAAGTTTGTAAAGGGCGATGCGATTTGTGACTTCACTTTCGAGAACCAGTATACAGATGGCTGGAAGTGGACCTGGCAGGTGCCCCGCGCCGATTTTGATACCACACTGGCCGATACCGTGCAGGAAATGGGGGTGCCGGTAGAATATGAAACAACCGTTACAGCCATCCGTTTTAATGGCTCCGATTCTGTAACAACAGTGGAAGACATCAACGGAAATAAAAAAGAGATTGAAGCCCGTTTTATTGTAGACGGCAGCGGTTACGGCCGGGTAATACCCAAGCTGTTTAACCTCGAAAAAGAATCTGTACTGCAGCCGCGTAAAGCGCTGTTTGCACATACGGTTGATAAAAAGCGGTACATGGATGCAGAACCTAACCGTATTACCGCCGTGGTACACAAAAAAGGCACCTGGATATGGATCATTCCATTCTCCACCGGTGTTACGTCGCTGGGTTTTGTAAGTGAGCCTGATTTCTTCGAAGGATTTGAAGGTAACAATGAAGAAAAGTACCGCGCCATGCTGGAAGCGGAACCTTTTACCAGGGAACGTTTCCGCGATGTAGAACTGGTTTTTGAACCGAGGATACTGGAATCCTGGTCGGCTACTACCGATAAGTTTTATGGCGAAGGATATGTGCTGACAGGCAATGTCACCGAGTTCCTGGACCCGATATTTTCTTCCGGCGTAACTTTGGCTACCGTTTCCAGCCAGACGGCGGCGAAACTGGTGATCAGGAAGCTGAAAGGTGAAGCGGTAGATTGGGAGAAAGAATATATGGAGCCTACCATGCAGGGCGTGAACGTATTCCGTTCGTACGTAATGGCATGGTACGAGGGCACACTGGATACCATCTTCTTCCGTAAAGACCCGGATGAAACGATTAAACGGCAAATCTGTTCGGTACTGGCGGGTTATGTATGGGATACAACGAACCCCTATGTAGCCAAACACGATACACTGCCGAAACGTTTGGCCAGGATGATTGGTGTGACGGATAAAATGCAGGACCTTGACGTTAAATAAACTGAACGCATATACTATTATCAGACCTTTCCATGTAATTAAAAACGGAGAGGTGCTGGTAGATGAACAATCTGCAGGTTTGCAGGAGTTCCTCCGTAGTTTGTACGACCGCTTCGCCGGCCAGTACCAGAAGTTCCATAAAATGGACCTGCTGAGCAAACTGGGTTGGATGGCGGCGGAAGTGCTGCTACAGGATATGCCGATGGATAAATACCCGCAGGAAGATACAGCACTGGTGTTTGCGAACCGCAGCGCAAGTCTGGATACCGACGAAAGGTATTACGACACCGTGCAGGACATTGCCAGTCCTGCTTTGTTCGTGTATACCCTGCCCAACATAGTAACCGGCGAAATCAGCATACGGCATAAGTTTAAAGGAGAGAATGCCTTTTTTGTATCGGAACAGTTCGATATCCCTTTTATGACCGCTTATGTGCAACAGCTGTTGGATACAAACGCCGCACAGGCCTGTATCTGTGGCTGGATAGAACAATACCACGAGGACTTTGAAGCAGTCTTGTTTTTAGTGGAAAAAGAGGGGAGAGGGGCGGCATTACCGTTTACCGCCGGGCAAATAGAAAAATTGTATCAATAAAATAAAGATGGAAAAGTTGATGGCAGATCTGAAAGCCCAGATCATCGAGCAATTGAATTTACAGGAAGTAAAACCGGAAGACATCGGCGACGATCAGCCGCTGTTCAAAGACGGCCTGGGGCTCGATTCCATTGATGCGCTGGAACTGATCGTTTTAATGCAGCAGCACTACAACATTCGTATGGCCAACCCTGACGACGGACCGAAGATTTTTCAGTCTATACGCACGATGGCCGAATTTATCACCGCTAATCAAAAAGCATAATGAGCGGTAAGGTGCTGGTAGCAGGCGGCGGCGTAATATGCGGCATAGGCCTCCACCTGGACGCCTGCCTGGGATCGTTTGCCAGTATGCGTCCGGGCATGGCCCCGATGCAATACCTGCGCTCTGTTCACAAGGATACTTTTCCCGTAGCTGAAGTAAAAGCTGATAACGATACACTGGCGCAGATGGCCGGTTTGCCGAAACATACCAGTCGCACCGCCCTGTTAAGCATGATCGCCGCCAAAGCTGCATGGGAAAGCACCGGGCTCGGTTATCTTACCAATTACCGCGCTGGTTTTATTTCCGCCAACACCGTTGGTGGTATGGATAAAACGGAAGACTTCATGAACGAGTTTCTTCCGGATAATGCCAAAGGACATTTGCGCGGTGTGGTGAACCATGAATGTGGTGCCGTAACAGAACTGGTGGCCGATGCGTTGGGTGTGAAACATCATGTATCCACTATCTCCACCGCCTGTTCCTCTGCTGCCAATGCATTAATGTACGGCTCGCGCCTGATCAAAAACGGTATTGTAGATGTGGTGATAGCCGGTGGCACCGATGCGCTTACTCGTTTTACCCTCAACGGTTTTAATACCTTAATGATATTGGACCAGCAGAAATGCCGGCCCTTCGACGATACCCGTACCGGCCTTAATCTTGGCGAAGGTGCGGGTTACGTGGTATTAGTATCGGAAGCCGTGGCGGCAAAGTTGCCAAACGGCGCCTGGTGCAGTTTAAGTGGTTATGCCAACGCGAACGATGCTTATCATCAAACAGCTTCTTCGCCTGAGGGTACAGGTAATTACCTGGCCATGAAGGGTGCGTTGGAGATGAGTGGTGTGGCGGCCTCGGAGGTGGCGTACATTAACCTGCATGGCACCGGTACGCAAAACAATGACGTGTCGGAAGGTACAGCGATCGTGAAACTGTTCGGACAGGATGTTCCGCCGGCAAGTTCCACCAAATCGTTTACCGGGCACACGCTGGGGGCAAGCGGTGGCATAGAAGCGGTGTTTAGCGCGCTGGCGGTAAAAGAAGGAATTATTTATCCGAATGCGCAGTTTACTACACGTATGAAGGAACTGCCTTTTTCGCCTGTCACAACTTTTAGTACCGGTAATGATCTGCCGCATGTAATGTCCAACTCGTTTGGCTTTGGCGGTAACTGTTCGAGTGTAATTTTTTCAAGATAATAGGAATGAAAGCATACATACAAGGAGCTGGTTGTATATCTCCGCAGGAAACTGCGGCTGGTGGCCCGTTCCTGGAAAGTGTGAAGTCGTACGAAGGTAACCGCCTGGCAGTAGCCGACCCCGATTACAAACAGTGGATCGATATTAAAATGATCCGCCGTATGAGCCGGGTAATTAAGATGGGCGTAGGTGCTTCACAGCTTAGCTTACAGGATGCCGGCATTACCATGCCCGATGCCATTATCACCGGCACCGCTTACGGCTGCCTGGCCGATACCAGCGTGTTCCTAAATAAAATGGTGACACAGCAGGAGGAAATGCTTACACCTACTGCGTTTATACAAAGCACACATAATACAGTAGCGGGCCAGATAGCACTGATGCTGGGTTGCCACGCTTACAACAATACGTTCGTACACCGCGCTTTTTCATTCGAGAACGCGCTGCTCGACAGTATGATGATATTACAGGAAGGTAACGCCAAACATATACTCACTGGCGGCCTCGATGAAATTACCGATCACAGTCATACCATACTTTCACGCTTCGGTTTGTTCCGCAACAGTATTAGCAACAGTGCTGACTTGTTACAAACGCCGGGCGAGGGTACTATTAATGGGGAAGGGTCGGCTTTTTTCGTATTAAGTTCGGAAAAGGGAAATGCAGTAACCGAAATGCAAACACCGGCTACACTTTATAAACCTTCGGGGGCTGTCGAAACAGCGGTCTTTATAAAAGAATATTTAGGAGATGTGATGCCGGATGTAGTCATATCCGGGCGTAGCGGCAATGCGGACGAAGATATGGTGATGGGTGCGCTGGAACGTAAGTTGTTCCCCGGAAAGGCGATTGCAGGGTTTAAACACCTGAGCGGTGAATATCCTACTGCATCGGCATTTGCTACCTGGCTAGGGCATAACATCATTCGCACACAGCAGGTACCGGAAGCGGTGTTGTTAAGCGGTACGGCCCCATCTGCTATTAAAAATGTATTAATCATTAACCAGTACCAGGGCACGCACTATTCGCTGCTGCTCTTAAAGGCATGCTAAAGTTCAATACCATACGCATTTTGTTTGCTGCGGCCTTTTGTATCGCCATGGTGGTGCATTTTATGGATGGTCCGGTACACTGGTGGGTATGGATGATGATGCTGGTATGCCTCACCGCTATACTAGCCTGGGGTGCTACCGATATTTCGCTTAGCTTTTTTACGCCGGTGCTTAATAAGGGGGTTACCCGGGATAAGGTGGTGGCTATATCGTTTGATGATGGACCGGCGGAAGCGTATACGCCTGAAATACTTGATATACTGCAGCAGCACCAGGTGCCTGCAGCTTTTTTTTGTATAGGATATCGTGCGGCCGAAAATCCGGAACTGTTGAAACGGCTGCATGCCGAAGGGCACGTAATCGGGAACCATAGCAATTCGCATCATTTCTGGTTCGATTTGTTTACGCCCGCCAAAATGTTGTACGACATGCGCCTGGCCGATGCGGCTATTGAAAACGCCATTGGTCTTCAGCCTAAATTATTTCGCCCGCCTTATGGCGTAACCAACCCGTCGCTGGCAAAAGCCATACGCCAGGGCGGTTATACCACGGTAGGCTGGAGCATACGCTCGCTGGACACGGTTTTGAAGAAAGAAGACGAACTGTTAAGGCGAGTGCTGTATAAGGTAAATCCGGGCGATGTTTTCCTGTTTCACGATACCTGCCGTATTACGGTACAGATATTGCCTGAATTGATTAAAACCCTGCGTGATAAAGGGTTTTCTATTGTCAGGATCGATAAAATGTTAAATATACCCGCATATGCGTAAATGGATATTTATTTGCTGCTGTTTGATGAATGTGATGGCCTTTGCGCAAAGTCCGGGCTTTAAACCTGTGGCTAACCCCGAACAGTTTAAACAACAGTTCTCGAAAACTTCGCAAAACACCAAAACGATCAAGAGCGATTTTGTGCAGGAGAAAAACCTGAGCATGCTCAGCGAAAAGATCACCAGTAAAGGAAAGTTCTGGTTCAAAAAAGAAGATAAGGTGAGAATGGAATACCAGCAGCCTTCCTATTATCTTGTGATCATTAACGGCAAAGACATTAAAACAAAAGACAGCCAGAAAGAGAACCGCATCTCGTCTAAATCGAGCAAGGTATTTCAGCAGGTGAGTAAAATAACGGCCGATTGTGTGCAGGGTAATGTGTTGAACAATCCCGACTTCAGCACAAAGGTGTTTGAGAACAACCAGTTTTATCAACTGGAAATGACACCGGTATCTAAAGTAATAAAAGAGTATTTTAAAAAGATAGTGTTGTGGGTAGATAAGAAAGATTACTCCGTAACAAAATTACAGATGCAGGAATCGGGCGGCGACGATACGGTAATGAGCTTTGTGAATAAAGAAGTGAACGTAAACATCGGCGATGAAGTATTTGCTGTTAAATAGTCTGCTCGTTATTGGCCTGTTGAGCGGCTGCACATCTGCCTACAAAGGTCTGCAGCGCACCACCGGCAATGCACATTGTGTGGAGCAGTTCCGCCCACAGTACAATGGCACCGTGATATACAATACGCAGGTAGATGTGTTGAGTAATCACTTCAGTGGTTTACTGCTTTTTAAAAAGATGGAAGACAGCAGCATGCGGATCGTGTTTACCAACGAGATGGGTTTTAAGTTCTTCGACTTTGGTTTTGATAGCAGCGGAGGTTTTACAAAGCACTACGTCATGGCGAAGATGGATAAAAAGGCCGTAGTAAAAACCCTACGTAAAGATTTTGAAATGCTGCTGATGCGATACGATTTTTCGAAAGCAGCAGTACTCGAACGTGAAGGGCAGCAATACGTGAAAGTACCATTGGATAAAGGTGCGGTGTATTACATCACTACAAAAGATTGCAGCGAATTGGTTAAAGTGGAGAATGGCTCGAAACGGAAACCGGTTGTAGATTTATGGATGAAGGACTACCATGAAGGCATTCCGGATTCGATAGACATAGCGCACCGCAAATTCAAATTTAATATCTCATCACAACGAGTTAAAAAATAATGTTAGCAGGAAAACTTTACACCGTAAAACAGCAGGAGCAAACAGGCGAAGTCGTTAATACCACTATCACCTGGAACGCCGCTCACCCCGTATTCGAAGGTCACTTTCCCGGGCAGCCGGTAGTGCCGGGTGTTTGTATGATGCAAACCGTACAGGAAATACTGGGCAGCGCGCTGAGTAAGGACGTGATGATCCGCAAGTCGGCCAACATGAAGTTCCTGAACATGATAGATCCGACGAAGCAGCCGGAAGTAGACGTGGAAATTAAGTATGTGCTGCAGGAAACAGAGGATATTAAAGTAACGGCCGTGATAAAAAGCGGTGAGGTAACGTTCCTGAAGTTCCAGGGACTTTTCAATGTTAAATCCGCCTGAGTAGTTAATCAGATAATGCAACAGCCACCTATATACGACGCCCGTTTTGAAGCTCACAACGCCTGTGTGCTCATCCCTACCTACAACAATGCCACCACCCTTGGTGAAGTTATCCGTTCCGTATTAACCTATACCCGTCACCTGGTAGTAGTAAGCGATGGCGCTACAGACGCTACCGCAAAAGTGCTGGAGGAATTCCCCCAGTTACAGGTAGTTGCTTACACGCCCAACCGTGGCAAAGGTTATGCGCTTCGCAAAGGTTTCCGTTACGCACTGCAACAGGGCTACCGGCATGTAATTACCATGGACTCCGATGGTCAGCACTTTGCAAGTGATCTGCCGGTTTTCCTGGATAAGCTGGACGAAGGCAACGATGCGCTGGTGATCGGCGCGCGTAACCTGCAACAGGAAAACATGCCCGGCAAAAACACCAATGCGAACAAGTTTTCCAACTTCTGGTTTTATGTGGAAACCGGTATTAAAGCGCCAGACACGCAAAGTGGTTTCCGCTTATACCCCGTGCATAAAATCGGCAACATACGTTCGGTGTGCAACAAGTATGAGTTTGAAGTGGACGTAATGGTGCGTGCGGCCTGGAGCGGGATTAAGGTGGAATGGACGCCGATCAAAGTATATTATCCGCCGAAAGGCGAGCGTATTACGCATTTCCGTCCTGTTATGGACATCACCCGTATTACTATTCTCAATACGGTATTGGTGCTAATCAGTTTCTTTTATATCAAACCACGCGATTTTATCCGTTATATACTGAAACGGGAAAATCGCCGGCAGTTCCTGGAAGATCATTTGCTGAACCGGGAGGAGTCGAACGCGAAAAAGGCCTTTTCCGTAGGATTTGGCGTGTTTATGGGCATTGTGCCGATATGGGGTTTCCAGATGTTGGTAGCGTTATTATTAGCCGCCTGGATGCGGTTAAATAAGGGATTGGTGATTATTGCGGCCAACATCAGTATTCCGCCAATGATCCCCTTCATCGTGTTCCTTAGTTTTTTGATGGGAAGAATTTGGGTAGGAGAGGATGCGACATTGCTTTTGTTTCACAAAGGCCTGTCGCTGGAGAATATAAAAATGAACCTGGTACAATACATCTATGGCAGCATTACGCTGGCCATTGTAGCGGGTGTTGTGAGTGGATTGTTTACCTGGGTACTGTTTGCCGTGTTCCGCAGGGGCGTGGCCAGGCAGGAGCAGGTAAAATAGCGGCTGTTAATATTTGTTGTTAAATTATTTATGGGCATATTCTTTATATCGATCTACAACTTCTTTGAGAAGCGCAAACCTTTACTGTGGTTATTTACCATACTGAGTTTTGCACTGGCCGCTTTTTTTGCTTCACGCATACGGCTGGAGGAAGATATTACCCGGATACTCCCCCGCGATAAAAAGATCGATCGTTTACAGCAATTTCTGCAAAGCTCAAAGTTTGCCGATAAACTGGTGGTGACCATTTCGCAGAAAGATACAACGGCATCCATCGCGCCAGACAGTCTGACTGAGTTTGCCACTTCACTGAGCGAACAGCTACGGTCGCCCGTATTCGAACCTTATATTAAAACGTTACAGGCCCAGACGGAAGATGCTGCTATGCTTGAACTGATGGGCACTATCCGCAGTAACCTGCCTGTGTTCCTGGAAGCGCAGGACTATGGCCGCATTGATACGCTTCTCACACCTGCCATGCTGAAAGAGGCGCTGGCCAATAATTACAATACACTGATCTCGCCTGCCGGACTGGTATTAAAACAAATGGTGCAGCAAGACCCCGTAGGTATTTCCTGGTTGGGCGTAAAAAAGCTGATGCACTTGCAGTACGACGATCAGTTTGACCTCTACGATAATTTTGTGGTGACGAAAGATTACCGTCACCTGATGATCTTTATTACACCGGCTAATCCTCCCGGTGCTACCGGTAAAAATGCATTGTTCTTAAAAGAACTGGATAAATCGCTGGACAGTTTACAGGTATTATATCCGGGCACAGAAGCGTCGTACTTCGGCGCTACGGCCGTATCTGTGGGTAATGCGCAGCAGCTTCGCCACGATACGATCTTTACGCAGGGCATCACCGTTGTGTTACTGATCATACTGATAGCCCTGTTCTTTCGCCGTAAACGGGCGCCTGTATTAGTAATGATGCCCGTGGTATTTGGCGCACTGTTTTCGCTCGCGGTGGTGTACCTGGTGCAGGGTAGTATTTCTGTCATTGCTTTAGGGGGTGGATGCGTGGTGCTGGGTATTGCGGTTAACTATTCACTGCATATTTTCAATCACTACAGGCATTTGCCCGATATACGCCAGGTGATCAAAGACCTCGCCATCCCGATGACGGTGGGCGGACTGACCACCATCGGCGGTTTCCTTTGCCTGCAGTTCGTAAAGTCGCCGATGTTGCAGGATATTGGCCTTTTCGCTGCTTTTTGTCTTGTGGGCGCTGCGCTGTTCTCGCTTATCTTTTTACCGCATTTCATCGTTTTAGGCAAACAGCCGAAAGTGGGCGAAGCGTCGCACAATATCATCGACCGCCTGGCGGAATATAGGCCGGAACGTAACAAGTACCTCGTATACGGCATCCTGGCGCTTACAGTAGTATTTTTCTTCACTGCGCGAAAAGTAAGTTTTGAAAGTGATATGATGCGGATGAACTTTATGCAGCCTAAGTTAAAGGTTGCTGAAGACAAACTGAACCGCATCAACCAGTACACTGCCCAAAATATCTATCTCATCTCCGAAGGTAAAAACCTCGATGAGGCATTGCAACATCGCGAAGATATAGAACCTTTGCTGGCCCAACTTTCGAAAGAGCAGGCGGTAAAAAAAGTATCCGGCGTAAATGGACTGATGCTTTCTGAAGCAGAACAACGCATCCGCATCAACCGTTGGAATGCTTACTGGACTAAAGAAAAGAAACAACAACTGCTGGCTGATCTTCACCGGGAAGCTGCGGAATATAAGTTTAAGCCGGAAGCCTTTGCCGCTTTCGAAAACCTGTTGAATAAACAGTACGAAGTATTAAAACCGGAAGCATCCGGGTTAATGCAAACCGGCTTCCTGAGCGATTTTATTACAGAGAAACCAGGCAGCGCCTCTATCGTAACGATCTTAAAGGCCGACCCGGCTAAGAAGGCAGCAATATACGCCGCTTTGGACGGCAGAGAACATACCGTTATTTTCGACAAACAATACACGGCCAACCGCCTGGCAGAGTTGATACAGGAAGAGTTTAACAGCATTGCCTGGATGACCGCCACACTCGTGTTTCTCGCGCTGCTAATTTCTTACGGCCGAATAGAACTCGCGCTTATCACCTTTATTCCCATGGCGCTTAGCTGGGTGTGGATTTTAGGGATCATGGGTTTGTTTGGCATCAAATTTAATATCGTCAATATCATCCTCTCCACTTTCATTTTTGGTTTGGGTGATGATTACAGCATATTTACCATGGATGGATTGTTGCAGGAATACCGCTCCGGCAGCAAACATTTACCATCGTTCAAATCGTCTATCTTCTTTTCAGCGATTACTACGATACTTGGTTTAGGCGTGTTGATATTTGCAGAACATCCTTCGTTGCGCTCCATCGCTCTTATCGCCATCATCGGCATCAGTTGCGTAGTACTCATCTCGCAGGTAATGATCCCCTTCTTTTTCAACTGGCTCATCACCAACCGGGTGAAGAAAGGCCGCGCCCCCTGGACGCTGCATGGCTGGGTGAAGTCGGTATTTTCCATGGGTTACTTCGTATTCGGCAGTCTGCTGATGACGGTTATCGGCTGGATATTCCTGCGCCTTAACCCGGTGAAAAGTTTGCGCATCAAATACCTGTACCATGTATTGTTATCGAAGTACACCTGGTCGGTGTTGTATATCATGGGCAACTTTAAGAAACGCATTATCAATGAACCGGTACATGCAAAAGAAAAGCCGGCGATAATTATCAGCAATCACCAGTCGTTCCTGGATATATTGGTGTCGACCATGTTAAACCCGCGTGTGGTGCTGTTAACGAACGAGTGGGTGTGGAAGTCGCCTGTATTCGGAGCGGTAGTGCGTATGGCAGATTATTACCCGGTGGCAGAGGGTGCAGAGGGAAGCGTGGAGAAACTGCGTACGAAGGTACAGGAGGGATATTCCATCGTGATTTACCCGGAAGGCACACGTTCGCCGGACGGCACTATCAAACGCTTTCATAAAGGTGCTTTTTACCTGGCAGAGCAATTACAACTGGATGTGCAGCCCGTGTTGATACATGGCACGGGGTATACCATGTCGAAAAGCGACTTTTTACTGAAGGATGGAACAGTGTCGGTAAAGTACCTGCCACGCATCTCACACGAAGATAAAAGCTGGGGTGAGGGATATGCGGCAAGAACGAAATCGATCAGCCGTCACTTTAAGAAGGAATATGAAAGCCTGCGCAGTGAAACCGAAACGCCGCGTTACTTCAGGGAGCAGCTCATCTACAACTATATCTACAAAGGTCCCGTGCTGGAATGGTACATGCGTATCAAAACCAAAATGGAAAACAATTACGAGCTCTTTAACCAGTTGGTGCCTAAACAGGGTAAGGTGTTGGATATTGGCTGCGGATACGGTTTCCTGAGTTACATGCTGCACTGGGTAGAAAAGGGCAGGGAAGTAACAGGGCTGGATTATGATGAAGATAAGATCGCTACTGCTAATCATTGCTACCTGCGTAACGACAACGTAAACTTCATACATGCCGATGCGACCACTTACGCATTCGGTCCACACGATGCCTTTATCATTAGCGACGTGTTGCATTACCTGCGTCCTGAAGCGCAGGAGCTGCTAATCACCCGATGTATACAACAGTTAAATCCGGACGGTATCATTATTATCCGTGATGGTAATGCGGAACTGGAGGAAAGGCATAAGGGGACTAAACTTACAGAACTGTTCTCTACGAAGTTGTTCGGCTTTAATAAAACAGAAAATGAATTATCGTTCCTGAAAGCGTCCACTATTAAAGAACTGGCGGCGAAACACGGCGTGTTGCTGGAACAGATAGATAATACGAAGTTTACGTCTAATATCATTTTTGTACTTAAACACCAGCATGCGCACGTTTGACGTAGTCATTACCGGTAGCGGCCTTGGTGGCCTGGTTTGTGGGGCTATCCTCGCAAAACACGGCTTCCATGTTTGTGTGTTGGAAAAGAATAAACAGGCCGGTGGCTGCCTGCAAACGTTCAGCCGCGATAAGGTACTGTTCGACAGTGGTGTGCATTACATTGGTGGATTGGAAGAAGGGCAGAACCTGCACCAGGTATTTAAGTACCTGGGCATCATGGATAAGCTGAAGCTCAAACGGCTGGACGAAGATGGTTTCGATCACATCATTTTCGACAATGATCCGGTGGTGTATAAACTGGCGCAGGGTTACGATCGCTTCATCAAAGGATTACTCGAATACTTTCCGGACGAAGAAGCCGCGATACAACAGTATTGCGCGGCGATTAAAGATGTGTGCAGTTGTTTTCCGCTGTACAATCTGCGGGCAGGTATTGCACAGGAGAAGGAGCGAGTGCTGACGATCAATACTTACTATTTCATTAATAGTCTTACGGAGAATAAAAAACTGCGCCAGGTGCTGGCCGGTAATAATATCCTGTATGCCGGTGTGGCGGAAACCACGCCTTTTTACGTACACGCGCTCATTACGAACAGTTACATCGAAAGTTCGTGGCGCTGTGTGAACGGTGGTTCGCAAATAACCAAGTTCCTTGCGCGGATTATTACAAACAATGGGGGCGTGGTAGAAAGGCATAAAGAAGTGGTGAAGATAAAAGAAGAAGGTGGCGTGGTAACACATGTAACCATTGCCGGCGGCGAACAAATTGGCGGTAAACACTTCATATCCAACGTACACCCCGCCCGCACGCTGGATTTATTAGAAAGCGATATGATCCGTGGCGCCTACCGAAGCCGTTTAAACACGTTGGAGAACTCGGTGTCCGCGCTGATGGTAAACATCGTATTAAAACCAGACTCGTTCCCCTATCTCAATTATAACCTGTACCTGCACCAGTCGGATGATGTATGGGCCGCCGTGAAGTATACCCCGGATACCTGGCCGGGCACAGTGGCCGTGTATTTCCAGAACAATGGCCGCGATGACGGCTTTGCGGACGGTATTTCCACCTTGTCGTACATGCGGGCAGAAGAAGTGGCGCCCTGGGCCGATACTTACAATGTCGTATCGCAGGAAAGTTACCGGGGAGACGGGTATGAAGCGTTTAAAACGGAGAAGGCGGAAAAGATTATCGATATATTAGAAAACACTTATCCCAACATCCGGGAGTGCATACAGTCCTACTCGGTAGGCACCCCATTGTCGTTCCGCGACTATATGGGTACGGCCGACGGCAGTATGTATGGCTTCCTGAAAGATAGTAGTGACCCCATGCGTACGCTCATTTCGCCCCGTACCCGGATACCTAATTTGTATCTTACAGGGCAAAACCTGAACTTGCATGGTATTCTTGGTGTAACGATGAGTGCGATTGTAACTTCCTCGGAGTTGCTGGGAATGGAAAATTTGATAACAGAGATTAATAAGGCATAAATAACAGCACATTGGAAAAGATAAAAAAGCGCAGCAGCGGTTGGCGAAAGTTTGGGAAGGTCCTGTTATGGATCGCAGGCGTTTTTTTGGTGCTGATACTCGCCCTGGTGTTTTATGTAGTGCGTGCCGGACGGATGGACCCGCCTGAGATCGCAGACAAAAGCAGTATGGAGTGGCAGCGTAAACAAATAAGCACCACAGCTTACACGCTGGGGAACAACTGGTTTCGCAAAAGCAAAAGCGGCTTGTACGAAATGTACATAGAGGGTAAACCTTTTGAGAGAGGGGTGACCTATGGCAAACTGGCAGAGGAACTGGTGGTACGGCAGGAAGAGGCGTTTACCAGCCAGTTGAAGAAAATGGTGCCTTCGCAGAGTTACCTGAAGTTCCTGAAATACTTTATCGGTTTTTTTAACCGGCATTTGCTGGAGAGCGTTATACCGGAATACCAGCAGGAAATTTATGGTGTGTCTTTGTCCGCTTCGCACGACTACGATTTTATCGGCACCAACTTTCAGCGTATTATGAACTATCATGCCGCGCACGATATTGGTCATGCCCTGCAAAGCATGGCGCTGGTGGGTTGTACATCGTTTGGTACCTGGAACGGCCGCTCTGCCGACAGTAATTTAATTATTGGCCGCAACTTTGATTTTTATGTGGGTGATAAGTTTGCAGAAGATAAGATCATCGCTTTTTATAAACCAGAGCAGGGCTATAAGTTTATGATGGTTACCTGGGGAGGTTTTACAGGCGTGGTGTCGGGCATGAACGACCAGGGACTTACCGTTACCATTAATGCCGCTAAAACCGATATGCCTTCCGGATCGGCCACACCAGTATCATTGGTGGCGAGAGAAATATTGCAATATGCGAAGAATATACAGGAGGCTTACGCTATTGCGAAGAAACGCAGGATGTTCGTAGCGGAATCTTTCCTCGTAGGCTCAGCAGCCGATAACCGCGCTGCATTGATCGAGAAAACACCCGATACCATTGCATTATACGATCCCAAGGGAGATGAAATTACCTGCGCTAATCACTTTCAAAGTACTGAATTGTCGCACCTTTCGTCGAACGAAACGCAGATGAAAGAAAGTGCTTCGCCTTACCGCTACAAACGCCTGGCACAGTTATTACAACGCAACGGGCCTAATACTGTACAAAAGACCATCAACATACTCCGCGATCAGAAAGGTATAGATGAGGCCAATATCGGCATGGGAAACGAGAAAGCGGTGAACCAGCTGATCGCACACCACGCCATCGTATTTGAACCTAAACAGCTTAAAGTCTGGGTATCGGCCGCACCCTGGCAGCTGGGTGAATTTGTGGCTTACGACTTAAATAAGATATTTGCGATGAACGGCCTGGAAAGCGATCATGAGGTGTGCGACAGCGCCAATATCATCCCGGCCGATACATTTTTGCTGACCGATGACTACAAACGTTTTGTTGATTTCAGAAAGTTGAAACAGGATGTGATAGATGGAAAAGAGGTAGATGTAAAAAGAATGATAGCGGATAACCCGCAGTACTATCATGCTTATGTGCTGGCCGGCGATTACTGGTATAAACGCAAGGAGTTCAAAACAGCCCTGCCATATTACCAGCAGGCACTTACCAAAGTAATTGCTACCATGCCGGAAGAGAACTATGTACGCGAGCGCATTAAACTCATTAACGGAAAGCCATGATTCTCGGAATAGGAACTGATATAGTCGAAGTAGAACGGGTAGCCGCCAAAATTCAAAAAGGGCAGGGCTTCCGGGAGCTGGTATTTACACCAGATGAAATTGCCTATTGTGAAAAGCAGGCATCGAAGTATGAAAGTTATGCAGCACGTTTTGCGGCTAAAGAGGCGTTCTTAAAAGCCCTCGGTACCGGCTGGGGAAACGGCGGCGTAAATTTTAATGAGATAGAGGTACACAATAACGACGCCGGCAAACCATCTATTTTCCTGTTGGAGCCAGCCACCAGGTTGTATGCTGAAAAAAATATCTGCAAGATATCTGTATCCCTTTCGCATGTAAAAACAATGGCCATTGCATTTGTGATCATTGAAGCTGATTAAAAGTTAGTCTATGTACATTCCCGATATAGAATTACAACCCAAAAATAAGATCAAACAGTTCCAGGAAATGGAGCTGCAACATTTGCTGGGCTACCTGCGCCAGTTTTCTCCTTTTTACAAAGAGTGGTTCGCGCAGCATAACATCAATACAGATGAAATACGCAGCCTGGAAGACCTGGCCAAAATTCCGCCTGTAGGTAAAGAAGACCTGCAACAGCGGAACTGGGATTTTTTATGTGTTGATAAAAGTAAGATCGCAGAGTACACCACTACATCCGGTACGCTGGGGAAACCAGTAGTATTGCCGCTTACCGAAAAGGACTTAAACCGCCTTAGCTACAACGAATACATTTCGTTTTCCTGCGCTAATGGCACGGATAGTGATATTTTTCAGCTGATGCTTACGCTCGACCGGCAGTTTATGGCAGGCATGGCGTATTACCAGGGCATCCGTAAACTGGGTGCAGGTGTGTTGCGCGTAGGCCCGGGTGTGCCTTCGCTGCAATGGGAAAATATACAACGCATACAACCTACTACCATTGTGGCTGTTCCGTCGTTCATACTCAAATTGATGGCGTATGCGGAGGAGCATAATATTGACATCAACGCATCTTCTGTAAAAAAAGCCGTGTGTATCGGTGAAAACATCCGTAATGTAGATTTCTCGCTGAACGTGCTGGGCCGCAAGATTACTGATAAGTGGGACATACAACTGTTTTCTACTTAC
This sequence comes from uncultured Chitinophaga sp., assembly GCF_902168175.1. Classification (GTDB taxonomy): domain Bacteria; phylum Bacteroidota; class Bacteroidia; order Chitinophagales; family Chitinophagaceae; genus Chitinophaga. The sequence goes on along the minus strand of NZ_CABHOU010000025.1, from coordinate 272,209 downwards.
GCCTCCACCGAAATGCAAACAGCGTTTACGGAGTGTAATGCAGGGCAGGGTGGTCATCATCATCCGGAGTTGCTGATCGTGGAGTTGCTGGATGAGAACGACCGGCCGGTAGCGCCTGGCAGACCTGGTGAAGTAACTATTACTACGCTGGGCGTTGAAGCCATGCCACTGCTGCGTTACAAAACCGGCGATATCTGCCAGTATTATGAAGCCCCCTGCGACTGCGGCCGCCAGACACTGCGTTTGTCGCCCATAATTGGCCGTCGTAAACAGATGATCAAGTACAAAGGCACCACGCTATATCCGCCTGCATTGTTCGATTTATTAAGTGATATGGAAGGGGTGAAGGAGTTTGTGGTAGAAGTATTTTCCAACGAAATAGGCACCGACGAAATATTACTCCACCTCAATACCACCGAAGAGTCGGAGGAGATGGACCGCAAGGTACGCTCGTACCTGCAGGGTAAACTGCGCGTAATCCCTCAACTACGTTACTGCAGCATGCAGGAAATCCTGAAAATCCAGTTCCCGGAAGGAAGCAGGAAACCGGTGAAGTTTGTGGATAACAGGAAGTAGATGATAGTGTTACTGCCGTTGAAGGGAGTGACACAACGGCGGATGAGCAGGATTCCCAAAGCTTGTTCCCAGAAGTTAACGGGAGGAAATTTGATGTAAAAAGAATCGACGCTGATGCAAAAAGAATCAGGCCTGATGTAAAACTAATCGGGGGTTGATGCAAAAAGAATCGGCGTTGATGCAAAAAGAATCAAGCCTGATACCAACTGATATGTAGCTTGATATAAAAAGTATCTCCGCATATGCAAAAAGAATCGACCCGATAGGGAACGGTATCGACGTTGATACAAAAAGAATCGGCGTTGATATAAAAAGAATCGGGAACGATATAAAAAGAATCGACCCGATAGGGAACGGTATCGACGTCGATACAAAAAGAATCGGCCGTCGATACAAAAAGAATGTACGGACATGTCAAAAGTATCTGGCTTGATACAAAAAGAATCGACTTATTGCTTGCGGGCTCCTGGGTTGATATGAAAAGTGCCTAATTTTAGTGAAATCTGATATTTTGGTTTAAAAAACATCATTGTTAGAAGTTAAACTCCGCATCCGCCTTCGGGTTATCCAGCTTAGTACTCTTCCGTTCGTCCTTCACGATTACATGCACCATATTTACCTGTGAATCATGTGATTCGAACAGCAAATCGTCTTTTAACCGCACTTTACTCACCTTTGGGCCTACTTTCGACTCGAAAAAGCACCAGGCGGCATCCTCTTCGATCTTATAGCCGAGATATTGCAACTGCACGGTTTTTCCGTCGATATTAACGATCAGGTGTTTTTTGATGTAATCTGCCGCCAGGGAATCGACCAGCTTACGGTTGGTGGGTTTGATGATATCGAAAGAGGTATTGTAGGTTTTTTTGAGCGTGTTCTCAAAATCGTCGGCAAATACCCTGCAACTCACTTCCAGCCTTTGTTTGGCGTTGTTATGACGGATTTCTGTTACACTCACATAAAACGGATGCATGTTGCCCAGGTAGAGCGGCAGCAGCCATTTACAAAATAATAGCCCCATTTGACCCAAATATTTTAATAATTGACCTATTGTAGGTATAATTACCAAAATTATAGAAAATTTACGCGATGAGTGAGTTTGCGATGTATTTTCAGCTTGGATGGCAACATATCGCAGATTTGGAAGGATACGACCATATCTTGTTTATTGCGGCACTGTGCGCTGTATATCTGCTTAGAGACTGGAAAAAAGTATTGGTCCTGGTAACTGCTTTCACGATCGGCCATTCCATTACCCTGGCCTTGAGCGTGCTTAATTTCATTAAAGTGCCCTCGGCATTTATTGAATTTTTGATACCGGTCACCATTGTGATCACTGCTTTAACCAACGTATTCCGCAAAAACAAAGACACGGCGCCCGATAAAGTGTTGCTCAGTTACATACTGGCGTTGTTTTTCGGTCTTATTCACGGGATGGGTTTTTCCAATTACCTGAAAAGCCTGCTGGGTACGGGTGATGTGCTGATGCCGTTATTCGCGTTCAACGTGGGGCTGGAATTCGGGCAGCTGCTGATTGTAACGGCTATACTGCTGATTGCAGGCATAGTGGTGAATTTAACCAATGTAAAAAGAAGGGACTGGACTATGTTTCTTTCTTCCGCCATTTTTGGTGTTGCTTTTTTAATGACAGTGGAACGATTTAGTATGCTCTTTACCAAGGCATAACACAACCATACAAACAAAATCTAGAAGGCTCGTATATGTTTATGAAGAAACACTATGCTTTACTGGCAATGCTGATGGCAGGCAACCTGGCTGCGATAGCGCAGAACAACCCTGGCTCTAACCATGGCAACAAGTTTGAACAGCTTGGCACAATGTTGCAGGACCCGAATATGTACCGTTCGGCTTCCGGCGCTCCCGGACCTAAATACTGGCAACAACGCGCAGATTACGACATCAGCGCTACGCTGGACGATGAGAAACAAAAACTCACCGGCTCCGAAACCATTACGTACTTCAACAACTCTCCCGACCCGCTCACCTACATATGGCTGCAACTGGACGAGAACGAGCATAAAGCAACAAGCGATAACCAACGCTTCGATGGTAGCAAAATGGGCGAGCGTATGACCATGCGCCAGGTAAACGGTATTCTTGGCAGCAGCGCTGACGTGGGCATCCACATCGAAAAATTAACGGATGCTAATGGTGCCGCACTGCCCTACACCGTTAACCAAACGATGATGCGCATCGATTTGCCTAAACCTCTAATGCCCGGCGAAAAGCTGAAATTTAAAGTAGACTGGTGGTACAACATCACCGACCGTATGACGGTTGGTGGTCGCGGTGGTTATGAATTCTTTAAAGAAGATGGTAACTACCTGTACACGATGGCACAATGGTACCCCCGCCTTGCCGTGTATTCAGATTTCCAGGGCTGGCAAAACAAACAGTTTACCGGTCGTGGTGAGTTTGCACTTACTTTCGGCAACTTCCGTGTTCGCCTGAACGTTCCTGCCGATCATATCATAGGTGCTACCGGCGAATGTCAGAACTATAAGGAAGTATTAAGCGGCGCGCAGTTCCAGCGCTGGCAGCAGGCACAAACTGCGAAAGAGCCGCTGGAAGTAGTAACGCTCGCAGAGGCGCAGCAGGCGTTGAAAAACAAGGCCACTGCCCGTAAAACCTGGGTGTACGACGCCGAGAATGTACGCGACTTTGCCTGGGTATCGTCCCGCCGTATTGTTTGGGATGCACTGGCTACGAATGTAGAAGGTAAAAAAACAATGGCGATGTCGTACTACGGCCCCGAAGCGTACCCGCTTTACCGCAAGTACTCTACTAAAGCAGTAGCACATACGCTGAAAGTATATTCAAAACATACTATTCCATATCCTTACCCGGTGGCTATTTCCGTGGAAGCAGCTAACGGTATGGAATACCCGATGATCTGTTTTAACTACGGCCGTGCCGAGAAAGATGGTACTTACTCTGAAGCTACCAAATACGGTATGATCGGTGTGATCATTCACGAAGTAGGGCACAACTTTTTCCCGATGATCGTAAACTCCGACGAACGCCAGTGGACGTGGATGGACGAAGGATTGAATACGTTCTGCCAGTTCCTCGCAGAGCAGGAGTGGGACAATAATTATCCTTCACAGCGTGGCCCTGCACATAAGATCGTGGATTATATGAAGATGCCGAAAGACGTGCTGGAACCTATTATGACCAACTCTGAGAACATTTCCCAGTTTGGCCCTAATGCTTACGCCAAGCCAGCCACCGCACTTAACATTCTCCGCGAAACCGTAATGGGCCGTGAGTTGTTTGACTTTGCCTTTAAGGAGTACGCACGCCGCTGGGCATTTAAACATCCAACACCCGCCGATCTTTTCCGTACAATGGAAGATGCTTCTGCCGTAGATCTCGACTGGTTCTGGCGCGGATGGTTCTTTACCACCGAGGCGGTAGATATTTCGCTGGATAGCGTGAAATGGTATCGCATGGACAGCAAGAACCCTGCTATCGAAAATAAAGGAGATGCAGAACTGGCTGCTAAAAATGCCGATCACATTGCCCGTAAACGTAATAAGGAAGCAGGTATTAAATTCGCTGTAGACCAGGATACAAGCCTGCTCGACTTCTACAACAAATGGGACCGTTACGCTGCTACACCCGAGCAGGAAGCAGCCTTCGGTAAATTCACCGGCAGTCTTTCTCCTGAAGAGAAAAAACTTTACGACAGCAAAAAGAACTTTTATGAACTGACATTCTCCAACGTAGGTGGCCTCGTAATGCCCGTAATCATTGAATGGACGTTCACCGATGGTACGAAAGAAGTAGAATCAGTACCTGCGTACATCTGGCGTAAGAATGAATATAAGTTCACCAAAGTGTTTGCAAAAGATAAAATGGTAAGCGCCATCCTGGTAGATCCTTATCGCGAAACTGCTGACATTAACGAGGCTAACAACATGTGGCCGCGTACGGCAGTTCCTTCCAAATTCGAACTGTTCAAGTCCGAAGCTCCTGTTCGCGGTGCCTCTACAGGCGGCAACCCGATGCAGCGTGCAACGAGGCAATAAGTAATGATACCCATGCATAAAAATAGGCTGCTCATCGGGCAGCCTATTTTTATTTCCTGATGGAGTGAGGCAATTGTTTAACCGACCCTCCGTTCCTTTATTTCTTTTCTTTTTTCTCTTTGGATTTGGGATCACGCCCTGCTTCCTTCAACGCCTTGGCGATGATCCATTCCATTTGTCCGTTCACACTACGGAACTCGTCCGCCGCCCACTTTTCCAGGGCTTCGTAGGTGGTGGCTTCCATCCTTATCACAAATGATTTTTTGTCCTTCATCCGGCAGATTATTGATAAATGGTGCCTGTGTTCAATACAGGTTGAGCCGATTTTTCACCGCAAAGTACGACCATTAAATTACTTACCATAGCGGCTTTCTTTTCTTCATCCAGTTCCACGATCTGTTTTTTCGACAGCATTTCGAGCGCCATTTCCACCATACCTACCGCACCTTCCACGATTTTACTACGGGCGGCAACAATGGCCGTGGCCTGCTGGCGTTGCAACATAGCGCCGGCAATTTCCGGAGCGTAGGCCAGGTGGCTGATGCGGGCTTCCAGTACCATAATACCGGCAGGGGCCAGGCGTTCGTTCAACTCCGCTTCCAACATGCTGTTCACTTTATCACCGCCATCTCTTAAAGTAATCTCGGCATTTTCGTCTTCCAGGCGCTCGTACGGACAGGTGGTAGCCAGGTGACGAACAGCAGCCTCGCTTTGTATTTGCACATATTGCGGGTAACTGGCCACATCAAAAGCTGCTTTGTAAGTATCGCGTACCTGCCATACAATTACAGCCGCTATCTCAATAGGATTGCCCATCTTATCATTTACCTTCAGTTGCTGCCCGTTCAGGTTTTCGGCCCTCAGTGATATGCTTCCCCTCTTATAAAGCGGGTTTACCCATAACAGGCCATTGTCTTTTACAGAGCCCACATAACTGCCAAAAAACGTCAGCACGCGTGCCTGGTTAGGGTTAATCACCATTATACCTTTTGATATAAATATGAAGGTGATGGCCAGCAGCGCTCCAAATATAAACAGCATCGGGAACTGGTTAGAGGAGTAAGCGGCAAAACAAAAGGCAGCGCCCACAAATGTGACGATGGCCAATACAAAGGCAAGGTAGCCAGACACGGGTTTAATGTTCTTTTCCATAAAGGGGATATTTTATTATGATATCAAAATGATATCAAACTTAAACAAAAAACTCTGGCGGGAAAAATCTATTTTTCGGGTCTTAAACAGCACCGTTTCATGAATCGTTTACTTTATCTCACGTTATTACTGATTATTCCCGCATTTTCTTTCGCTGCCCGGGTAGATACCATAACCATTCCCAGCACCGCCATGCGCGCCTCTTTCAAGTGCGTGGTCGTTACACCTGATCGATATAAAAAGTCGAAGCAGCGTTACCCGGTTATTTACCTGCTGCATGGCTACAGCGGTAATCATGGCGACTGGATTAAAAAAGTGCCTGTCATTAAAATCCTCGCGGACAGGGATTCGGTGATCTTCGTTTGTCCTGATGGCGGTTTTGGCAGCTGGTACTTAGATAGCCCGATAGACAGTACCATGCGTTATGAAACCTTCGTGGGCCGCGAAATACCGGCTTACATCGATGCGCATTACCGCAGTATTCCCGACCGCGCGCACCGCGCTATCGCGGGACTTAGTATGGGCGGGCACGGCGCATTGTTCCTGGCTATCCGTCATCAGGATATATTCGGTGCTGCCGGTAGTATGAGCGGTGGTGTAGACATCCGGCCGTTCCCAAAGAACTGGGAGCTTGCCAAACGGCTAGGTGATAGTGCTACCCATGCAGCAAACTGGGACAAATATACCGTGGTGAATGTGGCCAGCCAGTTGAAAGACGGAGATTTGAAACTGATCATCGATTGTGGGGTAAAAGACTTTTTCATCCATGTAAACAGGAACTTACATGCAGTGCTGCTGAAGAATGGCATCACACATGATTATACAGAGCGGCCCGGCGCCCACAACTGGGATTACTGGAGTAACGCCATTGTTTACCAGGAAACCTTCTTTAAGCGGTTCTTTTCCGGTTTGTAAAAAGTAGGCCGGGCCTCAACAGGCCCGGCCGCATTACAACCTCGTGAATGTAGTTATTACTATTATGGCTATCGCTACTATAGTTAAAGTTTGTCCCACCAAAGGCGTGTACCGCCATTGTCGGCACCACCCAGTAGTGTTACCGCATTTTCAACCCCTTTCGCATTGGTCGTTCTCTCTGTGGTTACAAAGTTGATCCTGCGGATTCCTGTTTCTGTATTGATGGTGCCGTTACTTTTGTTCAGCACCACAGGAAACAGTTTGGGGTATCCTGTGCGGCGGTACTCTGTCCACGCTTCCTGTCCGTCAGGAAATATCGCGATCCATTTCTGGGTAATGATGCGTTCCAGTTTTATCTCGAACGTAGCCGCTTCGTCCCATTTAATGGTAATGGTGCTAAGATGTGGATCTGCCGCAGTAATACTGTTGGCGTTATTTTTCGGATCTATATAAGGCGCAGGTTTGCTCACCGCATCATTCTTATACCTGGTCAATTCTGATGCTACGCGGTTCTGATCGAAAGACGTTTCGATCCCTTTCTCGTAACATTCCTGTACGCTTTCATTAATCCCGTTCCAGCCGCGTAATTTGGCCTCTGCTTTCAGGAACCATACTTCTGCAGCCGTGAGTAGTTGCAGTGTAGAAGGGCGTTCAGCGAGCGCTGAAAAGTTTACATACACGTTTTTGTCCGGTAAATCCACGCCCTGGCGAATGCCTTTAAATGCATCTTTATATTCCGAAGAAGACTTAAAGTATTTGGAAAGACGCGGATCGCTGTAACCAGTGAGGTACGACTCCATCGGCGCTCCCATTCGGATGTCGGTCCAAACGCCGGAGAAAGTATTAAGCGGATGTAGTACAGGTGCAATATTTATGTTGAAGTCATCGCCCGTAGTCGTCATTAAGCCAGCAGGATTAGCGAGTGCGGCTTCACCTTCCGATTGTGCTTTCTGCGGATCTACCTTTGCAATGCGGATAGCGAGGCGCAGGCGAAGGCTGTTTGCAAACTTTACCCATTGTGTATAGTTGCCCGCATACACCAGGTCCGCGTCAGTAAAGGCTTTTACTGCAGGTGGATTGATGGCCAGTGGCGTAAGTACATCGATGGCTTCTTTAAGGTCCTGGAAAAACGCGTAATAGGCCTCTTTCTGCGAATCGTAGGTAATACTTCCATCAGGATTAATGACGCCATATTTAGTATAGATGATGGGGCCGAACACGTCGCTCACCCTGTGCATGGCCATTACCCGCAGTATTTGTGCCCAGGCATAAAACTGGTCGAACTTACCTTTTGCGCGGGCGCCAATATATTTAAAGGCGGGCATAATGTTGGTGTAAGGCGTGGTCCAGATAAAGTCGTTCCAGCCATCGTGCAACGCATAGGTTATGTTGTTACTGTTTGTGCCAAAAGGGTTGGGCGACATCATATAACCGGAATAGATATCGCTGTTCAGGTTTGTTTGCAGTTGCGCTACCCAGGTTGGGTCCACCGTATAAATGTTCATCTGCATCTGCCTGATTGGCGCGCCCAGTATCTTAAAGTCGCCCTGCGCGGCATCTTCCGTTACAGCATACGGATTGGTATTGAGTTTTTCGAAGTTCTTGGTACAGGCCCCCAGTACTACCGATGCACCAAGGCCCGTTAGCAGGAGTTTACCGTATATTTTATGTTTAATTGCTTTCATTGGTCTGCAGTTATATCGATGAATATAATTGTATTAGAATCCTACTTTCAGACTTGCTCCAAAGCTCCTGGTGGCAGGCATTCCGAATACATCAATGCCTTGCAGCGCGTTGCCGGTACCCATAGATGTTTCTGGATCGAACGGCGCATCACGCTTGAGGAAAAAGAGATTCCTGCCAATAAATCCAATGCTGGCGTTACGTATTACTTTCGAACGGATAGGTAGTTTGTAACTCAGCGCCAGTTCGCGGAGACGGATACTGGTGGCGTCGTATACATAGAACTCACCTACGCCCGCACGACCTGCAATAGCATTGTAATATTTTTCCGCATCTACTTTACCGGTAAATGGTTTGCCGTCACTTTTCTTTACCACATTACCGGGCAATGTAATACCACCTGCATCCCTTGCATCGGCAGAAGCAGCGCTAACTCCATACAAATCGAGCGTGGCCTGTGTAATGCTCATTACTTTGCCACCAAACCTGCCATCAATCAAAAAGCTCAAAGAAAAATCGCTGATATCGATCGTGTTGTTCCAGCCCAAAGTGAAGGTAGGGTTCGGGTTGCCCAGTTTCCTGAACGCGCTGTTGTTTTTTATATAGGTACCATCATCTTCTACCAGTAATTGTCCCTGCTCATTTCTCACAACCTCTTTATTGGTGTAGAAGTCGCCCCAGGCACCGCCTTCTTTCAGGAACGAACCGAACATGTTTACGCCAAATTCAGTGATCTTAAAGAAGTTATTTTCATCTGCACCAGGAATGTCTTTGTTGGTCAGTGAAACGATCTCGTTTTTATTTTGTGCGAAGTTGATATTGGAGGTCCAGGTTATCAGTTTGTTTCTTACCGGTATCAGCGTTAACATCGCCTCTACGCCCGTATTACGTATCTGACCAAGGTTCAGGTAAAAGATCGTGTACGCCGAGCCGGATGGTGCCGGCACTTCCATATACTGCCGGAAGTTATTGTTGTTATAGTACGTAACATCCAGCATCACCCGTTTGTCGAACAACTGCAAATCGGCGCCAACTTCGAAGCTGCGGTTATCTTCCGGCTCCAGGTAAGTGCTGGGATACGGGCCGCGTGGATTTACTTCTTCTCTTTTGGAACCCTGTGATATGCGGTAGTTAAAGGCAGACGGATTGGTGGCGTATGGGAAGATATCGTTACCTACTTTGGCGAAGGAGGCCCTTACTTTGGCGAAGCTGACAAAGGCAGGCATTTTCACCATTTCGCTCAGTACAGCGGTAATACCTGCGGAGTAGTAGAAGTAACCTTTGTTTGCAGTAGGCGTAAATGCCAGCGTGCTGCTCCAGTCGTTACGCCCGGTAAGGTCCACGAACAGGTAATCTTTATACCCTAACTGCGCGCTGCCGAAAACGGCCTGTGTTTGTTTACGTTCTATGCCCTGCACCACATCCAGCGAAGAGCTGAGTATATTGGCCACGGAGAACTGGTTGGGGAAGTTAAGGCCGTTGGTGCTGTAAGGATTCACATCGGTAAGTATCCTGTCGTGCGCCTTTACATCGGTAATGCTGGAACCAAGGCTGCCTCCTACACTAAACAGGTCAAACTTTTTATTGGCCGTGAATAATACGTCGGCGTAAAGTTGTGTGTTGTACTCGCGCTCCAGTGTATAACGTCCTCTCGCTGGCGCCAATACCGATTGGGTGCCGGCATATGCCTTCAGTTGGTATTCATCAAACGACTTATCAAAACTTCCGCGGCCCTGCACGGTGAGCCAGTCGAGCAGCTGGTACTTAACTGCCAGCGATGATAAGGCACGATCGCGTTTATCGGTGCGGATGTCGCGGTACAACGTCCAGTATGGGTTCTGTTGTTCGTCTTTGCCCGACCATCCTTTATCTTCATTAATGTTCCACCAGTTCTGCAAACTCAGGTTGCGGAGGGGAGAGTGGTACTCGAAGTTGTCGCGGTAGCTGTCGAAATCAAGTCCTCTCGGCATGACGTAAAGCCCTGTAAGCGGATTGTAATACAAACCGGATGTGGGCCTGTTATGAGAGTTTTGTGTAAGGAAAGTGATGTTTGCGTCCAGCGATAATTTATCGTTCAGCAGTTTCAGCGTCTCCCGGAAGTTAAGGGTGTGGCGGTCGAATTTGCTGGTGGGAATAATACCTTTATTCGTCGTATTGGAATAAGAGAAATAGGTTTGCGCAATTTCATTACCGCCGCTGAAGGAAATGCCGTTTGTCCAGGTAGTGCCGGTTTTAAAGAAATCCTTCACATGGTCGGGCGCATTTACTTTAGCGCCCCAGCTGCCTTCAGAGCCGGTGTTGGTAGCGGTTTGAGGTTCAGTTTGGCCATAGCTGTACTGGAGTTTTGGCAGGACGGAGGGTTTCTCCAGCGTAAGGTCAGAGAAGAAATCAATCCTTCCTTTCCCTGCGCGACCTTTTTTAGTCGTGATAATAATCACACCATTCGACGCCTGGCTGCCATACAAAGCCGCTGCCGATGCACCTTTCAGTATATTAATGCTTTCAATATCATCCGGATTGATATTCGAAATACCATCACCACCATCACGACCGCTGGTACTTGTTAACCCCGATGCCTGTCCCCAAACATCTGTAGGTTGCGCAGGTGTAAAGTTCGCCATCGGCACCCCGTCGATCACATACATCGGCTGGTTTTCGCGGGTCGATTTATTACCGCGTAGTACCACCCTTGAAGAACCACCGATGCCGGAAGCACTTCTGGTAATTGTTACACCGGCCGCTTTGCCTGCGAGGCTGTTGATTACGTTAGCATCACGCACTTTGGTAAGATCATCGCTGTTTAACTGTTGTGTGGCATAGGTAAGTTCTTTCGATTTCTTTTGTACACCCAAAGCCGTCACCACAAATTCACTCAGCGATTTCACATTTTCTTCCAGCACCACGTCTATCACATCGCTGCTGCCTACTACCACTTCTTTGTTCAGGAAACCGACAGAGCGGAACAACAGCACTTCGCCCACTTCGGCACCTAATACATACACACCGTTTGCATTCGTTTGTGTGCCGCGGTTCGTGTTTTTTACCATCACCGTAACGCCTGGTAAACCTCCGCCCTTAGCATCGCGCACCGTGCCACGTACTTCTTTTTCAATGGCGGCGGCGTTTAGCAGGGCTACGTTGGCCAAAGGGCTGCTTACTTCCGCCCCCACAATAATCTTGTTACTCTTACGGGTGAACTTAAAGCCCGTTTGTTCGCTCAGTTGCTGTAATACCTCGTCTATGGGTACTTTGTTGCAGTTCAGCGTTACTTTCTTTTTGAGGTCCAGCTCCGATTTATCGTAGTGAAAACTCATTCCTGTTTTGGCGGAAATATCAGCAAATACTTCCTCCATATTCTTATTCTTTACCTGTATGGTAAGGTTTACATTTTTGGTGTCTTGCGACATAGCTATCGCATGGGCAAACTTGTTGCCTGCCAGCGGTAGTATAGTTACAAGACCTACGGATATACATATTACGCGTAGGAATTGTTGCATACGTACTAATTTTTGCTTTGAAGAAAAATTGTGTCGTTTTTAATGGAGTAACTTATGCCTTTGGTTAAACAGATGGTTTCTATGACGTCCTGCAGGCTTTCGTCTTTAAAGAAACCAGTGTAATTCCAGGCGGTTTTTTCAGTTTGGTTGATAACGGTGACGTCGTACCTGTTTTCGATTTCGGTTATTACTTCGTTATATGATGCATCTTTGAATACGAGGAAGCCGTGTTTCCAGCCCACTATATCATCCTGTTTGCCGAACATCGATTTGATCATGCTCAGCGATTTACGGTTGTAACTCAGTTGCTCCTGCGGCATAAGTATTACCGGGGCTTCGTTACTATTCTTTTTCGCCTGCTCTTCTACTTTCACTTTTCCGGTAAGCAGCGCTACTACTACTTTGTTTTCATGCGAATATGCCCTGATGTTGAACGATGTGCCAAGCGCCGTAGTCGAAAGTTCCGCCGTATGCACGGTAAATGGCCTTGCGGGGTCGCTCGCTACTTTAAAAAATGCCTCTCCTTCTTCCAGTATAATACTGCGGTCGGAGGTGCCGAACTTAACGGGGTAACGCAGTTTGGACGAAGCGTTTACCACCACGGTGCTGCCGTCTGATAACACGATTCTTTCCGTAGCGCCTTTGGTGGTCACTACTTCCACATACCCGTCTTTAATCGTTTTGCTCGATCTTGTTTTATTGATCGTTCCAGTTAGGTTATTAGGCTTAACATCCATAAAACGATAGGCAGTGAAAGCCACACCTGCTATTACTGCTGCGGCGAGGCCGCTGTATAACAATGTTCTGATCTTGTTCCTGCGCGGTTTAACAGGTGCCTGCATATTTTCGTGGATACGTAAACGCACCTCCTCCAGTTGTGCCTGCAGAAAATCATCATCTATCAGTTTCGTCTGGTGTTGGTTAATGCTGGCAAACCATTGCTCAATTGTCTTCACTTCATCGGGCGTACACTTTCCTTGCGTATAGCGGTCCAGCACTCTTTTGATCTGTTCAATATCCACGACTGTATTTTTTGGTGTGTATACAAAGAAGTCGGCGCCAGGTTACTTTAGTACCATCCGGGGCTAAAAAAATATTTAAGAAAGGAAAAGGAGGGGGGAGACCAGCCTTGGGATTACTATTCAACTGCCGTTGCGTCGCACTCTTCAGCGGAGGTCCAACATTGGGCAGTTAACGTAAACCCTCTATCAGTAAGGCTATTACTACGATGTCGGCCTGGGCGGAGTGGGTGCGCAATATTTTCAGGGCTTTGGATATCTGGTTTTTCACCGTCTGCTGCGAAAGGTCCAGTTGACTGGCTATTTGCTCGATACTCAGGTTTTCGAATCGGCTGAGCATAAATATTTCCTTCATCTTTTCCGGCAATCTGTTTATGGCCTCCAGCACTTCGTACGCGCGGGTTTTATGGTCCATGGTGTCGGAAATATTATTGGGCTGTGCGTCAAAGTGTTCGATAAGTTGTTGCAGGTATTTGCGATAGGTAGCGTTCCGGCGATATACATCTATGATCTTGTAACGTACCGTTTGGTACAGGTACGATTTTAAGGATTGCTGAATGGCCAGCGTATGCCGCTTTTCCCATATAGACGTAAAAAGGTCCTGCAAAATATCTTTGGAAACCTCACCAGTATCAGTTTTGCTGGTAATGTACAGGTACAGGGGACGGCTGTAACGGGCGTATATTTCATTAAACGCCGTTATATCATCTTGCCTTAAAAGCGACAAAAGCTGTTCGTCGGAATAGTTACTGAACATCTATGATGTTTGGTTGATAATGAATTTATCCGCCTTGTCTGTCGTTGATTGTGGTTACTATCTGATGTGTGTTTTGCGGATCTTCTTACTGTTTGGTACCTGGCTAACTGATGTTGAAAATAGTAATTCAAAATAAAATTATGGATTTTTTTTCGGGTATCGGCTAAAAATTAGAGATGTGAAAACTACGCTATATGGTAAGGCTTGGGCAGCTGGAAAGTTGTAAGTCTCTAAGGATAAAGGGTTTTGGGGGATCTTGCCGCTACTCCCGGCGCAGTGTCCGGGAGCGCGGCTATTTATAAATGAGTTGGTCGTGTCGTATTTAGTCTTCTTTAATTCTTAGTTCGTTCTTATATTCTTTGGGTGTTTTGCCTACTATTTCTTTAAAGAAGCGGTTGAAGTTCGAAAGGTTCTTGAATCCGCATGAGTAAGCTATTTCGGCGATTGACCAATCCTCTTCGGTAAGGCGTTTGCAGGCATGGCCAATCCGTACTTCGTTCAGGAACTGTACAAACGATTTTTTCGTCCTGTTCTTAAAGAAACGGCAAAACGATTGTGGCGAAAGGTTGGTGATGCCCGCTACATCGTGCAGCGATATCTCTTTTGAGAAGTTGTTCATTACATACTTAAACACATCGTCGATCTTGTGATTGTCTTTGGCATTGTAGGCATGAGAGTAGCCCGTGCTGGCCAGGTAATAACAATCTTTCGTTTCCGACAGTGTTTTAAGGATTTGCAGCAGGGAAATAATTCGTTCCAGGCCTTCTTTACGGGGCAGGGTCAGAATTTCGTCCCTCAATTGTTCGTGCGTGTCACCGATAATTTTCATACCGCGTTGCGCACGGTGGAAAAGATCGGTAAGCGCTTTGGTTTCAGGCAGTCCGTAAAACTTGTCGCCGAAAATGTCTTTTGGAAAGTAAATGACCACAGAACGGGCTTTCAACTCCTCAAGACCTTTATAATAGGCCTCGTCGTTATACCACACATGTGGAATGTTGGGTCCGAGAAAAACCATGTCGCCCACGTCGAAGCTTTCTATACTGTCGCCCACGATCCTTTTACCGTGACTTTCAGTAACATACACCAGCTCACATTCGGGATGAAAGTGAAAGGGAGTATTGAAATGCGGGTCGCACCGCTCTATAATGGTGATCTGGTTGTCGGCAAAGGCCCCCACTTTAATGAGAATGGGTTTCATGTTTGCTTCCTTATTGTTTAAGTCCTATGAATATAAAATACGCTAATCCCGTAGTCAGTTATCCCCTTTAAAGGGGATCGGTTGCCAAAATATGTAAATTAAGTTAAAAAACTACAAGTCTGAAATAAAACATGTAGTGAATTGTCAGCATTCTGAAATTTTCTTCACCTAATATATATATAAAGTTTTATTCCAGCCTTTTTCTCCTTCAAAAACTATGGTTTCTAAACCATCTTTTCAGTTATGACCGGTAATTCCGCTAAATTGCCGAAAATATTTAGCAGAATTCGCCAGAAAAATGTGTAGAAGTAAGATTTTTGTGTATCTTACTTATCGCTAAATCGATTAAGCAGCAACTGTCAAATAACCATGAAAGGAGTATCCATTAAAGATATAGCCAAACAAGCCGGAGTATCGCCTACTACTGTTTCGTTTGTGTTGAACGGCAAAGCCAAAGAGAAACGTATAAGCGACCAGGTGAGTAAAAAGATATTAAAGCTGGCCACGAAGCTTAAATATAAACCGAACCAGCTAGCCCGGGGCTTGCGCACTGGTAAAACCAAAACAATTGGTCTTATCGTAGAAGATATTGCCAACCACTTCTTTGCCAATGTGGCCAAGATTGTGGAAGAAGAAGCCGATAAATTCGGTTATAAAGTGCTGTATGGCAGTACAGAAGACAATCTTCAGAAAGCCAAAGGGTTGCTGGAGGTGTTGGAGTACAGGCAGGTAGACGGTTATATTATTACGCCTACCGTTAACTTAGATAAAGATATCGAAGCGCTCAAGCATGCCCGTAAACCAATGGTGCTGCTCGACCGTTACCTCCCGCACATACCTACCAACTATGTTATGGTAAATAACTTCCAGGGCGCCTATGATGCGGCGGAGTACCTGATGCAGCTGGGTTATGAAAAAATAGCCGTAGTCACCATCACCTCTGAGCAAATACAGATGAAGGAGCGTCTCGACGGCTTCCTGGCGGCCATGAAAGCCCATCGCTCGGGTTTTCCGCGTAAAATGCTGAAGAAACTGGCTTTTACCGCTACCAGGGAGGAAAACATTGAGGAGATTAAAACTTTTATTAAATCAATTCCCAACCTCGACGCCATTTTCTTTACCACCAACTACCTGGGTATATATGGAATAGAGGCGGTGAAAGACCTTGGCCTGCAAATAGGGGAGGACATTGCCTTCATCAGCTTCGATGACCACGACCTGTTCCGGTTGTACAGTCCTGGCATTACCTGCGTGTCGCAACCCATCGGCGATATTGCCCGCAGCGTGATCCAGGTGCTGATGAACGAATTAAATAATAATACTAACCAGATCAACCAGGTTGTACTGCCCGCTACATTAGTTAAACGTGGGTCGTGTTCTAAAAAGGCGGCTTCAAAAATTTAACGGAGAAATAAAACGTTATCCTAAATTCGCGTTTTCTGATATTTTATTACTGTAATATTGTAGTAAATTAATCTAGTTCAATTTCGGACAAAAAAAATTATGTTAAAATTGGTGAATAAGAAAACTTTCTCTAAGTTTATGCCAGCTACTTATATTATCGATTGCTAAATATGAGTTGCAGAGAAATAAAAGTCAACGCTAAAACGTTTTACGCATTAAGCCGGGTAATATTTAACAGTGAATAACAAAGGATGAACGGTAAGCCGCGTTTACGGCGATAATCATACCTTTATATAAGTCAGGATTGACCCGGTAGTCCTGGAAGTTTATTGAAGAAAAAATTATGCAAAAGAACGGTTACAACAGTTAACAGTCAACGTCAACCAGATCTGTAACTATTAACTTAATTCCGGTAAAAGGTTATGAAGAATGAATAGGGGGAGTGTACCGGTAAAATGGTAGTCAACACAGTGAACGAAACTTAACAGTGAACGAAAAGACAGTGGACACGTTGTGCAATTGCATGTACAGAGGATTTCCAAAATGTATTTAATTATTGAGATCAACGCAAAATAATCAGGGACTAATTGCCCACCTTTATGGACGTATGTTCAGGAAGCACGTTTGTGTTTCGGTATGAACAAGCGGATCATTCCCGGTGGAAGGTAGTTTATCGAAGATGCTATACTTATATCCGTATTAATCAAAAAAAACAGTAAACAATGAAAAGATCGCTACTTCTAATTGCGGTCCTTGTTGGCATGTGTTCGCAATTTGCTTTCGCACAGGACAAGAAGGCCGTATCGGGTACGGTGCAGGATGCAAAGGGTGGCGCCCTGCCTGGCGTTACCGTAAGCGAAAAGGGCACAACTAATGGTGGCATCACAGATGCTAATGGTAACTTTAGCATTAAAGTGAATCCTAATGCCACACTTTTATTTTCGTTTCTCGGCTTCTTACCAAAAGAAATAAGCGTTGCTAATAGCAACAGCTTTGCCGTTACACTTTCTGAAGACAGCAAAAACCTGACTGAGTTCGTGGTTACCGGTTTCGGTACCAAAAAAGATCTCCGCAGGGTATCTTACGCCATCCAGGAAGTTAAAGGCGAAGAACTCACAAGAGCGGTTAACGCTAACGTGGTGAACGCACTTGCTGGTAAAGTGGCAGGTGTATTTGTTGGTGCCGGTAACGGTGGTCCAATGTCTTCTTCGAGCATCCGTATCCGTGGTAACTCTTCTTTAAGAAGCAATACACAGCCGCTGGTAGTAATCGACGGTGTGATCCTGGAGCCAGGTACAACCGGTGCGGACAGCTGGGGGAGCGGTCAGGACTTCGGTAACCAGATGAAGAACCTCAACTCTGATGATTATGAAAGTGTTACAGTACTGAAAGGTTCTGCTGCAAGCGCTTTGTATGGCTCGCAGGCTCAGAACGGCGTATTGCTCATCACTACTAAAAAGGGACGCGCCAGAAAAGGATTGGGTGTTACTTTAAGCCATTCAGAAACATTTGACAAAGCTTACAAAGCTATAGATCTTCAGAATGCGTTTGGTGCAGGTATCGCTCCTACTTTTGCAAAAGATGCAGATGGCAACGATATGGTAGATCCAAATAACTTCTTCTGGAGTTTCGGCCCCAGGTTTAACGGGCAAACTGTTAAAGACATCGATGGAAGGATGATCGAATGGAGCGCTAAACCTAATAACGTGCTAGATGCATTCCAGGTAGGACGTTTAGTTAATACTAACGTATCTGTGGAAGGCGGTACAGAAAAAGGTACTTTCAGAGCATCTTATTCTAATCTTTACAACACCTTCATCACGCCTAACACTAACCTGAAAAGAAATAACTTCGCCATTAGGGCAACACAAAAGGTAACTTCCTTTATTAACATTGATGCGAGTGTAAACTACTCTATCAGTGAGTCTAAAAATCCGGTGGCACAAGGCGGTAACAATAGCCCGTTATTCGCGCTGGCTTATTTCAACCCACGTAACTACGATACGAAATACTGGATGCAGAAAGACAGGTGGTTAGATCCTAACGGCGGTGTTGCCCAGAACGATCCGTATGGTCTGGCTTCCATTTTCTTCGCGCAGGAGTATAACAATACATTGCAAGCGGAGAAAACTCTGCTGGCAAACCTTGATATCACAGCTAACATTACTCCATGGCTTACGTTGTTACTGAGAGGTAACATCAATGACGCTAATACCGACAGAACTACCGAGAATTGGGGTACTGGTGTTAACTTTGCTGGCGGTGATTACAGCATACGGGCTTCGACTCGCCGTAACACTCGTTTACAGGCATTGTTGAGCGCTGAACGTAAGTTGTCAAAAGATTTGAATCTGTCTTTAAGTGCAGGTGGAGAATCTCAGCGTTACGAGCCTGAAAAATTCAGCCGTTCTTATACTAATGGTGGTCTTAAAGCTCCTGGTAAATTCTTCCTCGGTAACTCCGTTAATGCTCCCGGCACAGAGGGTGGTATCGTATACGGATCTTCTAAAGCGATGGACGCTATTTATCTCTACGGTGATCTGACCTGGAAAGACATGCTTACCCTGAACTTCAGCGCAAGAAATGACTGGAACTCAACACTCCTCTATCCTCGCGATGGTCATGGTAATCCTTCTTACTTCTATCCTGGTGTTGGTTTATCGTGGTTATTCACAGAAGTACTGAAAGATAAACCGTCCTTCGACTTCCTTTCTTCTGGTAAACTTCGTGCAAGCTATGCCGTAACAGGTCTGGGTGCTGACTCATGGCTGACTGGCCGTGGTAACTATGCTTATTTAGGTAACTATAATTCAGCAGATGGTACTATTCCCCGCTATGGTTTTGACGGTAGCCAGCTGGTTGACTTTAACCTGAAAAACGAAAACACTTATGAGTTTGAGGTGGGTGTAGATTTGCGCTTCCTTAATAATCGTATCGGTTTAGACGGGGCGTACTACAAGAAAAATAGTAAGAATCAAATATTGGGCTTCCAGTTGCCAACGGAGTCCGGTATGCAGTCAAAAGTGCTGAATGCCGGTAACATCCAGAACGAGGGTATCGAGATCATTTTAAATGTTAAACCTGTTCAAACTAAAAATTTTGAGTGGGATGCAACAGTCAATTTTGCCCGTAACAAAAACAAAGTTCTCTCTCTGGCAGAAGGTGTAACTTCTTACACGCTGCAGCAGGCTTTTGGTGCGGATATGTATTCTGTAGCAATGCCGGGAAAAGAGTACGGCACTATCATCACTGGTTATGGCTATGCTAAATACCAGGCGAAAGATGCTTCCGGCAACCCAATGGATAATCCTAACAACGGGAAGAAAGTGCTGAAACAAAATGGTAGCTTCTACCGTAGTTCAGAGTTAGGACAGGGTAATAAGGAACTGGGAACAATGATGGAGAAATTCATGCTGAGTACTATCCAGAATGTTCGCTATAAAGAATTCAACGTCGGTTTCCAGATCGATAGCAAAATAGGTGGTATGATGGCTTCTGCTACTCACCAGTACGGTTCTAACGGTGGTACTATCGGCAGCACCGTGTTTGGCAGATCCGCAGAATTTGGCGGTCTGACCCGTAACGTGTACACTAACGGCCAGGTAACTTCTACATTCGACGATGGTATTATCCCGGACGGTGTGTTCGAAAATGGTATCAAGATCACTGCTCCAAATGGCGTAGTACACGATGTAGGCGGTATGAGTTATGCAGACGCGGTGAAACAAGGAATTGTTGAACCAGTTAGTGCAAGATTGTACTATGCAAGGTTAACACAGTGGGCTACCGGTATCCGCGAATATTCAACATTCGAAAATAGCTGGGTAGCTGTAAGAGAAGTTTCTGTTGGCTACACTATGCCTGCTAAAACTGCCTCTATGCTGAAATTGAATACACTGCGTGTAAGCCTGATCGGACGTAACCTGGGATATCTGTATAACACCACAAAAGATAATATCAATCCTGAAATGGGCTTCCTGAACAACCGTTCTGGTAGTTTTGCTGAATATGGTGGTTTGCCTTACATGAGAAACATTGGTTTCAAGGTAGATGCTTCTTTCTAGACTGATTCATTTTAAAAGAGTAATCATGAAAATATTATCCAATAAGAAAAGTATGATAGTTCTGGCTGTTGTCGGCGCCCTTTCCTGGTCGTCTTGCAGCAAGGAGCTATATACAAAATATAACACCGATCCAGCTATATTGTACGGTATCGAACCTGAGCAGCAATTCACGAACGCATGTATTGCGATGTTTGATGCTGATTACGAATATTTTTACGACTATTACCGCATTATGATGCCATGGATGCAGTACCATACACCTGTTGCGGGTAATGGTAAAACCTTCATGTCTGAAGTCGGTAACTTCAACCAGCGTAGAAATTACTTCTACACAAGAACTGGTAACGTACTCTCCGATGTTGCCTACCTGGCCGGTCTTAAGGCTGACGCAGCAAAGTATAAAAACCAGATAGCGATTGCCGATATACTTAAAGTATATTACGCATTTTATACTACAGAAATAAACGGTAGCATGCCGTATAAAGAGGCTTTCCAGGCTCGTTACAATGGTACTTTAACACCAGTGTACGATACACAGGAGCAGCTTTTTAACACCTTCGACGAAAGTCTGAAAGCTTCGATTGCCACTTTAAAGGCAGGAGACGCAACACAGATCAGTTATGGTAATGCCGATCTTTACTACAAAGGTGAAACGGCTAAATGGGTAAAAGCAGCGAATGCGCTTCGTGTGAGAATCGCAATGCGTTTGATGAAAAGAAATCCGGAAAAGCTAAGGACTATTGCTACAGAGGTGTTTGCTAATGAAGCGGATCTTTTTGCCAGCAATGCCGATAACCTACAGTTCATTACAGGTCTTCAGCATACCGGCGTAGGTAGCAACTGGGATATGACCGGTAACGGCGGTATTTGGCGCGCATCTAAACCAATTGTTGACCTGATGTGGGAAACAAATGATCCGAGGTTAAGAATGATCTACCAGACAAACGAATACTACAAAACTAACGTAGATTCTCTCGTTTCGCAGAAGAAACTGCCGGCTGGCAGCACAGTACCTGCACGTCGTTACTTCGGTAGCTTTACAAGCCCGGATGCGGCTGTGGCTCCTGCAAACGTACGCTGGTATAACCGTGCACAAATACAAATGAGTCCAACCACCATAGCCCTCGTTGATACGTTATCTGAAGTTCAGTACCGCCTGTTCACACCTGGCTTAACTGATCCAAGAACCAATACAGCGGGAGACGGTAAAGTAACATTCCCGATGCTTACTTATTCTGAGCTAAATTTCCATAGGGCAGAACTGATAGCACGAGGTATACTGACTACCGGATCTGCGGCCACCTACTATAAAGCTGCGGTTGTAGCTTCTGTATTGTATTACAGCGAGATTGCCGGTACTGCTAAAGTTTATGAATACGCAGCCGCAACGGCAACAGACGCTGATAACTATTACGAGAATAATCCTAAGGTAAAATATGACCCGGCTAAAGCACTGGATCAAATTGCTTCTCAGGAGTACCTGCACTACTTTAAACAGGCAAATGAAGCTTGGTCTTTGTACAAACGTACCGGCATGCCGAATACGACTACTACAGTGGCTTTCGAACGTATTCTCGCTGATGGCGTTGAACAGCCTATGCCGAGAAGAGCTTTGATCGAGCTTCCGCAGATCACCAACCGTAACTTCGCAAATATTACGGCGGCGATCGACGACATGGCAAAAGATCCCGATTTTGGCACAGCGCCGAACGACATCTTCGGCCGCGTATGGTGGGATAAGAAATAGTAAAAAATGAATTGAATACAGGAAAAACTCCAGGCCTAAAGCCTGGAGTTTTTTTGTAAATTAGTATAGTGAAAAAGCAAGTCTTATTACTGGTAATCCTGGGTCTGATCTTTCAATTGAGCTTTGCTCAGGAAAAGAATTTATTACCTGTTATCAAGTCTTACCGCTTACTAAAAACGAATGGAGAAACGGCCTATATCACACCTGGTAAAGCCGGCACCGTTTTCGTATTTCTCTCTCCCGAATGCCCGCTCTGTAAAAACTACAGCCCTGTTCTACAAACACTGCAACAGCAAAACCCATCGGTTAATTTCTACGGGATCATACCCGGCAATACCTATAGCAGTAAGCAGATCACTAAGTTTGCCGACGACTATCAAATACGGTTCCCTATACTGACGGATAAAAATATGAAGCTGGTGAAAGCGTTGCAGGCAACGGTTACGCCGGAAGCTGTTGTGCTGGATCACGCGGGCCAGGTGTATTACCGCGGCCTTATCGATAACTGGGTGACTGCCCTGGGCAAAAAGAGAGCCCGTGCCAGTGAGCATTATCTTTCTTCCGCCATCGGTAGCCTCGCCGCCGGCGCCACTGTTAAACAAACTAACACCGAACCTATTGGTTGCTTAATCAACGAATTTTAACGTATGTTCAAACGCCTCGCCTTTCTGTGTTTAATACTGAGCGCCCATTTTGCAGGCGCGCAGGATATCACTTTCAATAAAGATATTGCTCCCATTATTCACCGCAGTTGCACACCGTGCCACCGGCCGGGAGAAGCTGCGCCATTCTCACTCATTACCTACCAGGACGTGGCAAAACGCGCATCATTTATTAAAGATGTGGTGGTAAGTGGTTACATGCCGCCATGGAAGCCCGATCCTCACTACACTACTTTCGCCAACGAACGTAAACTGAGTGATGCGGAAGTAGACCGCATCAAAAAGTGGGTAGATCAAAAGGCGCCGGAAGGCAAAGGCCCTGCCCCTAAAACACCTGCGTTTATTGCCGGAACGCAATATCCCCGCAAACCGGATCTCACCCTCACTATCGATCAGGCTTATGAAGTGAAGGGAGATAACCTCGAACGTTTCATCGTATTTAAAATACCATTCGAACTGGGCGATTCCATGAACGTGGAAGCCCTAGAGTTCGTATCCAACAACAAACAAACGATTCACCACGCAAATTTCGCCATACACCCCGTGGAAGAAAGTATCGATATAAAAACACCTGCGCCCTTTATCAATCTTACGGAAGACGATCGTACTAAATATGATCAATACCTTCCTTTTAAGAAGAAGATGACTTATTACGGCGGGTGGATACCTGGTACAACTTACGAGTCGTACCCGAAAGATATGGGATGGATTATGCCTAAGAGGGGAGTAGTATTGCTTACTATCCATTATGCGCCGATAGCGAAGGATGAAAAGAACGTAGCATCAATCAACCTGTTCTTCAAGAAAACGCCTGTAAAACGTGAGGTGAAGGTCATTAGTATTGGTTCGGGAGGAATAGGAGAAAAGGATATTCAGCCGATGTTTTACATTCCGGCTAACCAGGTGAAAACCTTTAAGGTAAAGGTTACTACGCCAATGATGGACCAGTCGCTGTTATATGTTTGGCCGCATATGCACGTGCTGGGTAAATCATTTAAAGCGTATGCTGTTACTCCTGCAGGCGATACCATTAAACTGGTAAATATTCCCGACTGGGATTTCCGCTGGCAGGAAATATATCGCTTTAAAACACTGGTGAAAATACCGGAGAAAAGTGTGTTGACGGTGGAAGGTACTTATGATAACACTGCCGGCAATCCTAACAATCCTTCAAGCCCGCCCAAGATGGTGTTCTCTGCAGGGGATATGAAAACGACGGATGAAATGCTTACGCTACTAATGGTATTCCTGCCATACCAGCCCGGAGACGAAGCCCGGGAACTGTAAAGGAAGGCGCTGAGGATGGCTTAAACGAATTCAGGTACCAGCATAAAAAGAGGCTGCGCATCGCTATGAGACAGCCTCTTTTTATTTCATATACTTTAACTCAATAACCCCTTAATCTCATTCAGCTTCAGCAGTGCTTCAACCGGCGTTAGGCGGTTTATGTCCACAGCTTCCAGCATTTCGCGCATTTGTTTGAACGTATCGCTGTGCGTGTCAAAAATGCTAAGCTGCATTCTAGGCGGAGCAGATGCAATGTCTTTCACCGTTTGTTCTAACGGCGCATCGATATGTTTGGCTTCGAGTTGCAATAATATTTCATCAGCCCGTTGAATAAGCTGTGGAGGCATGCCTGCAATCCTGGCTACATGAATACCAAAGCTATGGCGACTACCGCCCGATGCCAGTTTACGGAGGAAAATTATCTTATTGCCTACTTCCTTATTCGTGATATGGAAGTTTTTTACGCGGTTATGTTTGTTTTCCAGTTCGTTCAGCTCATGATAGTGAGTGGCGAAAAGGGTTTTGGGGCGATGTAAGGTCATGTCGTGCAGGTACTCTACGATGCTCCAGGCAATGGAAATGCCATCATAGGTGCTGGTACCACGACCAATTTCATCGAGTATGATCAGGCTGCGCGGCGTAATATTATTGATGATACTCGCCGTTTCATTCATTTCCACCATGAAGGTCGATTCGCCACCACTGAGGTTATCGGAGGCACCCACGCGGGTAAATATTTTGTCGGTAAGACCAATATCCGCACGGCTTGCCGGAACAAAACTGCCCATATGCGACATCAGTGTGATAATAGCCGTTTGCCGCAGCAGCGCCGATTTACCACTCATGTTGGGGCCGGTAAGAATGATCACCTGCTGATCTTCTTTGTTCAGCAGCAGGTCATTGGCTACATAGGCTTCTCCCGGGGTCAGGCCCTTTTCAATTACGGGGTGGCGGCCATCCTGTATTTCCAGGGTTTCACTTTCAGTTACATTAGGGCGGCGGTATTTGTTCTGCACCGCATTGTTCGCAAAACAAAGCAGGCAATCCAGTTTACCCATTACCTGTGCGTTTAACTGCACCGGCTGTATATAGTCCTGCAACTGCGCCAGTAATGCTTCGAACAGTTGTATTTCCAGCACAAGGATCTTTTCTTCCGCACCTACAATTTTTTCTTCGTACTCCTTTAGTTCCGGCGTAATGTAACGTTCGGCATTCGCCAGCGTTTGTTTACGGATCCACTCAGGTGGTACTTTATTTTTGTGCGTGTTGGTTACTTCCAGATAATAACCGAACACGTTGTTGAATGCTATTTTAAGAGATGGAATGCCTGTAGCTTCACTTTCCTTCTGTTGTATTTGCAGCAGGTATTCCTTGCCCGAATTGGCGATCTTTCTCAGTTTATCGAGTTCTTCATGCACACCTTCACGGATCGCACCGCCTTTATTGGCCAGCACCGGCGGATTGTCGGAAATATCATGCAATATTTTTTCGAGGATGTGGTTACACGGGTTCAACTGTTCGTTAAGCCGTTCGAGGTAACTGTTGCCGTTTTTATGCAGCAGTTCCTTAATGGCGATTACCTGTTGCAGCGAGCGGGCCAGCTGCATTACTTCACGTGGATTAATTTTCTTCAGTGGTATTTTCGACACCAGCCTTTCCAGATCGCCTACCTGCTTTAAATGATGATGCAGGGTTTTGGCAAGATCCGATTGTTTGATGAACAGTTCTACCGCATCCAGGCGTTCATTAATGAGCGTAATATCGCGGAGGGGAAATACGATCCAGCGTTTGAGCAGCCTGGCGCCCATTGGCGATACAGTATTGTCCAGCACAGAAAGCAGCGATTTGCCGTTTTCCACGTTGCTGTGCAGCAGTTCGAGGTTGCGGATGGTGAAGCGGTCCATCCAAAGGAAATCGTCCTGGTCTATACGTTGTATGCTGGTGATATGCTGCAGGTTCGGGTGTTCCGTATCTTTCAGGTAATGCAGCGTGGCTCCTGCAGCTATTACCGCCTCATCCAGCCCTTCAATACCAAAACCTTTGAGGGAATGGGTTTCGAAGTGGCGGAGCAGGATCTCATTGGCGTAGGTGGTGGTGAAAATCCATTCCTCCAGCGTATAAGTATAGAACCTGGTCCCGAACAGGCTCCGGAAATTCTTTTGTTGTTGTTTGGGGAACAGTACTTCTGCGGGGCGGAAGCTTTGCAGCAGTTTGTCGATATATTCGGTGTTGCCCTGTGCTACGAAGAACTCGCCGGTAGAAATATCCAGGAAGGATACGCCCGTGGTGTTTTCACCGATATGTACAGCGGCCAGGAAGTTGTTGGTGGAGTTATCGAGCAGTTTATCGTTTACGGCTACGCCAGGCGTTACCATTTCGGTTACGCCGCGTTTAACGATGCCTTTCACCGTTTTGGGATCTTCAAGCTGGTCGCAAACGGCTACCCGGTAACCTGCTTTAACGAGTTTGTGCAGGTAAGTGTCCAGGGAATGGTAGGGGAAACCTGCCAGATCTATATAAGACGCAGAACCATTGGCCCTTTTGGTGAGTACGATCCCTAACACCTGGGCTGCAATGACCGCATCTTCATTAAAAGTTTCATAAAAGTCGCCCACCCTGAACAGCAGTACCGCATCCGGGTACTTGGTTTTGATGGCCTTATGCTGTAACATGAGGGGCGTTTCTTCCGATTTGTTTTTTGCCATGGCGCAAATATAGGTAATGGATCGGTTTCCGTACAAGGCCGGGTGGGTATCAATTAAGTATTAACTATCTTTGCAGGTATGCGAAAATTAAGTATGGATGAATTAGGACGTAAAACGGTGGCTGAGTTTAAAGCGGCCGACAAAACGCCCGTAGTGCTGGTGCTGGATAACGTGAGGAGCATGCACAACGTGGGTTCGGTGTTTCGCACCGCCGATGCCTTCCTGGTGCAGGGGATTGTACTTTGTGGTTATACACCTGTTCCGCCACACCGCGATATTCAGAAAACAGCGCTTGGTGCTACTGAAACTGTAGAGTGGCAGTATTTTCCCACGACCATGGAGGCCGTTACCGAATTAAAGGAGAATGGCTACGATATTTTCACCATCGAACAGGCGGCGGGCAGCCATATGCTCGATAATTTTCAGCCGGGGCGTGAAAAGCCGCTGGCGCTCGTTTTTGGTAACGAAGTAAGTGGGGTAGATGCGGAAGTAATGAAGATAGCGGACGGTTGCATCGAAATACCGCAATCGGGCATGAAACATTCGCTTAATATTTCTGTTAGCACCGGTATAGTGATCTGGGACATATTCTGCAAACTTAAGGCACAGCAAGCCTGAATTTTCATCCTGTGATATAACCCCCTGATTTAAAAAACATTAGATGATGCCTGCTACAACAACAGTCAATAATTATCTCTCACTGGTTAAATTCAGTCACACCATTTTTGCCATGCCTTTCGCTATGATCGGCTTCTTCCTGGCTACTACCACGGAGGCGAGTTCTCTGAACTGGTGGGTGTTTTTGCTGGTGATCATGTGTATGGTATTTGCCCGCAGCGCCGCCATGGCCTTTAATCGCTGGCTGGATGTGGAGATAGATAAACGTAATCCCCGCACGGCGAAACGTGAAATCCCGGCCGGTATTATTTCAGCCAACAAAGCGCTGATATTCGTAATTGTGAACGTGGTGTTGTTTATGGCTACCACCTGGTTCATCAACAAAATATGCTTTTTCCTTTCCCCGGTAGCGCTGATCGTGGTGCTGGGCTACAGTTATACCAAACGTTTCACATCACTTTGTCACCTGGTACTGGGGTTGGGCCTTTCGCTGGCTCCCGTTGGCGCCTTCCTGGCGGTTACCGGTCATTTTGCGGTATTGCCCGTATTGCTGTCGTGCCTGGTGTTGTGCTGGGTATCGGGTTTCGATATTATTTATTCGTTGCAGGATGAAGACTTTGACCGTTCGCAGCAGCTGCATTCTATTCCAGCCTGGCTGGGTAAAGCCGGAGCGCTGCGTTTTTCAGAAGTATTGCATGTAATAGCAGGTGCGCTGGTGATTACGATCGGTATACTGGGTAATTTCCACTGGTTGTACTGGATTGGCGCAGCGGTGTTTACAGGAATGCTGGTTACACAACATACACTGGTTAAACCTAACGACCTCAGTAAAGTGAATATCGCATTTATGACCACCAACGGTATTGCCAGCGTGGTATTCGGCGTATTTGCCATTGCCGATATGCTCATTATCGGCTGGTAACCCATCCACCTTAAAAGAAAGAAATATGCCGAGGATATTGGCGATAGATTACGGTAAAAAGCGCACAGGGCTGGCGGTAACCGACCCTTTACAGATTATTGCCAGCGGTTTGATCACAGTGCCTTCGCACGAACTGATACCTTACCTTAAAAAGTATTTCCAGGCCGAAGAGGTATCACTTATACTGATAGGAGAGCCCAAGAACCTCGATGGCACCGCCACGCATGGCACAGCCCTCGTGGTGGAGTGTATCCGTATCCTCAAAAAGCACTTTCCCGATATGCCCCTGAAGAAACTGGACGAGCGTTTTACCTCTAAAATGGCTTTTCAAACCATGATCGACAGCGGGTTAAAGAAAAAGGACAGGCAGAATAAGGGCCTGGTAGATGAAATTAGTGCTACCATTATATTACAGGAGTACCTGCGCTCGCAGGGAGGCGGGTTTTAAAAATATTCCCTTAAAAAAATTACTTTTGCCATTTAAATTGAAGCAGAACATCTTTTTATAATGATATTACCTATAGTAGCATACGGCCACCCGGTACTCAGAGAAGTAGCCAAAGACATTACACCGGAATACCCGGATTTGGAAAAACTCATTGCGAACATGTGGGAAACAATGTACGGTTCAAGCGGTGTTGGTTTGGCAGCCCCTCAGATCAACAGGGCTATCCGTTTGTTTGTGATCGACAGCGAGCAGATATTTGAGAATATGGAGGAAGATGAAAAAAAGGAGTACGCCGGCGAAAAGGGTGTTAAACAGGTATTTATTAACGCCCATATCGTTGATACTGATGGTGATGACTGGGCTTACAACGAAGGTTGCCTGAGCATCCCGAAAATCAGGGAAGACGTATATCGTCCTGAAACTGTACGCATCCGTTATGTGGACGAGCAATTCCAGCCCCACGAGGAAACCTTTACCGGTATTACCGCCAGGGTTATTTTCCATGAATACGACCATATCGACGGTAAATTATTTATCGACCACCTGAAGCCATTGAAGAAAAGGATGCTGAAAAGCAAGCTGGACGACATTTCCAAAGGTAAAATAAGGGTGGATTATAAGATGACTTTCCCGAAATAAAGAAAATAATATTTCATATTGTAATTTTTTTCTTTATTTTAGTAACGCTAAATTATAGACTTTTTAATTGGGATCCGCTCTAACATATACAGAAGCTGAACTGGTAGCTGGCCTTAGGGCACGCGACCAGCAGATATTCGGTTATCTATATGATCACTATGCTCCCGCATTACATGGAGTGGTCCTTAAAGTCATTAATGAGGAAACTATAGCCAGCGACATTCTCCAGGAAGTATTTTTGAAAATATGGCGCAGCATCGAAAAGTATGATGCGGAAAAGGGACGTCTGTTCACCTGGATGTTAAACATAGCGCGCAATACTGCGATAGACGCATTACGTTCCAAAGCATATAAGTTAGATCAGAAAATCCAGGACATAAGCAACGACGTATATTCACATACGAGTCAATTAACAGTAAACCCGTCAGTGGATCATCTTGGCCTTGTTAAAGTATTGGAGAGGCTTAACAAGGAGCAACGAGTAATTATAGATCTGGCCTACTTTAAAGGATGCACCCAGGAAGAAATTGCCAAGGTGCTTGACATCCCGTTGGGTACTGTGAAAACTAGAATGCGTAATGCTATTATTCAGTTAAGAAATATATTAAAACAACAGTAAGCAAAGTGGACGTTCAACGTTACATATCATCTGGTATAATTGAGAGCTACGTAGCAGGCTCCGCATCCGAACAGGATGTTAAGGAGTTGTACGCTGCAATGGCCCAGTTCCCGGAAGTAAAAGCTGCGGTAGAAGCCTGCCAGCTTGATATGGAAGCGTACCTGGAAATTGTTGCTACTGCGCATGCAAAGCCTGTTCCCGCAGATGTGAGGAGCCGGATATTCCGCATTATTGAGGATGATGGAAATTCCAGTATTGAGTCGGTAGATGCAGTGGATGATAAACCACGTTACATTTATGACGAAACGCCGGAAACTGAAGGTACTCCTGTACGCACACTGCGTTACTGGCAGATAGGTACCGCCGCGGCCATCGTGCTTTTCCTGGCCAGTGCTGCATTTAATGTGATCTACTTAAATCGTTACGAAGAATATAAAGGCAAGTACGTTGCGTTGCTCGAAGAGAATCGCGGTGTAGTTGCACAGAACGAAATTTACCAGGCTAAATTCCAGGAGTCCGAGCGCACGCTCGCGATGATCAAGAACCCCACCACCAGGATGGTGAAAATGGGCGACGTGTCCAAACAGCATCCTGAAAGACTGGCTACGGTGTTCTGGAACGAAACTTCGCAGGAAGTGATGATTACCATCAATAACCTGCCCGAACCACAGGCCGACCAACAGTACCAGCTTTGGGCCATTATCGATGGCAAACCTGTAGATGCCGGTGTGTTCGAAATGGGAGAGTTGTCTAAAACCCTCCAGAAAATGAAAGCTGTTTCAGGGGAAGCAAAAATGTTTGCTGTTACCCTTGAGAAGAAAGGCGGCAGCCCAACCCCCACGCTCACTCAGATGTTTGTAGCCGGCAAAGTAGCTGGTTCCTGATTTTTAACATTTCTTTTAAACGTTTGCACTTCTTCGTTAGCATTGGCCAACGCCCGCTACTGTATTGCCTGTAGCCGTATTCCTGCCACTGGCCTGGAATTTGAAGATATAAGGGGCGGTCCCTGAAGGTCCGTGTAATTTCTTAAATTTGCCCGATGCGAAAAATTCTTTTCTCCCTGTTATTATTATACTGTAGCCTGCCATGTTTTGCCCAGGACACTGCGCGCTATAAAGGCATGACGGTGAACCTCGACGAAGTAGTGGTAAAAGCAAAACGATTTGGTTTTGATGTAAATGGATTTATTAAAAGGGTAGAAGAGGATACGACATTTTATATGGCTTTTAAACACCTGCGCCAGGTAAGCTTTACAGCCGATAACGACATACAGGTTTTCTCTAAAAAGAAAGAAGTAAAAGCCTCCCTTAAAAGCCATACCCGCCAGATAGTAGAAGGTGTTTGCCGGCATATGGAGGTGATCGACGAGAAAACTACGGGTGACTTTTACACGGCGAAGAAGAATTACAACTACTACACTGCCGAATTATATGCCAACCTCTTTTTTACTACCGGTAAAATATGCGATAATGGCCAGGATACTGAAAAAGGCAGGGGCAGTATGGAAAAGCATAAATCACAACTGAAACAGCTGATCTTTAATCCAGGGAAACCTATATCCGGTGTGCCTATCGTAGGAAATAAGGTAGCGATTTTTACGCCCGATGTAATGAAGCTGTATACTTTCTCCATCACTTCCCAGCAATTTAATGGTACGGATTGTTACGTGTTTTCGGCTATCCCGCGTGATAATCTGAATAAGGTAGACCGTTCGGAAATCGTGATCAATGAACTGGTAACGTTCTTTAATAAAGAAACCTGGGAGATCGTGGGTCGTAATTATTCATTGTCCTATAAAACGGTGGTGTTCGATTTTAATGTAAGGATGAAAGTGCAGATGACGAAGACGGGCGACCTTTTAGTACCCTCGCTGATCACTTACAACGGTACCTGGGATGTTCCGCTGAAGAAGCGGGAAACGGCTGATTTTACGGCTCGTTTTTACGATTTTAAGCAGTAGCAGTAATGAGGAAGATATTGGAAGGGGCGGTGTATACACCGCCCCTTTTTTGTGCCTCGCAAACCTTCGCATCCCCTGTCACAAAATCAAAAACGCCCCACCGTCCGGCAGAGCGTTTATTTATGCAGAAGTTTACATCGTTATCGTATAAGCGTAACCGTACCACGCTGGTTGTACTGCTTGCCGGTCGTACTGTCCTTATAATCAGCTATCCATACATAAGTTCCCGTAGTACAGGGTTTCCCGTTTAAGGAGCCTGTCCATGATACGGTTGGATCGGTGGTGTAAAACATCAGCTCTCCCCAGCGATTGTATATCCATAGTTTGTAATCCTGTGCCAGGCATCGGTATACGGGCCGGAAGTGGTCGTTTGTACCGTCGTTGTTCGGACTAAAACCCGTCGGGAAAAAGACGGTACAGTCGCATTGCTGCATATTTACTTCTACCGAATCGGTGGAGCGGTTACAGGTATTGTCGGCCACTATAGCGTAAATGCCGGGTGCTGTTACGGTAAAGGAGGCTACCGTACTACTGTCCTGCCACTTGTAATTTGTGCCGGCACCATTAGGGTATAAGATAAACCTGTCGAGGCGGCAAATCAATGTATCCGGACCAAGATTCACGCGCAGCGTATCGTCGTAGTTCACACGAATGGTATCGGTGGAAACACAGCGGCCGATCTGGGCACGTACATAATAGTAGCCGGGCGAATCTACGTAGAAAGTGGCCTGCTTCGATCCGTCCTGCCAGAGGTAACTGCCGGTGCCGTAGTTGGCCGTGAGTACCAGTTCTTCTCCCCGGCAAACCGTGGTATCGTTACCCAGGTTTACATCACGAAGGGGATTATAGTTCACGGCAATCGTATCGATCACATCGCAGGTGCCGAGGGCTGTATTGGTGGTAACCAGCGCCCAGTAGTTGTTGCGCGTGCTTACGTCTATGTAATTGATGTTCCTTACGCCATTACTCCATCTTACTGCTCCTGTAGCACTGGGCACATTGGCAATCAGCCTGATGGTTTCACCGGCGCATAACAGGGTGTCGGGACCGAGTGAAAATGGTTGTGGCATACCGCTGAAGTTAACCGTTATCGTATCTCTGTATACACCGCAACCAGTAACAGTGGCTTCCACCATGTAGGTGCCGCTCATGTTGTTCATCACGGTAATGGTAGGTGTGGTTTCACCGTTACTCCATAAGTAGTCGGCGTTTTGCGCGGTAGCGTCCAGTGTAATTATTTCGTCGGTGCAAAGGTTTAAGTCGGCTCCCAGGTCAAAATCGGGTACGGGGGAATAGAATACGTTGGTCGAATCGTCTGGCTGACAGCCATCGAATTTGATCCTGTAAGTGCCCATTTCTGTTACGTTGAAGCTAAGCGTGCCGGGTATCGTATCCTGCCAGGTAATAACTTCCATCCCGGTTAATGGTGTAGATGGATCTACTATTACATTGATAGCGAACGCAGTGCTGTCGCAAAGCGTAATATCCGGCGGCATGTTCACGATCTTCTTTTGTACGATCGTGATGGTTTGTGTAGTAATATCTTCTACCCCCGCGCGATAAGCACGAAGCGTTACTGTATAGGTACCGCCGGCTCTGTATACATGTCCTGCCCCCTGTTCCCTGTTGGTAGAGTCGAGCCCCAGCGAAGCCGGATCGCCAAAGTTCCATTTCACAGAGTCAATTTCATCAATGTCGTCGGTAATCCTGAACGAGATCGAATCATTAAGACAGGTAGAGCTGTAAATAAAGTTCGTAAGAAGTACCCTGGTAGCAGCTGTACGGGGGGCGGAGCGTCCCGCTGCGTACGTAAGCAGCAGTATGAGTAGGCATAGCTGGTATTTCAAAAGGCTTTTCATCAACAAGTATGGTGGCTCTAAATTAGCAGAATTATTGATATGTAGAATGTTTTCTATAAAATAATTAATAGATACAGTTGTTATGCTAATGGGGGAGCTCGCTATTAAACGGTGAAGGGGATAAATTAGTGTATGTATAGGGGGAAAGATTTATCCCGCCGGAGGCACCGGCGGGATAATATTTTAACTGCGGGCGGTCGAATAACGCCGCCACTTTTCAAGCACAGCTTTGAAGTCTTCGGGCATCTCGCTTTCAAAATGCACAGGCTGGCGGGTACGCGGGTGTATAAACCCAAGCGTACGGGCGTGCAGTGCGTGGCGCGGCATCACCTCAAAACAGTTGTCGATGAACTGTTTATACTTAGCGAACACCGTTCCTTTTACAATCCGGTTGCCGCCGTAGGAGTCGTCGTTGAACAGGGAGTGACCAATATGCTGCATATGCACCCTTATCTGGTGCGTACGGCCGGTTTCCAGCCTGCATTCGATGAGGGTTACGTAGTTATAACGTTCCAGTACTTTGTAGTGTGTAATGGCCTCTTTGCCATATTCTCCATCGGGATACGCGGTCATGATCTTACGAAAGCGCTGGTGGCGGCCAACGTGGGCTTCAACAGTACCCTCGTCCTCATCAAAATCGCCCCATGCCAGAGCTATATAGCGGCGTTGCACGGTATGCGCGGCAAACTGTTTGGCCAGGTCGTTCATGGCCTTATCGGTTTTGGCGATGGCCAGCAGTCCACTGGTATTTTTATCGATACGGTGTACCAGTCCAAACCGGGGGATGTCCGGTATGGGGGTGGTTTTATCTTCGTTCAGGTAATAAGCCAGGCCGTTCACCAGGGTGCCGGTATAGTTGCCACAACCAGGATGCACCACCAAACCCGCGGGTTTATTGATGATCATGATGTCCTCATCCTCGTAAACGATGTTCAGCGGCATCTCTTCGGGCAGCGTCTCCGTACTTTCCGGGTTCCTGTTGGAAAGTACGATGATCTTGTCCAGCGGACGGATTTTGTAATTGGATTTGATCGGTTTATCGTTCACCGATACCATTCCGTCTTCAATGGCCTGCTGAACCTTGTTGCGGGTAGCGTTCTGTATACGGGTGAGCAGGAATTTATCGATGCGGATCGGTTCCTGGCCTCTGTCTACCACCATATTGATACGCTCGTATATCTCCTCGCTGCCTTCCCCGCTTTCCAGTTCGTCTTCCAGCTCCAGCATTTCGTCGGTCATGTATGAAAATTTTTGCAAAGGTACGTAATTGTGGCGGCCCGGCCGGTGTTTGCGGATTATTAGTTAATTTTGACGCCTCAAATGAAGCAGGGTTTATGACACAGGTAAGGGTTAAGGATCTCGGGAACATAGCTTATGACACGGCCTGGAACTACCAGGAATCGTTATTGCAGCACAATGTGCGCATTAAGGCCGATAAGCGTAACCACCCCGAGGCTGTTACCGGTGAAGTGACCACTAACCACCTGCTTTTCTGCGAGCATCCACCTGTATACACCCTCGGCAAAAGCGGGCATCTCGAAAACCTGCTCATCAGCAACGAGCAATTGCAGGAAAAGGGCATCAACTTCGTTTACACCAACCGTGGCGGCGATATTACCTTTCATGGCCCCGGCCAGATCGTCGGTTACCCGGTTATTGATCTCGAATATTTTTTTACCGATATCGGCAAATACCTGCGTTACCTCGAGGAGGTGATTATCCGCACCCTGGCCGAATACGGTATTACCGCCGGCCGTTCGCCCGGCGAAACAGGCGTTTGGCTCGAACCCGGCAATCCGGCTAAAGCCCGTAAGATCTGCGCTATGGGCATCCGTTGCAGCCGCTGGGTAACCATGCACGGCTTTGCCCTCAATGTTAACACCGATCTTGGCTATTTCGGCAACATCGTCGCCTGCGGCATCGCCGATAAACAGGTGGCCTCCCTCGATAAGGAACTGGGCCGTCCGGTAGATGAGGCCGAAGTGAAAGCCCGTCTTAGCCGCCACTTCGGGGAAGTATTTGGTGCCGATATGATTTGGGAAGATATGGGGTAACCATCTTCCTCTCTCTCCTCATCCACCGTTGCGTCGCACACTTCAGCGACAGTAATACTACTGGTCAGCTTTCTAAACACGTTTTTTCATTCGCCTTAACCGGGTGGTTGCAGCGTAGCTGGGGTCACCAGTGGTTCTGTACCTACCCCCCGGGAAGGTAATAAAAACCCACGCCGGGCTTGAGGCTGGGTACAGGATTGCCCAGGGACGTAGATACTATTCTTATGATTATCAAACATATATGGTAGAAGTACCGTAGGTTAATTCTCCAGGCTTCGCCATTTGGGGGAGGCGGCCGGTTGAACGCTTTTTATACCAGGGAAAGGGCAGGGAAAGGGCAGTTTAAGGGCAGGCAAAGGGCCTGGGTGCCTCCAAGCAAGGCTTTCAGCGGCTAAAATTTCGGAGATGCCTATTCCCACTGTTGTTTCCGGGCGTTAGGAAATGCCAGTCCCGGGACTTCAAATAAACGTATATGATTGTTCAGCCCCCTTCCTGCTGCTGAAGTGTGCGACGCAACGGGGGCTTAATAGCATAGAAAAAGTCGGGTTCATCACCCGGCTCTGCTTTATTAAGATTTGTAATTAAGCGGTATGTAGAAGTTCCATTTTTCCAGCACCTTACCCTCTTCATGTATCTCGAAATTGAACCAGCCTGCATGCAGGAAAATGGCTTTTTCGATAATCAGGAATGGCTCCATTACCTGGTCTATTTCAAAAAGCGGCGCACCGTTGGCTTCGAAGAACTTAACGCTGTATTTCTTTTTAGGCGCTTCCGGGAGTTTGATGTTGATATTACCGTCGGCGGTGGTGTATACATAGTTCGATGGCTTCCATGGAATCACAACTTCTTTATCTTTTTTCTCGCCCGGCGGGTTTTTGGAAGTCATTTCCCTGATATCGCTGGCGGAGAGTTTTGTATTGGCATTGATGGTGCTGTCCTCTAAGGCCATAAAGGTTTTAGTGTACATAAAACGGCCGCTGGTAAAGGTTATAAGCAGTCGGTAAAAGTTTTTACCAGGCAGGGGCTTATTATCCACGTAGGTGGCCCGCATCGCATTAGCGTCGGCAATGTAGCCAATGGTATTGAAATTCAGCACACTGTCCAGTGAGCGCTGTACGCCTATCGACGACACGCCACGGAAGCCTGAAATGAAGTCCAGCTGAATTTTGCCGGTTTTTATAAGCGCCTGGAAATTAGGCAATACCGGCGGGTTCACTAACTGTGCCTTTGCTGTAGTGTTCAATAAAATTAGGATTCCCGCAGCGAATAGTAATCTGACAATCTGCTTCATACAATTAAAACCATTCAATCAATAAGTTGGCAAAAATACATAAGTACTCAAATATAATGAACCCTTTTTAATAGCATAGAACGCCTTCGGATAATGAAAGATTGCCCTGCAGCCCGCCTGAGTGGATACATAACACGCTATCGCCCTCAGTAATAAGCCCTTGCTCCACGAGTTTTTTCAATGCCAACATCATTTTGCCTGTGTACACACCGTCCAGCGGTATGCCCGTTTCCGTGAAAAAGCTGTTCATGAAACTGATAACCGCCGGGGTTATTTTCCCATATCCACCCTCGTGGAAGTGGTGCAGTAACTGCCAATTGCTTGTAGCGCCGGCGTTTAGCAGTCCGGCTACTTCTGTTTGCAATGACAATGCGCCTTTTAACGCACTAATCCCCCAAACCTGCTGTCCTGGCTTAGCCGCATTAATAAGTCCGGCCAAAGTAGTACCGGTACCCACCGCACATAAAATATGGCTGAAAGAGGCAGTAGGGGCGAGCGACAATATCTCTTCACAACCCTTTGCCCCCAGGGCGTTGTGGCCACCTTCGGGAATGATATAATGTTCCGGGAACATCGCTTCCCAATCGCGTTGCTCTTTGTTACTGTAATATTCACGGCTGATGAACTGCAACTCCATGCCTATCTCCCCGGCCTTTTTCAGTGTATAGCTCAGCACCGGCGGCCTTTCGCCCCGGATAATAGCTGTGCAGGGCCACTGCATTAGTTTACAGGCCACGGCCACGGCAGCCAGGTGATTGGAATACGCGCCTCCGAACGTGAGTATACGTTTTTTGCCGGCCTGCTCCGCGGCCTGCAGGTTATACTTCAGTTTAAACCATTTATTCCCCTGTATCTCAGGATGGATACGGTCTAAACGTAACATGGCCGCCTGTATGGTAGCAGGCAGCCATGTTGCTGAAAAGGATTGTAATATGTTGCTGGTGTCGAAATTCAATATCATCTTGCTACTGCGCCGTATACAGCACACTGCGCAAGTTAATACTTTGTTTGCCTTTAATGCCGGCTTGTACGCTCAGGGTTTGACCGCCCCCCGCATTAAAGTACTGTACTTTTATTTTGTGGAAGCCTTTTTTCAAGGGTGCCAGTCCTGTTTTTTCCTGTGGTGCATGCTCGCCGTCGTTAGCTACTAACAGCTCATCGCCGATGTACAGCAGCGAGCCGTCGTCGGAGTTGGTTCTGAACTCGTACAGGCCGTCGGTTTCTGCATTAAACCAACCGGTGTAGGTAATGCCATAAATGTCTTTTTTGCTGAAGCTGCGGATGTCGAAGCCAGCCATCACACCGGTGCTATCGGCCTTGGTTTTACCCAGGTCGGCAGCCCTGCGTACACGACTATTGGTAAACTCGAAATTAACGCCCTTTTTAGAAGGGTTCACGTTCTCGGCAGCCTTGTAGTCTTTACGCAGGTAAGTGGCGCTGTAAACGGCGCTTTTGCGGCCAGCCGGTGTTACTACGATGCACTTCAGCACTTTGTTGTCGATAGCGCCTAAAGCAATAGTTACCGGGGCGGTGTATACAGCGCTGGAGGTGGTAGGTTCGCTACCGTCCAGGGTGTAATAGATTTTAGCGCCTGTTACCGAAGGTTTAAGCGTAGCGGTAGTTTGTACGGTAGATGTTACACTGTTTTCGAGTCCCTCGGGTTCCGGAATGCGGAACGCAACACCTTGCCTGTCCATACGGGCCAGTTCGTCCGGCAGCCTGTTCAGGAACGATTCGTAGTTCTTTTTGCCGGCGGGCGACCAGGTGATCTCTGCCAATGCGAGTCCACGCGGATAGGTCATGTAGTCGGCCTTTTCCGGTGTTTGTATATACTCCGTCCAAACGTTGCCCTGTACACCTATGATGTACTTGTGTTCTTCTGCTGTCA
Organism: uncultured Chitinophaga sp.; assembly: GCF_902168175.1. GTDB lineage: Bacteria > Bacteroidota > Bacteroidia > Chitinophagales > Chitinophagaceae > Chitinophaga. Next base: position 233,193 of record NZ_CABHOU010000025.1, on the reverse strand, counting down.
GGTTGGGAGAATAAGGTTCGTAGCCATACGTTGTTTTTAATGGAAGGTACCCGCCAATGCCCATTGGCTCTGTTGCCGGAATACCCTGTAAATAATCGAGGTACAGGTAAGTATTGGGTGTCATGATCACATCGTGCTTTTGTTTGGCCGCTGCAATACCACCTGCTTCGCCTCTCCAGCTCATTACGGTGGCGTTAGGGGCTAAACCGCCTTCCAGTATTTCATCCCATCCTATAATGTTGCGGCCTTTGCTGTTCAGGTATTTTTCTACGCGGCCAATGAAGTAGCTCTGTAATTCATGTTCGTCTTTTAGCCCCAGCGCTTTAATACGCGCCTGGCATTTAGGACAGGTTTTCCAACGGTCTTTAGGACATTCGTCGCCACCAATGTGGATGTACTTGCTCGGGAACAGTGCCAGTACCTCGTCCAGCACGCCTTCCTGGAAAGCAAAAACAGAATCGTTGCCTGCACAATACACTTCGTTCATCACACCGAATGTAGTGCCTACTTTGTACGGACCGCCGGTGCAACCCAGGTAAGGGTATGCTGCCAGTGCAGCCTGTGCGTGGCCGGGCATTTCTATTTCGGGAATGATGGTGATGTAACGCGCTTCGGCATACTTCACGATATCTTTTATTTCTTCCTGTGTATAGTAACCGCCGTAAGGCTTGCCGTCGTATTCTTTACTGCGGCCGGCATGACCAATTACTGTTTCGTCGCGTTTAGACGCAACTTCCTGCAGGCGTGGGTACTTCTTGATCTCTATACGCCAGCCCTGATCTTCTGTAAGGTGCCAGTGTAACCGGTTCAATTTGTACTGTGCCATTACGTCGATGTACTTTTTAACGTAAGATGCCGGGAAGAAGTGACGTCCGCAGTCGAGCATCAGTCCGCGGTAAGCGAAGCGTGGCGCGTCTTTGATTACGACGTTCGGAATACTCAGTGATGTGCCTTTTGTGAGCGGCACAAGCTGTTGCAGTGTTTGAATACCATAATATAAACCGGCGCCATTTCCCTTTAGGGTGATGCTTTTGCTGGTTACGGTAAGTTCATATCCTTCGGCAGGCAAGGTGGCGTCCTCAATAAAATTTACGCTGGATACAACTTTTGCATAGGGTAGTTTAAACCCGTAATTGGTTTGCAAAAACTCATTAAAAAGGCCGCCTGCTTTGCTGGCGGTAACGCTAAAACCAATGGCGCTTTTAGCGGTTAATACAAAACTTCCCGGTTTTACCTCCATCGACTGCGGAGCGGGAATAATGTTGGGGGCTGTTGACGTTTGCGCATAGGTTTGCATGCCAAACAACACCATCAACGATAAGAGTAGCTTCTTCATAGATCAATTGCTGTGTTTAATTATACATGAGTGGATTAAAAAAATGTTGTTCGCCGTTTATCAATTCAGTCCGCCTTTACCGCGATAAAGTTTAGCGGCCTTGTCCAGTTTTACTTCGAGTACGGTCATGTATTCATCCTGCACATTTTCGGGCACCGGTATGTATACCAGTCCTGGCACGGGGCTCCAGGATATTTTACCTACTATTTTATGCGTAAGGCTGGTTCCGTTGCCTACTACTTTAATACTTTGGATCTTGTTATCCAGTCCCTTGATCATTACCTGCCCGCTTACTTTGCCGGCGAGGAAAAGATATATAGCAGATGAGTCTTTTGACATGGTGGTAGGTCCGTAAAAGTGGCCCTGTGGCAGGCCGCCGATCGTACTAAAGATGGCTGCTTCGTGTTTCTTGTTCCACTTACCCAGTTCTTTCAATACATTCACCTGTTGCGGCGGAATGGTACCGTCTTCTTTCGGGCCAATGTCCAGCAGCATATTTCCGCCATTGCTGATCGCGTCGGCAAAGATAGTAATCACTTCGTACGGCGTTTTCCAATTGGTATCCTGCGGCTGATAACCCCAGTTATTGTTGATGGTCATGCACAGCTCCCACCAATGAAAATTGGGCCTTACTACCGGGAAGTTTTGTTCCGGTGTATCATAATCTCCATAACCCGTAAGGCGACCGTTGATAATGGTTTTAGGGTTATGCGATAAAAGCATTTTCCTAACATCTGTCGCTTTCCACTCATCGGCACTGCGTTCCCAGTCGCCATCAAACCACCACAGGTCCGGGTTAAAGCGGGTAGCGATTTCCGTCATCTGGCCATTGTTGAAGTCCAGGAAGTTCTGCCAGCGGGCAGGGTCTTTCTTGATATCGTAACGGCTGCTGTCTTTTAAGAAGCCGGGGTAATTGTTGTTAGTCCAGTCGAGCAGTGAGTAATACGCACCTGCTTTAATACCGTTTTTACGGATGGCGGCAAAGAAAGGCGTTAACAGGTCGCGTTTGGCGGGTGTAGCCTTGGCTACGTCCAGTTTGCCGAACTTTGTATCCCATAAGGCTACGCCGTCGTGGTGTTTGGTAGTAATTACCGCGTACCGTGCGCCCGATTCTTTAATAAGATCGGCCCAGGCCTGCGGGTCGTAGTTCTTTGCGGTAAAGCCTTTCAGTTGCTTCATATAGTCGGCGTGACTGATTTTCCTGTTATGGAACGACCATGATTCGTCGATCCCGTTCACCGCGTAAATGCCCCAATGGATAAATATTCCCAGTTTGGCATCGGCAAACCACTGCATTTTCTCATTAATCTCCTGGGGGTCTGTTTTTTGTTGCGCCAATACGGGCTGTACCAGCTGCAACAGTATGGCTCCGGTCACAATTAATTTGTTCATCTGTTATGTTATGGTTATTTAAAATAATGTCTTCCTGGAAAAAGAATATAGATCGAAATACTTTTATGATTAAATTTAGCCCCCGATATTCAAAGATAAGCGTGAAAAATATAAACTAATATCAACAAATGCAACCTACGTTATTAATCCTTGCTGCCGGAATGGCAAGCCGTTACGGCAGTTTGAAGCAAATCCAGAAGTTTGGCCCCAGCGGAGAAACGATCGTAGATTATTCTATCTATGACGCTATTCGTGCGGGTTTTGGCAAAATCGTATTCATTATACGTAAGGAGTTTGCAGAAGAATTTAAAGAGATATTTGAACCTAAGCTGAACGGAAAGGTAGAAACAGCTTATGTTTTCCAGGAAATGGGTGCCTACATGCAGGGCTTTGATGTACCTGCCGACAGGACTAAACCCTGGGGTACCGCACACGCCGTGCTTTGCGCGAAAGATGCTATTAATGAGCCTTTTGCTGTAATCAATGCCGATGACTTTTATGGTCGTGATGCATTCGAGAAAGCCGCCGCTTTCCTGAAAGGCGATGTAAACGCCAGCACCTACGCCCTTATCGGCTACCAGCTGGGTAAAACAGTGAGCGAACACGGTTCAGTATCTCGTGGTGTTTGCCAGGTGGATGCTAACAGCAATCTCGCTTCTATTACCGAGCGTACTAAAATAGCATTGGAAGATGGTAAAATACAATTTGAGGATGCCGACGGTACTAAACATGAACTGACGCCAGATACAAGTGTTTCCATGAACTTCTTCGCTTTCCATCCTTCTGTGTTCCCGCTCAGCGAAAAGCTGTTCGCGAACTTCCTGGAAAAACACAGGAACGAAGCGAAATCTGAGTTCTTCATTCCTTTGGTGGTTGACCAGTTTATCGGCAGCGGTAACGGCGTGGTAAATGTGATCCCGACCAGCGCACAGTGGTTCGGCGTAACTTATAAGGAAGACGCTCCTGGTGTACAGGCGTCCCTTACAGCACTCGTTAACGCAGGGGAATATCCTGACAATCTCTGGAAGTAAGAACCACTTAATAGAATGGTAAATATTGTGATCGTAAAGGCCTTTGGGCTTAATGCTGCCGACTATGAGATGCAACGGTTCGGATCGGGCCACATCAATAGTACTTTCCTGTTATCTGGAAAAGACGGTAGTAAATATGTTCTGCAGAAGATCAACACGAATGTGTTTAAAGAACCCTGGGTAATTGCCAAAAACCAACGGCTGGCGGCCGATTACCTGGCCACACATTCGCCCGAATACCTCTTTATTACACCCGTTAGAACGGTGGAAGGAGAGGAGTTGTTCTTTTTTGAAGATGAATACTGGCGCCTTATTCCCTTCATAGAAGGATCGATGAGCGTAGACCAGGCCGATAATCCGAAGCAGGCTTACGAAGCAGCGAAGGAGTTTGGAAAGATGGCCCGTTTGCTGGCCGGGATCGACATGCGTCAGTTCCGTGCCACCATCCCCGACTTTCACAACCTGACGCTCCGCTACAGTGCCTTCCAGGATGCAATTCGTACAGCGCCTGAAGAAAGAAAACGGTTTTCGGAAGCGCTGATAGAAGCGTTCCTGCGGTTTTCTGATATCGCCGTTACCTTCGAAAAACTCAAAACCGATCCCGATTTCGGCGACCGCCTGATGCACCACGATACGAAGATCAATAACGTATTGCTGAAAAAAGGCAGTTTCGAAGGCCTCTGTGTATGCGACCTGGACACTTTGATGCCCGGCAAGCTCATTTCCGACCTGGGCGATATGGTGCGCACTTATGTATGCCCGGTTTCCGAGGAGGAGCAGGATTTTAGCCGCATTACCGTGCGCAACGACTACTACGAAGCGCTGATGAAAGGGTATCTGTCGGAAGTAGGCAGTACGCTTACCCAAACCGAAAAGGAACACCTTTTTTATGCCGGTAAGTTCATGATCTATATGCAGGGCATCCGCTTTTTAACGGATTACCTCAATGGAGATGTGTATTACCCGATTAAATACGCCGGGCATAACTTTAACCGGGCCCAAAACCAGCTTACCCTGTTGGAGGCACTGGTGGCAAAGGAAAAGGAGTTACAGCAGGTAATAGACCGTTGTCTTAATTAGCATCAATAAACAAGAAATACTGGCCGGCTCCGTGTACACGGAGCCGGTTTTTTATGCGGATAGTTGGAAAATGCCCTAAAAGCGTACGGTTAACAATTAAATATTCCCTATCGGATTCCCATACTTCTTTAAAAAACACCAAAGAATACCAGTTTTATTTCGTTTTTATCAAAAAACACAGCTTTGGTTGATATATTTCAAAATATTGGGCATTGTATTGTTTTTTCTGATGAAGCCCAATACATTTGTAGTGTTCACAAAAAAAGAACGATAATCTCCCATGTGGGTAAATAAAGACAATAACAAAATGAATCACATCGTACCAAAGCTCAACTGGGCTATCACATTGGTCGTGATCGTCGTTGTCATTATTAGCCACCAGCAGCATGGAGGATAACAGCGCGCGTAATAATGACTAAAGATATAGAACGCCTTCCTCCGCAAAGAGGAAGGCGTTTTTTTTTGACAAATTCCAATTTCTATGTATAGCTATTACAACGAGAACACGATTCTGTACTTCAACGGCGAGTATTTAAAAGCGTCGGAAGCAAAAATGGACCTGTACGGTCAGTCTCTCCACTACGGTTATGCCGTATTCGAAGGTTTACGCGCCTACAAAACGGAGAGCGGAGAAGTGAAGATTTTTAAGGTAGAGGAACATTTCGACCGTTTCCGCCGCAGCTGTGAGCTGATCCACATTCCTTACAAGTGGACCAACAAAGAACTGGTAGATGCCTGCTACAAAGTGCTGGAACTGAACGGCCTTGAAGAAGCTTACATCCGTCCGTTGGTATTCTGTCCGCCAAACATGACATTAAAGGCGGCTGAAGAAGCGCATGTAATGATCTGTGCATGGGAATGGGGTGCTTACCTGGGCGAGAAACTGCTCCGCGTAAAAACTTCATCTTACCAGCGTCCGAACCCGAAAGCGTTCAAAATCGAGTCTAAATCGGCTGGTTTGTACGTAAACTCCATCCTGGCTTCTCAGGAAGCTAAGGCAGAAGGCTATGATGAGGCCCTGCTGCTGGATATCAATGGTAATGTTGCAGAAGGCCCGGGTGCAAACCTGTTCTTCGAAAAAGACGGTACCATTTATACCCCGGCCCCGGGAAACATCCTGCCAGGTATTACCCGCGCCACTGTGATCGAAATTTGCGCCGAACTGGGTATTCCCCTGGTAGAGAAGTTCTTCACGATTGAAGAGCTGAAACAAGCCGAAGCCGTGTTCTATTGCGGTACAGCTGCTGAAATCGTAGGTTGGGATTCCCTCGACGGTCAGCAGTTCTCCAAACCATTCGCCCAATCTCTCGGTAAGACCATTCAGCAGGCTTACAAGGCGAAAGTTCTCGAAAAAGAATTTAAACGCGAAGCACAGGTAGCTTAATTCACTAAGCTAATTGGGTTTTCAATATAATAGTTACCACACCGCTTCCCTTACCAGGGAAGCGGTATTGGATACTATTTTCCCTTCCGGACGGCTGTATTTTACCCTCCCCGGAACCGGAAAATACCTTTCCCAAGACCTTGAACGGCGTAAAATGGAATTCATCATTTCGTTTACAGTAAAGGGTTTGGGCCGAAAATGAACTAGTTGACCACCGGGAAAGGAACAATTACAGTTTTGGAATTTGGACGCTTCAGCGGATAACTTTAAGTCAGAAATTACGGTATACAAGGAAACTTTTTGATAAAGATGGAATTAAATAAATACAGCAAAACACTCACACAGGACCCTACGCAGCCCGCTGCGCAGGCCATGTTGTACGGCATCGGCTTAACAGACGAAGACCTTAAAAAAGCCCAGGTAGGCATTGCCAGCATGGGTTACGACGGTAACACCTGCAATATGCACCTGAACGAACTTGCCCAGCAGGTTAAAACGGGTGTATGGGCAAACGACCTTGTAGGCCTTACCTTCCACACCATCGGCGTAAGCGATGGCATGAGCAATGGTACAGAAGGTATGCGTTATTCCCTGGTAAGCCGCGACCTGATCGCTGATTCCATCGAAACCGTGTGCGGCGCCCAGTACTATGATGCGCTGATCACCGTACCCGGTTGTGATAAAAATATGCCAGGCTCCCTTATAGCGATGGGCCGCCTGGACCGCCCCTCTATCATGGTATATGGTGGTACCATCCACCCTGGTAAATGGAAAGGGCAGGACCTGAATATCATCTCTTCTTTCGAAGCCCTGGGTCAAAAGATCGCAGGTCAGCTGGACGAAGGTGATTTTAAAGGTATCGTAATGAACTCTTGTCCTGGTGCAGGTGCCTGTGGAGGTATGTACACGGCAAACACGATGAGTTCTGCGATTGAAGCGCTGGGAATGAGCTTACCTTACAGCTCATCTAACCCGGCTTTAAGTGAAGAAAAGAAAGCAGAGTGCCTGGAAGCGGGTAAATACATCCGCCTCCTGCTCGAAAAAGATATTAAGCCCTCCGATATCATGACCTACAAGGCATTTGAAAATGCCATTACGGTAGTGATAGCGCTGGGTGGCAGCACCAATGCAGTACTGCACTTCCTGGCCATCGCCAAAGCGGTGAATATCAAATTTACCCTCGATGATTTCCAGCGCATCAGCGACAAAACACCGCTGATCGCCGATCTGAAACCTTCTGGTAAATACATGATGGAAGACCTGCACAACATTGGTGGTGTTCCTTTAGTGATGAAATACCTGTTACAGAAAGGCTACCTGCATGGGGATTGCCTCACCGTAACCGGCAAAACCATCGCAGAAAACCTGGAATCGGTGCCAGATATCGATTTCGGTAAACAAGACGTGATTTTCCCGCTGGAAACGCCACTGAAAGCAACAGGCCACATCCAGATGTTGTATGGCAACATCGCAGAAAAAGGTTCTGTAGCTAAAATTACTGGTAAAGAAGGCGAAACGTTCACCGGCCCCGCCCGCACATTCGATGGCGAATTTGAACTGATCGCAGGTATTACCAGCGGTAAAGTGAAGAAAGGCGATGTAGTGGTAATCCGTAACGTAGGGCCGAAAGGCGCCCCCGGTATGCCGGAAATGCTGAAACCTACCTCCGCCATCATTGGTGCCGGTTTAGGTAAAAGCGTAGCCCTTATCACCGACGGCCGTTTCTCAGGTGGTACACACGGCTTCGTAGTAGGCCACATCGTACCTGAAGCGGTAGAAGGCGGTGCGATCGGACTGGTGCAGGACGACGATATTATTGAAATAGACGCCATAAACAATACGATTAATGTGAAGTTGACGCCGGAAGAACTGGCGGCCAGAAGGGCCAAATGGGTAAAACCAGCCCTGAAGGTAACGAAGGGCATATTATTCAAGTACGCAAAACATGTTAAAGATGCAACAGAAGGATGTGTTACCGATGAAGACTGAGAAGTCTGACAAGCGGCCCGCACCAGCTCCGGTAGCTGAACCAATTACCGGCGCAGAAGCGGTGATCCGTTCCCTGATCGCAGAAGGCGTGGATACCATTTTCGGGTATCCTGGAGGAGCCATCATGCCTATTTACGACGCTTTATACGACTTCCAGGTCTCAGGCCAGGTCAATCATATTTTGGTCCGTCACGAACAGGGTGCTACGCACGCCGCACAAGGTTATGCACGCAGCTCTGGCAGAACAGGTGTGGTGTTTGCAACTTCCGGCCCCGGTGCTACCAACCTGGTAACAGGTTTGGCAGATGCTTATATGGACTCTACCCCTATGGTAGCCATTACCGGCCAGGTAGCAGCTGCATTGCTCGGTACCGACGCGTTCCAGGAAACGGATGTGATAGGCATTACCATGCCCATCACCAAATGGAACATCCAGGTAACCCGCCCGGAAGATATTCCAGGCGCAATTGCCAAAGCATTTTATATCGCGAAGAGCGGCCGCCCAGGCCCCGTTCTGGTTGATATTACCAAAAACGCACAGTTCGGGAAGCTCGATTTTGCTTACGAAGCCTGCGAATACATACGCAGTTATCATCCTAAACCAGTGTTAGACCTGGAACAGATCGATGCTGCTGCGGCGCTGATCAATGCATCTAAAAGACCGTACATCCTGTGCGGCCATGGCGTATTGATTTCCGATGCACAAAATGAACTCATTGCCTTTGCTGAAAAAGCAGGCATACCGATCGCTTCTACATTGCTGGGCTTAAGTGCAGTACCGGTAGATCATCCGCTGTACGTGGGTTACCTTGGTATGCATGGCAACTACAGTCCTAACATTAACACCAACGAGTGTGATGTGCTGATTGCTGTAGGTATGCGCTTCGACGACCGTATTACGGGCGATGTAAGCACCTACGCCCGCCAGGCGAAAGTGATACACATCGAAATCGACGAAGCCGAAATACATAAGATCATTAAGGCCGATGTGGGTGTGCATGCCGATGCGAAAGAAGCATTGCAGGCACTGATCGGTAAAATAGAGCCGAAAGAAACCAAAGAGTGGCTGGCTTCTTTCAAAGAGCTGGACAAACAGGAAGACGAGAAAGTACGCAACAAAGAGTTGTACCCTACTGAGGGCGAACTTAAAATGGCGGAAGTGGTACGCCTGATCTCCGAGAAAACCGGCGGCGAGGCCATCCTCGTAACCGATGTTGGTCAGCACCAGATGGTTGCTTCCCGTTACTATGGCTTCAAATCTCCCAATACCAATATCACCTCGGGTGGCATGGGTACGATGGGGTTTGCATTGCCAGCTGCGATGGGCGCTAAAGTAGGTAAAGAGGAAAGAGAAGTAGTGGCCATCATCGGCGACGGCTGTTTCCAGATGACACTACAGGAGTTGGGCACGATTTATCAATCTAAAATTGGTGTGAAGATCGTGATCCTGAACAACAACTTCCTGGGCATGGTGCGCCAGTGGCAACAACTGTTCTTCGACCGTCGTTACTCATCTACCGAAATGACCAATCCCGACTTCGTACAAATTGCGAAAGGATTTTACATCCCCGGTAAAAAAGTAAGCGAACGTGCCGAGATCGGTGCCGCAATCGACGAAATGCTGAGTACACCAGGAGCATATTTGCTGGAAGTGGTGGTGGAAAAAGAAGACAACGTATTCCCGATGGTGCCGGCAGGCGCGCCTATTTCAACCATCAGGCTCGACTAGTACCATCATCCTAACCACTTAACAGAACACAGAAACAATGCAAAAGGAATATACAATAACGGTGTACACGGAGGATCGCATAGGCATCACCAACCGTATCACCATTATATTTACAAGAAGGCGCATCAACATTACCAGCCTTACCACTTCCGAAACGGAGATACCCGGCGTTTACAAGTTCGTGATCACTGTACTGGCTACCCGCGAACTGCTGGACAAAGTCGTACTGCAAATCGAGCGACTGATCGAAATTCACCGTGCATTTGTGCATGAGGAAGATGAGGTGGTTTACCAGGAACTGGCTTTGTACAAAGTATCTACCAAATCGTTACAGAACGGCAATATCGAAAGGCTTATCCGCGATAATCATGCGCGCATCCTTACCATTGCCGAAGATTATTTCGTGATAGAAAAAACAGGTCATCAGCAGGAACTGCTGGATTTGCTTAAGAAACTGGAACCATACGGGCTGATCGAGTATACGAAAAGTGGCCGTGTAGCTATAGTTAAATGGAGCCGCAGGTTCCATGAGCACCTGAAGAATTTATCGCAGAAACAAGCAGATAACTTACCTCCTGGAACTACTCATCCCGAGAGCAACAAGGCAGGCATATCTTTATAAAACTACATTCAATCACAAGCAAATTTTCAAACAGCCACTGCCTTCTCTCTACGTTGGAGGTAGCGGGTAAACAAACACAAACACATGGCAACTATTAATTTTGGCGGTGTACAGGAAGAAGTAGTAACCAGGGAAGAATTCCCTATGGAGAAAGCAAGAGAATTTCTGAAAGATGAAGTTATTGCTGTTATCGGTTACGGTGTGCAAGGTCCTGGCCAGGCGCTTAACCTGAAAGACAATGGTTTCAACGTAATCATTGGACAAAGGAAAAATTCCAAAACATGGGATAAAGCCGTTGCAGACGGATGGGTTCCCGGTCAAACCCTGTTTGAAATCGAAGAAGCCGCTCAAAAAGGCACGATCATTCAGTTCCTGCTGTCTGATGCTGGTCAGATCACCCTGTGGCCTACCCTGCAAAAACACCTGACTCCTGGTAAAGCCCTGTATTTCTCTCATGGCTTTGGTATCACTTATAAAGAGCAGACTGGTATTATTCCTGCTGCCGACGTAGACGTAATCCTCGTAGCTCCTAAAGGTTCTGGTACTTCACTGCGCCGCCTGTTCCTGGCTGGTCAGGGTCTGAACTCGAGCTTCGCTATCTTCCAGGACGCAACCGGTAAAGCCCGTCAGCGCGCAATCGCTCTGGGTATCGGTGTTGGTTCCGGTTACCTGTTCGAAACTGATTTCAAAAAAGAAGTATTCTCTGACCTCACCGGCGAACGTGGTTCACTGATGGGTGCTATCCAGGGTATCTTCGCTGCCCAGTACCAAACACTCCGTAGCAACGGCCACTCTCCATCAGAAGCTTTCAACGAAACTGTTGAAGAACTGACACAGTCGCTGATGCCACTGGTAGCCGAAAACGGTATGGACTGGATGTATGCTAACTGTTCTACTACTGCTCAGCGTGGTGCGCTCGACTGGTGGAAGAAGTTTAAAGAAGCTACTCAGCCTGTATTTGACGAGCTGTACGCAAGCGTTGCCGCTGGTAAAGAAGCAGCCCGCTCTATCGCTTCAAACAGCACACCAGACTACCGCGAAAAGCTGGACGCAGAACTGAAAGAACTGCGCGAAAGCGAAATGTGGCAGGCAGGTGCTGCAGTTAGAAAACTCAGACCTGGTAAATAAACCATAAATTTGTGTCAACCGGCTGCATATGCAGCCGGTTGATTTTTTAAAGCCAACCATCAAAAAATGCCCGGACTATTGACCCTTGTAGATGTACGAAATATACTGGAGGCAGCCCGTTCGCTGAAGCCAGTGGTCCGTCGCACGGAACTTACTTACAGTGCAAGCCTTTCGAGAAAATATAAGTGTGATGTATATCTGAAAAGAGAAGATATGCAGATCGTACGCTCCTACAAATTGCGCGGCGCTTATAACCTCATTAGCAGCCTGCCAATGGAGCAGTTGAGGAAAGGGGTAACCTGCGCCAGTGCAGGCAACCATGCCCAGGGTTTTGCCTATAGCTGCAAACAGCTCGGCATTCACGGCGTTGTATTCATGCCCATTATTACACCAAAGCAAAAAGTAAATCAAACCCGTATGTTCGGGGGCGAATTCATTGAAATCCGCCTTGTTGGCGATACTTTCGACGATTGCGCCATCGAAGCCCAGGCTTACACGCTGGAAAAAGGCATGACGTTTATTCCCCCTTTCGATAACCTGAAAATTATTGAAGGGCAGGGTACCGTAGCAGTGGAGATTCTTGAAGATTTGCAGGATATCGACTTCCTGTTCGTACCGGTTGGTGGTGGTGGCCTCGCTTCCGGCGTAGGCGCTTATTTTAAGACTTACAGCCCGCAAACAAAAATCGTGGGTGTGGAGCCGGAAGGTGCGCCCAGTATGCTTAAAGCGCTGGAAAATGGCGGCCCTGTAACACTTCCTGAAATCGAACGTTTTGTAGATGGTGCCGCGGTGAAACGCGTAGGTCAGATTCCTTATGAGATTTGTAAAGAGGTGCTGGACGAAATGAAACTGGTGCCCGAAGGCCGCATTTGCAGCACGATCCTCCGTTTATATAATGAAGACGCCATCGTGGTAGAACCTGCCGGCGCATTGTCTATCGCCGCGCTCGACGATTTTGCCGAAGAAATTAAAGGCAAAAAAGTAGTGTGTGTGGTAAGCGGCAGCAACAACGATATCGATCGTATGCAGGAAATAAAAGAGCGCTCTTTGTTGTACGAAGGCCTCAAACATTATTTCCTCATCCGCTTTGCCCAGCGCCCCGGTGCTTTAAAAGAATTTGTAAACCATGTACTGAGTCCGGACGACGATATTACCCGTTTCGAGTTCATACAAAAACATAACAAAGAAACCGGTCCTGCGCTTATAGGTGTGGAGCTAAAAAATAAAGAGGATTACGAAACGCTCATCGCCAATCTTAACAAATACAATATTAACTATACAGAACTGAAAAAGGACGATAACCTGTTCGGTTACCTGGTGTAATGATATGAAAAGCATAAAAAAACGGCCACCATGTGTGGCCGTTTTTTTATGCTGTATGCTAGTACTATACTGGTCTGTTTAACATGATATTGATAGACTGCTTCCATCTCACCGGAAAAGGTTTTGCCTTAAACGCCCGCTCTGCATCGTAACATTCGCGGCGTATTTCGTCAATGATCTGCTGATTGAACTGTAAAAAATTGCTGAGCCGTTTAAACATCCTGACTCTTTTCCTGCGGATATGTACCAGTTTTATAAGATCTTCTTCACTACAGGTCCGATCCATCTCGTTGCGCATTAGTTCAGGAATAGGGGCAACGCCCTGCATGAGCTGCGCTAACTTTTCGCCGCAACCCACCTGCTGGTTACAATGAACACGGTACTGAATAAGGGGTTCATCGATGTAATTAAGTACCCCCGCATTCACCGCTGCATACCCGATCCAGGCGTCGTGCCAAAACTTGTTCATCAGCTTAAAAGGAACAAGTGCAGGAATAAATTCTTTACTGATAGCTAAGGTTGCCCCGGTAACCATTTTATCATGGCGCAGCATGTACCTCAATAAGTCGTCTTTTGTTTTGATATACGACTGTGTTTCGGCCGTAAAGCGGTTAACTTCCAGCAAGCTATGTGGTAATTGCTCATCTTTTTCATTGATGATCGTTGCATCCGTAAAAAGCACCTTGTCTTCCGGGTGTTCTTCAAAATGGCGGATCATTCTGGCTACTTTATGTGGCAGCCATATATCATCATGATCGCTGAAAAACACCACATCGCCCTTGCATAAGGTAAGTAGCTGTTCAAAGTTTTTCCTGGCGCCCTGGTTTTCGGTATTGAAGATAAGGCGGAACAGTCCGGGATGATCGCCGGCATATTGTTCCAGTATCTGCCTGGTACCGTCGGTAGATAAATCATCAATAACCACCACTTCCTTCACAGGATGGGTTTGCCTGAGAATACTGTCTATTTGCCTGCGCAAAAATTGTTCTCCGTTGTAGGTACATAATCCGACCGAAGCCGTCAAATGCTGCATCATCATGTAGGTTTTCAAGGGTTTTCCATACTCATCAAAAAGGATAGGATCGATGAAACTATCGCTTATAGCGGGTTGTGTGCTATCGAATGTTGTGCGATCTTATAATTTGTCTTCCGCCTCTGTGTAACTTATAGGTTGTATGTTGTCAAGATATAAATAATTTATATATTTTTTTACTTTTTGTAATGTGGGAGGTGAGGTGGGCGGTTCCAGCCGTTTTGTATTATCCGGCTTGTTGCGCAGTTCGTAAAAACTTTGGTATCTTTCTCAAGATGATCAGTTACTGGGAACAACAAAGCCTGCTGCAGTACGATGATATCATCCTCGGTAGCGGTATTACTGGTCTTTCTGCAGCCATTACGCTGAAGGAAAACTACCCGCAGCGGCGCATCGCCGTGCTGGAGCGGGGTATTATGCCCACTGGCGCCAGTACCCGAAACGCCGGGTTCGCCTGCATTGGCAGCCTCACCGAAATACTGGCCGACCTTAAAACGATGCCTGCCGATCATGTGGTAGCCCTGGTAGAACTGCGCAAGGCCGGCCTGCATATGCTGCGGCAACGCCTGGGCGACCAGCGAATCGGCTACCGCGAAAATGGTAGTTACGAGCTTATTTCAGAAAAAGAAGCATATGCCCTTGCACATATCGAAGAAGTAAACCAGCTGCTCTGGCCAATCTTAGGGATGCCTGCTTACTTACCGGCTAATGAAAAAATAGCGGGCTTCGGATTTAACACTAAAGCCCTGGTAGAAAATAACTGCGAAGGGGAATTACATACGGGTAAAATGATGCGCGCCCTCATAGACCTTGCCATTGAGCGGGGCGTGGAGATTAAGACCGGATGTGAGGTATTGGGTTACGAGGAGGCTGAAAACGGCGTAAATGTGGTCGTACAACGCGAATGGATGAACGAAACCATCAGTTTTACGGCACAACGCCTCGCCATTTGTACCAACGCCTTTGCCAAGCAACTATTGCCCGCCGAAGATATTACGCCCGGCCGCGGTCAGGTGCTGGTTACACAACCTATACCAGGCCTGCCCTTTAAGGGTGTCTATCATTTCGACGAAGGGTATTACTACTTCCGCGAAATAGACGGCCGCATCTTGTTCGGTGGCGGCCGTAACCTCGACTTCGAAGGCGAAACAACCACGTCGTTCGAACTGAATATGCGTATACAGCAGGACCTTGAAGAGAAGTTGCGCACTGTCATTATCCCTGATATTCCCTTTACCATAGATATGCGCTGGGCTGGTATTATGGCCTTTGGTACCACTAAACGCCCTGTTGTGAAGCAGTTATCGCCCAGGTTATTTGTAGCTGCCAGGATGGGCGGTATGGGTGTAGCAATAGGCTCGGCCGTGGCGAAGCAGCTGGCTGAATTGATGGACTAAATTCGCATTTACTGATGGGTATTTAACAAAGCTTGCAGCCGTGAAAGGGAAAGACTAAATTTAAACAACTCGTTCCCATATGAAGAAGATCTATGCTATACTGGTGGTTATTACCACCGTTTTCCATGCGAGTGCGCAAACCAATAATCTCTGGTACCGGCAGCCTGCGGCAAATTGGCTGGAGGCCCTGCCCGTTGGTAATGGTCGTATGGGGGCCATGGTGTATGGCAGGCCTGATAAGGAGATTATTCAGATTACCGAGGAAAGTGTATGGGGTGGGCTTAAGTTTAACGACGCCAATCCCAATGCCTATAAAGTACTGGACTCGCTGCGTAAACTGCTGTTCACCGAAAAGAACAAGGAAGCGCAGGAACTGGCACAGGCCAACTTTGTAGCGGTTACCAGCGAAAACGGCAGCGAAGTAGCCCGTAACTTTCGCTCGCAGCAAACCCTGATGAACGTAAACATCGATTACGGTTTCACCGACTTCTCTAATTACCGCCGTGAACTGGATATAACAAATGGCGTGGCAACGGCTACTTTCAGCCACAACAGCGTAAACTATAAGGAAGAAGTATTTGCTTCTGCACCGGATAATGTGATCATGGTGCGCATTTCTGCTGATAAACCCGGTACGCTCAATGCAAGGCTTACGCTGGACAGGCCCGATCCGAAAGATACCTCGAGGCATCTGGTAGATTGTATCACCAAAACCACCGGCGCCAACCTCTTATTGCTGTCGGGCCAGATCAATGATAAAAATACCACCACTAAACGCGGCCCCGAAGGGCTGCACATGAAGTTTGCAGGGATGGTATGCGCGGTTAACACAGGCGGTAAAATAGTGCGGAGCAAAGATGCGCTGTCGGCGGAAAAGGCCGATGCTTTAGTGCTTTACATACAAGGTGCTACTAATTACGACTTCGCCAACCTGGATATCAACAAAGCGGCCGACCCGGTGCTGAAAGTGCAGCAGCTGATAAATACTTCGCGTTTGAAGGCTTATACCGCCGCAAAACTCAAGCATACCGCCGATCATGCCTCGTACATGCAGCGTGTAAATTTTACTTTGGGTGATGCAAAAACCGAAGTGCCCACGGACGAACGCCTGGCCAACGTGAAAAAAGGTGCGGAAGATCCGGAGCTGATCACGCACTATTATCAATACGGACGATACCTGTTGCTCGGTAGTTCCCGGCGTCCGGGTGTATTGCCCGCCAACCTGCAGGGCGTATGGAATAACTCCATCGATGCTCCATGGAATGCAGACTTCCACACTAATATCAACCTACAAATGAACTACTGGCCTGCGGAGATGTGTAACCTCACGGAAACCACGGCACCGCTGTTTGCCTTTATGAATAACATACGCGAACAGGGCCGCATCACGGCTAAGAAGATGTATAATGCCCGTGGCTGGGTAGTACACCACGCTACCGATGCCTTTGGCAAAACGGGTGTGCAGGCTAACGCTGCATTCGGCACTTTTCCACTGGCCTCCGCCTGGATGTGCCTGCACTTCTATGAACACTTCGCATTTACGCAAGATTATCTTTTCCTGAAGCAAAATGCATATCCTGTTATGAAGGAGCATGCCCTGTTTGTGGAAGATTACCTGGTGAGAAGTCCCGAAGGTTACCTGGTAACCGCCCCCGGCTCATCACCCGAAAACAAATACAAACACCCTGTAACCGGGGATCCTACGGGTATTTCATACGGTCCCACCATGGATAACCAGATAGTGCGCGAGTTCCTGACAAAGTGTATAGAAGCGGCTAACATCCTGCGCACGGATTCTGCTTCGGTAGCCAAATGGAAAGACATCTTATCGCAGTTACCGCCTACTAAACTTACGGCAGACGGTCGCATTATGGAGTGGATCAAAGATTATACAGAAGCCGAACCTGGCCACCGACATATTTCGCACCTCTTCGGTTTGCATCCCGGTACGCAACTCACAGAACAATCTCCTTCGCTGTTCGAAGGAGCAAGGCGTACGCTTGCCGGTCGTTTAAGCAGCGGGGGTGGGCACACCGGCTGGAGCCGCGCATGGATCATCAACTTTTATGCGAGGTTAAAAGATGGAGCGAAGGTGCAGGAACACCTGCAGTTACTGTTTTCCAAATCAACCTTGACTAATTTATTTGATACACACCCACCGTTCCAGATAGATGGTAATTTCGGCAGCACCGCCGGTATTACCGAAGCCCTGCTGCAAAGTCATACCAACTTCCTGGAATTACTGCCCGCACTACCTCCCTCCTGGAAAGAGGGCAAAATCAGTGGGCTGCGCGCACGCGGTGGCTTCGAAGTAGCCATGGAATGGAAAGACGGAGAACTGCAGTTGGCGAAGATCAAAGCTATTACCGGCAATAATGCCATCATCAAGTATAAAGACAAGCTTTTTCCGGTATCCATGGCCAAAGGCCAAGTGATGGAACTGGGCGAACAATTGAAATAAAATCCACGCATGAATACAACTATCAGGAAAATCCTGCTCGGCCTGGCGCTGCTGCCAGCTACCGCCAGCGCACAAAAGAAATACGAACCCACCTGGGAATCTATTGACAGCCGCCCGGTACCCGGATGGTTCGAGGACGCTAAGTTCGGCATCTTCATCCACTGGGGGGTATACTCGGTTCCCGCATGGGCGCCTAAAGGTGTGTACTCCGAATGGTACCAGTACTGGCTGCAAAGAAAACAGGTGTCCGGCAATAACAGTCCAAACGACCTTGCCGTATACAATTACCACAAAAACCGATTCGGCGAAAACTATTCGTATTACAGCTTCGCCGACCAGTTTAAAGCCGAGGACTACGACCCGGACGCCTGGGCTAAACTGCTGGAAAAATCGGGTGCCAAATACGTAGTACTCACTTCGAAACACCACGACGGCTTTGCCCTCTGGCCCAGTAAAGAAGCCAGCAAGGCTTTCAACCGCCCCTGGAACTCTATGGAAACGGGCTCGCACCGCGACCTGCTGGGCGAGTTGACGACTGCAGTGAAGAAAACACCGGTAAAAATGGGTTACTACTATTCTCTGTACGAATGGTACAACCCTTTATACACCTCTCAGCAATATGAAAAGTACGTAGATGAACACATGTTCCCACAAATCAGGGAACTGGTGAACAACTACAAACCCGATATCATCTGGACAGATGGAGAGTGGGAGCAAAGCGACACTACCTGGAAGTCGAAGGACATTATCGCCTGGATGTATAACGAAAGCCCGGTAAAAGAAAGCATCGTGGTAAACGACCGCTGGGGTAAAGGCATTCGTCAGAAGCATGGTGGTTACTACACCACCGAATACGAGGCGGGAGCTAAGTTTAACCGCCCCTGGGAAGAGTGTCGCGGCATGGGTTTTTCGTTTGGTTATAACCGCAACGAGGACATAGAGGACTATAACTCTCCGCAAGCCCTGGTACTGTTGCTCACCGATGTTGTGAGCAGTGGTGGCAACCTGCTGCTTGATATCGGTCCTGATGCACACGGAAAAATACCTCCTATCATGCAGGAAAGGTTGTTGCAGATCGGCAAATGGTTAGCTGTAAACGGTGAGGCCATTTATGGCACCCGCAAATGGAAACAGCCCGCTCAATGGACTGCCGGTAACCGCGAATACAAACAGAAAGGCGGCCATATGGCCAGCGGCGAATACATCTTAAAACAAACGGTAGATCCTGATCCGGAATTTGCGGTAAAACAGATATTTTTCACTGCGAAAGGCAACGATCTGTACGCCATCGCGCCCGTATTACCGGAAGGCAGGTGGCTGATCAAAGATGTAACACCTGCGGCCGGCACTACAGTGAAACTGCTGGGTTCCGATAAAAAGATAGGCTGGAAAAAAGTGGCCGGTGGTATCGAATTGGACGTGCCGAAATTCACCGCAAAGGAATTGCCCGGCGATTATGCCTATACATTTAAGCTAACGAATGTAAAATAACCGGCTTTCAACCAGGTAGGAGAGGGAGATGGGGCAAACCGCCACATCTCCTTTTTTTATTTGTATTTTACTATTTTAGAGGATGTGCCAGCTGGAACTTAGATTTTAAATAAATTTTTTAAGCTCTTTTTAATAAGGGTAGATTATACATTTAAATTTAAATCCTATATTGACACCGCAAATTTTTATTCAAATTACCACGTCACTGAAAACACATGAACAGTTCATTGCACTTCTACGATTATCTGGTATTTCTCTTTTATTTCATTGTTGTAGCGGGTTACGGTTTCTTCATCTACCGTCGTAAAAAGAAAGCTACTACCGATACCAAAGACTTTTTCCTGGCCGAGGGTTCGCTTACTTGGTGGGCTATTGGCGCTTCGCTTATTGCTTCCAACATTTCTGCGGAACAGTTCATCGGTATGTCGGGTAATGGTTTTTCTATTGGTCTGGCCATTTCGACTTACGAATGGATGGCGGCGGCTACGCTAATCGTAGTGGCGGTGTTCTTCCTGCCGATCTATCTGAAGAATAAGATCTTTACCATGCCGCAGTTCCTGTCGCAACGGTACAATGAAACAGTGAGTCTGATCATGGCCGCCTTCTGGCTGTTGCTGTACGTGGTGGTAAACCTTACCTCTATCCTGTACCTCGGCGCACTGGCCATTACTACTATTTCCGGCATTAACTTCTATGCCTGTATGGTGTTGCTCGCGGTGTTCGCGATCTTCATCACGTTGGGCGGCATGAAGGTGATTGGTTATACGGACGTAATTCAGGTGTTTTTCCTGATACTCGGTGGTTTGGCCACTACTTACCTGGCGCTGAGCCTTGTAGGCGACACATTCGGTACGCCTGGCGTTGGAGGTGGTCTTAAACAACTGTTCGCACAGGCGCCCGATCATTTCCACATGATATTAGATAAGGATGATAAGAGTTTCCTTGACCTGCCGGGGCTATCGGTATTGATTGGTGGTATGTGGATCGTGAACCTGAACTACTGGGGTTGTAACCAGTATATCACCCAACGTGCCCTGGGCGCCGATCTTAAAACGGCCCGTAATGGTTTGCTGTTCGCTGGTTTTCTGAAACTGTTGATGCCTGTAATCGTAGTACTGCCTGGTATCGCGGCTTATGTAATGCATCAGAAAGGTATGCTGCAGGCGGAAATGGTGAAAAATGGTGAACTCAATCCTGATAACGCCTACCCGGTGTTGCTGAACATGCTGCCTATCGGTCTTAAAGGTCTGTCATTCGCAGCGCTTACAGCCGCTGTAGTGGCTTCACTCGCTGGTAAGGCCAACTCTATCGCTACCATCTATTCACTCGATATCTATAAAAAACTGATCAAACCTGCCGCTACTGAGAAAGATGTAGTGAGGATGGGCCGCATCGTGGTAATCACTACCATGGTTATTGCTATCGTGATCTCCAACTTCATGGGTATCGATAAAAAGGGTGGTTTCCAGTTTATCCAGGAGTATACAGGTTTCGTTTCCCCAGGTGTATTCGCGATGTTTATCCTCGGTTTCTTCTGGAAACGTACTACCTCCAATGCTGCTATGTTCGCGATGATCGGTGGCCTGGCGCTGTCGTTCCTCCTGAAGTTCCTGCCTAATTGGGTGGATCTGTCGCCGCTGTACAACATTGCACTGGCTGTACCCAACGCAAAAGGTATTTATGAAATTGCGTTCATCGACCGTATGGGCATCGTGTTCCTGTTCTGTGTAATAGGTATGGTGATCATCTCACTGGCCGATCCTAAGAGCAAAAACAATCCGAAAGGCCTGGAAGTGGATGCTTCTATGTTCAAGCCTGCCCCGGCCTTTACCCTTGGCGCGGTATTGATTTGTGGCATCCTGATCGCACTTTACACTATATTTTGGTAAAGAATAGGGTATGATTTCGTAAAATCACCGCTAATCTTTCATATTCTCGTAGTCCCTTTGTATTTTTTCGACCCGAAATACAAAGGGACTACTTTTTTAAACAAGTTTGAAAATTCTGCGATTATGTACTTTTTAGGATTAGATATAGGTTCTTCCTCCATTAAAGCCGCCCTGCTGGACGCTGTATCGGGTAAAGCAGTAGCCTCGGCCGCCAGCACCGACAAAGAATTACCTATCAATGTGCCGCAGGCCGACTGGGCCGAACAAGATCCGGAGTCGTGGTGGAAAGAGGTACAGAAAGCAGTAGCCCTGCTGAAAAAACAACAGGCTTTTGCACCGAAAGACATCCTGGCTATCGGCATTGCTTACCAGATGCACGGTTTAGTTTGCGTAGATAAAAATCAGCAGCCCCTCCGCCCCTCCATCATCTGGTGCGATAGCCGCGCCGTTGGTGTAGGGAACAAAGCTTTACAACACCTTGGCGAAAAGTATGCGCTGGAGCATCTGTTAAACGCCCCCGGTAACTTTACCGCCTCCAAACTGCGCTGGGTAAAGGAAAACGAACCGGAAACCTATGCACAGATCGATAAGATTATGCTGCCGGGCGACTTCATCGCCATGCGCCTCACCGGTGAGGCCTGCACCACACTGTCTGGCCTCTCTGAAGGTATTTTCTGGGACTTCAAAGAACAGCAACTCTCCAAACCACTGCTGGACTTCTACGGCATCGATGAAAGCCTGCTATCGAAAATAGTTCCCACCTTCGGCGACCAGGGACGGGTAACGAAAGCTGCGGCAGAATTACTGGGTATTGCTGAAGGTACCCCGGTAACTTACCGTGCAGGCGATCAGCCTAATAACGCTTTTTCCCTGAACGTGCTGCAGCCCGGCGAGGCCGCCACTACTGCAGGTACGTCCGGCGTGGTATATGCCGTACACGATCAACCTGCTTTCGATGCGGAAAGCCGTGTAAACACTTTTATACATGTAAACCATACGGCCGAAGCAACAAGAAATGGTGTGCTGATGTGCCTCAACGGTACGGGCATTCTTAACAGCTGGCTGAAGCACCAGGTGAGCGGGGCGTCTTATGAAGATATGAATGCCCGGGCATCCAAGGCTCCACTGGGGGCGGATGGGTTGCGGGTGTATCCTTTCGGTAACGGTGTAGAGCGCATTCTCGCCAATAAACCATTCGGCGGCAGCTTCCAGCACCTGAATTTCAACGTTCATCAGCAGGAGCACCTGCTGCGCGCAGGTCAGGAAGGTATCGTGTATGCACTTACGTATGGTATGGATATTATGCGCCAGATGGGCCTGAAAATCGAGCGGGTGCGTGCGGGTAAGGCAAATATGTTCTTAAGTCCGCTGTTCCGCCAGGCGTTTGCGAATACGGCGAATGTAACGATCGAGTTATATAACACAGATGGCGCACTGGGTGCTGCAAGGGCTGCCGGCGTAGGCATCGGTTATTATAAGGAAATGAAGGATGCCTTTAATGGTATGGAATGCCTGGCGACCATAGAGCCGGACGCTACGCTCAGCAAGGCCTATGGTGATGTGTACGGCCACTGGAAAGGTGGTTTGCAGCAAATGCTGAAGCAGGGTTAAGATTATTCGGTAATTTGGATCGTTATCTGGAAACTTAAAATTATAGATATGAGCATCACTTTAGGAAACACGGAGTATTTTAAGGAGATAGGGCAGATAAAATATGAAGGCCCACAGTCGGACAACCCATTTGCCTATAAATGGTACAACCCGGAACATAAGATCAATGGTAAAACCATGAAAGAGCTGTTCCGCTTCGCCGTATCCTACTGGCATACCTTCTGTGGTACCGGCGGCGACCCTTTCGGGCCGGGCACCAAACAATTTCCATGGCTGCTGTCGCCCGATCCGGCGCAGAGTGCGAAAGATAAGATGGACGCGGCTTTCGAGTTCATCACCAAACTGGATGTACCTTACTATTGTTTTCATGATATCGACCTGGTGGATGAAGGGGAGAGCCTGGCTGAGTATGAAACCAGGTTGCAGCTCATCGTAGAGTATGCGAAACTAAAGCAGGCCGAAAGTGGCGTTAAGCTGCTTTGGGGCACCGCTAACGTGTTCAGCCACCCGCGTTATATGAACGGGGCCTCTACCAACCCCGATTTTTCTGTACTGGCCTACGCCGGCACACAGATCAAAAATGCCATAGACGCTACCATCGCTTTAGGTGGCGAAAACTATGTGTTCTGGGGCGGCCGCGAGGGTTATATGACATTGCTGAATACGGATATGAAACGCGAACAGGAACACCTGGCCCGTTTCCTTTCTATCTCCCGCGATTACGCGCGCAAGCAGGGCTTTAAAGGCACTTTCTTTATCGAACCTAAGCCCTGCGAGCCCACCAAACACCAGTACGATTACGATTGCGCAACGGTAATTGGCTTCCTGCGTCATTACGGCCTTGACAAAGACTTTAAGATCAATATCGAAGTGAACCACGCCACACTCGCTGGCCACACTTTCCAGCATGAGTTGCAAACGGCTGCCGATGCTGGTATGCTGGGCAGCATAGATGCTAACCGTGGCGACTATCAAAATGGATGGGATACCGACCAGTTTCCCAATAACCTGAACGAAATGGTGGAAACGATGCTGGTGATCCTGGAAGCGGGTGGTTTTGCCGGCGGCGGTGTTAACTTCGACGCCAAAACCCGTCGCAACTCTACCGACCTTGAAGATATCTTCCACGCCCACATCGGTGGTATCGATAATTTTGCCCGCTCGGCTATTATCGCTGATAAAATACTGCGCGAATCGCCTTACAAACAATTCCGTAAAGACCGCTACGCCTCGTTTGATAGTGGTAAGGGCAGGGAGTTTGAGGAAGGCAAACTGACGCTCGAAGATCTTCGCACGTTTGCCCTGGCCAATGGCGAGGCCAAACAAACCAGCGGACGCCAGGAATGGCTGGAAAACCTGGTAAACAGGTACATTTAATCGCTTTTGATACGGTTGAAGCGGGGAGGGTTAAACCTTTCCCCGCTTTTTTTGTTGTCTGAAATAAAGGGTTAATTGACAAAATCAACATCCGCCAACCGATTATGATTTATTTGTTAATAGTGTGGAAATTCAATGCCATGGCAGATTTGAGTGAGGTGTGCCGGCACTCCCCGCCATTATCTTTTATAGAATTATTGACCTATCTGCGGAAACTATCTAAAACACTTCGTAATTTAACCGCACAATTCAGGAAAGACAATGGGCTTTAGCATTAATCGAAATGAAGAAAACGGTTTCTATGTTATCACTTTAAAGGATAATGTTAACAATACACAGGTGGATATAGTACCCAACTACGGGGCCATGTTGCACGGTTTTAAAATACAACACGACGGAAAACCGCTTAACCTCATAGATAACTATAACGGACTCGACGAATATAACGAGGAAGTACGTACCAGCTTCAAAAGCGTAAAACTCAGTCCCTTCGCCTGCCGCCTTAGAAATGGCAGCTATATATGGGATGGTCTTGAATATAACATCGAAAAATCACCGATACACGGGCTGCTGTTCGACGCGAACTTTGAAGTAATTGAAGAGGAAATAACTGCCCGTCACGTAGCCATTACACTCGAGTACGAATATAATGGTGAAGATCCTGGTTACCCGTTCCCCTTTACTATTCATACACATTTTAAGCTGATGGGCTGGAACGAGCTTAAGCTATCCACCCGCATTACCAACCGTCACACCGGTCCTATTCCGATCATGGACGGCTGGCATCCGTACTTTACTACCGGTACACCTGTAGATCAGTTGGAGCTGCAGTTCTTTGCCAATGAAATAGTGGAGTTCGATAGCAGCCTGATCCCAACCGGCAGGCTGGTGCGTTACCAGAACTTTAAAAAACTGACCAGCCTTAACGGGGTTACACTCGATAATTCCTTTACCCTCAATTTCATACAGCCTCAGCCAATGTGCCGGTTGTACGATCCGGTAAAAGGTATCACCATCGCGCTTTCGCCCGAAGAGAGTTACCCGATACTCCAGGTTTACACACCGCCTCACCGTAACAGCATCGCCATAGAAAATCTGAGTGCCCCTCCGGATGCATTCAACAATGGCATTATGCTTAAAAGACTGGCTGCCGGTAAAAGCACAGATTACACCACGACTATCAAGGTGAGCTGATCCGTTTGGCACGGATTTGGCCTCTGAAAAGTGATTTTCCCCTGATTGTTCACGCTTAAACCTGACAATTATGGACAGATTTATTTTTCAAGGCCAGTGGAACGAGATCAAAGGCAAACTCAAACAACTTTTCGCAGAGCTTACGGAAGACGATTTACTCTACGAAGAAGGAAAAGAAGATCGCCTGATCGGTAGGATCCAGATTAAGCTTGGCAAATCCAGGGATGAAGTGATCACATTACTCCATTCCTTTTAAAAAAATTAGGAATCCGGTCTCCTTAATGGGGGACCGGCTTTTTTTTTGTGATACATTTAACAACGGGAATATATACCCCGCCGAACGTTTAACTATTTTGTTACGAATTTGTTTTGATGATATGAGATCCTATTTGTCTTTATTTATTACGGCCGCTGGCCTGGTTATACTTTCGGTTGGCGCACACGCGCAGCAGTTGAGCCCTGTAACAGTCCGCGGGCAGTTGGTAGATAAATCTACCCGCCTGATTTTATACCCAGCTTCTGCGAGGAACCTGTCTACCCGGCAAAGTGTATTCACCGATAAAGGAGGATATTATAAAATTACGGGCCATCAGAACGACACCATCGTACTTTCTTATGTTGGTTACCACGCGGATACCTTTGTGGTGAAACAAACCGGGGGCACCGAAGTGCATAACGCGTCACTGGATGTGGAGGAACATTTCCTGAAGGCAGTAGAAATTACTTCCCGTTACAATGCCTATCAGCTCGACTCCCTGGCCAGGGCCGATGAGTTCCGCCATATATTGGAAGTGCCAGACAAAAGCCTTGTAGATAAAAGCAAACGTCCCGAAGGTTTTGGTATTATTTTCAGCCCTTTCACCCGCTATTCGCAGGGAGAAAAGGATAAGAGAAGATTTAAGGAGAAATTTGAAACCAACGAGGTGGAAGAATATATTGAGTTCCGGTACTCCAAGCAGTTCGTGAACAAAGTAACTGGCCTTACCGGCGATTCGCTGCTTAATTTCATGAATGCCAACAAGCCCACTTATAACCAGTTACGTGGTATGTTAAATGAAGACCTCATCTACTGGACCACCGATCGCTATCGTACCTGGGCGAATAAAAAGTAGTTACTTTATATGGATATAAAAACCTGTTGTACCTGAGTACTGCCGATATAAAAAAAGCATCCCCGGGAGGATGCTTTTTTTTATATAAACGAGTGTGTTTACTTTGTTGCTTTGTACACCTTCACCATGTATACATAGTCTTCCAGTTTCTTCAGTTGGTCTTCACGATTTAGGCCTTCCAGGCTGGCGGTGTTAGATTTGATATCTTTTTTACCCTTTTTAGAGATGCTCTCCTTAGGCATTTCGTCCAGCAGGCGTTTGAGGTTCGCTGATTTTACCGCGAAAGCGATACCATCGGAAGCACGTTGTCTGCCAGCAATAATGCCTACCACCTGTCCTCTGTTGTCAAGCAGGGGAGCGCCACTGTTACCCGGGAGAACCGGGATAGATACCTGGTAAGTAATTGTATCACCATTAAATCCCGTTTGCGCACTGATGTAGCCTTTACCGTAAACTACTTCGTCACGAGGGAAGCCCATCGTAAATACTTCTTCACCAAGGCGTACACTCTGAGGTTTAAGTGAGTAAGGCAACGCTGCACTGCGGAAAGACGAGTCAGCAATCCTGATTACCGCCAGATCGCTGGAAATATCTTCGAATACGCTGATGGCTTTAAAAACTTCACCTTTGTTATTTTGGATATAGATGGAATCGGCACCCCCAATAACGTGACGGTTGGTAAGCATATAGCCGTAACGGTTGATCGCGAAACAAGTGCCACCATAGTTACCCGGGTTGAGCGGAGCTCCCTTTTTAGGTGTAATTTTTTCGATGATCTCATTTGTAGACGCCCGCACGTTGTTCAGTTCTCTTCTAACGCTCTCATACTGTGCAGTGGTAGATTTCTTAGCCGCTTTCTGCATAATGGCGATGGTGGAAAGCGAAGTAACCAGTGCCACACAGGCAGCCGCTGCAATAGCAGTAATGGTGCGACGGTTCATGTACCGTATTTTTGCCGTTTTAGGCGCAAATTCGGCACGCAGATCGTGGAGATCAGTTTTTTCGTGGATAGCATTGAGTTTACCCAGGAGGTTCTTCCTGTTGCCAAATGCCTCAAGTTGCTTCACAAGCAGTTGATGTTCAACTACCTGTTGGTCAACCTCAGGATTGGTTCGGCGTTTAGACTCGAAGGCGGCAGCTTCCAGTGTGCTCATCTCGCCAGCGAGGTATCGCTCAATTTCTTGTATCAAGTGGATATCATTCATCACTTATGACCCTCTCTACTTTATTTATATTGTGCAAAAAATAGTTTCTTCAATCTCATCAGGCACTTATACTTCTGATTCTTGGCGTTTTCGGAGTTCGTGTAACCGAATTTTTCCGAAATCTCCTGCATAGAGCGCTTGTGGATGTAATAATCTTCCAGTATAGTTTTGCAGGGTTCTCCCATGTGCGACATGGCCTTTTCCATAATACCATACTGCTCATCCCGCTTTTCTGCCTCTTCTATGGTATCCTCTACGGGGGTAATGGCCTCCAGTTCTTCAGTTATACTGCCCTGCCAGGCCTGCCCCTGTAATTTTTTTAGCCAAATACGCCTGCAAACGGCATAAATGTAAGTTTTCAGCTTGCTGGTCAGTACAAATCCGCCCTCCTGCACCTTTTCATATAGTATGATCACCGACTCCTGGAACAGGTCTTTGGCGTCAGCCTCCGACCCATTATTTTGTAAAACCATCCTGTAAATCATTGGAAAATTATCTGAATAGATGGTTTCCAATGACTTATCATCGTTGTTAGCTAAGCCTTCCAATAATTCCTGGTCCCTTTCGATATGTTGATTGTTACTCACTTATTAATACGCTTTACTGCATTTAGTAACCCAAAGTAACCGAAAAAAATATTTTTTTAAAATAGTGGGTTACCTTTCTTCTGATCCGGTATAAAGGTTAAATATCATTTTCTAAAACACTCAAATCTTATTAATCATGAAAAACGTACTGAAAGTATCTTTCTTCGCTCTGGCCCTGGGTCTTTTCGCTGCTTCTTGCAACAACGCTACTAAACCAGCTGAAGATTCAACTGCTGCTCCAATCGATTCTGCTGCTGTAGTTCCAGTTGATTCTGCTGCTATCGTACCAGTTGATTCTGCTGCTATCGTACCAGTTGATTCTGCTGCTGCTGCTCACTAATTTTAGGCAAAGCAAAATAAAGGTTTTATAGGGCCACCTTCCTCTGGAAGGTGGTCTTTCCTTTTTTAGGGCATGTTTGTCCGGGCTGGCTGACTAAGAAGTTAGGTGTATACACCGACTGGCTTAGGCAGCTTCAGGCAATATGAGGATCATCTCATCGAATGTGGTCTTTCTTTTTTTAGGGTACTGTGTGTATACACCGGGCGCAACTTAATGAATAGGTTAGGCGTAGTGTTTTTGGGTAAATGTGGCGCCAAAGGTATAGTTGCGACAAGAGAATTTAATGCGGAGATGTCTAAAACGGCCGGCTTACTATACCTGATAGACGCAGATGATTGATACGATGGGCCGATTTTATTATTAACAATCTCAGCTTGTCCTGACCCCACTACTCATGTAGGTACGAACATGGAGGACAGATATAACCTGGATATAACCTGAGCGGCACCTGAGCGGACGGTAAGCGGACGGTGAGCGGACGGTGAGGCATGTTTTAGTATCCGCGGGGGTGTTTGCGACAATTGTATAAAAACGCCCATAAATGATTCCGCCGCTGAAGGGAGTGACACAACGGCGGCTGAATAGTGAATTGTTGTTGATACAACTATCATCATTATTAATTTAATAGGGTCTTATTTTGAATAATATCTATCTAAATATAGTTATTGGTGAAATAAATTTAATTTTTACCCTAATAGGTTGGAAAATTAAAATCCTGCATTACATTTGTCGAACAATTAACAAGCAAACAAAATGCAACAGACTTTTGGATACTTTTACGGTTATTACTTTTTCTGGTATCAGAAATAGCCGGGGTTCCTTTTGTCAAATGCTGATAAAATATAAAGAAAGGGCCTCGGGTTATCCGAAGGCCTTTTTTAATGTACTATAGTCAAATTGATATGTCACACAAGAGTTTCTGCCTTTACTTTTTTTACTTTTTCTTTTACTTCTTTTATCAGGAGAAGCAGGGGACTCTTTTGTAAATTCAGGCTGACATAAAAGCTAAAGCAAAATGAAAGGGTCCCGACTCAAGGGGCCCTTTTTCTTTTTTATTATCCGGATACCTATCATTAAAATCATTAACTAACAACAATGCGTATCGCAATTCAGGGATTTGAAGGATGTTTTCACCAGCTAGCCGCACAGCGGTATTACGGCAAACAAACCGAAATTGAAGCCTGTTCTTCCTTTTCAGAGCTGGTAAAAAAAGTGAAACAAGGTAAGGAAGCTGATGCCGGAATGATGGCCATCGAAAACTCTATTGCCGGCAGCATTCTGCCTAACTACAGCCTGATTAAAAACTCAGGTCTGCACGTTACGGGCGAGGTATACCTGCAGATCAATCAACACCTGATGGTTTTGCCTGGTCAGCGCATTGAAGATATAAGAGAGGTACATTCTCATCCCATGGCGCTTTTGCAGTGCATGGCGTTTTTGGAAAAGTACCCGCACATCAAACTGGTGGAATCGGAAGATACGGCCCTTAGCGCGAAAAATGTACACGTAAAGAAGTCGAAAACCATTGCCGCTATTGCAGGTAAACTGGCTGCCGAAATTTATGAGCTGGACATAATAGCGCCCAATATTCATACGGCCAAAAACAACTATACGCGCTTTCTCGCTATTGCGCGTAACAGTGTGGAGCCTGCGGAAGATGCCAACAAATCTTCTGTATATTTCCAAACACCGAACGAAAGCGGAAGCCTGGCCAAGGTGCTGAGCATGATCGCGGCAGAAGGGATAGGCCTCTCCAAAATCCAGTCGTTCCCCATCCCGGCAAAAGAATGGACGTATTACTTCCATGCAGATATGGAGTTTGAAGACCTGAAGCACTTCAGAAAAGCATTAAAGAAAATAGAACCATTAACAGACCAGCTGACGATTCTGGGAATTTATAAGAAAGGATTAACACACGTATAAACACACCAAAGCGAATACCATGGAAATTTCAGTAGCCAGGAGATTGCAGCATACGGAAGAGTACTACTTCTCTAAGAAATTAAGAGAGATAGATACGATGAACAAAGCAGGCGCCAACGTGATCAACCTCGGTATAGGTAGTCCGGACCTGCCACCGCATCCGTCTGTAGTAGCGGCTTTAAATGAAAACGCCGCACTTCCTAATACGCATGCCTACCAGGGATACAAAGGTATTCCCGCACTGAGGCAGGCCATTGCTAACTGGTATAAGAAATATTATGACGTGCAGCTGGATGCGGAAACGGAAGTACTGCCGCTGATCGGTTCTAAAGAAGGGATCATGCATATTTGTATGACCTTTTTACAGGAAGGTGATGAAGCGCTGATCCCCGATCCCGGTTATCCTACCTATCGTTCTGCCGTGCAACTGAGCGGTGCCACTCCGGTTACTTACAACCTGGAAGCGGCGCACAACTGGCAGCCTGATCTGGAAGCTTTGGCGAAACAGGATTTGAGCAAAGTGAAACTGATGTGGGTGAACTATCCGCATATGCCGACAGGCGCACAGGCTACACCAGGCTTCTTCGAAAAGCTGATCGCATTTGCAAGGCAACATAACATACTGCTGTGTCATGATAATCCGTACAGCTTTATTTTGAACGATAACCCTCAAAGTCTGCTGGCCGTACCAGGTGCCAGGGACGTGGTACTGGAGCTGAACTCGCTGAGCAAATCGTCTAACATGGCAGGATGGCGTGTAGGCATGCTGGCTGGCAATGCAAAGTGGATCAGTGAGGTGTTGCGCTTCAAAAGTAATATGGACAGTGGTATGTTCCAGCCCGTACAAATGGCCGCCGTAAAAGCATTGGAACTGGATAAAGACTGGTACGAAGGGCTCAATAAAATATACGCAGGCCGCCGTAATAAAGTATTCGAATTGCTCGACCTCATTGGTGCTACGTACGATACTAACCAGGTAGGCATGTTCGTATGGGCGAAGATGCCAGCGGGGTATGCAGATGGTTACGCGGTAAGCGATGAGATATTGCAGAAGGCGCGTGTATTTATTACGCCCGGCGGTATTTTCGGAGCTAACGGTAACGGTTATATCAGGGTGAGCCTTTGTAAAGATGAGAAGGTTTTTGAAGAAGCCATTGAAAGGATAAAGCAATCTAAATAAACTATAAACAAGATGATCGCAACGGTAGTAGGAGTTGGTTTAATTGGCGGCTCGCTGGCCCTCAGCCTTAAAGAAAAGGGCGTGGCTAACTGGATCATTGGTGTGGACCAGAACGAAGACAACCTGCGTAAAGCACGTGAGTTGAACATTGTTGACGAAACGGCTTCGCTGGAAGATGCGATGAGCCGCTCGCAACTCGTGATACTGGCTATACCCGTAGATGCTATGTTAAAGCTGCTGCCCTCTATCCTCGACAAGGTGAAAGCCGACCATGTGGTGATGGATGTGGGTTCTACAAAAGATAAATTATTACAACTCGTTGCCGGTCATCCCCAACGGAAGCGCTTCGTAGCCGCCCACCCGATGGCCGGCACCGAGTATAGCGGGCCCGAAGCTGCTGTAAGAAACCTCTTTACCAACAAAACCATGGTGCTTTGTGATGTAAAGAACAGTGCAGAAGATGCGCTGGAAATCGTAGAAAATATCGTAGACAAAGTGGGTATGCGCTTGGTGTATATGAATGCTGAAGAGCATGACCTGCACACAGCCTATGTATCACACATCTCCCACATCACTTCCTTTGCCCTTGCCCTTACGGTGCTGGAAAAGGAGAAGGAGCAGGGCCGCATTTTTGAACTGGCCAGCGGTGGTTTCGAAAGCACCGTTCGTCTTGCCAAAAGCTCGCCCGACATGTGGGTGCCCATCTTTAAACACAACCGCAATAATGTACTCGACGTGCTGGAAGAACATATCAGCCAGCTGCAGCACATGAAGCAGTTGCTGGAAGAAGAGGACTACGATGCTTTCTACAAGCTCATCCAGAAGTCGAACAAGATCAAAAAGATACTGAAGTAATCATAAATCCTTAATTAACAAACACTTTTCTTAATTTACACATACACTTTTTCATATGGAACAGATCTTAGCAAATACGAAATTCGGCGATCCAACATCAGATAAGAAGCCACTGATCATATCGGGCCCCTGCAGCGCGGAAACAGAAGAGCAAACACTGGCGACTATGCAGCGGCTGGCTGCCACAGGTAAAGTAGACGTATTACGTGCCGGTATATGGAAACCACGTACCCGCCCCGGTTCTTTCGAAGGCATTGGTACCAAAGGTTTACCGTGGCTGCAGAAAGCAAAGGAACTGACTGGTTTACCGGTTACAGTGGAAGTAGCTACCGCTAAACAAGTAGAAGATGCGCTGCATTTCGGTGTAGACATTCTCTGGATTGGTGCCCGTACTACCGTAAACCCTTTCTCTGTACAGGATATCGCTGATGCGTTAAAAGGCGTGGACGTTCCCGTTCTCATTAAAAACCCTATCAACCCCGACCTGGAACTCTGGATCGGCGCGGTAGAAAGGATACAGAAAGCTGGTATTAAAAAAGTTGGTTTGATCCACCGCGGTTTCTCCAGCTACGGCAACACCGAATACCGCAATGCCCCCATGTGGCACCTGGCTATCGAACTGAAACGCCGCCACCCTGAATTACCAATGATCTGTGACCCCAGCCACATCTCTGGCCGCCGCGACATTCTGCAGGCTGTATCGCAGGAAGCGATCGACCTGGATTACGATGGTCTGATGGTAGAAACACACATCGATCCGGATAATGCATGGAGCGACGCGAAACAACAGATCACGCCTGAGAAATTTGCAGAACTGCTGGACGGCATCGTATGGCGCCGCGAGCATACCGATAAAAATGAATTCAACTCTGCCCTGGATAAACTGCGTGCGCAGATCAACCAGATCGATGATGAAATTATGCTGTTGCTGGGCAACCGTATGAAAATCGCTGAGAAGATCGGTGCTTACAAGAAAGAAAACGGCATCACCATCCTGCAAACCAACCGTTGGAACGAGATACTGGACCGCAACATCGCTAAAGGCGACAAGCTGGGCCTGTCAAAAGATTTTATCCAGAAATACTTCGACGCAGTTCACCTCGAATCCATCAACCGCCAGAACAAGGTGATGAACGAACAATAATAAAAATCTAACCGCAGGGTTATTCGAACATATGACAACGTTATCATACAAGTTCCAGACACAACAATCGGAGTATTACCTGGGAGCAGATTTACAGGAATTGGATAAGTATGTGGACAAGAGCCGCACGATCCTTTTGCTGGATGAGAATGTGGACAAACATTATGGCGAAACGCTGAAGGGCTGGCGCAAGCTGGTAATTCCTGATGGCGAAGAGCATAAGTCGATGGAAGTAGTGGAGCAGGTGATTAACGGGCTGATAGAACTGGAAGCCGACCGTAAAACCATGCTGGTAGGTATTGGTGGCGGGATGGTTACTGACCTTACAGGATTTGCCGCCAGCATTTACATGCGCGGTATTCCGTTCGGTTTTGTACCCACTACGTTACTGGCACAGGTAGATGCGTCTATCGGCGGTAAAAACGGGGTGAGCCATGGTATGCATAAAAACATGCTGGGCACTATCAATCAGCCTCAATTCATATTGTTTGATTATACGCTGCCGTCTACCATGCCGGACGATGAGTGGCACAATGGATTTGCGGAGATCATTAAGTATGCAGCTATCCAGGACGCCGCGTTGTTCACTTACCTGGAAGAAAACAGGGAAGCGGCTTTAAGCCGTTCCGTGGAAGTACTGCAGTTTTTGGTAGAACGTTCAGTGGAAATCAAAACCCGCATCGTGCTGGAAGATGAGTTTGAGAACGGTTCACGCCGCTGGTTAAACTTCGGCCATACGCTGGGGCATGCAGTGGAAAAGATAGAGAGCATTGCGCACGGCCGGGCCGTAGCCATCGGTATGGTAGCCGCCGCCAAGTTCTCTGAAAAGCTCATAGGTTTGCCCACAGAACAAACGAACCGCCTCATCAGGCTTATCAACGATTATCATTTGCCGGTTACTTTAACCTCGGACAGGGAACAGATTTTTTCCATTTTTAAGCTGGATAAAAAGAGAGAAAAGGATTTTATCCATTTCATCCTGCTTGAAGACATCGGAAGGGCGGTTACGCACCCGATACCGATCGATGAGCTGAAAAAATTACTGGACGAATTGTAAAGCGTAACACAAAAACAAAAGCATGAAAGTAAAGGTATCACCCGGCACCATTAAAGGCATCGTTACCGCCAATCCATCCAAAAGCGCTATGCAGCGTGCGGTAGCGGCATCCTTACTGGCTAAGGGCACCAGCATCATCCGCAACCCGGGCCTCAGTAACGACTGCCTGGCTGCGCTGGACGTAGCCGGAAGACTGGGCGCCACTGTGGTGAAAAAAGACGATCATTACGAAATTACCAGCAATGGCGTAGCGCCGGTTTCTACGGAAATCAACTGCGGCGAATCTGGTTTAGGTATACGCATGTTTACGCCTATAGCAGCATTATCTGAAAAGCCGATCACGATCGTGGGACATGGCAGCCTGGTAACAAGGCCCATGGACTTCTTTGCGGAGGTATTGCCTAAACTGGACGTGGAGTGCAAAACGAAAGACGGCAAACTGCCGCTCAACATTCACGGCCCGTTAAAGGCTAACAATGTGGAGATAGATGGTTCGCTGAGTTCCCAGTTCCTCACTGGCCTTTTGATGGCTTTCGGTAACGTGGCGGAAGATGCTACTATTACCGTGAAAGACCTGAAAAGCAAACCTTATATCGCGCTTACGCTGCAAATTATGGAGCTGTTCGGCGTAAAGGTGGAGAATGATAATTTCGAGCGTTTCCGTTTTGCTAAAAAGCAATCGTACAAAGCGGTAGAGTATACCGTGGAAGGCGACTGGAGCGGTGCGGCTTTCCTGCTGGTAGCTGCGGCTGTAGCGGGTAAGGCGGAAGTGAAACATCTTAACACCGGTTCTGCACAGTCGGACAAGGCTATCCTGCAGGCGCTGGAAAGCGCTGGTGCAGACATCCTGCCCGGACTGTACACCGTGATCATTGGTAACAATGGTGAGCTGAAACCATTCGAATTCGATGCTACTGATTGTCCCGACCTGTTTCCACCATTGGTGGCGCTGGCGGCCAATTGTAAAGGTGTAACCAAAATACTGGGCGTAAGTCGCCTGGCGCACAAAGAAAGCGACCGCGGACTTACCTTACAGGACGAATTCGGTAAAATGGGCATTAAGATCGATCTCGATGGCGATGTGATGTATGTACATGGCGGCACCGGCATTAAGGGCGCGGCCGTACATTCCCGCAACGACCACCGTATAGCCATGGCCTGTGCCGTAGCGGCACTTACGGCCGATGGTGAGGTGGAGATCGAGAATGCGGAAGCGATCAATAAATCGTATCCCGAGTTCTTCGACCATATTGCACAGTTGGGCGCTACCGTAACGGTAACCAGTACAGAAACAGCATTAAAACATTAGTATGAACAGTTTTGGCAGAATATTCAGGGTACATGTATTTGGCGAGTCGCACGGCGAATGTGTAGGTGTAAACATCGACGGAGTACCCGCGGGTTTACCTTTGAAGCAGGAGGACTTTTTGCCCGACCTGGAACGCCGTAAGGCAGGCGCCAAAGGCACTACTCCGCGTAAGGAAGACGATCTGCCTTTCCTGAAATCGGGTGTGTTTAAAGAGCATACCACCGGCGCACCGATCACCATCTTATTTGAAAATAACAACACCCGCAGCACCGATTACGATAAGCTGCGTGAGTTTCCCCGCCCCGGCCACGCCGACTTTGTGGCTACACACAAATACGGAGGCTTCGAGGATTATCGCGGAGGCGGCCATTTTAGCGGCCGTTTAACGCTTAACCTGGTAGCCGCAGGGGTGATTGCCAAAAAGATATTGGGCGATGGTATTCAGGTTAATGCAACGATTAAGGAGATAGGCGGGTTCCCTGATCCTGAAAAGGGACTGGAAGCCGCAATAGCGGCTAAGGACTCTGTAGGCGGTATTGTTGAATGCGTGGTGGATGGTCTTCCGATAGGCCTCGGCGAACCATTCTTCGATTCGGTGGAGTCGGCTATTGCGCACGCTGTATTTGCGATTCCTGCCATTAAAGGCATTGAGTTCGGTGCTGGTTTTGCAGCGGCTAAAATGAAAGGTGTAGAACATAACGACGCCATCATCGATGCTAGCGGTAAAACAGCTACCAATCATGCAGGCGGTATTGTAGGTGGTATTACCAACGGGAACCAGCTGGTGTTCCGTATTGCGGTGAAACCTACCTCCAGCACCCCAAAAGATCAGCAAACGCTGAATATTACTACAGGCGAAGTAGGCACCTTTAGCGTTAAAGGCCGCCACGACCTCTGTATCGCACTGCGCGTACCAGTTGTGTTAGAAGCGGTAACAGCCATGGTGCTGGCCGATTTCATGCTGCTGGAGAACCAGCGTGCTAGGATCTGGAAATAGTGTAAAAGTGTAAAATACGGAAAGGCGTTGCGGTGTGAACTGCAGCGCCTTTTTTTGTTTGGTGGAAATGAGGCGGTGTATGGATCGTAGCCTCACCTGGTGTCTGGACGTGTGCGGCTAAACCGGTTTCCTTGTGATCAAATACGGTTTACAATAAACGAACAAGCTGTCCGCGTACATCCTAAACGCCCCCCCCATAAAAAAAGCGCCCCAAACAACATCGGGACGCTTTTCTCCATATATTTTATAATTCTTACTTCACAATATCCAGCAACTCCACCTCAAACACCAAAGCACTTCCCGGCAAAATCTTCTGGCCCGCTTGTCTTTCACCATAAGCGAGGCTGTCTGGTAAAAACAGTTTCCATTTAGAACCTACTGGCATCAGGGTGAGGGCTTCTGTCCAGCCGCTGATTACGCCGTTAACGGGGAATACTGCTGGTTCGCCTCTTTCAACGGAGCTGTCGAACACAGTGCCGTCGATGAGGGTGCCCACGTAGTGTGTTTTAACCCTGTCTGTAGCTTTGGGAATAGTACCGGTGCCATGTTTCATGATCTGGTACTGTAAACCGCTGGGCAGTACGATGGTGCCTGGCTGGGTCTTGTTTGCTTCCAAAAACTTCTGACCCGCTTCTCTGTTCTTCGTCAGTTTCTCTGTTTTCATTTTCTGTAAATAATCTGATATAGACATAGATATTTCTTGTTGCGTGAGCAAAGTATCTTTACCGGCCAGACTAAACTTGATGGCTGTCATAAACACATCCATGTTCAGGCTGTCGAGACCCTGCGTTTTGATAGAGTTGCCGATATCTTTACCCAGCGCAAAGCTAAGGGTATCCATACCGTTTTGCAATAAAGGTTTTGGAGGCTCCGGAGCAACCACGGTGGCTGCCGGAACAACTTTTTTAGTACAGGCTTGCAGGGATAGTGCTCCTATTGCGCCGATAATCAGGCATTTCTTGATCATAGATTGATGAAATTTCCGTGCAATATAAGGGCAAAATCCAATATATACCAGCTTCTTATTTAACTTTAGTCCAGATCTCCGAAATCTTTTCGCCCTTGGAACTCAATCCACTATGATGCCAGTTGTCGCCTTCTACTTTACCGTCGAACGTTAAAGACATCCCTACGCGGGTGCCATCGCGGGAGAAAAACTTGATGTTTTCGGTGTATTTGCCGTCTTTAAAGGTGTAAGTACCGCCGCCTGTACCAAAAAACTCCCCGGTTTCGGTATTAATGGCTGCCCACTGGAAACGGCCTCCAGACAATATCTTCAGTGTTTTACGGGCACCTGGCTTCATCTCGTTCATTTTGCCTTCCTGCTCCCGGGCTGATATGCGCCATACGGCGGCCAGCGGACCACTGCCATCGTCTTTACGCGTCCACTCCTGTGCGTCGCCGTTGATCACTACGCTGAGGGTGCTGCCGGAAAGGGAATAAGACACGGTGAAGGTTTGCCCTACCTGCTCTTTGTTCTCGGTGTTAAAGTCCATTTTTACTTCCAGGTCGCTGTTGCCGGCCTTTTTAAGTGTACCGCCAAAGCTCTGAACAAAAGCCTTTTCGCTTTCATTGTAAACACTTTGCATAAAGTAATTGCCTTCAATGATCAGCGATACGGTGACACCAGGAGAACTGTCTTTAAGTTCCCATGCCCCGTCTAACGACTGTGCCTGTGTTGCATGGACAAATAGTGCGAGCAACATACATGTAATGGAGAAAATGCGCTTCATGTGAATTTGGGTTTTTAACGTGAATATGGTAAAGATAAGGTATTCATAAAGATGAAGTCCCGGCCGAAACCGGCCGGGACTTCATCCTGGACAAGTTTAATATCATTTCAGCACAGGCAGCACGATCTGCGAAGGATGGGCTGCTTCGTGCAGGATGTTGATCTCCGCTTTTTTGAAATCAGCATCCGTGGCTTTATATATGTCCATGAACTGCTGCGGGTTTCTGTCGGCGAGAGGGAACCAGCTGCTTTGTACCTGTATCATAATCCTGTGGCCTTTCCGGAAGGTATGTGCCACGTCGGGTAGTGTGAATTTTACTTCAGCGGGCACACCAGGTACGAAGGGTACAGGCTTTTCGAAGCTGTTCCTGAATTTACCGCGCATGATCTCACCACGTACCAGCATCTGGTAACCGCCCATAGGGTAGGTGCTGGAGGGTACACGTCTATGCTCGCTTTCAGCGTCTTCCGCATACCTGAAATTGTCGGGGAATACGTCGATGATCTTTACCACGAAGTCGGCATCGGTGCTGCTGATGCTTACCTGTAAATCGGCCAGTACGGGGCCGGAGAGGGTAATGTCTTCTTCCAGCACCGGCGTTTGGAACACCAGTACGTCCGGCCTGCGGGCAGCGAAGCGTTGGTCGTCGGTCATATAGTTGATGGTGCGGTTAAAATGCACGTCTTCTGTATAAGGTACCGGTTTAGACGGATCGCTGGTGTAGGAGGTGGCGGCCTTTGCTATTGTTGGCCTGCTGAAACTCAGGCTACCATTGCTGCCGAGGTAAAGCGGTGTTTCTTTTGCCTCAGCCGGCGGCCATTTGGCAAACGTCTTCCACTGGTTTTCGCCGGTGAAGAAGATGGTGGCTTCGGCTATCTTAGGCTCTGCACCTTTTTGCTTCAGGTAATAGTTAAAGAAAGGGATCTCTATATTTCGCTGGTACCATTCAGAGGTGTTGGTGCCAAACTGCATGTTGCCCAAATGGCCACCATCCTGCGCTGCCCACTGTCCATGGTACCAGGGGCCCATAACCAGGCGGTTACTGGCTTTTGGACTTTTCTCCTCTATCGCTTTGTAAGTACTCCATGCACCGAAGCAGTCTTCCGCATCGAAAGTGCCGCCTACAGTTAGTATGGCCGGCTGTACATTGCTGGTGAAGTTACGCACGTTGCGGGCTTTCCACCAGGCATCGTAGTTACCATGGGCCATCATATCTTTCCAAAACAGGATGCTATCGCCCATGAGCTTAGTAAAGTTGCTAATGGCACCTGTTTCGAGGTAAAACTTGTAGTTGTCGAAGTTAGGGAAATCGAAACCTGCCGGCCCCTCCGTAGTAGGTTTAGGCCTGGGTTTGCCAAATGACGAGTAAAAGCTGAACGCATCGGCCAGCATAAATGCACCGTTGTGGTGAAAGTCGTCGCCCTGGAACCAGTCGGTAACGGGGGCTTGCGGACTTACTGCTTTAAGGGCGGGGTGATTGCTGAGTGCGGCCATGGTAGAATAAAAACCAGGGTAGGAGATGCCGAACACGCCTACACGGCCGTTATTACCAGTTACGTTTTTCACCAGCCAGTCGATCGTATCGTAGGTATCACTCGCTTCATCAATATCTTTCTTGTTTTTTTTATTGGGATTGAAGGGCCGCACATCCTCAAACACTCCTTCGCTCATCCATCTTCCCCTCACGTCCTGCGTTACCATAATGTAGTTTTCGCGCAGGTACACATTGAGGTAACGCCTGTAGTACGGTGCAAACTCTTTTTCGCCGTAAGGCGCGCATGAGTAGGGCGTACGCGTCATCAGCACCGGGTGTTTTTCACTTTCATCCTTCGGAATGTAAATGGTGGTAAACAGTTTCACCCCATCGCGCATCGGGATATATACTTCTTTCTTAGTGTAATGTTCCCGGAACCAGAGGGAGTCGGCGTTGATCTGCCCGGCAAATGCGGGCGCCATTAATAGAATTAGTCCTGCCAGGAGCAGCCATTTCTTCATAAACAAACTAATTTAGATGTTGCCCTTACAAATTAGGGAAAAGCAAAAGTGGGGATCTGTCTTTTATGATGAACGGGTCAGTTGCGTTTTAACCTGTTGATCAATGCTGCGATCATCCCGCAGCAGGTATGAACGGGACAGCGGGCGAATATTAATTTGTTTTTTTACCCACGGCATACACGATGGCAGCCAGCATCAGGTATACCAGGTGCGCCATCAGCGCCAGCATGGGCACACCCATCACTAAAAACATAACGGCCATAAAAGCGGGCAGGCTGGGCCATAATACGATGGTGAAAAATATCCAGTAGATAAGCAGTGAGAGTACGAACGCCTCCGACATAAACCGCCTCTTTTTGCGCAGCAGTATAAATATCACCAGGTGCAGAAAGAAAGGAATGAGAAGTGTAATGTCTGCGGTAATAAGGTCCATATCAATTTTCAGTTACATCAAAGATACCGGTTACGAACTTTAAACGTGTAATTTTGTAAAAAATTGAATGTTATGCCAAAACCAGCAACCAGTGACTATAATCCCTTTTATGGCACTTACATTAAACTGGTGCCCCAGAACGATGCCCTTAGCGCCATACTCGCCAACACCCCTGAAATAGTGTCGTTCTTTGAGCAAATACCGGCTGATAAACTCGATTATGCTTATGCCCCGGGTAAGTGGACGGTGAAGCAGGTGTTACAGCATATCACAGATGCCGAACGCATTTTTGCTTACCGGGCGTTACGTATTGCGCGGGCAGATAAAACGCCATTGGCTTCGTTTGAAGAGAACGATTATGCCGAACAGGCCCGAGTAGATGGGTTGGATTGGATAGATATGATCGCTGAGTTCAAGGCCGTTCGCTCATCCACCGAATACCTGTTTAAGTCGCTGAACGAAACAGAACTGCAGCGTACAGGCACAGCGAGCAACAGCCCTATAACGGTTAACAGTCTTGGATTTATTACCGCCGGTCACGCATTGCACCACCGGCAGGTATTGATAGAACGCTATTTCTAAAGCAATAACGCCGCTCCGGTTAATGGGGCGGCGTTATTGTTTAAAAGATCTTTTAGAACCTCATCATCCTTGGCCCGCCCGCTTTACGTGCAGGTGCCGTGCCCCCGCCGAAGCTGCTGATGTTGTAGGTAAAACTGAGCATGAAGTACTGCTGTACGATCATCGTTTGCGTGTCTTCAATGCTGTATTGCGATACGTTCCTGCGCACAGACGTGTTCTGGTTCAGCAGGTCGTATACACTTAGTTTGATGGTGCCGCGGTTGTTTTTCAGCATCATCCTGGAAACAGACATGTTCCAGAGTGTGAAATCTTTCCGGTAACCGGGCGACATATTACTGTTATAGGTGTAGTTGATATCGTTTTCCCACACGAAGTTCTTAGGCCAATACAACGCATTGCTGAAGCTCGCGGTATGGGATACGAAATCGGTATTACCCATCGCATTAAGGGTGCTGGTGTTTTTCCGGTAGTTAATACGGTAACCCGGCGAAATATCGAACAGTTCCTTAAAGGTAATATTATAGTTCAGTGATGGAGCAACGCTGTAATTGTAGGTTTCGTTCTCCAGCCGCTCTTTGTTAGACTTGGTCGTATAACTGATGGATTTATTCATCGAAACACCACCGTTGAGGTTTATGCGATGATTCCAGTCTTTTGTTTTCTTAGAGAAAGAAGAGTACATGAATATGTTACTTCCGTAATTCCCGCCCACGTTTATCGGCCGTGATATCTGCACGCCTTTTTCATCAAAATAAGTTTCGTTGGTAATGTTATTGGTAACCGGGGAGAAGCTACCGTTCAGTCCCATAAAGAACCCTTTAGGGGTACCGGTATTAAAGTTAAAACCGATGTTATGGCGGAAGGCGCTTTTAAGGTCCGGATTACCCAGCCGCTGGAACAAGGTGTTGGTATTATCCTGCACGGGCTGCAACTGGTCGATGGTGGGTTGTTGCGTATAAAGACTATAATTTAAGCCAATGCGTGTAAAGTTGCTGAAGGCATAGGTAATCCGCGTATTAGGGACAAACGACTGCTGCCGCAGCGTGATGGAATCATCCAGGAAGTAAGAATAGTTCTTAAGCGTATTGAACTGCATGCCGCCGCCGATCGTACCACTGAATTTTTTGCCCTGCAGGTTTAATGTTACCTGCGGTGTTTGTTGCAGGGTAGTAGAACGAAACTTGTTGCTGTACAAAGAATCGAGGTCGTCATACCCTTTCGAAGGATCATAATTATACGTGCGGCGCTCGGTGTTGTTAAGGGAGTAGTTTACGCCGTACCTTAATTCGAGCCGCAGCACTTTGTTCAATGGCTCTATATAAGTAATACTACCACCGTAGCCCTGGTTGTCGCCAATACTGCGGGTGTACTGGTTAATCAGGGTCATTGAGTCCTGCCCGCCGATGACATAATGGTTCTCTGCTTCCACATATCCATCTGAAGTATTTTTGCCATAGTTGTTGTTAAATTCTAAGGAAAGACTACGCCCTTTTTTGTTCAGCTGTTTTACCAGGCTCATATTGTTCCTGAAGTTCAGGTTGTTGCTTTCAGAGCGGTTAACCGTGTTGGAAGAGTTGATCAGTGATCCGTCTTCGTTCGTGGTGCTGGCTATGCTGCGTGCAAAGTTGGTGCTTTGCGTGTTCGACAGGTTAGGCTGTACGATCAGTGTGGTAGTGGAATCGATCGAGTAAGTCAGGTTCATGTCCAGGCGGTTATTTTCCGAAGTACCTACGCCCGATCTGCGTTCATTATAAAAAGTAGAAGTATCCAGGTTGATGTTTTCGCGGCGGATCGAACTTTCGGTGCGGGTATCGGCATAGTTATAAAAGTAGCTGCCGTTCATTTTGAGCTTTTGGGAGAAATCTTCATTATAGTTGATACCTCCTGTGGCAATGCGACGGATACCTTCGCCGCCTATACCGCCAAGCGTTATGCCATTCGCTGAAATACTCATGTTACCGCCAGATACAGAAACCGCAACACCACGGTTGCCGCCACCGTTCTGAACGCCCATCATATCATCCATCGAAAAACCAGTGTTGTTCAGGTTATTAACGGCGCCCAATACGCTAAACTGTCTTTTCTTGTTGAACATATTCACCATCGCGCTTGCATCATATCGATGCTGGGTGCCTATGCCGCCGGTAATACGGCCGAACAGTCCGTTCTTCTTATCTTCTTTTAAAGTGATGTTGATAGTTTTATCTTCTCCATCTGTCTTCTGCCCTAAGAGTTCCTGCACCTTGGTTTTAGTATCTACCACCTGTATTTTATCCACGATCTCTTTAGGCAGGTTCTTGGTAGCGATCTTAGGATCATTCCCGAAAAACTCTTTACCATCTACCAGTACCCTCGATACCGGTTTGCCGTTCACCGTTATTTTTCCATCCTGGTCTACGTCTACACCGGGCAGTTTCTTCAGCAGGTCTTCTACTACCGCATTGGGTTTGGTTTTAAAGGAAGATGCGTTGAACTCCAGGGTGTCATTCTTAAAGGCGATAGGAGGCTTTTCGCCCTCAACTACTACCTCATTTAAAGACCGCGAACTCGGAGACAGTATGAAAGTACCCAGGTCTTTGTTTTCGCCGGGTTCAACCTTTATCACCCGCCTGTACTGCTTATACCCTGTGTAGGATATCAACAGCACCAGTGTTTTACCCACCGGCAGTGATTCAAGTTTAAAATGCCCTTTATTATCAGT
Organism: uncultured Chitinophaga sp.; assembly: GCF_902168175.1. Taxonomy (GTDB): domain Bacteria; phylum Bacteroidota; class Bacteroidia; order Chitinophagales; family Chitinophagaceae; genus Chitinophaga. The sequence continues at coordinate 188,573 of NZ_CABHOU010000025.1, read as the reverse complement.
CAACGTATAAGTGACCATTGAGCTGTCTTTACTATCATTTACCGCTACAGTGGCAAGTTCCAGTATTTCTTTCGTGGTAGAATCAACTACTTTTCCCGTCCAGTTGATCTTTGATTGGGCCAAGCCATGGATGCTCGAAAGCAGGGTCATAACGGCAAGGAATAGGTAACGCAACATCATGCTAAAAGTGGTTAGGGTGCTAAATTACGAACATTTCGTAATAATCCTGGTTTTTTAGTTTAAAGGAATGTTAAAACAGTATAGTTGATAAGTTTTCGAGGATGAAGGGTTTTCATTACCATGATACGCATTAGTAACATCACGGGTATTGCTGTCTATAAACGGAGGATGGGTTTACTTATTTCGATGAGGGATACAGAATATATGGAGCTGGATAAGAAAAAAGGCCGGCTGTTACGCCGGCCTCTTACTATAATCAAAGTTAATTATGCTTCTGCATAAGCGCTCGCCGGCTCACAGGTGCAAATCAGGTTCCTGTCGCCATGCGTATTATTTACGCGGCTTACAGAAGGCCAGAATTTGTTATGCCTGATATACTCCAGCGGGAACGCTGCCTGCTGGCGGGTGTAAGGACGCGTCCATTCATCAGCAGTGATCACGAACTGTGTATGCGGTGCATTTTTCAGTACGTTGTTCGCTTTGTCGGCAGTACCGTTCTCGATGGCGCGGATCTCTTCGCGGATAGCCAGCATGGCGTCGCAGAAGCGGTCCAGTTCATCTTTATCTTCACTTTCTGTAGGCTCGATCATGATGGTGCCGGCTACAGGGAAGCTCATGGTAGGAGCGTGGAAACCGTAATCCATCAGGCGTTTGGCCACATCTTCGGCCTCAATGCCCGCAGTAGCTTTAAACGGACGCAGGTCAACGATGAACTCGTGCGCACAGGTACCGTTTACACCAGAGTACAACACTTCGTAATCGTTCTGCAATCTTGCTTTCATGTAGTTAGCGTTCAGGATGGCGAACTCAGTAGCCTTACGAACACCAACGTTGCCCAGCATACGAATGTAAGCGTAAGAGATCAACAGGATGCTCGCACTGCCGAATGGCGCTGCTGACACGGCGTTAGCCTGCTGGTGACCATTCTGTCCTTCCTGTAAATGTACGTGAGAAGGCAGGAACGGCGCCAGGTGTTTGGCTACGCAGATGGGGCCCATACCCGGACCGCCACCACCGTGTGGTATAGCGAATGTTTTGTGGAGGTTCAGGTGGCAAACGTCTGCGCCGATAAGGCCCGGAGCCGTTAAACCTACCTGCGCGTTCATGTTCGCACCGTCCATATATACTTGTCCGCCGTATTGGTGGATCACGTTACAAATTTCTTTCACGCTCTCTTCGTACACACCGTAGGTAGAAGGGTAGGTGATCATAATACCTGCCAGGTTAGCTGCATGTTCAGCCGCTTTCGCTTTCAGGTCGGCCACATCGATGTAGCCATTGTCCAGTGCTTTTACGATCACCACTTTAAAGCCAGCCATTACAGCGCTCGCAGGGTTGGTGCCGTGAGCGGAGATCGGGATGAGCATTACGTTACGGTGACCTTCGCCACGGCTTTCGTGGTACTCGCGGATAACGAGCAAACCAGCGTATTCGCCCTGGGCACCACTGTTAGGTTGCAGGCTGCAGGCGTCGAAACCGGTGATGGTAGAAAGGTAGGCGCTCAGTTCTTCCACGATCTGCATGTAACCTGCTGCCTGTGAGATAGGCGCGAAAGGATGCATTTTGCTCCAGTGTGCCCAGCTCAAAGGAATCATTTCAGTAGCTGCATTCAGTTTCATGGTGCAGGAACCGAGGGAGATCATCGAGGTATTCAGCGAAAGGTCTTTATTTTCCAGGAACTTCAGGTAACGCATCATTTCCGACTCGCTGTGATGGGTGTTAAACACCGGGTGCAGCAGGTAAGAAGACTCTCGTAACAGTTCAGCCGGCACCACTGCTTCATTTTTGGTATCAGAAACACCAACATGACCAGCGTTAAATACTTCCAGAACATTGTTCAGGTCTTTCAGGCTGGTAGTTTCGTCGAGCGAAATACCAACCACATGACCAGTGCCATAACGGAAGTTGATGCCTGCAGCTTCAGCTTTAGTGCGGAGCGCGGCGGCATCAGCCACTTCAATGCTAATGGTATCGAAGAAAGAGTTGTTCAGTACTTTAACACCGGCAGCTTTCAGTTTAGTGACCAAAGCAGCGGTGAGCAGGTTAACGCGGGTAGCGATGTGTCGCAGGCCTTTAGGACCGTGGTACACAGCGTACATAGCCGCCATGTTAGCCAGCAGTGCCTGTGCGGTACAGATGTTAGACGTTGCTTTTTCGCGTTTGATGTGCTGCTCGCGGGTTTGCAGTGCCATACGTAATGCACGGTCGCCGGTGGCATCAATGCTCACACCAATGATACGGCCCGGGATCGCACGTTTGAATTCATCTTTAGTAGCAAAGAACGCAGCGTGCGGACCGCCAAAGCCCAAAGGAACACCGAAGCGCTGGGCAGAACCCACAGCAGCATCAGCACCCAGTTCGCCCGGAGGGGTCAGCAGCGTAAGCGCCAGCAGGTCGGTAGCCATGGCTACGTAAGCGCCAGCAGCGTGTACTTTATCGATAAAGGTGCGGTAATCGTGTACGTTACCTTCTGTATCAGGATATTGTAACAGTGCGCCGAAGTAAGATTCATCGATAGCGGCAGTGGTAAAGTTACCAGTAACTACTTCGATGTTCAGCGGCTCGGCGCGGGTAATTACCACGTCGATCGTTTGTGGCAACACCTTCGCATCTACGAAGAATTTAGGGCGTACCAGGTGATCATGGTCGCGGTTCAACTGGTTAAAGAACATCGCCATCGCTTCAGCAGCGGCAGTGGCCTCGTCCAGCAGGGATGCGTTAGAAATAGGCAGCGCTGTAAGGTCGCTCACCATCGTCTGGTAGTTGAGCAGGCTCTCCAGGCGGCCCTGGGAGATTTCCGCCTGGTAAGGCGTGTACTGCGTGTACCATCCCGGGTTTTCGAACACGTTACGCAGGATCACGCTGGGCGTAATCGTATCGTAATAACCTTGTCCGATATAGTTTTTAAATACCTTGTTTTTTAGAGATACCGCTTTCAGATGCACGAGATAATCGTGTTCACTCATCGCATGTGGTATGTCCAGCAAAGTGTTCATACGAATGGATGCCGGTACTGTTTTGTTCACCAGTTCATCTATACCCGTTTCGCCAATGGTTGCAAGCATCTTACGGGTTTCTGATTCGTTCGGCCCAATATGGCGGTGAACAAATTCATTTTGTTGAATATCCAATAAATTCATTATACAAGCAGGTATTATTAGAAAAGAATGCGCAAAGCTATCATCTTTTTAAGCAACGGCCAAAAGCGGCGTGCCCATGTGGAAACAGTGGTGATAAATGCCTTTCTCCGCAGGGCCGATTTGTCATAGTAGTGTTTATTGATCAGTTGACGGGCGGCAGAACACGCAATAAGGCCGCCGTTGCGACGCTCCGTTCACCGGTAGTAATCCTTATCAGCTACTTAATGCCAACAACAGTCAACCCCCCGAAATTGTTCCGGGCAAAGGGCAGTTGAAGGGCAGTTTAAGGGCAGGCCGAGGGCATGGGTGGCCTCCAGTAAGCTTTTGAGGGGTGCTGTTTGCCCGAAACGCCTGTCCCTGCTGTGGTTTCCGATGGTTTAAAATGGGTGAAAAGGGCATGATTTTTGCCTTCTTTGCTCCCCTGCATTTGGCAGGTAACTCATTCATTAACAATCTAAAACAACAGCAATATGATCCAAAAAAAGTTCAATGCGATTACGCATGGGGCCAGTGGAAAGTTCGGTGACATCTGCGTGTTTTACCAGCGAAACGGTAAAACCTGCATTGGGGTGGTGCCGAGCAAACGTCCGGGTCCGTGTAAACCCGCGCAGCAGAAGGCCAGGGACCGCTTTTCCGCGGCTAACATTTACGCCGGTGAAGTATTGGCCAACCCGGCTATGAAAGAAATGTACTATAAACGTCGCACCGCTGGCGCCAATGTGCAAAACATGGCGGTGAAGGATTATTTCCATGGCCCGGAAATTATGCAGGTAGATGCCAGTGGCTACACCGGCAACCCTGGTGGCGCTATCGTAGTGATGGCGAAAGACAATGTAATGGTGCATGCGGTGACGATTTCGATCTACGATCAGGCGGATAACCTGCTCGAAACCGGGCCTGCCATCGTGCTGGACCGCGGCAAAACCAGTAAGTGCAAGTCCTCCATCTGGCAATATATCGCTGCTGCGACAGTGGAAAGTGCCCTTGTTTGCCGCATTGTAGTAACGGCGCTCGACATGCCGGGCAATAGCGTGGTGGAAGAGTACGATTTCGAAGGGAGAGCGAAGGCGCCCGAAAGGCGACCAGCCCCGGCTACCCTGCCTCCCCATGCTCACCCTGTAGCCGAAAAGACGGACATAACACCGGCTGATCCGGGATCTACTGCTTGTCTACCCTCTTATTTTCCTACTTTTGCAGAAAAAGATGCAGATGTCGGGCATATTGGAGAAGTGGGAGCTGAAAGCGAAGGAAAAGCAGAAGGCCAACAAACAATTCCTGCAAAAGATGCAGTTGAAAAAGGGAAAAGGAGCGGAGCGCCTGTTGCCGGACCTTCACGACGAAGCCTTCGAACAAATCGATTGCCTAAAGTGCGCAGGCTGTTGCAAAGGAATTAGCCCCCGCTTTAAAACGCCGGATATTAAGCGCATCTCCAAAGGACTTGGACTCAAGGAGTCCGTGTTCATAGAGTCGTACCTTCGCCTGGATTCGGATGGCGATTACGTGGTAAAAGGCAGTCCATGCACCTTTCTGGGTGAAGACAATATGTGCAGCATCTACGACATACGCCCCGGTGATTGCCGTAACTATCCATACACCGATAGCGATGAGTTTTTCAAAAGACCCAATACTACTTACCTGAACAGCACGATTTGTCCTGCCGTTTATTACGTGCTGGAAAAATTGCGTGAAAAGATAGGGTAGCGGAGGATTTTTGCCTTTCTTATTTACTGCACGCCCGGTCGCCGCAAGATGAAGGCAAGCGACAGGGAGAAGAGTGAACCTGCCTTCAACACTAATCGTTTTTATCCCCCCGTAAATCCAACTGCCGCATCGCCGGTGAAATCACGTACGTTGTAATTACCACGCCCAATGTAACGCAGCCCCCAAACACCACGGATGCTACTGTACCCATTAACCTCGCTGCTACTCCGCTTTCAAAGGCACCCAGCTCATTGCTGGAACCAACGAACATCGAGCTAACCGAGGCTACACGGCCTCTCATATCATCCGGCGTTTTCAATTGCAGGATGGTTTGACGGATAATCACACTGATACCATCGAGCATGCCGCTCATGAACAACGCCAGTAAAGAAAGCGCGAAGTTCTTCGACAGGCCGAATACGATCATACTTAACCCGAACCCAAACACTGCTGCCAGTAACTTGATGCCTGGTTTATTAACCAGCGGCCTGTAAGCCAGTATCACCATGGTAATACACGCGCCTACTGCCGGGGCTGCACGCATCAACCCATAACCCTGTGGGCCTACTTTCAGGATGTCCTGCGCATACACGGCCAGTATCGCTACGGAGCCTCCAAACAATACCGCGAACAGGTCGAGCGACATGGCATTCAGGATTACCTTTTTATTCCATACAAACTTCAAACCCTTCGTGAGGCTCTCTTTGATCGATTCCCCCGCTTCCTTGTACAATATCGGTTTGGGTTTTATCTGGAGTAGACTGATCAACGGCAGCAGGAAAATGCCCACTACCAGCAACATCGTCCAGTGTACACCCATCCAGTGAATACATAGTCCGCCCAGCGCAGGGCCAATGATGCCGCCTATCTGCCAGGCCGAAGTACTCCAGGTAGCCCCATTGGCCAACAGGTTACGCGGCACGAGCAGCGATAACATGGTAAACGTAGAAGGTGATACGAAGGCCCTTACCACACCGCCGAAAAACACCATCACATATACCAGATTCACGACATGCCGCTTGTCCATACCCGCTACCACTTTATCCCAGGTGAGCAGGAACAGCGCAGTGCCAATAACGATGTAGGCCAGTACACATTTTAGCAGTATGCCCCGCTTCTCTCTTTTATCCACCATATGCCCGGCGAACAGCGCCAGGCTGAATGATGGAACGATCTCCGCCAGCCCGATAAGGCCGAGAGAAAGAGGATCGTTCGTCAATTCATAAACCTTCCATTCAATTACCGCAAATTGCATGGCCAGCGCGAAGATGACCGCAAAGCGGACCACAAGGAAGTACTTGAATTCTGGTAGCCGGAGTGAAGCGTAAGGGTCTGGTTTAATGGTATTGTCCAATCTGTTTTATTTTAGCACCGAACATGGTGCTGCAAAGATAGGCAATGCGGTATTAAACCGGGTTTACGTTTCGGCAGATTAATTGAATTTTAAGGATGGTGCCTGAGTCGTTGGAATTCGAATTCGAATAGCATCTCTCCAATTTCCTTCATCAGGTTGTCAAACGCTCCGGCCTTCATCCTGTTAAGCTTATGTGACAGGATTGCTTCGTTAACCGCCAGGCACACAAGGTGTATCCTGACATGCGAATATTCTTTTTGCAGTGGTTTTTCAAACATACTGTTGTCCAGCTTAAATGAATACTCATCAACGGTAAAAGTAGAACTGGTGAACATAACTGCGATAAAGGTTTCCTCACAATGGTTGGCGTCGTTAGTGGATAGTACAATGTGCGGATGCGGCTCCCCATTCTCGTTTCCTAATGGATGGGGTAACAAAAAAACATCACGTTGGCTTACTTTCATATGTAGATAAAATTCTTCCTAGGGCTTTGTTAGAACTTAGGACAGCCGCTCTGGCTTCTTCCGACCGTGGTGCGCGACGGAATTTTCGGGTGTTACGCCTCAACACAATAATGATGTCGTGTACGACATTGATAAGCTGTTGTAGCAACTCAAAAATCTTTCGTAATTCAGGATCGTCGGCTTTCTCAAGCGCCCGCTCTGCTTTGCCCCACATAGGATAAAGTGTTTTATGCACGGCATTGCAAATCTGCATGTGCGGAAATAACCTTTGGTTTTTCAAATGTGGCTGATTGAGTAGAAGAAACTGGTGTATCGCCTCAAAGTTTTTCAGTTGTTGGGTTAACTTTTCGTTGATCCTCCTGACTAACCAACGGGTTTTGAACAAACTGTAGATCTGCAAAAGGTTTGAGAGCGATTCGCTCACTTTGTGCTCTTGCAAAATCAGGCGATGATAGTTGAATAGAATCATACCTTTTTCGCTATTTTTTTCGAAGTTAAAGCATAAAATGATTCCAACATTCACCTTTTGATACTCCTGTTTTTCGCGTCAGGTGTATACATGCACCATTTTTCAAACGCTTTCTGATAAAGGGTTACAGGTGAAAAAAAACTTATTAACATTCAAAAAAAAGAAGTAGAAACTCAACATGTCAGCTGCTTAAAATTACCTTTCGTCAAATACTTGCACACCATATACCCGCAATCTCTATTTTTATAGCATATAACTATCGACCATGAAATTATTGCGATTGCTCGCACTGGCTGCATTGTTACCCTCACAGGTATTACACGCCACCTCTAATACCCCGGCCCCGCCGCAAAAAGTAAAACTGCAGCTCGTTACCGACCAGGTCCTTTCGCCTGTTGCCATGGCTGTACCCGGCGATGGCAGCAACCGCCAGTTCGTTTGCCAGAAGGAAGGCCGCGTATGGATTATCCGGAACGGTAAACTGCAGCCCCAGCCTTTCCTCGACGTGAGCGCGGAAATGGTAAAGATCAACCCGGGCTACGACGAACGCGGACTGCTCGGTATTGCCTTTCATCCCAGGTTTAAATCAAACGGCAAGTTCTACCTGTATTATAGCGTTCCATCATCAACTAAAGGCAGCAATCATAAAAGCCTGGTAGCGGAATATAAGGTGTCGTCCGCCAATCCTGACCTGGCGGATAAGGACTCGAAAAGAACGGTAATGGAAATCGAACAGCCGGAGTCGAACCACAATGGTGGCGACCTTGCTTTCGGTCCTGACAACTACCTCTACATCTCTCTCGGCGATGGCGGTGGCGCAGGCGACAGGCACGGTGCTACCGGTAACGGTCAGAACATGGATACCTGGCTGGGTAAAATTCTGCGTATAGACGTGAACGGGACTCCGTATAGCGTACCTAAAGACAATCCCTTCGTTAATAAACCGGGCATAAAGCCTGAAATATGGGCTTACGGCCTGCGTAACGCCTGGCGGATGTCTTTCGACAAAGGCACTAAACGCCTCTTTGCAGGTGATGTAGGGCAAAACAAATATGAAGAAGTGGACATCATTACGAAAGGCGGTAACTACGGCTGGCGTATTATGGAAGGCTATCACGGCTTCAGGGAATCGGAAGGAGATAAGACCAAACTTATCGAGCCCATCCACGAATATGATCACGACCAGGGTATAAGCATCACCGGTGGGTATGTATACCGCGGTAATGCTATACCGGCGCTGCGTGGTCAATATGTTTTCGGCGACTACAATGGTAAATCGTGGACTTTGGTACCCGCGGGTGCCAAATGGACAGGTCAGGAGTTGGAACTGGTGGGTAAACCTGCCAATATGCAGATACTCAGCTGGGGGCAGGACGAAGCGGGGGAATTGTACGTGCTGGTGAGCATTCCGGCCGGTGCAAACCCTAAAGGAGCGGTGTATAAACTGGTTAAAGCCTGACAATTATAGTCAATTTAACGGCCCTTATAAAAGAGGGCAACTTTTTTGCGTTATATAGTGTTAACCAGGACTGGCAGGCGCGCAAAATGTTGTATAAAATCGTTAAATTGATGCGAATACTGCGTAATTTTTTGTTAAAACGCCGTGCCAGTCCGTATCGGGCATACGTTTTGGCCTATATTTGAGAACGTTCAATCTGGATGATATGAGAATGAAACTGAAAGTGATAATCCCGGTGTTACTGATCATTGTTTCCGCCGGTGTGTTTGCGTTTGCCAGGTATGGCAGTGCAGGTGATCCCCCCGGCCGTTACGAAGCGGTAATGTCGCTGGTAGGGCAAATACTGAAAGAAGGGCATTACCAGCCTAAAGAAATTAATGATGCATTTTCCAAAGAAGTATTTGATAAATACATCAAAAGCCTTGACCCGGAGAAGAAATTCCTGTTGGCAGGCGACGTGGCCAAACTGAAGACCCTGGAAAACCATGTAGACGATGAACTGATGAACGGTGCATCGCTGGACCTGTTCACGGCTACTACAGAAGTTGTGAAGAAAAGGGTAGCAGAAGCGGCAGCTATTTACCCGGCTTTACTGCAACAGCCTTTCGATTTTTCGAAGAATGAGAAAGTAGTGCTGGATGTGGATGCGTTGGAGTTCCCTAAGGACGAAGCGGCCCGTAAAGAAGCATGGCGTAAGGTGCTGAAGTACCGCACCATGGAAAAACTCATCGACCTGCAGGAACTGCAGGACAAAGAGAAAGGCAAAGCTGATTACAAAGTGAAAACGGAAACAGCGATGGAAGAAGAAGCACGTGCAAAAGTGAAAAAAATGTACGACCGCTACTTCGAACGCCTGCAAAGCAAAAAAGATAATGACGACGACCGTTTCGCCATGTATGTAAATGCGATCACCACCACCATGGACCCGCATACCGACTACATGCCGCCTGCGGATAAAAGATATTTCCAGGAAATGATGGCCGGCAAGTTCTACGGTATTGGCGCCCAGTTGCTGGAAGAAGACGGCAGGATCAAGATCACCAGCATCGTTACCGGTAGCCCAAGCTGGAAACAGGGTAAACTGAAAGCAGGTGACGTGATCGTGAAAGTGGCCCAGGCGGAAAAAGAACCCGTGGACATTACCGGTTACGCTGTGGAAGACGCGGTGAAACTGATCCGTGGCGCACAGGGTACCGAAGTTCGCCTCACCGTTAAAAGTACTGATGGTACGATTAAAGACGTAGCCATCGTGCGCGATGAGATCATCCTCGACGAAACTTTCGCCAGATCTGCCATTATCAATGGCGACCATAAAATTGGGTACATCTACCTTCCCGACTTCTACGCCGACTTCAACGACCGCGATGGTGCTTCCTGCGCTAAAGACGTGGCTAAAGAAATCAAAAAGCTGAAAGCGGAAAATGTAGAAGGTATCATACTCGACCTTCGCTTTAACCCCGGTGGCTCGCTGCCGGACGTAGTGGAAATGGCCGGTCTTTTCGTACCAGACGGTCCGATGGTACAGGTTCGCTCCCGTGGCGGCCGCGTACAGGTGCAGAGCGACAGGGATAAAAGCGTACATTATGATGGCCCCCTGGCCATTATGGTGAACGAGTACAGCGCATCTGCTTCCGAAATTATGGCAGCAGCCATGCAGGACTACAAACGCGCGGTAATCATCGGCAGCACTTCCTTCGGTAAAGGCACGGTACAAAGGTTGCTGGAACTCGACGGTTTTGTGAAAACAGATGCACTGGGCAGCCTGGGCGGTTTGAAACTGACCGTACAGAAGTTCTACCGCATCAACGGTGGTTCTACCCAGCTCAAAGGCGTGGAGGCCGATATCCAGCTCCCCGATCCTTACTATGAAGTAGGCGAAAGGAAAGATAAGGACGCGCTGAAATGGGACGAAGTGCCTAAAGCTACTTACACTACCTGGGCCGACCCTGTAGATGTGCAGGCGCTGAAAAAGAAAAGCGAAGCACGTATAGCTGGCAATGAAGCTTTCAAAATGATCAAAGAAAATGTGTCAACGCTGAAGAAACTGGACTTGCAGAAGGATTACTCCCTGAACCTCCAGACTTACAAAGCTGAACAAAAAGCAAATGCCGCCGCGCTGAAGAAATACGATGCTGCTAACGAGAAATCGAAAGAGCTTAACATCCACAGCCTTAAAACGGATCTGGACAGGCTGGCCGGCGACTCCGCCAAAATGGCCCGTAACAAAGACTGGTTGCGTATCAGAACAAAGGACGTTTACCTGGACGAAGCAGTGAATGTAATGAATGACCTTATCGGTATTTCTTACCCTAAACTGAAACCAGCTACATCTGTGGCTAACTAAGCATTTTTTTAAGTTTAAATAGAAAAAGGGAACAGCTTTCACGGCTGTTCCCTTTTTCATTATAGGTTGGAATATCGCTACTTCTCCATAATAATATCTACTATCTTCTTGCTCTTCTTTACCTTCATCTTATCCGGCACGCTGGCCAGTATTTCCTTCTTAAACGCCTCAATTACGGCCTGCTTGATGAAGTAGCGGTGGGTAACGAGGCTGATCTCCCTCACCGGCTCCGGTGCCTTAAAAAAGCGCACCATGTTCATTTGCCGGGCCGACAGCTCCTGTAAAGAAAGCTCGGGCAGAATGGTGTAACCTTCGTTCAGTTCCACCATCTTCTTTAATGTTTCCACGCTGCCTGTATTGTATTCCAGGTTACGGAACTCGCCCATGGTAAATTTATCGCGACAGATGTTGAGTACCTGGTTGCGCATACAATGGCCCTCATTCAGCAGCCACACCTCCTTAATATCCAGTTCTTCGGCGCTCACTACCTTCTTCTCAGAAAGTTTATTGTTCTTAGCCGTAAACACCACGAAGTTCTCGTAGAACAGCGGATGCTCCTCGAGGTGCTGGTTGTGTAGGGGAGTTGCCAGTAGTCCGCAGTCTAATTGCTCCTGCTTTAACAGTTGTATGATTTGCTCGGTAGGATACTCCCATATTTCCAGCTTTACCCTGGGGTACTTCTTCATAAAGGCGGTAAGCACCCTGGGCAGCAGGTAGGGGGCCAGGGTAGGTATAATACCTACTTTCAGCACACCCTGTATCTCTTTTTTCTGATCGGAAATGATTTCCCTGATACGGGAGTTTTCCTTCAATATAGTGCGTGCCTGGGAAATAACAGCCGTACCTATTTCCGTAGGTACTACCGGCAGTTTACTGCGGTCAAACAGTTTAATGCCCAGCTCATCCTCCAGCTTCTGGATCTGCATGCTGAGGGTGGGTTGCGTTACAAAACACTTATCAGCGGCGGCCACGAAGCTACGGTAGGTGTCTACAGCGACTATATATTCAAGTTGTACAGTTGTCATGGTAACAACAAAGATATTGATGAAATCTATAACCACCGAATAAGCTATAATACTTTAACAAATGGGCATAAAAAAGCCCCGGACGTTATCCGGGGCCTTAATAGTTTATATGTCAACCGTTTAGAATATCCTGTAACGGTATTTGATTTTCTCTACATTGGTGTATAGTTCGCGGATGTTGATGGAAGCCTGTATTTCATTAACAGCTTCGTTTTTCAGACCACGGAACTCATTCTGTTTCACCTCGATGATGCCTTTCTCCGCCAGGCCATTATCCTGCGCCAGTTTTAGGGAGGCATTTACCTTAGTGTGGTAGCTGTCCAGCAGGGTAAAGTACTCGTTATAAAGATTCTCGAAACGTTTGGTTTGCAGTACCAGGTCTTCCAGCTGATTGTTCGCCTCTTTCAGGTTCGCATTTTCCTGCAGCAATTTCTCGTAGTTGAGCTTTCCTTTAGACGTATACTTTTCTTCCAGTTTGTTAAAATAATCGATCACCTTGTCTTTCTTAAAGTCGAAGAAGAAGTCGTTGAGTGTTTCCGCGATGGTTTTGTTACCCCTGTTCGGAGGCGGCATTTTAAGCGCCGTAACGGTAAACAGGAGGTGATCGTACATATTATCCTGCAACAGGGAAAGCTGGTCTTTATTAAAATTGAGGCCAAACTCGAACTTCTGGTTCGCGTCGTTGAGGGCGGTGTAGTAAATCACGTATTTATTCAGTTCCTTCTCGAAATCCTGCAGTGACTTCTGGTTAATAGCCTTATTGCTCTGGCTTACGCTGTGCAGGAAGGTCATTACCGAGTTGGCAATCGCCAGGGGAGGAGTAAGAGAAGTAAGGCTTTTAAAGATCGGGCTGTTGATGATAGATTTAGTCGATTCGATGAGTTTGCCGCTACGGTCGCTCTTATCGGACTTGCCTTTCAGGATGATCTTTTCTACCAGTTCCACGATGCGGTCGCTGAGTGAAAAGCCGAGTTCCTTGCTCTCCGGGTTGTTGAGCGAGGTAATGAACACGTCCAGGTTATTACTAGTGGTACGTGATTTTAAGTCGATGATCTTTTTATTGAGGAAATAATACGTTTCGCTGGCATTGACAATATTGTCCCTGATCAGTTGGTATTTCGTCTGGTTATCGATCTCACGGCTCTGCATCAGTACCTGGATGGTGCTGGAGTTTTGTTTGTCGCTATCGGTCACCTTCTGTAATTCTTCCAGGATCTTCTTGATAGTTGTATCCGGCGTCGCTTTAATTACCGGAGGTTTAATCTCCGGATCTTGCGCCATAACCGCCTGCGAAATGATAAGCAGCAGTAATGGCAGCACAATTCGAATTAATTTCATGTGATGCTTTTTGTTCAGACTTGGTTTTTCTTGCAGCCCCGTTGTCGTATGTAAAGTGCTATACATCAATGTTTCCGCAGGTTTAAGGTTAAGCATGAAATCAGGCCTTTTTTAAGTTTCAGATATTAAGAAAATATGATGCCAAAAACTTCAAGCCACAAAGATAAGAATTTATACTACTGCATAAGCGTTTATCTTCAAATCACTAATGTGATGAGCGGCGAGCACTGCTGAGCCTTATGTGCAGTAAGGCTGCGCGGTAATTACCCATGACCGGTATGCAGCAACTATCAGGCCTTAACTCACTGATAACGAAGTGTAATTTAACCCAGGGTTAAACATCGGCCTTCAACCTTTTTTATTACTTTTGCTGCCAGTGAAACAATGGCTTGTCATACTGCTTTCCCTTCATTTCAGCACCGGTAACGTAATTATGCCGGAGCTGGGAAAGATGTCGGCGCTAGTGAAACATTACCAGTTTCACCAGCGGGAGAACCCGGATATCAGCATTTTCTCCTTCTTCAATCTTCATTATTGCGACGCGCAGCACATGACTAAATACCATAACGATCATGAGGACCTGCCTTTCCATTACGACGATTGTTATGCGATGTTTGCCAGCCACAAGTTTGAGCCGGTGGCATCTTTTAGCCTTAACGAACACTTTACGGTAACCGAAACCACCAAGGGGCCGCGTACGGGCCACTTCTTCTCCCGCGATATCCTCATCAATATTTTCCAGCCACCCCGCTGTTAACATGTAATTAATGCGTTGTAAAAAACAGTGCCTGTAATACGGGCAGACTGTTATTATTTATCGTTGTATTTCATACATGTTACAGAAGATTATTGCTTTTTCGATCAGGCAGAAACTGATCGTTGCCATATTTACATTGGTCCTGGTGGTCTGTGGTGTATACTCCCTCACCCGTCTACCCATCGACGCCGTGCCGGATATTACCAATAACCAGGTGCAGGTGGTTACCGTGTCGCCTTCGCTGGCCGCCCAGGAAATAGAACAATTTATTACCTATCCTGTAGAGCAGGCCATGGCCACTATCCCGGGTATTGTAGACATCCGTTCCGTATCGCGTTTCGGCCTTTCGGTGCTTACCGTGGTATTTGACGATGATGTAGACCAATACCTGGCCCGCCAGCAGGTGCAGGAGCGTATTTCCATTGCCCGGGAAGAAATACCGGAGGGCATGGGTGCCCCCGAAATGATGCCGATGACTACCGGGCTTGGTGAAATTTACCAGTATATGATACGCCCTAAAAAGGGCTTTGAAGATAAATATGATGCCACTGAACTGCGCAGTATCCAGGACTGGATCGTGCGCCGGCAACTGCTGGGCACACCCGGTGTGGCCGACGTGAGCAGCTTCGGCGGCTTCCTGAAGCAGTACGAAGTAGCGATCGATCCGGATAAGCTGAGGAGTATGAACATTGGCGTGAACGATGTATTTGACGCCCTGCACCGTAATAACGAAAACACCGGTGGTGCCTATATCGAACGCCAGCCTGCAGCGTATTATATAAGGGCGGAGGGTTTGGTGGAAAGTATAGAAGATATCGAGAACGTAGTGGTGAAGAACAATACAGGCGGAGCGCCGGTGTTGATCAGGGATATTGCTACGGTGCAGATCGGGCATGCCATCCGTTACGGAGCGCTTACTTATAATCAGCATAAAGAAGTGGTAGGCGCTATTGTGCTGATGCTCAAAGGCGAAAACTCCAGCCGCGTTATCGCCAGTGTAAAAGATAAGATCGAAAAGATCAGCGCCACGCTGCCCGAAGGCCTGGAAATAGCGCCTTTCCTCGACAGGACCAAGCTGGTGAATAACGCCATCGATACGGTAACGCATAACCTGCTGGAAGGCGCGCTCATCGTGATTTTCGTGCTGGTCGTATTGCTGGGGAATGTGCGTGCGGGTATCATCGTAGCCTCCGTTATTCCACTATCCATGTTGTTCGCCGTTTGTCTGATGAACCTCTTTGGCGTATCGGGCAACCTGATGAGCCTCGGTGCTATCGACTTTGGATTGATAGTAGACGGTGCCGTGATCATCGTAGAATCAACCTTGTTCTACCTGGCCGAAAACCATGCGGGGCAAACACTGGATAAGAAGGAGATGGACAAAGTGGCCGGCCTGTCGGCTTCGCGGATCATGAGCGCTGCCGCGTTCGGGCAAATCATCATCCTGATCGTTTACCTGCCACTGCTGGCCCTCACTGGTATAGAAGGTAAGATGTTTAAACCCATGGCGCAAACCGTCGTATTCGCCATCTTAGGTGCTTTTATCCTGTCGCTCACCTACGTACCCATGATGAGCGCCTGGTTCCTGAACCGTAAGATCAAAGCGGGACATGGTATTTCAGATAAGATCATCCATGGCATCCGCCGTGCGTACGATCCGATGCTGCATTTTGTGTTACGTTACAGGAGAGCAGTATTGTGGACGGTATTAACATTATTCGCTTTAAGCCTGATGTTATTTACAAGACTGGGCGGTGAGTTCATACCATCGCTGGATGAGGGCGACTTTGCGGTGGAAGTACGTTTGCGTACAGGTACCTCACTCACACAAACCGTGAAAGTAACACAGCAGGCTGCTGATATCTTGTTACGCGATTTTCCGGAAGTAGAACAGGTGGTTGGTAAGATAGGTTCCTCTGAAATACCTACAGACCCTATGCCAGTAGAAGCCTGCGACCTGATGATCATTCTCAAACACCGCGATGAATGGGTAACTGCTGATAATAAAGATGAACTGGCAGAAAAGATGCGCCAGCAACTGGCCGCTATCCCCGGTGTGGACTTCGGTTTTCAGCAGCCTATCCAGATGCGTTTTAACGAATTGATGACGGGGGCTAAGCAGGACGTGGTGTTAAAGATATATGGAGAAGACCTGGAAACCCTTTCTGAACAAGCCGCTAAGCTATCGGCCATTGCAGGTAAAGTAGAAGGCGCGAAGGACATTTACGTAGAAAAAGTAACCGGACTTCCGCAGATCATGGTACGTTATAACCGCGCTGCCATTGCAAAGTACGGGCTGAGTATTGCAGATGTAAACCAGACTTTACGAACGGCATTTGCGGGCGAAGTAGCGGGCCGGGTATATGAAGGCGAACGTAAATACGATCTGGCCTTACGTTTTCAGCAACAAAACCGCCAGGACATTACCGATGTGGAGAACGTAATGATCTCCACCAAAAACGGTTTCCAGGTGCCGCTTACCGAAGTGGCGAACGTGGAAGTGCGTTTAGGGCCTAACCAGATACAACGCGACAATGCGCGCCGCCGCATCATTGTAGCATTTAACGTACGCGGGCGTGATGTATCGTCGATCGTAGAAGAGTTACAGCAGAAAATAGGGAAGCAGATGAAGTTGCCGCCGGGTTACAACATTACCTACGGTGGTGCCTTCGAAAACCTGGAAGCAGCGAAAAGCCGTTTGGGTATCGCCGTTCCGTTGTCACTGCTCATGATATTCGCCTTACTCTATTTCACTTTCCATTCCGTGAAATATGGTGTTCTCATATTTACGGCCATCCCGCTTTCGGCCATAGGCGGCATTATTGCGCTATGGTTACGGGATATGCCTTTCAGCGTGTCTGCCGGCGTAGGTTTCATTGCCTTATTCGGTGTGGCGGTATTAAACGGGATTGTACTGATCACAGAGTTTAACCGGTTAAAAAAGGAAGGGATGGAAGATGTATATACCCGCGTACTGTTGGGTACCGCTGTACGTTTAAGACCCGTGATCATGACAGCAACCGTAGCCTCCCTGGGCTTTTTGCCGATGGCGCTTTCCAATGGTTCCGGTGCAGAAGTGCAACGGCCGTTGGCCACGGTAGTAATTGGCGGTCTGGTATCGGCCACAATGCTCACATTGCTCGTGTTGCCCGTATTATACATCTATTTCGAAAAGGGCATGAAACCGCCGAAGTTCAAACCAGCGGCCACACTTATCCTCTTACTTATTTTGGGCGCAGCTTTACCTGCCGCCTCGCAGCAACGTGTTAGTCTGCAACAGGCCGTAGATAAGGCCCTGCAACAACACCCCGGCGTTAAAGCCCGCGAGCTGGCTGTAAAGAGAGAAGAAGTACTGAAAGGTGCAGTGGCCGATTTCTCTAAAACAGAACTGAACGCGCAGATAGGGCAGAACAACAGTATCAAACAAGATCAGCTTTTTTCTATCTCCCAAACTATTCCTTTTCCCTCCACTATTGGCGCAAACAATCGCTATAATAAAGAAAGGATAAAGGGAGAGCAGGACGCGCTGCAACTCACGAAAACAGCACTGGCCTACGAGGTAAAGAAGGCTTACCTGCAACTGCAATACCTGCATGCACAGCAACGCCTGCTGTTTTTCCAGGATAGCCTTTACCAGCAGTTCGTAACTATTGCCGCGTTAAAAGTAAAAACAGGCGAATCGGCCAAACTGGAATCACTTACTGCCGAAACCCAGCGTATGGAAAGCCGTAATGCCCTGCAGAACCTGGAAGCAGAGAAGCTGGTATGGTACCGGCAACTGGCCGGCCTTTTACAGGAAAAGGACAAATTTGTGATCGCAGATACCACGTTTACTGCCCTTAACTGGCAAAATAGCGATGATAGTCTCTTAAATAATCCGCAAATGTTATGGCAACAACAGCAGGTAAAAATTGCAGCAGCAGGGCTGAGAGCGGAGAAAACGAAAGTGCTGCCAGACATTACACTTGGTTACTTTAACCAGTCGCTTATCGGTTACCAGAACACCGATGGGGTAGATCAATACTACGATGGCGGGCGCCGTTTTCAGGGTGTACAATTTGGCCTCAGCGTTCCGTTGTGGTGGAAGCCTTACGCCGCCCGTAGCAAAGCCGCAGCCATATACCAACAGGCAGAAGTCCAGCGATCGGTGCAATTACAAACGCAGCTCGCTGTACAATGGCAACAGGACTATGAAACGTTGCTTAAGCAACAACGGCAGCTTAGTTACTACGATAAAGCCGCATTGCCCCAGGCGAGGTTAATGATCGCACAGGCCCAACTGGCCTACCGCGAGGGAGAAATAGGTTATATGCAGTTCTGGCAGCACCTGCAGCAGTCTGTAACTATCGAACGTAATTACCTGGACGCTCTGCTGCAACACAACCAGGCCGTACTGGCCCTCCGGCAATTAAATGGCACCATCATCAACTAAAAAGAAAAACATGCGTAAAGCGTTATCAAATATGATTTTTGCGGTAGCCCTTATGGGATGCGCCGGCAAATCAACGGAGCAACAAGAGGCTGCACACGAAGCAGAAAAGAAGCAGCAAAACCTGGCGGTGATCACCGACGTACAGCGTAAAACCATCGGCCTTCAAAGCGCGTTGCCGCAGCAACGCGCCATTAGTCACCTGTTAAAGGTAAATGGCGTGCTGGACGTGCCTCCGCAAAACCTGGTGAGCATTTCGGCCCCTATGGGCGGGTTTTTGCGTCGTACGGAGCTGCTGGAAGGGATGAAAGTAAGGAAGGGCGAATTGCTGGCCGTACTGGAAAATCCGGACTATGTGCAGTTACAGCAGGACTACCTGGAGAACGCCAGTCAGCTCGACTACCTGCAAACCGAATACGATCGCCAGCAGAAACTGGCCGAGCAGGAGGTGAATGCGGCAAAGGTGTTGCAGCAGGCCAAAGCCCAGTATCTCGGGGCAAGGGCGCGGACGGAAGGGCTGGAAAAGAAACTGGCGATGATCGGTATTACACCGGCGGCTATCCGGACAAAAGGGATAACCAGCACGATCAATATTTACAGCCCCATTGCAGGGTATGTATCTGAAATAAACGTAAACGTAGGTAAATACGTAACCCCCACCGATATGCTGTTTAAAATCGTGGATGCAGAACATCTGCATGCGGAATTAACGGTATTTGAGAAGGATGTGCATTCGCTGAAGCTGGGGCAAACTGTACGTGTGCAGTTGGCGAACGAGCAGAAGGAGCGTACCGCCAAAGTGTACCTCATCGGTAAGATCATCGATAAGGAAAGAACGGTAAGGGTGCATTGTCACCTCGACCAGGAAGATGAACAACTGCTGCCAGGGATGTTTATTAAGGCTTTTGTGGAGATTAGTCCTGCCGACCAGTGGACCCTGCCGGAAAAGGCGGTAGTAAGCATGGAGGGTAAAAACTATGTTTTCGTGCAGAGAGGGGCCGAAAAGGACAGGTTTACCTACGAATTACTGCCTGTAACCCTGCTGGCCCGTACGGACGGATGGGCTGGAATTGAGCTGCCTGAGGGTATAAATCCTGAAAAAGACAGCATTGTGACGGAGGGGGCTTTTGAGCTGCTTTCCGTTGTGACGGCCGGTGAGGGGGGCGAGGATCATTAAGTTTTAAGGGGGCGGGGATATTTTACTTCGTCCTTTGGCCCCTTTTCTTATTTTTGTTGCCGAAATTAAAAAACACTGCATGCTCAACAACAAAAAGGTAGTCGTAGTACTGCCTGCCTACAATGCTGCCCTTACCCTTGAAAAAACCTATCGTGAAATTCCTTTCGAGATTGTTGACGAAGTCGTGCTGGTAGATGATGCCAGTAAGGACGATACTGTAGACGTAGGTCGCCGGCTGGGAATCAAACACATCATCCGCCATGATAATAATAAGGGATATGGTGGTAACCAGAAATCCTGCTACAATAAAGCGCTGGAATTGGGCGGGGATATTGTAATTATGCTGCACCCCGACTACCAGTATACGCCCAAGTTGATTATTGCTATGACCAGCATTATCGCAAACGACGTTTATCCCGTGGTCTTTGGTTCACGGATTTTGGGCAAAGGTGCCCTTAAAGGAGGCATGCCGCTCTATAAATACTTTTTTAACCGCTTCCTGACTTTTACTCAAAATGTACTGATCGGTCAGAAATTAAGTGAATATCATACCGGGTACCGCGCCTTTTCGGCCGAGGTGTTGCGGAATATCAACTACATGGCGGATAGCGACGATTTCGTATTCGACAATGAAATGGTATCGCAGATATTCATGAAAGGGTACGATATTGCTGAAGTAACCTGCCCTACCAAGTACTTTGACGAAGCTTCCAGCATTAACTTCAAGCGCAGCGCTATTTACGGACTGGGCGTACTGAAGGTATCATTGCAGCACCGCCTGCACATGTGGAAGCTGGCGAAAGTGAAGATTTACTAAAAAACAGTCAGTGAGTATACAACACCAGATAGACCTGGCGAAGAAATACCTGAAGTATTACTTCAAAGCCGGCAACAGGCACGATGTGCATTCGCCCTTCGTGTTTTCGTTGATTGAGGATGTTTTGAATAAAAAGGCCGACCGCCCGGCGTACAGGCCTATGGAAAACCTGCGCGGCCAGCTGCTGCAAAGTAAGGCCGTGGTAAATGTAACCGATCTGGGTGCCGGTTCGCTTACGGGCGCGGGCACGCAGCGTAAAGTAAGCGATATTGCCCGCCATGCCGCTAAACCGGAGAAGTTCGGTCAGCTCTTTTACAGGCTGGTGCAGTATTTTCAGCCTGGGAGCGTATTGGAACTGGGTACTTCGCTGGGCATGAGCACCGCGTATATGGCCTCTGCCAAACCTGATGCAAAGGTGTATACGATCGAAGGCTGTCCGAATATTACGGAACTGGCCAGAACCAACTTCGCCTTGCTGGGCCTGCAGAATGTGCAGCAGTTCACAGGCAATTTTGATGAGGTGTTACCAAAGGTGCTGGAGCAAATGCAGGCCCCCGACTTTGTATACATCGACGGTAACCACCGCAAAGAGCCTACCCTCGACTACTTCCATCAGTGTGCAGCCAAAGTACAGGACCATTCCATATTCATATTCGATGATATCCACTGGACGCCCGGTATGGAAGAAGCCTGGAAGGAAATACAGGACGACGAACGCGTTACGCTTACCATCGACCTGTTCTTCATCGGCCTGGTGTTTTTCAGGAAAGACTTTAAGATAAAGCAACACTTTACGATAAAATATTAATCAGCTGCCGGTGTTCCGGCAGTTTTTGTTTGCATATGAAAGCTCATCTCCTCATTTTACTGATCGCGGCCAACGCGCTATTAGCCTGTAACAATAAGCCTAAAGCCGCTGATGGTGATTCGGTCATTGCAACCGCTGCGGCTGATACGCCCATGCTGGCTGAAGCCGCCGCAGAACCTGTAACAGACTCGCTGCAAATTCCCATATACGAAGACCCTACGTTGCCGCTAAAGCTAATCAGCCAAAGTGCTTACCATGGTGATGAGGTGCCCGCTAACACAACTTCTCTGCAGTGGATAGGCCTCTTCATTGGAGAAACCGGATATTACACAGCCCCGGCACACCTAAAAACTACCAGGGTGGAAGATGTTGTGCTGGACGAAAACGGGGAAAAGACCGGGATACAGATAAGCAGCGATAACCCGGACTCTGCGTTCCTTTTCATCACTAAAAATGAATTTATATCCGGTGGGCCGGTAAGTGCTGTGCATGTTGGAAAAGCAGAGGATTATGGAGTAGCACCCGGCACCAGCCGTAAGTTTGAACTTAAAGGCAATACTTATACGATTTACGCTACAGCCGATAGCTCAGGGGAAGGCGCTACTTTGAGTTACCTCAATTACAAGTTATATCTCAACGCCACCATCAACGGTAATACTACAACCCAGCTGCTCGCCGCCAGCATGCATATGGATGATCAATTGATGAACGTTTTATTTGCAGGGGATATAGATGGCGATGGGCTGATGGATTTTATCCTGGAGACGTCTTATCACTATAATGTAATGGCGCCTACCCTGTACTTGTCTAAACCTGCAGAGGCAGGGAAGTTGCTTAAGCTGATGGGGGTTAACTACTCAGTAGGCTGTTAAAAATATAAAAAGGGGTCGCTTTAGTAAAGCAACCCCTTAAACTGTTCTTTTAATAGAAACAGCGTTAGCTTAAAGTCTTGGAAGACTCCAGCTGGTCTCTGCTACCAGCGTTAATTAATTACTTCTTAGCGTCCAGTTTGTCTTTCAGCGCTTTAGCATGGTCCAGGTGCGTACGCAGTTCTGGCAATGCATCAACAAACGCTTTCTTTACATCAGGATCTTCTGCTTTATCCGCCCATTTCTCGAAATTCTTGATCGCATCTTCGTGCTCATCCACCAGGTCGTCTACATAAGCTTTATCGAAATCAAGACCTGATTTTTCAGCTAATTTATCGATATCGTTCTGGTCGCCCTGTTCAATGCTCTCTGGCAAAGTGAAAGATTTTTTACCGGCGAGGGTTTTCAGCTGACCATTCAGTTTGGTGTGTGCTGTAACCATCATGGCCGCAATTTTTTTCACTTCCGGATCGGTACCTTTTGCTTTAGCGGCTTCAGATACTTTTACTTCATACAGTCCGTCGTTATAAGCTTTTACCACGCGTTTAGAATCATCTTCCAGCGAATCAGAAGCAAATTTATCCTTGTTCATGTCGATCGCCTCGTCTTTAGTGATCGCAGAATCAGGAATTTCGGTGTTTGCGCTGTCCGAGTTGTTGTTGGTGGTGCCGGAATTACATGCATTGATCATTACAAATGATCCGATTAATGCCATCCCGGTGAGTGTCTTCAATTTAAGAGTTTTCATGGTTTTCCATTTTTTTCACAATAGAGGTGAAAAGATTATGCCAAGCCCTTAAACCCTTCATATCCTGTATTTTATTGCGGGAAATTGTAGACAAGCATCCACGTTACGGGCCTTTATGTGCATAAAAAAGCAGTGGAAAGGGGACTTATCTGCTGGTTAGATTAAATATTATTTATATATTTATACCCGTTTCAGCTTATCCTTATTTACTGATATACCGAATACGGCCGGGAGGCCGCACCTATGAAAACCGCATTTACCATCGCCGCATTGCTGGTTGTGCAGCTGTTGCATGCCCAGGGGCCACATGTAAAAACACCTGAAAGGCTGCCTTTTGAGGAAAAGTTGAGTACCGTAGAGTGGTTATGCACCTACGACAGTGTAGCGACCTTTATTTCTAATATTGCCATGACTATGCCTTATGAAGACCGTTTACGGACAGGCAGGCACTGGTTCTGTTACCTGGCCGGCGACGGCCAATGGAGAGCTGTATTTGGTAAGTTCGCGGCTAATAAGTACGACATAGTAGCGCATTATAAAATAATTGACACCGCGTGGATAGACCAGGTGTGTGAGCATGATACATCAATGATCAACAGTTACTCGCGGGCTATTGATAATGCCTACGCCAACGCGGCGCAGGTATTGGGGCATTCACAGGTGAGGTTCAATAAATTTATACGCAGCAACCAGGATAGCACGATCAGCCTTTGGTTAATGCCCTCGGTACAATCTGCCGACATTGCGATGTATGGTGGGGAGTTTTATTATAAATTTGATAAACAGGGAAACCAGGTGCTGGACAGGGCCGAATATTATGCAGGCCGTTTCCGTGGTTTTAAAGTTGGAAGTCCCCGCGCAATACATCTCGACTATACGCAGGACGAAGTGCCAACATTAGGAGCAGTATATTTTGCCTGGCGTAACAGGAAAGTGTTCGGTGACATCCACATCGAAAACAAGGCAAGCAGCATGGTACTTTCCTATAATGAGGATAAGGGGTATCATTGGGTTACAACCGGCAGGAAGAAATAACATAAACATATATTCGTTCTAGCATTTACGTTATTGGCGAAAGTCCGGTATCTTGTTCGCCGGATTACGACCGGTATCTATTGCAGTACCAGACCTACTTTGGGGTATAGATCAAATGTAAATTTTCATTGGTATTATGCCATTCATAAAAACGGCTTTCTTAAATGTTACACTGGATTAAAAGCATACTTGGCACCGATCCCAGCCCCAAATATTCCTGGGTTACGGCCAACTCCCTTTTCCAGTTTATTAGTGATCACATCGATCTCTCCGGCAAGCTGGATGAGAAAGCGCTCGTATTACCCGACGAGGAGGCATTGCCTGCTGGTACCGATTTCAGATATACCGCCGGTTTAAAAGATGCACTGGCTGCAGTAGAAGATGAGGACGAAGATGTAATAGAAGAAAAAGTGATCACCATCATAAAGCTACTTGCTAAAGTAGCTGCGCGCGGTGATGTTGCAGCGGGTAACCAATTATTCGACTTCCTGGTAGCCAACGGCGACCTGATGGGATATATAGATCCGACCCTGGAAAGGATCGTGGACCAGAACTTCGAGATAGAACCTTACCTGTACCCGTACGCAAAACTGCTTACGTTCGAATGTGCGCACCGCAACGGTGTTAAGTTCGGTATGGCCTTACTGGGCCTTTGCCGCAAGGAGGAAGTACTGCCCATGTTACGTATGCTGGGGCTGCACGACGAATTCACCATCTACAGTACCATTGCTATTATTTACCTTTCGCCCGACCCGGAAACAGACCTCTGGAACCTGGCCCGCCATGTAGAAGGCTGGGGGCGGATACAGGTGGTCGACCGCCTGGCAGGGCTGGTGCAGGACGAAATGATCAAAGACTGGCTGGTAAGAGAGGGGTACAAGAACAGTATTATGTTCGAATACCTGGCTTACACCTGCGCCATGAACGGCGAGTTGCACGACCGTCTCGAATCGCGCGTAATCGATAAACAACTGTTCGTGGCTGCCGGTGATTTACTGGAAGCCATGATCATGGGCGGGCCGGCGGAGGATATAGATGATTATGTACATGCCGCCGCAGCTATTGAACATTATGTACGCCATGCCCGTACGATGGCCGATAATGTTCACGACTTCTACATCCTGCACGAAATAGGCAGTTATATTTCCCTCGAAACGCGCGACTGGAAAACGCTTCGTGAAAATGGGTGGACGCAGGACCTGCGCTCGAATATCCTGATAGATATTATGGGTATTATACAGCAGCCCGGCTGGCATAACAGGGCTGTACTGGCTTTGCAAAGTGAAGACCCGGTAGTGTACTGGCAGGCGAAGGAAGCGGCTAAAATTCTGCACATTAACGTAGAGGATGTTTTATGGCACCGGCTGCAACTGGAACCTTCCAATAGTAATTACTGGTACGATATATTAGATCATGGCGGTGGCATTCATATAGATGATGCGATCCGTTATGCAATGGATAACCTGCCCTTACAACCACAGGAGAACGAGGGCGATACCATTCACGCCGGCCTGTCGTTAGAGTTCCTGGTAGGTGCACTGGACAAACATCCCGGTAAGGGCGAGGTGTTGTTGTTAGCTGCCTTGCAGAGCGATAACCTGCGTAACCGCAGTATGGCCGTACGCACGCTCAGTATATGGGAGCAGGATGAATGGACGCCTGCCCTACGCGACGCCCTTTTACGTTTGGGCGCTACCGAACAGTTTGAAGGTTTAAGAAACGATATACGACGTGTGTTAAGCGGCGAAATATTGTTGGACGACGATACCCCTGAAGAATAACCCGATGCCGCTGAAGTGTGCGACGCAACGGCTGCCCAATAATATTCCCACCGCTGCCTACATAAAAAAGCTGCCCCGTAAAAACGAGGCAGCTCAGGACCGGAATATAGTTCCTGTTCGTTAACTATTTAATCGCCTGCATCGCCGATTTAGCGGCATTTACAGTGAATTCGATATCTTCTTTGGTGATCGCGTTGCTCACGAACCAGGTTTCAAAAGCAGATGGTGGTAAGTATACACCGCGCTCCAGCATGGCATGGAAGAAACGTTTGAACAATTCGTTGTTAGCACCGGAAGCCGCTGTAAAATCGATAATCGGGTACTCCGCAAAGTGTACGCTGATCATAGAACCGATCTGGTTAATCTGGTACACTACACCTGCCGCACCAAATGCCTCTCGCAATCCATTTGCCAGCAGCGTAGTTTTTTCTTCCAACTGGGTGTAGATCTGCGGATTTTCTTTCAGTGTGTTCAGTAAAGTATAACCAGCGATCATCGCGATGGGGTTGCCACTTAAAGTACCTGCCTGGTAAACCTTTCCGGCGGGTGCGATGTGTTCCATAATTTCCCTGCGACCGGCGAAAGCGCCTACTGGCATACCGCCGCCAATGATTTTACCAAAGGTTACGATATCGGCTTTGATGTTCAGGAGTTCCTGCGCACCGCCCTTCGCTAACCGGAAACCAGTCATTACTTCGTCAAGGATCAGCAATATGCCGTGTTCATCGCACAATGCACGCAGTCCTTCCAGGAAGCCCGGCTGGGGTAGGATGCAGCCCATGTTGCCGGCAACAGGTTCTATGATAATCGCTGCTATTTCGTCCGGATTATCGGCGATGAGCTGTTGAACAGCAGGCAGGTTGTTGTAAGGTGCTGTAAGCGTATCGTTGGCCACCACGGCAGTTACGCCGGGCACCGACTGGATACCTAAAGTAGCCACACCGCTACCTGCGCTCACGAGGAACGGGTCGGCATGACCATGATAGTTACCTTCGAATTTGATGAACTTGTTCCTGCCGGTATAACCGCGCGCCAGCCTCAGGGCTGTCATGCAGGCTTCTGTGCCGGAATTCACCATACGCACCATATCGATATTAGGCACCATGCTGATGATCAGTTCCGCTACTTTAATTTCCAGTTCGGTAGGGGCACCAAAGGAAGTTGAGTAGGTGGCGTATTCCTGGATGGCTTTTACCACGGGTTCGTAGGCGTGACCTAAGATCATGGGGCCCCAGGAGTTGATGTAATCGATGTACTTGTTACCGTCTACATCGTACATATAAGCGCCCTTGGCCGATTTCATAAACACAGGCGTGCCGCCTACGCTTCTGAATGCGCGTACGGGAGAGTTAACTCCGCCGGGCATTACGGTTTGCGCTTTTTCGAATAATGATTTGCTCTGGTCGAACATAACAGGCTTAGTTTTTCTAATGGATAATTAACCGATCAGTTTCGCAGCGTCTTTCGCAAAGTAAGTAGCGATAAGATCTGCACCCGCGCGTCTGATGCTGGAAAGGCTCTCAATTACAGCTTTTTCTTCGTTGAGCCAGCCCATTTTAGCAGCTGCTTTGATCATGGCGTATTCACCGCTAACATGATAAGCACTTACGGGTACGGTTACACTGTCCTTAATAATACGGATGATATCGAGGTAAGCCATCGCTGGTTTTACCATCACGATATCTGCACCTTCTTCCACGTCCATAATGGTTTCTTTGATCGCTTCACGGGAATTGGCAAAGTCCATCTGGTACGTTTTCTTATCGCCGAAGCCGGGAGCAGAGTCCAGTGCATCGCGGAAGGGGCCGTAAAAGCAGGAGGCATATTTGGCGCTGTAGGCCATGATGCCGGTTTTAGTAAAGTTGTTTTCTTCCAGCACCTGCCTGATAGCCAGTATACGACCGTCCATCATGTCGCTGGGTGCTACGAAGTCGGCACCGGCTTGTGCATGGCTAAGGCTCATGCCCTGCAACACTTCCACGGTAGCATCGTTTACGATCTCTTCGCCTTCCACAATACCATCGTGGCCGTATATGGAGAACGGATCGAGTGCAACATCGGTCATTACTACCATGGCAGGCTGTGCGTCTTTCACGGTTTTAATGGCGCGTTGCATCAGGCCGTCAGGGTTCAGGGCTTCGGTGCCTTTATTGTCCTTCAGGTTGTCTTCGCACTTGATAAATAATAATACGCTCTTAATTCCAAGGTCCCACAATTCTTTCACTTCCTGCTTCAGCAGATCGAGTGAATACCTGTAATAACCGGGCATAGAAGATATTTCTTCTTTTTTCCCACTGCCTTCGATCACGAAAAGCGGTGCAATAAAATGCTGTGGCTGCAGTATCGTTTCTGCCACCATAGCACGAATGGCCGGCGATGTTCTAAGTATCCTGTTTCTTCTGATCATCATCACTCCTTTATTTAAGATTATAAAATTACATGTTTATCCAGTCCTGCGGCTTCAGGTGTGCTGCCAGTTCTTCCTCCGGACTTCCCGGGGCCGGGTGGTAGTCGTACTCCCAGCGTGCGCGGGGAGGAAGGCTCATCAGGATGGATTCTATACGGCCATTGGTTTTTAAACCGAACAGCGTACCGCGGTCGTGTATGAGGTTGAACTCCACGTAACGCCCGCGACGGTATTCCTGCCAGTCGATGTGTTGTTGCGTGTAAGGTAAATCTTTCCGCTTTTCCACGATCGGTAAATAAGCTTTCAGGAACGATTCACCGTTGGAGATAGAGAACTGCAGCAGGTCGTCTGCCGTACGTGTTGCATCGGGGCGCAGGTAATCGTAAAATATACCACCTATGCCACGGGCTTCGTCGCCACGGTGTTTATTAATGAAGTACTCATCACATACCTTTTTGTATTTATCGTACAGTTCTGCTCCAAACGGATCGCAGGCCTGCTTAAAGGTAGTATGGAAATGTTTGCCGTCTTCTTTAAACAGGTAATAGGGGGTAAGATCGGCCCCACCGCCAAACCAGCTGTCGATGAAGGTGCCCTGTTTATCGTACAGCTCGAAATAGCGCCAGTTAGCGTGAACTGTAGGTACAAAAGGGTTTACCGGGTGAATAACCAGCGATATACCGGCTGCCAGGAAGTTACAATCCTCCTCTATACCAAAATGTTTGATCATGGCCGGGGCCAGCGGACCATGTACCACCGACGTGTTTACACCACCTTTCTCAAACACATGACCGTTGCTGATCACGCGGGTTTTACCGCCACCGCCTTCTGCACGTTCCCACTTATCCTCGCGGAAAGTGGCTTTGCCATCAATGGCTTCCAGTCCTGCGCAAATTTCATCCTGCAGGCGGTGTATAAATGATATGAACTGGTCTTTTATCTGCATGATTAAATGCTGTATTCTTTAACTGCGTCTACAAATGCACGGGCATGATCTACCGGAACATGCGGCAATATACCATGGCCCAGGTTAGCAATGTAACGGTCGGTACCGAAATTGTCGATCATCGTTTTCACCGACTTTTTGATCTCCGGGATTGGCGCCAGCAGTTTTGCCGGGTCAAAGTTACCCTGCAAAGTGATGTTGTTACCTGCAAACTGGCGGGCCAGTTGCGGTTTGATCGCCCAATCCACACCCAAACCAGCGGCACCGGTGGCGGCCATTTCTTCCAGTGCAAACCATGCACCTTTGGCAAATACGATTACCGGGCAAACGTCTTTCAACGCTGCTACGATCTGGCGGATATATTTCAGGGAGAAGTTCTCGAAGTCTTCAGGACTTAACAAACCACCCCAGCTGTCGAACACCTGAACAGTGTCGGCACCGGCTTTTACCTGTTCTTTCAGGTAAGCGATGGTGGTATCGGTAACCATTTGCAGCACCTGGTGCGCTGTTTCCGGTTGCGTATAACAGAACTCTTTAGCAGCATCGAAGGTTTTAGATCCTTTACCCTGCACCATGTAACACAGCAAGGTCCATGGAGCGCCGGCGAAACCGATCAGCGGAACACGGCCTGCGAGGGTCTTTTTAGTGAGTGCCAGTGCGTCGAATACATACTGCAGTGATTCGTTCACATTGGGTACATGAATGCGTTTTACATCGGCGGCCGTTTTGATCGGCTCTGGCAGGAGGGGGCCTAGTTTCTCCACCAGCTGTACTTCCATACCCATGGCCTGTGGTACCACCAGGATGTCGGAGAAGATGATCGCAGCGTCAACACCTACCTGGTCTACCGGCATTACAGTAATTTCGGTAGCCAGTTCCGGGTTCTGGCAGCGTTCGAAGAACGAATACTTTTCGCGCAGTTTAATGTAATCGGGGAGGTAACGGCCAGCCTGGCGCATCATCCATACCGGTACACGTTCTGTTTTTTCACCCTTCAGGGCCCTCAGCATAAGATCATTCTGTAATCCGCTCATTCTTTACGATTGATTGTTAAAATAATGTATGGCTGTGTTAACCAGTGCTGCCGAGGTGGCGGCGCTGCTTACCACGATAGTGTTTTGTGTATGTTCCCGTAATACGCCTCCGGTGGTTTCGCCGATAGCGAAACAAATTACGCCTGGCGCGGGAGTATTGTTGGCGAAGTAGCTTTTAATGCCACTCGGACTATAAAACAGGATGCCATCGTATTTACCCACGATGGTGCTTTTTAATTCCGTGGTTTCGTAAACGGTGACTTCCTCCAGCGGAATGTTGTGCTGCTGCATCATGGCAGGTAGTTCGTCGCGACGGATATTTCCACAGAAAAAGACGATATCTGTAGCCTGCCTTTGCAGTAGTATCATGGCGAGTGCGGCGCTGCTTACTGCATTGGCTACCACCTGGCTGTTCGGGAAAAATTCCGTTACCGCTTCGATGGTGGCGCCGGGCAGGCAGTACATTTCCCATTTTGCCTGCGAAGTATCTGCGAGTGCGGCTACTGCTTTTACGGCATTGGCGCTGGTGAATACGGCGTTTATTTCCCTGGTTATCAGCTTGTTTATCTGTTGGCGGAGTTTGTTCGTTTGCAGGTAACTAACGTTGATAAAAGCGCGGGGAATGATTTGTATACCACTCTCGGCCGCTGTTTGCAGCAGAGCGGTATCTAATCTTTTGGTACTGAGTATACGATATTTATACACCGGCATTCCTGATCTGTGCAACAATGTGTCCACCTCCCTGCTGCAATATTTCCTGCGCGGCTTCCTGGCCCAGTGTGGCCGTTTGAGCAAGGGGAAGTGTTCGTTCCACTGCGTAGGTTACAGTACCGTCCAGGCTGCAAAGGCTGCCTTCGAACCAGAGCGTATCACCTTCCAGTTGGGCAAGCGCGCTGATAGGAGTGGTGCAACCGCCCATGAGCGTACGAAGGAAATCTCTTTCGATCTGCGTGCAGAGGGAGGTAGCGTAATGGTTAAGGGGGGCGGTAGCTTCGCGGCAATAATCGTCGCTTTCGCGGCAAACTACTACTACGGCACCTTGTGCGGGTGCAGGCAGCATCCAGTCAAGTTCTACAGATTCCGGCGGACGTACGCCTATTCTTTCCAGTCCGGCGGCGGCAAATATGGCCCCGTTCCATTGTTCGGAAGCCAGCTTTTGCAGGCGGGTATTTACATTCCCGCGCAGGTTGTGCAGTTGGTGATTGGGAAAGCGGCGCAGCCACTGCGCTTTGCGGCGGATGCTGCTGGTAGCTATATGAGCAACTCCTTCGGGATTGTCCAGGAAGGAAGTGTCGTTTTTATATACAAGTAAATCTTTTACAGGACCGCGTTCGAGTACGGCTGCCTGCATAATGCCTTTCGGCAGTTGGGTGGGAACGTCTTTGAGGGAATGTACCGCCATGTCGATGCGGCCATCCAGCAAAGCGATGTCAAGACTTTTAGTGAAGATACCCTGTACACCAATTTCGTACAAAGGGGTTACGAGGTCGATATCGCCATCGCTTTTAATGGGCACCAGTACTGTTTCGTATCCTTGTTCCGTGAGCAGGTCTTTTACCCGGTTAGCCTGCCATAGTGCAAGCTGGCTTTCCCTGGTGCCTATCCGTATCGTTTTTTGCATGAGCTTAATCCTGATTAACGCCAGTCTCAAAAATATCATTGATCATGGCTATATACTGGTCGCTCTTATCAGTTTCTTTTCTCACTTTACCAGCCATGAGGTTGATCATCTTCTGGATGATACGTGAAGACACTTCTTCCACATCTTCCAGTTTATAGGCATTGCCGTTCTTTTGTTGCTGTATTTCGCGGGTGTGTATCTCCTGCAACTTTTCTTTCACTGCCTTCAACACTACAGCGTGTTTACGCATTTTATGCCAGTAGAGGAACTCCTGCATATGTTCGTCGATAATTGACATGGCTTTTGGTACTTCACCCAGCCTGTTATGCAGGGTTTCGTCCTGCACTTTCGACAATTCATCCACGTTTACTACCTCTACATGCGACAGCTCATTTACTTCCGGTGCTACGTTAAAGGGAATGGAAAGATCGATCACCAGTTTGGGAGAAGTGTTTTCCAACTGCGACTTCACGATCGTGGGCTGTGTGGCATTGGTGGCTACCAGTATCACGTCCGCATCTTTTAATGCACCACCGAGGCCATCAAACGGAACATACTGCAGGCCGTGGGTGGTGGCAAATTCTTCTGCGGCCGCAATGGTGCGGTTAACCAGCATAATGTTACGCGTACCGAGGTAATCCATCATGTTCTTCGCGGTGTTACGGCCTATTTTGCCCACACCCAATAACACGATCTTCTTATCCTTAATGTCCGTGATCTTACGCTCCAGTAATCGTACTGCGGCAAATGCAACAGATACGGTGCCTGAACTAAGACCCGTTTCGTTCTTAATTAATTTTGAAACCTGCAACACACTGTTTACCAATCTCTCTAAGAAAGTGCCGATACAGCCATTCGCTTTCGCAAACTTCGCCGCAGTCCTTATCTGCCCAACTATTTCGTAGTCACCAAGAATCTGGGAGTCCAGGCCCGTGCCTACCTGGTAAAGATGCCGTATGGCTTCTTCGCCCGATTTCACATAAGCCAGTTCTTTGAATGATTCAAGTGAACCGGTAGTCTGGGTGCAGAGCAGCGCCATCAGATCCTGCGGGTCCGTTGCAAAACCGTAAACTTCCGTCCTGTTACAGGTAGAAAGTATGAACAGGTCATTCAACCGGGCACACTTTGCCTCTTCAAGAACGCTGTGATATTGTTCCTGGTTAACGGCAAATAATCCTCTGATCGCAGCGTCTGTTTTCTTATAGTTGAGTCCAACAATATGAAAATGTGATATGTCTCTAGGGTAGTTGACCTGCATTTTATTTTTTCTAAGCTTCCGGGTGCAAAAATACTTGCATACACCCCAAAAGACTTCACCACGAAGTCATTAGTGTGTCATTTCTACAATGGTGGCCGATCTTACGAAAAAATGACTTTCATCATCTTTGCAAAAATGGGTGTAAACGGTGTGTAGAATCTGGATTATTCAACAATTAAATGACATATCTCAGTGCAAGTGCGGTTAAATGAGAGTAGTTTTGCAATCAAATCTAAAAGGTCAGTATAAGGTCATGAGCTCAACATCAGAAACAGGAATCATATTGATGAACCTGGGATCTCCCGATTCCACATCAGTTCCGGACGTACGGCGTTATCTATCAGAATTTTTAATGGACAAAAGAGTGATCGACTATCCATGGCTGGTGCGTAAGATAGTGGTCGATGGTATCATCGTGCCCCGTCGTTCGCCTAAATCAGCCGAAGCATACCGGTCTATCTGGTGGGAAGAAGGCTCTCCACTGATCGTACTGACCAAACAACTACAGGCAGCCGTGAAAGCACAAATCGACGCGCCGGTAGAAATCGCTATGCGTTACGGTCATCCTTCGCCCATGTACGCGTTTGGGAAAATGTTGAAAGAAAATCCCAACCTGAAAGAGGTCGTGTTACTTCCACTTTATCCGCACTATGCGATGTCGAGCTACGAAACCGCAGTGGAATATGCCAAGGATATCTATGAGAAAAAGAAATACCCTTTCAAGCTCACGGTGATCAAACCTTATTACGACGACGAAGATTATATCAATGCACTGGCCGACAGCATGCGCCCGTATATAGAGCAGGATTATGACCACCTGCTGTTCAGCTATCATGGTGTGCCGGTAAGGCATATCCGTAAAGGCGATATTACCGGCAGTCACTGCCTGAAAGTGAACGATTGCTGTAATGTGGTAAGCGAAGCACATAAGCAGTGTTACCGCCACCAGGTTACTTTCACTTCTATGCTGGTAGCGCAAAAGCTGGGTATTCCGAAAGATAAATGGAGCATCTCTTTCCAAAGCCGTCTTGGCCGAGAAGAGTGGATCCAGCCTTATACGGCCGTGCAGTTTGAAGAACTACCCAAACAGGGCAAAAAGAAACTCCTGGTAGCCTGCCCCGCTTTCGTGAGCGATTGCCTCGAAACGCTGGAGGAAATTGGCGTGGAAGGCAAACACTCCTTCCTGGAGGCCGGCGGCGAAAGCTTTACCATGATCCCCTGCCTTAACACGCACCCCGGCTGGGTAAGCGCCATTACCAAATGGGGTAACGAAATTATGGCCGGACAAACGGAAATGGTCGTTTAAACAGGTCTCATCTTCTTTTTATAGCGAAGCACAGGTATACCGCCTGTGCTTTTTTCATGCGAAATACCTCCGTACCTGATAGCTATATCCTATAGGGATCGTGTATAGATGTCCCATATATGAGTCATATCTGAGCCATAGTTAAGTCATATATGTCCCATATCTTAAAAGATACGGAACATCTACGGGTCATATACGGCTCATATACGGGACATATACGGGACATCTATATAGGATCGTTAAAGGATGCACGAAGGATGCAAAAAGCCGGGCGCGGTAATATTACCAGGCCCGGCTATAGACCGGCTTTTAGAAAACGGTGTTATGAGCCTTTTCCCGGCAATAGTGGTGCTACAGGGAATTGGGCGAATAAGTTTTTTGATAGTATTACACCTAAAAAATAATACCCCGCTTCCCGTCTTTGTATCACTTTTTCAGTTAAATTCACATTATAAATCTCCATAAGATGATTTTGGGTGTCCTAAAAGAGCAATCAGGCGAAAACAGGGTGTCACTGGTTCCGGAAGTAGTAAAACAGTTTTTACAGTTGAAAGTCCGGGTACTGGTAGAGCCGGATGCGGGTGCGCGGGCGTTTTTCGCCGACAGTGCTTATGTAGATGCCGGTGCGGAAATAGTGGCACGGGAGGTGCTGATCGGGCAGGCCGATATTCTTTTAAGTATACATCCACCCGCTGCCGACACCTGGCAGCAGGCAGGCGCAGGTAAGATCTGGGCCGGTATATTTCAGCCCCTGTTTAATATTCCGCTGATGCAGGAATGGGCGGCAAAACAGTTTACCACTTTTAGTTTAGATACAGTGCCACGCACCACCCGTGCCCAGGGTATGGATGTGCTTAGTTCGCAGGCCAACATTGCCGGTTATAAGGCAGTATTGCTGGCCGCGTATAGTTATAGCCGTTATTTTCCGATGTTTACCACGGCAGCCGGTAGTATTCCACCGGCCAAGGTATTGATATTAGGGGCCGGCGTAGCAGGCTTGCAGGCGGTGGCAACAGCGCGCAGGCTTGGAGCGGTGGTAGAAGTGTTCGATACAAGACCGGCCGTTAAAGAAGAGGTGATGAGTCTTGGTGCCCGCTTCGTGGAAGTAGATGGTGCTGCAGACGCATCAAAGGCCGGTGGTTATGCAGTAGAACAAACAGAAGAATACAAACAGAAGCAGGCCGCTAAAATAGAAGAGAGTGCTGCTAAGGCCGATATCGTGATCACGACCGCGCAAATCCCCGGTAAAAAGGCACCTGTACTGATACCGGAACAAACCCTCGGAAAGATGAAGAACGGTGCCGTGATCATAGACCTGGCGGCATCTACCGGCGGTAACACCGCTATTACCAAAAACGATGAAACGGTTACTTATAAGGGCGTGACAGTAATCGGTAATTCCGCGTTACCATCTGCCATGCCTTCGGATGCCAGTAAGTTGTACGCCAAAAACGTACTTAACTTCCTGAAGCTGATCATCGATAAAGAAGGCAGTGTACACCTGAACTTCGAAGACGATATTGTAAAAGGCGCCTGTATTACGCATAACGGCGAAATTGTGAACGAACGTGTAAAACAGCAATAGATCATATGGAAACGATGCTTACATTCTTACATCAGCATATACAGATCGTGTATATCGTAGTGCTGTCTGTTTTCCTGGGTATTGAGGTAATTGGCCGCGTGCCATCTGTATTACACACGCCTTTAATGAGCGGCGCTAATGCTATTCACGGGGTAGTGATCATCGGCGCTATTATCGTAATGGGTAAAGCCGAAGGTGATAATTATCTGGCGCTGATACTGGGTTTCCTGGCAGTGATATTGGGCACGTTAAACGTGGTAGGGGGCTTTGTGGTAACCGACAGGATGCTGGAAATGTTTAAAGGAAAAAAGGAACGGAAGTAGATTTTCTCATTTATACGTAAGGTATGTCTATCAGTTTGCTCAGTCTGGCTTATTTAATCGGCTCTGTTACATTCATCATCGGGCTTAAAATGTTAAGTCACCCTGCCAGTGCGCGTAAGGGTAACCTTATCGCGGCAGGCGGTATGGCTATAGCGATATTCGGTACTATATTTCTGTATGAAGAGGGTGGCCAGAAGCTGCATAATTACGGCTGGATATTCGCCGGTCTCGCTATTGGCGGCATTGTGGGAGTGATGACAGCGAAAAAGGTGAAGATGACGGCGATGCCGGAGATGGTGAGTATGTTTAACGGGATGGGTGGTGCGTGTGCGATGCTGATATCGATTATTGAGTTTAATCATCTTTCAGGCGCCCGTCAGGCGCTTCAGTCGCTTATGGGGGCAGCCGGTTTCAGGGAAACTTACGCAATAAGCGGGGATGTTGATCTGAGAGGCAAACTGCTGATCATCCTGCTCGGCCTTATTATAGGTTCCGTTTCTTTTGCCGGCAGTATTATCGCCTGGGGTAAACTAAACGGCAAAATAAAGGACAGGTCTTTCAAAAACCAGCATATCGTTAATCTTTCGTTGCTGAGCATTGTAGTACTCATTTCGGGCTATATGGTTGTTGTGGCCAATAATGTTACTCCTGATGCAGATCCCGGTGCCTGGTTTTTCCTGGAGTTGCCGGTGTTGTTCTATGTTGTTTTCCTGCTTTCCCTTGTATACGGCGTACTATTCGTCATGCCTATCGGTGGCGCTGATATGCCGGTAGTAATATCCCTCTTAAACTCTTTTACTGGCGTAGCAGCAGCCTGTGGCGGTTTCTTATACGATAACCCTGTAATGCTTACCGGCGGTATTCTCGTAGGTTCTGCGGGTACCATCCTCACTATACTGATGTGTAAAGCGATGAACCGTTCGTTGAAAAACGTATTGATAGGTTCATTTGGTGGTAGCAATGCAGTGGCAGGCACTGGCGATAAAGACCAGGGGCATTTTAAAGAGATATCACTGGCTGATGCAGCGGTAGTGCTGTCTTACGCCAATCGTGTAATCATTGTTCCCGGTTATGGACTGGCGGTAGCGCAGGCACAGCACGTATGCCACGAGCTGGAATCATTGTTAGAAGAGAAAGGCGTGGAAGTTAAATATGCCATTCATCCGGTTGCCGGCCGTATGCCGGGGCATATGAACGTATTGCTGGCCGAAGCAGATGTGCCGTATGATAAACTCGAAGAAATGGAACAGGCCAACAGCCAGTTCGCCACCACAGATGCCGTGCTGATTCTCGGTGCGAACGATGTGGTAAACCCTGCGGCTAAGAATGATCCCTCCAGCCCGATATATGGAATGCCTATACTGGAAGTGGAGTTAGCGAAACATGTGATCGTGAACAAACGCAGTATGAAGCCCGGTTACGCGGGTATTGAGAACGATCTCTTTTTTCAGCCTAAAACCTCTATGCTGTTCGGCGATGCAAAGAAAGTATTGCATGAACTCGTTACTGAAATAAAACAAGCCTGATTTCCGGCGCTCAAATCTGGAAAAACAACTCCCGGGCCTTATTTTTGCC
This sequence comes from uncultured Chitinophaga sp., assembly GCF_902168175.1. Lineage (GTDB taxonomy): Bacteria > Bacteroidota > Bacteroidia > Chitinophagales > Chitinophagaceae > Chitinophaga. The sequence goes on along the minus strand of NZ_CABHOU010000025.1, from coordinate 150,623 downwards.
GGAAAAACAGCTTTGCCCGGATTACCATCTACATTACTGGATTCCCTGCAACAGGCGCCCGGGTTTAACCGCGAGGCGTTTGCGGGGGTACATGAGGAAGCGAATAAACTAACGTCTTTACGCCTTCACCCACAGCGGCTTTCGCCGGCACAACAGCAGGAAGTGCTGGCTGCACTCGCGCCCATTACTGCCGAACGCGTGCCCTGGAACAGTACCGGCTACTATCTGTCCGAACGTCCTTCCTTTACTTTTGACCCCCTTTTTCATGCCGGTGCGTATTACGTGCAGGAAGCCTCATCGATGTTCCTGGAGCATGCGGTGAGATCGGTATGTAATTTGCAACAGTCGTTGCGGGTACTGGATTTATGCGCTGCGCCGGGTGGTAAAAGCACCTTGCTACAATCGCTTATTTCCGCAGAAAGTATACTCGTAGCCAACGAAACGATCCGTGCAAGAGCTGCGCTGCTGGCTGATAATATGACTAAATGGGGAGCTGCCAATGTAGTGGTGAGCAACAACGATCCCCGCGATTTCGCAAGACTGGAGGGCTTTTTCGACCTGATGGTAGTAGATGCGCCCTGCTCCGGTTCTGGTTTATTTCGCCGCGATCCGCACTTGGTGACAGAGTGGAGCCCTGAGAACGTGGAACTTTGCTGCCAGCGCCAGCAACGCATACTGGCCGAGGCCATACCAGCGTTAAAGGAGAACGGTCTGCTTATTTATTCCACCTGCTCTTACTCTCCACAGGAAGATGAAGAGATCATGCAATGGCTGCTGGATAATTTTGAAGTGGAGGGCGTGCCACTGCCCATAGATCCAGCCTGGAACATTGTTACAACGAAAGTTGGCGAAGCGGAAGGGTACAGGTTTTACCCTGATCAGCTAAAAGGCGAAGGCTTTTTCATTACCTGCTTCCGTCAAAAGAGCAACAATGAGTTTGTTCGCAAGCAAAAGGAAAGCCTGCCCCGGCTGGCAAAAAAGGACACGGATAGACTGGCGTCGTGGGTAGAAGCGGCGGAGAACTATGTATACACCGATCACCAGGGCACCGTATTACAGCTTACACCTATGCTGGCGGAAGATTTACCGGTGCTGCAAAAAGCACTCTATATCCGTAAAGCAGGTGTAGCACTCGGACAACTGACGCCGAAAGAACTGATCCCCGATCACCAGTTGGCCTTAAGTATTGCGGTGAACAAATCATTGCCAGGTGTTGAGCTGGATTATGATCAGGCAATCAAATACCTCAGGAAGGAAGATGTAAAACTGGATGATGCCGGTAAAGGATGGACGTTGATGCGTTATAAGGGCATGAACCTGGGCTGGGCGAAAGTGTTGCCGAACCGCATGAATAATTATTATCCAAAGGAGTTGCGGATACTAAAAGCACCTGGTAGCCAGGCGGCTTCCACTGAAGAAGAGTAAAATAAAAATTCATTTATATCACATATATTCGTCCCTTAAAGTATTAGAGATTATGTTAAAGTCAGTCATGTTTGGTGTTTTGGTAACCTGCACTTTAAAGCTGTCCGCACAGGATACGCTGGTGGTGCAGGGGAGTGCGCCTGATCTTCATTTAGTGCATACGGTAAAGAAGGGAGAGAACTTTTACAGTCTGTCAAGAGCGTATGGCCTGCCACCAAAAGAGATTGCCGCAAAAAACAACCTCTCCATGGAGCAGGGTTTGCAGTTGGGGCAACGGGTAAGCATACCGCTGAATAAAACAAACTTTAACCAGGCAAAAGATGTTGCCGCTACTGGTTATCGCCCGGTTTATCACATCGTAACCGAAAAAGAAACGTTATACCGCATCAGCACCAACTATAATAAAGTAGCGATCGATAATATCCGCCAATGGAATAGCTTTTCCGGCGACGGTGTTAAAAAGGATGCTTATCTGGTAGTGGGCTGGATCAAAGGCGCAGGCGGAAGTCCTGTAATAGCGAAAGCTACGCCGGTTGCTCCAAAAACAGAACCGGTGGCAGCACCCGTTGAAACAACACCAGCACCTGTAACACCACCACCTGCTACTACCACTACCACTGCTTCCACTTCAGAAGGCCTACCGCCGGTGCCTATTGTAGGCGATGTGGAGCCGGCGAAAACAACGCCAGCCAAGGTGATCGTGAAAGAAGAAACACCTGTTACAAAACCTGCGGCAACAACAGTAGAAAGTTTCCCCGCTACCAATACTTCTATCACTCCCTCGGCTCCCGACGAATCGTTTGAAAGAACGTACGATCAACAAACAGACGGCGGCAGAGATGTGAATTCTGAAAAAGGCCCTGGCGGCTGGTTTAAAACAAATACACCTAACAAGTACTACGCGCTGCATAAAACCGCACCACGTGGCACCATCGTGAAAGTGACCAATCCGCTGAACGGTAAATCTGTGTACGCAAAAGTGCTGGACGCTATCCCGCAGTCGAAAGGCAATGCAGGACTGATCATTAAACTGAGCAACGGCGCACAGGATGCCCTGGGTATTAACGAGGCCCGCTTCTTCTGTGAACTGCATTACGAAGAACAATAGTCAACAACTATACATGAAAAAGTCCCGCTATGCAGCGGGACTTTTTTTTATCTACCTAAAAGCAGTTTATTGTAACCTGAAGCCCCGTAAGAACTCCTGTATTTTCATGCGCTTTTTACCCTCGAGCTGAATTTCCTCTACTGCAATGTAACCACCACTGGCGGCGAATTTCAGGAAGGTTTTATGGTCGGTGCTTACCAACCCCGGCGTAGCGGAATGTGCCGATAATTCTTTCGTCGCCTTAAATATCTTCAGTGTTTTGCCATTGAGTACAGTCCAGGCAGCAGGGTAGGGACTGAGGCCACGGATAAGGTTATAGATATCCGTTACTGGTTTGTTCCAGTCGATCTTACAATCGTCTTTAAATATCTTGGGTGCGTGTTTGAGCGTACTTTCGTCGAGGTGCGCCTGCGGCGTTTCCTGTATGTTGCCGGCTACCAGTCCTGCAACGGTTTTAACCAGCAAATCTGCACCAGTGGTCATGAGCGCATCGTGCAGTTCACCTGCTGTTTCATCCTCGCGGATAGGCACAGTAGCTGAAAATAAGATATTGCCCGTATCGATGGCATGCTGCAGTTTGAAGGTGCTTACGCCCGATTCCTTTTCGCCATTAATGATAGCCCAGTTAATAGGCGCGGCGCCGCGGTAATTAGGCAGCAATGAGGCGTGTACGTTGATAGTGCCCAGTGGGGGCATGTCCCAAACCGCTACCGGCAGCATACGGAACGCAACAACCACCTGTAAATCCGCTTTCAGTGCGGCCAGGGCTTCCAGGAATTCGGGGTTCTTCAGCTTCTCGGGTTGTAACACATGCAGGCCTTTTGATACCGCATATTGTTTTACCGCGCTTTGCTGCAGTTGCAGGCCACGACCGGCCGGTTTATCGGGTGCTGTAATTACACCAACGATGTTATAACCTTCCTGCACCAGTGCATCCAGCGATGCTACAGCGAAATCGGGTGTACCCATGAAAACGATCTTCAAATCTTTGCTCATCTTATTTTACTTGGACGCCAAATATACCACGATTACTCAAAATCCTTGTACAGCAGGTATTTCTTCCTTGTTTTCTTAAACTTCGAAAGCCCTGGCTCCCAGCTCTGGCGGATCTCTGCTTCGCTTTTGCCAGCTTTGATCTGCGCTTGTAAGGTGCTGTTACCGGCCAGCGTATTAAAGAAGTTAGTGAAGAATTTATCTTTCTGAGGGAATAGCTCGTACGCTTTTATTACCCATTTTAATTGCAGTTTGTTGTCGATCTCCTGTACGGAGTTGGACAGATCATAGCCATAACACAGTTTATCCAGCAGGGGTGGGTTTTTGGCGCCCGGTACGCTGCGGGGTGTAAACTGGTAAAGGTTTTTAGGGAAATCGGGATGACCAAATACCTGGAAAGGTTTATCTGTACCACGACCCAGGCTTACCGGTGTGCCTTCGAAGAAACAGGTGCTGGGATAGAGGTAGATCGATGCCATGTTAGGCAGGTTGGGCGAAGGTTTAACCGGCAGCTCGTAGCGGCTGTTGTGCGTGTAACCCAGGCAGGTAATCACTTTCAGGTTACAGTTACGTTTTTTCTCCAGCCATTTTTCTCCATTCAGCATCTTCGCATATTCACCTACCGTCATGCCATGTACAATGGGAATTTGCTGCATGCCAACGAACGAGCGGAAAGCCGTATCCAGTATGGGGCCATCCACATAATGCCCGTTGGGATTGGGCCTGTCGAGTACGATGAGCAGTTTTTTATTGGCAGCAGCCGATTCCATCAGTTCCTGTAGGGAAGATATGTATGTATAGAAGCGTGCACCAACGTCCTGGATGTCGAAGATGAGTACGTCCACATCTTTCAGGTCGTTCGCATCTGCCTTACGGTGTTTACCATACAGCGATACGATGGTGAGACCGGTGGCGGCATCTTTACTGTTAGCGATCTTTTCACCAGCGTCTGCATTGCCACGAAAGCCGTGCTCAGGGCTGAATATCTTTGTGATCTTTACTTTAAGTTTCAGCAATGAATCTACCAGGTGCGTATTGCCGATCGTGGCCGTTTGGTTCACCAGCAGGGCTACTCTTTTCCCCTGTAGCAGGGGCAGGTATTCCTTTGTTCTGGCTGCTCCTGTGATAATAGACGTGGTTTGGGCCTGTGCGCCGAAGCATAACAGCAGCAAGGCAAAAGCAATGGTTCTCTTCATTTCCTAAAAATGGGAAATATTCGCTATAATCCCAAATCCGGCCCAACAGGCGGCCTTAATACTATTTTTACTTACCTTAGCGCGTATTAATTAACAATTAAATTGATTTTATGCAAGCAGTTAAAAACGGGGATACCGTAAGGGTTCATTATCATGGCAAGCTGACAAACGGTACCACGTTTGACTCATCTGAAGGTCGCGAACCACTGCAGTTCAAGGTAGGCGCCGGCATGGTTATCAAAGGTTTTGATAATGGCGTGATGGAAATGAAAGTAGGTGATAAAAAAACCGTGAATATTCCCGTTACAGACGCATACGGCCCTAAGAACGATGAAATGATCATGGAATTTCCGCTCGCAAATATCCCTTCCGACCTGAACCCTCAGGTAGGTATGGAGCTGCAGATGAGCAACCCACAGGGCCAGGTATTCCCGGTGAAAGTGGCTGCTATCGGTACTGAGTTCATCACACTGGATGCTAACCACCCGCTGGCTGGCGAAGACCTGGTGTTCGACATTGAACTGGTAGAAATTCTGCCTGGTGAGTCTAAGATCATCACCAACTTCTAATCAGATCTCATTTAAAGAAAAATAAAAGGAAGATCAGGCCCGCATAAAGCCTGGTCTTTTTTTTAACAGCAAATCAAGATATGTTCTCAAATTATTCTTTTTCGGTAGCCAAACGCTTTACAGAATATGTGCAGGTAGATACAGAGTCGGACCCATTGAGCAACAGCTTCCCTTCCACGGAGAAACAAAAGAACCTCGCAGGCATACTGGTAGCGGAATTGCAGGATTTAGGCATTACCGATGCGCATATGGACCAATATGGTTATGTATACGCTACCATCCCTTCCAACACTACGCACAACGTACCGGTTATATGCCTCTGCTCGCATATGGACACTTCCAGCGATTGCAGTGGTAAAGGCGTTAAACCGATCGTACACCACAAATACGACGGCAGCGACATCGTGTTACCCGACGATCAAACGCAGGTATTACGCGCATCAGATCACCCTTATCTCAAAGAAAAAATTGGCGACGATATTATTACCGCCAGCGGAACAACGCTGCTGGGGGCCGATAACAAGGCCGGTGTGGCGGAGATCATGGACGCTGCGCAATACCTCATTACCCATCCCGAAATCAAACATGGCGCTATCCGCATCCTGTTTACACCCGACGAGGAAATTGGTCAGGGTGTTAAACATGTAGATATGAAGAAGCTGGGCGCTGCTTTCGGTTATACGATGGATGGTGGCGAACTGGGTTCCCTGGAAGACGAAACCTTTTCTGCAGATGCCGCCAAAATCATTGTGGAAGGAATTTCTACCCATCCGGGTATGGCAAAAGATAAGCTGGTAAGCGCCATTAAGATCGCTTCCGAGATTATCGACAGTTTGCCTAAGAACGCACTGTCGCCCGAAACAACCGGAGACCGGCAGGGTTTTGTACACCCTGTACGTATGTCGGGCGTAGTGGAAAAGGCAGAAATAGACTTCATTGTTCGCGACTTTACCACCGAAAAGCTCCTGGAACACGAGGCCTTCCTGCAAAAACTGATGGATGCCGCTGTGAGTAAGTACCCCGGTGCGAAAGGCACTTTGCAGGTAACGGAGCAGTACCGCAACATGAAAGAAGTGTTGGATAACTACCCGCAGGTAAGCGAATATGCCGCCGAAGCCATCAAACGCACAGGTGTAACGCCGCTTAAAATGAGCATTCGTGGTGGTACCGATGGTTCCCGCTTATCGTTCATGGGCCTGCCTTGTCCTAATATATTTACGGGCGAAATGGCTTTCCACAGCAAGCTGGAATATGTGAGTATCCAGGATATGCAAAAGGCCGTGGAGACCATTGTACACCTGGTGATGATATGGGAAGAAAAGAGCCGTTCATAATATTTTAGGGCGATCGCCGTTTTTAGTTTAGCATTTTATTATTACTTTAATCCCTTGTTGCAGTTGAAATCAATACATTTGCAAGGTTAAAATTTTCTACATGCTATTAGGACTTGTTACGTTTTTACAGGATTCATTGCTCAGCCCTAAGCCGGATACGCTTATAGCAGGAAGCGCAGCAGGCGCTGTTCCTCCAGACCAGCAGATTCACCTGCTGGATATGCTGATGAAAGGTGGTGTGTTGATGATCCCGCTGGGCATCCTCTCGCTGATCGCAGTTTATTTCTTTGTAGAGCGTTTTATTACTATTTCAAAAGCAGGCAAAATTGAAGACAACTTCATGCCTATGATCCGCGACCACATTACCAGTGGTAATATTGCGGCAGCCCGCTCACAGTCAAAGAACACCAACAATCCTATCGCCCGTGTGATCGATAAAGGTATTCAACGTATAGGCAAACCTATCGACAGCATTGAGAAGTCAATGGAAAACGTAGGTAAACTGGAAGTATACAAACTGGAAAAGAACCTGGTAGTACTCTCGATCATTGCAGGCATCGCCCCGATGTTCGGTTTCCTCGGTACCATCGCCGGTATGATCCAGACCTTCTTTAACATCTCTATCACTTCCGACATTACCCTTAGCGCTATTGCCAGCGGTATTTACGTGAAAATGGTGACATCGGCTACAGGGTTGATCATCGGTTTGGCAGCTTACATCGGTTACAGCTACCTGAACGCGCAGATCGATAAGGTGGTGAACAAAATGGAAGCTTCTTCCGCAGAGTTTATCGACATCCTGCAGGAACCTACACGCTAACAATTACAATCAGCACTTAATCATATTTGAATGAATTTAAGGAGGCGAAATAAAAGGCATGTGGAGATGCACAACGGGGCACTGAACGATATCTTGTTCATTCTGCTGTTGTTCTTCCTCATCGTGTCTACACTGGCCAACCCAAATGTGATCAAACTCACATTACCAAAGGCCGCCAGCAACACCAAAGCTAAACAAACCGTGGTGGTGAGCATCGATCAGTCGCGCCAGTTCTATATCGGTACTGGCAAAGTAGATTTTGCACAGCTGAGGGAGGCACTTATTCCGAAACTGGCGAATGCGGATGTAGATAAAACGATCGTGATCAATGCAGAAAAGAGCGTGCCCATCGAAGATATTGTATCGGTAATGGAAATAGCCCGTGAGCTGAATGCCAAAGTGGTATTAGGTACGGCTAAACCCGCAGGTATCAGATAGTTTTTACTTTATGTCAATAAAAAATGCCGGACTGTAAAGTCCGGCATTTTTGTTTATCAGCACTCTGAGTAACCGGCGGAAAAAATGCCGTTTACCGCCTGCAGGGTATCTATCCTTATTTCAGCACCATCACTTAAACGTACCCACTGCTTCCCTTCTTTCTCAAACATCTCTGTAATAAGCCCGTTGGCCCTTGTAATGCCATTATCATCGTACAACACCGAAGTATTCTTCTGCTGTTTGTACAGGTCGAGCAGCAGGTCGTAAAAGCTCCCGCCGGTGGGAATCGTTTCTCTTGTATCCATGATTCTGTAATTAAGTGATACAAAGGTACGTTTTAGGGGCCTACAAAAGGGGGATTCCGTAAAGGAGGCAAAGGTTGCGATGATTGGTTAAACAGGCCATCTCAAACAAAAAAAAGGCCGCTTTGCAATAAAGCGGCCTTCTTCAATCATGTATTAAGTAAAGAGTAATATTATCCTTTGATCAGCTCCGCCAGCTTCTTAGCTAACTCCTCGCCACGCAGGTTTTTACCGATGATCTTTCCTTGTGGATCGATCAGGAAATTCTGTGGGATGGAGCGTACGCCGTAAAGGGCCGCTACTTCGTTATCCCAGAATTTCAGGTCAGAAACATGGCTCCAGGTAAGGCCATCCGCTTCAATTGCTTTCAGCCAGAGGTCTTTGGATTTATCCAGGGAAACGCCGAGGATAGTGAAACCTTTATCTTTGAAATCGTTGTAAGCCTTTACCACGTTAGGGTTTTCAGCGCGGCAAGGACCACACCAGCTAGCCCAGAAGTCAACCAGTACATACTTGCCTTTAAAAGAAGCCAGCGTTACATCGTTACCGTCTGCATCTTTCTGAGAGAAAGGAATGGCATCTTTACCAATACTTGTTTTTTCCGCAACAGCGATGGCTGTGCCCAGCCGTTTGCCGGAGGCAGTTGCTTTTATACGGGGCGTTAATGCGGTATACAAAGGATTGATCTGCTCGAAATCAATGGCAGAACCAGCCAGTCTGGGCAGGTAAACCATGCTCACGTAAGAATCCGGGTGAGATTTAACGAAAGCAGTTTGTTTTTCTTCCACGGCTTTGTAGGCAGCTTCGTAAGCAGGCCTGAGCGCGTTCATTTCGTCCATCTTTTTAGCCTTGGCCAGCTCATTCGCCTGGGCCATGATCTCATTTACTTTTTTGCTGTCGTCCGCAAACGTTTTTTCCGCTGCGAGCCACTCGTTGTGGGCAGTGCCTTTAACTACTGCATTAGAGATAGAATCTTTAACCGTAAGGGCGATTGTACCTGGTTCTACAAATAATTGAAGGTTGTTAACACCTTTGCTGACAGTGGGAGCGGAACCGGGCGTTTTTATGTAAGCGATTACGGGTTTAGGTTCAGCAAATTTTGTATTTAAAGAAAAATTTCCTTTAGTAATCAGTACAGAGTCAATTTTAATAGTAGCCCTGCTTTGCTCCAGTATGTAGAAGTAAGAATTTGCGGGGGCACCTTTTACACTGCCTTTAATGGTAACGTTGATGCTGTCTTGTGCAACAGCGCAGAGGGGAAGCAGCGCGAGGCTGCCGATAATGAGTTTTTTCACCTGGTTGTTTTTGATTGGTTATTGATGACTGTAAAAATAGTGAAAGTGCAGATATGGGTTGTTACCGCTTATCCTTTGGTAGCGCTCACCATCCTGTCCTTCCCAAACAGGTCGGTGCGCAGGGTTACGTTTGTAAAGCCCTGATTTTGCAGCAGTTCCACCACTTCTTTACCCAATGCTTCGTTAATCTCGAAATAGAGTTTGCCCTGTGCAGGCAATTTATTGATAGCCAGCAGGCCTATGTGGCGGTAAAACAGCAGCGGGTCGGTATCGGGTACAAACAGGGCTAACGAAGGTTCGTAATCGATTACCTGCTGCTGCATGCCCGTTTTTTCACTTTGTTTGATATAGGGCGGGTTGCTGACGATGATGTCAAAATCGGGCAGTTCTGCTGTGGCTGTGGCGTCCAGTGCGCTCATCACCGCAAACTGTACGGGTGTTTTCTGACGTGTAGCGTTATTTTGCGCTACAGCCAGCGCATCTTCACTGATATCTATCGCCCAAACCGTGGCTTTGGGCAGGTTTTGAGAGAGAGCAATGGGGATGCAACCGCTGCCCGTACCAATATCCAGGATGCGGGCATGCGGATTATTGTTGTCAGAAAGTATCCATTCCACCAATTCCTCCGTTTCGGGGCGGGGTATCAGCACATGTTCGTTTACCACCAGTTCCATCCCGTAAAACCAGCTTTTACCGATGATGTATTGTACCGGACGGTTGCGCAAAAGTGCTTCAATAGCACTTTGTAAGGCCGAAAACTGCTCCTCATCCAGTTTTTTTTCTTTATAAATGATACGGTCCATTTTACCCAGGCCGGTGATGTGTTCCATGAGCATATGCGCTATGTTCACGGCTTCACGCTCATCGTAAAGCGGTTGTATCGATTGGGTAAGATGGGTAAAAGCAGCTTGAATATTCATGGCTTTATGGAAGATGAAAGGAAAATCGGCGCTGAAACAATATTTTTGCAAACATATCATTTTCAAACGCTTCATGGACGGCACTCACGAAATATTTATGCATCGCTGCCTGCAGCTGGCCAGGCTGGCCAGTGGTTTTACAGCGCCCAACCCAATGGTGGGTGCGGTTTTAGTACATAATGGCAGGGTTATAGGAGAGGGGTTCCACCAGATATATGGGCAGGCGCATGCAGAGGTAAACTGTGTAAACAGCGTAGCCGCCAGCGACCGCCAGCTCATCCCGCAGTCTACTATGTACGTAAGCCTCGAGCCATGTGCGCATCACGGTAAAACGCCGCCCTGCGCCGATCTGATCGTTCGCGAGCAAATACCGCAGGTGGTAATCGGCTGTGTAGATACCTTTTCGGCCGTATCCGGTAAAGGTATAGAGAAGCTGAAAGCCGCGGGTGTAAAGGTGATTACAGGCGTGTTGGAAAAAGAATGCCGCGAACTCAACAAGCGTTTTTTCACGTTTCATGAAAAGAAACGTCCTTATATCATATTGAAGTGGGCGCAGACAGCCGACGGCTTCATCGCCTCGCACACAGGCCCCGTAAGGATATCGGGCGAAGTAAGCGACCGCCTGGTACACCGCTGGCGAAGCGAGGAAATGAGCATCATGGTGGGCACACGCACCGCCATCGTTGATAATCCGAGGCTTAGTAACCGCCTCTGGGGCGGCTTACATCCCATCCGACTGGTGCTGGACCCGCAACTGAAAGTACCGCGCGACCACTTCGTATACGATTACAATGCATTGTCTTTCTTCATTACCGATAAACAAACCCCGGTGCCCGAAAGTATGCAGGCAGTGAGCCTCGACTTTTCCGCGCCATTTCTGCCGCAGCTGATGGAAGCCTTACATGGTCGCCAGGTGCAGAGCGTGCTGGTAGAAGGCGGCGCCAACCTGTTGCAGCAGTTCATCGACGGCGGTTATTGGGACGAAGCACGCATTATTACAGGACAGGCAGTATTGGGTGAGGGCTTACAGGCCCCACAGCTTAAACATGCCATTCTGCACGAAACCATTACACTGGATGGCGATACGGTTGCCACCTATAGTAAGCATCAACAATAAACATGGACGTATTTTACACGATAGAAAAGCCTGGCACGGCAGAGTTCAAAGACAGGGGAAGCAAGTTTCTCGCTTATGCCTACCCTGTTAAGTCGGCCGATGAGGTGAAGGAATGCCTGGCAGAAGTGAAGAAAGAGCACCCCAAAGCCACACACCACTGTTACGCTTACCGCTTAGGTACCGAAGGCACACAGTTTCGCGCAGTAGATGATGGTGAACCTTCCGGTTCGGCCGGTAAACCTATACTGGGGCAAATAGACAGCAAACAGCTTACAGATACGGCGGTGGTAGTAGTGCGTTATTTCGGAGGCACGTTACTGGGCGTTCCCGGTTTGATCAATGCTTACAAAATGGCCGCAGCATTGGTGTTACAGCTCGTGCCTGCCGTACAAAAGAACATCGAGTCTTATTACGACCTTACTTTCGATTACACCATTCTCAACGAAGTAATGATTGTTGTAAAGCAGCAAAACTGCTCGGTTGTATCACAGGAGTTACAGTTGTTTTGCACCATGCGCATCGGTATACCACGCGGCAATGAGGAACTTTGCCTGCTGCGCCTGAAAGATATTTATGGTTTGGAAGTAGCAAAAGTTAAAAAGTAGCCTCCAGTTCTTTCATCGTTATACCGAATACTTTCTTCAGCACTGGTTCCAGGCGTTTAGGTGCTCCGGAAAGGTGGATGGTACGATGGTAGTGTTGTAAACTGCTGCCCGGCTTAAGCTTCGTAAGGGGCGAAGAGGCGCTGAGCATCAAAAAAGAGGAATACGCCGTTCTGATCACCAGGTTATCTGTATATATCGCTTTCCCCTCTGGCATAGTAAACTGTATGATCGTTAATACATCCTGTTGCCCATCATAATACCCGAAATAGTTGCAGGCTTCCGGCACTGTTATGTGGCCCGCCTTTCCGGGGACCACGATGTTAAATCGCTGCCTGGGTTTGTCCGGCAGCAACAACCGGATATCCTGCTCGGAGCGAAAGTATCCGCCGTTTGAAATCACGACCGAATCTACCGGCTGTTCACTTTTATTAGTTACAATGTTCTCCGATTCGAATGCCACGCCTTCCACGCTTTTATGAAGGCTGGTGCCATTGAGATAGTTCGCGATATCGCGGCGGGAGATGAGTGTAATACGCCGTTGCAACAGCAGTTCGCCGACTTTTTTCTCCAGTAACACACTTTGTTTTTGTTGTTGCACTATCGTAAACGCAGTACTATCGCCAGCCAACCAATCCTCGCCGCCTGTTTCCCCATTCCTGTCGATCCAGCCCATATTCAGGCCCTTTTCCGAATCGAAAGTGCTGCCAATTACCTGGCCTCGCCAGGCGGGAGTAATAGCTATAGCGGCTTTGCCGGTACTGTCTTTGAGTATGGTAACGGTTGTTTGCTGGCTAAGCAGTTTCACGTAGTCGGTAAACAGGTGGAGGCTGTCGTTATTGTGCCGCGTAAGATGGCGGTGGGCACGGTGCCTGGTGTCGCTGTTGCATGCCAGCAGCGTAGAAAATAAGAGCAGTAGCGTGTATGATATCAGGTTTTTCAATAAAAAAAGATAAGTTTTTTAATGTTCAAAAATCATGATACGGCCAATTTTTTCCTTGCAGATGTGTCCTGCTTTAATCACAGTAGATGTAAATTTAAATTATAGTGCGTAGAAAACGGCTATCAATTCATTTACATAAGCAGATACCACTTCATCCAATTTTAATGATGAATAACCACGCAGGATTTTATGTAACTAATGACAAAAAGATACTAATAATAGCATAAGATTGGGAAACGCTGGACGTTCGATCACTGCATTATCGATGATTCGCGGCAGTAATGTCTGCAAATGGCCTTGCCGATTCTCGTGATTATTCTTTACATAGTAATATAAATCGCAGGCGTCCAGGTTCGACTGCGAAGCCTTCATTGTCGAAAATAAAATGAATAATCCGGCATTTGCGAACTTACAATGGTAAACGTTTCTGGCTTATGATTCATTTAAAACATAGATAGCACCTCTTTTATTACGACGCAGTTTTGGTGATTTGTATTTTTATCGGTGATATATTATTATATATACACCCTCAGTAATACACTTATGTTTTTTTATCACAATTGGGCAATTGTCAGGAACAATATGGTAATTTTAAAAAAAATGAGTGATTGTTATGAGATTTAACAAATAATTATCGATCTTTAAGTCCGAAGTCAGAGGGATAGCGCATTTATTCACACGGTCTGAAACAGTGAAATTTTATTAGCAAGCGAGGAAAAAACTTCAATAGTGTCTGCGAAATACAACTTTAATATAATTACCAATTTCAAATCAGAGAAGTGTTAAATCTTTTTTTTATGCGACAAAGCAAAATCGATTTAGCCTTCATAAGGCAGTAAGCCTATACCGAGATTCTAAGTAGTACGCGATAACCAAATTATTAATGCTTTACTATACCAAAGTACATATTATTATCCTGCAATGATTCCGCGCTAAATCGATTTTACAAAAAATGAATTGATTTCTTGCAAGGTTCAGTGTGGTATTGCTTTTACATAAATCCCGTAGACAAAAACAACGTCATATGATGATCAAATCAACCAAAGTTAGAGCTCTGCTCGTACTCGGCATGCTGCTGTTCTCGCTGGCAAGCTGCGACGACGATAAGAACGAGCGGACTTATGAACTACTTCCACCAAATGCGGAGGAGGAACTAGACATGACAGAAGTAGGCACGTTATCAGTGAATGTTGAAAACGGCAGCGGACCAACCGGTGGTGAGGGTTCTCCGAAGCTAGTGGACAAATCAGTTGATACGAAGTTTCTGATCAATCCATATAGAGATACGCTCTGGATGGAATTGAATCTTTTAGCATCTCAAAGGATTGATGCCTACACGATGAGTTCTGGTGATGATACGCCGGCAAGGGATCCCAAAAACTGGGTATTACGTGGATCAAAAGACCGCGTTACCTGGGTGGACCTCGACACGCAGGTAGACCAGGTGTTTCCAACCAGGAAGCTGACTAAACGTTATGATTTTACTAACGCGACTGAATACAAGTATTATCGCTTGTATATCACTGCGAACGCCGGGAACTCGCTGTTCCAGATGTCGGAGTGGCGAATTATACGTAAGCCTCTTCCGTAATTTCGACGTTTGCAAGGTCGGATCCGCATTTCCGGCAAATTTATTTGTTAAGCAATTTTTACGATTGCGTTTGCAACATTAATCTCACAACAACATTAACTATGCTTAGAACAATACTAAGACAGGTTTTTGTTATGAACGCCCTTCTTTTAGTAGGGCTGTTGATAACGATGAACGCTCAGGCCCAGGAAACGGGGGTAATCAAGATCACGGGTAACATAAAGGACGAATTAAAAGCTCCGATGCCCGGCGTTACAATCATTAACCTGACCACGAAAGCGGGTACGGTTACTGACGAAAAAGGCGCATTCGAAATAAACGCCCGCAGGGGTGATAGCCTTTCTGCAAGGATGATCGGTTATGATTACTTTAATGTAATGGTGACCAATACTATTAACTTCGAAATCACCCTGAAAGCAACCAACAATAGCCTCAATGAGGTGGTAGTTGTAGGTTTCGGTGAGCAGAAGAAAATTTCATTGATCGGTGCACAGTCTTCTGTTAAAGTTGAAGACCTGAAAACACCCGTAGCAAACCTTTCCGCCGCGTTGGCAGGTAGGATCGCTGGTCTGGTAGGTGTTCAGCGTTCAGGCTTGCCTGGCTCTAACTCTGCCGACGTGTGGATCAGGGGTATCTCTACATTTAATGGTTCCGGCAACAGCGCCAGCCCACTCATCGTAGTGGACGGTGTACAGGGTCGTGACATTAACGCATTTGATCCTGAAGACATTTCTTCCTTCACTATTCTGAAAGATGCATCTGCTACCGCAGTATACGGCGTGGCTGGTGCGAACGGTGTAATCCTGATCACTACCAAAAAAGGTGTATCCGGTAAACCTAACCTGATGTTTAATTACAACCAGGGTATCACTGCCTTTACACAAAGGCCTGAATTAGTAGATGGTGTTACTTATATGATGCTGCGTAACGAGGCACAGCGTGCCTCAGGTTTAACACCAGAGTATAGTAATAACACGATCAACTCTACGATCCTGAAAGAAGATCCCTATCTGTTCCCGGATGTTAACTGGATGGATGCCTTGTTTAACAAGACCGCTATGAACAGGCGCGCTAACTTTAGCGCAAGAGGCGGTTCTGATTTCGCTACTTACTACACTGCAGTAAGCTACTACGAAGAAGAAAGTTTGCTGAAAACCGGTGATAATGTTGCATATGATGCAAGCACCAAATTCAAGCGTATAAACTTCACGAATAACGTTAGCATGAACTGGACATCTACCACCAAATTCGATTTGGGTGTTCAGGGTTATGTAACTAACACCAACTTGCCAGGTGTTGATCCTAATGCGGCTTTCCAAAGCGTAATGCAAACCAACCCTGTGTTGTACCCAATTATGTACCCAGGCGGTTATGTACCAGGTGTAAGCTCTGCGCGTGCACAGTCTAACCCATATGCAGACTTAACACAGAGCGGTTACCGTAACCGTTTTGCTAACCAGATATATTCTAACGCGCGTTTGACGCAGGACCTGAAATTCTGGGTGCCAGGTTTATCTGCAACTGTAATGTACTCTTTTGATGCGTTCAACTCTAACACCATCAACCGTACCCGTACACGTAGCACTTACCTGCTGAACAGGATCATTCCTTACCTGGACGACGGTTCACTGAACCTGAGGCTGATCGCTAATGGCAGCGACGACCTGGCTTACAGCAGATCTAATGGTGGTAACAGGTCTATCTACTTCGAAGGTGCCCTGAACTATACTAAAAATTTTGGTCAGCATCACGACCTCACGGCAATGGTGTTGTTCAACCAGCGCGAAGTGTCAAACTCGTTTGCTGATAACCTGAATGCTTCTATCCCATCCCGTAACAGAGGTGTGGCTGGTAGGGCTACGTACTCTTTCAAAGACCGTTATTTTGCTGAGGTGAACTTTGGTTATAACGGTTCTGAAAACTTCGTTCCTGGTAAGAAATACGGTTTCTTCCCATCATTCGGCGCAGGCTGGGTAGTGTCTAACGAAGAGTTCTTTGCTCCCGCAAAAGACATCGTATCGTTCCTGAAAATCCGCTACTCTGATGGTTGGGTGGGTGATGCAAGCGTAGGTGGCCGTCGTTTCGGGTTCCTTACGATCGTTAACACTGGTGCAACCGGTTATACATTCGGTTCTGGTACTGATAACTTTGGCTACGGTGGTACTAACATCTCCAGCTATGGTACAGACGTTATCTGGTCTAAATCTCACAAGCAGGACTTAGGTTTGGAATTTAACCTGCTGCGTGATAAACTGACTGTTGTGGCAGACGTATTTAAAGAAAGGCGTGAAGGCGTATTCCTGCAAAGGGCATCGCTTCCTGCTTACGTGGGTCTGAACAGTTCACCTTGGGGTAACCTGGGTATCATCGAAAACAGAGGTGTAGATGGTACTATCACACTGAACCCGATCGAGATCGCTAAAAATACTACTATCGACTTCCGCGGTACGTTCTCTTTCAACAGAGATAAAGTAATTGAGAACGATATGCCGAAACAGCCATATAAGTACATGGAAAGAAGAGGTAAAAACTATCTTTCATCATTTGGTTATGTAGCGGAGAAACTGTTCGACGATCAGGCTGAAATTAACAGAAGCCCAACTCAGACAGCACTTGGTGATGTTCGTCCTGGCGACATCAAATATAAAGATCTGAACGACGACGGTAAGATCGACGCACTGGATGTTACCCGTATCGGTAATGGCGACGTTCCTACTACAGTATACGGCTTTGGTTTCAACGTAACCTGGAAACAGTTCTACGCTGGTGCATTCTTCCAGGGTGTTTATGGCGCAGAGCGCCTGTTGGGTGGTGATGGTATCATCCCTTTCAACAACAGCACTGGTCCTGAAAGGAGTAACCTGTTCTGGGCCGCTGAAGACAGGTGGACAGAAGAAAATCCTAACCCCAATGCGTTCTATCCACGTTTAGCTTACGGTAATGCTCCTAACAAGAACAACGCTGTAGCATCAACATGGTGGGTTAAAGACATCAGCTTCCTTCGTTTGAAAACAGTTGACTTAGGTTATAATCTGCCTAAAACTATAGCTAAAACACTGAAGATGAAGAACGCAAGGGTTTACTTCCAGGGCGTTAACTTATTCTACTGGAGCAAGTTCAAACTGTGGGATCCTGAGCTGAACACAGGCAACGGTACTGCTTATCCGAACGTAAGAACTTTCAGCCTTGGTGTTCAGGCTAACTTCTAATGAAGTCCTGATTTGCATGAAAGTGTGTTGTTCTAAGAACTGTTAAACAAAAGAAAATGAAAAAAATTGCTTTAATATTCACAGCTGCTTTGTCCCTGGGTTTATCATCCTGCTCAAAGTACCTGGACCAGGTACCGGATGACGTAATCGTTATCGAGGATATCTTTAAGTCAAGAGCTAATACAGATAAGTATTTGGCTAACGTATACTCGAATCTGCCAAATGAAATTCAGGAGCGTTATACCAATACGAACCGTTCAGGATTTTTCACTGGTGCATCCGATGAAGCTCGTTATACATGGGATTTCCCATACAGTACGGTAGTAAACGCCAGCACATGGAGTAATACCGATGGTACCATTAATGCTTACTGGCAGGGATACTACAGAGGGATTCGCGATGCCTCTTACTTTATACAGCATATCGATGAAGCTAATGCTATCGAGGTTAACGCTGGTGTAAAAAAGGCTTATAAAGCAGAAGCCCGTGCATTACGTGCTATATTCTACTACTTCCTGGTTCGTCAATACGGTCCGGTGATGATTCTGGGCGAGCAGCCGCTTGACCTGAACGCTCCA
Source organism: uncultured Chitinophaga sp. (assembly GCF_902168175.1). Taxonomy (GTDB): domain Bacteria; phylum Bacteroidota; class Bacteroidia; order Chitinophagales; family Chitinophagaceae; genus Chitinophaga. Next base: position 132,183 of record NZ_CABHOU010000025.1, on the reverse strand, counting down.
CTTTCTGATTTACAGTTTCCAAGGCATTCGATCGACAGCTGTGTTAACTATATCGTAAGGGAATTGGATATTGCTACTGCAGATCTTGATGAGGAAAATGCGCCTTTCGCCAATGAAATTGGCCGCGTAACAAGAGGTGCTGCGCAGGCGTTTAAAATACAGGCCCTTATGCTGGCGGCCAGCCCGCTGTGGAATGGTAATCCTGACTATGCAACCTTCGTTAATAAGGATGGTTCTGCGCTTACCAATCAAACTTTCGATATCACTAAATGGCAAAGAGCTGCGGCCGCTGCTAAGTCTTTCATCGATCAATTTGTAACAACCGGCCGTTACAGGCTGTATACAGAAACCAATGCTGATCCTTTCATGGCCGCATACCTTTCTGTTCGTAACGTACAAACAGTTGAATGGAATGCTGAATGGATTTATGCCCGTTCAAAATCCGGCAGTTATCTGCGCTACGATAGAACGCCTAAGCACGTAGGACTACCTGCCAGCCAACAGGGCGCTGGTGCGCTTGGTGCTACGCAAACACAGGTTGATGCATACTTCATGAGAAACGGGTTGCCAATTACTGATCCAGCCTCTGGTTATCAGACTACAGGTTTCTCTCTGTTCAGGGCTCCTTACGATGTCGCTGCGGGCAGAAACACGTATAATCAATGGATTAACCGTGAACCAAGGTTCTATGCGGACATCACTTATAACAACAGCTACTGGCTGTTCCAGGAGAGTGGTAGCACGATCATCACCAACATGGAATTTAGCGGTAACTCAGGAAGAACGCAAAGTACTTCCGATGTTTCTTCAACCGGTTATATCGTAAGGAAAGCTATTCCAAGAGTTGAAAACACCCGTGGATCTCTTTTCATTCGTGTAGCAAACATTTATCTCGATTATGCTGAAGCACTGAATGAAGGTGACTATGGCAATGCTGATGTACTTGTTTACCTGAACCTGATCCGTACCAGGGCTGGTATCCCGACTTATGGCGCTGGTGCAGGACAAATTGCTATCCCTGCTAGCCAGGAGGCAATGCGTGAGGCAATCCGTGCAGAAAGAAGGGTTGAACTGGCATTCGAAAACTGGAGGTTCTTCGATACCCGCCGCTGGAAAATCGCTGAAACTACCAACAACGGGCCTATCTATGGTATGAACATGTTCGTAAACGGTAACGGTTTCTACGATAAAACGCAGGTAGGCGTAAGAGTGTTCAGAAAAGAACGCGATTACCTGATGCCAATTCCGCAGAACGAAACGCTGTTGAACACCAACCTGGTGCAGAACCCGAATTGGTAATATTCACCAAACCCGATACTATCCGATGAGAACAATATTCGCAAATTTTGCGCTGCTGTTATTGCTAAGCGCTGGTTGCAAAAAGGGAACTGAAAAGATCCGACTGAATGTGCCAGAAACCGATCCAAATGCTCCCGCTGCCACATGGCGGGAACATTGGTTCGAACATGTTCAGGTAGTAAAAAACGTAGCATACACGAAAGAAGTGGCGCTGTACTATGATGATGATATGCCGCGTGATATTACCTGGCCACTTAGAAAAGCGGAGGAAATCTGGAAGTATACCAAAGTAGCATACGCCCCTTTTAAGGGAACCGATAAACGGTTGTATGTAGTGCTACACTATGGTAAATATGGAGGAGGACATCCTTATACGTATTTCGACGATGGTCATGATAATCGTACCGGTATCGACATCGGGTCAAACAACTCCTGGAGAGACAGCTCAAACTGGAACCTGGATGTACTGACACACGAAATCGGACATATTGTAGAAGGTGGCTTCAAAGGTGTTAAAGAATCGCCCGCGTTCCTGATCTGGGGCGACAGTAAATGGATGGAGATTTATAACTACGACGTTTACAAAAAGCTCGGATGGGATAAAGAAGCAGAACGTGTTATGAAAGACATGGAAACTGCTTCCGATAACTTCCCAAGGCCAGGTACGCGCTGGTTCAAGGATTGGTTTTACCCTATTTATAGCCAGTATGGTGAAACCGCAGTACTGAACAGCTTCTTTACTTTGCTCGCCGAACATTTTCCCACGAAGGCGCACGCCTACGGACTGGAATATACAAGGCGAATGAATATGGGTGAATTTATTCACTTCTGGAGCGGAGCTGCAAAGCATGACCTGGCTGAATTGGCAACAACTGCGTTTGGTCCTAATGACAGGAACGGAGCAGCGTGGGGGCCTCAGCTGGTAAAGGCTAAAACCGATTTTCCTAATATCAAATATTAGTGGAAACAGGCATTAATTGTCAAAAAGAAGAATCCCGGTTGCCTCGGCAGCCGGGATTCTTCTTTTTGTGTTGAAGCCGTTGTCTGAAACGGTGATGTAACACGTCGTCACAATGCCCGTTTCTTTTATATGCCTTTCCGTTACACCTTAAAACGTGTACTCACTTTCAAATCCTTACTCCCCGCCTCATACTTATAAAACCCTTCGCCACTCTTAGCACCGAGGAAGCCTGCATTCACCATGTTCACTAGCAACGGACAAGGCGCGTATTTAGGATTGCCGAGTCCTTCGTGCAGCACGCGCATGATGTACAGGCATACGTCCAGTCCGATGAAATCGGCCAGCTGTAACGGCCCCATAGGGTGTGCCATACCAAGTTTCATTACCGTATCTATTTCTTCCACGCCGGCAACCCCTTCGTACAGGCTGATGATCGCTTCGTTGATCATCGGCATCAGTATACGGTTGGCAATAAAGCCGGGATAGTCGTTCACCACGCAGGGTACTTTGCCCAGCTGGCGCGATAAAGCAGTGATTTGTTCCGTAACGGCCTTGCCGGTGGCGTAACCATTGATAATTTCTACCAGTTTCATGACGGGCACCGGGTTCATGAAGTGCATACCTATTACCTGGGTGGGCCTTTTGGTGGCCGCCGCTATTTGTGTGATGGAGATGGAAGAAGTGTTGGTGGCCAGGATAGCTTCTGCGGGTGCGAGTTTATCCAGTTCTGCGAATATTTTGAGTTTCAGTTGGATGTTTTCAGTTGCGGCCTCTATTATCAAACCTGCGTTCTTTACCCCTTCGGCCATATCGGTATGGGTACTGAGGTTGGCCAGTGTTTGTGCTTTGACGTCGGCGGTAATGCTTTCTTTAGCCAGTTGCCTGTCGAGGTTTTTGGTGATAGTGGCCAGCGCTTTTTCCAGCGCCGGGCCCGAAATGTCGATGAGGTTTACTTTAAAGCCGCTCTGGGCAAAAACGTGGGCAATGCCGTTACCCATGGTGCCGGCGCCAATGATGGCTACTTGTTGCATATTTCGTGGTTGTTTTTGGTGAACCGCCCTCGCAGGGGTGGATCAGGCAATTTAAAGAAATATGCGAAACAAGCCCTAATCTTTATTCTTGAAGTCGCCCCGTTTCCAGGATTGAATGAATTGGGCCCAGGCCAGCGGGTTGAAAATGTTTTGCGGAGGTACCTGCCCGGCGTAGTACAAGGATTGTTGTTGCTTACGCATGTAAGAGTTATAGGCCTCACCGGCATCCGTTGGTGTTACACGCTGCAGGGCGCGCATATGGTCTTTTTCAGTATTCTTACGGGCAATTTCGTATTGGTCGTTGGGAATATCCATGCTTACGAACATCTTCTCAAACTCCTCTCTTGTAGGATAAGGTTTGATGATCGTAACCGGCAGGTAGGTGGTGTCTTCTACCAGCAACTGGATCATGGAAAAGTTATTTCCCTGCAGGGTCGGTGGAATGCGGTATTCTTTTTTACGGAAACCTACGGCACTGAAACTAAGGGTATCGCCTTTAAATGCCACAATGGAAAATATACCCTGACTGTTGGAAATGGTACCCCTGTTCTGGCCTTTTACCAAAATACTAACTGCCGGAATGGCACGAAGGCTATCGGCCGTCATGGTGATACCAGAGAATTGAATGACACTGTCTTTGAACGCAGTTAGCTGAGCTTTCAGAAAAAATGGCAGGCATAGCAGTGCGACAAGTATGTAGATTTTTTTATTCATGCGTCCGACGAAGATAAACAGAATCAAATTAAAGATCAATTAGGTTAACTTTGCAGCACGGAACTCATTTTTAACAACAATTTATGATGACGAAAGAGCAGATAATTCACGCCCTTAGCCATGTTGAGGAGCCTGATCTGGGTAAGGACCTGGTGACGCTTAACATGGTGAAGGACATAGAGATAGATGGCGAAAATAAAGTAAGTTTCACGGTAGTGCTCACCACGCCTGCCTGTCCGTTAAAGGACCTGATCCGTAACGCCTGTATCAATGCAGTAAAACACTTTGTGAATAAGGAAGCGGTGGTAACGGTTAATATGACCGCAAATGTTAATTCAAACCGTAAAGACAATAAGGGCGCCTTACCTGGCGTAAGGAACGTGATCATGGTAGCCTCCGGTAAAGGTGGTGTGGGCAAAAGCACCGTAGCAGCCAACCTGGCCATTTCCCTGGGACAGGGTGGGGCAGCGGTAGGATTGATGGACGCCGACGTATACGGTCCTTCTGTTCCCATTATGTTCGGTGCCCGTGGCGAACGCCCGATGATGGTGTCGGTAGACGGTAAAGCGATGATTTCTCCCCTGGAAAAGTTCGGTATTAAATTCATGTCTATCGGTTTGCTGGTAGATGAGAAGCAGGCCATCGTATGGCGCGGCCCCATGGTGAGCAGTGCTTTGCGCCAGTTTGTAACCGATGTGTACTGGGGCGACCTCGATTACCTGATCATCGATATGCCTCCAGGTACAGGCGACGTGCAGTTAACACTCGTACAAACCGTACCAGTAACCGGTGCTGTAATGGTCACCACTCCGCAGGACGTAGCGTTGCTGGATGCGAAGAAAGGTATCGCGATGTTCAGCAGTCCGCAGATCAATGTGCCTATTATTGGCCTCGTGGAGAACATGGCCTACTTTACCCCGAAGGAACTGCCAGATAACAAGTATTATATTTTTGGTAAAGAAGGCGGCAAACGCCTGGCCAGCGAAATGGATATTCCTTTCCTCGGCCAGATTCCGCTGGTACAGGGCATCCGTGAGGGTGGCGACTACGGCCAGCCGGTAATGACGGGCGACGACGAGATTACCAAGAAGGCATTTATCGATCTGGCAGGCGCTACCGCCCGTGGTATAGCCATGCGTAATGCTAACATGGCCCCTACGAAGATCGTAGAGATCATGGTGTAACAGCCTTACTGCCGCTGAAGGGAGTGACACAACGGCGGCCCTGGTCAGCGAGCTAAAGCTGGTTTAATAATATCAACACTTTATACAGGTGTATATACCGTTCGATGATAACAGCGGTGTATACACCTTTTTCTTTTTTAATTTTGCAGGTACCAGCTTTGGAATAAAACCCAGCCGCCGTTGTGTCACTCCCTTCAGCAGCAACAAAAAGCCATACAAATGCACACACCGAAAAAATACCAGGAAACCGACTGGAACATCATTTCCGGTTTTGTACGCGAAAACAGTTTTGGTCTGCTCATCAGTGTGCAGGACGGTGAGCCCGTTGGTACTCACCTGCCCCTGGAACTGCGTGAAAAGGCACCCGGCGAATTCGTGCTGGAAGGGCATATTTCAGCCGCTAATAAGCAAAAGCTCACCCTCGGCAGCAACCAGCGGTTTTTAGCCGTATTTACCGCCCCGCACAGCTATATTTCATCATCGTGGTATGTGGAAGAGAAGATACCTACCTGGAATTACATCTCCGTGCATATCTACGGCCAACTGCAAATCCAAACTGATGAACAGTTGGAAGCCTCACTGGGTCGGCTGATGGACACTTACGAAGCCGCATCGCGCTGCCCCGTGCATATTTCAGACATAACAACCGATGAATTACATAAGAATATGAAAGGAATCGTGGGTTTTGAAATGAAGGTGGACGAAGTACAAAGCACCTTTAAACTAAGCCAGAACCGCCACGACGCCGATTATTTTTCTGTCATCCATCACCTGAAAGAAAAGGGGGACGATGCTTCGCGTAAGATCGCGGAAGAGATGGAGAAGCGGCGGGCGAAGTCCATATAATAGAAAAGGGCTGCATCGTAACGAGCAGCCCTTTTTTTCAGTTTTACAAGGATCGTGGCTTTACATAGTAAAGACTTTTCCGCCCACCATTACATCTTGCTTCGCTTCATCAAACGTAGCCTTCATACCCGTGCGGTACGCGGCATTACCCATGATCAGTGCAATAGAATGGGAATAAGCGGCTTCGATGGGTGCATTCGTCTCTTTGCGGGACCGTACACATTCCATCCAGTTACGCATATGGGCAAAGGTGGTAGGATCACCACCAGTATTGGCAGAAGTTGCAACGCCACCGCCTGCATCGGCCAGCGTCATTGTTGGCAGCAGATTGGCTTTCAATCCCATCGCTTTCCCTTCATTCTCGGTCATGCCACCTGTTGGCGTAATTTTGTTCGTACTCATGTCGATCATACCACCATTAGAGTAATACAATTCCTTAGTACCACCTGCAGAGTTATGGAAACGTGAGCTGTACATTACCTGGAAGCCGTTGGTAGGATCGTTGGCCGGGCCATAATCAAATACCGCCGTAAGTGTGTCGGGGTTTGTACGACCATCTTTCCATTGGTAAATACCTCCATTTGCCACTGCACTGCGCGGGTGTTTAAGACCGCTGAACCAGTGTACGGTATCGATCTGGTGTGTCATCCACTGACCGAAAATGCCAGACGAATAAGGCCAGAACAGGCGATACTCCAGGTATTTACGCGGGTCCCACTTATCGGCAGGCCTGTTTGCCAGGAAGCGTTTCCAGTCCACATCCGATTCTTTGATCGTGCTGGTTAACGCCGGGCGTCTCCAACGACCTGGCTGGTTTACGTTCCAGGTCATTTCCACCATCGTAATATTTCCAAACTTTCCTTCTTTAATGAAGTTGGCAGCAGCGTGGTAGCTTTCGCCGCTACGGCGTTGTGTGCCTACCTGGAATATCTTTTTAGATGCTTTCACTGCTTTCAGCGCATTACGTGCATCCACCATGGTTTCGGCGAAAGGTTTTTCGCAGTACACATCGCAGTTGTTGGTAACAGCTTCTACCGTGTGAAAAGCGTGCTGGAAATCGGCAGTGGCAATAATTACCGCATCGATGTCTTTATTGCGGTACAATTCGTCATTGTTCACGTACGCCGTAACATCGTGGCCAACTTTGCCCGATAAAATGCGTTTACCTTCTTCGCGGCGGCGGTTCCAGATGTCGGAAACACCGATAATGTCGAAATTAAGTTCCTTGTTGTTGGCGAGGAAAGTAGGCATCAGCGCTTCGCGGAAGCGGTCGGAAAATCCTACCACCCCTACGTTTACACGATCATTGGCGCCCATAATCCTGGCGTAACTGCTGGCCGGGAGGCCCATTGCGGTAATAGCAACACCTGCTCCGCCCATAAACGACTGTTTCAGAAATGCACGACGTGATTTATTCGATTGCGTCATATGAATCAAGGTTTTATATTGTAAGCCTGGTTTAATTGTGTTTTAAGGTATGCCAGCGCCGAGGGAGCCTGTTGGGTCATATTGTCCCAGCGGCATTCGAGGCTGATCCTGCCTTTATAATTGATCTTTTTCAGTGCCTGGAAATAAGGAAGAAAGTTCTCATTGTAGGTGCCCGGTGCCGCACGTTTCTCGCGTTCGGCAATATGGCAGTGAACCAGGTTTTTACCCGCTTTAATGATCACATCTGCCGGTTCGTACTCCATCAGCATATGGTAAATATCCGCAGTGAGCTTGAAGTTCGGGTGGTTAATGAGGTTTACCAGCTCGTTGGCAAATTCAAGCGTGGTAATGAAATTATCTTCGGTGCGGTTCAGGCTCTCCATCGCGATGGTGATCTTATATTTTTTCGCCACTTCTGCCATTTTACGGCCGATGTATACGAACTCCGATATGGCCTTGTTGCGGCTGTAACCCTCTGGTAGTCTGCGTGAGCCAGAACTGCCCAGCACAATGATGTTCACCCCGGCCTGCTGCGCTCTTTTGAAAATGGTATCTACATACCCAACTGTCCATTTTACGTTTACATCCGGACCAATCAGTTTGATGGTATTGGGAAGAAATACATTGGTAGTATTGACAGGCAGTTTGGTTTTACGCAAATTGGCCAGGTGTTTCTGGAACACACTGTCCGGCACATAAAACAGTTTCCGGGTGTTTTCTTCAATATAATCGTACCCGTTAGCGAAACCGAGACTATCGTTATCGTAAGAAGTATTTAAACCTATCTTGACAGGCAGCTTTTGTGCATTCGATTGCACGCTGTGGCACAATAGTATTAAGAGTAGTAGACCGAATAGCTGTTTCATTTGAAGAGGAAATGTTTTAGATAACGTAGAAAAGCAAAAATTAAGAACTTAAATCGGTAAATCAAAATGCCAGGTTTGAAAAAAATGGCAGAACTTTAAAAGAACGTTATTTATCAACCGAATCCATACCATCATACTATTTCATTAACTTTGCGCCCCTAATATCAAATTTATGAACAGACAGGAACTGGTGAACCTCATCCGGGAACGGAAATCGTATTTGTGCGTTGGTCTTGATACCGATATGCAGAAGATTCCCAAACATTTACTGAGCCATCCCGATCCGATGTTTGCCTTTAACAAGGCGATTATCGATGCTACAAAGGACCTGTGCGTGTCTTACAAGATCAATACGGCCTTTTATGAGTGCCAGGGTATACGTGGCTGGGAGAGTCTGCAGCGTACCGTAGAGTACATTCCTAAAGGCATTTTTACCATCGCTGATGCCAAACGTGGCGATATTGGCAATACCTCTTCCTATTACGCTAAAACATTTTTTGATACTTACCAGTTTGATTCCGTGACAGTTGCGCCTTATATGGGCCGCGACAGTGTAACACCTTTCCTGGGTTTTTCAGAGAAATGGGCCATTGTGCTGGGACTTACCTCCAACGAGGGCAGCCAGGACTTCCAGCAACTGAAGGTGGGCGATGAGTTTTTGTATGAGCGGGTAATGAAAACCACCGCCAGTTGGGGCACTCCCGACAACATGATGTTCGTGGTAGGTGCTACGCAGGCCGAATCGATAGCAGCTATCCGCCGGCTATTGCCCGATCACTTTTTCCTGGTGCCGGGTGTAGGGGCTCAGGGCGGTAGTTTAAAAGATATTTCAGAGAAGGGGTTGAATAAGGATGTTGGTTTGCTTGTAAACGCCAGCCGCGCCATTATTTATGCTGGTAATGACGAGCGTTTTGCTGAAGATGCACGTGTGGCAGCGCAGCAATACCAGTCGGAAATGGCGGAGTACCTCGCTGTGGCAGTTGTATAGCCGAATAAAGGATATTTTTGAGAGAAGCGCTTCCGTAAGGGGGCGCTTTTTTTGTTATGTACCCGCACCGGGTAAGGTGTGGTGGTGTATACACGACGATGGGGTGTTGCCGGCATCGATACGCGGCACTCCGGCTGCCAGTTAGCAGCAGCATCCATAAGGCACGTAAGAGTGCTTTTTGTTGATGTAATTACAGAATAGCAGGAGAAACGGACGGTGTATACACCGAAAAAGAGCATGTTATTTGAAGAGGTCGCTCTTCGTAGTTTTCCAGGATTTCAGCTCGTAGCTGAAAAGACCGCTGGCAATAGCTGTATCAGACTGAAGTAACCGGGTAGCTTCGAGGCTGTCTTTGCAATCGAGGATATAAACGCTTTTCAGTCCGGCACTTTGGTCGTTAAAGGGACCTGCAACGAGCATTTTACCGCTGGCGGTAAGGTGTTGAATATTCTGAGCATGAATGGCAAGTATCCCTTCGGTTTGTTCCTGCGAGAGCGACTGATTAGGTCCTTCTTTCAGCAAAACCATCCAGTATTGTTTAACGCCGGGGTTTTGCGCAGCGGCTGCCTTATTAGGGTGGCCCGAAGCGTGAATTGCTACTGAGGTACGGGGGGGTACGATTGCCATGATCAGTACCATAAATGCAAATAAGAAAAGTGCTGGTAGCAGTTTTAGCATAGATTGACTTTTGGTTCCGCGGGCCTAAGTTAAACAAGTTAGCCGGATATGGGGAGGGTTGCGGCATAATTTAGTATATTGCTGCTTAGGCATTTATGCTGTAATTATTTACTGTAGCCGTTTATAGCCCGAATATATAAATAAACTAAATGTATGCGACAAGACCTGTTTCAATCGCCCGATTACTATTTACTGGATGATTTGCTGACGGAGGAACAGAAAATGGTGCGCGAAGCAGTAAGGCAGTGGGTGAAGCAGGACGTGAGCCCGATAATTGAAGATGCCTGTCAAAAGGCGGAATTCCCTACGCAGGTAATTAAAAGCCTGGGCAGCCTGGGCTGTTTTGGCCCGACCATTCCCGCTGAATACGGCGGCGGTGGCCTGGATTATATCTCCTACGGCCTGATGATGCAGGAGCTGGAGCGGGGGGATAGTGGTATACGTTCCACAGCCTCGGTACAAGGTTCGCTCGTGATGTACCCGATTTACCGCTTTGGCAGCGAAGAGCAGAAACGCCGTTTCCTGCCCAAATTGGCTACCGGCGAATTAATGGGCTGCTTCGGCCTTACAGAGCCCGATTTTGGCTCAAATCCCGCCGGCCTGCTTACCTACTTCGACGACGATGGCGACCATATCATCCTGAACGGTGCCAAAATGTGGATATCTAATGCTCCCTTTGCCGACATTGCCATCATATGGGCGCGCGATCCCGACCGCAAAGTACGCGGTGTGATAGTAGAACGGGGCATGGAAGGCTTCTCTACTCCTGAAACCAAAGGTAAATGGAGCCTGCGGGCCAGTGCTACCGGTGAACTGGTACTGGATAACGTACGTATTCCCAAATCGAACATATTGCCCGATGCTGTCGGGTTAAAGGCGCCGCTTACCTGCCTTTCCTCTGCCCGTTATGGCATTGCCTGGGGCGCTATTGGAGCGGCTATGGACTGTTACGACGCAGCCCTGCGCTATTCGAAGGAGCGGGTGCAGTTCGATCGTCCTATTGGCGGGTTTCAGCTGGTGCAGAAGAAGCTGGCCGAAATGGTGACCGAAATTACCAAGGCACAGTTGATGAACTGGCGCCTGGGGGTACTCAAAAATGAAGACCGTGCTACGGCTGAACAAATTTCCATGGCAAAACGCAATGCCTGCGAAACGGCTATTAAGATAATACACGATGCCCGCCAGATACTCGGTGCCATCGGCATCACGGGCGATTATCCCGTAATGCGCCATATGATGAACCTCGAAAGCGTCATCACCTACGAGGGTACGCACGAAATCCACTTACTCATTACCGGTATGGACATTACCGGCCTCAATGCTTTTAAATAATCCAGATGCAGCGTTTTTTACTGTCCGTTATCCTGCTTTGCCACGTTATTACTGCCAGCAGCCAACAACTTGTTTCGTTCCAGGGTAAAACCCAGGGCACTTATTACATCGTTAAATACACCTCCGCCGATACTAGTTCACTGCAACCTCAGGTAGAAGCAGTTTTTGAAGCTATTGACCAGTCGCTGTCGTTATGGGTGCCCGGCTCCCTCATCAACCGGTTTAATAACGGGGAAGATGGGGTAAAGATGGATGAACATATGCGTTACGTGCTGGAGAAGTCGCGGGCGGTAAGCGTTTACACACGCGGCGCATTCGATATTACCGTAAAGCCGCTGGTCGACCTCTGGGGTTTTGGCGTGGTAAGGCACAGTGTAAAACCCACTTCCGACAGTATTAAGCTCGCCTTAAAACAGGTAGGGTATAGGCTTTTGGAGATAAAAGGCGATTCGCTGATAAAAGCGAAGCCTGGTGTACAGATCGACTGTAACGGTGTGGCCCAGGGTTACACCACCGATTGTGTGGCGCGCCTCCTGGAAGCCCGGGGCATCCGCAATTACCTGGTAGATGTTGGGGGCGAACTGCGCGCCAGCGGCGTGAACGCTAAGGGGCAACCCTGGAGCGTAGGTATAGAGCGCCCCTCCGGTAATGCTGATCTTCCAAAACAATCGCTCTTATACCTGAAGAACAAGGCTATCGCCACCAGCGGCAATTACCGCCGCTTCTTTGACGAAGGCAAAACCCGTTATGCCCATACCATCAACCCTAAAACCGGTATCGCACTGCACAGCCGGGTGATCAGCGTTACCGTTATCGCCGATGATACCATTACCGCCGATGCCTTCGATAATGCCCTTATCCTCTGGGGCCCGGAAAAGGGACTGAAGTTCATCAAACAGCATCCTGAATATAATTTGGAAGCCTGTTACATCTACACCGATAAAAAGGGGCGAACGAAGGAGGTGTATACACCGGGGTTCTTTACAAACCATACTAGGTAGGGTAATTTATTGCCGGATGGGCGCTTTTAACCAGCGCATCCACGCTAAAGGTTAACTAATCCGGATCGGCAACCGGTATTTTCAACCACCCGAAAACCACAGTGGGAATAGGCATCTCGGAGAATTTATCCTCTGAAATCCTTGCTGCGCTTATACCATGCCCTTTACCTGCCCTCTAACTGCCCTTTGCCTGCCCCTTCCCTGGGATAAAAAAGAGGCCGCCCCATGGTAGGGACGGCCTTCCGCCATTCTCACACTTCACCACTGAAATGTAGTCTCCTGGTTTTTAATGGATATGAAACTTTATACCGATGTTACCCTGCAATGAATTGAAACTGCTGATCTCGTTCATGGTGTAGGGCGCATAGTTGTATTGTACGCTGGCATTAAACATCACCGGGGAGTATTTGCCAAAAGGCACATTAATACCCAGTTCGGGGCTTACCAGGAAGGCCCATTTGTTTTCTTTCTCTACGAACTCACCCCAGTACTTCTCGTAGTTCATGTTGGCAGTACCAATGCCCAGGCTTCCGTAGGGTATCACCTTAGCATCGGCTTTGGCGAAATTGTAGCTAGCCACGGCCTGTATAGGTAATACCTGGAGGGTGCGCTGCTGTACGGCAGATATATCCGAATTCTTATCCGGATACACCATACGGTCGGTTTTTTCATAGAAATCGTTGAAGCCGAAGCCTAAACCTACCGACCAGCGGTCGTTTATGCCATAATTGATGCCTGCTTTCCAACCGCGGAAGCTGGCTTTAGAGGCATAGTCGCTCAGTGAGCCCAGGGGCTGTGCGCCGGAATAGTTAAAATTCACGGACAGGGGCGACCTGCTCTGCGCGGAGGCAGTGTGTGCGCCAAGGCCGGCCAGTATACACAGAATTAATATTTTAATGCTTTTCATCTTCAATCCGGTTTAGTTAAACACATTATTTGTTCGTCGTCAGGTAAGTGCTCTGGTCGAACACTGCTTTTACCATACTGCCGATGTTGTTACTGCTCCATACGCCACTGCCGCGCAACACTGCGTTCCACACAGCGGTAAGCTGGTTATTACCTTCTTTAGATGGATTTTTAAGATCGAGCAGGTCGATACTTACAGAACGTTCGCGGGTGCGGAACACCGTGTAGGAAGATGGCCAGTAGTAGCCATATCCGGGATAGCCCCAGTAGCCGGTATCCCAGTAACCAGGCCAGCTGCTCCAGTAGCCAGGGTTATAAGCGGCAGAATAAGAAGTATTGTCGATGCGGCTAACGTTTACCGCTAAATCGGGTTTGGCTTCTTTAGCCACGGCCACGTACCCTCTTGCTTCCAGTGAGCTTTTGATGGAAGCGATCAGTTGCTGATCGTAACTGGTTAATTCTCTCGCACTGGCGCCGTTGCTGATAACGGCTACCGAATCCACGATGCTGAACGTTGCATAGCTGTTAAAGGCTGCTTTATCATCGTAGTTGGTAACGTAAATTCTTGATTCTTCTTCCGTGAGATTGTCGAGCGGTTGTTTTCTGCAACTGCCCAGCAGCACCGTTGCCATTGCCGCCACACTCATAAACATAATGACTCTTTTCATATATCAGGCGTTTTTAAAAGTTCCTTAGCATGGTCCTCTTTTCAAACGCTTTAGATACCTGAATGTTACTCAAAGTTTATTGGGGTAATGTTAATGTGTTCTTAAAGTTTTGTTAAAGGAAACACGCTGTGGTAGCGGCTCTTATATGATCTATTTTTCTATCTTTTTCACGATCACATCGCTGGTGTAAATGATGGCGGCGCAACCCGCAGGAATGATCAATTCATTTACCACTAATATGATAATGGCCATAAAAGTGATGTCCGGATCGGTGGCGATCTTGTACCAGCTTTGGGCTACGGCAGCGAGTACACCGAATAAAAGACCGATGCGGATGAATGCGCCTACCGGTCGTACCTTTTTAGCCATGGAAGCCAGCACAATGGCCAGCAATCCGTATTCTATGGTTTTAATAACAAGGGGGATGAACAACACGATGCCTGTCTGCGAAGCATCCATGCCCATCGCTTCTGTTACTGCCTTTTGGACTACACCCGCGAAATACAATCCGGGTGGTATGGATAGGAGTCCTGCCAACCCGGTAGCGGGTACATTATCTTTAGTGAGTGATTTAGCCATACTGATAGCCACACAAACGATGTAGGTCCAGGTGATTTTATTGGCGAAATCGGCTACATACATAGCTTTTGGAATAATCCTGTCGCTGCTCTGCAGGATAAGGAAGAAAGCCGTTTCGGCGATCATTCCAAGTACTATCACCCATATGGTGATACGTAATAAGCGTTTCGGTGACATAAACAAATGGGGTTTACGATACGCGAATATAAGACAAGTAGCGGGAAACATCTGCCTCCCGCCACCTGCTATCTTTATGCGATCGTTTCTTTAAACAGCTGTAGCGTACGTGCCCAGGCTTTTTCAGCGGCTTCTTTATTGTACCGCGGGCCAGACGTGTCGTTATGAAAAGCGTGTTGTGCGCCTTCGTACACGAATAATTCATATTTGGTACCGGCCGCTTTTAAGGCCTCTTCGTATGCAGGGATACCGGCATTCACACGTTCGTCCTTTTCACCATAATGCAGTAATACACGGGCTTTGATTTTAGGAACATCTGCGGCAGCGGCCTGCATACCGTAAAACGCTACGGCAGCATCCAGTGTAGGATCGTTTACTGCCAGCTGGTTGGTGAGCGCACCTCCCCAGCAAAAGCCTACTGCGGCGGTTTTGCCATTGCTTTCCGGCAAACTTTTCAGGTAATCGAAGCCTTTTAAAAAGTTGTTGAGGTTTTGTTTCGCATCCAGTTTTCCGAACAGGGCGCGTGCTTCATCTTCGTTAGATGGTGTGCCACCGGCTACCGACAAGGCATCGGGCGCCAGTGCTATGTAACCTGCCTGGGCCACACGGCGCGTTACGTCGCGGATGTGTGGATTAAGACCGCGATTTTCGTGGATCACGATCACAGCGCCGCGTTTTTCGCCGGCTTTAATGTTATCGGGTTTTACGAGATACCCTTTCATGGTGGTATTGTCGCCCGGATAGGTAATATCCTCAGCGCTGATACCTTCCACATGCACCGGCACCGTGGCGGCATTGGCGTAATTGGATTCCAGCAGCGGCAGTACCGTCATGGCTGCGGCCACACTTCCGGTGAGCTGGGCGAGCCTGCGCAGGAACTCGTCGCGGCGCAGGGGCTTGTGTGTATATTCGTCGAAAAGATTGATGATGTTCTGGTCCATAACTGGGGGATTTTAGCAGATAAGAAAGATAAGGAATTTTTAAAGATGAGGGAAGGCTAAGAAAAACCATGCTTTTTCAATATTTTGTCGGCTCAAAATGAATGTGAACTTTGAACAAGCCAATAGTAGTAATCAAGTTTGGTACCGCTTCTATTACGAGGAGTAACGGTGAGCTGGACGAATCCGTGATAGCGGAGGTCGCCCGGCAGGTGGCCGCTATTCATACGGAGTACAATGTGGTGCTGGTATCGTCCGGGGCAGTAGCTGCGGGTAAGCGGTACATTAAAGACTACGGGGGCACCATTAGCGAGCGTAAGGCCGCAGCTTCCGTGGGTAATCCTATATTGCTGAACAAATACTCCAAATACTTCGAACCGTACGGTATTTCCATAGCACAAAGCCTTTGCGAGAGGCAGCACTTTTCGAACCGCGACCAGTTCCTGCAACTTAACAAAACGTACGAAGAGTTATGGGCCAGCGGTATTATTCCCATTGCGAACGAAAACGACGTAGTCAGCAGCCTCGAACTTAAGTTTTCGGACAACGATGAACTGGCCACGCTGATAGCTGTGGGTTTTGGCGCCTCGCTGCTGCTGTTCAGTACATCCGTAGCGGGCGTGTTGGATAAAGAAGGAAAGATCGTTCCGCAGATCGATGTAATTGATAAAGACGCGCTTTCACTGGCAGATACAAAGAAATCGACCCTGGGACTGGGCGGCATGGTGTCTAAACTCACCTTTGCACGCCTGGCTACTAATATGGGTATTAAAGTGGTGATTTTCGGGATCAGTACGCCCGACGGTATTCTTGAAGCCATAGCAGGTAAAACCGGTACGCTTTGTCTGCCGCAACCCTGTAGCATGCCTGCCCGCCGTAAATGGCTGGCCAGCGGTAGCCTGGTAACCGGGAAAATCCAGATCGACAGCGGTGCGCAAAAGGCACTGGAAAGAAGGCATAGCCTGCTGGCAGTGGGAGTAAAAGCCGTATTAGAGAAATTTGAATGCGGTGAAGTAATTGAAATTGTGAACGAAGAAAACGCGGTGGTAGCAGTAGGCAGGGCCAAAGTGGCCTCCGATGCGGTAGACCGTACAGTGCAAAACCTGGAGATTGCCCATGCAGACGATATCGTACTGCTGTAGCGCCTCCCGAAACAACAAACATGTCTATACAACTTTTACTGGAACAGGCGCGGGCTGCCACGGCATCTGTACGAAACCTGCAGGATGCCAAAAGGCAGGAACTGTTGCAGCACCTGGCAGCCAGGATACAGGAGAACACAGCCCATATTATCGAAGAAAATAAAAAGGACCTCGAGCGCATGCCAGACGGTGATCCTAAAAAAGACCGCCTGTTACTGAACGCCGACCGTATAGCTGGTCTGTCTTCCAGTTTACGTGAAGTGGCGGGCTTGCCAGATCCCGCCAACCAGGTATTGCTTGAAAGGAAGCTGGAGAACGGACTGTTCATCCAGAAGAAGTCAGTACCCTTAGGCGTGGTGGGCGTTATATACGAATCGCGGCCAAACGTTACGGTGGACGTAGCTTCGCTGTGCATACGTTCGGGCAATGTGTGCGTACTGAGGGGCGGTTCCGACGCTTTTTACACCAACACCGCATTAGTAGCCATTATTCGCGAAGTATTGGAATTGTTTGGGGCCGATGTGAACGCTGTGCAATTATTGCCCGTAGATCGCGCCCTGGTAGCCGATATGCTGAGTGCTGTTAAATATATTGATATCATCATTCCGAGAGGTTCTCAGCAGCTTATTGAGTATGTGCGTGAAAACTCGCGTGTGCCGGTGATTGAAACCGGGGCAGGCGTATGCCATACTTATGTAGAGCAAACCGCCGATCTCCCCAAGGCCGCTGCCATTGTGACGAATGCCAAAGTATCGCGCCCGTCGGTGTGTAATGCGCTGGATACCGTGCTGGTGGACGAGGCGGTGGCCGCTGCATTTTTGCCTTTGGTGGCAGGGCAACTGGCCGGTTATGAGGTGGAAATTTATGCGGATGAGAAAGCCTACCCTATTTTGCAGGCGGCTGGTTACCCCCGTTTGTTTAAAGCCACCGCAGAAGATTTTGGGCGGGAGTTCCTCGATTTCAAATGTTCCGTGAAAGTATTGAACGGACTGAACGAGGCGCTGGCGCACATCCGGGAATATTCCTCTAAACACTCAGAAGCGATTGTTACGCAGGATATGGCGTTGGGCGAAAGGTTTTTGCAGGAGGTAGATGCCGCTGCGGTATATATCAACGCCTCTACACGTTTTACCGATGGTGGCGTGTTCGGTTTGGGAGCAGAAATAGGTATTTCGACCCAGAAGCTGCATGCCCGCGGACCTTTTGCGTTAGAGAAGCTGGTAACAGAAAAGTGGTTTGTAAGAGGAGAGGGGCAGGTTAGGTAGTGTTACTGCCGTTTAAGGGTGCGACGCAACGATGTTAAATAGTATTACCCATGTTGGGCCCATAAAAAAAGCCCCGGAACTTTTCCGGGGCTTTATAGTACGATATACTGTTACAGAAAACTATTTATACTTAGGATTGTACAAGGTGCTTTCAGGAATACTAACCTTTGGTTTGCCTTTGTAACGGTGTTGGTACAGACCATAGCAACCACCCAGGCTACCAGCCAATATACATGCTAACAGCACGTAAAAAAAGAAACGGGAAGATGATACCCAGTTGGCTGTAATGTCCTTCTTATTTTCAACTGTATTCTCCATATGATTATTTTTCGCGTTGCAAACTTACAAAGTAAAATTTCAAATCCCTACTTTTTTTTGCCTGCCAGGTCGGAAAACTTATTCCTGCCCAGGAAATAGTAGCGCCAGATCATGATCCCGTGGAACACCCCTTTTATGCTCAGCAGTTTAGGTTTAGGCAGATCGTTGTCGGCATAACCCGGCCACACCTTACGCCTCCATCCAATATAATGCCGGTAAGCGCGGAAAATGGCCCTTGCGTCGCCCGGTTTCGCCGAAACCAGGCTTTTGGCGGCAGCCAGCAGGTCGAGGAAAAAGCGCTGGGGGAAAATGATGAGTTTATCGCTTGGATGCAGGTTTTTATACAGCATGATCAGGTTATTCCTGAAATTGAGGTACAGTTTCCGTGGATTACCCTGTGGCAGGCTGCCTCCGCCCACATGATACACCCTCGACTCCGGGCAGTAACAAATCCTGTAGCCGGCTCTTTGCAGGCGCCAGCAAAGGTCTACCTCTTCCATATGCGCAAAAAAGAAAGGATCGAACCCGCCTACCTGGTGAAAACAGGCCGACCGGATGAACAGTGCGGCACCAGTTGCCCAGAAGATATCCTGGACGTCGTCGTACTGACCCTTATCTATTTCGGTGGTGTACAGTATGCGGCCACGGCAGAAGGTGTAACCGAGAATATCCATCCAGCCGCCAGCAGCGCCGGCGTACTCAAACTCTTCCTTGTTGGCGAATGCCCGCAATTTTGGCTGACAGGCAGCGATGTTTTTATCGCTTTCCATCAATGTAATAACAGGTTCTATCCAGCCGGCTTCCACTTCCACATCCTGGTTCAGGAGTACATAAATGTCGGCCTTTACCAGTTGGAGCGCTTCATTGTAACCACCTGCAAACCCGCTGTTCTTTTCATTCCGGATAATTTCCACCTGCGGATAATGTGCCTCCGTAAACGACACGCTATCGTCCGTAGAAGCATTGTCGGCCAGTATTATCCTCAGGTTGGCATACGTGGATGCGCATACCGAAGGCAGGAAACGTTCGAGAAAGGATCTCCCGTTCCAGTTCAAAATAACTACCGCAACTGATGGCAATACAGACAAACGTTTGATCGTTTAACGCGTGAAAAGAAATTTAAAGCGCTGCAAATATGCAACAAAGCCAATTAATATATGCAATAAAGTGGTGTTAAATTCCCTGTTTTAAGAGGCACCGCAAAAATATTCCTATATTTAAAACGTTAAAGAACCTTCAAACACAGCATGTTTAAACAGTACCTGGGATGGAAGTTTGTGCTGGTGGCCGTAGCTGCCATCATTATTGCCGCTACCATCTGGTTTGCCAATAATCTTTCCGAGAACATACAACAGGAAGAAACGAAGAAGGTTGCCACCTGGGTGGAAGCCAATAAGGAATTGCTGCAGGCCTCTTCCGACGCCAACCTGAACCTGGCGGTAGAGATTGTGACCAATAACACCACCATCCCATTAATACTTACCGACGAAAAAGGCAACATACTCGATCATCGTAACCTCGATTCGGTGAGCGTGACGCAAAATCCTGCCTATTTAAAGGGGCAGTTAGCGGTGTTTCGTAAACAACATGCGCCGTTCGTAATGCAGGTAGATACCAGCCACAATGCATATAACTTTATTTACTACGGCGATTCGCTGATACTTAAGCAGGTACGTTATTATCCATATATACAACTGATGGTGGTAGCGCTGTTCATTGGCGTAGTTTGGTTCGCTTTATCTTCTACCAACAAGGCTACGCAAAATCAGCTATGGGTGGGTATGGCGAAAGAAACAGCACATCAGCTGGGTACACCATTATCGTCGATCGAAGCCTGGCTGGAAATGTTAAAAGAGAAAGAAGAGAATGCGCCCATTGTAACAGAGTTAAGGAAAGATGTGGATCGTTTGAAACTCATCACCGACCGTTTTTCGAAGATAGGTAGTGTGCCGAACCTGGAGCAACGCGATATTGTGCAACAGATCAATAACATGATGGCCTACATCCGCAAACGTTCGTCGCAGAAGATCGTTTTTTCGCTGGAGAGCAGCGAGCCCGAGATACCTGTAATGATTTCGCCGCCCCTGTTCGACTGGGTGGTAGAGAACCTTTTAAAGAACGCGCTGGATGCAATGGAAGGCAAAGGAAGCATCAGTATTAATATAGAAAGTCACCCCGCGCACACCATTATTGATATCACTGATACCGGCAAAGGCATCCCCAAAGCCATACAGGAAAAGATTTTCAGGCCTGGTTTCAGTACTAAAAAACGAGGCTGGGGATTAGGGCTTTCGCTGGCCAAACGCATTATAGACGAGTATCACAAGGGTCGTTTGTTCGTTCGCGCATCCGAAGTAAACAAGGGTACAACGTTCCGTATCATGTTACGGAAATGAGGAATTTTTAAAAAAGATTTGCTGGTTATGAAAAACAGTTTATTTTTGCACACCCTAAGCAACACGCGGAGGTGGCGAAATTGGTAGACGCGCTACTTTGAGGTGGTAGTGCCTGAAAGGGCTTGAGAGTTCGAATCTCTTCCTCCGCACTGACAAATTGAATAAGACCCACTCTGTAAGGAGTGGGTTTTTTATTTCTCCAATGTTATCTATTTAAGGCAGACGAAATTATTTGTATTGTTAACCCCAAACACCGGCAACCTGCTGCGGGTTAACAATGCGTTTTTCTTTAACGGGATAATGATTTGTTATGAACCTGAAGACTTATAGCTGGGGTGCGGTGAGTGCCGATGGGCTTGAATACGAATTTATAAGCAGAGGGCCTAGGGGAGATATCCGTAAGGTAATACAATTCGTGGAGACCGGGCATCCACTTGTATATAATCTCGCATTCGGCGATTCGCAGAATGATGGAGGAATTGATGACCAGGTAAGAAATGATAACGGCGATCGGAATATGATACTAGCCACCGTTGCAAGTGCCGTGAGAATGTTTTGCGACCGTTATGAAGATGTGTATGTTTTCTTCACAGGCAGCACGCCAGGCAGAACAAGACTGTATAGGATGGCGTTAACAATTCACTTTGACGAGCTGTCTGTTAAATTGGAGATTTACGGTCTTTGTACGCGCCGGTTGACGATGGTTAAATTTGAAAGAGGAGTAGCGTATTTGGGTTTTTTTGTTAAGCGAAAATCAATTAAATTAGATGTATGAAAAAGAAAAAGGACATTAAGCCGGTAAAAGCACTCGGAACCACGTGGGTCTACGATCCGGCTATGGATGCTAAATATTCGGGTAAAGTCTTGTTTCCTGAAAAGCTGGCACTCGCTAATAAATTGCTGGCTAACATAAAGCTTCCGGAGGATCTGGAAGAGGAAGCGCGTCAGGCAAAATAATGGATATTACCACTACTGTATAAATGGACCTGCTCCTCAATGGGGTGGGTTTTTATTTTGAAGAGCAGGTATATACATCAACAGTCTTATCTTCACACCTTGTACAACATCTTTACTTTCAACTGCAAATTCAACTACCTTTACAGCCTGCGCACATACACTGCGCAAGCCGTACTTAGTTTTAAAGTGCTATTAATATCATGTGAATTATGGGAACTTCAATAACCTGTCCTAATTGCAAACATCAATTTGTGATGGAAGATGCGTTTGCCGCAGATATTGAGAAAGAGATGCGTGGCAAAATGGAAGCCGAGTGGCGCAGACGTACCGATGCGCTGAACCTGGAGAAACAGCAGCTGGCCCAAAGGACGCAGCAGCTGGAACAGGAGCGCATTAAACAAACCGAAGACTACGACAGGAGGATACAAGCCGAATTACAGCAGGAGAAACAAAAACTTCAGCAAACACTGTCTGAAGAAATTCGCCGTTCTACAATGGGCGAGTTCGAGAACCGTTTGCAGATGTTGCAACAGGCCAACCAGGACAATGAGGAGAAGCTAAAAGAAGCACGACATAAAGAACTCGACTTCCTGCGCAAAGAACAGGAACTCAAAACCCGTGAAGAGGAGATGGAGCTGAACGTGCAGAAACGTATGCTTGAAGAGCGCAGTCAGATGGCGGAGAAGATCCGCAAAGAGGAATCTGAACGCACCGGGTTAAAGGAAATGGAACTGCAGATGAAAATGAAGGAGCTGGAGAAACAACTCGAAGATCAGCGTAAACTGGCCGAAGAGATGAAGCGTAAGGCCGAACAGGGTTCTATGCAGTTACAGGGCGAAGTGCAGGAATTGGCACTGGAAGAGATGTTACGGATGGCTTTTCCTTTCGATACCGTAAGCGAGGTAGGCAAAGGTGTAAAAGGGGCCGACTGTTTCCAGACGGTGCGTAATAAGTTTGGACAGGAATGCGGTAAAATCATTTATGAAAGCAAACGTACTAAAGAGTTTTCTCCACAATGGGTGGAGAAACTGAAAGCCGATATGCGCAGTCAGGGTGCGGACGTGGCCGTACTGGTTACCCAAACCATGCCAAAGGATTTAGACCGTTTCGGTGAAAGAGATGGTATTTGGATATGCACTTTCGCGGAAGTGAGAAGCCTGGCTTATGTACTGAGAGAAGGGGTGCTGAAAGTTTTTGGAGTGATGAAAACGCAGGATAACAAGGGTGATAAGATGCATCTGCTGTATCATTACCTTACCAGCAGCGAGTTTGCGGAACAATGGAAAGCGATACGCGAAGGTTTTATGGCCATGAAGATATCGATCCAGAAAGAGCGGGATGCGATGGAGAAATTGTGGAAAGCCAGGGAAAAGCAACTGGAAAAAGTGTTGCTGAACGCTGCTCACATTAAAGGCTCCATCGAAGGCATAGCCGGTACCGACTCGGTAGACCTGCGCCTGCTGGAAGACGCTTCGGAGGGTTTCTTAGATTAGTAAACCAGTATTTAACATATTTTTCAATGCCGCTTTTTGATGATTCGAAAGCGGCATTGTATTTTTAAAACATGGAAAATAAAACATACGACACCATCATATTCGATTTAGGCGCCGTGCTGGTCGACTGGAACCCCAGGTATCTTTACCGTAAATTATTTAAAGAAGAAGCCGAAATGGAACACTTCCTGGCTAATGTATGTACCTCCGACTGGAACGAGGAGCAGGATGGCGGGCGTAGTTTGCAGGAAGCAACGGAACTGCTGGTTGCACAGCACCCGGCATTTGAGCCTCAGATACGCGCTTTTTATGGTCGTTGGGTAGAAATGCTGAACGGAGCGCTGGAAGGCACCGTAGAGATATTTAAAACGCTTAAGGAAAGCGGTCGTTATAAAATTTACGCCCTCACCAACTGGTCGGGCGAAACGTTCCCGATCGCTTTAGAAACATATCCTTTCTTTGCCTGGTTTGATGGAATACTGGTATCCGGCGACGAAAAAATGCGTAAACCACATGCTGCATTTTACCAGCTGTTACTCGATCGTTTTAATATCGATCCGAAGCATGCTATTTTTATCGATGATAACTTACGTAATGTGAAAGCGGCGGAGCAGCATGGTATTGAAACGATACATTTTACATCGTCGGAGGAGCTGGAAGTGGCTTTAAAAGGGAGAGGAATTTTGTAGGATAATTCAGGAACAGACAGAGTGGGTTGGTGTATACACCGGCCCACTTTTTTTATTTGGCTAACAGGATAACGAGGTATACGCCGGCCAGCACCAGGTGAAGTATGCCTGCCCAGCGCACGAGCGACCTTCTGCGAATTGATTTAGGGTCGTCGGTGACAGGTATTTTCCTGGCGCCTACAGTTAATAAAATGCCGATAGTTAGTGGGAGTAAGATTTGAATGTAATTCATGAAACAGGCAGGCGTTACTACAAATAAAAAAGCCTGATCTATTGATCAGGCTTTTTACTGGAGCGGAAGACCGGGCTCGAACCGGCCACCCCGACCTTGGCAAGGTCGTGCTCTACCAAATGAGCTACTTCCGCGTGTTTTTTAAGAACTGTTTTCCCGTTTTGGGATTGCAAAGATAGGAAACAGAATATATTCGCCAAATATTTTTTCAAAAAAAGTATAGATTTTTCCTGGAAGCCGTTCGTGTAAAGAGTTAGGAGAAGTTGAAATCTGTTTGTACATTGTTGACAACGTTAAGATCTATAGAAGAACATTCCACGGAGGGATACTCATTTTTATCACCAACTTTCAAAGAGCAATGATGCTTTCTTTGGTTCATCGCAAACTTTTTTGGGTAACCTTGTTGCTTGCAGCGGCGATGGTATTTATTACCTGTACATTTAATCAGCGTAAAGTTGATTTTAGTGCCGATGTAAAACCCATTATCAACAAAAAATGTATCAGTTGCCACGGCGGCGTGAAAAAGCAGGGCGGTTTCAGCCTGTTGTTCCGCGAAGAAGCATTGGATACTACCGAATCTGGTAAACCAGCTATTATTCCCGGTCATCCCGAAAAAAGCGAAATGATCCGTCGCCTGACCCTGGACGATCCCGAAGAACGGATGCCGTATGATCACGAGCCGCTCAGCAAAGAAGAAATTAATATCCTCACGGCCTGGGTGAAACAGGGCGCTGAATGGGGCGAACACTGGGCATATGTGCCGCTTAAACCGGTGGAAGTGCCGGAAACAAAAGATCCCTGGGTACGCAACGATATCGACCGCTTCATTTTATCGAAACTGGAAACAGAAGATATGAAGCCATCGCCGCAGGCCGATAAAGCAACCTTACTGCGCCGTGTAAGCCTCGACCTTACCGGTATGCCTGCCCCCGAAAGTGTTGCCCGCCAGTTTTTCAATGACAGCAGTGATAAAGCATACGAGGTACTGGTAGATTCCCTGTTGGCCTCCCCGCATTTCGGAGAACGCTGGACGGCCATGTGGATGGACCTCGCCCGTTATGCAGATACCAAAGGGTACGAACGCGACGACAGTCGCAGTATATGGCGTTACCGCGACTGGCTGATACAATCTTTCAATGAAGATAAACCCTACGACCGTTTTATCACAGAGCAGGTGGCCGGCGACCTGTTGCCGCAGCCTACAGACATGCAGTACATTGCCACGGCCTTTCAGCGCAACACACTCACCAACGACGAAGGCGGTACCGATAACGAGGAGTTTCGTACCGCTGCCGTAATGGACCGCGTAAATGCCACCTGGGAAGCGCTGATGGGTACCACCTTTGCCTGCGTGCAATGCCACAGCCATCCTTACGACCCGTTCGTACACGACGAGTACTACAGTTTCCTTGCCTACTTTAATAACACGCGCGATGAGGATACTTATGCTGATTATCCCTTACTGCGCGAATACAAAGCTGGCGACAGCATCAAATATGAAAAACTGCGTACCTGGTTAACTACTAATACCAGCGCAGCTGATCAGCAGAAAATTCTTCACTTCGTTAAAACAACCGATCCGGCGTATAATTCTTTAACAACGGATAGTTTCGAAAATTGTGAACTGAACGATACAAAATGGCTGGCTATGCGCAACCATTCTGTAGCACGGCTCAGGGATGTAGATCTTACGCAAAAAGATCAGTTGTTGTTCCGTTATGCAAGCTGGATACCGGATGGTATATTGGAATTGCATGCAGACAAACGCGACGGACCATTACTCTGCAAAATCAAAATGCCCAAATCAAATGGCTGGCAACTAATGCAGGTGCCACTGCAGGCCATGGATGGTAAACATGATATCTGGTTCACTTATAGTGGAGCATCTCTTAAAAAAGATGCCGGTGGTATGCAGTTTGACTGGTTACATTTTACCCAGCCCTTCCCCGGCAATGATAAACCGGGCGCAGACAGTGCTTACAACAGTTACCTCGCCCTTATAAACACGCCTGACGCCACGACCACACCCATCATGATGGATAATGCCGTTTACATGCAACGCCCAACAAATGTGTTTGAACGTGGCAACTGGTTAGTGAAAGGAGCGCAGGTAAAACCTGGTGTACCTAAATCATTGCAGGTGGCTATGCCTGCCGATGCACCCAATAATCGGCTGGGACTGGCTATGTGGATGACCAGCCCTAAAAACCCACTGGTGAGCCGCACGATGGTGAACCGAATGTGGGAACAGTTATTTGGCACCGGCATCGTAGAAACGCTCGAAGACCTTGGCACACAAGGCGCATCGCCTACGCATCGCGAATTACTTGATCATCTTTCTTTACAATTTATCAATACGCAGCACTGGAGTACGAAGCAGTTACTTAAAACAATGGTGATGAGCGCCACCTACCGGCAGGATTCGCGGATAACGGATGATGCAAAGGAGAAAGATCTGTTCAATAAATTTTATGCCCGTGGCCCGCGTGTGCGGTTAAGTGCGGAACAGGTGCGCGACCAGGCACTGTGTGTAAGTAATACCATGTATGCAAAAATGTACGGCCCCAGCGTGTTCCCATATCAACCTAAAGGAATATGGCAGTCGCCCTGGAACGGTAAAGAGTGGATCATGAGCACCGGTAATGAAATGTACCGCCGTGCTGTATACACCTACTGGAAACGTTCTTCGCCCTATCCCGCTATGATCACTTTTGACGGAACGGCCAGAGAGGTATGTACACCCAGGCGCATCCGTACCAATACACCGTTACAGGCGCTTGTAACGCTAAACGATCCTGCATTCCTCGACCTGGCCAGGCACTTTGCGGCACGTATGAAAAAAGAGGGTGGGGAAGAACTAAAGGCGCAGATCGCCAAAGGATATGAGTTGATGTTGTACAAACCCTTATCTGCCGAAAAACTGCAGGCATTGGAAACATTGTACCAAAGCGCTTATGCTGGCTATCAGACAGCTGCCGACAGTACATTGGGCAATAATCCAAAAGATGCTGCCCTCACCGTGGTGGCCAACGCATTATTTAATCTGGACGAAGCAGTGACCAAAAACTAACGCACCATGACCCAGCAGGAACTACATAATCAAAGGTTGTTAAAAGAGGCGGAAGAACACGTGATGCGTTTGCAGACACGCCGGCATTTCTTAAAAGAAAGCGCCATGGGGCTCGGCGGATTAGCGATAGGCGCCTTACTCGGCGGCTGTGGGAACGGCGCAGCGCCGGCAGTACCCTCCGTTGCTTTCGATCCGGCGCATCCGATGTTACCGAAGTTGCCACCGTTTGCCGGCAAAGCTAAAAGTGTGATTTACCTGCACATGGCCGGCGCTCCCTCGCAGCTTGAACTTTTCGACTATAAACCCGAGCTGCAAAAGCTGGACGGACAGGATTGTCCGCAGTCGCTGCTGGAAGGCAAACGTTTCGCATTTATAAGAGGCGTACCTAAAATGCTGGGCCCGCAGGCAAAGTTTGAACAACGCGGGCAGAGCGGTGCATGGGTAAGTGATTTGTTGCCTCACCTGTCGGGCGTGGTGGATGAAGTAAGTTTTCTGAAAGCGGTAACCACCGATCAGTTTAACCACGGGCCCGCTCAGTTGTTGGTGCATACAGGATCGGCGCGGCTGGGCCGTCCGAGTTTAGGTTCATGGGTAACCTACGGACTGGGTTCCGAAAACGAGAACCTGCCCGGTTTTGTGGTGCTTACCAGCGGCGGTAAAAATCCCGATGCGGGTAAAAGTGTGTGGGGAAGCGGCTTTTTGCCCAGTGTATACCAGGGCGTACAATGCCGGAGCGAAGGCGCGCCCGTTTTATTCCTCGACGATCCTAAAGGCATGAGCCGCGACTTGCGTAAAGCTTCTATTGATGCCATCAATAAGGTAAACCAGCAATCGTATAAAGAATTTAATGATCCGGAAATCCTTTCCCGTATCTCCCAATATGAAATGGCTTACCGTATGCAGATTGCGGTGCCGGAAGTAATGGACATCCGCGGCGAACCGGATTATATACATGAGATGTATGGCACCAAACCGGGGCAGGCATCTTTTGCTAATAATGTACTGCTGGCGCGTAAGCTGGTGGAAAAAGGCGTACGCTTTGTACAGCTGTTCGATTGGGGATGGGATACACATGGTACAGGCGCCGACCTGGCCATTGACATCGGTTTGGTAAATAAGTGCCGCGAAACTGATAAGGCTGTAACCGCGCTGCTGCTGGACCTTAAACAGAGAGGATTACTGGATGAAACATTGGTGGTATGGGGCGGTGAATTTGGTCGCACACCCATGATGGAAAACCGCGATGGTAAACAGAACCCTTTCCTTGGCCGCGATCACCATACCGACGCATTTACCATCTGGATGGCCGGCGGCGGTATCAAAAAAGGTCATGTACACGGCGAAACAGATGAAATAGGATATAGCGCCATCAGTGGAAAAGTAGATGTGTTTGATGTGCAGGCAACTATCCTGAACCAACTCGGGTTTGATCACGAAAAATTTACTTATCCGTTCCAGGGAAGACCTTTCCGCCTTACAGATGTTAAAGGAAAGGTGATAAAAGACATAATTGCATAAACACTATGGCTCAAAACAGGCGAGAATTTATTGGTACAACAACGGCGGCTGCCGCAGCAATGTTTCTTTCTTCCCTTGATGCGGTGGCTGTTACAAAGGCTGAGCCAGGGTTTCAGTTGAAGGTGATGGGGACAGACTGGGGGTATGGAGGTACAATAGAAGAACTATGTGCCGCTGTAAAAAAAGAAGGGTACGATGGTCTGGAACTTTGGTGGCCAGGCGAACAGGAAAAAGCAGACCGTATGTTTGCTGCGTTAAAGAAGTACGGACTGGCTGTAGGTTTCCTGTGCGGCGGTTCACAGTCTGACTTTAACACGCATCTCGACTATTTTAAAAAGAGTATTGACGCCGCAGCGTATAACAAAGTGCAGCGTCCTCTATATATCAACTGTCACTCTGGCCGCGACTACTTTAGCTTTGAGCAGAACCAGGCTTTCCTGGAACATACGCAGGCATTGTCGAAAAGCACCGGCATAAAAATATGCCATGAATCGCACCGTTCGCGTATGTTGTTCGCCGCGCCGGTAGCCAGGCATTATCTAGAAAAAGACCCCGCTTTAAGAATGACCCTCGACGTATCGCATTGGTGTAACGTAAGCGAAAGCCTGTTGCAAGACCAGTCTGAAACGATGGACATGGTATTGCCTCGCGTAGATCATATACACGCGCGTATTGGCCATCCGCAGGGGCCGCAGGTAAACGATCCCCGGGCACCGGAGTGGGAGCGGGCCGTTAAAGCGCATTTCGCCTGGTGGGATAAAATAGTAGAAATGAAAAAGCAAAAAGGCGAAACCATGACCATCCTTACCGAATTTGGTCCGCCCGATTATATGCCCGTACAACCTTATACCCGCAAGCCACTGGCCGATCAATGGGCGATTAATGTATACATGATGCAGACTTTGCGTAAACGTTATCAGTAAAAAATGGGCACATTTATCTCCTTTACCGGCAGGTTTCACCCGCTGCTCGTGCATTTGCCAATAGGTATTCTTTTGATGGCGTTGTTGTTGCAATGGTTGTCTTACTCACAAAAATTTAAAGCACTGCAACCCGCAGTGCCTGTAACATTACTGATAGGCGCTTTGGCCGCATTGTTTTCCTGCATCACAGGTTACCTGCTTTCGCTGAGTGGCGAGTACGATAAAGCTACACTCAATGTGCATATGTGGATGGGCATTGGCGTGGCAGTGCTAGCCGGGCTATTGTATGTGCTTACCATACGGGGACGACGTTTGCTCGTAAACGTTACAGGGGCGTTATTGCTGTTGTTTATTTCGGTAGCCGGTCACTACGGAGGTTCGCTTACACATGGCTCCGATTATTTGTCCTTTTCGTTCGATGAAGAAGAAGGAAGTAAATCTGTTCGTAAACCCATTGCCGATATACCGAATGCGATAGTTTATACAGATATTATTCAGCCTGTGTTCCAGGAGAAGTGTTATTCCTGCCACGGTGCTACAAAACAAAAGGGTAATCTCCGGATGGATGTTGCAGGGTTGCTGATGAAAGGCGGTAAAACGGGGCCCGCGATCGTTGCCGGCAATGCTACAGAGAGTGAGTTGATGCGTCGTTTGTTACTGGAGCCGGAGGAAAAGAAACACATGCCGCCAAAAGAAAAACCGCAACTTACGGAGCAGGAAATTGCCTTACTACATTGGTGGATCAATAATGGTGCATCTTTGGATAAAAAGGTGAAAGAAACAACACCCGATGCTAAAATAAGCCCGATACTGGCGGCATTGCAGGGTGGTAGTGTAGAGGAAGCTGATATTACGGCGACGCCTGTAGTAGCTGCCGCTACGAAAGATGTGCAGGCCCTTCGCGCAGCGGGTGCCACCGTTATGCCTATATCGCAGGGAAGTAATTACCTGGAAGTAAGTTTCGTCGCCAGTACACAAATCAGTGATACCATCGCTAAGTTATTCATACCACTAAAGCAGCAGATCGTTTCTCTGAAACTGAGTAATACCGGCATGTCAGATGCCGTAATGCCTGCCATCGCACAATGCAAAGCACTCTTACGCCTCCATCTCGATCATACGCGAATTACCGATAAAGCCTTGCCGCAAATGACCGGGTTAACCAATCTTCGGCACCTCAACCTCGTAGGTACAGAAGTAACAGCTGATGGTGTAAGGGCACTTAAAGTTTTGCCTGCATTAAAGGCCGTGTACCTGTTTCAAACCAAAGTGGACAGAAACGGCTGGGCGGCTTTACAGCAGGCGTTCCCGCATACAAGCCTCGATTCGGGCGGTTATATTGTGAAAACACTGCCTGGCGATACGACTAAATTTACCAAGCCTGCAAAATAAAAGAGCGCTGGCAATCATTGATGCCAACGCTCTCCATATAAAATCAACAATTATTTCAGGATCGCTTCTATTGCATCCAGTTCGGCTGCGCTGTAATCCAGGTTATTCAGCGAAGCCAGGTTATTGTCCAGTTGTTGTACAGAACTGGCGCCGATCAGTACGGTGGTAATACGTTTATCTTTCAGTAACCACGAAAGCGCCATTTGCGCGAGCGACTGCCCGCGTTTACCCGCCAGTTCATTCAGCTTACGGATCTTACCAATTTTTTCTTCGGTGATCTCATCTGATTGCAGGTGCCCTGTAACCTTGCCTGCGCGTGAGTTTGCGGGAATACCATTCAGGTATTTATCGGTAAGCATGCCTTGTGCAAGTGGTGAGAACGGAATGCAGCCTACACCGTATTTTTCCAGCACATCCAGCAAACCGCCTTCCACCCATCTTTCAAACATATTGTATTTAGGCTGATGAATAAGGCAGGGCGTGCCAAGTGATTGCAGAATTTTTACCGCTGTTTCTGTTTCGCTGGCCGAGTAGTTGGATAAGCCTACGTACAGGGCTTTGCCCTGGCGCACAATGCTGTCCAGCGCGCCCATTGTTTCTTCGATCGGTGTGTCGGGATCGGGGCGGTGTGAGTAGAAGATATCTACATAATCCAGTCCCATACGCTGCAAACTCTGATCAAGACTGGAGATGAGATATTTGCGTGAACCGAAGTCGCCGTAAGGGCCGGGCCACATGGTATATCCGGCTTTAGAAGAAATGATCAGTTCATCTCTTAAGTATCCTGGAAAATCCTTTTTAAGGATAGTGCCGAAATTTTCTTCCGCAGAACCAGGCGTAGGGCCGTAGTTATTAGCGAGGTCGAAATGTGTAATGCCTTTATCGAAAGCGCGGCGGACGATTGAGCGGCCGTTATCGAAAACATCTACTGAACCGAAATTATGCCATAAACCTAATGAAACGGCTGGCAGTTTGATGCCGCTTTTGCCGCAGCGGTTGTACGGGATCTGTTCGTACCTGTTTTGTGCTGGTGTGTATTGTTGCATGACTGTTTTTAATATGCCTAAGATGAATGGACTAATATAATAGATTGAATTTGAAATAAGAAGTAGTCACGTAGCCAGTAATGCATTACAAGAAAAACTATATCAGGGGTTTTGGTCGATCAGCAGGCTTTTGGGGTGAGTATTAAGTATAAATGTGGATAAATTCTCAGGGCCGAGCTATTTATAAAATATGAAATATTCTTGTATCCGGGTAAACTAAAATTATCCAGTTATTATAAACTAGTAGCATTTTAACATTAATTATCCTCCCCTTTCCGCATGCCAAATACCTATACTAGTCTGATCATCGGTTAATTTAAACAGTTGGCCGGTTGCAAATCCGATTTAGCATTGTAACTTAGGATAGCGCTTTATATCTTAACACTATGTTAAAATTCGGTAAGATCATGTTTATTTCCGTCAACGTTTAGATTCAACCAGTCAGTAAATTCACACTTATCAACCAAATTCTAAGTCATGATGAAAAAAGTTTACTTATTCGTCCTGCTTTGTATTCTCATATCTCCCTATGTGAATGCGCAGGCGGTAAAGGTCATCGGTACAGTAACCGATGGCAAAGATGCCTTACCGGGCGTGACGGTAAGGGTTAAAGGCACCAACACAGGGACCGCAACAGACGACAAGGGGAAATTTTCCTTAAATGTTCCCGCCGCAGCCACTTTAGAAATTTCGTTTATTGGCTATGAAACAAAAACGCTTAAAGTAGCAGGAGAGGGTAGCCTTAACGTCAAACTGGAACCGTCGAACAGTACGCTACAGGAATCGGTGATTATCGGTTATCAGAAAGTAACGCGTAAAACTACTACCGCAGCAATTTCCAGTATCTCCGGAAAAGAATTACAGAACCAGCCGGCGGCCAGCTTCGATCAGATGTTGCAGGGTCGTTTGTCGGGTGTGAACGTACAGAACTATACCGGTATGCCAGGCGCGCGTACCAGCGTATCTGTTCGCGGTAATTCACTTGTAAACAGCAGTTACGACCAAAACAACGTGGTAAACAATCCACTTTATGTTGTAGATGGTGTGCCGCTGCCCACAGAATCGTACGAAGGACCAACGGGCGGCTCGGCCTCCAACTACCTCGCAGGCATTAACCCCATGGACATTGAGAGCATCGACGTATTAAAAGATGCATCTGCCGCAGCGATCTACGGCTCCAGGGCAGCCAACGGGGTAATATTGATCACCACTAAAAAGGGTACCAGCGGCCGCACGAGAGTAGGTGTGAGTGCTTACACAGGTTACATTACCCGTCCGGAATTGCGTGATGCAACTATGGGCGTAACCGAGCGTCGTCAGAAAATGGACCTGATCGATCCACTGACCCTTACACAGAAACGTAATTTGCCGTACATTTTAACAGACAGTCTTAACCCGGCATATAACGCTAACACGGACTGGCAGAATTTGTTCTTCCAGCGCGGATTGATCACCAATGCGGATATGAATATCAGCGGTGGTGGCGAACAATCAAGCTATCGGTTCAGCCTGGGTTACTACGATGAGGACGGTATCATTAAAGCTACCGGTTTTTCCAGGTACACTGCCCGCTTTACCCTCAACGCCAGGGCGCTTGATAATAAACTGGACATCAATCCTATTATTACTTATTTCCGCTCTGATAAAGATCGTGGTAATGGTGATGACAATGTGCCTATGTCGCTGGGTGCAGGTAACATGCCTTCTTCGCTGTTGGCACTGGACCCGGAATTAAAGGACGCATTACTGGGTGCTTACGATAAAATGCTGGACAAGAACATTGATAATAATATGTCCTTTGCACTCAACCTCGGACTTTCTATCACTCCACACTTACGTCTTGCTTCTCAAAACTCTTATATCTACCAGGTAGCCCGTAGAGATCAGAATATGCCTAACTCCCTGACAGGTAACGGTAACACCTCTGCCTCGTTCAACTCTACCAGGTCAACCATGTTGTCATCCAACTTTATTACCTACTCTAATACTTTTGGTAAACATACTTTGAGTGCAGTGGTGGGTACGGATATTAACTTTGATCAGTATCAGGCAATGGCTGCCAGCGGTACAAACGGTGTGTCCGACCAAATCCAGATCATCGGTGGTTTTCAGAAAATAAATACGGACGTGGGCGCTTCGTATGACGCGTTTGGCCTGTTATCTTACTACGCACGTTTAGCGTATGACTTCGACACCAAATACATCTTCTCCTTTAGCGGACGTTATGACGGGTCTTCAAAATTCGGTAAGAATAATAAATGGGGTTTCTTCCCGTCTGCATCAGCTGCCTGGCTGCTGTCTGAAGAAGGTTTCCTGAAAAACAACACCCTGTTCTCACTCGTTAAAGTAAGAGCAAGTTATGGTAGCTCCGGTGCCCTGCCTAAAGAAAATTATCTGCAGTATAACCTGTACCGTGTGAATAATGGCGCATTTAACGGAAATAACGGAGCCACTTCGTACGACGGTGTTTCTGCCGTAACACCAGATTTTAGCCAGGCCGCTCAGGATAATCTCAGCTGGGAGAAATCTGATATGTGGAACGTGGGTCTTGACCTGGAAGTGCAGAAAGGTAAATATTCCGCAGCGATCGATGTATATAACAAGGAAAACTCACTTCAGTTATTCAGCATCACACTGCCTTACACCTCTGGTTACAACAACTCTCTCACCAACTCCCTTGGTGTGCGTAACTACGGTTTGGATTTAACGATCGCGGCAAACCCGCTGCCTTCTACCAGCAAAGTAAAATGGTTCAGCAGGTTAGTACTGTCTTATAATAAAGGTGAGATCACCGCATTACCTAATGGCGGCCGCGACCTCGTATTCACATCCGGCGACAGGTTCGATAAACTGCACATCATGTCTGTAGGGGCGCCTGTAAACGCTTTCTATCTTTTACAGACAAAAGGTGTATATGTAGATGACGATGCTGTTCCAGGTAATCCTTACACTGGTGATAAGTTCAGGAACCCGAACTACATCTACAAAGGCGGCGACTTTATCTTCGCGGACCTTGATGGTGACTTTAATGTAGATATTTTCAATGATGGTATTAACCCTGACAAAAAGGCGATGGGTAATCCTAATCCGCTTTACACCGGTGGTTTCTACAACTCATTTAACTGGAAAAGCTTCGATTTGAGCGTTTTCTGTACTTACACGTTCAAACGTGATGTAATGAACATTTTCGAAGCAGACCAGTTCAGCAACTCAACTACCAACGCACTCGGCTTCGTAGGTGCCAGCACACCCGATATCTCTAAACTTGATATCTGGAGAAAACCAGGCGATAAAGCTACCTATGCGAAGTTTGACTACGGTACTTATGGTTATTACTATACTTCGGCCCAGTCGTTCTTTATGGAGCCAGGTGGTTACTTCCGTGTGAAAAACATCACCCTCAGCTACAACGTTACCGCCAATCTGCTGAGAAAACTGAAGCTCGACCGGTTCAGAGTATATGCTATGATGGACAATGTACTGATGATCCAGAAGTCCAAAAAATTACCTGATGCAGAAAACGTGAATCAGTATGGTGAGTATGATGGTGGTGGTTATCCCATCCCTAAGAAATACACACTGGGTATCGACCTCAATTTCTAACGGGTAAATTAGTCTGACATGAAAACGAAGAAAATGAAACTACGCATCTTAGCAATATTAGCAGCGACTGTACTGGGTACAGCTTCCTGCACTAAAATCCTGAACCAGGAGCCTAAGAACTCTACCTACTCAGAGAAATTCTGGCAAACCGGCCGTGACGCCAGGTATGCACTGGCAGGCAACTACTCGCTGCTGCGTTCTGCACTGAGTACGGGCTGGCGCTATAATATGTATGGCGATGGTTTGGCCAAAGCCTACTATGTAATTGATTATGAAGGAGACGGTCTGGAAGGTATTCAGGGTGGTGACTTCACTTTCCAGTACAACGTGAACACTTACGGCAACTGGGCCGATTTCTTTAAAGTGATCACGATGAGCAATGAAATTATCGCACGTATCCCGAAAATGACGGATGCAATGGTGAGTGATGATGATGAAGGTGATTCTGATCCCGTGAAATTCAGGAATAAACTGGTAGGGCAGGCGCTGTTCATTCGTGCTTACACCTATTTTACAATGACCCGCATCTGGGGTGATGTGCCTTTGGTACTGGAAGCGTATGCCGACCCGATTACCGCGCCTCAGTTACCTCGTACGCCTAAAGCCGAAGTATTGGCACAGATCATCAAGGACGCGCAGGAGGCTGCAAGTTTGATGAGATGGGGTTACGACTCTTACACCGTTGGTGCAGGGCCGGTAATGGCGAACAAAGGCGCTGCTTACGCATTGCTTGCTCACGCCTACCTTTGGAGAGCAACTACGGCTAATCTTTCTACGGTTAACCTGGCGGATGTGCATAGCGCAGATACAACCATTGCACAAGTAATGGCATATGGCGGATATTCTCACACCGATACCTCTGGTGCCAACTATTACAGGACCTTCATCGGCAAATCCAGCGAAGGCATTTTCGAGATTGCCATGGCAGAAGATCAGTTGGAAGGATCTAACAATAGTATTGGTATGAAGTTCCTGCGAAATGATTACCTGGCAGGAAAAGGTGCCGCAAACCGTATGGCCGTGCAGCCAAGCTACTTCGAGAGCCATTATCCCGATTCGCTTATGCCAGACGTACGTTATACAAAAAACTTCGACTTCTGGGATAATCCACGTCCAATGTGCCGCAAATTCAGCAATGTTATTTACCGCAGGCCTGGTAAAAAAGAAGATCCATACTTAAGCAACAATATGATCATCTTCCGCCTTACCGACCTGGAACTGCTGAGAGCTGAGATCGCGATTTATGAGGGCCGCCTGCATGACGCGTATGATGTTATTAACGTTGTACGTAAGAGAAATGGTGCCCCCGAGTATCCCGATCTGAATTATACCAAGTCACAAATGATAGAGTATTATATCAATGAAAGAGGCCGTGAGTTGTACCTCGAAGGTCATAATTTTTATGATATCGTTCGTACCGGTGCAACACACATTGTAGATTGGCTTACCGCTCAAAGACGCTTACAGGAAGGGTTTTACTGGCCCGTGGACCCACGCCTTTTCAGAGGCAACCCATTCCTCCTGCAAACATCTTTCTGGCGCGGAAGAGTGTAATAAACGATATCAAAACTCAAAAACAAGTGTATGAAAAAGAAACTCACGATAGCAACCGTTTTATTGATCGTTTTTGCAGCCACCTTCCAGGCCTGTAAAAAAGATGATTATAAAAATGATGGCGGCCTCCATAATGCGAAAGTAGATATGACCACGTACGATTATCTGAAATCCAAAAAAGGGATTTTCGATTCGCTCGTTTACCTGATCGACAGGGCCGGACTTAAAGAAATGGTGAATAGCGATATTACTTTTTTCGCTGCTACCAACTACGCAGTAGTAGACTTTATGAAGGCGAAAAAGATTATCCGCGACCAGATCTACAATGACGAAAATATGCCCTATTCAATGGATAGCATTCCTTTGCAGGTGCTGAAAGACTCGTTACTGACTTACATGTTTCCCGGCAAGATTAACCGCGACCAGATGACTGTTGCAGGTAAAGTGCTGGACAGTAAACTGGGAGCCATTCCGAATACGAAGTTTATCATCCGGCTGTCGCGCCGCGAGGATTATGGCGCCTATCTTAAATATGTAGATTACGTTCAGCTGGGTAAAATAATCGGCACCAGGGATGACGAGCAGGCCGATCCGGACAATGTGCCGCCTGAGGAAAAGGATATTATCGAAGACTGTCAGACTTCCGGTATTATTACCAACACAGGTATCATACATGTTATGTTTGGCAATCATCACCTGTTCTTTAACTCAGAACGTACCAGTAACTAACCTTTTTAAACTTATCTAAGATGAAAAAGATTATTGTATCAATAGCCATACTAGGCGCAGTGGTTGCAGGTTGCGAAAAGGTTACGCCTGGCTTCCTCAGCTCGCAGATGCGTTATAAGGACACCGCAGTATACTGCAAAAGGGGCTTTACGCTCGCTCAGTCGGAAAGGGTGAATGCAGATGAGTCGACACCGCCTATTACATTTAAACTGATGAACCTTACCGATGATGCTACGGGAAAACCCGCCCCCGCCGAGTTTTTTAACGACTACGATGTAGTTGTTTTTAAAGAAGGTATGTCGTTCAATCCGGAAACAGATACAACGTTGGCGGCTTTGAACACTAAAAGGGAAACTCAAAAACTGAAGCCGATGTACTTCAATGAAGTGAGCGGCCAGTTTACCTTTAATAAGGCATCGGTTAATTTGCCACTTGGCAGTTACAGCTTCGATATGGAAGTTAGCAACGTGGCCGGCAAAAAGACTTTTGAGAAGTTCTCAAAAATAAAAGTAGTAGATCCTACCACTGATGATATTTTCCAGGTGAATGCTACTGCTGCCGCTGTGTTCAGCGATGCTACCGGTGCCTCTGTCGGCATTCGTAACCCGGTGCTTAATATCACCAAACTTTCCGGTGATGGCGCTCGTTTGATCCTGAAGGTGTCTGACAAAAACGGCAAAGCCTTCAATCCGAAAAACGGCGAAGTGATCAGGCGCGGCGATAGGCCTGTTTTTGAGAACTATGCCAGGTTTAATCCGGTTATTTTCACCGACACTGCAATGATTTGTGATTTCGAAGTAGCGCCATTCCCGCTTGCGTCGTATATAGATAACACAGGTTATAACTGGGGTGGACTCATGTATTACCGTATCCCCAGCCAGTTTGTAACGGTTGATGGGTATCCTCAGGGTGGTTATTCACTGAATCCCCGCTGGGACTTCAAAGTAAAACTCGAAGGCACTTACCTGCTGGAAATCGTTTGCTCTGACGCGGTTCATAAATAACAGCGACTGTTAAGTAACAACGGCTTTAATAAAATAAAAAACACAACAGACAGTAATGTTTGTTGTGTTTTTTATTTAGAGAGTACGATGGAAGACCTTCTGGCTTACGCCGGCTACCGGCACGTAGCGGCGCATCACCAGAAACAAATCCGTCCCGCAAAAGCGGGACGGCGGTTCTCCTTTAAACGTTAACACCTACTTCCTTTTGAGGACAAGTGTCAGCGTTACTTCGCCCTGTTCTTCTGTATCTACTACATCAGACACTTTAAGGGTGGAGCCATCTACCGAAATGAATTTAAAAGTTTCGCCGGAAATTTCTATGTTCGATCCGTCTATAGACCATTCTGTATTTGTTGATTGTGTTGCCTGAGGATCGCATTTAGTAGCGCCTTCATTTTCTTCCAGCACGTTATCGGCTTTAAATACGAGGTAGTCGTCTTTTACGCAGGTAGCAAGATGCGTAAATCCATCTGTCGTAGGTTCGCCACCAACTTCCCAGGTTATTGGTTTACTGGAAGTAATCGACTGGAAGCCCCATTTGCCGATTATTTTTTCTTTGATCGTTTTGGGTTTGTCGTCGTCCTTGTCGCAGGAAAACAATACAGCTGCCAAAGCCAATGGCAGGGCTAATTTTAACTTGTTCATGTTTAAAAGTTCTTTAGAGTTAATACCGTTTAAGGGATCAAGTATGGTAGAGAACAAATTCACCGGGACAGGTAGTATTGGGGTTCTTTTACGATGCAAACATAGTACAGGCAATGGGCACAACAAACAGCACTTCACTGAAATGAAGATTCTACATGGTGGGTTGTAAATAAATGGGTGTGATATGAAAAAGCCCCGTCGTATTTGGACGGGGCTTCGTGTCGTTATCTCAGTTCTTTATTGATGCAATGCAGCAGATACCCCTTTGGATCGCTGCTGTATTCCCAGAACATCACACCTGCCAGCTCCTGTTGTTTTACGTAGGCGCATTTGTGTTGTACGGAGTTATCATCATCATAAGTAAGAAATATATTTTTAAGAGGATGGAACAGGTAAGGCGCTTTGGCGCTATCGTCCCAGTAACGAACATAACCGCCGCTGGTAAGCAAACTGTCTTTGATCTGCGTATAACCGCCGCCGCGAACGCCTTTTACAGGTTTGCGGTTAAGGCCATTGTTTTCTGCATCCTTCATTTGCCATGCGCGGCCATAAAACGCAATGCCCATCACAATTTTGCTGGCAGGAACACCCGCCTCTATGTATAAACGGATAC
Source organism: uncultured Chitinophaga sp. (assembly GCF_902168175.1). Taxonomy (GTDB): domain Bacteria; phylum Bacteroidota; class Bacteroidia; order Chitinophagales; family Chitinophagaceae; genus Chitinophaga. The sequence goes on along the minus strand of NZ_CABHOU010000025.1, from coordinate 91,998 downwards.
TACGATCGGCGGAGGACCCGCCAGCATCGCCGGTAGCAGCATATAAGTTAGTATGATGGCCGGCAGTGGTTGAACCTTCCGTTTTGTAATCGTAGGTCATAATGTTCACATAGTCGAGGTATTGCTGGGCCTTATCCATTTCAGTATGGTCTACACAGGATTTGGAGCCGCCAACCGCAGTGGTAAGCAGGTACTTTTTTCCGGTTTGTCGCTGAAGTGTATCCAGCGATGCGCGTATCGCTTTAAACATCAGGGTGAAGTTTTGTTTGTCTTCCGGGCGGTAAACGTTACCCTCTTCGCCGGGTATACCAGGGTATTCCCAATCAATGTCTACACCGTCCAGCTTGTATTTGCGAACGATGTCCACGGCTGTATGGGCGAACAGCCGACGACCGGCTTCAGTAAGTACCGCGTCCGAAAAGTTCTCGCTCCAGGCCCAGCCGCCAATGGAAATCAGTATTTTAAGGGAAGGGTTGATGGTTTTGAGGGTGTTCAGTTTCCTGAAGTTCACCGTGTCTGTACGCTCGTTCGTAAGCCAGGCGCGGCCTTTGTCAATGTTTACGAAGGCGTAATTGATGTGGGTGAGCTGCGCGGCATTGATCGTCGAAACGTCTACCAGTCCGCGATACCCGCCAACATAACCAATTACCACTTTAGGCAGGGGAGCTGCGGGGCGAAACGCCAAACCTAACAGCAGGAGGGCCAGCACAGGGCCATAGTATTTTACATAACGCATCACTAAATATACTAACTAGGTTCAGGAATTCGCCGTATCTTATATGAATGGCATAACGTAATTTTTATCCAATGAATGATCTGATAACCCCTTCCAAACGTATCACGTCCGTAGATTTGCTCCGTGGTCTTATTATGGTCATTATGGCGCTGGACCATACCCGCGACTTTACGCATGATGGCGCACTTAAGGCCGATCCGCTGGATGTGGCTACCACTACGCCTGTATTGTTCTTTACGCGCTGGATCACGCACTTTTGTGCCCCGCTGTTCGTTTTCCTGGCCGGCGTGTCCGCCTGGCTTTCCGGACGCAGTAAAACACCGGCTGCCCTCGGATCATTCCTGATTAAACGAGGACTCTGGCTGATACTGGTTGAAATCGTATTAATGACGCTTATTCTCACCGCCGATCCTGGCTACCATATGCTGGTACTGGCGGTTATATGGGCGATAGGATTTAGTATGATCATCCTGGGCCTGCTCGTTCGCGGTTCTTACCTGCTCATATTCATACTGGGCGCCCTGCTGTTCCTGTTCCATAACGTAACCGACTATATGGATATCCCGCAAACCGGTGTGGCCAGCGCTGTATGGGGCGTACTCATGACGTCGCGCGGACTCATTCTGCCGATCGCACCAGGGCATGTTATTTTAAGCAGTTATGCCATTTTGCCCTGGACGGGTGTGCTGATGCTGGGTTACTGCGCCGGACGGATATTTACGGTCGAACCCCTGCAGCGGAAACGGATTTTAGTGAATACTGGCACTGCTGCCATTCTTTTGTTCATCATCCTCCGTTACGTGAATGGATATGGCGATCCTGCGCACTGGGAGGTATTTCCGACTGCGATGCAAACTTTTCTGTCCTTTATCAATACCACTAAATACCCTCCTTCATTATTGTTTCTTTGCATGACGATTGGCCCAGGATTATTACTACTGGCCGCGTTTGAAAATAAAACAAGTAAAATACTCAGTGTATATGGGCGTGTGCCGTTCTTTTATTACGTTACCCATTTCTTTTTGATCCGCGTTATTAGTATCGTGATGTTTTATGCACAGGGGTATGGCGCAAACGATGTGGTGAGCCCATTTTTTCACTACAGGCCGGCAGATATGGGCGTGCCGTTATGGGGTGTGTACGTTATCTGGATAAGTGTAGTGGCAGCGCTTTACCTGCCCTGTAAGTGGTTCGGTGCATATAAGCAGCAGGATAAGCAGAAAGTGTGGTTGAGTTACCTGTAAACAAAAATCCGGGAAAGCCCATCAGTCTCATTTCAGGGTTAACCTGCATGTACATAACGAGCTTCTCCCGGCGCTAAAATTGGCAAGCTAAATGGAGATTCAGGCTTCGAGCAACCCGATCTTGATAAGCCTCGACCTGATGGCGCCTGTTGTGCGACCATGGATGCGGGCCATCTCTATAATTCGTTTTCCGTCGTTAAAGTGTTGTCGTAATTGTTCCTCTTCTGTGTTCGACCACTTGTTTCCCTGGTTGCCCTTTTGGGCGCTGATTTTCAATTCTTTTACTGCGTTGAAGAGGGCGCGCAGTATTACCGGGTGTTGAATCGAACTACCTGCAGGGATGGGCGTACGGCTAACCGGGTCTATTCCATTGGCTAATGATTCCAGGACCTCAATGGTGTGTTCCATTTGTTGCATCTTACTAATTGTTTTTAGGGTCAATCAGTTTGCCTGGGTAGTTTAGAACGCGTGCCACGCGGGCTACTTTAGCGTTGCACTTGTTATACAAATCTAGCCGTTTCGCCTGTAATTAATCCGCAGTGAAAAAATTAAAAATTGTTATGGAATGAGCGGAAGTACTGCTATCAGCCGCCGTTGTGTCACACCCTTCAGCGGTTGTTGCATTAATGGGCATTACTCTTTGGCTCATTGTGAGGAGCGAACTTCCGGTATAATAAAAAGCATTGTATCCGGGGCGCATTACTGGAAACAATGTTGACTACATGCTGTTGGAAGCGATGTTACCACCAGCATACATATACAACCCTGCATCCTTCTACGGTAAACGGAGCCCGTATCTCACATAAATATGTCTTGATAAGCTGTAAAATGGAACAACTGCTGCCGAAATGACGAATTTTGTTCCCGGAACGATTCACCTAAACAACTGTGCCATGAAAGTGCTTATTATCGAAGATGAAGCTCTCTCCGCTCATCATCTCAAAAATATGCTTCGCGAAGTAGACCACGATATAGAAGTGGTGGCTGTGCTGGACAGCATCGAGGCTGCTATCCGTTTTTTCGCCAGCAAACCCCAGCTGGACCTCATTTTTATGGATATAGAACTGGGCGACGGGCAAAGCTTTGAAATCTTTTCAAAAATAGATGTGGAATGGCCGGTGATTTTTACCACCGCTTACCAGGAACATGCGCTTAAAGCATTTAAGCTTAACAGTGTAGATTACCTGCTTAAACCCGTTTGCCGCGAAGAGCTGCTGGCGGCTATTCTGAAATATCGTAAGTGGCATGCACAACGTTCGGCCCCCAATGCCGGTATTAATGCGTTACTCAAGGACCTGAACGGTGAAAGTTTTAAATCACGTTACCTGGCTAAAAGCGGTACCAGGCTCATTTCCGTATCTCTACCCGAAATTGCTTATTTCTATACCAAAGATAAACTGCAGTTTATTAAAACCCGCAGCAACCAGGATTTTATCATTGATAAACGCCTTGATGAAATAGAGGGTGAAACTGATCCCACGGTGTTTTTCCGCGTTAACCGGCAGTTCATCGTTAACTACGGTCATATTGAGAAAGTACACACCTGGTTTAGCGGTAAGTTAAAAGTGCAGGTACAGCCGGCTGCTTATGAAGAAATTATCGTCAGCCGGTTGCGGGCCAATGAATTTAAGAAATGGCTGGGTGAATAGTTACCACTTTAATACCTGTAATAGCAGTTTCCAGCCCTCGCGGGTGTGCCCCCAAATACGCATATAGGCTTCATTACGCTGGTTATGTTTTACGGTACCGTACACATACGCCAGGTCCCTGTTTTGCGAAATGCCACCGGCCATTGGATTAAACTTCAGGCTAATGGGCACCCGCTCCAATGCTTTCATGATACTATCTTTTCCCTGGAAGGGACCAATGCCCTCGATGTTAAACCAGACACTGTCGGCCATCGTACGTCGAAAGGCTTCATCGGCAATGGTGTCGTGCGCCAGGATGATATTTTTTTCCAGCGCATAAATAGCCGAATCGCTGTCGGTGGAAGGGGTGAGGCCGTTAAAGGTTTGTACTGGTTGTTGCTGGTATAACGAAGGTTTGTAGTAAATGCCGAGGTCGGCCAGGAACTTCCATTCACCTTTTCCATTTTTCTTCCATACGGTGGTGTAATGCCCGGCAGCAACTGCCGTATCATTTAACGTGCGTCGTACTTCGTAAGGGCCGGTGGTAAAGCCTAAGTCGCCAGAACCTGATGTGGCTGCAAACGTGGGTAGCCAAACAAGCGTAAAGCCGCCTTCATTAGCTGCCGACCAAAACCTGATCGTGTTGCGGGCCATGCCACCGTCGAACACTACACCATTACTGTCTGCATAACGGAGAAACGCCTGTTTTACAGAGCTGTCTGCCGCATACTTCGCAAAGGCCAGTTCGGCGCTTACCACGTCCTGGGCCTGTAAAGCCGTATGCATACAAAAGGAAAGGAGAATAAGGGGCCATTTTTTCATAACAATAAAATTAAATCCCGAAACTAAGTGAGCGCCGCTAACCATGGCAGGTTGCATAATTTTTATCCCGGAATGTCTTTTTCCGCGGTCCGCCTGTTCAGCGAATCAGCGAAATAAAGTAAATTAGGGATAAGATGTCAAATTCCCCACATTTACCCCTTGTTGATCTCAAAGAAGTATGCAAACCTCTCAAAGAGGAGCAGTTCAGTCTTTTCCGGCATGAGCGGGAGGGGGTGTTTAGTCTGCCGCACGCCCACAAGCATAAATTTTTCATGATGTTCTTTGTTACCGGTGGCGGCGGTACCCATCATATCGATTTTACTAAATACGACGTGACGCCTGGTTCCGTTTTTTTCCTGGCACCCGGTCAGGCCCATAACTGGGAGTTACACCCGGATACGACTGGCTTTCAATTAATGTACGGCCCTGAGTTTGTGGACTTTCCGCCCGGCCAGTGGCCTTTCTTTTCAGCATCTGCCCAACCACTGTTACATATGGAGGAAGGGGCGTTCGAGATCGTGCTACGCGAACTGGAGGCGATGGAAAAGGAGTACAGCCGGGGTGATCTGTTGTCTATCCGTATTTTAACGCATCGTTTGTGGGTTTTGTTAACCCTGGTAGAACGTGGTTACGAAGCGGCGTTTCCTGCAGAGGATGTTCCTGGCCTGCGGCAGGTGGTAAAACAGTTCCTGGAGCTGCTGGAGGCGAACTATAAAGACAATGCCGCTGTGGAATACTACGCCGAGCAACTGCATGTTACGCCCCAATACCTTAACATCGCCAGCAAAAAGGAAACAGGTCTTACGGCCGGGCATTGTATCCGTAGCAGGCTGCTGCTGGAGGCCAAACGTATGTTATCCCTCACTACGCAGGACGTCAAAGAGATCGCTTACAGTCTCGGGTTCTCCGATTCTTCTTATTTCTCCCGGTTTTTCCGCCGTTATGCAGGGCTTTCGCCCCTGGCGTTCCGCAAGCATGTTCAAAAAGTACCTTAAAAGTTGCGATTAGTCCCGTCCTGTTTACCTGCCTCTTCAGAAAGTACCTGAATGCACACAATACACACCCTTGCAGCCGTTTGGTCAGCCGTATCTTTGCGTCGTCATAGCGATCGATGAAATATATGCTGTGCCTGGGTTTATTGGGATTTGTGATCAGATGCAGGCACAGCATCCAAAAAGAAGGGCATGATAGAAGAAAAGCAATTAGTGAAAGCAGTAGTGATGAATGATACCGTGATAATTGCCGGCTTGTTAAAGGGGCGTGTGAACGTGGAACTTAAAGATGAAGATAGGCGAACGCCCCTGATGCTTGCCGTATACAGGAGCAACACTGCCGCAGCCCGGCTGTTGATAGCAGCGGGCGCTAACGTAAATGCACAGGACAAACTACTCAATTCTCCCTTTTTATATGCCGCTGCCAGCGGTTGCGAGGAAATTGTGCGATTGAGTATGCAGCATGGCGCTGACTATAAGGTGTTAAACCGCTACGGCGGCACGGCTCTTATACCCGCCTGCGAGCGAGGCCACCTGGCCGTTGTGGCAGCCCTTCTGGAAGACAAAAGTTTTCCGGTTGATCATGTTAACAACCTTGGCTGGACAGCCCTTCTGGAAGCGATCATACTCGGGAATGGCGGCCCGCAGTACGAAACGGTGGTACAGATGCTGGTAACAGCCGGTTGCGATGTGAATATAGCAGACAAAGAGGGTGTAACACCTTTGCAGCATGCCGTGTACAGAGGATTTAGAGAGATAGCGTGGCGATTGATGCAGGCAGGCGCAAAGTAGTGTATATGACCATTATCCTAGAAAAATAGCCTGACCTTTATAGGTCGGGCTTAACTTTTTATGTTGAGATATGGAGCCTGTGACCGGCGTGGAAATATAGAAATAGAGGGTAAGGTCAATACCTTGCCTGCAAATCGTTAAATTTGCAGGCGTATGCCAGTTGTGAGTCAGTCAGAATATTTGGCCCCGCGCCTGTTGCGCAACCGCCACATTGCCACCATTTTTCCGTCACTTTTCCGGAAGGTAAAGGGTGTACAGTACAGCCGTACACGCATTACCACGCCAGATGGCGATTTCCTTGATCTCGATTTCAGCCGTACGGGCAGTAAACGTATCGTGATCGTGCTGCATGGTCTCGAGGGTAATTCTACCCGCCCTTATGTACTGGGTATGGTGAACATTTTTAATGAGGGTGGCTACGATACTGTGTCCATGAACTTCCGCGGTTGCAGCGGTGAACCCAACCTCTTGTTACGCAGTTATCACAGCGGCGAAACCGGCGATCTTCATACACTGGTTCAATACCTGGCCGACAGCGGAGTATATAACAGCATTCATATCGTAGGTTTTTCGCTGGGTGGCAATGTGGCGCTGAAATACGTTGGCGAAAACGGTGCTTCACTTCACCCGCTGATTAAATCGGCGGCAGGTATTTCGGTGCCCTGCGATTTGAAAAGTGGGGCAGGCGAATTAGAGAAGCGCGTAAACTATATTTATATGCAGCGTTTCATCCGCGAACTGGGGCTAAAGCTGGAAGAAAAGAACGTACGTTTTCCGGGTAAAGTAGATCTTACCGGGTTCGCAACAATCAAAAATTTCCGCCAGTTCGATAACCGTTATACGGCACCTATTCACGGTTTCGAGGATGCCGAGAAATACTGGGCGGCCTGCAGCAGCCGTCAGTTTATCCCCAATGTACGTATCCCGGTGCTGCTCATCAATGCACAGGACGATCCCTTCCTGGGGCAGGGCTGTTACCCTTACGAAGAGGCAGCCGGTAACCCACAGTTTTTCCTGGAAACACCCCGTTACGGCGGGCATGTCGGCTTTGCCGGATGGGGCTTCGACCGTTACTGGTCGGAGTTACGGACGTTCCGGTTTATCGAGCATCAGGGCTAAAATACAAGCTACTTTCATCGGTCATCCTATATCGATCCTTTATCCATCCTATATCCATTTCCGCTGAAACCCGCGCTGGTGGTGACGGATATTATAGGATCGATATAGGATCGATATACCTTCGCTATATGTTCCATAATACTCCCTATGGTTATGGGAAGTCAATATATTGGCTTTCAGTGTTTTTCGTATTTATATATCTACTATTCGGTGTTATCCCTTGCTGGCAGAGGTTTACAGCCGCATCCAGGGTGTTTCGTCCCAAGCTTCTATATGCTTCGTCCCAAGCTTCTCTATGCTTCACCCCTTTCTCCACCCAATGGGCATTTCACGACCGTACCTTTGCTTTTCGGACAATCAAAAGGATTCGTTCGTCAGTAATTAAACCCTTGCCGGACCGTCGAAAGGATGCATTCGGACAGGGTTGTGGGACTGTAGCAGGTGGAAAAGCCGCCTGCGCAAAACCCATGAAGTTCTTTGACATATTGGTTTAAAAAATGGACAGCAGGGGTGGACTTTACCGGGCCATTGCCTGCCGCCGGGGTGAATAATGCCACGGCGGCCAGGCTTTGTGCTTCGTGGTTGTTAACCGGAAAGCGAACAGGGAACACATCTTGCGCTCCCTGTGAGGTTTTTCATGGATGTATATGGAAGCTTAAAGTATATTAAAACTGCATGCCCGGAATTTGTTAGCAGTCCTGTTTAATTGTTTGCATAAATCAAGGAACAAACCACGCGCCATCGCCCTTTCCCTATCGGAATAGTTGCCTGGACCACTGTTTTAGCCCCTGTTTAGCCACGTATTGTGTAATTTTATGGACTGAATCAATAGACCATGAAGGACATCACTACAAAAGAAGATATAGCCCTAATCGTTAGAGCGTTCTATAAAAAGGCAACCATCGACCCGTTGATCGGGCATTTTTTCACGACGGTGAAGGAGATCAACTGGAACGAACATATTCCGCTCATTACATCATTCTGGGAAAATATACTGCTGGGCGGTACCGACTATAAAGGCGGCGCCATGTTCAAACACATCCAGCTCAATCGCCTGTCGCCCATGGAACGAGGGCATTTCGAGCGCTGGCTGGCCTTGTGGGGACAAACGGTGAAAGAGCTTTATGCTGGTCCTACGGCAGACGAAGCTATCAGAAGGGCGGATTCTATTGCAGGTATCATGCAGTTTAAGGTTTCGGGTGGGCGTTAGCGTTGGTTAATTAGTTGTTAACAAATGGTTATTTCTATCGTTTACCAACTAAAAACCGCCGTTTACGAATTGACGCTTGACAGATACAGGGCCCTTCCTATATTTGCATCGGTTTTTCATAGGATATGGTTAAAATAACTGAAGGCGGTATTCTTACCGCCTTTTACTTTTTCCCTAACCCTCATTCCCCCCTCTCTTTAAATTATATTGCATCTTTGTTGCAAAATCTGTACATTTGCCCTCCGGAGCAACCGTAAGTATAGTGATATGGACAGAAATAACAGGAAGGCAGTAAACCTGCGCAGCACTTATCAGCAAAAATGGGATATGATCAGCATCGGGGCTTCGTTAGCCTGTGCGGTACATTGCGTGTTGTTGCCTGTTTTGTTTACCACGCTGCCCTTATTTGGTATAGAAATACTGGAAAATATTTACCTGGAGGTGCTTACCATCCTGGTGTCGCTGTTAATAGGCGGCCGGGCGCTTTGGAAAGGTTATCGCCAGGTACATGGCAGGGTTTATATGTTAGCCTGGTTTGGTACAGGTATGTTGATGATGGTAGCCGGCAACTTCGTTCATGGCAGTACTTTCGAAATTGTTGCCAAGCTGGGAGGCGCTACGCTGGTTATTATGGCGCATGTACGCAACTGGCAACGCAGCAGGCAATGCCATGTTTGTAAAACGAACTAGCATTTATGCGTGTCAGTAAGTATCTTGGGGGATAATCCTTTCACAGTTATGAATTTAAGACCGTTCCACGTTACGCTCTTATCCGCGTTATCCCTTTTTTCCTGTAAGCCCGGCACAAACAGTCAGTACGACTCGTGGCGCGTGTACAATGGCAGCAAAGAAGGCTTAAAATATTCTTCCCTTACACAAATCGATACCTCGAATGTTCAGCAGCTACAGGTAGCCTGGGAATATCGTTCCGGCGATGCAGACACGCTTACACATTCTGAAATACAGTGTAATCCTATTATGATCGATAGTACGCTGTACGGTGTTTCACCACGCCTTAAACTGCTGGCCTTAAATGCCGCTACGGGTAAGCCGAGGTGGATATTTGATCCGCAGGCAGAGGGTGATTCCATTGCTATTCACGTATTACGTTCTGTGAGTTACTGGCAGGAAGGGGAGGACAGGCGGTTGTTCTTCACCGCCGGCCCTTATCTCTGGTCGATCAACGCTGCTACCGGTAAACCGGTGGAAAGCTTTGGCAATAAAGGCAAACTATCATTGCATAGCGACCTGGGCGAAGCGGCTACAGACCGTTTCGTGATCACTACCTCACCAGGCATGGTGTATAAAGATATGATCATCATCGGCTCGCGGGTGTCCGAAAACGGCGATGCTGCACCAGGGCACATCCGCAGTTATGATGTGCGCACCGGGAAACTACGCTGGATATTCCATACCATTCCGCAACCAGGTGAAGAAGGATACAGTGAATGGAAAGATCCGAATGCCTATAAATTCATCGGTGGCGCTAATTCCTGGTCAGGTTTTAGCCTGGATGAAAAAAGAGGAATTCTCTTTGCACCCACCGGCTCTGCCTCCTTCGACTTTTACGGTGGTAAACGTAAGGGCTCTAACCTTTACGCCGATTGTTTGCTGGCGCTGGATGCCAACACAGGCAAACGTATCTGGCATTTTCAGAACATCCACCACGATATATGGGACCGCGACCTGCCTGGTCCGCCGGTATTAGTAACGGTTACGCTTGATGGTAAAAAGAGAGAGGCGGTGGCGCAAACGGCTAAAACCGGTTATATTTTTCTGCTGGACAGAGAAACAGGTAAACCCTTATTCCCGATAGAAGAACGTGCTGTACCGGATACCGGGGCATTGCCGGGCGACGAGCCCTGGCCTACACAGCCTTTTCCGCTTAAACCAGCGCCTTTTACCCGGCAACTGATGACAGAGGCCGACCTTAACTACCTGCTGCCCGATTCGGCCTTAAATGACGTGCGCACGCGCTGGCAGTCTTACCGCAAGGGCCATATGTTCACCCCTCCATCCCGCCAGGGTACTATTATCTTCCCCGGTTTCGACGGTGGTGGCGAATGGGGCGGCCCGGCTTTCGATCCGGAAACTGGTATGTTATATGTGAATGCGAACGAAATGCCCTGGGTGCTTACCATGGTAGATGTGAAAAACGGCGCTGCCAAAAAGGAAACAAACCTGGCCGCGGGTAAACGTTTGTACAAAACGATCTGCATGACCTGCCACGGTCCCGAAATGCAGGGCGGCGGTAATTATCCTACATTGATCAACGTCAATAAAAAATACAATGCCCCCCAGTTTATGGACCTGGTCAATAACGGGCGGCGTATGATGCCTGGGTTTAAACACCTGAGTAATGAAGAAAAAGAAGCGATTGCCTCTTTTGTACTCGATTTGAAAAAACAGCAACCGTTGCCTTACAAAGGTCCGCAGAAACCCGCAGACACTACGCGCGATCTGCCTTTTGCTTCCACGGGTTATCATAAGTTTCTTACCAAAGACGGTCTGCCTGCTATCAGTCCGCCATGGGGTACCATCAGCGCTATTAATATGAATACCGGTGAGTACGTGTGGAGAGATACACTGGGTATACACCCTGCATTTGCGGACAGGGGTATTAAAACCGGTACAGAGAATTATGGCGGGCCGGTAGTTACCGCCGGTGGGTTATTATTCATTGCTGCTACGAAAGATGAGATGTTACGCGCTTATCATAAAACAACCGGCAAACTGTTATGGCAAACGAAATTGCCGGCCGCCGGTTTTGCCACGCCTGCTATTTACCTGCTAAACGGCAAACAGTACCTGGTCATCGCGTGTGGTGGCGGTAAACTGGGCACAAAGTCGGGCGATAGTTACGTGGCATATAACTTACCGTAAGTCGTTCGTTACCGAACGATTAAGCCCGGAAATGAACGATGGAGAACAATGAAGTAGTTGATACACAATGGTTTTTTTATGGCACCATACTTGGCTGTATGGATTGCCATTTTAAAAGGTAAAAGCGCCGGAAGGCTATGCCCCCGGCGCTCCTATAGTGTTAAAATTAACTGTTGAGAGGATGCTTTTGCATCCTCTTTTTTATTCGATATCCCAGTCGAAAATGCTGTTCTCTGGTTTGGTTTTGGATTGCTGCGCAAGCGTGTACAACTCTTTCACTTTCGCAGGTTGCTGTTTCGCAACATCATGGGTTTCGCCAATGTCGCTGCGGAGGTTGTATAGTTCCACCACTTCCGGCTGACCTTTAGCTTTTAGACGGATAAGTTTCCAGTCGCCCTGCAGCACGGCTTCTTTGTACTGTTTTTCATTAAACTGCCAGTAGAGATACGGATGCTGCTGTACTTGTTTTTTGCCTGCCAGCGCAGATGTAAACGAAAGTCCGTCAATGTTACCCGGAACCGGGGCATTAGTAAGATCGCAGAAGGTAGGCAGGATGTCCCAGAAAGCCCAGATGTCGTTCCTGGTAACGCCTGCGGGCACTTTACCGGGCGCTCTTACTAACAACGGTACACGAATGCCACCTTCATACAAATCGCGTTTAATGCCACGTAAAGGACCATTGCTGTTAAAGTATTCAGGATCGGCCCCGCCTTCTTTGTGCGGGCCGTTATCGCTGGTGAAAAAGATGTACGTGTTATCGTCTAACCCCAGTTCTTTTACCAATGCCAGTACCCGGGCCACATCCTCGTCCAGTTTGGTGATCATACCGGCAAAGGCCGCGTGTGGCTGTGGTTGCGAGTGGTAGGATTTGGTTTCTGCCGTAACAAAAGGCGTTTCCGGCCCCAGTTTGCTGCTACCATCGGCATTCAGCCAGCGTTGCAGGTAAGGTTGTGGTACATACAGCTCCGCATGGGGAATGGTGAGGGGCATGTACAGGAAGAACGGTTTGTCTTTATTGCTTTTGATAAAGCTCAGTGCTTTTTGTACGATCAGCTCATCTGAATACTCCGTTGAGTCGAGTGGTACCCGAACGGTTTTGCCGTTCTGTATTTCCAGCAGGCTGTTGGTGTAGTAGTGATGGGCGTGGGTTTGATTCAGGTAGCCGTAAAACGCATCGAAGCCGTGCTTCTCTGGCGCACCGCTTGTATTCTCTTCTCCCAGGCCCCATTTGCCAAACATGCCGGTAGTATAACCGTTGTTATGCAGGCGTGTAGCGATAGTTGTATCCTGCAAACGCAATGGTTCACGGCTGTTGCCACGGATGTAGGCATGGCCCATGTGTTTGCCGGTCATTAGTGCGCAGCGGCTGGGCGCACATACTGTATTGCCGGAATAGAAGCGCGTGAACTTCGTTCCTTCTTTCGCCAGCCGGTCGATGTTAGGCGTGGGTACTTTGTGGCCTGGATTGTAAGCAGTGAGGTTCCCGTATCCAAGATCATCAGCGATAATGAAAATGATATTGGGCTTCTTCGTTTGTGCCATAGCGGCCGGCGCATACAACGCCATCGCCAGCGCGATCATTTTGTTCCTGATATTCATATGTTGTTATTTTCCGTAAAGGTCGTTTTGAGATAATTGGGTGTTTTCCGGATGGAAATAAACAGCTCTGGCCAAATTTACTTATTAAAGTGTGTACTAACATAACGAAGGGCCGGGAGAACCCGGCCCTTGGCTGATTTTTAACCTTTCACTAAAACTAATCGAAATTATGAGTACTTATTTTTTAAGCTTGTATACTTCGCTACCGGCCAGTAAAAAACAACCCAGGCTAAAATCCTCGAAGTCGGGAATTTTATCAAAGGTTACGGGCTGCCCGTCCTTAGGTTCTTTACCTGTACTCTGCACATAACCCAGTTTGCCGTCGGGATGTATGCAGTCTTTTAACAGCGCATTCCACGCTTTTGTAATGACCGGCAGATAGGTTTTTTTATCGATGATTTTATTGTTGATGCCCCAGGCCATACCGTAAACGAACAGGGAAGTACCGGTCAGTTCTTTACCGCCGTAGTTGTTGGCGTCGTGCAGACTGGCGTTCCAGAAACCGTCTTCGCGTTGTATGGGCAGCAGGGCCTGTAACATGTCTTTGTAATCCTGCAGGTATTCCTGGTAATGCGGGTCGGACTTAGGCAGTTCGCCCAGTACGCGGGCCAATGCGGCTACCACCCAGCCATTACCGCGGCTCCAGTAACAATCTTCGCCATTAGGTTCGGTGTACGGAGGATCGAAGTCTTTATCTCTCCACCATAATTTATCTGCAGGATTGTACAGTCCTTTTTCGCCGTGTTTGTATTTGGTGTAAGCATACATTTCGTACATCTTACGGAAATAACTGGTGTCTTTGGTTTCTACCCCCAGCCGGGTAAACAGCGGCATCGCCATTTGCAGGGCGTCTATCCACCACCATGCTTCTACGTTCGGGGAGTTCTTTACGCGCTCCATACAGGCCTGTATATCGCGAATACGCTCTGGTTTACGGTCTACACGGTAAAGATCTATGTAGGTTTGGCCACATGCCTGGTTGTCGGCGTTGTTGGTCTGTATACCGCCCCATAGGCCCCATTTATGGCTTTCACTCCATTGTACGGCGTAATTGTAATAGCTTTTCTGTTTGTCTACACTGTATAAAGCCATCAGTCCTTCGTAATACACGGCGCGTGTCCAGAGGTTGCTGGGTCGTTCCTTACCTACAAAGGTTACTTTTCCCGGGTCGGGCCATTTGTTTACGAAGTACTCATTGGTAAGCCGCAACTGTTTCAGCGTTTCCTTTTTGTTCGGGAGCGACTGTGCCTGCAGGCTGGAGGTCAGCGTAATCGCTACTAATGTGCTTGCAAATATCTTCATCGTCTTATTTTTCTTTCAGGTAAGTACTAAGGGAGCAGTTGCTCAGGTTCTTAACACCGGAGGCCACTACTGCGGCATTGATCTCTGCGCCTTCTTTGCTGGTATGCGTATGGTCGCCGTAGAATAGTGGTTTCACCTTTTCTGCACCCATCTCTTCATATTTATCGGCAATAAGATTGTTGAGGTCAACAAAGGGCACACCTTCCGATTCAGCAATTTCCTTTGCCCATTTGCCGTAATCGTTGTTGCTGCGGTTTACTTTGCCTTCTTTCCAGTTGTCGCGTGGGACGGGCGAGCAAACGATCGCAATCGCGCCTTTGGCTTTCGCATCTTTAATATATTTCCGGAGATAGTGACCGTAGGTGTATACTACTTCCTGCTGTTTGCGGATAGGATTGTAAATTTCTTTGCTTTCTTCGCCAATGCCTTTAATACTGCCGCGGGCACGGGCTGTATCGTCCAGCGGACCGCCATCGTTATGGCCAAACTGGATGAGTACGTAATCGCCTGCCTGTAATGTTTCCAGTATCTTGTCCCAGCGACCTTCGTTGATAAATGTCCTGCTGCTGCGGCCACCAATAGCGTGGTTGGCGATGGTTAATTTACTGGTGTCGAAGTATTGGTGTACCAGCGTTCCCCATCCCCACTGACCATTTTTACCGCTACCGTCGCCGTTACGTACGGTGGAGTCGCCAATAATGTACAGCGTAGGTTTGGGTGCCATCCAGGTAAAGGAAGAGGCCAGCAGTACAATAGCTAAAAGCGAAAGATATTTCCTGATCTTCATATGTTGTTCTATTTTTTGCTTTTTGTTGGGTTGATGATGATGCTCGGTTTCGGTGGTGCCTGCATGCCTTCGCCCAGGTGGAAACCGGTATGCGGCGGCTGATTGTAGGCAACGTTCTGCCAGGCAATACTCAACCTGTACTGCGGATCATGCATCAGTGTATAGAATTTTTTATCGGTAGGAATAGTGGTGGAAAAGATGCGCAGCTCATTATTGTCGGCTGTTCTGTAAATCACTTCTTCTCTCCAGTCGCCAAGTATGTCGGCAGACAGTACCGGGTTTGCTTTGGTACCGTTATTCCTTACACAATTGAATTTGGCAGCATCCAGCAAAGGTTGTGTTCTGCTGTTCTGATAATCCCATTTATCGATATTGGTGCCGTTCAGTATTTCACTTAACACATCGCCATCCCAAAAGATGCCCATGTTACAGGCGGGTGTTCTGTCGGCAATTTTATTGCCTTTTGCATCGAACATGCCGGTAATACCAGCGCCAGCTACCCAGCACTCGTAACCGGGGTAACGCGGATCTACGTCCAGCGCCAGTCCGCGGCCGGGGCCTTCGCCATCTTCGCCGGCTTTCATGCTTGGTTTTTTCCAGAGTATTTCGCCGGTGCGGGCATCGCGGAAGTGTGCGCCTGCATCATCGAAACGCTCCTGTATATCAAATATCTCCAAACCCGGACGGCTGGGATCAAGGTCGCTTACGTGTAAGGCATCGCCGTGACCGAGGCCGGTGGAGTATAAACCTTTTCCGTTATCGTCTACTACCATCGCACCAAATACAATTTCATCTTTACCATCGCCGTCTACATCGGCAGCAGTAAGGTTGTGGTTGCCCTGGCCGCGGTAGGCGCGGTTTTTATCGCCCGGTTCATCACTGTCGAATGTCCATACAGGCGTGAGTTTGCCGTTACGCCAGTTCCAGGCGCTGAGTACGGAGCGGGTGTAATAACCACGCGTCATCACCAGCGAAGGTTGTTTGCCATCGAGGTAAGCAATACAGGCGAGGAAACGGTCCATACGGTTGCCATACCCATCACCCCAGACAGCTTTTAATTCGTCGGTGGTAGGGTTGATGGAAGAAGGATGACGGGCCGGAATGTAATTGGTGGTGGCCAGTTCGGCACCGGTGAGCCCGTCAAAGATGGTCATGAATTCTGGCCCGGCCAGTATGTAACCTTTGTCGTTGCGATAGTCTTTTGTAGAATCCCCGATCACTTTGCCCTTGCCATCGATCGTGCCATCGGCTGTTTTCATGGCTATTTCTGCACGTCCGTCGCCATCGAGGTCGTACACCATGAATTGTGTGTAGTGCGCACCTTCGCGGATGTTTTTACCAAGATTGATCGTCCAAAGTAATGTGCCATCAAGTTTGTAGGCCTGGAAAATAGGAGGGTCGGTGATGCCTGCCTGCGAATTATCTTTTGCACGGCCGGTTTGGTGTAAGATAATTTCATAACTGCCATCGCCATCCAAATCGCCCACAGAGGCATCGTTAGGCGTATAACCCAATGGCGTTTTCAGCGGAATGGACAGGTAAGCGGCGGCATTCGCCTTCCGCTCGAAGCTGTTAGGTTCATTCACTTCTTTACCCCTGATGACGGGCTTTACTACATAGGTATATGCAGCGCTGTTTTCAGCCTTGTCGTCATGGAAAGAAGTAACGTTCGTAATCGGAGTAGTATTCAGTTTTTTTAACGCTGCTTTTTTGCCGGCATTGGCGCGATATACGTTAAAGCCAATGGCCGGATCGTCGGTGCCCAGCATTCTCCAGCTTATAAAATTGCCGCCATTGTTTTCCGGAATGGCGATCACACCACGGTCCAGGCGTTCCATTTGCCTTTGGGCAGATGCATGGCTCATAGCAGCGAGTAACAGCGGTAATAAGATTAGTCTTTTCATCAGTACGGATATTATTTTATAGCTACAGCGGTATTAGCTGCAGGTGCTTCGTTTCGTAATAAAGTAGCTGCCATTAATCCGATCACTACATCATTGGCCACCGTTTGCAGCGAAATAGATCGCAGCGTTTTGTTGGGCTGCAGCGGCATGTTCAGCACAGTAGCAGCGCCACCGTCCACCGCGCGTGTTGAGAAACCTTTAATGGCATCGTACCTGGTTTTGCCTTTTGCAAATACACCATCTTTCAGGTACAGCCTTTCAGGAGGAGCAGCACTGGTGGTAAATGCAAAACCATCCGCCATAAAGTCCTGCTCAATCGGCCACCAGTTTTCCGGGTTTCTTAGTTGCAGCGTGTCTGTACTTCCATCCGTATAATTCACCATTACCAGCCCATTGCACATACGTGCCTGCATGGCATTGGTCGATCCGGCCAGCAACAGCCACAGGTGCGATGCTTTGCCACCAACGGTAATACTCGCCTGGCGCGGATAATTATCCCACATGGAAGTGAACAGTATATTTTTTTGAAGACTATCGCCAGGCGTACTGAATGGTACACCTTTGGAAGATCGCACTTCATTATTCGCGCCCGCCGCTTTTCTTAAGCCTTCGTCGCTGATATTGGCGGTAGCATTTGGATAACACCAGTTGCCAATACCCTGTGTTGGCAGTTGCAGCGTAGGTACAGCGGGCCGGGGCGACAGATACTTTTGTTTAAATATCTGCGTCACCTTTTCATTGAAAGGGACCATTACTTTTTCGAAAACGGAGTTGTTATTTACAATCGCTTCTTTCGTAATCGTTGTATGCCCTTCAACATTAAAGCT
Organism: uncultured Chitinophaga sp.; assembly: GCF_902168175.1. Classification (GTDB taxonomy): domain Bacteria; phylum Bacteroidota; class Bacteroidia; order Chitinophagales; family Chitinophagaceae; genus Chitinophaga. The sequence continues at coordinate 74,153 of NZ_CABHOU010000025.1, read as the reverse complement.
CACCGGCGCCCACCATTTCAGTTTGCCCTGCTCTAATTGAAGAAAGAATGTTTTGTTACCGGGTGTTACATTTTCAGCGATCGTAAATTCTTTAAAGTTCTTTACCTCCCGTTTGAAACACTTTTGTGGATCGAACAGGTTGGTTACCGCTGCGGTGCCAGGTGTCAGACTGAGGTTGTTAAATACCGGGGTAGAGATATTATTCCCTTTCCATCGGATTACCACATTGTAAGTGGCCGCCGGAGCGACATTGATGATCAGCGACGGCTTACCCACTGTGTTAGGTGCTATTTGCGCGGTCACCTTTTTACCATTTACCACCACATCTTCCCAATTATCTTTTAAAGCCGGTACGACCAGTTTTAAATTCATTTTTTTAGGGAAGAAAGATTTGATCTCATAGTTGTCCGTGTTGCCAGTGCGCTTAAATGCAATGCTTACATCCGGTACCGATAAGGAAGCCTCGTTCCAGTGGGCAGGCATACCTGGTTGTATCAGTAATGTGTTGTTCAGCGCATCCGGCTGAACGCCGAAGAGTCCTTCTACAAGACTACGTGCGGCCATGCCGATCGGATCGGCAAAGTCGCGGTACAATTCGCCGCGCACGGCATCGTAAAACGAAAGCTGCTGGAAGTTACCCGGACTGGCGCCGAGGTACATGCTTTCGAGCAACGCGCTCCTGAACAGTGCGAACGCATCCTCGCTACGGTTGCCCTGCCAGTAAGCCAGCGCTGTATGCAGGTTTTCCGCCAGCGCCACGTTGTTAAGCGACCAGGTGTAAGGCTGCCAGTTGGTGGTGCTTACCAGTTGTAAACCCTGTTCCTTCCAGCCTTCGGCCTGCACCGGTATATGTGGTAGTTGTGATTGAACGTATTGCAAACTTTGCCAGGCCTCAAAGGCATCCGGCAATTTTGAATCTATCGCATGATAGATGGTCCATACACCGGGGTGTTCATGAACGAGCTGGTTGCCCAGCAGGTCTTTATATTCAGCGTACCATCCTTTGCTTTTCAGCCACAGTTGTTGCGAAACCGCTTTGGCGATATGATCGGCTTCCTTTTCGTAAGCGCTGCCATCTTCCTTTAATAACTTTGCCAGTTGTGCCGCTACTTTGTTTGCACGGTAATTATAGGCAGATGTATGTGTTACGCCACCACCGCTGTACTGCAGCGCATCACTGGCCCAAATGGCAGCGTAGGCGTCGTACAGGCCGTCGTTATCGGCGTCGAAGTTGCGTTTTTCCCAGGCCAGGTGGCGCTTAAGCAGCGGCCACATTTCACGTACGTAAGTCAGGTCGCCTGTCCAGTTAAAGTGGTTAAGCAATTGATCGATGAACACGAGGTTCATGTCATAATGGTGCGCACGTATATCGCCATTGGGATTGCGGCAAATGTAACCTTCGCTGAATAAGGCATTGCCTACTTTCTCCTGCTGGCGGGCCAGGTTTAACGCCGTATCGGCCACCACGCCCGTAACAGGCGGTGTTGTAATCTGTGATAAAGCATAACTGGAGAAATGTTTCCTCGCTCTGTCGTGCCAACCCAGCGGATCGGCCACATACGCGCCTCGCCATGCGTTGAGGCGCATACGCCAGGCTACTGCGCCGTGCAGGTACGTGGGATCTTCCCAAATGCCATCGGCCGCCACGCTTAACGCACCGCCCAATGTATTCAGGTAAGGATCGGGTGTTTTTAGTTGTACACGGTTAGCCAGTGTTTGACGCGATTTCTCCGCTTCATTAAATAATGCAGGCAGTTGTGCCGCGGTTTCTTTTGTATCGCCCACTTTCAGCAGGAAGTACTGTTTGGTATTGACTACAGGCATGCTGCCGGTTACAATGGGCGCATCCTTTTTATCACCATTGATAATTTCTTTGATGCCGGTATGCGTAGCATCGGATGTTTTTACAGCGGCGGGCATTAACCCCGTTATCTGTTTGCCGTTACCCACCGATAACACAAAGCGGTTGCCGCCCAGTTCGTACTTATTATCCTTACAATTTACTGCGTGCAGGTAAAACACCGATTCAGGATCGGCACCTATATCGCCATCGCGGGAGAACTTTTTGCCGGAAGCGCCGCCGTATGCCCACATGAGTGTAACCGGCGTGCTTACATTTTCAAACGATGTTTCGATGATGAGTCCTTCTGCTGCAGCCAGCGCCAGTACACGGATGTACATTTTGCCGTTGCCCAGCATAGGGTCGCTTATTTCGTATAACATACCGCCGGGGCGGTAAATGGATTTGATATTCGCTGCTTCGCTCAGCCACTTGTTACCGGTATTTTCCATCAACCCAAACCTGAAATTACCACCCATACCCGGCAGGTACAGTGCAAAATCGGGTAAGTCGCCTGCCTCGGCCCTAAAGCCGGTATTGGTACCGTATAAGGCCCGGTTAAACCTAAGTTTGCCGTTTGTACATACGAAGTCGTTACCCTCAGGCAGGTAGTGTACGGTACGCGGTTTATTATGCCACAGCGGTGTGGTTTGCGCCTGTACAAATGTGCTGGCGCAGGTAAGAAGCAGGGTGATTATATGGTTTCGTTTCCCTGTCATTAATACATCTTTTTTAATCCTTCCCACTTCACTTTCCAGTTGCCGTTTTTAGGGATGCCTATGTTAGTGCCCTTATCGCCGTCTACACCCGCACACATCATAGCGATGGCGCTTAACAAACCGCCGTTGCCGGGCAGGTAAATGGTAAGCCTGCCATCCTGGTAGTTATGCCCGTTTACGAGGTAAGTATTTGTGCGTATGGGCATCAGTAAAGCGTCTATTGCTTTGACAGGGTCGTGCAGGCGGGCCGCTGTCATTGCGGTAAGCGGAAAGTCCCAGCCCCAGGTGTCGTTCCATTTCCAGATCTTCCATACCAGGTTAAGTGTATTACGCATGATGGTCGTATCAAGACCATTAGCGGCAGGAATAGTGCTGTAAGCGCCCAGTACGGCTGGATGATCGGCCAGGTAACGCTCGTTGGTATAACAATCCGGCGTGCTTTCGGTAGCCAGGTATACATCATTTTGTTTAGGTAACGGAGCGAGGTTGTTCAGTACTTGATCCCATTTCTCGTTACGCGGAAGTCCGGCGCGTTTACGCCACTGTTGCGCTACATTCAGCGCCCAGTGCCAGTAAGCCAGTTCGTAAGTAGGATTGAACGTACTTACGGCATCGAAGCATTCCTGTGCCGGTATAAGTCCCCTGCCAAGGTTGTAATGCTTTTTTACAGAATCATACACAGGGTAGGAGGCCATGAAATCTGCCGTAGCAAACAACAGCTCTTTGTATTTATCCAGCACGGCATTACCGGGTTTGCTGCGGTACAGCAATTCGGCCATGTAAATGAAATGCGGTTGCTGCCATATCAGGAACGAGCCAACGGACGATGGTGATATGTTTCCTTCGTGGTCTACCATCTTCTGCCAGCGCAGTCCGTCGAAGTGTTGAGTTTGAGCCTGCTCCTTAGCCAGCGGCGCTGCTTTGAAGTACCAGTCAAGACTTTTCTCCATCAGCTCGGGCCTGCCCCATAAAGCAAAATGTACGGCATGCCACCAGTGCATTTCAAGGTGAGGTTTGCCATACCAACTGTTGAATGTAAGTCCTGTTTCCTGCGGAGGATAAGCGCCTGAACATTGTATTTTGGTAAGGTATTGAGAAAGGATAATGCGCCTTTCCAGTTCCGCCGCTCTTTTGTCCTTACTCCCCGCAAAGTCTACCGCGCCGCCACTTAACCAAAATGCTTTCCAGCTTGTTTTGCTGCTTAGTGCCGTTTGATCAAAAGCCGGGAGGGGCTGCGATGGCTGCTTTTCGGAAAAGGCTACGGTGCAGTTAAACTGCGCGCCCGTACCTGGATTGATCAACAGGCGGTTGTTCTGCATCTGCATCGCTGCGGCCTGCTGCCAGGCCATCGTTACAAAGTAGGAACTGGTATCTATCAATACTTTTAGCGCAATGCCTGCGGGCTGACTGATTAGTTCGAGGCGCTGCCCGCTGTAATTTACAAAGTTGTTACCCACGTCTTTAAACTGACCGTTAGGCGATGGTATCTGCACCTGTACTTTTATACGCTGTAAGGCTAAAAGTGGTGAGTTAATGCGGAAAGAAATCGCATCCTGCTGCTGGTGACAATAAGTAGTTACCTGCACCGGCTGATTTTCCACGGTAAAGGAACTGCGAAGCTCCCCCGTCCACATATCCAGTTCCTGTTTAATGTTTTTAATATCACCTATCGCCGCTTTGCTGCCATCTTCTTTTATCAATACTAAACCAACATTGCCCAATTGCAAACGATGAGGGTTTACACGGAAATACTCTACAGCTTTCTTATTCCGCTCCGGTTCTTTTATCTGAACAGCATAAGGGATTTTTCGACCATCGAGATCATATACACGCAGCGTTTCATCGAACCGCAGCTGTTCTGTGTTAGGATAGCTGTGCCAGCCCCATACCGATTGAGTGCCCAGAGGCACGCCACCGGCATAAGTATCGGGAAAGCTTTGCAGGCCGGTAATGTCGGCAGTAAATGCGAAGTTACCGTTGCCGAGTGAGAGCGACGATAAGGAATCGGCCTGTTGAATACGAACGGTGTGTCTGCGCACGAGCGCTTCGCGGTTAATGCGCTGGGCATTGGCCGTCATAAAGCTGAACGCACTTAAAATAAATAGAGCAACTTTCATGTAATAGTCGTGGTTTTCCGTCTGTTAAGGAACGGCTTGTAACATATCTTTTTTAATCGCTTTCTGCTGTGATACTTTCACCGGTGTTAAGGTAACTTCCGATAACAGTCCCGAAGGTTCGGGTTGCCAGTTAACGGCCGTAAACAGTCCGTCGGTGCCGCGATTCTCTGCTTTTCTTGCAGGGAAATTGATATTATAGAAGTTTTTATAGCTGATGCCTTTTTTCTCCATATCGATAATGCGGTTCGCCATACCATTGGTAACGATGATCTCCAGCTGGTTGTCGGCTTTAAAAGCGTCGGCCGGAATGGTGTACCTGAACACAGGGCCGATCAGTTTAGCGATCTTTTTCCCGTTCAGTACAATTTCCGCACTTTGCGAAACTTTGCCAAGGTCTATTACCCAGGCGTCTGCATTATTTTGATGAGCGGGTTGTTTAAAGTTTACGCTGTATTTCGCGGTGCCGGAAAATTCTTTAACACCGGGTTGTTCCAGTGCTGTCCACGCCGTTGGTTTGTTCAGCGTGGCGGTGGCGGGTAACGACGGGCCGCCTTCGAGAAATTCTAAAGTCCAGGCACCGTTAATTACCTCCGGTTTGCCGGTGGGTGTAGTATAAGGGTAAGGAGATGCGGAGAATGGTGTGTTACCAGTTTGCAGTATACAGCTTTCGCCGGCTTCCAGGTCAATAAACACCTGCTGGCGTTTATCTGCACCTGTTTGCGTGTTGGCAATGCCCGCGCGTTGTTGCATAGGATCAAATGCCAGTACGTATTTTTCCTGTACGGCCGGTGTAATGTAACCAGTAAAACGTTTGCCGGTAGGATTGCTGATGAAGTAATAATGCCCGTTGTTCACGCGCCTTCTTACAAATTCCAGTCCGTCCATTTGCTCCTGGCGTACTTTACCGGCCGCCAGTAATTCGTTAATGTCTTTGTGGATGATTATTTTTCCTTTACCGATGATGGCCTGTCCTTCACTGTTAAAACGAATGCCGGAGATCAGTTTCTTAAAGGCCGCCTGCCTTGCAGCCAGGTTACCCAAACCAGGCACGTCCTGTGGTAATTGTTTATACACGAGCAGCGTAGCACCGTTGTTTACGAGCTGCAGGAGCTTTTGCAGTGTTTCCAGCGGCAGGTACTTTACATCTGCCAATAACAATGCCTGGTAGTTGCCACCAACCGATTGCAGTTTGCCTGTAAGTTTAAGCACCTGTTTGTCGGATATCATATCGAAAGCATAACCGTTCTTCAGCAGTTCTTCTCCTGCAAATTCAAAACTGGTTTTGCCAAAGCCTTCCATGCCATCGAAGTGATGTAACAGGTCGCGGCCGGTTTGAGAGTTGCGGTCGTGGAAGGGGAAGTAAAGCAATACATCGTTATCGCTTTTGCCTTGCTGTAAGAAACTCTGGCAGCGGGCTACGTAGTTGTTTAAAGCGTCAAAATCCCTCCAGAAGGGATTGGCGGGTGTGAAGTGAACAGCGGCATAAAACAACTGGCCGGGCCAGGCTGCACCGGGTGGTGAGTAGTTAGTGCCATGGTAAAAGATGTGGTTTACACCGCCGATAAAGTATTTGTCCACCGACTGTTTCACATCACCTAAAGTAGATTTAAAATGTTCGTCGAGCCAGGTGGCTGCTTCTGCAGAGGCAAATGGTTTGCCTGCAATGCTGGTAGCCGAGGTCGCGAATTTGAAACGCAGGATATCGGTACCCTCTGTTTCAGGGATATCGATGGCCTCGTACAAATCAAGTATGTTTGAAGGGGAGCCATGGCTCTGGTTGCGAATCAGTTTGTTTTTTGCTTTCGCCCATGTATGCCAGGGCTGTGTGAACTTTTCCAGCAGCAGGTCGGACACCGTCATGCGGTAATCGTAGAGTACACGCAGGTGATGTTCATTTTCGCTTTTTTCGAACAGCGCAGGTAATTCATTCTTCAGATCATACCCGCGACGCTTTTTGAACTCCGCAAAAAATTCAGGTGTCCAGTTCGATTGTCCTCTTGCATCATCTACCTCGTAAGAGTCGTTGAAGAAACTGCGCAGGCTGGATAAATCGCGGCCTTTAAAAGCGGTATCGAAATGACCAAGGTAGTGTTGAATAGCTGGCAGGGAGAAGTGATCAATTGCCATGCCTTCGCCGCCGGGTGCGGCGCGTTCTACCATCTTACCATGCCATCCCTGGAACAGGGCGTAGAGGGTAACATGGGTAGCTGGTTTCCAGTTCAATTTTCCATCTTTGCCCACTTTCGCGGTAACGTCGGTTACGTTGCCTTTTGCATCGTACGCCAGCAGGGCTATCAGTGGCAGTGGCTTTTTAAAACGTACCTGGTCTATTGCCAGTTGTTGCAGGTTTTTGGTGGCCGATATAGGCTCCAGTACTTCCGGTGTTTTATCGAAGGGTGTACTGTTAGCGCTGCGGAACAACGGTTCCTGTATAAACTCCACCGGCTCGCTGAGGAGCGCGCCGGATTGGAGTTGATAAGTTTTATAAGTGACATATTTACTGGCATCGTCGTCTGTTACCCAGGGCCCTCCGAAGGGCCAGCCGGTACCGGTGGCCATATCTATCCCTAATCCCAGCCTTTTGCCTTCTTTTAAGGTGTATTGCAGCCGGTCCATCCATTTGTTTGATAGAAAGGGGATGAATTCTTTCTCCTGTCCTTTAACGCCGTAAATCGGTGTTATTTCCAATCCACCCAGTCCTGCTTTTTTATACAGTTCCATAGTGGCGGTGAGGCCGGATTCAGTTACAGCACTCCCTTCCCACCACCAGCGGGTCCAGGGTTTGGCACTTTGGGTTACCGTTGGCCACTTTACCTGCGCCGAAGCGGCGTTGGCAGTTAGCAGGGCACATATGCACAGATGGTTCCATTTCAACATGTCTATAAGTTACTATTTTAATCGTCTAAAAGTTAAAAGGCAGGTACCAGTTTGCCTTGTTCATCAGTTTGGCTCTTACGGCAGAAGCTTCGGCAACACCGTCTTTCTGTAATTTGGCATATACTTTATCAGCAAGGAAAGCCGGGTCGTTACGACGCAAAGCGATGCGCAGCAGGTCGGGCCAGCGGGTGCCTTCAAATCCGTTTTCGAGAGCTGTTTCATTAATCAATCCGCTTTCGATGTTCAGTAAGCTGTCGGTAGCAGGTACGGCCTGGTCAATAAGGTTAGCCCTGGCCCTGATGCCGATGTTCCTGTACCAGTCGGCCCTGTAGTAAGGTACGCCGGTGCTGCCGCTGTTACGGCCGTCGAAGTTAAACGGATAGGGTTCTGACAGTGTGTTCTGGAAATTGGTCACATTGGAGCCGCTGGCAGGATAAGCGCCGGCGAAACCGGAGTTGTAGAAACCCCATGCAAGGCGGTGTTTACCTGCACGGTTAGCGGCTTCGGCAAAACGCATGTGCAGGTGCGTTTGGCGGAACAGGAACCATTTACCATCTTTCTGCAAAATATTGGTAGGCGCATTGGTCAGATAGTTCAGGTAGTTATACAGGTATTTCATTACCACTGGCTGTCCGCCGATTTCACGCCAGGTAAGCTGACCGCGTGCATCGTAAGGCAGGCCCGATACAGTGCCTGCTACGGTTACAGGGCGCTGTTTTTCACTGTTCCACCTGTCAATGGCATCCTGCGAAGGTTTTACCAGGTACTGACCGCCAACGGGCGAAAACAGTTTGATAAAAGGATTACCCGGCTTAAACTTATTATCGAACGGTATAGCCCAAACCCACTCTCTGCGGAAGCCTTCGGTGGTCATGGCCTGCTCGAACATAAAACGCCATTGCGAATTCAGTGTAAGCGTGCTGGCATCACCTGCACGGCCATAGTTAATGTAGTGATCTATATCGCCGTTGCTGTCCCAGCCTACTTTATACATGCTGTAGTACGATCCGTTCTGGGTACCGGTAGTACCTGTTTCCATTACTTCTCTGTACCAGCTGGCAGCGCTGTTATAATTGCCTTTCCACAGGTGCAGGTCGCCCAATAACACACGTTTGTTGATGAACCATTTGGCGGTAGGGTAACCGTCTACGGTGATGTTCAGGTTAGTACCGGCAGGGTATTCTCCTTTAAAGGGTAAGGCTTCTTCGAATTTAATGAGGGTATCCAGCAGGGCGTCAAAGCTCAATCTTGGAAAGTTCTTCTGGTCTTTGATCGCGTCTACGGTTTCCAGCGCACTGGTTACGTATGGCACTTCGCCAAAGTGGATGCCGAGCTGCAGGTACAGGAACGAACGCAGGCTGCCCACATCAGAGTAACGATGCGCATATTCTGTTTCATTCAGTTTATTGTCCTTCCGCATGATGTCGAAATTCTTCAGTACATCATTACAGTTGATGATAAGTTCGTAGAAGGGGCGGGGACTGGCATACGGATTACTGGCCGTGGCGCTGTGCGTGCTTATCTGGCGCAGGTTCTCGTCTGCATTACTGGTGTATTCCAGCATGTCGGCCCGCAGTTCGTTCAAAATGATATATTGTTCAGAGAGCAACATGAATTTGCCGTACAGGCCAATTAATGCTGCATCTGCATCATAAACGTCGCGGTACATCTGGCTTACGTCCAGCTCTGTTTTTGGTTTTACGTCGAATATTTTTTTGCACGATACCGATCCTGCGGACACAGCGGCCGCCAGCAGGAAAATTTTTATTGATATCTTCTTCATAATCGTAGCAATTCGTTTTTTAGGTTGATAATTTTACAATCCGATCCTTACACCCAATGTCACGTTCCTGAACTGCGGATCGAGGCCAGTGTCTATACCCTGGGAAAATATGCTTGGGTTTGCGCTGAACTCAGGATCGTACCCTTTATAATTGGTGAGGGTGAAAAGGTTGTTACCGGTGGCATACACGGTAGCGCTTTTCAGGATGCTTTTCTGAATGGGAATGTAGTACTGCAGGGAAAGGCTGCGAAGGCGGAAGTAAGATCCGTCTTCTATCCACCTGTCGGAAAAGCGGCTGTTGCCCAGCGGATCGCCGTAGGTAGCTTTAGGAGAAGCGCCTGTTTGCCCTTCATAACGCCACCTGTTGTTTACACTCACCAATTGGTTTTCTACGCCCGAAGCGCTTTCGAGGCGGTAACGGGTGTAGTTGTATACAGAGTTACCTTTGCTGAAGGTGAACAGGGCGTTAAATTCAAAGTTTTTCCAGATCACTCGGTTGCTGATACCACCGATATAATCGGGAGTAGGATTACCGATGTTCTGACGGTCGGCATCATCAATGATCTTATCGTTGTTAAGGTCCACGAAGGCTACATCGCCTGCACCGAATGAGCTGTAACTGCCGTCGAAGTTTTTCTTCCTTAAACCTGCAGTCTGCGCTTGTTCAGTGGTAGCATACACGCCATCTGTTTTATACCCCCAGAACTGGGAGGCCGGATAACCGTTACCGCTGTACAGCGTGGCACCTGCATATTCATTGGTAATGCTGCCGCCTGGTACAGAGATGATCTGGTTTTTGTAAGTACTCATGTTCACACCCAGGTCCCATTTCACTTTCGGACTGTTGACGATCCTCGCATTTACGGCGGCTTCGTAACCGGTTGTTTTCATGCTGCCGTTATTAGTGAGGATAGTGGAGAAGCCTGTTGCTGCGCCAATTTCCTCGTATACCAGCATATTGCTCGTTTTGTTATTGAACACGTCGAAGCTCAAACTCAGGCGCTCGTTCAGGATGGCGAAGTCGAGGCCTGCATTGAATTTCTTCACGGTTTCCCATTGAAGTGAGGTGTTGGCCACACCGTTCCTTACCAGGCCTTGCATACCCAGCAGGTTCTGTGCGCCATAAGTTTGGCGGGCGGTATAGTTACCAATATCGTCGTTGCCTGTTATGCTGTAAGTAGCGCGTAATTTCAACAGGTCGATCCAGGAGGTGGTCATGAAGTTTTCGGAAGAAATGAGCCAGGCTGCGCCGATAGAAGGCATTACCGGCCAGTGTGTGCCGCTCATGCTAATACCTTTGTCAACGTCTTTGCCGAAGCGCGAAGAGCCGTCGGCAGCTACATTAAAGGAAAGGAAGTACTTGTTGAGGAAGCTGTAGTCGGCATTCAGGTAAATGCTCATCCAGTTCCATTCACCAATACCACCGCCAACTTGCCGTAAGCCGGCCAGACCGTTCTGCACGCTTACGAGTTCGTCGGTAGCAGAGTTAAACCCATACGCAAAATCCTGCTCAGCACTATTTTTCTGGTAACGCAAACCTACATTGGCGCTAATGTTATGAGCGTTGTTGATGTTTTTGTTATAACTAATGCGGCTGTCGCTGTAAAGGGAGAAGATGCGTTTAACCTGCGAGCCCAGCCTGTTTTTGGCGATGGCATTGGCCAGTGTGTCTTTCGCAACGCCTACGCTTGGCACGAATATATTTTCGCGCACTTTGTCGTACATCACGCTAAATAATGTGCTGGCGCTCCAGTTGTCACTAATGTCGTATTTAAAGCCAAAAGAACCGAGGAAACGGTAATATTTGTTGTAAGCCTGCATTTTACCGATCAGTACAGATGGGTTACCAATGCCGAGTGTATCTACCGGCGCAAGGTTCGGGCTCTGTACACCCTCGTCGTTCAACACATGGGTGTGGAGGAAGGGGGATTTGATAAGCGACAGGAAGATGGGCGCGGTATGTTCTGCCTGTCCCTGGTCTTTCAGGTTTTGCTCGTTGTAGGCAAAGCTAAGGTTAGCGTAACCGGTAAACTTTTGCGTAAAGTTAAATTCTGCGTTAAAACGGGTGTTGTAGCGCGAAAAATCGGTGTTTTTTACGATGCCGTTGTTTTTGGTGGCGCCTACGCTCAAACCGTAAGTAGCAATGTTGTCGCCACCGGTTACTTTCAGGTAGAAGTTATTGGTCATGCTGCTTTTCAGCACTTCATCCTGCCAGTCTGTATCGTAATGGTAGGCGGCATATCCCGGCGCTTTCGGATCGTCGTTCATGAATGGTTGGGCGGCGATTTGGGCGGCGGTAAGACCTTTACTCTGCAGTATGTCGCTGAGGTAAGTGCGGTAGTCGCCCGCTTTCATCACCGGTAACTTGTCGGGTGCGCTGTTAAAGCCCGAATAGGCGCCGAAACTAATGCGGGTAGCCTGCTCTTTTGCTCTTGATGTAGTAATGAGAATAACACCGTTGGCGCCTTTGGTACCGTAAATAGACGAAGCATCACGTAGTACGGTAATGTTATCGATGTCTTTAGGATCAATGAGTGCCAGCGGATTGGTGTAGTTGTTGGCGATGATGCTCTGCCCGTAATCGTTATTATCATAGAGCATATTGTCTATTACGATCAGCGGTTTGTTGGTCGCATACAGCGAATTAAAACCCCGGAGGAACAAGTTGGCGCCTGCGCCCTGCACACCAGAGCGGCGAATGCTGTTAAGACCCGCTACGCGGCCCTGCAACAACCCATCAGCTGTTTCGGAGTTAGCCGTCCAGCCATCTACATTATATTGGGTTACCGAAGCGGTAACACTTGTTTTAGGTTGCGTGCCCATAGGCAGTGTCACCGTTTCATTGAACGACTGGTGACTGGCGTCCTGCAGGCTAACGGAAAGGCTTTTTCGGCCTTTTAGTGGTACCTGGCGGGTATCGTAACCTTCGCCACTGATCACTACCTGCGCGTTGTAGGAGGGTACTTTTAAAGAGAACTTACCATTTGCATCCGTAATGGCAGCAGAAAACTTTTCCACTTCCACACGGATACCTGCGGCGGGTTTACCGGTGGCTGCATCTTTAATAATACCTGTTACCAGTATAACACCGCGGCCGGCTTCTGCTGCAGCCTTCACATTGTCGTCCTGGCCGGTTTGTGCGAATGCCGTACCCGTCATCAGCACAAAAGCTGCAGCTGTAATGATCGTTTTCATCCCTAATTTTTTATTGGTATAGTAGTACATGCTGTCAGTTTAAAATACAGGTTCCAGCCTGATGTAATCGCATACAAGCACATTGGCAGTTGCGGAGGTACTGTTGGCTGCGGTGAGGTAAATATTGAGTACGGACTGGTAGTTGGCCAGTGTAAACTCGCCGAGGTATACTTCACTGTATACGTTTGGTGCAACGTTCACATACGGCAATAAGGTCGCTGTAGCTTCGCCTATACCCACTTTCTGGGTAAAGGTGTTGGTAATTACGTCGTTTACTGCCACCCAGTAAGCCCTGTATTTTGTGCTGTATACATCTGTAATACGGTAACCCAGGTTGAACAGGGCCGTACCATGACCGTTGGCCAGTACATCGCGGAACATTTTACCGGTAAGGGTGTTCACACGGTCGCGTATGTACATGTTGCCACGTTTTTCTGCGCTCATGGTGCGCCAGTTCTCCGTTTCTATTACGTAAGGTTTCAGTTTGTCGGAAGGTTTTACGTCCGCTTTGCTCATCACATAAATATTACCGTTACTGGTTTTAATGGTTTGTACGATGTTCAGTTTGCCCACTGGTACTTTCACATTGAATTTGGAAAGAATAGTGTCGGGCAGTTCTGCATCGCGGTACACCGTATCCCTGGCCAGGTCTTTTACTACCGTCCAGGATGTTAACAGTGTGGTACTGTCGGCCGTGCTGCCGTTGCAGTAAGGTTTGTATTTCGCTATTTCTGCATCCCAGGCACCATCTGCCAGTACGAAAAGGGAATACTTCTTTTGCTCGTTACGCAGGTCGTATACGTTTCTCCAGAAAATATTAGTGCGAACAGAGTCGGTACCAGGCTGGTAGATGGGCAGGCCTGTAGTCGCATCTACCCCTATTTTTACCGCATTGGTAGCATCAAACACGTTGCGGAACAGGGAAAGCATGTAAGCTTTCTGTTTGGCAGGAATGGCGGCGTTGGTTTCCAGTGTTTCCCAGGCGTTGCTCAGTACGGGCATCGACTGGTTGATAACTTGCAGTACACCATTCTTCACTTGTTTATCGGCAACTGTGATGGTAGCGTTTTCTATTTTTTTGTCGAGCAGGTCGGCGTATTTGCCGTTCAGCAGGGCAATGCGCAGGGTAGTATCTGCACTGGTGGTGTAGAACGTTTGCGCAGCTATGTGATTGGCGATAAAGCGGTTCAGTTTCGCAGTATCGTTAACGATGGCAGCGTCGAGGCTGGCCAGCGCGTCGTTGGTGGGGGCAAATACGGTAAAGGTCCTTGAAGAGGATAACACTTTATCGTAGCCCGATTTGGTAAGCAGCTCGGCGAATTTGCTAAGTGAACCATCGGCGCTTATCTGTGCCATGAGGTCCTTCTTGAGTGATGCGTCGTTTACGGTATTGTGCTCGTCCCACTTTTCGCAACCGCTAAGGGCGGTGCTTCCAAGTGTAACGGCGAGTAATATTTTATAGATGTTGATACGCATTGTTCGAATATTTTTTAATGATGCTGCTACTGGCAACTAGAAATACTTTTTAGACCCGTCTGTAGAGAACCTTGGCAACACCTGGTTTTCATCCACCGGAATGATATGGATCATATCGATGAAGTTGTTGTTCTGTGTACCGGTAATAGGAATGATCCTGATCTGCTGTTTCTGCGTGGTCATGAATTCGTAAGTACCTACCAGTTTGCCTGCATAGTTAGAGTCGGTGCGGTATTCGCGCCATTCGGTGTACTGTTTCCAGCCAATAGCTTCCAGTTCAGCATCGCTGCCCTTAGGACGCAGATCGGTAAAGTTGATAGTACGCGGCATCAGTTCGCCGTTTACGGTAACCTGGCAAAGCTGGTTAGAGCTGGATGATTGTTTGCTGCGGGAGTAACAGATCCAGATTTTGTATTTACCCTTGATAATAGGAGGGGTCATCATTTCCCACCAGATAGGCCTGCTGGGCAAGCCGAGCGGCAGCTGGTTACAGTCGAAATTTACGGCGTAACGGGTAACGCTGGAAGTGGTGCTGTAACTGTAAGTAAAGATGTTGGTGCTGGCCAGTGTACCCCATCCCCAGTAATGATCCTTAATGGGTTGGTTGGCTTCGCTCTGGCGTGTCCAGGTAAAGCTTGCTTTTTTATAGTTGGCGGCCAGTTTCATGATTTCAGGGAAAGAACTCACGTCCCAATAAACCGCAGTCGGTTTACGGTATTTTACAGAGAAGTGTGCACCCGCATCATGCCAAACGCCGTTGGTAGCTGCATTGTCGCTGGTGTTGCGGATAAGGGTTACGCCTTTTTCTACTACACCATTAAATTCATCTTCGTTTACTATTACTTCTGAATTGAGTAACTGCGTACTCACCACTTCCTGTGGTTGCAGGGTTTGGTGAGCGGGGGAGGTAATAATATCTCCCAGGAATTTTACACCGTCAAGTATATGGTAAGCGATATACATGTGCAGGCTGTCGTTTGCATTGGCAGGACTGCTGGTTTTAGAGTATTTGGCTTTTAACGCAGCGTACGAGGTAATACCACTGTCGGCCAGTGCCTGGTTGCTTTCAGCGATCAGGGTGAGCCAGCGTTTAGAGGTATCCGGATCTACCGTATTCAGCCTGTCGTAAAAGCCTGTTTCTTTAATGGCCTGTACAAAGATGGAATACTCTGGTTTGGCTTCAAGCTGTTTAACAAGCGAAATGGTTGAAGGCTCCAGCACGTTGTCGATCTGGTGAATAATACCGTTGCCTACTTTAATGTTCGACTGGGTTACCAGTGCCTGCCTGTTAATGAGGTAGCTCGACTGCCCGCCCTTATTACTTACACCCGTTACCAGGTACTGACTGAACATGGTGGGCACAGGTAGTTTACCGTCTTTGAAAGACGAGGTGGTAATGGTATCCAGCAACAGGTGGAACCTTACGAGGTCTTTTAATGTTTCCAGGTCGGCCGCATCTACAGAGCCTGCACCTTTTTTGGTGAGCCAGGTTTTTACGCCGGTGTTGGTAGGAGCGAAGCAGGTATAGGCACCATACGCATTCAGGAACGCGGAGGTTTCTGTACGGTCAAGTATCTGTTTGAACAGCGAAAAGGAATCGGGGTATTTTTCAAGATACCCTACGATGTTCACATCGCCGGTTGTTTCTATTTTAATATCCATTTTCTGGCACGACTGCGAAGCGAAAACGAACGACAGTAAACCGAAAGCCAGGATGTATGAAAGGTTATTTTTCATAACAGGGAATTAATTTATTTATAGAATGGATTTTGCACCAGTAATTTATTCGATTGCAGCTCGTACAGGAATATTGGGAAGTACAGGCTGTTTTCGTCTTTCAGTTTGTTGAAGGCCACCTGCTGGCGCTCTCTTGGTATGCTAATGCCCACCATATCGGTGAGGTAGCGGAAGTTGGCGAAGTTGTTACGTTTTGCATTGCGCACTACATCATACCATCTTTTTCCTTCGAAGGCAAACTCACGCTGGCGTTCCTGCAGGATGTATTCTTCCATGCCCTGTTTATCGGTGCTGTCCATTACCATACCGAAGTCCAGTGCATTGGCGCGGGTGCGGATGGATTTAACCAGGCGGGATGCTTCGAGCGGCTGGTCCATCTGGTTAATGGCCTCTGCTTTCATGAGCAGTATATCAGCATAACGGTAAAAGATCCAGTGGGCGTACGATTGTTCTGCTGCTCTAAGGGCAGAGCCGGCGTCGTTAGCACCCATGTACTTCCAGATGGTAAGGTCGTTGGCGCGAAGCGAGCAGCCGTCGCCACGTTTATCTACGATCGGAACGGCGTTAATAACATCTATGCCGTACACTTCTTCGATCAGGTGCGGTGCTGCTCCCCACCTGCGGGTGCTGCTCAGCAGCATCGGGTGAAAGGTGTTGATTTTTTGAGCATCGTACTGCAATTCGAAAATGGCTTCAGCGGAATTACCCCTGAAAAACAGTTCGTCGAACATGGAGGTGAAAGTGCCTACCAGGCCAAAGCTGCCTGAGTTGATCACTTTGTCGCACTCTGCAGCGCATTCTGCATATTTTTCACGCCAGAGGTATACGTCGGCCAATATGGCGTTTACTGTATAACGGGTGGCGCGGCCTTTATCTTTTGCCTGGTTGCCGTAAGTGAGTGGCAGCAGCGGCTCGGCAGTTTTCAGGTCGAGTACTACCTGGTTTAGAATACTGTCGGCGCTGGATTTAGCCATCGGCCTGATGTCCTCATCACTGATCGTGGCGTCGAGTTTTAAAGGAACATCTTTAAATGTTCTTACGAGGTAGAAGTACAACATGCCGCGGATGGCATAGGCTTCGCCCATGGCCCTGTCCAGTTGTGCCTGTGTGAAGGTGTTGTCTTTTGCCAATACACCAGGCGCCAGTTGTATAACGGTATTGCAATAGTTGATCGTGGCGTACAGCGTGCGCCAGTTGGCGAAGGCATTGGTGGGCAGGATGTTCATATTCACGATGTCGTTCTCACTGCTGCTGGCCCTGAAGCCTGGTGTAACCATGTCTGTACGGGCTTCGCCCCAGATAAACAGTAACTCGGCGAGGGGAGTGGAAGTGCCGGTGCCCAGCATAGAGGCGTATATGCCTGTAACGGCGGCATCCACCTGCTCTTTTGTTTTCCAGAACTCTTCGCGCACAATGCCATCCTGGGGTTTCAGCTCCAGCCATTTGCTGCAGGAGGAAGCGCCCAGCGCTACCATCAGTAAACATGTATATAATATCTTGTTCTTCATTGTCTGCTTCATTTTTTGTTGTTAGAAACCTGCTACTAAACCGATGGTAAACGTTTTTGCCGGCGGTGTCATGGAGTAGTCGTAAGCTATCCTGAACGGATCGGAACCGGTGGCGGTAACCTCAGGGTCCTGGCCGGTGTACTTGGTAAAGGTGTAGAGGTTTTCTGCTGTCATGTACGCGCTCAGGGTCTTCATTTTAAGCCTGGCGATAAATTTTTTGTCGAATGTCCAGCGGGCGGTAATGGTGCGGAAACGTAAGAAGGAAGCGTTTTCTACGTAACGGTCGCTACCCAGCCAGTTGTAACCACCCGCAATTACGGCGCGGGGAATGTCGGTTACATCGCCCTCTTTACGCCAGCGGCGCAGTACTGCAGTACTCTGGTTATCGAAGTAGAACATGTTGCTGGTGTTCATCTTGGTACCGTTGATGATATCGTATTTCAACCTGAAGTTGAAGAAGGTGGAAACACGAAGTTTGTCTTTCCAGTTGAAAGACGGACCGAAACCACCAGACAGTTTAGGGTTGCTGTTACCAAGGTATACCACATCCATGTAGTTGATGTTACCATCGTGGTTAATGTCTTCGTAAATAGCATCGCCTGGCTGGAAGGTGTAATCGATGGTGGGATAGTTAAAGCGCATGTAGATCTGCTGGCCGTTAGGGCCCTCGATCGGTTTGCCCGATGCGCCTTTTGCCCTTGTAGCGTCTTTGTCGGTATAAACGCCTTTGTAGCGGTAACCGTAGAAGGAGCCAAAAGGATTATCGATCTGCAGTAAACGCATGTACTCACCCTGTGCGGTTACATCGCCTTTGCTGCTGGGATAGAATTCGGAAATCTCGCGGATGATATTTTCGTTACGGGAAATATTGAAGTCGAAACCAATGCTCCAGTCTTTTCTTTTGATAGGGGTAGTCCATACAGCTATTTCCCAACCCTGGTTGTCCAGCGTACCCACGTTCATATTGGTGCCGGTGTAACCGTTGTAAGAACCGATCTGCAGGTTATCGAAGTAAAGATCTTTTGTACGGTTGCGGTAAATGTCGGCGTCCATACGGAAACGGCCGTTGAACATCGACATGTTCACCCCTACGTTGCTACCGTGAATGGTTTGCCAGCGCAGGTTCTTCAATTCCATATTGGCTGGATAAACACCGCTTTCGCCGAGGTAGCTCCAGGCGTAGGTGGAGTAACGGTTGTAGAAGGTGTAATCGTACCGGGGCGCTTCGCCTGCCTGACCATAACTGGCGCGGAACGCTAAGTCGTCGAGGTTTTTAATGCCACTCAGGAAGGTTTCTGAAGAGGCTCTCCATTTAGCAGAAAAAGAAGGGAACAGGCCGTAACGGTAGTTGGGGCCGAACCTTGAGTTACCGTCGCCGCGGAGGGTAGCGTTCACGATATATTTTTCTTTCCAGTCGTACTGCGCAGTAACTACCGCGCCAACCGAACGTGTTTGAGAAACACCGGATACTACTGCCAGTTCTTCATTCTGTGTACGCGAAGGCGCGCTTGGATCAGTAATGAGAGAAGAGGCAGTGTTGGATGTCATTAACTCCTGGCCTACTGATTTGGCGTCGGCGCCCATAATGCTCAGGAAGGTGATGAGGTGATGATCTGGTGCTTTCTTAAACTGTGGTGTAAAAACCAGGTCAAACTTAGTGTTGATATTGAAGATGTCGATATCGCCTTCGTAAGCCCTGTTCACCACGGTTTCGGTGTTAGGCCGGCCGGTGGCGATCTGTGGAAGGAAGCTGCTGTTTTTAGTATTGTTGATGTCGAACTGTACGTCTAAGGTAGTTTTGAGAATGTCTTTAACGATGTCGTAGTTCAGTTGGAACCTGGGTACTACCCTGTCGCCGCCAATGTCGTACTTGGCCTGTGTGGCCATGGCTACCGGGTTATAAATACGGGAATAAGTACCCTGTACGTTACTGACAGGCGAAAAGTAGTTGGGGGTAAGATTGCCGTACTCGTCGAATTCAAACACGCTCATGTTCGGCATTTTGATATAAGCCATACCACGGATAGCACCGTCTTTGCTGCTCAGGTAACTGCGCTGCTGATCGGTGTGCGTGTAAGCGATGCTGGTGAAGATCCTTATCTTTTCTGAAATGTAGTAGTCCAGGTTGATACGGGTGTTCAAACGCTTCAGTCCCGTACCAATGGTGGTACCCTTCTGGTCGAAGAAACCTGTAGAGGCGAAATACCTTGCTTTTTCACCACCACCGCTCATGCTGATGTTGTGGTCCTGCAGGTAACCTGTACGGGAAATCGCATCTATCCAGTTAGTATTGTTGCTATAGTTATAATACCAGTAAGGATCGTTAGGGTCGTAGTTGAACTCGCGGGTGGCAGTGGTGCTAAGCGGCAGGCCGGTACGGTTCATGTACGCTTCGGGAATAAGGGTGGAGTACTGGTCGCCGTTCAGCAATGGAATAGCATCTGGCAGGTACGATTGCGACCCTTTGAAGGTATAGGTGATGCTGGGTTTACCAACGTTACCGCGTTTGGTGGTGATCAGCAGTACGCCGTTTGCCGCGCGGGAACCCCAGGCTGCAGTGGCTGCCGCATCTTTCAGTACACTGATGGTATTAATATCGGCGGGAGAGATGTTCAGCAATTGCGCGTAACCCTGTTCATCTGCTGCGCCAAAGTTAAAGTCGCCGGGAATCTCTGTTTCGAAAGGCATACCATCTACTACGATCATCGGGTTGCCGGTGCTGCTGATAGATGAAACACCACGTATACGGATGTTCATCGCCGCACCGGGGTCGCCGCTGGAAGCTGTGATGTCGACACCGCTTAACCTTCCCTGTAATGCCTGGTCAATACTGGCGGCCTGCATTTCCTCCAGCTCCTTTGCATTGATTTTTGAAATGGAGAGGGTGGAGTTACGTTCTTTAATGGGCAGTAAACCGTTGCCAGTCATACGACCGCCAACGATGTTAACTTCACTGAGGTCCGTCGTACCGCTCACCATCATAAAGTTGACGGTGGTTTTGCCCGCAATTGGCTGCGAGTTGGTGCGGTAGCCGATATAGGAAGCGGTAAGTTTGTTTTTGGTATTAGTCACTTTCAGAATGAAGTTGCCTTCCACGTCGGTAGCAGTACCTTTTACGATACGGCCGTCTGCATCTACTTCCGCTACAGAAACGCCAATCAGGGCCTCCCTGCTTTTGGAGTCGAGCACCTTACCCTTTACGAGCGTGCCTTCGGCAGAGGGCTGTTGCGCTACAGCGACGGCTGCGGAAAGGCCGATGAGCGCATATATGCAAGCTATCTTTTTTATAAAATTCAGCATACCTGGTAGTATTATTCTGTATATTTTAAATAGTTGTCGATCAGGTGAATCACACAGCGGTTGCTCAGGTAGTTACTCTGCGCCAGTATGATGTTGGCTTTACGGTTGTTCATGTCCGTAAGTACCATGGCGTTGGCCAGGCTGTTATCCACGAAAATGGAGGTGGGGTCGCCGGCGCCATCACGGAACAGTGTTTCGAATGAGCCGCTTTCCTGGCCATCGGTAGCTACCGATTTTTTATTGAGGATGTGATAGTAGATGAAGCTATTCACCAGTTCTTTATCCGCAAGACTCGCCGGGTTGAAGTTGGGAACACCCCCTGCGCCTGCCGGCAGCATACCTTCTGTTACGGCTTTCTGTATGGCGGCATTGTCCGGAATGAAGATGGTATAAGGTGTGCCCGCCGCAATGTTAAGGATGTCGCCGGTGGCAGCGGTGAAGATCGACGAGTTTCTCAGGTATTGCCAGAAGTAATTGTAGGCAGATGTAGTAGGACTGCCGATCTTCTCTATATGTTTACCAATAAAGGTTTCGGAGAAGTTCAGTACGCCGCTCAAGCTGTGGGTAGTACCGTTTTTGGCCGTTTTGGTCACCAGTTTGTCTACCGGCCTGAGTGAATCGAGGTTGCCTGCAGCCCATACTTTGTTATTTTCATAACGAACGAACTCACCGCCGTAGGTTAAGGCCACACCGGAACCGGAAAGGTCTTTTACATCCACACCCGGAATTACATGCAGGTTAAGTACACGTAACAAACGTACCAGTGCCGAAGAGCTGGTGAGCACCGACCCGCCGCCTGGTGGAACATACCGCCACTGGTAAGCGGGGTTATTATCTACGCTGGGATCAGCAAAGAAGCCTGCCGCATTGAGGGTGGCGTTGTTAATCAATAGTACCGTGTATTTCTGGCGGATGTTAGAGATCTGGAATTTCAGTTCCTGGTTCAGCAGCCCTGTCATCATGGAAAACTGCGGATCGAGGTAGGCCTTACCGTACACGCTGCTGAACACGTTTGCTTCCTGCACTTTACTGGTGCCATAAAACATACCGTTGCTCAGTATCTTCCTGTCTACCACATCTACACCCGGATCAAACCTGGCCTCTTCGCCCAGCACGTTGAACGTTGTAGCGAATTTACTGGGCCACACTGCGTTTAACCACATATGCGCGTTTACGAAATCATAAACAACGCCGATAGGCAGCTCGTCGATGCTGGTATAGTTTTCCAGCAGCACGGAGTTGAGGTAAGCGGTAAACGATGCATTGTTCGGCACGAACATACTGTAGCTGTTCTGCTGACCGTCATTATCAGTAAGTTTAAGGAAGTTCTCGTTGTTAGGCGAAAAACCGAGGGCGTTGCTGTAAATCTTCGTGTACACGTCTGCCGCGTTGCCGCTTACAATGCGGTAGTTGTTGGTAGCGGTAGCATTAATGGCGTACGTTAACAGGTACTTGTCGAACAGCTTTTTGAATTCGCTGTAGTTCGGGTTGGTACCAATGTATTCGTCGAGGCCCGGCAAGGCGGTAATAACTTTGTTTACCACATGCACCACGCCGTTTTCTGCCGGAACGTCTTTTTCCGTAACCACAGCGTCTACCACGTTAAAGCTGGTAAGTGCAGTGTTAGGGTAAAAGTAGTTGTAATCGGCGGCGGTAAGGGCTTTGCCGGCCAGGAAGTTATCTACGAAGTAAGGAATGTATTTGTTGTTGTTGTCTGCATCCACATAAAATGTTGTACCGTTGTTGTTGCGGTTGCTGGCAATCATTTTTACAGTTTGGCCCTGCGTATTTACACCGTCGTAAACCCCATTGTAGTAAGCGGTACGACGCCTGAAAGCAGTATTAGGCACCCAGCCAGTGTTGGCCTGGTAGTCGCCCATACGTTCTTTCTTAAAGGCGTTGTACACCAGGCAGTAGGTAACGATTTTGCGGCAGGCAACGCTGTCGAGCGCTGTAATGCCGCTAATGTTACTGGCCTTGAAGTAAACGTCGAAGGCAGAATCGGTAGGAGCAAAGAATGTCCAGTACCCTGCGCCCGACAGTGTTCTTTTATAGCCGGCTTTGTCGATTGCTGCCAGCAGGGATTTAAAGTTCCCTTTCTTTTCCAGTACCTGGTAAATAGGCGGCTCCAGGTCGTCGGGCCGGCCATAGTACTCATCCCAGGCTTTTTTCTTACAGCCGAAGGCTAAAACTATCAGGGATGTAAGTAATACTGATCTATAAGACAAGTTTCTCATCGTGGATCAAGAAATGTTAATTGACAATAATTTGGATCGGAATATTTAAGAGGCTTCCCCCGTTTTTGCTGGCCTGGTAAAACCGGATGGCTGACGCTCCGGTTGCTTGTTCTGCGATAGCCATGGACTTAGCAGAAAGGGATAAAGTTGATTGTACATTGTAATCAGTTTTTTGTTTTCATGCGGTAAAAACATACCGACGAAAATCTATAACGTGTGAAATTCAATAACGTGTTCTTGCTTCTATTGCCAGCCTCTAATGCTTATCAGTATTGAGTTTGTCGCCTTCTATAGTTTCTTGCTACGCTGGTTGTTACGCACAATTTCTATCGCTCAATAATTCAAACATAGTGCTTTTGATGATCAATTATTTCATCAATTACGCAATCGTTTGCGTAGATTTTTTTATGCCTTATTTTTGATGGATATATTGGATTGGTAAATTGGATGTATGCATCTGCAGTCCACTGTTTCAGGACTTTTGATCCGGTCGTTTAACCGACGGTGGAGAGGGTATTTACTGACTCCTTTTTTTGTACTCATTTTTCCCTCTTTTTCTACTGCAAATTTCTTCCTGCCAGGGATGAAATTGGTCGTTTTTGATTGATTCACTATTCTACATGCTAAACCTGGCTACGATCGGATCTTGGTGATATACTATCAGTTTTAAATACTTTTGAAACTGCCCCAAAACAGGGCTAAATACAGTGATAAATTTATTCTTTTCATATTGATAAACCATCCTGCACTATCCTGTTTTTCGCAGTGGTGTTGCATAAGCGGGGAATCAGGAAGGTTTACAACTGTCGGTCTAACACTTAAATTTTACCCGGAATCCTTATCAGCTATAGGTAAAATGAAACATTTTGCCGAAATTTTGAAACATATTGCATAGAGCAGACCGGTTTTTAATATTTCCTTTACAGACGGGCCAAAACAGCACAAAAGGCAAGAATTCCACGTTTATGAACAGCTACCTGTACCCTTCAGTGTCGTGTATACATAGGCGGGAGCCTGCCCCCGGTCCTGATTATCACTAAAAACTATTCTTTTTAAGATGAGGAAATTTTCGACAATTCTCTTAGCATGTAGCATGCTCGCAGGTTTAAACGCCATGGCCCAGAAAAAGGAAAGGCAGGTGTGGAGTAAGGAAAAGGCCAATGCCTGGTACGCCAAACTGCCCTGGATGGCCGGTGCAGACTATATCACGAGCAACGCCATTAACCAGCTGGAGATGTGGCAGGCTGAAACGTTCGACAGCGCGCAGATCGATAAGGAACTGGGCTGGGCCGAAAGTATCGGGATGAACGTAATGCGTGTATACCTGCATCATCTGGCCTGGCAGGCGGATGCTGCCGGGTTTAAAAAACGTATCAATACTTACCTTTCTATCGCGGCCAAACATAAAGTGAAAACGGTGTTCGTGCTGTTTGATGACTGCTGGAACAATACTTACAAAACGGGTAAACAACCTGCTCCTAAACCGGGTGTACACAACTCTGGATGGGTACAGGACCCTGGCCTGCTTTCTTTTATGGACCTCACTTCCAGCGTAATGCTGGAGAAATATGTGAAGGATATCCTGCAATCTTTCCGCAACGACGACCGCATTTTGCTTTGGGACTTATACAACGAACCAGGTAACTCGGGTTATGGCAATCAAAGTATGCCATTGCTGAAACAAACTTTTACCTGGGGGCGCCAGGTAGATCCTTCGCAGCCACTGTCTGCAGGCGTTTGGGCGTTACACCTGAAAGACCTGAACAAGTTTCAGCTCGAAAATTCGGATGTGATCACTTACCACAACTACGCCCCTGAAGATCAGCACCAGCGCTGGATCGACTCGTTCCTGGTGCAAACCGGCCGGCCGCTGATCTGTACGGAATACATGGCCCGCACCCGTGGCAGCCGCTTCGATAACATTATGCCCATCCTTAAAAAGCAGAAAATTGCTGCTATTAACTGGGGTTTTGTAGCGGGTAAATCGAATACCATTTACGCCTGGGATACCCCAATGCCGGACGGTGCTGAACCTAAGGTTTGGTTCCACGATATTTTCCGCACAGACGGTACGCCGTACAGTCAGCAGGAAGTTGACCTCATCAAACAATTGACGGGTAAAAAATAAGGTCCATGTTTAAAAAGATACTGGCTGCTGCATTGCTGGGCTGCTACTTACAAGGAACGGCCCGGCAACTTGAGCCGTTAAAATACGAGCCCCTGCCACTGGGCGCGGTTAAGCCTGCGGGTTGGCTGCTCGACCAGTTACAGATCATGAGGCAGGGTGCTACCGGCCACCTCGACGAGTACTACTGGAAGGTGCGCGACAATAACGGCTGGCTGGGAGGAAAAGGAGATGGATGGGAAGAAACGCCTTACTGGCTGGATGGTGCTGTACCACTGGCTTACCAGTTAAACGATGCTGCCCTGAAACAAAAGGTACTCCGTTACATTAACTGGACGCTGGACCATCAACGGCCTTCGGGCTTCTTTGGCCCGCTGACCAAAGAGGAACTGGCCGGTAAAAAAACAATGGACGATTGCGCCGCCGGTGAAGACTGGTGGCCCAGAATGGTGATGCTGAAAGTATTACAGCAGTATTACACCGCTACCAACGATCCGCGCGTGATCCCGTTTATGACGAAGTATTTTCGCTATCAGCTTGCCAGTCTCAATAAATGTCCGCTGGGCAAATGGACGGAATGGGCTACCTCACGCGGCGGCGATAACCTGATGAGCATTTACTGGTTGTACCGCATCACCGGTGATAAATTCCTGTTGCAGCTCGGCGATCTTATTTATGTGCAAACCACGCCATGGACAAAGTACCTGGGCGAACGTAACTGGGTAATGGATGCGGCCGCACAGCAAAACAGTCATGCCTGGATGGACCGCCACGGCGTGAACGTGGGTATGGGCATTAAACTGCCTGCCATTTATTACCAGGCCACCCGCAATAAAACGTACCTCGATTCCCTGAAAACGGGCTTCCGTGATATTATGACGCTGCATGGACTGCCACACGGCATGTTCTCAGCCGATGAAGACCTGCACGGCAACGATCCGGGTCAGGGTGTGGAACTCTGTGCCACGGTTGAAAGTATGTTCTCGCTGGAAGAAATATTAACCGTAACCGGCGACCAGTGGTATGCGGATGCTATCGAACGCATGACGTTTAACGCATTACCGGGACAGATCACCGACGATTTCATGTCGCGGCAGTACTTCATGGTGGCCAACCAGGTACAGGTTACACGTGGTGTGTTTCAGTTCTCGCTGCCTTTCGACAGGGGAATGAATAACGTGTTTGGCCCCTATGCAGGTTACACCTGCTGCACTGCCAATATGCACCAGGGCTGGACGAAGTTCACGGCTAACCTCTTTTACGGCACGGCCGACAAGGGTTTGGCGGCGATGTTGTACAGTCCCTGTACAGTAACGGCGAAAGTGGGTAAAAGCAATACGCCGGTAACGATCACGGAGAAAACAGATTATCCTTTTAGTGGTGATATCAGTTTTATCATCAGCACAAAAACAAACGTAAATTTCCCATTATCGTTGCGCGTGCCGGAATGGTGTAAAGAAGCTACGGTACTGGTAAACGGCAAAGCCTTTGCGAAAGGCGCAGCTGGCAGCATTATTAAGGTAGATCGCAACTGGAGCAACAACGACCAGGTGCAGCTGCAGTTCCCGATGGAAGTGAAAACGAGCAACTGGGCGAAGAACTCCAGGGCAGTAGAACGTGGCCCGCTCGTGTATGCGTTAAAGATAGAAGAACAGTGGAAAACAGATTCCATCA
This sequence comes from uncultured Chitinophaga sp., assembly GCF_902168175.1. Taxonomy (GTDB): domain Bacteria; phylum Bacteroidota; class Bacteroidia; order Chitinophagales; family Chitinophagaceae; genus Chitinophaga. The sequence continues at coordinate 47,565 of NZ_CABHOU010000025.1, read as the reverse complement.
AAGAAGAAGGAAAGTATTACGAGATACGGCCCACAAGTGCCTGGAACTACGGCCTGCCAAGGGAAGTAGTGAAAGACCCGGTTAAGTACCTGGAAGTAAAAACGAAACCCATGCCCGCACATTTCACCTGGAATGCCAGCAGCGCGCCCATCACCATTACCACCAAAGGTAAACGTATACCAGAATGGAAAGTAGTGGAAGGATTGGCGATACAACCGGTAACCACACGCGTCGACGTGTACCAGGGCGAAGTGGAGCGTGAAGCACAAACCATTACACTAATACCATTCGGTTGTTCGAAGCTGCGTATAGTAGCTTTCCCGGTGGTACCTTAAGATAGTAACATCTACATATTGCTATGAACAACAGGCAGCCGGCGTTTGGTCCGGCTGTTTTTATTTTACAGCCTGCGCGTGCGAAATTCTCCTTTGATTTCTTTCGATACCAGTTCGCAATTGCGATCGTCGTACAGCGTAGCCTGGAACGTGCCTGCAATAATGCCGCCCGAAATGCCAAAGCTCTTAATGCTAACACTGCCACCGGAGTAGCCTATAACTACCGGGGGGCCACATGTGGCGTAGTTGGTATGCGTACCCGGATTGCCGGAGTTGTCGGTGTATCCCATAAAGGCCTTGCCGGCTATGCTTTCGTCGCCAAAATTATACGAACCTGCAGCTTCGGCGTGTACTTTGATCAGGATGTTCTGACCACTGGCGGTAATGCCCTGTATAGTTATTCTGCCGCCGCCAACAATGGGGTTTACCAGCGTGCAGTCAAACTTCTTACCATCGTAGGTGCCCGACATGAAGAAATCTTTGGCGGCTACTTCGTTACCATCACTTTTAGAGCAGGCGGTAAACAGTGCGGCGATCAGCACGAGTAACAGGAACAGGGGAGTTTGCATAACAATGACTTATTTGCCATCCAAGCTATTGCAAACCTGCCAATACTGCTACGATCCATCATCCGGATGCCCGTAATGCCCGCTCAACTGCATCGCGGGGGTACTAAACAGCGGCTGTTTACGGCTTGTTTTGACTTTGCGGTGTTGGATGTAACGGAGCTTTAGGTTTGCCGGGTATCACGGCCCTGGTATAGGAGAAGATTGCGGCACCTGCAGCTGGTAAAGCTTCGGGACCTTGATGCCGGCAAACGTTACCGGGTAACTGAACAAACCCGGAGCCTTTTATTTAAAGTTGATGTTTTTGCAGAAACTCGCTTGTTACACTGTTCGGCTGCACTTTATCCATGTAGTAGGCGGCGCAGTACAGCAGCGTATTATACTCCTCACTCACCAGTATTTCCTCCAGCGGACGAAAGCCAAATTCCTTGTTCACCTTTAATATCAATTCGTCGAAGATAGCAGTACGTAGTTCTTCGGGGAGTTGTTGCGGCAGCATATTGTAACCTATTGCTTTTTCAAGCGCTTCTCTCACTTTTACTTCATCCGGTTTAGGACCGCGTGCGGTGAACCAGCAGAATATGCTGAGCGCCAGGATGAGTAGGCCGAGTATGGGAATGATGGGAGAGATAGGCGCAAGCGGGTTTTGCAGCGGCCACGTCAGCATCATGACCAGGCCTACCAGGGGTAAAAGGTTACGGCCGTAAGCATACAATACACTTTTAAGGTGAAGAGGGATGGGAATACCTTTCTCCTGGCTTAACTGGTAATACGAGGCCACCGGGAAAACGGGGAACCCTATCAGTATGAAATCGGTTTTAATACATTGATTGTTATGCAGGTATAATGTGCCTACAGCGGCTTTCCCAAACAAGAACATGGCGTTAACGGGTTTAATTGCTGCAACGATACATTAAAAAAAGAGAATATTCAAATAGCCGCGAGCCTCGCGATGTCCTTTACCTCCAGGTGTTGCGAAGGATATCCTTTTTGTACTGCGTTGATCATGGCCAGTCCTACGTCGCGAAGTGTGCCGAAACTGCCCGGGAACAACGTTTTACCGATCGGGTACATCCAGGCTACATATTTGTAGGCGGGCAGCGTGTTTTTTAGTCCCGGGGTCGTTTTCATAAAACCGGGGCGGAACAGGTACACTTTTTTGAAAGGGAGTTTCATCAGGTCGTTTTCCGTTTTGCCCTTCACCCTGGCCCACATTAACCGCCCATTTTCGGAGCTGTCTGTGCTTTTGCCCGATACATAACAAAAAGTCATATCCGGGTTTTGCTGACTGAGGACGCCGGCTACGTGGAGCGTAAGAATATAGGTGCTTTTATAATATTCGGGCTCCTTCATGCCGATAGAAGACACGCCCAGGCAGAAAAAGCAGGCATTGTAACCTCTGAGCCGGTCGGCAATGGGCGTGATATTAAAGAAATCTTTATGAATGATCTCTTCCAGTTTCGGATGCGTATAACCGCATGGTCGCCTGTTAATGACCAGTACTTTTTCCACATCGGGATGAAGCAGTGCTTCGTGCAGTACCCCTTCGCCCACCATACCGGTGGCGCCCGTAATGATAGCGCGGATTTTTGTGCTCATAATATGAAGGTAAGGCGTTCTTTCTGCCTTTACAAGCAAGTATCAAATGGCATTCCGTTTGCGGAACTGTTAAAAAAATGTCAAGTTGTTCCGAGTATGATAAGTATCATGTATTTTCGATAAAACCTACGGTATTTTCACAGTTCAAATGAGAAGGCTAATATCCATACTACTATTGTTCATTTACCTGCCGCTGTGCTACAGTTCGGCTATACAGGTAAGCGCTGCCGGCAGCGTATGGACGGGTAGTGGGGATATAGAAGATACTACAGGAGGGGGAAAAGAGGATAAGAACAGAACAGAAACCGAAAGATCGGTAGAAGGATCAACAGAACACCAGGTTCAGCAACAGTTGAAGCTGAAAAAAACACAGGGCCGGAAAGCCCCTTCCAACCTTACAGGCCGCCACACCCAAGTGGACGGTAAAATTGATGGCAATTTGCCATCCAATGTTATTCCCCAGCAAGTGCCGGTGTATATACGGCATTGCGTTTACCGCTTATAGTCCCGCAATTAAATCCATCATTCATGGCCCATACTAAAAGGGCGCAGGGACAGTCATGCGTTGCATGATCTCTATTTATTTATCCAGACTAAAATGTATTTACGATGAAAAAGACACTTTTCGCCGCAGCGATGATTGCTGCAATGTTTGCCGGTACCTCAGTAATGGCTCAAACCAGCAAAGGTTTGTATATGACACAGCAGGATTATGAAAGCAAACGTACCAATGATGCGGATAAGATTAATGCTGAATCCGTATTTAACCGCAGTAAAGTAGTGACATCCAAAGATGGTAAAACCAGCACTTTCGATAAGAGCGAAGTGTTCGGTTACAGGGATAAAAATAACCAGGACTACCGCTTCTTTAATAACGAAGCATATAAAATAGTAGATAACGATCAGTTCCTGCTTTACAGCCGCCTGGAGCATATCCAGAACGGTAAAGAGCGTACGAAGGAAACCAGGTATTACTTCAGTGTGCAGCCGGGCAGCGAGTTATTGCCCCTCACTAAAGCGAACCTGAAACAGGCCTTTCCTGCTAACAGGCAGTTTCACACCCTGCTGGACTTACAGTTTCGCAGCGACCGTGAATTAACAGCGTACGACAAGTTCCATAAACAATTTAAGGTGATGGAACTGTACAACACGGCTGCCAATGGCGGGTTGCAGGCACTCAACAGGTAAACCACAGTTGTTGTTTTTAGTATAAATTTAGCTATTACGGGCTGTTCATTTGAACGGCCCGTTTCTATTTATCCATGTAAAACAGACAATTGTGCTATGAAGCCTGCCGCAGTTCCCTTAATTTTATAACATGAAGGCATTCTTATTCGATTTTAACGGCACCATGATCAATGATATGGAATACCACACCATCGCCTGGTTCGATATCATCACCAAAGACCTGCAGCACAACCTGAGCCGTGATGCGGTGAAAAAAGAGATGTACGGCAAAAACAACGACGTATTGCGCCGCATTTTTGGTCGCGAGCGTTTCAGCGCCGAAGAAATGGACCGCCTCTCCCTCGAAAAAGAACGCCGTTACCTGGAGGCTTATTCCCCTTATGTAGAATGGATTCCCGGCCTGGCGAAGTTCCTCGATGCTGCTCACGCCAAAGGCGTTAAGATGGCCATAGGCTCCGCCACCATTACCTCCAACATCACCTACGTACTCGAAAAACTCAATGCCGCCGATTACTTTGGCGTCATCATCAGCGCCGACGATGTAAACGACAGCAAACCCCATCCCGAAACATTTATTAAAGCTGCCGAAGCATTGGGCGTAGCACCCGAAGACTGCATCGTGTTCGAAGATAGTCCTAAGGGCGTGGAGGCTGCACTAAAGGCCGGCATGAAAGCAGTGGTGATCACTACCATGCACGACAAAGACGAGTTCAGGCAGTACGAAAATGTGATCCGCTTTATAGAAGATTACAACGACACATTTGTGTGGTCGCTGGTGTAGCCGGTAAACCGTCTGCCAAAAAATAACTACTTTATACAAACGTTTTACTACATTAGCAATAGGGTTATTCTTATAGCCCACCACGTTATGCTGTACCCTGTTTACAATCAATGAATTAGAGCGAATTTGGGCTGTAGATGCACTCGATTGCAACGGCTGTCAGCAAATCGGTTTTAAGAACATATAACTGAGATCCATATGATAGGTCGTAAGCACTGCCTCTTGCTGCTTTTATGCGCAGTAGCACCCGTATTGTTGATAGCACAAATTACTCCCCGCAACCTGCTGCAACGTTATTCGCCCGAAACGGTGAGTGCTTCGCTGGTACCACGTGATAAATGGAAACCTTTTCCCAATACGCCCGACGACTGGAAAGCACAGTTCCCCGATAGTGTGTTACAGCAATTTATTAAGGCAGGAGAGGGCTGGTTGAAGAAAGAATTTAAAGGCATTCCCGCTTCGGTGGCGATAGAATTTACCCGTAACGGTAACCGCAGCCGCTACGAAGCCCTCACCTTCCCTAAACGCAAACAACTCTGGGACCTGATGATTGCCGAATCCATAGAAGGCAAAGGACGTTTCAGTAATGACATTATGAACGGCGTATGGTCGATTTGCGAAGAAAGTTTCTGGGGAGCCTCAGCACATTTGGGCGGACAGAAGGGCGGAAGCGGTTTACCGAACGTAGAAGATCCCATCGTAGACCTGTTTGCTGCTGAAACAGCCAGCATGCTCGCCTGGACCGATTACTTCGCTGGTGCTTCTATGGAGAAGGCATCTAAGTTCCTCCGTCCGCGCATCTACTATGAAGTGAACAGGCGCGTGCTGAAACCCATGATGACCGCTAAATACGGTTACCTCGGCGGCGGCAATCCCAACGCCATATTAAATAACTGGGCGCCCTGGGTCATCAGTAATTACCTGAACGCCAGCCTGCTCCTCGATAAAGACGAGAAACTGCGCGCCGAAGCGTACGTACGCAGCATGAAAGTGATTGACCAGTACGTAAACGGCCTTGGCGCTGATGGTAGCTGCGATGAAGGTCCCAGTTACTGGTTTGCAGCAGGCGGCTGCGTATTCGACGCACTCAACCTGATGGACGATGCCACGGCCGGTAAAGTAAACATCTACAAAGAAGACATCATTCAAAAGATGGCCTCGTACATCTATAAAACGCACATCTCCGGCGACTACTTTATCAACGTAGCCGATGCTCCCGCCAAAACACAGCCCGATGGTCTGATGTTGTTCCGCCTCGGTAAAGCGATGGGCGATGATAAGATGAAAGAATTCGGCAGCTGGGCCTATGGCAGGTACGGTGCAAGGCAGTTAAAAAGCGGCAGCGGTAACACTACCCGCTGGCATTGTATGCGTTACCTGTACAACCTCCAGGCGACAGGCGAATGTGCCGCTTCGCCCGGCGCACAACCCAATGTAAAAGACGTATGGTTATCAGATATACAAATGATGGCCGCCCGGGATGGCGATCAGTATTATGTAGCCACACACGGCGGGCATAACAACGAAAGCCATAACCATAACGATGTAGGCGACTTCATTATCTATGCACATGGTCAGCCGCTGATCATCGATGCCGGTCGTGGTACTTACACCGCGCGTACCTTTTCGCCGCAGCGTTATGAACTCTGGTTCAACACATCTCCCTACCATAACCTGCCCACCATTAACGGCATTGAGCAGCAGGCAGGGCGTAAGTTCGAGGCCACGCAGGTAAAGTATGAAGGCGGTAAATCGCCCGTATTAAACATGCACCTCGAAACAGCTTATCCTAAAGAAACCGGGCTTAAGAGCTGGGTAAGGGCGGTGAAGCTGGAACGAGGTAAAGGCGTGGTGATAACAGATAATTACAGCGCCAATGCAGCATTACAATCGCTCACACAATCGTTTATGACCACCTGTGATATAGCGCTTACCTCGCCAGGCAAAGTGACCCTCACCTTACCCGACGGCAAAACCGCAGAACTGTTGTACGACGGCAACTACTGGGAAGCATCGCAGGCAGCGGTAGAGTTGAAAACGCCCGAGGACGAAGCATTTAAAACAGCGTGGGACGGGCGTGCGGTGAAAAGAGTGTTATTGACTGCGAAGAAGCCCGGCCAGCAAGGTAAATTCAGCTACACGATCAGATAAAGTTTTTGGTTTTATAATTGGAAGGAAAGCAAGCCGTCCGTCCGCATAGTTGCGGCGGACGCTTGTGTTTTAGGGAGGGATGGTGTATTATTGGGGAGATTTTAATCTGACATTAATTTTCCCTATCCGCATCCCCATATATCACATTATTCTTTAAATTGCCCTGTTTTTCGTCGTATAAACAATCGAAGCGGTATGAATAGCGGCGCTCTGCGGAGCATTTTATTCGGATTGATATTATTTCTCTTCCCTGTCATTACCTCTGCCCAGGATACTACCGGGCAGGTTAAAGTATTGGTGCGGGTGTATGAGGATAATGATGGTATTAAGGTGGGCGGAAAAGTGGCTGATGGCGGTTATACCAATGGCACCCGCCTCGATGTATTCTATGTCAACAAGCGTAAACCTCGTTTCCTGCTTGACCGGCTGGCACCGGGTTTGGGCGATAGTACCGTGTATAACAGCAGCTGGGGTATCTTTCAAGTGATGATTACCCCGTTAAGTGTGGGCATGCCTGCCTATAAACCGACTGATTATCCATACTCCGGCGCTATTACAGCACATCACGCTGTTTACGCCTTTCATCCCCGTAAAAAAGAAGGATTTCATACCGAATGGGTGCTGGGTGTAATGGGGCCTGCCTCTCTCGCACGGCAAACACAGGAAATGATTCACGGCTGGTTCGGCTTTACAACCCCGCGTGGCTGGGATTACCAGTATCAAAACGACCTGCTGTTCAACTACAACCTTACGTACGAAAAGCAACTAACCCATCTCGAACGTGGGTTTGAACTGATTGGCGGGGCGAGGATAAATGCGGGCACTATGCTCAATGCTATAGAAGCACATGCTTTGATGCGGACGGGCAGTATGATGCCTTACTTCAACGGATTGATCGGCCAATATGCTAATAAAAAACTTTCACAGTTTTACCTTACGGCGAGGCCCTCTGTGCAATATGTGGTTTACAACAGCCTGTTACAAGGAGGTTTGTTTGCGGATGATGTGGTGGTGGAGCCGGCGGTGAGAGAAGCGGCGGGTAATTTAAGCAGGTCGCCGATGAAAAAGGTACTGGCCGATGTAGATATCAGCTTTGTGTTCAGCTTCAAACAATTTACACTTTCCTGCTCTCAGAAGTTCTGCACCAAAGAGTTTGAGGAACTCCCGGCACAGAACGTCGGTAACATATCTCTTTACTTAGGTTTTTAGTTTTCTCCCATTCCTTCTTCCCGTTCTTTCTTTTCGATCTTCTGCTGGTTCAAACGGTAGTTGAGGGTGAGCGTTAACTGGCGTGCGCGCCACTGGAAATTCGACTTTGCGTAGTAGCCTTCAATATCAGTGATCGATCTTCTCCTGCGGCTGTTCATTAAATCGCGTACGTTAAAGGTAAGTGTGCCTTTGCCCTTAAATACATCCTGGGCCAGTCCAAGATCTATGGAGTACTGCGCCAGGTCTTTACCCTGCGTATTTACCCTTGGTGCCTGGTAGTTCAGCGACGCCTGGAAATCCAAAGATTTAAAGAAAGTCATGCGTGAAGTAGTGCGGTTCGTAATCGTAGTTGCTTCGCTATGATAGGTCTTTTCTTCAAACACACCATCGGAAACGGCGCGATACAGGTTAGCGCTGGTATTGAATTTCCACCAGGTGGCCAAAGTCAGCGCCAGGTTTACTTCCACCCCTATATCGTTACGGGTAGCCAGGTTAACAGGTCTGATATTGTTGATGCCGGTAATACTGTCCAGCACACTGATACGTTCTACTACGCCGGTTTTGTGTCGGTAGTATACGCCCGACAGGATGGAGCCGCCGCTCCATTCCAATAAATGCCCTGCCTCCATGGAATGTGTGTATTCCGGGTTCAGGTTCGGGTTGCCTACAAAATATACACGTGGGTCCGAGAAGTCGGAGAAGGGCGTCAAATCGCGGTAATTAGGGCGGTTAATGCGATAGCTATAGCTTAACTGTAGGGTGTTAAGGTTATTGAGCTGATAGGAGAAACTGGTGCTGGGAAACAGGTTGAAGTAATTGCGCTTGTTAACCTCGTTGGTCTTAATCAAACCGGTGCGGATATCGGATATCTCACCGCGCAGCCCCAGCTGGTACGAGAACTTCTGCACTTTACTACCGAACATCGCATAACCTGCGTAAATCTTTTCTGTAAACTCCATGTTGTTATCGAACTGCGGAAGTGCAGTCCAGCTGCCACTATCGTCAGCCTCTTCCACTAAAAAGTCGTTCGATACCATGCGTATTGTCGCTTTCAGGCCTGTTTCAAACCGGGCATCTTTTCCAAAGGGATGAATATAATCAGTTTGTAACAACAGGTTCCTTTCCCAGGTAGGATTGTCGGAGCGCTGTAACTGCCTGGCGGAGCTGAGCAGCATCTGTGTATTATAATTCGATTTCTCCACATCGCCGCTGCTGGTCCACTTGGCATCGGCCGTCCATTCGCGTTTATCATTATCGGCAAACTTCTTACGGAAGCTGAGGGTGGCTTCTGTATTGCTTTCGGTGGCTTTTTCATCATTAATGCGCAAAGTAGAACTGCTTAACGTACCGTTTTCGTCGAAATCGTCGTATTGCAGGTTCGTGGTGTTCCTTTCTTTGCCGCCGGAATACATGAACGAGCCGGTAAGCGTGGTGAGCGTATTCAGGTAGTAATCCATGCCCACCATGATGTTCGCGCCCTGGTCTTTACGCTCGCGTTTGGTGGTTTCGTTGTAATTGTAACTGGTATCTTTGCCGGTGAACCTCCGTTCGGAAGTGCCTTTGCCCGGCGATTTACGGTAGTTAAGACCGAAGCTGGAGAACAGGTTCATTTTTTCGTTACGGTAGTTAATACTGTAAGCTGCTCCATAGTTGGCGGGATAACCGGTAGTACCCGTAAAGTTGCCGTTAAAACCTGTTGTTTTATTCTTTTTAAGGATAATGTTGATTACGCCTGTTTCCCCGGCGGCATCGAAACGTGAAGAGGGATTGGTGACTACTTCTATGCGATCGATCATAGCGCCCTGCAGGTTGCGTAAAGCGTCCGTGCTTTTGATGCCGGTAAGGGCAGAGGGTTTGCCATCGATCAGTATACGAACACCCTGGCTGCCGCGCAGTGCCACATTCCCATCTACGTCCACCGTTACGGAGGGCACGTTCGACAATACTTCCGAGGCATTGGCACCGATGTTACTTACATCCTGGCTCACATTGTACACGCGTTTGTCCAGCTCCAGTTCCATCAGTTTCTTTTCACCGATGATCTCTACCTGCGAAAGTGTTTTAGAGCCGGCTTTTAACGTAATGTTGCCGGTATTAAGATCTTTATTAACAAGGTTAATGTTGTTGATGTATTTATCCTGGAAAGAGAGCAGACTTATCTTCAGAAAGTATTTTCCGGGAACGACTTTAATGGCAAACTTCCCCTTTTCGTCCGCTACTGCGCCAGTAACCTGGGAGGAGTCCTTACTGCGGAACAACACCGCAGTGCTGAAAGGTATCGCAGTTCCTTTATCGTCGATGGTGGTACCCGAAATAGTATATTGGTTGTTCTGCGCATGTAAAACAACGGTGAGCTGCATAAAAAACAGGATGGCAAAAAGCGCGCGCATATCGGTAAACAGTGTTTTAATGGTCATTGTAGGAACATGAAAATTACGCAATCGGGAGAGGAGCAGTGCCGGAAAATGGTTGAGCGGTAAAAAGGAAAGGTCCTGCCAAAAGACAGGACCTTGTTCTGAATATTGTTCTCCGGGAACATCCGATCACAAAATAAACAGTCGTTAGGGCAGGGTATTCAGGTTCACCGAAGGTGGAACACCTAAAGCCGTGCGGGTAAAGCTTTGATTGTAGGTAACATAATTACTGAAGAAGCCACCGTTTTTCAGGAAGAACTTGCCTGATTCCACGCCGCCTGCATAGTCACGGCGCTGGTCGTTCGTAGCGGTAGCGTCTGCTGTAAAGTTGGCAGTCGTCAGTTCTACCCAGTTGCCGGCGGTGTTCCGGATCCACTGATTGTTGTAATGCACTTTGCGGCCCAGGTAACCCCTGGTGTCGGAAAAACATTCCAGGAAGGAGTGAATACCGGTGAGATAAGTTACGGTGTTAGGCCTTTTCCAGGTGGCGATAAAGCGCCATGTGCCGGTTTCGGGCGTGTAAATCCAGGCGGAGTAGTCGGTGCCGCCTGTGCCATCGGGCACGGCTTTATTCAGGAATTTGTAGGTAGTGCCCACGCTCCAGTTAAACACCAGGTAGCTCTGTCCGCCGGTACCTTCGCCACCGAACGTATTATCTACCACGCCCGTACCTTTGCGCACGAGGGTGGTGGTGCCTACAGATGGGTCCCAAACGGAGAACAGCACGCGGCGTTCGGTAGCGCTGTTTACCTGAATACCGAAATAACCCTGCCCAAACCCGTTGCTCATAAAATAAGAGCCGATTTTATCTTCGCCCGGGGGGATAGTCATTTCGTTATAAAACCATTCGGCAGTGTTGCCCGACGGTACAGAGTAACCGAGGTGTACGGAGGGGCCTCTCCTCGACCAGTAATAGTTGGCGGCATCATTGGCATACACTACGTTATTGGCTGTAGCTGCGCCGCTGATGATCACGTCGGACACATCGCCGAAGTAACTACCTGTTTTACTTACGCCCTGCAGGTCTACTTTAATATAGCCCGCAGTGTTTACGGTTACGGAACCGATGGAATGCGTGGCGTAACTGCTGCCGGTAATGGTTTTGTTAAACACGGTACCATTTACCGTTACTTTAATATTGCTGCTGCCGCTCGGTGCTACTTTTGCTCTTATAGATACATTGAGTGTACCGGTAAGCCCGACCCTGAAGTACACGCTGGTAATGCTGCCTGCATTTGTCCAGTTGCCAAGGCCGTTGCCGGTAATCACTTCTACACCGCCGCTGGCAAGGGTAGTAACAAAACCGTTGCCTGCCAGCGGTACGGAGTAGCTGGCGGCTGGTGGTAATACGGCGGTATCGTCAATCTGAGTTTGGTCATCCCCACTATTCTTACTGCACGAAAACAGGAGCGAGCATACTAATGCCGCGCCGGTGATGAAAGGTATTTTCATTGCGTTGTTCGTTTAGATGATGAGTGATTGCGTTAAAACGGAGTGATCGGAGGTGGCCCCGTCGAACCTTATTCTTTCGCGGTGAACACACTGATCTCTGCCAGGAAGTTGTTGGCGTTGGGACCAGTAAGTGCCGTCAGTTTCAGGTAACGGTAGGCGTTGGCGGATGACACAGCGTAACTCTGCGGCGTTTTGGTTGCACCGGTAAAGTTTACGCTGTCGCGCAGCATGGTCCAGCTGGCGCCGTCGGTACTGCCTTCGAGCCGGAACTTCGTCATCCCGTTACCGTTGTTTTGCCGGGCGGTAATATCTACCGAAACCATTTTAATGGGCGCTTTCATATCTATATTCAACCAGTGTGGGTAACTGCTTGCAACAGTGCAATAGGCCGAGTGCCAGAAGGTGTTGATGTTGTTGTCGAGTACCAGTGCGGCGCCTGCGGTTTCGCAATCTGTTTCTTCGGTAGAAGCGGTGATGGTCCAGGCGCTTCTGTCGGCAGCTTTAATAGTGGATTTGTCGGAAAATGTTACCACATCTGCCTTACCGCAGCCCATGAAAAGGGCTGCAGCAAAGAATATATTGAGGGGTTGTTTTTTCATGCTGATCAGGATTAAGGGTTTTGGGTAAGTTTTTTGTTCACGAGGCGTTCGCGGTTAGGGATGAAGAAGATCACCCTGTTGTCGGTAGGCTGCACGGTTTGCGTGATGTTGGTAGTAGGATTGTTGTTCAGCGCATGTGTACCTGGATAGTTCCTTGTCAGCGGCCTGTTATTGCGGAACAGGTCGTAGGTGCGGTGTCCTTCAAACGCAAACTCCAGCCTTCTTTCTTCGAGTACGATATCTAATGCAGTTTTGCCAGCCGCCTGTATGCTCGCCAGTGTGTGTAATGCCGTGCCACTTAGTCCTGCACGGGTGCGGATGGTATTTACATCATCCAGCGCCAGCTGTGAATTGGCGCCGCCGATCTTAGCATTCGCCTCTGCACGGATAAGGTACATTTCCGCCAAACGTAAATACACGGGAGAACTGAGGTTGGTGAGCCCTTCCTGGTTATTGTATTTGTTGATGTAATACATGGGCGTTTTAGGGTTCAGTTTAGTATTGTACAGTATCGTGGCAACAGGCACGGTGTAAGGATATTGGATAACACCGGTAGTGGTGTACGGCGTAATAAAGCTATGACGAAGGTCGCCCGGATGAAGGTCGAGGAAGTTTATGAATTGTTCAGAAGCATAAATCTCTGCCCAACCGGTAGCCCCTTGCCCGCCTTCGCTGTAGTACATAGAACCAATAGCGCTGAAGTCGCGGTTTTCGGTTTTTATGTGACGGATACAGAAGATCGTTTCATCATTGTCTTCGGGTACTCCTTTGAAGTAGTTGGTATAATTGCCACCCTGCAATAAAGTGTAACGGTTGGAGCTGATCACTTTATCTGCAAACTCTATCGCCTTCTGGTTATCGCCTTTATACAGGTATACGCGGCTTAGCAATGCATAGGCTACTTCTTTAGAGGCGAAATTGTTGTTCTTGTTCTCCGTCATCAGTTCCGCAGCTTTAATCAGGTCAGCGATCACGAAATCGTATACTTCTTTTACGGTATTCCGGGCCGGGAATTCTTCTTTGCTGTCTTCCTTTACGATGGGGACCGCTTCAAAGCTGCCGTCGCCCTGTGGGTAGGGGCGGCCGAATACGCGGGCCATGTTAAAGTACATCATGGCGCGCAGGTACAGGTTTTCACCTTTCAGCTGGCGCAGGGCGGTGTTCGACTCGTCGGGTACAAAAGCAATAACGCGGTTAGCAGCGTTAATCACGAAGTACGACTGCTGCCAAACATTGTATACATGGCTCATGTCAATAAGGTGCGTGTAACGGTAAGCATTAGACAGTGCATCCGAAGATGCCTGCCCCTGCGCGATATTATCGCTCGGGTACTCCGATAAAAAATGAATGCTGCGTACGTACGTCGGGTTTTTAAGCACCGCATAAGTACCTATGGTCGCAGATTGTACATCATCTGCATTACTCAGTGCTTCTTCCTCAGATTTGGCGGTAGAAGGTTCAAAGTATTTCTTGCAGGAGCTGGCGCTTAATAAAATCGCGCCGCCTATGAGTATAGTAAAAAGATGGTTAAGTTTCATGTTGCTGGTTTTTAGAATCCAATACTTACGCCTAAGAGGAATTTTTTGCTGATGGGATACTTCGTGTTGGAGTTGCCATCAGAAAAATTGGTTTCAGGATCGGTACCGGAGAAATGGGTAGCTGTCCATAGATTATCACCGCTAAGGAATATCCTGGCTGTGGCCAGTTTAGCCCTGCGTATTACAGATTGTGGCAGGTCGTAAGCCAGGCGTACGTTACGGAGGCGGAGGTAACTACCGTCTTCCAGGATCCTCGAAGATGGTTCATTCGCGGCTTTGTTGCCACCCAGTAATGGTTTCGGGTGTGTGGCAATGTCGCCTGGTTTGGTCCACCTGCTCCAGCCTTCGGCCAGCACCATCTGGTTGTAACTGTCGTATAACCCGTCGGAGTCAAAGAACTGGCGGAGGTTGTTCATGATCTGGTTGCCATACACAAAGTTGAAGAAGCCACTCAGGGTAAATCCTTTATAAGAAAAGGTATTCAGCATACCACCGGTGAATTTAGGGGCGGATGATGTGCCGGTGTATTGCAGGGTAGCGGCGTTGTAGGAGTTAGTATAAGTTAAGTACTCTTTACCATCGGCATCGGTTACGATCTTTTCCCACAGCGGATCGCCATTGGCCGGGTCAACGCCCGCCCATATGCGCATATACCATTTGTCCATGTCTTCATCTAAACCAACAGGCTGTGTAGCACCCGGACTGGCAAACTTATCGCCTGCATTCAGCTTGGTTACTTTATTGCGGTTATGGGCAATGTTAAAGCTGGTTTCCCACTTAAATTCGCCTACCAGGTTTTTGGTGTTAAGCGTTAATTCTATACCCCTGTTACTGATGGAACCGATGTTTTCCAGCACACTTGCATAACCACTGGTTAGCGGTAATGGGCGCGACATCAGCAGTGATTTTGCACGTTTGTCGTACACATCCACGTTGACATCAATCCTGTTCCAGAGGCCGATATCGATACCCAGGTTATTGACCATGATCTTTTCCCAGGTAAGGTCCGGATTTGCTTTCTGCGATGGGTAGGAGCCCGTTTGCCCGGCATAACTGGCCGATTGGTCGAAGAGGTAAAGGCCAAGGCTCTGGTAATCGCCTGCCGGTGCATTGCCGACAGTACCATGGCTGGCGCGCAGTTTCAGGAAGCTGATGGTATTGTTCGTTTTGAGGAAATGCTCGCTGCTTAATATCCAGGAAGCGCCCAGTTGATAGAAGCTGCCGCCGGGATTGTTATTACCGAATTTCGAAGAGATATCGTGTACGAAGGAGCCCAGCAGGAAGTACTTATTGGCAAAGTTATAATCGCCCTGTACCAGCCATTTCTGGAAGCTATATTCGTTACGTCCGCCGGTTGGATTGTTTTTTACTTCCGTAGCGGTACTCATGGCAGTCATGCCCTGCGGCAAACCGCGGCCGGATACGCTGTTCACATCATACAATCTCTTTTCGGCCTCCCAAACCCCCAGTACAGACAGGTTATGATCGCCGAAGTTGTTCTCATAGCGGGCACGGTTAGAAGTAAGCAGGATGTTATTGTAGGAGATATCGCTGTACAGCGCGCCCAGGTCGGCAGTGCCTTCTTTGCTGCGACGGTCGTAGTAGTCCATATCCTTATAGTTCGAAAAGGACGTACGGTTGTAGGAAGAAAGGGTAATGTGTTTCGTTACTGCATACTCCAGGTTCAGGTCGCCGTTCATATCGAAATTGCGGGCGTTACTCTGGTTGTATTGCAGTGAGTACAGAAAGTTATGCTGCTCCCTGCCCAGCCAGCCGCCTGCACCGGGGAACCTCACTGTTCCATTGCTGTTGTACGGGTTATCCCATGGCAGGTTAGTATACGCGCCGTACAAGGTGCCACTATGGTGGTTGTATAGTTTAGAAAAGATGCCGTTCAGCAAAACGTTCATCTTCACCTTATCACTTAACTTATGTTCGATGTTAGCGCGGAAGTTATAGTTTGTTCTGCTGTTATCGAGTAAGGTGCCTTCTTCCTTATAAAAGTTGGCAGAGGTGTAAAACTGTGTTTTTTCAGATCCGCCGCTGGCAGAAATCGTATAGTTCTGCGTGAAGGCATTGCGGGTGGCAAGATCGAACCAGTCGGTATTCGTTTTCAGTACCGAATCGTTACGGGTAGTAAAGCTGGTTTGGTAGTCGTATAGCTGTTGCGAATTCATCAGCTTAAAATTGCCATTTGTCGCTTTATTAAAACCAGTAACCGCATTGATCTCGATTTTAGTTTTGCCTGCCTTACCCTGTTTCGTAGTGATGATGATTACGCCATTAGCGGCCCTGGAGCCATAGAGGCCGGTAGCTGCGGCATCTTTGAGTATGGTAACAGAGGCCACGTCAGAAGGATTATAGGTGCCGCCGATATTGCCATCTACGACAATCAACGGTCCGCTGGTAGCGCTTATGGTACTTTGGCCCCTTACCTGTATGGCCGCGCCGGTGGTAGGGTCGCCGGAGTTGCCCGATACTACAACACCAGCTGCTTTACCCTGCAGCAGGCTGGATACGTTGTTGGAAGTAACATCCCTTAATTGATCGCCGGACACAGTACTTACCGCGCTGGACAAATATTTTACGTTTTTGGTAGAATAACCGACTACGGTTACGCCTTCAATATCTTTACTGGCTGGCTTAAGTTGCAGGTTAATAGCGCTTTGTCCTTTTACTGCCACCTCCTGGCTGAAGAAACCGATATAGGAAATTTCGAGTACACTATTGTCGGGAATGTTAGCAATGCTGTATATGCCATCAGAATTAGTGGTAGCTCCTTTGGTAGTACCTTTTACTTTGATAGACACGCCGGGCAGCGGGTTACCTTCATCGTCGGTAATACGGCCGGTGATGGTTACAGGTGGCAGACTGCTTTCGCCGCCATCCAATGGTTTGCGTGTTATGACGATCACCTTATCTTCAATGCTGTAGTCGAGCCCCTGTTCGTCGAGCACGTTTTCCAGGAATGCTTCCATGGGTTGATTAACCGCTTTAACGGTGACGTTGCTTTTTTCGCGGAGCATGGTTTTGTTATAGAAAAAAACAAAACCCGTTTGTCGCTTGACGGCGCCGAAAACCTTGCTCAGCGGTACGTCGTTGCCTGAAAAGGTAACGTTCTGCGACCAGCTTTTGGCGCTCACGTGCATGCAGGCAGTAAAAAGGATAAGCGTGATCAGTTTCATTGTTCTCAGCAATGTTTTGTAGCGCCGGTTGTGCGGTCGTAGTAATTCCGACATGAGTGCTGTTGGCACTTCCGGAGCTTTAAATAATTCAGATCTGGTTGTTGGCCATGCCGCTTTTATATGGGCATAGAAAGCCTGCTTACAAAAAGTGTAAAACTTCATACTTTTGTAATGGTTTAAGGTTAATTAAATGAGAAATCGTCCTGGAAGACTTTTTTTGCGTGATTAGCCAAAAGACCGTTCCCGGGGAAGTGCTGCAAACACTTCCCCGTTCTTGTTTTTCCGGCAATTTTACTTGTTTACTTTGCGATCAAATAAATGGAACATAGATAACATAAACGTTTAGACAATATTATTCTTCTCCCGCTACCATAGCGGGCCTTGGTTGAAATCACAAATATGGAACAGCCTGTCTTCTTGTATTAATCTGCGTATTTTATTATTCCGGGAGTACAATCAGCTTGTTCCCTTCTTCTATCCTGAATTTCACTTCGACTTTGGTTAATATCTTTATTACTTGTGATAGTTTTAGATTCTTTGGAAGGTCGCCATCAAACTCGGTTTCGGGGATTTTACCTTCGTACACCACTTGCAGGTCGTACCATCGGGCCACTTTGCGCATTACGTCCTGCAGGCCCGCGCCCTGGAAGCTGATAAAGCCATTTTTCCAGGCCACTGCGAGGTCGGTATCTACATCGTTGGATATTTTTACGTCATTGCCTTTAACACTCGCCTGCTGGCCCGGTTTGAGCGTTTTACGCAGGCCGCCGTTATTAATGTTCACACCGCCATCGAGCAGGGTGGTTGTAATGGCTGCTTCGTCCGCATAAGCATTCACGTTAAAGCGGGTGCCCATTACCTCCACCTGCATGCCCTCGCTGATCTTTACAATAAAAGGCTGCGATATGTTCTGCGCCACTTCGAAATAGGCCTCGCCAGTCACCTCCACCAGCCGTTGTTTACTGCTAAAAGCGGTCGGGAAACGGAGGGAAGAGGCAGCATTCAGCCATACGAGCGAACCATCGGGCAATGCCAGTTGGAACATCCGGCCCCGGGGTGTGGTGATGGTATTATACAATACTTCGCCCGCCTGCGCCGCGTCGTAGTTCAGTTGACCATTATTAAGGCTTACCTGTGTACCGTTCTGGTTAGCGATTACACCATTATTGAGTGAATCGAGTACGATGGTTTGTCCGTTGGCGAGGGTAAGAATAGCGCCCTGCCTGCCCGGTGCTACATCCGGAGCTGAAGTAATAGCCACCGAAGACGTTCCCGGGCGCGTAAGCATTGTGAAATACCCAATGCCCGCGGCTGCCAGCACTAATACCGCAGCGGCTGCCCACCAGTAGCGGTTTATGTTACGTATAGGTGTAGCTTGTACACCAGGGCGGCCATCCAGTATGTGGTTTACGATCCGGTCTTTTTCGTCTGGTGTGTAAGCCTGTTTTGCCTGCATTTTATGCCATACCTCCTTCATATGCGGCTCCAGTTGGGCTTCCGCATCGGGTGTGTCCAGCAGTGCCATCAGCTCGTCGTGTTCCGCTGGCGTTGCCTGCTGGTGTACCCAGCGATCGAAAAGATGTGAAAGTCTGTTTTCAGGTATTGGCATGATAAAATGCGTTATCGTATAAGGAACAACAAAAAAAATCAAAAGGGGCTACCGGGATGAACTTTTTTTCAGGAAAGGAAAAAGAGAAGGAAAAGCAGGCAGGCATCGGTACGGGCGGCTACGTATTCCATAATAGACTGGTTGGCATATTGCAGGTATTTTTTCACCGTTTCGCGGGAGATACGCATTTCTTCCGCCACTTCCTGGTACTTTTTGCCCTGTCGGCGGCAAAGTATCCAAACCTTTTGCTGTTGTGGCGGAAGCTGTGAAATAGCCGTTTCGATGAGCCCCAGTTGCGGTTCGAGGTTGGTGTTGTCGTCCCATTCCTGCGTATTCACCGCTTCCCAGGCCTGCTGTCGTTTCTTTTCACGGAGCGCTTTTTTAAGCGCATTAAGGGCGTGGTTACGCGAAATAACAAACAGGTATGGGGGGAAGTTACGTACGGAAGCCAGGGTTTCGCGTGTGGTCCAGATTTGCAGGAAAATGTCCTGCACGATCTCTTCCGCCAGCTCGTTTGAGTGGGTAAGGCGACAGATGTAAGCATGCAATGGGTCCGACCATGCATGAAACAATTCGCGAAACGCCTGCTCATCTCCCCGGGACACCCTCTGTAACAGGTCGGTATTGATATTTGCTACGGCTGTGGACAATAACGGATGGTTTAAGTGTTTGTAAACATAAAAAAAATGTAGTTGATTAAACCAAAAAATTCGAGCCAACCTTAAGTGAAACTGACAATTTCTCAGTTTGAGGAAAAAAGTGAGGAAGAGAAGATATGTCTATAAAAGAATGAATTATTTTCGGGGAGTAAATGAAATGTTATGGCAATAAAACCTCTGGAAATTATTCTATTGATCATCGCGGGATGCTTGTTTCTCATTCCGATTGTTCTGAATATAATTGACTTTGTAAAATGGTGGTTTTCCGATGCTGATACGATAGTTATACAAAGTCCGGATGGAGATACGGCTAAGCTGTCGCCATACCGCCACAGCCGCGAAGAAATAAGACATTTTTTAGAAGTGTGGAGTAAACTAAAATAAAAGCCATTGGAGGAAAAGGTTAACCATTTAGATCCGATTGTTGTTGATGCCCATTTTGATAGAAAACAACTTATAAATGCCGGGGGAGGAATGATCTGGTTATTCGCCCTTGAAAAACTGCCTGATACTTTCGCACTCAAAACATACTTAATAGTATTTGTACCACCGTTCATGATATCATTATCATGGTTAAGCAATATTGTAATCCAGGAATTTAAACGGTATCGGAAAGAACGGGCCTTAGAAAGAACGAGGTTAATTGCCATGATCGATCTGGAAGGGCTTTTGGCTAATCCAACGCTCGACGATGAAAGCAAAGAGAAGCTGCGGGCAATGCAGATTGATGTAAAAGTGTCGCGCGCGTTGGAGCTAACCGAAAAACTAAAACGCCTTTCGCGGCCGGAGTAATTACTCCAGCCCAACCACAAAGTCTGCGTTCAATACCAGCTTGCCGTCCACAGGAGCTTCTCTGCCCGGCACCACCAACCCCTTAATCTGTGTTGTTTTGCCCTTCAGTACCAGATCAGCCACCTGTTTTTCACTGAGTTTTTTGCCCAAAACTTCGAACGGTAGTTTAAACCCGCATACCGAGAAATTAGCGCAACCGTATGCTGTGTTCCCTTTCTTCAACGGGTGCGACTTACACTTCGGACAGTTCATTTCTTCTATCGCTACAGTTTTCTTCGGCTCTTTAGGTTTGGATTCCTTCTTTGGTTTTTCTTCCTTTTTCTCTGGCAGTGGCGGCGCGGTAGTAACGGTAATCGCTTTGTAGGCGCTGGTTTTCACTTCGCGGGTTAAATCGATAACCATTGTGATGAGTTCCTGCTTAAAGATTTCCATCTGGTATTCGCCTTTTTCGATGAGCCGCAGTTTACGTTCCCACACACCTGTAAGCTCGGGGCTTTTAAGAAGTTCTGATTGTATGGTATCTATAAGGTCCATGCCGGTTTGAGTGGCGAAGATGTTCTTTTTCCGTTTTTCGATGTACTTCCTGCGGAACAGGGTTTCGATGATGTTAGCGCGGGTAGAGGGCCGGCCGATGCCGTTGTCTTTTAACAACTCGCGCATTTCTTCATCGTCCACCTGCTTGCCGGCGGTTTCCATGGCGCGCAGCAACGTTGCTTCTGTAAAAGGTTTGGGAGGCGTGGTTTTGCCCATATGCACACGCGGTGTATGCGGGCCACTTTCGCCTACAACGAATAAAGGAAGTACTTTCTCTTCATCTTCTTCACCGTCTTTTTTGTCCTTTACATCGTTCGCATATACCTCCTTCCAGCCAGGCTCCAGTATCTGTTTACCGGTCGCTTTAAACTCTACCTGGCCTACCTTACCCAGTACCGTAGTATTAGATATTTTACACTCCGGGTAAAAGGCCGCTATGAAACGGCGGGCAATAAGGTCGTAGATACGTTTCTCCTCCACCGGAATGCCTCCGGGATATACACCAGTAGGAATGATGGCATGGTGATCCGTTACCTTTTTATCGTCAAACACCGATTTGAGTTTGGGGATGGGTTTGGCGAGAATAGGAGCGGTAAGGGCGGCATATGGCGTAAGATCACGCATGATGCCTTCTACCTTAGGATGCAGGTCTTCCGAAAGGTAAGTGGTATCTACCCTGGGATAGGTGACCAGCTTCTTTTCGTAAAGGTTCTGCACAAGTTTCAGTGTATCATCGGCGGTGAAAGCGAATTTTTTGTTGGCCTCTACCTGCAGCGAGGTAAGGTCAAACAGCCGGGGATTACCCTCTTTACCCTCTTTCTTTTCGAATGAGGTAATTTCAAAAGGATGTTCTTTTAAGTACTCCAGCCCTTTGTTCGCTTTCTCCACGTTCTTCAGCCGCTCGATGGTGGCGGTGAATTCCGTTTCGCGGTAAATGGTTTTTAGCTCCCAGTATTCTTCAGAAAGGAACGCGTTTATCTCCTTTTGCCTGGCTACGATCATGGCCAGGGTAGGGGTTTGTACGCGACCGATCGACAAGGTTACTTTGCCTACCGCGAACTTTTTCGTAAACAGGCGTGTAGCGTTCATGCCCAGCAGCCAGTCGCCGATGGCGCGGGCGCTGCCGGCAGCGTACAGGTTGTTATACTGGTCGGCGTCTTTGAGTTTATTGAA
Organism: uncultured Chitinophaga sp.; assembly: GCF_902168175.1. GTDB lineage: Bacteria > Bacteroidota > Bacteroidia > Chitinophagales > Chitinophagaceae > Chitinophaga. The sequence continues at coordinate 25,781 of NZ_CABHOU010000025.1, read as the reverse complement.
TCCCTCTCTGATGGCCTGCTCCGTAAGCGAAGAAATCCACAACCGTTTTACGGGCGCCACGCATTTGGCTTTCAGCAACACCCAGCGCTGAATCAGTTCTCCTTCCTGGCCGGCATCACCACAGTTTATCACCTCCTCGCTGCCGGTTACCAGTGTTTCGATAATCTTGAACTGTTTCTCTACGCCTTTGTTGTCGATGAGTTTAATACCGAAGCTGGGAGGTATCATGGGCAGGTCTTCCAGCCGCCAGTAACGCCATTGTTCGGTGTAGTCGTGCGGCTCTTTGAGGGTGCAGAAATGCCCGAAGGTCCAGGTAACCTGGTAGCCATTGCCCTCATAGTACCCGTCTTTGCGCGTTTTGGCGCCAAGTACTTCTGCAATATCTTTTGCTACGCTTGGTTTTTCTGCTATACAAACCTTCATTGTTCATTTACCTTGGAGGGCGAATTTCGGATAATTTATTAAATTAACAGCCATGATCAGACTACAACTAATAAGGCATGCCACGCTGGTGGTAGATATGGGCGAAAAAAGAATATTGGTGGACCCCTTCCTGGCCGCTAAAAACACCTACGATCCCATCGTCTGGACCAGTAACGGCCTCCGTAATCCCATGGTAGATTTGCCTTTAACCGATAAAGAACTCGAACAACTGCTGTCCACAGTAGATATGGTGCTGGTTACCCACACCCACAACGATCACTGGGATGTTACCGCCCGCGAAATGATCTCAAAGGAAATGCCTATCCTCGGTCAGCCCGAAGACGAGCAGCAGTTCCGCAACCAGGGTTTTAGCAGTGTTGCGCCTGTCTACGTAAAATATGGCCTCGGGCAACTCTCCTTTACGCGCACCGGCGGCCAGCATGGCACTGGCGATATTGCCATCAAAATGGCTCCTGTTTCCGGCTTTATGATCAATGACGGGCAACATACCCTGTACATTGCCGGCGATACGGTATGGTGTAAAGAAGTGGAAGATGCACTGAGGGTATATAAACCGGATTTCATCGTACTCAACGCCGGCGCCGCCCAGTTCGATATGGGCGATCCCATTACAATGACGGCCGACGATGTACTAACGGTGGCCAAACACAGCGATGCTGCCAAAATCGTTTGCGTACATCTCGATACCGTCAATCACTGCCACCAGAAACGACCTGAATTAAGGGCGGCCACTGCGCACGATCCTCGTATAATGGTGCCCGACGATGGAGATATTATTTACTTATAAAAACGAAAAAGGTGTGCGGCTATCTGCACACCTTTTTTACGCCCGGTTAATGCCGAACATTCACATGTTTCGCCGGTCTCCGCTAACAAACAACTGTACTTTCGTACTATTTATCAACCAAATATCTTGATTACAAAAGTAGGGCAGGGCGGTATGCGGGTCAATGTACATTTGCTGGCATTTGTTTGATAGTTTATGGCTGGCGGGGAATAGGGATTAAGCCACCGTTAGGTCGCTCCCTTCAACGGCCTATCTCTTCCCGTCATGGCGAGGAACGAAGCCATCCTCGTGCGTAGTCACTGCCTGCAATAATTGGTTGTAGGGATGGCAGGCAACGTTATGGGCTTACTTTCATGTAGTCTGTGCCTCGCGGAATTCCGGATGCTTTGCCCATGCTAAACACGCTGCCCGCAGGGCTTTACTGAGGCGAAGACTGCGCACGAGGATGGCTTCGTACCTCGCCATGACGAGCAGGGTGAGGCCCGCTAGTGCGGACACACCCATGAGGATGGCTTCGTTCCTCGCCGTGAACAGGTTGAGGCCCGCTAGTGCGGGCACACAATAGGATTGTCATCCGTTGGTTGAATGCATTGTACCGGGTCGGGCGAGGCGTATTGGCACGATATAGCCGGAACAGTTATATATGGCATTACCAGTACTTAAGTAAATTCTTTACAGCGTGGTGTAAACACCGCGGCCATGGAAGAACTAAATATTGCCCGATACTGTTACTGCCGCTTCAGTGTGCGACGCAACGGCGGCTGAATCATATCCTTCCGCCCGTTCCACAAAAAAAAGACCGCCACCCCGGAGGATGACGGCCGTAGCGTATAAATCGAAAACAACAACCTATTTTTTGAAGGTAGAGCCGTTGCGGACTTCCTCTGTGGCTTCTTTCACGATGGTGTCGGAAGTGTGGAGGTCGCCGAATATCTCGGCTTTTTTGTCGGCTTCGCGTCCCTTTTTAATGGGCACCCATTCTACCTTGTTATTATTCACTTTAATTACGAACACGCCTTCGGAGGAGGTCAGTACGGCGGATGCCGGTACCACGAAAGCACTGTCGGTGGCGGGTAAGGCTACCTTTAACTCAGCTACCATGCCTGGCAACAGCTTTTTATTAGTATTGGGCACGTCCATCTCAATACGCTGCGAACGCAGCCGGTTGTCCAGCGCGCCAGCCAGTCGGCTGATGTTGGCGGAGAACTGTTCGCCGGGCATCGACTTCACGGAGAAATCTATTTTATCGCTTTTGCGCAGGAATACGGAATATACTTCGGGTACGGCCACTACCAGCCTCAGTCGGTCTTGCTGCTGTAAGGTGAAGATGGGCTCTTTGCCGTTAGGGCCTACAAAAGCGCCGGCACTTACGTTCCTGGAGGTAATTACGCCATTGAACGGGGCACGTATCTCGAGGTAGTTACGGTTATCGCTGATCTCTTTGTAAGCGGCTTTAGCGGCCTGCAAAGATGCGTAGTCGGCCTGCTGCCTGCCATTGGCCATATCCAGGTCGTTGGGCGAAATGGTGCCGGGTGTTTTGCTGGTTTCGAGCAAACGGTTGTAATTGGCTTTGCTGGCGGTATATACAGCTTCGAGTGCCTGTAACCTGGAGCTGGCGCCTGATAACTGGGAACTGATCTCAGGCGCTTCCAGCACGGCCAGTAACTGCCCTGCCCTTACCTCGCTGCCTACATCCACGGTGAGCGTTTTTACAAAGCTGCTCACTTTGGCGTAGAGGTCTACCTGCTGAAAAGCAATGAGCTCGCCAGGAAGGGTAAGATTAGTGGATATCGTGCCTTTTTCGAGGCTGATGGTTTCCTTTACCGGGGCTGCGGTTGCCTCTTTCGCGGGTTCACCTTTAGACGAGTCGCAGCCAACCCATGCCACTGATGCGGAAACTAAAAGGATGGCAGCCGGTAACATGAATGTCCTACGCATTGGTCTGTGTATTTTTGTCGGATAATGATGATATAAAATGTTTGCTTTCCTCGTCGGTCGGATCGAGGGAAATGGATTGGGTAGATGTTTTACCCTGCACCCATGCGAATACCAGCGGTAATACAACTAGTACGGCAATGGTGGAGAATAATAGTCCACCGATTACGGCGCGGCCTAATGGCGAGATCTGGTCGCCACCTTCGCCATGACCGATGGCCATTGGTAACATACCCATCAACATGGCCACACTGGTCATAATGATCGGGCGAAGCCTTAAGCCTGCAGCTTCTCTTGCCGCAGATAAAGCGTTGCCACTGTGTTTACGCAATTGCTCGGCATTGGTGATGAGCAATACGGCGTTGGCGATAGATACGCCTACGGACATAATGATACCCATGTACGATTGCAGGTTCAGCGTTGATCCTGTAAGGCGTAACATCAGCAATGATCCCAGTACCACGGCAGGTACGGTGGTAAGCACTACAAACGATACTTTGAATGACTGGAAGTTCGCCGCCAGCATCAGGAATATTACCACAATCGCTACGATAAGGCCCGATTGCAGGCTGCTGAGCGTTTCGTTCAATACGGTACTTAACCCGATACGATCAATGAACAAACCACGTGGCAGTTCACCCAGCGATGCCAGTGCTTTGTCTACATCGTCGGATGCCACCCCCAGATCTTTTTTATACAGGTTAGCGGTTACCGATAAATAAGGCATCGCGCCAAGGTTATCATTTTCACCATTCACGGTATCAGCGGTAATGGTGGCCACATCGCTGAGAATTGGACGGGCGGAGTTGCGCAGTAACGGGATTTCGCCGAGCTGGTCCTCGTTGGTCATCTGGTTAAGCGGTACCTGCACCTGCACGCTGTAGGGCTGACCGGCCTTTTCATCTATCCAGGTGTTTTTATCGGTGTAACGGCTGGAGGAAGTAGAGGCAATCAGAGAACGGGATACCTCATTCAGATCAACGCCCAGTTGTGCTGCACGTACCCTGTCGATATTGATGTTTAACGCAGGATATTTGATAGGTTGCGCAATTTGTACGTCGCGGAAATAATCGATCTCTTTTAGTTTCGCTACGATCTTATTCGCGTATTCTTCGTTGATCTTTTTGTTTTTACCGGCAATACGTACTTCGATCGGTGTTGGAGAGCCCTGGCTCAGTACTTTGTCGGTGAGTTCTATCGGCTCAAAGGAGATCTTTACATCAGGCAGTTCTTTCTTCACTCTTTCGCGGATGCGCTCTTTGAACTCGTCCATGTCGTGGTGGTAGTCTTTAAGCGCCACCTGGAACACGGCTTCGTGCGGGCCAGCCGTAAAGGTGTAGATAGGCGATACGGAGAACAGCGCGGGGTGCTGCCCAACGTACACGGATGAAATCGCGATATGTTCTTTGCCTACTTCTTTTTCCAGTTCGTTCAACACCGCAATTACTTTCTGCTCTGTTCTTTCTACCCTGGTGCCGTCCGGGGCACGCAGGCGCAGCTGGAACTGGCTGGAGTTAGTGCGGGGCAGTACGTCTTTACCAATGGAGTTGAGCATCCATACGGCCAGGCCGCTTATGATCACCAGGTAAAGGACTGTTACCAGTTTACGATTCGGCATCAGCCTGTCGCTAAAGCGCATAAAGCGGTTGCGGAAACGTTCGAAGAAACTGATCTTACCGTCGTTGTTAAAGTCGTCACGCTCTACCAGTACTTTCTTTTGGTCAAAAGTATCTTTCTCCGATTCAGGTGAAAGTTTGGCATCTCTTAATATCTCTTCATCCGTACGTTTGTCTCCTTTCTTATGATGCGATTTCATGATCCAGTTGGCCATGATGGGCACAAAGGTTTGAGAAAGCAGGAAAGAGAATATCATAGAGAATCCGATGGCCAAAGCCAGTGGAAGGAACAATGCACCGGGAATGCCTGTCATGGTAAAGGCCGGGGCAAACACCGCGAGGATACAGAAGAGGATGAGCAGTTTCGGGAAAGCGATTTCCTTACATGCATCCCAAATGGCCAGTGCCTTTGGTTTACCCATATCCAGGTGCTGGTGAATGTTTTCGATCGTTACCGTACTCTCATCCACCAATATACCAATGGCCAGCGCCAGGCCGCTCAGCGACATGATATTGATCGTTTGCCCGAATAACTTCAGGAACAATACGCCGGAAATAATGGAGGCAGGGATGGTGAGGATTACGATCAGTGCTGCGCGCCGGTCGCCCAGGAACAGCAGTACCATTAAACCGGTAAGCACCGCACCAATGATGCCTTCACTTACCAGGCTTTTTACCGAGTTGATCACATACACCGACTGGTCGAACTCGTAACTGAGTTTTACATCCTCGGGTAAGGTGCTTTGAATGCGCGGCAGGTTGGCTTTGAGTCTTTTTACCACTTCCCAGGTAGATGCGTCGCCTGCCTTGGCAATGCTCACATATACCGAACGTTTTCCGTTTACCAGTGCATAGCCGGCGGTGATATCAGCCCCGTCTTTAACAGTAGCCACATCCCGCAGGTAAAGGTTTTGTACGCCGCCCTTAAAGATGGGAATATCCTCAAACTCTTTCAGGTTACGGATGGTATTGTTGGTTGGTGTGATGTAGTTTTTATCGCCGATGCGTACGTTACCGGAAGGTGCCGTTTGGTTATTCAGGCGAATGGCTTCCACGATCTGGTCGGGTGTAAGGTTGTGGGAGCGGAGCATTTCCGGGTCCACGTTAATTTCGATGGTACGGGGGCTGCCGCCAAAGGGTGGGGGCGAAAGCAGGCCGGGTACAGAGGTGAACATCGCACGTACATAAACGTTGGCGATATCCTGTAATTCGTTGTTACTGCGGGTGGGACTGCTCAGTACCAGTTGTCCTACCGGCAGCGACGAAGCATCGAAGCGGATCACGAAAGGCGGCTGCGATCCCGGTGGGAAGGCGGCCTGTATCCTGTTGGCGAGGGCACTTACTTCGGCTGCTGCCTGCGCCATGTTGGTGCCTTCGTAATACGAAAGCTTCATCAGCGTAAGGCCCTGAACGTTTTTGGTTTCAATGCTTTTGATACCGTTGGCGAACAGGAGTATGTTTACATATTGTTTACCGAAGTAAGCTTCCATCTGGTCGGGCGTGTAGCCGCCAAACGGGTGGGCGATGTAGATCACAGGGAGGTTCATGTTAGGCAGGATGTCTACCTTAATATCTCTCACCGCCGATATACCGAAGAAAAACAGTCCTACCACCAATACCATGATTGATATGGGTTTCCGGAGTGCTAGGCGAATTAGGTTCATTGGTCCGTCGGATTAAAATTCATTCGTAAATATGGATAAGTTGCCAGTCGATGCAGCTTTGAGTAACAGTGCCTGCCATACATTGCTGTAGGCGATGTCACGGTCGGTTTCGGCGCGGTTAAGCGAGTACAGCGCGGTGGTAACATCCACGATCGTATTAAGACCGTTGCGGTATAATACCGAGCGTTGCAGGTAGGCGTCGGACGAAGACCGAACCTGTAAAGGTGCTTCGTTGTAAGCATCCAGCGCGTTCTTCATTTTCACGCCGGCAAGGTCCTGCTGGGCTTTCAGTTGCTGGTTTACCAGGTCGGCCTCATAACGCATACCTTCCGTAACCTTGTGCTGTGCTACCTCCTGCTGGCCTGCGCGCAGTATGGAAGTAAGGTTCCAGGTTACGCCTACACCAAACAGGTAGTTACTGCGGCTGGGTTTAATACCATCCCAGTAATTATGTGTGAACTGCGTTTGGTCGGAAGCGTAAAGGTGACTGAAACCAGAGGCCCTGGTCTGGAATACAGAGAACAGGGAAAAGTTAGGATACTTCATGGCCCTGTAATACTGCTCCTGTTCAAGGCTTACCCGCGTACGGTTGTTGTAAAACTGTAACAGGGGGTGTTGGGAAGATACAGTGTCGGCCGATACCACGTTGCCGGGTATGCGGGTGATGAACAGTGTATCGAGCGTAAACTGCTGCTGCGGTGCAATGCCCATCAGCAACGACAATTGGTTGGCTCTTTCCTGCTCCAGGGCTTTTGCACGGATAAGGGCCAGCCGGGCGTTACTTACTTCGGCGTTGGCCAGGGAGGAGTCTACACCGGCGATGAGGCCGTTGCGTGCCTTGGTAACTACTACCAGCCGGAAGGTATCGGCCCGGGCCAGGTTGTTTTCCTGCGAGCGGGTAATACGCTGGGCGGCCAGCAGGTTGAGGTAGGCAGACACTACACGTACCTCGTGCTGGAACTTTTCCTGTTCCTGGTCGGAAGCATCTCTTTCGGCAATACGTTCCGCAGTTTGAATACGTTCGCGTACTTTTCCGAAAGTGTAGAAGTCCCAGTTAAAGTTGGCGAGATAAAGCGCGCCAAACGCTGCATTCCAGTTCTGTTCCGCTAAGGGGAGGCCTGAAGATGCCACACCAAAACCGCCAAACCCGTAAGCCGGGCCGTTTTGCCCGTTTACGGTGCCATAGTCCTGCTGACCTGATACTACCAGGTTGGGCATTACTTCGCGGCGTACCTGTGTTACGGAAGCGCGGGAGGCGCTGGCGTAGGCCGCTTTGGCTTTGATACTGTTGTAATTCGTGACTGCCGTTTCTATTGCATCTTTGACCGTCAACACCTGTGCAAACAGGCCTGTTGAGCACAAAAGAAAGGCCGAGCTAAGGATAATTTTTCTCTGGATCATTCGTAAACATGGCTTAAATCCAAACGCGAAATAACTTCATCTTCATCACTTATTATAGTTGTAAATGACCAATGCAATTCGTCATTAAGGATCATGTTAAATCAAACACAAACCCTTATTTTGCAGGAATTGTAAATGCATCCGTTTTGAGAATAGGTACAAAAAACCTCCTGGAGCAGAAGTGGCTGCAGGAATTAATCATATTGATATTTACTTTCGTTTTGTTCTCCATGAACGACTGGGTGCTTATTACCACCTGGGAAAAGTTCTGGAAGGGCTGCCTGTACTTCTTTGTACTTTATTCGCACGCTCAGCTGAACCGTTACTTCCTGCTGCCCATCCTGCTTAAAGATCATAAACCGCTGGTGTATACGGGTTCAAGTATATTACTGGCATTGGTGTTTGCTGGTATCTTACATGAAGTGGCCGGCGAATGGTTGTATAAAAACTGTTATCTGTACAAATCGGTAAAGCAGGATTCCTATCTATATCACCTGGCCTCCATGATCGCCACTTTTATCTGCATCATGGGCCCAATTTTGCTCTTAAAGTACTACCGCGAACAAAAACGTAAAACAAAGGAGGCGGAACTGATCGCCGAAATGCAGCTGAACCTGCTGCGCAGCCAGTTAAACCCGCACTTCCTGTTTAATACTTTTAATACCTTATACGGCATCAGTCTCCAATTTCCGAAACGTGCGCCCGATCTTATCATGCAGGTATCTACGCTGATGCGTTACCAGCTCGAAAGCTCACAAAGGGAAATGGTGGCGCTGAACGATGAATTGTCGTTTATAGAAAGTTACATCCTGCTGGAAAAGGAACGTATTGGCTACCGCTGCGACATCAGCTACCAGCAGGATATGGATGTGGAGGGCGATTATCGTATTTCGCCCATGTTGCTGATCGCTTTCGTGGAAAATGCGTTTAAGCATGGCACAGGCTCTATCGACGCCTGTTTTGTCCATATCTTTGCCGAGGTAAAAAACAAAAGGTTTTCTTTCAGGATCGTGAACTCGGTGCCGAAAAAGAAGGCTGCGGTTACTTCTACCAAAATAGGATTACGCAATACGGTGGAAAGGCTTAACATCCTTTATGCCGGAAAGTATACGCTGGAAATGGGAGAGAAGGGAGATGAATATATTGTGGAATTTAACCTGCAGTTATAATGAGGAAGACGTGTATTATTGTAGATGATGAACCGGCAGCACATTATGTGCTGATCAGTCACCTGAACCAGGTGCCCGACCTGGAACTGATCGGCCAGTTTTATAATGGTGTGGAAGCTAAACAGTACCTGGAGCAGCATGAGGTAGACCTGATGTTTCTCGATATTAATATGCCTGAAATTACCGGGCTGGACTTACTACGCAGTTTAACTCATCCCCCTAAAACAGTGTTAACTACTGCCTATTCGGAGTTTGCACTGGAAAGTTATGACTATGGTGTGATCGATTACCTGATGAAGCCGATTTTTTTTCCGCGTTTCCTGGTGTGTGTAGACCGTTTTTTTAGCTATTACGATGTAAGCGACCGTGGCAGCGTGGTGATAGCCCCCAGTTCACTGGCGGTAAAGGTAGATGGGGAGATGGTGGATATCGATCTTAATGAACTGTTGTATACACAAAGCCTGGGTAACTATGTGAAGCTGTTTACACCGCATAAAACCTATCTCGCCTCCATTACTACCAACGATCTCGAACATAGTTTGCCATCAGCCAAGTTTATCCGTATTCATAAATCGTACATCGTTTCTATTGAGAAAATTGGTTCACATGGAAAGGACTATGTGCAGGTAAACGACTTCCGTATGCCGGTGGGTATTACTTACAGGCAAAAGCTGATAGAGCGGCTGAACGGATAAAAAAAGGTTACAGGTGGGACCTGTAACCATACATTCTCTCCATTCATATATAGACACAGTAGTTAATGCACCTGATTAGTAATAGTGATTAGGACTGTTTTTGTCCATTACACGTTTTAGCTCTGCTACACTTTTTCCAAGCTTCTTTTGTATGTTTTCCAACATTACCTGTTCATTTTGCTCTTCAAAGTCGAGGTCTGCTTCGGTGATAGCAGGGTAATACTCTTTTTGCAGGTTGCTCCGTTTAAGGTTCCAGTTGCTTGAATGCTGGAAACCCTGGAAATTGATGTTTTTCATATGTGAATGTTCTTTTACTTTATTCACGGCCAAGTTGCTTCAGCATCATGGTATGGCTCCACAAGGCTTTTAGTACGGTAGGTTGTACATGGTACGGTAAGCCGTAGGCTTTGGCGGTTTGGTGTACAATAGGCGAAATTTTTGAATAGTGTACGTGACAAATATTAGGGAACAGATGGTGTTCTATCTGGAAATTCAGTCCGCCGATAAACCAGGTAAGCAGCGCATTTTTAGGTGCGTAGTTACTGGTGTTAAGCAGCTGGTGTACTGCCCAGTTGTCTTCCATTTGTTTTTTGCCCTGGTTGTCCGTTACGGGTTCGGCAAATGATGAGCTTTCCATGACATGTGCCAGCTGAAATATGCTCGCCAGCGATAATCCGGCAATCACGTGCATCACTACAAAACCTACCACGATCATCCACCAGGCAAAGCCGGAGAAGAGGATGGGAAGTACAATGATGTACCCGTAATAGAACATTTTAAACAACGTAAGATGCGTCATTGCCGTGGGTAAAGTTGTTTTCTCTTTAACAAGCAGCTTGTGCTGGTTATAGCGCCACAACTGCCGGAAGTCTTTAATCGTCATCCAGAAAAGCGTCATGATGGCATATATACCCCAGGCATAAATAAACTGGAGTCGATGATAACGTTTCCGTTCTGCACTGGGTGTAAAACGCAGTAAAAAGGTAGGTGTAATATCTTCGTCCAGCCCGTTTAAGTTCGTGTAGGTATGATGTAAAATGTTATGCTGTATTTTCCAGGTAACGGTGTAGCCCCCAATTACTTCCAGGATGTGGCTCATAAAGCCGTTTACCTTTTTGTTTTTGGACAGGGCGCCATGGTTGGCATCGTGCATAACTGCAGTTCCGATACCTACAACACCTAAACCCATAAATACATACATCAGCAGGAATAGCCAGGGATTACCCGCAACAAATCCTAATGTTACTACCAGGTAGGGGATAAAATAGAGCAATACCATAAACACGGTTTTATACCACATGGCGGCATTACCGTAACTCGACAGGCCATGAGTGGCAAAGTATGCTTCAACATTGAGCTTTACGCTTTCGGCAAAACTATTATTGCCTTTGGGCGCAAAACGCACAATCTCTTTTTTTTGACGGGTGATCATATTTAAAATTTCAACGTAAAAAATTCAGCTTCGATTTAGCGGCTTTAAATACCAGAGGAGGAGAAGGTAGGAAATGTAATTCTACTGGAACTCTTACAACAAATTATATATATCGTTAGACTGTTAATTGTAGTGAAATCAGGTAAAGAAGTATTTCGAAGCTCTTTAAAGGTAGACTAATAAAATGGCACAACAACATTATAATTTAGGCCATGACCCAAATGTGACCATGGTGCAATGATACTACAGTTCTTCCTATAAATAGCGAAAGGCGACCATCACAGTCGCCTCTCTTTCGTCGGTAAGTATTATGTTAAAACGTCCTTGAAAGCCCGAAACCGAAGCTCCCATTGGAATACATGGGCGTTATAACTGTACTTGATGAAGGTTTACCGTTCTTAAATATTTTGTCTTTTATTTTTGGATACAGGTAGTATGCTAGATCGGTGGAAAGAATGCCGATACCAGCGCCTGCTACCACATCGCTGAACCAATGTTTGTTATTGCGGATGCGCAGGTAGCCGGTCGTGGCCGCTACGGCATAACCGGCAATACCATATAAGGGCGATACGTCTGCATATTCCCGGCGCAGGAATTCTGCACCCGCAAAAGCGTTGGCCGTGTGGCCACTGGGAAAGGAACTGTAGTTGGAGCCATCCGGACGATGTTGCTGTGTAAGACGTTTAGTGGTAAAAACGGTCGTGTTCATAATCGCCATCGACATCATGAAAATAGCCGTACGGTCGCGCAGGTTATTCTTTCCTTTGATGCCGGCCATATTAAGCAGGTACACGCTGGCCGCCGGAGTGAACTGCAGTATATTGTCAATCTTCGTTCTTTTCGGAAGATTTTCTGCGTACAGTTCGTACTGCAGATTTTTATCAATACGCCGTAATTCATCACTACCGGCCGCTACTGCACCAAATACGATCATCGAGGCCGGTATAATAAACGCCCTGCGTGAAAAAGGTTTATCCTCTTTTGGCATCTTCGTCCGCATTGTCCACTCGATACGCGGCGTATCTGACAAGAAGTTTTCTGTTGGGATGGCCTGGCACCTGGCTGTGCTGCTGCCGGCGCAAACGAAAAGTACAAGGACAGTGATATGTCTTCCGCTCATATGATTATTCTGCTCATTTCCAGGGTAAATCCATCTTCCTGCAAGCCGCTGCCGGCAAATGGGAAGATAGACCGGTATAACGTGCCTTTACAATGCCTTATTGTGAGGTAAAATGATAAGGTTATGTTAAGATAGCATTGGTATAGCTGACAGGGGAAGATGCAATTTTGCAGCGGCGGTCATGTAAAAACAAGGAAGCATGACTGAATTTCAATCATGCTTCCTGTAAAAAGTATCGTCGTTGTCACAATTTATATCATCGATATTGCTGAAAGCACCTCCGGTTATACAAAATGTATCATCGCTGAAGAAACTTACATCTCCGGTGTTGTTCCCGGTATGAACGATGATGTAAAAAGAATCGACGTCGATATAATTTCCATGTCCGGAGATGTAAATTATATCGGCGATGCAGCTTTTTGCGGCCGGCTACATTAAAAATCATGCAATTGCGCGCAAAAAAGAGTCTTCGGCCATGCAATTTGAATCGTCAACGCACGATAAAGTAGCTGCGACATTATATTTTATATCGATGCCGATTCTTTTTGCATCGACGATCATATAATTTTTATCTCCGGAGATATAATTTATATCATGTTTGCTGGTTTGCCAATCTAGCTCCCTGCATAAACAGGCATGGTGAAATCCCCGTGGATATTTAATGTGCTGAAAATCAATATTCAGAGAACGATTCGTCCGGGTAACACCACAGCCATTGCTCGCCGGTTTCTGCGGATGCGATAACCGGGTGCTGTGTACGGTGATAATGTTTGGTCATGTGTTTAAATCGGGAATCGTCGCAGCAAAGTGTAGTGCCGCAGGTTTGGCAGGTACGCAAATGCACCCATTCTGCACCGGTTTTGATACACTCTTCACAAACGCCTTCTTTTCCAACTTTTACTTCTTCTATTGCCTTAATATGTTCGCAAACTGCCATAGATTGTTTATTTAACTTCTGCCAGGAATTTATGTACAAAACTGATAGCCATCGATCCCTCGCCCACCGCTGCTGCTACGCGGTTCATGGCGCTGGCGCGTACGTCGCCGGCAGCAAATATACCGGGACAGCTGGTTTCGAGTAAGTAAGGATCGCGGTTCTGTTTCCAGATCTTCGAAAAGTTGTCGTAGTTCTTCAACTCCCGGCCGGTTTCAATAAACCCTTTCCCGTCTTTGATGATATTCATCTTAATCCAGTCGGTAAATGGTTTGGCACCGATAAAGATGTACAGGGCGCCGGCTTTTTCCGTCGTGGTGTTGCCGGTCCCTATTTCCTGTATCACCAGTTCCTCGAGTTTGGTATCGCCACGTGCTTCAATGATCTCGGTTTTACCCCGTACTACAATGTTTTCCGTACCCGCTATCTGGTCGATCAGGTAGGACGACATCGTGCTGGTAAGATCGTCTTTACGGATCAGGATGTTTACGCGGTGGGCGAACTTAGACAGGTACATAGCAGCCTGCCCGGCAGAGTTGCCACCACCCACAATAAACACGTCCTGGTCTTTACAGGCCTGTGCCTCGGTCATAGCCGCGCCGTAATAGATGCCCGCACCGGTAAAATCTGCCACACCCTTGGTATCCAGTTTACGATAGTCTACACCGGTGGTAATCACAATACTGCGGGTGTTAATCTCCCGGTCATCGTCGAGGATGATCTTGTTATAACCGCCGCTCTGTTTAATATCTTTTACGGCCTGGGGGGTAATGAACTCCGTGCCCAGGCGGGTGGCCTGTGTAATGGCGCGGCGTGTCAGTTCCGATCCGCTAAGGCCTGTAGGGAAGCCTAAATAGTTCTCGATGCGCGAGCTGGTACCAGCCTGTCCGCCCGGCGCACGCCTTTCTATCAGCAGGGTTTTTAATCCTTCTGATGCACCGTATACACCCGCTGCCAAACCGGCAGGCCCGGCACCGATAATCACCACGTCGTACATGTCGTGTTTGATCTGCGGGTTCAGTCCTACTTTTTCGGCTATCTGGCTGATAGTTGGTTTACATACGTATGAGCCATCTTCCATAAACACCACCGGCACTTTGTTCGTAGGAAGATTGTTGAGCGCCAGCAGGCGTTGTGCCTCTTCGGAGGTTTGTACGTCCATCCACTGGTAAGGAATGAGGTTGCCAGCCAGGAAGTCTTTTATCGCATGCGAATCGCGGGAAAACGGGTAGCCCACTACTTTAATGCCACGGAACTCGGGCTGGTACACGCCCTGCCATTCGTCCAGCAGTTCGTCCATAATCGGGTAAAGCTTTTCCTCTGGCGGGTCCCAGGGTTTTACCAGGTAATAGTCGAGTTGAACGGTGTTGATGGCTTTAATGGCTGCGTCTGTGTCGGAGTAGGCGGTAAGCAGTACACGTTTGGCGTCCGGGTAAAACTTGCGGGCATGCTCGAGGAAGGTAACACCGTCCATTTCGGGCATACGCTGGTCGGTGAGGAACAGGGCAATTGTTTCGCCTTTGTTCTTCAGTTCCAGCAGGCTGTCCAACGCTTCTTTCACCACCGTGGTACTGAGTACGCGGTAGTGTTCACGGTACTTGCTTTTCAGGTCGCGCACGATGGCGCGCAATACCTGCGCATCGTCGTCAATACAAAATATGAGAGGTAGGTTCGTCATGTTGACTTACAATATTATATTTTATCCGTTAATGGGCAGGGATACCCAGAAGTCTGTACGGCCGGGTACAGAATCTGCCTTAATAGCGCCCTTGTGTTGTTTCACGATCTGGCAAACAATATCGAGGCCTAAACCTGTGCCTTTGCCAATACCTTTCGTGGTAAAGAAAGGATCGAATATGCGGTTTCTGATTTCTTCCGGAATACCAGGCCCATTGTCGATCACGTGTACTTTTATGCAATCCCTGTCTCTTTCCGTTTTAATTTCGAGGATGCTTTTCGGCTGACCGTCCATCGCATCCACTGCATTGTCTATCAGGTTTGTCCATATCTGGTTCAGTTCTCCTACCAGCGCTTTAATGGGCGGCAGGTTATGGTCAAAAGTTTGCACCAGCTGTATGTTTCCCTTACGCAATTTGTATTCCAGCATGGTAAGCGTGTTTTTGAGGCCATCGTGTACATCGCTCAGCTGTTTGGATGAGCCCTGGTCCATATGGGTAAACATTTTCACCGATTGTACCAGGCGGGATATACGTTGCGAAGCGTCTTCAATATCGGCCACCATCTTGTCTGTTACCAGGTTTTTATTTACCCAGTTCAGGATCGGGGAGAGGTCTTTTTCCGGGATGTGTTTGCGGAACTCTTCCATGTTGTCGATGGTGAAGCCAAACTCCACGAAGTTCTCTGAGATCTCCTGCACGTTGCTGATGGGGAATTGCGATAACCAGTCGGCTATTTCATCTTCCTGATCGGCCCTTTCCATCATGCTTAAAGGTTTTTTATGCTGATGGGCGTCGATGACGGCAAACATGATCTGCCCAACCATGTCTACATCTTCGGGGCGGAGCTGCGCGCGCATTACTTCTTTAAAATAGTCGGGCATGGCCTGCAGGTGTTGTTTCAGGGAAACGGCGCCACGTACCACGGCGGATGCGGGGTTGTTCAATTCATGCGCCAGGCCGGCGGAAAGTTTACCGAGGGCGGTCATCTTTTCATTATGCAGTTGGTTGGAGGTATATTCCCGCACACGGTCGGTCATTACATGCACCAGCGCTTCTGTTAATTCAAATCGCTCGCAGATCATTTCGCGCACCTGTGGCTGTGGCAGCGACATTACCTGCAAATCGTCCAGGGCCTGGCCGTTGGCAAAGGTGGTCGTAGCGCGGGAAAATGGAAGGTAACCGGTAATGGTGCCGGGTTGCAGGGTGGTAATTTCACGCTGTTCATTGTTTTGTGCAATGTACATGAACACACGGCCCTCCACCAGTACCACCAGTTTATCCAGGGCATCGCCCTTTTTAAACAGGTAATCGCCCTGGGCTACGGTATAATGCTCGCTGCTGTCTATCAGCCACTGTAACTGATCTTCGGGTACGTTCCGTAAAACGTCTATGCCTTGCAGGTATTCGCTGGTAACAGAAATCATGTTCATAAAAACTTTGCGTGCTTAAAGTTAGGTAATATTTGCGCGAATATTTGTGGCAGGCGAAACGGTGGCTGAATTGTAATAGTAAATCGATGAATTGTACAACAACAGGCAGCCCGGATTTTACTTTTTCCCTTATTCGAGTAACTTAGGCGGATGAAAAGTTTAGTCCACGTCATCGTCATTTTACTCCTGTGTGCCCGCGTTTTTGCCGGCGACAGCCTCCCGCTTTTACTGGCCGATCCTACCATTATCCGGCACAAAGGATTGTATTATGCTTATGGTACTGCTGGCGGCAATGCCGATAAGGGCATACCGGTTTATACATCTAAGGATATGCAGAGCTGGAAAGCCGGGGGGATGGCCCTGAAGGTGGGGGATAGTTACGGTACAAAAGGGTTCTGGGCACCGCAGGTGTTTAGTTATCAAAAAAAGTTTTACATGGCTTATACGGCCAATGAAAATATTGCGATCGCGGTTAGCGATAATCCTGGTGGCCCATTTAAACAACAAAAACTGCAGGCTTTGCCGGCAGATAAAAGAATGATCGATCCGTTCGTGTTGTTCGATGGCGGCAAAATTTACCTCTATCATGTGCGCCTTGATGAAGGTAACCGCATCTTCGTAACGCAACTTAATACTGCACTGGACGCATTTATTCCCGGTACTTTACAGGAATGCCTGCATGCGGAAAAAGGTTGGGAGGATACGCAAAATGCCTCATGGCCTGTATCCGAAGGTCCAACCGTGATCAGGAAAAATGGTAAATACTATATGTTTTATTCCTGCAACGACTTCCGGAACCCCGATTATGCCGTGGGTATCGCTGTAAGCCAGTCGCCTGCAGGTCCATGGGTAAAGCAGGCCGGCAATCCCTTTATCAGCAGGAAACATACCGGCGAAAACGGTTCGGGGCATGGTGATGTGGTGCGTGCGGGCAATAGCTGGTGGTATGTGTTACATACGCACAACACGTCCACAAAGGTGTCGCCACGCAAAACCGCCATCATACAATTTAACTGGACGGGAGCGCTGCCGGAGCTTATCCCTGGCAGCTTTACCTGGTTAACCCGTTAAGGGATACCGATGGTCTCTTCGTCGTTGTTTTTGTCGTCGCTGTAGGCATTGTTTTCTTCGTCTTCATTGCCTGCACTTTCGGCCGTGTCGTCGTCTTCCGATCCTGGTACGTCCAGGTCGGCGCCGGTATTGTCGTAGCCAAAACCTTTTTCGTTCAGTACATCACCGTCTTCGTCCACACTGTCGAGGCGTGCGCGGCGGAGGTCAGATGCGCCTTCGTCGCCGGGTGTTTCGTTAGCGGCGCGGTCCAGCAGTTCGCGTTCGGTGTTGGTAACATTGGTATCGTCGTTAGTCACGCTGTCGTCGCCATTGAGGTCGTCCAGTACGCCGGTGCCTTCCTCACCGTCAGAAGAGGCGGTGGTATCGGCCAGTTCGCCTAATGGTGCTGCGTGAACATGTTCCTGGCCCGGAATGTCTTTTACCTCGGGTAATTCCATGGACGTTTCTTCAGGCGCCAGTTTCTTTTGGTCCTTTTCACTGTCCTGGATGTCTGTATGCATGAGCAGATTTTTCTTATCCATGATCATTCGTTTAACCAATAACCACGGAATACTGTGCCATTAAGGCTGCAATTCCTCCGGCCAGGCTATTACCTGTACTCCCGGCGAGTAATGGATGAGTTGAAGATTGTTTTCACTGAGGTGCATATTACCCGCTTTGTAACTGATGCTCAGTTTCTGTATGCCTGGTTTGTACAGTTCCCATGTTGCATGTATTAAACATAGGTAGTATTTAGCTGCTTTTTGCTGCTAATTTAATGTCTGTCTGTGGTTTTTTGCAGTTCGTACGTTAGTTCATCCAGTCCTAAAGTGCCTTTGAGTTCGATGCGATCGTTATGCTTAACCAGCCGCGCATGTAATGTATCGGTGGCATTGCGCCCAAAGTGCCAGGTTGCCTGTAACGCACCAGTTGTTTTGTCATAGGCGTACCGGCCATAATACCTTTTGTCAATACCACCTAGGTCGAGTACAATTTCATTTGCAATATCGAGGTATACAATTCGCAACGAATCCAGCGAGCCGCTAATGTATCGGGCTTCGTAGCGGCCTTTTATTTCCGGATGTTTATCCGGGAAATTGTAGCTCAGCAACAGTGCGCAGGGTATGACGAACAATGAAAGGCGTAACAGTGGTTTTATTACCCGGTTATTAGCCGGAATGCCTGGTTGGGGAGCGAAAAAGAGAATACGCAGCTGTTGGTAATCCAGCAATAACAGGTAAATAAGGCCGGCCATCATGATACAGGCATGTGCTAATACGCCTGGTGCCAGATGATAAAACAGGTCGATAAAAATGATGTTGGCCATTACGGGTAACAGGATAAAAACACCCAGCAACCGGGTCCGCGAAAACAGCAGTAATACCGAACCGCTGATCTGCGCCAAAGCGATGGTTACCACGAAGGGGTAAGAGTGGCCGAAGTACGCCCAGGTAAGATCTTCGGCGCTAAAGCGGCTAAAAGGCTCGTCCAGTTTGGCGAGTGGGGTCAGGAACTGCAGGTGTAATATCTTCTGTAAGCCAAACATGGTAAGGTCAAAGGCAATGGCGTAACGGATAATGCCTTGCAGCCAGGGTATATCGTGTTGTTTTTTGCGGGTGAAGAAGGGGGATAATATCCCGGCCAGCAATAGCAGCAGCGCGATCGCCAGTATAATCTTAACAGGTATCCAGGGACTCAGGAAACGGTTGCCTATGCGCAAAAAGCAGGCTCCTGCCGTAAGTGCGGCCAGCAAACAGACGATATGTTTTCGCATACATGAACTTTGGCAGGAAGATGTAAGCTGTTAAAAAATCCATAAATAATTTTCAGGCATAGTATCTGTTCTCCACATACTGCACTAAAACAGGAAATTATGCAGCCAATACCATTAATTGCACTGATACTGTTAGCCGCCGTGGTGATTTATTACTTTGTACATAAGGCAAAACAAAAGAAGGGTGGGGAGGATAAACTCATCAATAGAGACAGGGCCCCGCTTAATATCGATGATAAGAAAACGGGCGGCGGTACACCCAGAGATACTTTTCCCGGGGAAACCTGAGGAAAGTATACTACACGGCATAAAACGAAAACAGGCGCTTATGGCGCCTGTTTTACTTATAGATTTAACGGAGTATTAGTCGTTTTCTTCCACACCACCGCTCATCAGTGCATCCTGTATAGCTGTGGCATCGGCCTGACGGCGGTCGATCTGCTTCTCCCTCAGTTGTTTTACCTCCCTTTGCAGTACATCTATACACTCATTTACGGCAGGCTCGAAAAACTCAGCGTTCCTCTTAGCGAATAAATCGTTCCCGGGTATATGCAGTCTTATCTCGCATACTTTATTGGCGGGGTCGCTATCCGGGCCGAGGAACAGCGTTACCTCCGTTTTAATGATCTTATCGTACTTAATCCCCTGTAGCTTATCCGTGATAAAATCTTCCAACTCGGTTTTTGCTTTAAATCCCAATGACTGAATGATAGGTTCCATATCTGTAGTTTTTTTAACTGGCCGCAGTAATTATGCCAGAAAAGACCGGTCGTATAGCAGGATGAGCGGCATCAACTTATCCACCTGAAAAAAATACCTAGACATTTTGCAACCTTTTGCCGGTTAACCCGTCTTTAAAGTATATGCAGCGGCCAATGAGTGCCCCAGCTTGGTATATGTCGCAACACATTTGTCAGTAAAAACAGAAACCAACCCCGTCTTCCAGAACGCATTCTAAATACTTGTATGAGAAAAAAAATCATCCTGGCTGCCATGTTATGCCTGTCTGCCATTTTGCCACTGTGTGCGCAAAATAAAAGTAACGGCAAAGTGTTCGTAAGAATACTTGACGAAGCCGGTAAACCTTTGCCTTACGCTGGCGTAGCCATTAAAAAAACGGCTGACAGCTCCTTACTTAAAGGACAAATGAGCGATGCGGAGGGGCGTTGCCAAATCGAAGGTGTAGACGATGGCACTTATTTCCTGCAAATTACCCAAATGGGCTTTACCACTCACAACAGTGAAACGTTTAAGATCGGGGAGGGGAACCGCCAGGCAGACCTGAAAGCTGTCAGTCTTCGCACTTCTGCCAAATCGCTGAAGGAAGTAAATATTACCGGGCAAAAACCCTATGTAGAACATGCCGAAGGTAAAACAGTACTGAACGTGGAGAGCAGCGTGGCAGCAGCGGGTAACAGCGTAATGGACTTGTTACGTCGTGCCCCCGGTGTATCGGTTGATAACAGCGACAACCTGGCAGTAAGGGGTAAGTCGGGTGTAACAGTGATGCTCGATGGCAAACTGACTTATCTCTCTAATGAAGCCCTGGCCGAACTGCTTAAAAGCATGCCCGCCGAAACAGTATCGCAGATAGAAATTATTACCAGCCCAAGCGCTAAATATGATGCTGCAGGTACATCGGGCATCATCAATATAAAAACTAAAAAAGGACAACTTACAGGTACTAACGGAACCATCAATGCGAACGTAGGAGCGGGCCGCTATTGGTTTTATGGTGTAGGGGGCAGTATTAACTGGCGTACAAAAAAGTTTAATGCGTTCGGTACGCTTAACTATGGCAACCGCGAGAGTTATAATACGCGCGAACTACACCGTTTAACCGGCGGCGACGCCCCTATGCAGTTTCAACAGGATGTATTCCAGACCAACGATTTCACGAACCGGTCTTATAAAGCCGGGGTCGACTTTTTCATCACTCCCAAACAAACCATCGGTGTGCTGGTAAATGGTTACAGCAATGCCTTCAGGCGTAAAGCACCCAGTGCTACACAAATCGCGAATAAAGGTGGGGCGGTCGATTCGGTATTGCATACCGCCATTCACACCAACAACCGCTTTAGCAATACAACTTTAAACCTTAATTATAAACTGAAGGCCGATACGTTAGGCACCGAATGGTCTGTAGACGCCGACTATGCAAAATTTCATAACAACATCAGTAATATGCTGGCTGATAGCATGCAGGTGGCCGGTACTGGTGCTATTACACAACGAAGTGGTATCAGCGTAAGGCCTTATACCTACATTGATATTTATAGTATAAAGTCGGACCTGGTATTGCCCCTCAACAAAAAGTCTAAAATAGAAGCAGGTGTAAAAGCAAGTTTTGTGAAGACGGACAACTACAATCGCTACGATTCGCTGTTAGGCGGTGTATATGTGCCGGCACTGCAGCAGTACGACCAGTTCCGCTACGATGAAAATATTTATGCAGCTTATGCCATCTACAAACACCAGTTTAAGAAAACTGATATCACCGCCGGGTTGCGCCTGGAGAAAACCGAATCGGACGCACAGTCCATTTCTTTGAAGGAGCGCATCCGGCGCAGCTACCTCGACTATTTCCCTAATTTCACCGCCGATCATAAGTTTTCGGACAATCATAAATTATCCGTGGCTTACAATAAACGCATTAACCGCCCCGGTTATGGTATGCTCAATCCATTCCTGTTTTTCCTGGATAAGTATACCTACTTCCGCGGTAATGCTTTCCTACGGCCCGAGTACACGCACAATACAGAACTTACCTACGTGTTCAAAACCAAGTACATCGCATCGCTCGCTTACTCCGTTACCAACGATCTGTTCGATGAATACCTGATACAGAACGATAAAACGCAGATCACGATCAGCACGAACCGTAATCTGGGTAAGCAGGTGAACTACTCGCTTAATCTTACCGCGCCGTTCGATTTTACGAAATGGTGGAACATTAACAGCAATGGTTCGGTATATCATACCCGTTACCAGATTAACGATACTACCAGCACCTTTTATACCTCGCAGTTGTCGTGGAACCTGAATGTTACGAATACTTTTACATTGCCCGCCGGTATAAAAATGGAATTGGGCGGGTGGTTTGAAGCACCTACTGTGTACGGCATCTTTGCTTCTAAAGCCATGGGTGGTGTTTGGGGAGGTGTGCAGAAAGAAGTGCTGAATAAAAAGGCCACCCTGAAGTTGAACGTGAATGATATTTTTGCCAGTAACCGTTTCAGGGGTACTGCCAATTATGGTAATGTATACCTGCGCGTCAATAACCGCTGGCAAAACAGAACAGCAAACCTGTCTTTTACCTACCGCTTCGGCAATACCAAGGTAGCGGGCGCGCGGGAAAGAAAGACAGGTTCGGAGGATGAGGCTAACAGGGCGGGTTAGTGCCCGTAGCTAATGAGGCGTGAAGCTTTCCAGCCTTCGGATGTTTTTTTCCAGACAGTTACGAACTTATAAATGCTGCAACCTACCTGGCCGCTTTCTACCCGGCAAAAGCGGTGTTCTCCTGTTTGTAGTGCGCCGAATTCGCCCAGCGGCACAATTTCCACTGAATTGCGTATTAGTTCGCGGCGTGGTGGATTGTTAAGGGCGAAGGTGGTGGTAAAGGCTTTAATGTTATCATCATAATTGGTAAGGCCTGTTTTATCGTGGTAAAACTCCATGCCCGTATCAAATACCTGTTTCATACCATTGAGGTCGCGGTTATTGAAAGCATTGAACAACACACTGTCCATGTGCAAAATATCCTTTACCAGTTTTGGGATGATCTTAGGGGCGAACATGTCGGCGCCGTTCTGTTGAAACTTAAACCCATTCACTTCGCCAGTTGCATCACGCTGAAACCTAAGCCGGATATCTTCATTTTCACTGTCATGAAATTTATCGCCGCCGTCCGGTACCAGGGTTTTGTCCGACTGATTGGTAGGCCTGGCGTGTAAGGCACCGTTCAGCACAGTTATCGTTACCAGCAGGTCTTCCCTTAGTTTATATTCCCCTACGTACTGGCGGAGTGATTCGCTGGTATGTTCCACCTTTTTCGCTACGGGAACAGGCGCGCCGTAGTAGATGGTATTAAGCAGGCTGTTAGCGATCTCGTTCATTTTGTTGTTAGCTACATTAGAGAGCAGTATAACGCAGGCATCGTCTGTCGGAACACGCTTTATTACGGTATTGAACCCATAAATGCCGCCAGTATGGCTTACCAACTTCTTCCCGGTGATAGTATCGATGATCCATCCATAGCCATATTTGTTTTTCAGCGGTGTATAAGCCGCTTCAACAGAAGTTGGGTTGATGATCTTATTCGTGAGTAAAGCCTTATGCCATTTGTATAAGTCGCCGGTGGTAGCATACGCAGCGCCCGCGGCATAACTTACGCTGGAGTCTACGTACGACGAGGGAGTATTGAGGCTGAAGTACCCGGTGGTCTTTTTCGGATGGGAGAGGCCAACGAAATCGAAGCCGCTGTTCGTCATGCCGGCCGGGTTAAATATGTATTTGCGTACGGCTTTCTCGTACGGCATCTTCGTTACATCTTCAATAATGTAACCCAATAACATATAGTTGGAATTGGAGTACTCGTAATTGCTGCCCGGTGTAAATGCCAGCGGTTTGTTCTCAAAAAGTGCCATTATAGCCGCGCGCGACTGATGTTCAGTTACCGGTTTCTGCATAAAGGCGCTGTTGGCGGTGTAATTGTAAATCCCCGAGGTGTGCGATAGCAGGTTGGCAATGGTAATACTGTCGCCTTTGGGATAATTCTTAAAGTACTTGCTGATCTTATCATTTACGCTCAGTTTCTTTTCCTCCTGCAGTTTCAGGATAACGGCAGCCGTTATTTGTTTGGTGATGGAACCGAGTTGGTAGATGCTGTTTTCGTCGTTGGCAATGTTTTTCTCCACGTTGCGGTAGCCATAACCCTTCGATAGCCATACCTGGCCTTTATAGGCGATTAAGGCGCTGCCATTAAAGCCGGCGTGCTGGTCGTAGTAGTTTAAAACAGAGTCAAGTTTGGCAGGCAGATTTTGGGCATAAGCGTGGGTAACCAAACTAAAGAGTAGTAGAAGGGCGGAGGTTTTCTTCATATAAAGAAGTTTAAACGTAATTAAATGGATAAGCAGGATGGAAACTTACATATCGGGTCAAAGATAAGGTAATATAATGTACTATGCAATACAAGGTACTATTTTAATATTGTTTAGTGATAAGTTGGCGGTGGTGGTTAGCAGGATTGGTGAATTGAAGAAACGGAGTCTCTCACTTACCTTTCAGCAGAGACTGCCGGAGGGTGAATAAGCTACTATTACTGGCTTCAGTCTTTAACAGGATGAGCTTAAAGCGGGGGCGGTGTATCCGTACCATATTTAAACGTTTATCTCCTTTGGTAATATGAAGGTAATGGAGTGAGAGGATAGCCCGTTTTTCGCCGGCTATTACGCCAACTTTCCGGCATTTGTTCGACTCCCGACATTTTTTGGCCTCTACTGTTGCGTTCGTAATGGAGGGAATAAATACGTCGGTGAGCGTAGTGAAGAACCTATTTGATGGATGCTCTCTTACTATTGGGGTAGGGGTAGAACGGCGGAGGGCGGTGTATATACCGACTGAACGCTCTGGAATCTTTCCTGGCTGTTGTAAATGACCAGGCCGGTATACATTACATACCGGCCATTTTGTTTATGATTAGTAGGAAAGGTATTGGACTAACTACGCTTTTTAGCCGCAGCCTTCTTTTTGGGAGCCGCCTATTTAACGGCTGCCTTTTTCCTAGGAGCGGCTTTTTTCGCAGCAGCTTTCTTTCCTGGTGCAGCCTTTTTTTTCGCAGCAGCTTTCTTCCTAGGAGCGGCCTTCTTCGCAGCAGCTTTCTTTCCTGGTGCAGCCTTTTTCGCAGCAGCTTTCTTCTTAGGAGCGGCTTTTTTCGCAGCAGCTTTCTTTCCCGGTGCAGCCTTCTTCGCAGCAGCTTTCTTCTTAGGTGCAGCTTTTTTAGCTGCCGCCTTCTTCTTAGGCGCAGCTCGCTTAGCAGCCGCTTTTTTCGGCACTTTGCCACCTTCTTCTCTTGCTTCCGATAAACCGATGGCAATTGCCTGCTTGCGGCTGGTTACCTTTTCGCCCGTGCTACCGCTTTTCAACTTACCTTTTTTCATCTCGTGCATAGCACGCTCTACTTTATCGCTGGCTTTTTTACCGTATTTCTTTGCCATAACATTGAATTTAAGTGAATGAAATGCTCCGACGGGGTAAATTGATAAAAAAGATAAGTCCCGGCTGTAGACCGCTTCGCGATCCTATCTGCCGGGACTCTTATGTATTACATTAAATTTTCTGTGTACTTCTATGGCTGCTTGTCTGAATTGGTTTGTTTTGGCGCACGTGGTTTGCGGGTTGCCTCGCCACCTTTTTTGCCAATACCTGCCATGTGTTCCCGGTTCATGCTAACGATGCTACCGCCTTTACGGCCAGCTTCGCGTGCTTCTTCAGGAGTAAAACGGTGTGCAACGCCCATTCTGTGGGCTGCCTGTCCGCCTTTACTGGCAATGCTCTTTTGCTTGGATTTGTCCATAGCAGCAAAACCTCTTCTTGATTTAGGTTTTTCTTCGTTTCCGTTCGCCGGTTGTGGTTTTTCTTCTGGAGTTTGTG